>CAWFNW010000002.1:0-658878 GCA_963817405.1 uncultured Actinomycetes bacterium
GTCGACTCGACCGCGTTGAGGAATTCGCTGCCGAGCCCGGGACTCTCCAGGTCGTAGAAGTCAGCTGCCTCGCGCATCTCGCGCTTGGCATCCGGGTGGAAGCCAGGGCGCGAGCTCACTTTCGAGAAGCTCGGAGTTCTGCGAATACCTCATCCATCGGGATGGGCTGCACCAGGCCCGACGCCATCTCCTGGTCGCGGCGAACGGCCTCTTCGAGCCAGAGCCGCTCGACTTCGGTCTCGGAGAGATCGTCGAGGCTGTGCAAGATGTCGCGGGCGAGACTCGCCCGCGTGGAGGGATCCAACTGAAGCGCTTCGCGCTTGATCTCTTCAATAGTCACAGCAACAGGTCTCCGATCAAGGCAGACGCTCCCTAGGAGCGAGCTTGTTGATGTCGATTGCTGGCGTGCTCATGGTCCGATGATACGCCGTCGGACTTACCAGAACCAAACCGAATCCTTGCCGCGGGTCAGAGGGTGGCGCTGCGCGTCACCTCGGCATCAGCGCGAACACACCCCAGCCCAGATATTCACGCGTGTACGTGGCGTAGCGCTCGGGTTCCGAGGTCAGTTGGGCTCGAACATCCTTCGCGAACTCGTCGTCGGGATTGGCTTCGAGCCACCGACGCATGGTGAGCCACTTGGCCGCCTCGTATCTGTCCCAGCCGTCTTGGTCAGCCAGAACCATTTCCACGACGTCGTAGCCGAGGTGGCCGAACGACACGAGAAGGTCTGGGAGCGTGAGGAAGTCGGAGATCTCGGTGGCGCCACACCCCTTGGCCACGTCTTCCGTCGGCGGCAGCTGCCGCCAGTAGGGCTCGCCGATGAGGATGATCCCTCCCGGGGCGCAGGCTCCGCTTGAGGAGTTCGATGGTGCCGGCGACTCCCCCGCCGATCCACGTGGCGCCGACACAGGCTGCGATGTGGACCTTCTCGTCAGCGGTGTAGCCCGCGGCGTCGGCGTGGATGAACGTGACCTGGTCGGCGACGCCGAGTTGCTGGGCGCGGAGTCGTGCCTGCTCGGTGAACAGCTGGCTCATGTCGACGCCGGTGCCGACGATGCCGTGATCGCGTGCCCAGGTGCACAGCATCTCCCCCGAACCGCTGCCGAGGTCGAGGACGCTGGTTCCCGGTTCCAGACGCAGCGCGGCGCCGAGGGTGGCGAGCTTCTCGGGTGTGATCGGGTTGTGGATGCGGTGAGCGGCCTCAGTGATGGTGAAGATGCGTGGGATGTCCACTGCGCGCGCCTCCGGGGGTGTCTGTTGGGGACCCTCTGAAAAGTTAGCACGTTTGATAGGTTTTCCGAGGGTGCACGGTGAGGGGTGCCGGAGGTGGGATGGCGGGCGGACTCTACGCGTCCCCGAGGCCGGGATCCAAGAGGCGCTCGCTGCGCCAGACTCGGACCACCGTCACCGACTCTTCGTCTCGGCGATAGACGATCCGGAACGGCGGATGCTCGAGCTCGCGCAGCCACGTGGTGTCAAACTCGGGAACCATCCTGCCGCTGTCGGGGAACCTCTCGAGCTGGCGGACGCGCTCGATGACCTCCATCGCGAGACGCCGCCCCACCTCGGGAACGTCCTGGGAGGCGTACCAGTCCATGATGTCGCGCAGGTCATCGCGTGCAGATTGCGCGAACTCGACGCGGATGCGGACACGCACTGCCATCACTCAAGCCCGAGTGAGAGCACGACCTCATCGAGTGACAGGACCCGGCCCGCTTCGATGTCCGCAAGGCCGGCGACCACCGCGCGCATGAAGTCCCGCTCATCCTGGGCGGCCTCGTACTCGTCGAGCCCCTGCACCACTGCGACGCCGCGCCCGTGGCTGGTGAGCAGCACGGGGCGGCCAGTCTCGCCTGCGCGGCGCACGATCTTGCCTGGGTTGATCTTCATCTCCCCGAGCGGGACGACATCCTCCGAGAACTTCACTGCTGCAGAGCTCCTGCGCAGGGCGCACATCGTGGACCCCCAAACCGTATCGGTATTCAGGTACTGATTGTAGCACCTGAGGGGCGGCGCGGGCGTCCTACTCCTCCGAATAGCCCCGCACGATGGTCTGTCCTAACCCGCCCATCTGGTCGTTCGTTGACCATGAGCCGGGATCCGAGTCGACCACCGTGTAGGTGCCGGGCTTCAGGCTCTGATTCGGTTTGACCTCCCAGTAGGCGTTCGGCATGCCGCCCTGGCCCTCGGTTCCGACCGCTTTCCACGGACCGTACACGGTACCGTCCTCGCCTCTGAGCGAGATCTCACCCGGAGGCTTGCCCGAGTCCCAGTGGTACGTCTGGATGTAGCTGATCGAGGTCTGCTGTGCCAGCGTGAAGGTGACCGGCTTGGAAGAACCCGCGCGTACGACGCCGTCGTTGGAGTTCTTGAAGATCTCGATCTCCTCGGCCCTGCTGAGGAGGGTGCCAGCCGGCTCTTGCTTTGGGAGGGGGCTCGTGGGCCCGTCGCCCCTGTACTGCTCAATGCGCTCTCGGCGGATCGGAGCGCACGAGCAGCCAGACAACGCGAGTGCGCTCAGCACAACGAGTGCTACCAGCGCGAGCGAGAGATATCCTCGGCTCCTCATCAGAACCCCCCTGTCCCAAGGCTCGGCCGAACCTGGTGCGCGTGACCCGCACCGGCCTCTGCGTGGTATCTACCCGATTCTGCGCCACGCCGCCGGTTTGAGCCGGATCGCCGCGATCACTCGGCCGACAGCCGCTGCGGGCGCGGCGGGGGTCCTGTTGGGACCCTCTGAAAAGTTAGCAGATTTGATAAGTTTTGGAGGGTGCGGGGCGCACGATGCGGGAGGTGAGGGCCGACGGGCTGAGGGCTTCACTCGGCCACCGTTCTCGCACTAGGCGACACTCAATCGCTTGAGGTGGATGCCCTTGCGTCTGAGCTCCTACGCGGCATCCCACAGATCGACGGCGCGCTGGGCGTTGAGCCAGAACTCGGCCGAATTACCGAACAGCTGCGAGAGTCGCGGCGCCATCTCAGGACTCAAGGCGCGGCGCTCGCGGAGCAGCTCGTTGACGGTCTGGCGCGAAATGGCCGAGGGCATCCGCCAGGCCGGCAACCGTCAGGTCGTAGTCCGGCATGAAGTCCTCACGCAGCATCTCACCCGGATGCGTTGGGCGGGCGGTGCGCTGGTCGGTGTTCGGAATCACCATGGTTGGACCTTCTCCTCAGTGGTAGTCGCAGATCTCGACGTGATCGGCGTGCGCGGTGCCCGAGGCGGAGTCGAGCCGCTGCGCACGCTGATCAGCCGTGAAGCCGTCGTTTGACGTCTTCCCAGGAGATGACCGCCGCCTTGCCGCTGTCGAGCTCGTCAAGCCTCCGATCAAGCTCTTTCTGCTGTGCCAAAGTGACAGGTACGGGCTCCGGTCGCGCGCGAAGACTGTCCCAGAGGTCGCCGATCAAGGCTAGGCGCTCCTCTGGAGTGAGCTTGTTGATGTCGACCGCTGGGATGCTCATGATCCGAGGACACCCGCCTGTCCTTGTCGGAGCCAAACCGAATCCTCGCCGTGCGTTCTGCTCGATCCCGCTGCTAGGCGGTATGCCCCAGCTGACCGCCGATTCCGCGCCACGGCTTGATGCGCTCGAGAGTGTCGCGGAGCTCGTCCTGCGCGACCTCGGTGTCGTAGGCGGCCTGCGCGCGCAGCCAGTAGCCGTGCGACAGGCCGAAGAACTTGCAGAGGCGCAGGTCGGTGTCAGCGGTGACGGCGCGCTTGCCCGCAACGATGGCCCCGATGCGCTGTGCCGGCACGCCGATCTCCTTGGCGAGGCGGTACTGCGAGACGCCCATGGGCTTCAAGAACTCCTCCAGGAGGAGCTCGCCGGGGGTCACTGGCTTGAGCTTGGTCATTGTCATCACGTCCTAGTGGTAATCCACGATCTCAACGTCTTCGGGCCCTGCTTGCGTCCAACGGAAGCAGATACGGTACTGGTCGTTCACTCGGATGCTGTGTTGGCCGGACCGATCTCCCTTGAGCGCCTCGAGTCGGTTGCCCGGTGGCACCCTGAGGTCGTCGAGCACGCCCGCGATCTCGAGCTGGCGAAGCTTGCGTCTCGCGACCGACTCGATGTTGACGAAGCGGCGCACGCGGGTGCTCCCGGCGAGCTTGGCGGTATCAGCATCCTTGAATGAGACGATCATGGGGCGATAGTAACGCACGGCGTTAGTAACGTCAAGCGTGACTATTCTCGATCCACGCGCACCTGCCTAGCCCCCGTGGACCCCGTCTTGAGGGCCGCGCCGAGGATGCCACGCAGGATCGTTCTGGCGACCTGGGTGCCGATCGAGCGCGCCGCGCTCCTGCCGGCCGCTTCCATCATCCTGTTGTCGTGCACTCGGGCGGCACGCTCCGCCCGCTCGGCTGCCGCGGCCGCGCGCGCCTGCGCGGCCTCGAGCCTCGCCTGCTGCAGGGCGGCCTTGGCCTCGGCTGCGGCTTTGGCTTCGGTTGCGGCGGCGGTCGCCGCGATCTCCGCGGCCGCCTTCAGCACCTCGTACGCGCTCTCGCGGTCCACGGCCACATCGTAGCGGCCGGCAAGAGGCGAGCTCGCGCAGAGCGCCCGACGCGCCTCCTCGGTAATTGCCCCCACGTGGCTGTGAGGCGGCACGATCAGCGTGCGTTCCACTCGGTAGGGCGTACCGTCGGTGTCGAGGACCGAGACGAGCGCCTCGCCGGGGGCGAGCGCCGAGAGCACCAACTCGGTCAGGAAGGCCGGATTGGCGCGCAGCAGCTCGGAGGCGGCGGTGAGGCGCCGCTCGTCGCGCGGCGTGTAGTCGCGAAGCGCGTGCTGGATGCGGGTGCCGAGGTGGCTGAGGATGCGCTCGGGCAGGTCGACGGGGTTCTCCGTGGCGAGAAAGACGCCCACGCCTCTGCGAGAGAGGGAGCGGAGGACCTGTTCCGCGCCGTCGATGAGCGGGGCCGGCGCGTCCTCGAAGAGCAGGTGGGCATCCTCGATGAGCACGACGAGGGTGGGTTGGGCGCCGGCTGGGGCGTGGGCTCCGCGGCCGGGTGCGCGGCGGACTGCGTGGCGGGCTCCGCGGCCCGTTGCGCTGCGGTTTCCGGCAGGAGATTGCGGAGCTGGGTCAGGAGCCAGAGGACCAGGGCCGAGTACTCACGGCGGGACATGACCGACCGGTCCGCGAGGAGGAGGCTGATGGTGCCGCGCCCGTCGGGGCCGGTCCGCAGGAACTCGGACACATCAAGCGCCGGCTCGCCGAAGAGCCGGGTTCCGCCGCGCTCCTCGAACTGGAGCAGCGCCCGCTGGATGGTTCCGATGGTGGCCGCCGAGACGCTCCCGTACGTGGTGCTGATCTCGGCCGCGTGGTCGGCAGCGTACTTGAGCATCGCGCGCAAGTCCTTGGTGTCCAGGAGGAGGAGGCCGCTGTCGTCAGCGACGCGGTGGGCGACCGTGAGCACGGCTTCCTGCGTGTCGTTGAGATTGAGGAGGCGCGAGAGGAGGAGCGGGCCCATGTTTGCGACCGTCGTGCGAAGCGGGTGGCCCTGGGCGCCGAGCGCGTCCCAGAGGATCACCGGGTACGGAGCGGCGCCGGGGCTGACGTTGGCGCCGGGTTGGGAGAGGCCCGTGAGCTCCCCGCTGGTGTCCGTCGCGAAGACCGGCACGCCAATCTCGGAGAATTGTTCGGCGAGCACCTGCAGCGTGGTTGTCTTGCCGGTGGCGGGTGCTCCTGCGACATAGCCGTGCCTGATCGCTGAGCTGGGAAGCATGCGTATCTCGCTCCGCCCGGACGTGCCGGACGTGCCGAGCAGCAGACCGTCATCAGCTTGGTCGGTCATCGCGGACCCCCCGTCGCGCCGTCGCCCCTTGCCACGAATCGTACGTCGACGGGCGCGCGCCGTCGGTTTCGGCGCGGTAGCAGACGTGAGACGAGATGGTGTCGCCGCGGGGCCGGGTCGGGCGGCGAGCGCGGGGCGGCGGGGCGGTGGCGGCGCCGGGGCGGGGCGAGCGCGGCGCGAACGCCTTCGGGGGTGTGCTCCCGCGGACCCTCTAGGAAGTTATCAAATATGATAACTTTCCCGAGGGTTCGGTGGGGCAGGCGCGAGAGCTGCAGGCTGCGGTTGCCATTCACGGGCTAGGTCGAGTTTGGCTTCTGGCTAGGCCCGCGTGTCACAGTGACCCCGCGAGGCGGCCTCCGCGTTCCTCGGGGTGGATCCACCGCGAGAGAGCGGCATCGCATCCCGTGTCCCAGAACAAGGATTCCCTTGCTGTGTTTCTCTTTGGAGAATACTATTCTTGAAGATTGACACTGGGAGGACAAGCACCATGACGAGCGGCTTGGACATGGGAGAACCTGAGCTCCGGAATCGCCTCCTGGAGTTCGATCGGGCAGTCGCTCTGCTCTTCCCCGGTCGATCCTTTCGCCTGGTGCTCGTGGGCGGAGGCGCGCTGGTTCTCTTGGGTTGTCTCGCACGTGCGACCGCAGACCTCGACGCGCTCCGGTTCCCCGCGGAGCTGCTGCCGCTGATGGAGAAGTACGACCTCAGCGGCCGGGCGACGGCCTACCAGGACCAGTTCGCGTACAACTTGGAAGACAGACTGGTCCCGCTCGGTCTGGCAACCAAGGCCGTCGAATGCTATGCGGCGTCAGTTGAGGACATCGTGGCATCGAAGCTGTACTCGGCAAGGGCCACAGATGCGAGCGACGTGCGTCGTCCGGAAGTGCTGGCAGTCCTGGACTGGGACCGACTCGCCGAAGTGGTGGCGGACATGGCGGGCAGCAAGCTGATCGAACGGCGCCACCGGCAGTTACTCGACAACCACGGCTCGTATAGGAAGGAGTTCGGGCCATGCGACAGCTGACGTTCGGGGGATACCTGGATTCATACGTTCGGTACCTCGCCGGGAGAGACACGCATGCGCTCTCGCGGCTCGCGGATCTGGCGCGCACCGAGCCGCGCCTCACCGAGCCCCTCCTGCTCTGGGCAGTGAAGAGGGGGCACGACGCCAGACTGTCCCAGATGCTTGCCGGGCAGCCCGGACTGGCGCATGAGCTGAAGGTCCTCGTTGCGCTTGAGCGGGACGGGCGCCTTGAGTCCGCGATTTCCGCCGAGGACCCGCGATTGCGACCCGAGTACTCCAAGGTCTGGCGAAGCTACGTCGCGCGTCGCGACGCGTCGGCGCGCGATGCGCACCTGAAGCTCGAAGCCAGGAAGCGCGTGCTCGCCCTGGAGTCCGCCAAGGGCGTGACTCGCTATCGAATGGCAAAGGACCTGGGGCTCAACCCGGGGAATCTCCACGCGTTTCTGGCGCAGGGAAATCCAAGCAAGCTCTCGCTCGATCGAGCGCTGCAGCTCGTGAGCTACCTGGAAGCGGCCTGATCAGGCCTGTCTCGTACGCACTATCGGGCTACTGGTCGCGCCGCATCAATGACGAGCATCGCATCGTGTACGCCGTGCGCGAGGGCGCCATTCTCATCGCACAGCTCCGGTACCACTACTGAGGGTCGCTACCGGCGGCGCCAGCTCCATCCGCTGCTCCAGCACCTCGCGCCCCCAGGTGGTCCCTCGGCTCTCCTCCGTGACGTGGAAGCCGTGCTTCTCGTAGAGGTGCCGCGCGGCGTCGAGGCCCTCAAACGTCCACAGGTAGATGCGGTCGTAGTGGCGGCTGTGACAGAAGTCCATCGCGGTTTTCATGAGCCGGCTGCCGACACCTTGGTTTCGGAGCGCGTCCGACACGACGAACCAGCGCAGGTGCGCGCCCTCAGCTGCGGCCTCGGCTGCGGCCTTGGCGCCGTCAATCGCGATGGCGCCCTCGATGCGGTTGTCGGCGATTGCGGTCCAGAAGCCGTCGCGCTCCTCGTCGAAGCGCTCCAGAAACGCGGCCAACTCGGTGGCGACCTTGGCCTCGAAGAAGCGGCCGAAGCCCCACTCGCGGTGGTAGTAGAGGGCGTGGAGCTCTGTCACTCGGCCGACGGCGCCGGGAGTGGAGCCGGGGATGATGCGGACATCGGGCATGGAGGCCGCCTCCGTCCTACTCGTAGTGACTCCACATGCGGAGCACCTTGACCACGTGCTCGTCGTCGAGCACCTGATACACGAGCCGGTGCTGGATGCTGATGCGTCGAGAATACGCGCCTGCGAGGTCGCCCACCAACTTCTCGTAGGGCGGTGGCGACTGATACGGGTTGGCGGCGAGCAGGTCGAGAAGCGTCTGCGCCTTTGGCTTCAGCCCAGCGCCGGCGAGGTTGCGGCGCGTCCTTCTGCGCTGCCTTCGTGTAGACGAGGCGCCAGCTCACCAGTCGAGCTCATCTTCAAGGTCTGACACCGGCGCGGCCATGCCTTCGAGGATCGACTCGCGCATGCCGGGAATCGAGACCAGGTACAGCGTCTCCTGCACGGCGTCCCAGTCTTCTTGAGACACGAGAACCGCGGCGCCGCGCTTGCCGGTGATCTGGATGGGCTCGTGCGACTCCTGCACGCGATCGACCAGGCTGTAGAGATGCTTGCGGGCTTCCGTCGCAGTGTAGTTGGTGGTCATGTGGCGCTCCCTTCACGTACGGGATAGCGTACGTCGCGGAACAGGGGGCGTCAACATGGTGAGGACCCGCGCCGGTCACGGCGACCTCAGTAGATGCACGCGTCCAGGACCGCCAGCACCTCGTCCAGCACGCCTTCTGGTGCGCTTCCGATTCGTTTTGCAGCCCTCGCCTGGAAGTCGATCGACTTCACCTGCTCGGCCATGACGACGCCGGTCACCTCGACACCCTCGGGAATCGCCACGTGAAATGGGTAGTCGCGCCGCGTGCTGGTGATGGGGCAGACGATGCAGAGTCCGGTGTGCCTGTTGAAGAGGTCATTGCTGACCACGAGAGCGGGCCGGCGGCCGCGCTGCTCGTGACCGGACTGTGGGTCGAACGTGAGCGCGATGAGGTCGCCCTTGCGCGGGATGTAGGCTGCCACTACCAGACCTCCCGGCCCTCGGGAGGCCCCCACTCAAGCTCTCCGGGCGTGTAGTCCGCGGGAATCTCCCTGACCAGCTGCCCGAGATCCACGCCACCCCTCACGCGGCGGACCGGCGTCACCACGAGCACACCGTCGTGCGCGGACACGTCAACCGCGTCTCCCACGTCGATATCGACGCCAGCAAGAAGCTCCTTGCTCAGCCTGAGCCCCTGGCTGTTGCCCCACTTCTGCACCTTGGTGATCATGCCGGTCCTCTCCCTGCGGCTATCCGAAGTATAGCCCGTGCGCGCGGAGCGGGGCAAGCGCAGTGTTCGGCGCACCCCTCGGTGCGCTATTCTCTTGCGCATCGCGTCTGACGCGCGCCCGGAGCACTTCTGCTTCGGCGTCCGTCGAGCACCCACCCCCGGGGAGAGAGAGCACATCGTGAAACGACCGATCCGCCTGCTCGCACTACTGCTTGCCCTCGCGCTGAGCGTCGCGCCGCTCACCGGCTGCGGCGCCAAGGACGAACCCGGCGACGGCTCGGCCGACGGCGGCTCGGGCGCCACCTACGCCGAGACCTTCACGTTCGCGCAGGGCGCCGACCCTCGCGGCCTGGACCCGGCCCGCGTGGACGACCTGGAGTCGGCCAAGCCCATCGGCAACATCTACGAGGGCCTGACCAAGTACGCGCCCGACTCAACCGAGGTGCTGCCCAGCCTCGCCAAGGAGTGGGAGATCAGCCCCGACGGCTTGAGCTACACCTTCAAGCTCCAGGAGGGCGTGACGTTCCACGACGGCACGCCGTTCAACGCCGAGGCCGTGAAGTTCAACATCGACCGTCAGCTGCCGCCCAAGGTCGACGACGACATGCCGTACGCGGGCTTCACGTTCGGCACCGTGAAAGACGTCGTCGTGGTCGATCCGTACACGGTGCAGATCAATCTCACGCAGAGGAACACCGCGTTCCTCGCCAATCTGGCCATGAGCATGGCGGCACCCATGGTGAGCCCAGCGGCGCTTGCGGCCGGGAACAACTCGGTCATGGAGGCGCCGGTTGGGACCGGGCCGTACACGTTCGTCGAATGGAACAAGGGCGAGAACGTCGTCCTGGTCCGCAACGACGACTACTGGGGCGAGAAGGCAAAGACCAAGAACATCGTCTTCCGGATCATCACCGACAACTCGGCGCGCGTGCTGGCGCTCAACAACGGTGAAGTGGACATGATCGACGGCATCGATGCCACGGTCGTCAACACGATCACGGAGGGCGGGAACAAGCTCTACGAGGCGCCCGGCATGAACGTGAACTACATGGCCTTCAACACCACGACCGACATGTTCAAGTCAGCCGAGGCTCGGCGCGCCGTGTCGCAGGCGGTCAACGTGCCCGAGTTGGTGAAGAGCCTCTACCAGGGCTACTCCGAGGTGGCCACCACCATCCTGCCGACCTTCATGCCTGGCTACGACCCCGATGTGAAGCAGGCGGGATACGACCCCGAGGCCGCCCGCGCCGGCATTGCGGCGGCGGGCATCAAGAAGATCCACATGATCACGTACTCGAACCCGCGCCCGTACAACCCGATGACCGGCGCGTCTTTGGCCGCGGCGATCCAAGGCTACCTGCAGAAGGTGGGCGTCGAGTGCACGATCGACACCTTCGACTGGACCACGTACAAGGAGAAGGTCAAGGCCGGCGACTACGACGTGGCCTTCTACGGCTGGATCGGCGACAACGGCGACCCGGACAACTTCCTCAACCTGCTGGCCGATCCGGAGCCGAATTTGAATATCGCGCGGTGGCAGGACCCGACGTACATCCGCATGATTCGCGATGCGCTGGCGATGCCCAACGGGGAGGTGCGCAACGACGCGTACGGCACGTGCGAGACGTACGTGGCCGAGCGCTCGGTGTGGCTGGTGCTGTCGCACGCGAAGCAGCAGGCGGGGTACCGGCCCGGCGTGTCGGGCTACGTCTACCACGCGACGGGGAACCTGTACCTGCAGAATGTGGTGGTGGAGAAGTAGGGCGGGCGGGGCGGGGCGGGGCGGGGCGGGGCGGGGCGGGGCGGCGGGGCGGGGCGGGGCGGGGCGGGGCGGGGCGCGGGCCGTTATGTTGAGGTGCGCTCCACGAGCTGGATCTTGAGATCGCAGCCGACCGCGTTGGCGTACTTCCTCAGCGTCCCGAGCGTTGGAGAGTGACGTCCGTCCGCGGCCTCCAGCCGGGAGACGAAGCTTGAGCTGGTTCCCATCCGGTGCGCGACCTCGTCCTGCGTGAGGCCGGCGCGAACGCGAGCCGCGACGAGCGCGCGCGCGATCAGGGCGCCCTCTTCAAGCGCCGCGTAGGCCTCATCGAAGCCCGGCTGCTTGGCGGCCGTGGCGAGGAACGCGGCGTGGTCGTGCGGGACTGGCACGTACTCGGTATCGGCCCGCCCCGGTCCCTGGCCCTTCGCCGCCTTGCGCGCCTTCGCCATTCTGCGAAGCGCCGTGGTTGCGTGTGGCGATTCGCGATCCACTCGGCCCAGACCTCTAAACGCGTCCAGAAGCATGATTTCGTTCTCCACGAGGGCGTAGAGCAGGTGGCCGTCGCCCTCGGACCCGCCGACCGGAAGTTCGAAGAGGCCGGTGCCGAGCGAGTGGGTGTGCGGGACTCGCAGCTTGGGACCCAGGTCTGTGAGGAGCGCGGCGGACCGAGCGAAGTCGGCCTGCATCCCCGGCGGCCATGACTGGATCTGCTGGAGCACGCGAGCGTGGGCGTAGCGGAGTGTGTACATAGTCGTGACCACCTAACGTTCGGGGGCGTGCGGGATGCAGTTGAAGGCCATGCGGAGACTCTGTCGCAGAGTGTCTGAGAAGTTATCATATATGATAACTCTCCTGAGTGCTTGGCTAGGAGCTCTCCGCACTCGAGTGCAGATAGCACGATACGAAGTGGCCCGGCGAGACCTCCACCAGCTCCGGCATCACCGTGTCGCACGCGCAGCCCGCGCACCCGCTCTTGGCGTAGCAGCGGCTTGAGAAGCGGCAGCCGGGCGCCGGGTCGATGGGGCTGGAGACGTCCCCTTCAAGCAGGATGCGCTGCTTCGCGCTGCGCGGGATTGGTCACGGGGATCGCCGAGAGGAGCGCCCTGGTGTACGGGTGGAGCGGGTTGCGGTAGAGCTCCCGCTTTGGCGCCACCTCCACCAGGCGGCCGAGGTACATCACGCCTACTCGGTCACTGATGTGCTTGACCACGTTGAGGCCGTGGGCGATGAAGAGGTAGGTCAGGCCGAACTCGTCGGAGAGCTCGTCGAGGAGGTTCAGCACCTGCGCCTGGACGGACACGTCGAGCGCGGAGACCGGCTCGTCGCACACGATGAGCTTGGGCTCCATCGCAAGCGCTGCGCGCGATGCCGATGCGCTGGCGCTGGCCGCCGGAGAACTCGTGCGGGAAGCGGTTGCGGTAGTTGGCGGAGAGGCCGACCGCGTTGAGCAGGTAGCCCACTCGGTCATCGATCTTGTCGGGCGGCTGCAGGCGGTTGACTCGGATGGGCTCCGAGATGATGTCGCCCACCGTCATTCGCGGGTTGAGCGACGAGTACGGGTCCTGGAAGATGAGCTGGATCTCGCGGCAGTAGCGGCGGCGCTCCTTGGGCTTGAGCTTCGCCAGGTCGCGGCCGTCGTAGATGATCTCGCCGGCGGTGGGCGTGTAGAGGTCGACCAGGAGCTTGCCGACGGTCGTCTTGCCGCAGCCGGACTCGCCCACCAGGCCGAACGTCTCGCCGGGGTAGATGTCCAGCGACAGGTCGTCGACGGCCTTGAGCACGGAGGTCGTGCGGCCGAGGAGGTCGGTGTCCATCGGGAAGAACTTGGAGAGGTGGCGGAGGGAGATCAGCGGCTGGGTCACGAGGGCTCACCGCCGGGGCGTGGGGGCGCGGCAGGGGCGGGGGCGGCGGCCGGGGTGGCGGGGGCGGCGTCGGGCGCGTAGAGGAAGCAGCGCAGCTTGTGGCCGTCGGCGAACTCGACGAGCTCGGGCATGCTCGCCCACGCAGCGCGCCATCCGGCGGTCGCAGCGCGGAGCGAACGCGCAGCCCCTCGGCAGGTTGAGCGGGTTGGGAACCATGCCGCGGATCATGTAGAGCGGCTCGTCGGACTCGGTGTCCTCCATGGTGGGGATGGACTCCAGCAGCCCGAGCGTGTAGGGGTGCAGCGGGCGCTCGAAGAGCTGCTCGCGCGGTGGCCTCCTCGACGACCTGCCCGCAGTACATCACGACGACGCGGTCGGCGGTCTCGGCCACCACGCCCAGGTCGTGGGTGATGAGGATGACGGCCATGCCGATCTTGTCGCGGAGCTCGGAGAGGAGCGCGAGGATCTGCGCCTGGATGGTCACGTCGAGGGCGGTCGTCGGCTCGTCGGCGATGAGGAGGTCGGGATCGCACGCGAGCGCCATGGCGGTCATCACGCGCTGGCGCATGCCGCCGGACATCTGGTGCGGGTAGTCCTTGATGCGCTTCTCGGCCGACGGGATGCCCACGAGGCGCAGCATGTCGATGGCCCGCGCGACCGCGGCCTTGTGGTCGAGCTTCATGTGCGTCTGGATGCTCTCGATGAGCTGGTCCTCGATGGTGAAGACCGGGTTCAGCGAGGTCATCGGCTCCTGGAAGATCATCGAGATGTGGTTGCCGCGGATGTCGCGCATGTCGCTTGCGGAAAGCGCGAGCAGGTCCTGCCCCTTGTAGCAGACCTCGCCTGCCACGCACGCGGCCCGGCGGCTGCAGCAGGCGCAGCACCGAGAGCGCCGCGACGCTCTTGCCCGAGCCGGACTCGCCGACGATGGCGAGCACCTCGCGCTCGCGCACGGTGAAGCTCATGTCGCGGACCGCGTTGACGGTGCCGCGCTTCATGACGAAGTCGGTGGAAAGCCCGGTGACCTCGAGGAGGGTGGCGGCGGCGCGCGCGGCGGCGGCGGGCGGCGTGGGGGTCGTGGGGGTCGTGGGCATCGGGGCGCTCACTTGATCCGCGACTTGGGGTCGAGGGCGTCGCGCAGGCCGTCACCCAGCAGGTTGAACGCCAGCACCGTCGCGGTGATGGCCATGCCCGGGTAGAGCAGCGTGTGCGGCGCCTGGAAGATGAAGCCGCGCGCCCGGCCGAGCATGTCGCCCCACTCGGCCTGTGGCGGCTGCACGCCGAGGCCCAGGAAGCCGAGCGCCGCCGTGTCGAGGACCGCTGAGGAGATGCCGAGCGTCGCTCGGACGATGATCACGGAAAGCGCGTTGGGGAGCACGTGCCGGAAGATGATCCGGGTGTTGGTGAGGCCCACCACGTGCGCGGCCGCGATGTAGTCGTTCTCCTTGATGGAGAGGATGTTGCCGCGAACGATTCGGGCGTACTCGGGAATCGACACGAGGCCGATCGCGATCACCGCCTTGTCGATGCCCTTGCCAAGGGCCGCCATGAGCGTGATGGCCAGAAGGATCGACGGGACCGCGAGCATCATGTCCATCACGCGCATGATCGTGGTGTCGACCCAGCCGCCGACGTAGCCGGCGATCGAGCCCAGGATGATGCCGGTCGTGAGCGCGATTGAGACCGCCAGGAGACCGACGGTGAGGGACACGCGCGTGCCGGCGATCACTCGGCTGAAGATGTCCATGCCCAGCTGGTCGGTGCCGAACAGGTGCGCCGAGCTTGGCGGCTTGAGCGCGTTCGCCATGTTGGTCTCGATGGGGTTGTACGGCGTGATAGACGGGCCTGCGATCGCCAGGAAGACCAGGAAGGCGATGAAGACGAGGCTCACGAGCGCGGCGCGGTTCGCGCGGAGCGCGCGCCACATCTCGAGCCACTGGTTCTCGGGCTTCTCGTGGAAGGTCTCGTCGAACTCCGGGATGCCCCCGTCCGGCAAGAGCTCGCCAAGCGCCATGGTCTCGTCGGCCAGGAGCGTCGTGGAGGACGGCTCTGGCAGCGGACCCTGGATGGGGCGGTCCCATTCGCTCATGGCTACCGCTCCTTGTTCGACGAGTACTTGATGCGCGGATCGAGGTACGCGTACACGAGGTCCGCGACCAGGTTGACGGTCACGAAGATGACCGCCACAAGGAGCACGATCCCCTGCACGATGGGGAAGTCGGATTTCAGGATGCTGTCGACGGTGAACTTGCCGATGCCCGGCCAGGAGAAGACGCTCTCGGTCAAGAGCGCGCCGCCGAGAAGCGCGCCGAACTGCAGGCCGATCACCGTCGTCACCGGGATCATCGAGTTTCTGAGCGCGTGCTTCCCGACGACCTTCACTTCCGAGATGCCCTTCGCTCGGGCAGTGCGGATGTAGTCCTGACCGAGGGATTCCAGCATCGCCGAGCGGGTCATGCGCGTGATGATCGCCATCGAGTACATGCCGAGCGCGAGCGCCGGCAGGATGAGGTGCTGGTAGGCGCTCTTGAAGGCCTCGCTGTTGCCGGAGATGAGCGCGTCGATCATGTAGAAACCGGTGACTTCCGTGGGCCTCAGCAGGACGTCGATGCGACCGCCGGAGGGCAGCAGGTGCAGGAAGCCTGAGAAGAACATGATGAAGAGGATGCCGAGCCAGAAGATGGGAATCGAGACGCCCACGAGCGCGAGGAGCGATCCCGCCGCGTCAAAGATGGAGTTCTTCTTCACCGCCGCGATCACGCCCAAGAGGATGCCGAATAATGACGCGAAGATGATCGCTGCCACGGCAAGCTCGATCGTAGCCGGGAAGCGCGCGCCGATCTCCTTGGCGACGTCGGACTTCGAGTAGTACGACGTGCCGAGGTCACCCTTGAAGGCGCCGGCCAGATACTTCACGTACTGGGTCACGACCGGGTCGTTGAGGCCGTTCGCCTCGCGCCACACCTGCATCGACTGCTCGTTGGCGTGCTGCCCCAAGACGATGGGCGCGGGGTCGGGCGAGAAGACCCGCATCAGCGAGAACACGATGATAGACACCCCGATCATGACCGGAATGACCATCAGCACCCGCTTGATGACGTACTTCAGCATGTCGTGAGGCCTTCGTCGGGCTCAGCGAATGGTGCAGCCGGGAATCGCAGTACTCGGTTCCCGGCTGCACCTCGCAGGTTCGCGTTCGGTGATGTTACTTCTCTACGACGACCTTCGAGAGGAAGGTGTTGCCGGTCACGTGATAGATGAAGCCCGAGACCTTGGGCCCGTAGCCGGCGATCGTCTTGGCGTGGCTGATGGGCAGCCAGATCGCGCGCTCCGCGGCGAACTTCTCAAGCTCGCCGTACTTGGCGTAGCGCTCGGCGCCGTTCGGCATGGCGAGCGCGTCCTTGATGCCCTGGATGTAGACCGGGTCCTGCCACCGCGCGATGTTCAGGCTCGGGTCAGGGTCGGAGAGCAGGTTCAGGAAGTTGTCCGGGTCGCCGTTGTCGCCGATCCAGCCGTAGAAGGCGATGTCGTAGTCGCCGCCCTTGACCTTCTCCTTGTAGGTGGTCCAGTCGAAGATGTCGATCGTGCACTCGACGCCGACCTTCTGCAGGTAGCCCTGGATGGCGGTCGCGAGTGACTGGCCGGTTGCGGCGTTGTACGGCCGCGGGTTCGAGTAGGCGATCATGTGGACCTTCTTGACGCCCGCAGCAGCGAGACCGGCCTTTGCGGCAGCCTCGTCGTACTCGACCTGCTTGACCGTGGCGTCATAGCCCGGAACGAAGGTGGGCAGGATCGTCTCGGCCACTTCCGAGTAGCCCTGGTAGAGGCTCGCGACGAGCTCCGGGCGGTTGATGGCCTGCGAGAACGCGACGCGGGCCGCCTGGTTCTTGAAGAGATTCGACGTCACGTTGTACGCCATGTAGTTGACGTTCATGCCGGGGGCCTCGTAGAGCTTGGCGCCGCCCTGCGTGATCTTGTCGACGACGGTGGCGTCGATGCCGTCGATCATGTCGACCTCACCGTTGGTGAGGGCGAGCACGCGCGCCGAGTTGTCGGCGATGAAGCGGAAGATGATGTTCTTGGTCTTGGCCTTCTCGCCCCAGTAGTCCTCGTTGCGGACGAGGACGACGTTCTCGCCCTTGTTCCACTCGACGAACTTGTAGGGACCGGTGCCGACCGGCTTCTCCATGACCGAGTTGTTGCCGTCGGTGAGGGCCTTGGGGCTCACGATGGGAGCGGCCAGGCTCATGGCGATGTTCGCGAGGAACGCTGAGTTCTTCTGCGTGAGGTTGATCGTCACCGTGGACGGATCGACCACGACGACGTCCTTGACCTGCGCGTACACGAAGCCCGCGTACGCCATGTCCGCGGTCACCTTCGGCGGGATCTGACGGTCGATGTTGAACTTGACGGCCTCGGCGTTGAAGTCGGTGCCGTCGTGGAACTTGACGCCCTCCTGGAGCTTGAACGTGTAGGAGAGGCCGTCGGGGCTGATCGTCCACTCCTTGGCAAGGCCGGGCAGGATCTCAGTGGAGTCGTCCTTGTACTTCAGCAGACCCTCGTAGATGTTCACGATGATCTTCGACGACTCGCCGTCGTCCACGAGTGCCGGGTCCAGGCCGCGCGGATCGGCGCCCTGCGCATAGGTGAATGTGTCGGCAAACGTGGTCGTCGTGCCGCCGCCCCCGGTCGTGCCGGGCGTCTCGCTCTTCTTGGCACAACCCGCGAGGGCTGCCGCGAAGAGAGCGAGGACAAGCATCAGTGCGAGCAATCGAACGGACTTCCTCATGTGCCATCCCCTCCTAGCCAAACGTGGTTTGCGCAACGCAGCCATCGCCTCACAAACGGTGGTTAACGAAGTGTAGCGCTTCGCCGTCGAGTGGGGAATTGCCGGGGGCGGAGCGGGGGCGGGCGGGGGGCGGGGGCGGGCGGGAAGCGGGGGCGGGCGGGCGGCGGCGGGGGCGGGGCGGGCGCGGAGAGCGGGCGCGCAGGGTACCCCTGTGGGACCCTCTAGAAAGTTATCATATCTGATAAGTTCTCAGAGAGGCGCAGGTGGAGGGCTCAGTCGCGTCGACATGATGGCAACCTGCTGGCCGCGGTACTCGCAGCGTTCTTCCTCGGTCCAGCCGAGCCGCCCGTAGAGGGCCATCGCGTTCGGAGTGTAGAGGTACAGGCGCTCCACGCCGGCCGCCGATGCTTCCGCTTCGATGCGGGTCACGAGGGCCGAGGCGTATCCCCGGCCGCGGTGGGCGGGCACGACGTAGACGCCCGCGAGCCACGGTGTGAGGTCCGGCCGCGTGTGCATGTCGTTCTCGACGAGCATCGCGGAGCCGGCGAGCGCGCCGCCGTCGTCGAGCGCCACAACGACAGTGGGGATGCCGCCCCGCCGGCTGCGCGCCGCCAACCGGCGGGTCCGCTCTTGGAGGGGATCGTCGGGCCGGTAGCGACCCCACTCGGCGAAGTGGAGGCGGGCGAGCTCATCGATGAGCTCGGGGTGGTCTGCGAGGTAGTCGATGTGCATGGGCGGCGGCCACCGGGGCGCGCTACAGCTCTCCCGGCTTCGCGTAGCGGTAGAAGAACGACCCGAGGCCGCCCTTTGAGATCGCCCCGTGGACGTCGAACTGAAGTTCTTCGAGAGTGCGCGCTTTCTCCAGCCCGCCGAGGTAGACGGGATCGAAGCCCACGTCGCGGATGAGCTGCTCGGTGAGAGGGCGCGCCTCTGTCTCCGCGGCGAAGAGGCAGCTGGGGCGGACGCGCTGGTCGTCGACTGCGTCGTAGACGGCATACCAGATCGTATTGAACGCCTTGGCCACCGGGCCGCCCACGATCGACTTGATTTCGTGCGAGAGCGACTGGAAGCGCTCATCGCGCCCCGTGTAGGCATTCGTGACATCGACGGTCGGCTTGCCGGCAATGCCGGAGACCCTGCCGAGCGCCTCCGCGATCGCGCCGCTTGGCGCCGCAACGATGAGAGCGTCCGCGTGGGAGGCGTCGCCGCCCTGGTGCCCGAGCGCCTGCACAACGTGGCCTGCCCGCTCCAGGCGCTTCGCGAGGGCGCCACCTATGTGACCCCGGCCGATGATCGTGATGTTCATGACGCCTCCTGGAGGTCTGATGTTCCGTCTCGTGAGGGTTATTCCCTGAAGGGGCGGGGGGAGCGGTGGCTGAGGTGGTGGCGGTCCTGGGGCAGCGCCCGGCGGAGCGGTGGCGGGGGGAGCGGTGGCGCCGGGGGACCCTCTGCGGAACTGTCAGGGAAGTTATCATATATGATAACTTCTCAGAGGGGCACGACGGTGGGCACGGTGACGGGTCGGGGTGGCGTGGGGCGGCCCCCAGACGTACGAGGGCGGCCCGTAGGCCGCCCTCTGCCCCTACAGACCGCGGACGGAGCCGCGTTCCTCGTGGGCTCGTGCGAGTCTCGGTGTTGTCAACGTCACGCATCGAGGCCTACTTGTACGATGCCCCAACGTGGACGGCACGTCAGGATGATTCTGACGAGTGGCGAGGAACCACCCGACGAGCGGCCGCGCTCTACCCCACCTTCGGCGGCATCGGCGAGCCGCTCCCGCCCTTGGAGCTCGCAAGGCGCATGACATCCACGGCGGCGATCTCCTCGGCGAAGCCGGGCGCGGTGAGGCCGCCGGTGGCTGCGGGGGTGGGGCCGGCGGTGAGCCTCGCGAGGCGCGACCAGACGAGCGCCGTCGCGAGCGGGGACGGCTCCTTCTTCTGCCCAAACGAGAGCATCTCCCAGCCCTTGAAGGTGGAGAGCGGCGTCACTCGGCCGTTGGAGGCGACGTTGTAGGCGAGCAGACATGCGGCAATCTCGGCAAGCGAGCGGCGGTCCTCGGGCTGGTCGCGCCAGGTCTCGGGCAGGCGGCCGAGCACGTCGACGACTTCGTACGCGCTGTACCAGGTGGCCGGCCACTTCACCTGCTTGAACTGGCGGCCGTGGCCCATCATGTACGGCTTGCGCGTGCCGCGCTGACGCCAGATCTCGAGCGAGGTGTGGACGACCTCGGGCAGCCAGTCGGGCCGCTCGCCGACCGGCAGCCAGGAGAAGGCACGAAGCGCCTCGAGCGTGGTCTGGGGGCACGGGTCGCTCGCGCGGCCCGGGCCGCGGAAGCCGGTGGTGGGGTCGGGCTTGCAGAGCCACGCGCGACCAAGGTCCGTCATCGCGAGGTCGGCCTCCGCGACCGCGAGCGCTCGGCGGATGCGCGGGTCGCTCGCGCGCCCGAAGCGCCCCATGATGTCGGCGATGGCGTGAGTGTCGCAGGGCAGGCAGCCCCACAGGGGCGGGCCGGAGCCGCGCTGCGGTGCGTACGTACCGAAGCGGCCGTCGGCGTCAGTGTCGTCCAGCATGCTGTCGAGCAGGCGGGCGATGCGCGGGTCGTCCTCGGCGGTGACACCGAAGTCCGCAAGCAGGTCGAGGAGGTTGGTGCCGAGCCCGGGCTTATCGTGGCCGGAGACGTCGGGGAAGGAGCGCCGGTCGCTTGGCAGGCTGTCGAGGAGTGCGCGAGTGGCGGGGTGCGCCAGCACGGCGTCGTGCGCGGCGGCGAGGTCAGCGGCGGGGGCGTCGGGCACGAGCTGCGCGAGCGCCACCCAGCGCGCCTGCGGCTCCTCGGACGCGAGGAGCCAGGGCGTGGGGTCGGGACGGTTCAGGAGGGTGAAGAGGGACACCTCGGCCGTCACACCTCGGCGGAGGGGGGTTGGGCGGAGGGGGGTTGGGCGGAGGGGGGTTGGGCGGAGGGGGGTTGGGCGGAGCGGAGCTTCAGCGCGGCGAGCACGTCAAGGACGAGCGCGGCGATGAGCGCCGGAATCGACAGCAGGAGGATGCCCGCGAGCGAGGCCAGGTCCTCCCATCCCCGCGCGGGCGCAAGGCTGAAGTACACCATCCAGCCCGCGAACGCGAGCACGACGAGCGCCTTGAGCACGAGCGCGCCGGTGGCCGGGCCCGACCCGATCTTGCGCTTGAGCGCCAGGCGGTCGACGGCGAGGACGCCGACGAACGCCAGCACCGCGAGCGCCCAGAATGCGTAGGTCCAGCCCATCGGCACGACCCCCGTCGGGTAGCGAGGTGTTGGTGGTCGGGTGACGCGGTGCTACTGCTCCAGCAACACTACCGCATCAACGAAGAGCTCGTACTCGTTGTCCTCGTCGAGATCGTGGATGAGGACCTTCTCGACCTCGCCTTCGCCGCGGACGGCCATCAGGCGCGACTGGAAGAGCACCTTCACGTCGGAGCGCTTCACCTGCGTGGCGAGCTCTTCGGGCAAGCCGAGGGCGTCGAGCTCGGTCAGGAAGACGACCCTGGGCGTGACCTCGGTGAGCGCGAGGGCGAGCTTGGCGGATGCGACGCCCTTGTCGACCAGCAGCACCCGCTTGTCGGCGAGCTCCGCGACGTCATCGACGGCCGTGTAGAGGCCGCGGCCCTTGTACTCCTCGACGCCCTCGATGACCGTCACTTCGCGCACGCCGCACCCGGCGCCGGTCGCGGCGATCTCCTCTGCGGAGAGTGGCTCGAGCCGCTTGCCCGTCCGCCAGTTCTTGATGGCGTCGTGGAGGGCGTCGGCCGCGAGGTTGGAGCAGTGCATCTTGATCGGGGGGAGCCCGTCGAGCGCGTCGGCGACGTCACGCCGCGTGACCTCGAGCGCCTCGTCGAGCGTCATGCCCTTCACCAACTCGGTGGTCATGCTGGAGGTCGCGACCGCGGAGCCGCAGCCGAAGGTCTGGAACGTGATCTCCTCGATGCGGTCGTCCTTCACTCGGATATACATCTCCATGAGGTCGCCGCAGACGGGGTTGCCGACGCGGCCGACCGCGACGTCGTCGCCCTCGAGCGTGGCCGACGTTGCGCGGGTTGCGGAAGTGCTCAAGGGTCTTCTCGGAGTACTGCGTGGACTTCATGGGGCGCTCCTAGGTGGTCTCGTAGAGCGGCGACATGCGCCGCAGCCTGAGGACGATGTCGGGCAGGACCTCCATGACGGCGGTGGACGTCGGCGGCCTTGCTGAAGCGCCCGAAGGTGAACTCGAGCGATCCGTGCGCCTCGGCGTGCAGCAGCCCGCAGGAGATGAGCGTGTGGGAGGGCTCGAGCGTCTTGGACGAGCACGCCGAGCCGGTGGAGACCGAGATGCCGGCGTCCTTCATCGACAGCAGCAGCGACTCACCCTCGATGCCCTCGAACCGGAAGTGCGCGTTGTTCGGGAGCCGCTCGGTCGGGTGTCCGTTGAGATGCGAGTCGGGAATCGTCGCGAGCACCTCCTCGATGAGGTGGTCGCGCAGCGTGGCAAGGCGTGCCGCTTCCAGTTGCTGCTCCTCGGCGGCGATGCGGGCGGCCTCGGCCATGCCCACGATCCCTGGCAGGTTCTCGGTGCCCGACCTGAGGCCGCGCTCCTGGCCGCCGCCCACCATCACCGGATCCAGGCGCACCTTGTCGCGCACGTAGAGCACGCACCGAGCCCGGCGGGCCGTAGATGTCGTTGCTGGAAAGCGTCAGCAGACCGACCGGGACGCTCGCCATGTCGATGGGCAGCAGGCCCTCGGCGGCGACCGCGTCGACGTGGAGGGTGACGCCCGTGCCCTTGAGCATCCCGGCGATCTCGGCAATGGGCTGCACGGTGCCGATCTCGTTACTCGCCCACCCGACCGAGACGAGGATCGTGTCGTCGGTGATCCGCGCGCGGAGCTTCTCCGGGTTGATGCGCCCGAACTGGTCGGGGGGCACCTTGGTCACGCGGAAGCCCGACTTCTCCAGGAGCTTGCCGATGTTGTGAAGCGAGATGTGCTCGACCTCGGAGATGATGACGTGGTCGCCGCTCCGCCGCGCGTGGTTGGCGTACCCGATGAGGGCGAGGTTGTTCGACTCTGTGGCGCCCGAGGTGAAGATGATCTCATCGGGCTGGGCGCCGATGAACGAGGCGACGGTGGCGCGGGAGGCCTCGAGGGCCTCCGTGGCGCGGTCGCCGACTGCGTGCAGCGACGCCGGATTGCCGAAGCGCTCCGTGAAGTAGGGCAGCATCGCCTCGACGACGCGCGGGTCGACGGGCTTCGCGGACTGGTAGTCCAGGTAGACGTCATCCATGGCGGGGCGGCTTAGAACCACATCGTCGCGCCGGCATCGAGCGCGAGGTCGTTGAGCGTGGCGGCGCCGACGATCTTGACGCCGGGGATCAGCTCGATGCTCTCCCATCCGAGCATCTGCTTGGACGCCTCGCACACGAGGATCGGGATGCCCATGTCCATCGTCTTCTGAAGCATCTCGGCCACGCTCGGGAACGTACCGAGCTGCATCTTCTCGGCCGCGCCCGGCAGCAGCGTCATGAGCCCCATGCCGAGGAAGTAGACCGTCGGTTTGAGGTCCATGGCCTTCGCGGTCTGCGCGAGCACCAGCGGCGAGTACTGCCGCTCGGGTGCGTTGCTGGTCTGTACGTAGAGGATCGAGTTCTCGTCCTTCATGGTTTCTGGGCCTCCCTTATCGGCCTTTACGGATCAGGAAACGCTTGTAGTCTCCCTGGTCGTCGACGGCTATGAGTTCATGACCTGCGCGTTTGGCGAACCGAGTGAGATCCTCTTCCGCCGCGGGATCGTCGGCGAGCACCTCGAGAACGTCGCCGATGGCGAGCCCGTCCATCGCCTCACGCGTCTGGAAGAGGGGCTCCGGACAGAAGAGCCCTATGCAGTCCAAGGATTCTTCGGATGGTTCCGTGTGAGACACGGTGCACACCGCCTTATGGTCGCCTGCGTTCCTCACGAGAGTTATCCCCGAGGTTGGGGGTTGCGAACCGCGACCGGGGGCGCAAGGGGTGGCGCCGCTTGCGGAGCGGAGCATGGGGTGAGGGTGTTGAGGACCCTCTGAAATGTTATCAAATGTGATAACTCTTGGGAGGCGGCACGGGGGCTGGTGGTCGGATGCTATACTCCTCAAGAGCACTACCGGTTGGCACTACTCTGGAGGCACCCGATGGCGAAAGTCAATGTCTCGCTCCCCGACGAGCTGCTGGATGCGGTCGACACCCTCGCCGAGGCGCTCCACCGCTCGCGCAGCGGGTTCGTCGCAGAGGCCACCGCGCGCTACGTCACGCAGGTTCGTGATGAGATCGTAGCCGAGGAGCGGCACCGCAGCATCGAAGAGGCAATGCGGGGAGCGCGCGAGATCGCGAAGCACACGCCGCCCGGGACGGACACGACGGAGATCATCCGCAGAGACCGCGACAACGACTACAAGCCGTGGACACTGGATGAGTGAAACGACACCCAGGACCGTGATCGATGCATCGGTGGTCGTGAAGTGGTTCCTGTCCGAGAACATGTCGCACGTCGACGAGGCCTGGCCGCTCCTGGAGGCGCACCTCATCGGACTCATCGTCCTGTGCGCGCCAGCGCATCTGCGACTTGAGGTGCTGAACGCGATGCGCTCCCGTCGCTTCCCCGAGGCCGAGATTCTGAAGACGGCGGACGCGCTCGAGGGCTTCCGGCTGGAGTGGCATCCCGTGGATGGCCCCACGGCGCGGGCCGCCGCCGAACTCGCCGCACGGCACAACCTCACGCTCTACGACGCAGCGTTCGCGGCACTCGCGCTGGAGCTCGACGCCGAGCTCATCACAGCTGACGGCCGGCTGGCGGCCTCAGGCGCGTGTCGTGCGCGGATGCTCGGCCGATAGTAGACGCTCGCGCGACCCAAGCCGCACCCCTCGGCGGCGCGTCGCTACTGCCCCACGAACACCTTCTGCACATAGGGCGAGGTGAACGCCGCGAGCGTGGCGGCGTAGCTTGGGACGAAGCTGATGGCGTCGCTCAGACGGGGCGGCTCGGGGAGCGCGTCCACGTCCAAGACGAGGTGGTCGCTCGAGGCGCCGAGCACCTCGACGCGGGGGTCGAGCGGCACGATGCCCTCGGGCACGACGTCCTGGCGGCCGATCGCGCAGATGGCGCGGCGACGGATGCCGCGGTCCTCGAATGCTGGACGGCCGCCGAACGCGTCCTGTGCGCTGATGCCGCTCGGCATGCTGGGCTTGCGAATGCACTCGATGACCGGTGCGGAGATGGTGATGGCGTCGGTGTGCAGATCGAGAATCGGCTGGCGCGTCACGGTGGAGACGCCGAGAAGGATGCTCTCGCCGATGCGCAGGCTGTCGACGCGGGCAGGGAGGTCGCCGGCGATGAGCGCGTCGAGCGAACTCGACATGCCGCCGCTCACGTGGAGGCGGCGGCCGAGCTGGCGTTCCGCGGCCTGGGTGAGGGCGACGAGCTCGCCGAGGTTCTCGGCGGTCGGGACGATCGCGCCGTAGCAGGTGAGGCTTGCGCCGATGCCGAAGACCTCGATGGCGGAGAGTTGTTCCGCGGCGGGGAGGAATGCGGGCAGGTCCGCGGGCATCATGCCTTCGCGAAGGTCGCCCAGGTCCACCATCGCGATGATCTTGTGGCGCTTCCCGGCGCGCGCGGCCGCGTCGTTGAGGGCGCGGACGGTCTCGAGTTCGCTCTCGAGCGAGACGTTGATGAGGCGCACGACGTCGTCGGCGAGCGCGGGCGTGGGCGCGCGAAGCGACCAGAACGGACCGGGGACGCCAGCCTCGCGCATGCGCGCGACGTTCTCGAGGCGCGAGTCTGCGATGCCGGACGCGCCGCCGGCGAGCATCGCGCGCGCAACCTCCGGAGAGCCGCACGTGACTTTCGTGACGCCGTACACGACCCGGCCGCCAAGCGCCTCGACGACGCGACGGGTGTTCTCGACGATCTTGTGGAGGTCGACGGTGACGGTGGCTCGTGAGAGCATGCGGCGCTCCTCGGGGGACGGGGTGGCCTGACGGTGCGAAACCATGGTACGCCACCGGGTGCTCCGCCGGGCCCGGAGCGATGCGTGCGAGTGCGCCGGTCCTCCGGGACCCTCTGTCGGACCGTCTGAGAAGTTATCAAATATGCTAACTTTTCAGAGGGTCGGGCGAGGTCGTCCTGACTCCCTGAATGGGCGCGGGGCCCCGTCGCGTGGGGCCCCGCTTCTCAGGCGACCGGGGGAGGCTGCGGGTCCGCCGGTCACACACCGAGATCTGTCACGCCTCCGAAGAGGCCTCCCAGCATGCGCCGACGTACCCGTGCGGGAGACGAAAACGCCTTCCCGCGTCGGGAAGGCGAGCCGAGGCGATACGCCTCGAGGTCTCCTTTCCAGACGGGAGGCCAGCACGTTTCCCTGCTGACCCTGACGGCTTTGCGACCCTGGGTTGGCTCCGGTAGGTCGCAACGCTCGGAGATGTCTGTAGTGTACCCCCATACATGCGGGAGGCAAACCGTTCGTGGGTACGGGAGGGCATCTGTCGAACGCTCTGGAAACTTATCAAATATGATAACTTTTTGGAGGGAGACGGCCGCGTCGAGCGTTCGGAGAGCCTCGGCATACCAGAGAGCGGCCGCAGCTGCTGCGGTCGCTCTCTTGGTGGTCGGCCGAGGTGAGGCGTCGCGCAGATACGACGCCCCCCGGGTCGTGCGAGCTAGCTCAGGCTCTTAAGATATGCGGCGATGTCGGACTGCTACTCCGCTGCCGCCTGAGCGGCGTCGCCGACGGTTGCGCTGTAGACGGGCACCAGCTGCAGCGCCCGCACCTGCATGAGCTCGCGCACACGCGGTGCTGCAATGCCGAACGGATCGCCAGTCGCGATTTCCGCCTTGATGGCGTCGGCGAGTTCTTCGTCTTCGAACACGCCGCGCACCCACTGCTCAACAGCGTTGAGGTCGATGTAGCCGATCGTCTCCTGGTTGTTCGGTCGCATTGCATCTTCGTACGTGCCGATCTTGAGGAAGCCGGCTGCTGACGCGAAGGTGTACAGCGGGGTCGGGTTCGACCCGCCCATCACCGACATCTTCATGCCGACCAGCCGCTCCTCGTGGCCGACCTGACGCTTCAGGCGCTCGGCCAGCTCCTCAGATGGTTCGTTCAGTGTCACAGTCACGCTTGATCGCTCCTTATGCTGCGCCGAGCTTCTTCTGCTTCTCGAGCTCGTCCGCGACCTGCGGCAGACCGAGTTCTTCGAGCGTCTTTCGTGTGGGCCAACCCGTCTTCACGTCCCAGCCTTCGACCCTGTAGAAGTTGGTCTTCCACTCGTCGACCTTGGCACGATCGAGCTTGCGGCCTGCGACGCTCTTGTACGACCAGGTGTCGTTCTCGAACACGGGTACGACGTACGGGACCTCGTAGGTGGTATAGCCAGGTACGGCCCCAACCTCGTAGTTGTAGTCGGTGAAGTTCTCCATGTCGCGATGGCGGCCCTGGAGGACCCAGATCGAGCGGTCGAGGTTCCAGATCTTGCGACCCGTCTCCATGCCCTCCTCGAAGGTCATGCTCTTGCCGGTGACCGCGTTAAAGAACTTCGGCTCTGCCTCGCCAGTCAGACCCATGCCGTCCTTGCCGTAGGCGTTGTAGTAGTCGCCGTAGGCCCAGTCGCAGAACCCGAGCGACTGCTTGTAGAACCGAGTGTAGTGACGGTGCCACGCGACCATCTTGGCCATGGACTCGGCGTAGATGCCTTCGTCGCTGTAGTTGAACATCATCGGGTCCGCGTACGGGACGAGCTTCTGCTTCGCAATCTCCGGGAGTTGCTCAGGGGGGCACGCAGCCGCGACTCCGAAGAGCGCTGCGATGGAAGGCGCCCAGAACACGAGGGTGTTGAAGTCGTGCTCGTTGATGTCGCGCTCCCCGACGAGCGAGCCATAGCCCCACTCGACCTCGGTGCGAGCGTCGTAGTGCTGCGGGTAGCCCCATGCCTGCAGGGGCAGGATGCCCGTTTTGGTGTCCTCTTCGTAGCGGCCCCACTTGACCGCCGCGAGGGCGAGGCCTTCGTGAAGAACCGCGCCGATGTCCTGCTTGTTGACGATCATGTCGAGCAGCTGCTTGATGAACGAGGACTCGCCGAGCTTCGACATGTCCAGGTTCGTGTCGATCTCCTTGCCCTTACCGAGAATGCCGAGCGTCGACAGATGGTTCAGCCAGATGATCATGCCTTCCAGCTGGTACACGTTCACGCCGTAGCGCTGCGCGAGTTCGGTCGAGTCGAGGATCGCCTGCGTGTACTTGCCGTGCGCGGCCTGGTCGTAGACGTGGTAGAAGAAGTAGTCCACGCACGACGAGCCGTTGCTGGCGCCTGAGGCCCAGCGGACACGGCAGTTCTTGTGGCAGCCCATGCAGCCCATCGGTGACCCGCCCTGCTCGGCCGGGCCGTAGCCCTTGGAGCCGGAGGCGGGGTTCCCGCCGAACATGGAGCCCATGCCCTGCGGCGTGAAGTCCTCGATGTGGCCGGCCACTGCGTACTGGTACGACCAGAGGCGCGCGTCCATGAGCCCCTTGGCATCGGCGATCTCTACGCCGCTGGTGCCGATGACGCTGATCGCCTTGAGGTTCTTCGAGCCCCAGACCGCGCCGAAGCCGCCCTGCCCGGCGCCGTTGCCGGCGTCGTGGATGAGGGCCGCCGTGCGGCTGAGCGTCTCGCCTGCCTTGCCGATGGTGAGCACCGCCGGGCGCTGGGTGGTGCGACCGTCATCACGGCTGCGACCGAGCGAGCGCCACTCAGTGTCGTTGTTGTTCTGAACGACGCGCCAGATCTCTTCCTGGGTCTCAGTGGTGTCGAGGCCCCAGAGTCCGGCCGCATCCTTGATCTCGACCTTGTCGTCGCGGATGTCGACCCAGACGGGCTTCGCGGACTTGCCTTCGACGACGATGCCGTCCCAACCGGCGAACTTCATCTGGCCGGAGAAACGACCGCCGAAGTTCGATCGCGTGAACCACTCTACCGGGTAGCCCTGGGCACCGATCGCCTGGACCTCCGTGCGGCCGGACGCGGCCGGCGTGAGGGTACCTGAAAGCGGCGATGCCATAATCGTCACGACGTTCTTGGGGTCGAAGGCGCTCACGGTCTTGTCCTGGCACAGGTCCCAGAAGATCGCCGAGCCCATGCCGTGTCCGCCGCCGAACTCTTCGTATTTGCTCGTCTCGAGCGTGGAGGTCTTCCCCGTTGTGAGGTCGATCCTCAAGATCTTTCCGGTGTATCCACCGCTCATCTGTTTTTCCTCCTGATCGAACGTGCTGACCCTTGCAGAAGCGCTGCTTGACACTGTTTGCGCCGGGGCTTAGCCCTCGGCACCCGCAACTGCCGTTGCTACTCCGATGTACTCGCCGTTATCGCCCGTGGGGAGACCGAGTACGGTCCACGCGGGCATGTCCTTGCGCAGGTTGACCTGGTAGCCGTCGTCGCCCTGAAGCGGTACCTCAGTGACGAACTTGATGGCCTTGGTCGGGCAGATCGCGACGCACGCCTGGGCTCCGCCGGGGCCGCCGTCCGCGGTCATGAACGGCGTGTCGGCGCACAGGTCGCACTTCTGCGCGTGCTTCTCCTTCGGGTTCCACTGGACCCGCGAGGGAGTGAACGGGCATGCGTTGATGCAGCGCTCGCAGCCGATGCACTTGCCGGGATCCACCGTGCGGACGTCGCCGTTCGCCGCGTCCGTGTGCATGGCCCCGGTCGGGCAGGCCTCGACGCACGCCGGGAACGGGCACTGCCGGCACTGCTGCTGGACGACGCTTTCGGTGTTGCCGAACGGACCGAACGGGTCCGCGAGCACCTGAATCCGCGAAAGCGAGATGTTGCACTCGCCGCTGTGCACGAGCGAACACGCGAGCATGCAGCTTGCGCAGCCGGCGCACTTCTTCGTGTCGACGAGGAGGTAGCCCCGAGAAACCGGAACGGCGAATACCTTGTCCGGCAGGAAGAGGCCCTTGACGAGCATTCCGCCGAAGATGGCTCCGACACCCACGCCGCCGACACCGGTGATAAACTCACGTCGGCTCAGCTGCTTGGCTGCGGCCTCCTCTGATTCGCCACTCTTCTTGAGATCGTTGTCCGACATTGCTTCTAGTCCTTTCTGCTGATTCATCCGAGTTACTCGGAGGCGTCTCGGCCGCTGGTGAGGCGCCGGTACCAGCCGGCGTGTTCCTTCTGCGCCTGCTCCTTCGTGATGTAGCCCGTGAACATCGAACGCAGCACCGGCCATGAGTTCGGCAGGATGGCTGCGAAGAAGACGTGGGCGAGGAAGAACGCGAGGAGACCGACTGTCGCGATGTCGTGGACCGGCGTAGCCACGCTCATGAGAGCGGCGGGCACGTTGAGCGCGTGCGCCGCGACCTTGAGAAGCCCGGTCACGATGACGGTGATCGTGGTGACGAGCGCGAGCAGATACGCCATCTTCTCGCTCTCGAAGTACTTGTCCTCCGGCGGCATCTCGTACTTCTTCACGCCGAGCAGGTGACCGTAGTGCTGCACGGTGAACGAGAACGCGTTCTTGGTGGGGAGATGCTCGCCAAAACGCTTCCAGGAGAGCAGGGTGTTCGCGCCGTAGTAGAAGGTGCCGAAGAGGAACACCACCACAGCGACGAAGTGGACGTTCATCGCCGTCCATACGGGCACGCCGCTCCCGACGAGCCCAGGGACGAAAAGGAAACCGAGCGAGATGCCGCTCACGAGCAGGACGAGCGTCCCGATCCCATGGGTCCAGTGCTCCAGAATCGCGGGACCGTCGTGCCGAAGAACGCGGTCCCCCTCGATTCTTGGATCTTGCCGTTTGGTGAGACCGGCCGCGAGGACTCCGACGAACGGCGCTGCGAACACCAGCCACCAACCGGTGTCGAAGAACAGCTCCGAGTCTGGCGCCCTTGCGACGCGCACCGCGAATGCGATGCCGATGACCACTGCGACAGCGATAGCCACCGCAATGGACACACGTCTACTCACGTGCATCAACCCCTTCCCACTGTTGTTACTGACAGGCGTTTGCGAATCTGCCGGGCCTGTAGACCGTTTCATTAGGGGCGTTTGGCGTGTGACTGTCAATCTCTCAAGATTTGATACCTGACTGGACATTAGGTGCCGGTGCAAGTATCATTTCTTGATAGTTGTTTGTCGATTGCTGGCTGCCTGTCACGGAAAGGTCGTGCTGTGAGCGAATCGGAGCTCTTCGAGCAGTTAGCGGCACTGCTCGCCGAAGGCGGGCCCGTGCGGGACCTCCTCAGGCGCGGCAGCCGCTCGTACCTCACGTGGGACCAGTTCCTCGCCTTTCGACTCCCGGAGGCGATGAGCCCCGTGCAGACGTGGGATCTCATGAAGGTCGTCGACCAGACGGCGGGCATCGATCTGCCCATTCCAGACCTCCAAGGCAACGCGTACTGGTACCGGCGTACGCACGACATCGCCGACTCGGTCAGCCGGATCCAGTGCTTGTGCCGCTCGGATTCGGAGCTCTACCGGCAACTCACCACCGCGCGGAACCGGCGCGTTCTGGTCCGCTCTCGCATCGACGAGACGCTCGCCGCGGCACTGCTTGACGGGCTCGAGATCTCCGAGGAGCAGGGCTACGAATTGCTGGAGTCCGACCGGGCGCCGCGCAACAACACCGAGCGGATCGTGCGCAACACGCTCACGGCGCTCGACCACTTGGACGACCTCATCGCCGAGCCGTTCACCTACGAGCTGCTCATGCATCTTCGCGCGCTGCTGCTTGAAGGGCTGAGCGTCGACACCTGGCAGACCACGACGCGGCGCATGGGACTCATGCCATCGGAGTACAGCGATGAGGAGGTGCGCCGTGGCGCCGAGCAGCAGATCCGCTACATCTGCGACTACGCGAACCACCTCACCGGCGATCTCTCACGATCACCCCGTGCTGCGCGCGCTGCTCCTGCCGGACATGTTCCGGTTCTACCGCCCGCTCCCGTGCCTGAACAGCCAGGTCGGCAGGCTCGTCTTCCGGCTCTACGCGCTCAAGGCCGGGCTGCCGGTGCTGGGCATGCTGCCGATCTCGCGGGCCAAGCTGGCGTGGGAGGACGATGTGCTCGAGTCGTCGATCGTCGCGCTCCGGCCCGCCGAGTACTTCGAGGCGCACCGCCACTTCGGGAACGATCTCACGGGCTACATGACCTTGGCGGTGCAGCTGGCACTCACCGCACTGCGGGACCTGAGCCAGCAGATGGAGGAGCTGAAGCGCCAGGACGAGGAGTTGCGTTCGCTGCTCCAGACGGATCCGTCGATCAACCACCGGCAGCGGTCGGTGCTTGGGCGAGCGCTCAAGAACCCGACCGCCGAGTTCCGCATCGCCGCGCACAGGACGACCCACAGCGTCGTGTACGCGACGGCGCGCGCGGATCTGCTCGACCTCGTCGACCGAGGCTACCTGGAGATGGTGACGAGAGGCCGTGCGTTCGTCTTCGTCCCGAAACCCGGCATGCGCGCGCTGCTGGAGCGCGACGAGGGCATCGAGCCGACCGCGGCCGAGTAGGGCGGCGGGCGGGGCGCGGCGGGCGGGGCGGGCGAGGCGGCAGTGCCGCTCCACGCACGCGAGTTAGCAGATATGCGAACTATGGGGAGTTCGCAGAGTGCCATCCCGTGATCGCGAGGATCGCGATCACGGGATGGCGTAGAAGGGCGAGCCTTCTGCGATTCGTCCCCCTACCGCGCCACGTCGATTGCGTCGATTACGACGTTGGCAGCCGTGGCGGCCGGGTTCTTCGCGCCCGTAGGCCTGATGGAAATCGTGTGCTCGCCAGCGGGAAGCACGCCGGATGTCCACACGATTTCTCGCCAGCCCTGCGTGGCGAGGTTGGCGCGGTAGGTGTCCACCGTCGCGACCTTCACGTCGTCGATGTAGACGTCCGCTATGCCGTAGTTGGGCGTCCTCGGCCCGATCCACGACACCCTGGTCCCCGTGAAGGAGACCGTGAAGGCGGCGCCCGCCCACCTGGAGTAGGCGTAGGTCTTGTTGAAGTAGGTCGGGTTGTTGTAGGGGAGCCAGGTCCCCGTGTAGCCCGGCGTCGCGGTCGAGTCGTCGACGCGGTACCGGAGGTCGGAAGGGGCGGTACCCGTGACCTCGAAGAAGTCGAGCACCACGTAGAAGGACGGCGAGGCCGGGTTCTTGTGCCCCATCGGGCGGATGGAGATGGTGTGGGGGCCGTCCGAAAGGGTGCCCGACTCCCAGATGGTAGCGGACAAGGTCTTCTGCGCGTCGGGCGCGTAGCAGTCCACATCTGAAGCCGCGAGCACTCCGTCGATGTAGACGTCCGCCATCCCGTAGCCGGGCTGCTTGGGGCCGACCGACTTGATGCTCGAGCCGGTGAATCTCGCGGTGAGCTCGGTCCCCGTCCATCGTCCGTAGACGTAGCCTCCGCCGGAGTACGCGGTCGAGTAACCGGTCACCCAGCGGTGGAACACGACGCCTGCCGCGTCGTGTTCGAGGACGAAGGTCCCCACAGCAGCCTGCACGTCGATTGTCACTTCAACCGGGCCCACCCAGGCAAACCCGTCGTATGCCCAGTAGCTGAACGCGTCGTTGCCGGTGAAGCCTGCTTCAGGCGTGTAGGTGAAGGAGCCGTCGGCAGCCATCGTCGCGATCCCGTGCGCCGGATCGGTGGCCTTCTCCGCGATGAGGTCATCCCCGTCGGCGTCAGAGTCATTCGCCAGCACGCCGGGCGCATCGACGGAGAGGGGCGTGCCTTCGGGTGTGGAATACTGGTCCGCGAGCACAACCGGCGGTTCGTTCGCGATCCAGTCCAGGGACGTCGCGTCCGAGTCGTCATCGAATTGCACGGCGGAGCCGGTCAAACCGTGGAAGATATCGTAGATGCCCGAGAAGTCAGCTACCCACTCGCCGGTGATCTCGTCGGCCAGAACCCCGTACGGCATGCCAAACCAGTCCATTGACGGGGCCACCCCGACCCAACTTCCTGGTTCCGCGGTGCCGTACACGGTGTCTGTGTCCGCGTCGACTGCTGACACGGTCAGTGATGTGACCACATGCGTCTTGGTCGTCACGCCATCCGAGACGGTGACCACGTCGCCAGGCATCACGTCGTAGCCGGGTATGGTGTTGATGCTGAACTCACCCGACTCGCTTGCGATGACCGAGGTCGTGAAGTCCGGGTCCAGCAGTTCGCCCACGACGATGGTGACCTCAGCGTTGGCGGCGAACTCCCAGCCCCCTATCTCGTTCCACTGCGGATTCACTTGGAACCGCGGATTCGGGATGGACCGGCCGGCCCACGTCGAGTCGCCGTCCTCGTCGCTCTGGTTGGCGCCCACCTGCGTGCCCGGTCCGATGTCGAAGGGCTGCTGCCAGTCCTCCGGACCTGCCACGCTGAAGTCGACCGTCCAGTTGCCGAACTCGTCCGCGACGACTTGGCGAGCACTTGACCCCCCATCGACGTCGACCCAGACAGAGCTGCCCGGCTTCTGCGGTACCGCTCACCGTGTCCGCCTCGACATCGACATCCGTGACGGTGAGCGCCGTGACGACGTGCGTCTTGGTGACCACGCCATCCGTGACCGTCACGAGGTCCCCGGCCTGCACGTTGTAAGCGACCGTATCCGTGCCGAAGTTGCCCTCCCCGTCGGTACCGGCGGTCATCTCGAAGTCGGGATCGCCGACGTCGCCGATCGTGATGGTGACCTGCGAGTCGGGTGCCCACTCCCCGCCCCGGAAGTTGTCATCCTGGGGACTCACGGTGAAGCTGGGGTTCGGGATGCGCATGCCGGCCCACGTCGAGTCGCCGTCCTCGTCGCTCTGGTTGGCGCTGACCTGCGTGCCCGGTCCGATGTCGAAGGGCTGCTGCCAGTCCTCCGGACCTGCCACGCTGAAGTCGACCGTCCAGTTGCCGAACTCGTCCGCGACGGCGTCGCGCCCGCTCCCGTCTCCCCAGTCCGTGCTGACGTCGACCCAGACAGAGCTGCCCGGGCGGTACCGCTCACCGTGTCCGCCTCGACAGTCGTCCGTGACCGTGAGCGCCGTGACGACGTGCGTCTTGGTGGCCACGCCATCCGTGACCGTGACGAGGTCCCCGGCCGTACGTCGTAGACGACGCGGTCCGTGCCGAAGTTGCCCTCCCCGTCGGTCCCGGCGGTCATCTCAAAGTCGGGATCGCCGACGTCGCCTATCGTGATGGTGACTTGCGAGTGGGAGTGCCGACTCCCCGCCCGAGAACGAGTCATCCTGCGGACTCACGGTGAAGCTGGGGTTCGGGATGCGCATGCCGGCCACGTGGCGTCGCCGGGCGGCGTCTCGCTGGTTGGCGCTGACCTGCACGCCCGGGCCGATGTCGAAGAGTTGCTCCCAGTCTTGGTCACCGGGAACGCTCGAATCTGCCGTCCAGTTGCCGGACTCGTCTGCGACGACCTGACGCCCGCTGCCGTCTCCCCAGTCCGTGCTGACGTCCACCCAGACCGTACTGCCCGGCTCGGCTGTGCCGCTCACGACGTCGGCATCGATATCGACGTCGGTGACGGTGAGCGCCGGTCGACGTGCGTCTTGGTCATCGATTGCCTGACGGTGACGAGCGCCCCAGGCAGGATGTCGAAGCCGATCCAGTCCGTGCCGAATTCGCCCCACTCATTGACGTCGGCGGTCATCTCGGAGTTGGGATTGCCGACGTCGCCGACCGTGATGGTGACTTGTGAGCCGGGCGTCCACTCGGTACCCAGAACTCGTCGTCTCCCGCATTCACCGTGAAGCGTGGATTGGGGATGCTCATGCCGAACGACGTAGCATCACCATCATCGTCGAACTCGTCAGTTCCGACGCTGGTGCCGGGAGCGAGATCGTACGGTGCTCATTGTCTCCCGGACCGGCCACGCTGAAGTCGCCGCCAGTTTCCTGACTCGTCCGCGACCACCTCGCGCTGGCTTGACCACTCCCCGACGTCCACCACAACGGAGCGTCCGGCCCGGCCGTGCCGCTCACGGTGTCGGTTTCGCTGTCGACGTCCGTGATGGTGAGCGACAAGACCACGTGCGCCTTGGTGCTCACCCGTCGGTGACGGTGACGAGCATGCCGGGCACGATGTCGATGGCGACCGAGTCCGTCCCGAAGTTGCCCCACTCATCACGTTTGCGGTGGTTTGGAGGTCCGGAGCGCCGAGATCACCGATCGTGATGGTGACCTGCGAGTCAGGTGCCCAGTCCGCAGCCCCCAGAGATTGTCATTCTGCGGACTCACCGTGAAGCCCGGGTTCGGGATGCGCCAGTTGACTTGTGTGCTGTCGCCGTCCGCGTCGTTCTGGCTGGCCGTGCCCGACGACCCCAAGAGTCAGGTCCCACGACTGCTGCCACTCCTCGTCACCTTCCACGGGTCCGAATTCGGCCGACCAATTGCCGCTCGCATCCGCCTCGGATTGGACACGTGGAAGCCGACGTTTGTGCCGTCGCCGTCCGCGTCGTACTCATCAACGCCGCCATTGTCGCCCGGCTTCAGGTCCCAGATCTGGTCCTGGGGTTGGGAGCCCACAGCCACCGAGAAGTCCGCGGACCAGTTGCCCGAGCCGTCGGCGGTCACATTTCGGAAACGGCCACCATCGGGCGCGTTGAGGTTCACGAAGACGGGCGCGTTCGGTTGCGCCGTGCCACCGACGACATCCGCATCCACGTTCAACACCGTGACCGCGAGCGCCGTGACGGTGTGCGACTTCGTCTTCTCGGCGTCGCTCACGGTGACGAGATCGCCCACCTGGATGTCGTAGCCGATGTCCGGCGCGTTGAGGTTGCCAGACGGATCTGCGACCACCGACGTCTGATAGGCAGGGACCGCTGGATTCCCGATCTTGATGGTGAGCTGGCCCGCGGGAAGCCAGTCGTTACCCCACAGGTTGTCGCCTCCGGCGTTCACCCGGAAGACGGGAACCCTGACTCGCCAGTTGACCCACGTGACGTCCCCATCGTCGTCGTTCTGCTCGGCGTGGCCATTGTCTGCCCAGCTTGAGGTCCCACGCCTGCTGCCAGTCCTCCTCGCCGGCGGGCGTGCCGAAGCTGGCAAGCCAGTAGCCGCTTCCGTTGGCGGTCACTCGGCGAGCCCGATTGGTGCCGAAGACGTCGATCCAGACCTCCGTGCCGGGTGCCGCGGTGCCGCCAATCGTATCGAAGGTGGTGTCGATAGTGGTGACCTGCAGCTCCGTGACGATGTGTGTCTTGATGGAGGCGCCGTCGGTCACGGTGACGCTGTCGCTGGACTGGATGTCGTAGCCGAGATCCCCGGTGTTGAAGTTGCCACCCGCGTCGAGGTCCGCAAAGAAGGTCGTCGTCACGGACCCGCGAGTGATGCCGATCTCGACCTGGCTGCCGCCGTACACCCAGTCGTGACCCCACATCAGATCCTGGTCGGGCTGGACTTTGAAGTGCGGATTGGCGGCACGCCAGCGTATGCACGTGCCATCCCCGTCGCCGTCGTCCTGCCGCACGTTCCCTTGGGAGCCCCGGAACCAGGTCCCGCTGACCGGTGAAGTCGGCAACCCAGTTGCCGCCATCGTCAACCGTGATTTGCATGGAGTAGTACTCGGGCCCGTCGAAACCAACCTGCAGCACGCTTCCGGGCGCCGCCGTGCCACTCACGGTGTCCGCAGACGGGTCGGTCGCACTCACCGCCACGGCTGCGATGACTGTCGACCTGGCGCTGGTCCCGTCACTGACGGTGACCGCCTGGCCGGGCACCAGGTCGTAGCCGATGCTGCCCATGGTGTTGAAGTTGCCGGAACCGTCCGTGGGTGCCGACGTGCTGAACGATGGATCCAAGGTTCCCGATGAGCACATCAACAGCGTCGTTTGCCGTCCAGCCGTTGCCCCAAATCCCGTCCTGGTTGGGGTCGACATCGAACCACGGAGGGGGCGGTGCGTCCGCTCGCTCGGGAGCGCCGACAAGCGGCGTCGCCGCCATCGCCACCGGTGAGAACACGAGCGCAAGCACGCATGCTAACGCCGTGAGGGACTTGAGCCTGCGCGAGTGAACGAGATACATCGTCGACCCCCTCCTACCAGGGGCCTAGGCGACCGCGCACCCGCATCGGGTGAGCGACCGGCTAGGTCGTCCTCACCACCAACGGGCACAGACACACCGTCATCGGCTGCCCTATGTGACGGCATCTCTTCCCTACGGCACTCCGCGTGCGCCGCGCTACCCGGAGTGCGCACTGCACCGTCTGCACGAGCTCGATGCGCGAAGACCGACACGCGGCGCGTGCCGCCCCTCCAAGCGCGATTGTACGCTTCGGGTGTCGCGTGTCTACCGTGCGGGCCTGAGGCGAGCGTGGCGGAGGTCCACACGACCTCACGCCACTCGGGCCGACGCATGCAGTACGCACGCTGTGAGTGGTACCAGCCCTGCTGGTGTAGCTTCAGCCGGAACGCCTCGGAAGCAGGCGCGCGTCGCACGCGTCGCGGCTGGCGTTCGGGGCTTTGGGCAGACGGCGAAAGGGGCCCACCAATGAGAAGACTTCTGCCATTGCTCGTCGTAGCCGCAATCATCGCTCTGACACTCTCGCTGGCCGGGTGCTCGCCGGCGTCGACGCACGGGGGCGTCAACCCACTCGGCAACGTTCGACGAGTACGAAGCCGACACTGAAGAGATCACCAATGACGAGGGTGACGTGACCTACAAGCTCCACCGGACGGGGAACGCGTTCGTCACGCTGGAGGATGGCACACGAGTGAGGGCCAACTGTCCCATTCAGGACGTGGCGCAAGGCAGGTCCGTGACCGTGCAACAGAATCCCGACGGGAGCTGGGCCGTCATGAAGGTCCTGCCCGAGAACAAGTAGCCTTGGCCGAGCGTCTGGTCCCGTCCCCTTACGGCGTCACGTCGATGGCGTCCACGACCACGTTCGCGGCGGTGGCAGCGGGGTTCTTGGTGCCGGTCGGGCGGATGGAGATGGTGTGAGCGCCCGGGGACAGAGGCCCTGACTGCCACACAACCTCGCGCCAGCCTTGGAGGGCCAGGTTCGCGCGGTAGGTGTCCACCGTCGCGACCTTCACGTTGTCGATGTAGACGTCGGCCATGCCGTAGTTCGGGGTGCGGGGGCCGATCCAGGAGACCCTTGTTCCGGTGAAGGTCGCCGTGAAGGCGGCGTTCGTCCAGCGGGAGTACGCGTAGGTCTTGTTGAAGTAGGTGGGGTTGACGTAGGGAAGCCAGGACCCCGTGTAGCCGGGTGAGGCGGTGCTGTCGTCATACCGGGTACCTCCGCCTGAGGGCGCGCTCCCCGTCACCTCGAACTTGTCGAGGACGACCACGTAGCCGGACGACGCGGCGTTCTTGTGGCCCATGAGCCTGAGCTCGATCGTGTGGGGGCCGTCGGCAAGGGTCGCGGACTGCCAGATGCTCGCGGAGAGCGTCCCCGGGGATGCCTGGTAGCAGTCGACGTCAGCGGCGACGAGCGCGCCGTCGATCCAGACGTCCGCCATGCCGTAGGCGGGCTGCTTGGGGCCGATCCACTCGATGCTGCTCCCGGTGAACGACGCCTTGAGGACCGTCCCCGTCCAGCGTCCGTAGACGTAGCCGCCGCCGGAGTAGGCGGTGGAGTAGCCGGTGACGAAGCGGTCGAAGACCACGCCTGCGGCGTCGTGCTCGAGGAAGTCCCCCGGGTTGGTGGACATCGGAGGCGTCTCGAACGTCTCGACGGCCACATTGCCAGCCTGATCGATTGCTGCGATCTCCACGTCGTGCGCTTGCGCGGCCGAGAGCACGACGCTGCCCTCAGCGCCATCGAGAATCTGTGGGGCGTCCCCGTCCACGGTGACCCGGAGCGCGGCAACCACCGAGGACGCGCGTCGGTCGCGATGATGCTCAGCACCCACTCAGAGGACGACGCCGGTTCCAGGCTTCGCGAGATCGCTGGCGGCCGACGTCATTGCGAATGATCGGGAGCTCCGTACCTCGGATATCGTATGGTGCGCCCGTCGACCCGACGATGACGTTATCGCGCAGTAGAGCGCTGCTGCCGTCGTACGTTCGGACGCCATTCAGCATGTTCCCCAACAAGTCTACGATGGTGTTGGCGACCACTGCCTGCTCGGTTCCGGTAACGAACACGCCGACGCGTGGGCCGAAGTTCACCGATGCGACATCCGTCACGCTGTTCCACGCCACCAACTGACCGGATCCGCCCACTTGGATTCCTGCGCCTGTGGCGCGCTCAATGCGATTACCAACAACCGCACAGTCCGCTGGAATGGCCACGATAGCCATACCCGCACTCACGCCGCTCGCGCTTGACGTATCGAGGATGGTGTTGCCGAGGATTCGGACCTTCTTGGAGAGCGGGTTCGCCACGTCGACGCCGCGGAGCTTGGCTCCCGCGACGACGTTGTTGATGAACGTGCCGTTGCCGCCGTCGAGGCCGGGGAAGTCCCCCACCCGGTGGACCTGGAGGCCGCTCGATCCGGGATTCTCGATGTAGTTGCCCTCGCACCAGAAGAACTCAGAGTCCCGGAACCGTATCCCCGCCGAGTCGTAATGGCCGTTCAGGATCACGTTGCCTGTGATGGTGGCGTCGGATGACCCGTACACCTGTATCCCGCCGACACCGACGTCCCCTCCGGTCATGTAGTCGACCACAAGATTGTCTGACGCCGTCACATACTGGCAGCGACTGTAGAACACGATGCCGTCGCGGGCGGTATTGCGGGACTCACAGCCCGTCACCACGACATGTGCGGACTGCTCGAACGCGAAGCCCCACCGGCCGCCGCTGGCGACGCAGTCGCGTACGTCGACGTCGGTGGAGAGCTGCGTGCCGACGTTCTTGAGCACGTTGAGAGAACTCGTTCGCCGCACCGCCACACGCTCGGCGTACTTCGCGACGAAGACGCCCCCCATGACACCGCGCCCCTCGAAGGTGCCGCCCTCGAGGCTGACGTTGCGCACCCGAACGCTCTCGGTGCCCACGATGCCGAAGAACACGTCGGCCTCGGTCGTTTGCGGCGGGGCGAGCCCACGTGCGCCGTCCTGGAACACCAGAGCGGTGTCACTCGGGACATAGACGTTTGCGAAGGGATACGTGCCGGGCGGAAACACGACCGTCCTCGGCGTCGGGCCCGACTTGACGGCGGCTTGGATAGCGACCGTGTCATCGGTGACGCCGTTGCCCGCGGCACCGAAATCCCGCACGGAGATGACGTTGGCCTCAGCAGCGGTGGCGACGGCAGTCAGGTGCTGCAGAGGCGCCAGATTCGCCAACGAGAGAGCCGCGGCAAGGAAGAGGCCAGCGAACCGGGCGCCCGGACGTGCCGGCCGCATGGTGCCCCGGCTGCGGAGTGGGAGTCTCACGTGGCCATCTTCCCTTTCGGGATCGTGACTCGGTCGTCGCTGCGCGTACGTTCGCTGGTACAAGTATCGAACGAAGCGGCGCAGGACTTGAACGAACCGACGGCGTCGGGGGCGTCGGCGACTCCCTGAGTCTTCCCCAGGAGTCGGCTCACGATCTCCCGGACGCGAGGAGCGTATCGAGTATCGTCGCCGTCGTCGCAGCTCGGAATCCCAGTGCAGCTGGCCGCCGCTGATCAGGTCCCGACCGCGCGCACCCATCGCCCCCGCCTCGCAGGATCCAGCGCCAGTCGCCTGACCGCCTGAGCAAGGGCCTTGCATCGTCAGGTGTACTCGACGTATCCGACGCGCCCCCATATCGCCGAACAAGGTCCGCCTGACCCGGGAAGTCAGTCACCACCACGGGAACGCCGACGGCGAGTGTCTCGTACACCTTCAGGGGGGCAAGTCCGGTCGCGGAGCTGGCCTCCTGCGTGCCCCGGGCTCAGACCCGACCGAGCCGCCCGCGACCAGTCCGGGAACGTCCTTGTAGGGAATCGTGCCGAGATAGCGGATCCGCGGGTTGCGAGCTGCGGCGTCCTCAACGATGTGGCGCCCGACGCCATCGCCAGCGACGACCAGGGCTACGTCGTCGGGCCAATCCTGATCCTCGGTTGCGGCAACGAGCGTGTCGAGTCCCTGCCAGACCGCAAACGCGCCGAAGAACACCACGTATGTCTCCGGTAGGCCGCTCGATGATGGTGGGGCGCCAGGCCTGAAGAGGTCGGTATTCGCACCGGCGGGCACAACCCGAATGTCGGTTCGTCCCGTCTCGTCAGCAAGCCATGCGGCGAGCGCCTCCGTGACCGTGATGAGGACGTCCGCAGCACAGTACTGCTCGTGCATGAGACCGATGAAGAAGCGCCGGAAGTGGCGCGTCCACGGCCACGCTGCGAAGAGGTCCTCATAGGGGCCGTTGACCTCCTGCACCACCGGGATACCCTGGCGCTTGGCCCAGCGGGCCGTCGTCCGTGCCGCGAAGTGCGCACGTATGTAGACCGCGCGTGCGCCTGTGGCCTTCCGCTTGAGTTCTCCCTGAAGCCGACGAAACTCGAGCGCCCGGCCGAGAGCGCCCGGGAGCATTCCGCTTCCGTGGGCGTATCGAGGCTCGAACAGGTCGACCGCATATCCCCGTCGCTCAAGGCCCCGTATGACCTCATGCACGTGCGCGTGGCTGCCTTGGCCCTCTCGCGTGGCCTGAAGGCACAGATACGCCAATGGCGCCCTCTCACGATTCACGCAGTGCCCCCGCTTCTCATCAGCACGCGTTGCGAACAATCGAGCGGTAGAGGTCGAGGAGCTTGTCGGCGTACTCGTTCCACGACACCACGCCGCATTCCCTCGCTATCAAACCATAGTCCCACTCCTTGCGTGACGCTTCGAGAAGCGCCGCGCCAAGCGCCGCGCCATCGCCCGCCGGCACGAGAGAGCCAAGCTGCTCCGAACGGACCTGCTGTTCGATGCCCGGCAGCCTCGTGGCCACCACGGGGGTCCCCGAAGCGAGAGCCTCGTTGACGATGATGGGCATCCCCTCGCGGCTGCTCGGCAGGACAAGTGCGGCTGCCTCCGAAAGATAGCCATCCACGGCCGCGTGTTCAACCTGGCCTTCGAACCGGACACGCGACGCGATTCCGAGACGGTCTGCCTGAGCCTTCAACTGGGACATCATCGGCCCGTCCCCGACGATCACCACGTCGAGCGTGGTCTGCGGCGCGATGAGCGCATAGGACTCCAGGAGAACGTCCGGGTTCTTGCGGGGAATGAGCGAGCCCACGAAGAGGAAGTACCTCGGCGTGCGCCGCGCGTGCACGGCGATATGCGCATCGTTGTAGCCGTTTGGCAGGTGCAGGACCTGCGTCTCGGTCAGCCCGAATGCGGCGTGCATGCCTTCGACGATCTGTGTGCTCACTCCGATGATGCGATCCGCCTTCGCGAGCCACCGCCCCAAGAAGCGACCCACGACAGGTCGCGCGATCTGATGAGAGAAGTCCGACCCGTGGAGGGTCACGACCACGGGGAGGGAGAGCGCCCTGCCCAGCATCACCCCCACAACACCGTCGGGAAGCCCGTAGTGCGCGTGGACGACATCGAACGTCCGCGCTGAGTCCCGAGCGACACGCAGGGCCCCACGGTAGTAGCGGGGGATCAGCCACGCGACGCGGAGGGCTGAGGGCAACCAGCGGGGCCACGGCAACTCGACCTCCACCACCGTCGGGTCTGAGACACCGACACCGGCAGGCGTCCCTTTGGCGTAGGTGTCGAAACGGCCAACGACGACCATGACATCCGCCTTGGCACTGAGCGCTTCGACCTGCTCGCGGACGAATATGCCGGCGCTGCTCTGATCACCATGCGGGTACAGGTGACTGATGACGAGGACACCCAGTCGTGCGTCGCTTCGCGCGACGGAACAGGATCGGCCATTGTGCGCTGGGCGCTGCGTCACTCGACCATCCCCTGAGACGGTGCCTGCGCGGGACCCGCGGCGTGCGCCGATAGTCGCCAGTACCATGCAAGCTGTACGCCCCCCGTGACAAGCCCAGCGAACGCGACGCCGACCACCGCGCCGAGCGCGCCGCCGAGTCGCGCCCCGACCAGAAGCCCGGTGAACCGCGCCGTGGTCTCAAAGATATTGAGGCCCAGCGCTTTGTGCTGCGCATTGCGGGCGACCGGCAGCAGGCTCAGGGACGACAGCACCAGCACCAGCGCAAGCCACGGGGAGAGGACGCGCGCGTAGGTTCCCGACGTCACCCACTGCTCGCCGAGTACGACCCCGAACGCCCAGGGCCCGAGGAGAAGGACCGCGAGGTACAGCGGCACGGAGAGAGCCAGGACGCTCTTCATCGTCCGCGCGGTGAGCTCCCGGACCGAACGGTGTTCTGCCTGTGCCCTGCCGACCGCCGGGAAGTAGACTTGCGCAACCGCCTGCCCGACAAGGCTCACCGGAGCCCTCAGCAGGCGCAGCGTCTGTGATAGGAACCCCGTTGCGGCAGCGCCGAAGAGCATGCCGAATACGACGAGCGTTCCGCTCTCCCGAATCGCATCCATCACGGCATTGCCACCGTTGAGTAGCGGAAAGGCACGGTATTCCCTGGAGACCAGTCTCAGACCCTCGGCACTCACGTCACGGATCCGGCTGCCATCGGCTGCCAGTACCGCCGCCAGGAGAACGACCGATCCGGCGACTGAGCCGACCAGAAGCGAGATGAGAAGCCCCGCAGATGCGCCCGCGATGCCCAGCGCCACACCGGATGCCGCCATGAGCACGCCCTGTATCGACCGAGCCCGCGCAACGAGGGCGAACTTCCCTTGGCGAGTGAGCCAGTAGCTGCACGACTGCATGGTGGAAGCGGACAGGACGCCGACGGGCAACATCAGCAGGGCAGTCAATCGCACGTTGAGGCCGGCGGCGGCGGTACGTCCCGCAGGCGTCAAGGCCGCGAGACCGAGCGCCATGATCAGCAGGCTGAACGCCGCAGCGATGAGCACCGACAGTGCGACGAGCTCGAAGGCGGTGCGGTTGGACGCGGGGAGCGGCACGGCGATCTCGTACCTGCCTGATGCGATGATGGAGAGACCCAGGAGGAAGGCCGAGAAGATGCCGAACTCACCGAACTGCGTCGGAGAGTAGAGTCTCGTGAGTACCGGTGTCACCAAGAGTGGAGCGACCTGTGCGATGGCTGTCCCGGTGGCCAGCTGCATCACATTGCGGGCGAATCCCTTGCTCTCCAGGGATCGAATCACGGAAGCAGTATCGTCCTCGAGTCGAGTGCGCGGAATCCGAGGTGCTCGCGGGCGTACGTGGGCAGGGCACCTCGACGTATGATATATGAGTTTGCCCGAGACGACAGAGCGAGGCAGAGGAGCCGACCGGAATGCGCATCAGGAAGACCGACCAGAACGCACAGGCCTCGGCCACGCCGCCGGTGCACGACTCCAGGCGGCGGATCATGGCGACGGCGGGCGTGGCGATCCTCCTGCTCTTGGTCGGCATCGTGGCGTACGCGGTCTACACCTACATGTCGGTGAGCTCGAAGCTGGCTCCCAAGCAGGAAGAGCGCGAACGCATCGAGCAGGCGCTGGACGAGCCGGTGCTGCCTCCGCCCGGTACAAAGAGCCCAGAGTTCTCATACGTGTTGCTTCTGGGCAACGACAGTCTTGACGGCGAGTCACAGGCGCGGACCGACACGATCGTGCTGGCTCGGCTCTCCGAGCAAGACCACTCTGTTGTGCTGCTCTCGATACCCAGAGACACGCGCACGGAGGTGCCGGGGCACGGCGTGACCAAGATCAACCACGCTGCAGCGTATGGCGGGGTGCCGCTGGCGATCGAAACGGTGAAACTCTTCACCGGGTTGCCCGTCAATCACTACGTCCAGATCAACTTCGAGGGCTTCAAGACCATCGTCGACATGCTTGGCGGGATCGACATGTACGTGGACCGACCCGTGCAGTACGGTCAGGGCGTCGTCGTTGACGCCGGCATGCAGCACCTGGACGGCACGAAGGCGCTTGCGGTCGTCAGGAACCGAAAGGCATACGCCGAGGGCGACTTCGCTCGCGCCCGGAACCAGCGGGCGTTCCTCTCGGCGGTTGCGCGCAAGGCCGCAGCGACAGACCAGCTCATCAAACTTCCAAGAATCCTCGCCGCCAGCGCGGACAATATCGACACCGACCTCAGTATCGCCAGTATCACGGACCTGGTGCGCCGGTATGGTGCGGCGCTGCAGGGAGACGCGCCAGGGTACACCGTGCCCGGCTCCACCGCGACGATAGGCGGTGTCTCCTACGTCATCACCGACGAGGCAGCCGCCACGGCGCTCTTCGACGCAATCCGTCGCGGCGAGACGCCGCCGAACTAGGCTGACGCACCGTCCCACACCAGAACCGGACGCACGGATGGACGTCGACGTGGAAGAGACCTGGCAGGCCGATGACGAAGCGAGCGCCGAGACCGCGGCGGGTGCGAGCGGTGCCGGCGCCTCGAGACGTCCTCCGCGTCTGCCGACTTCCACGATCACGATACTGACCGTATGGCTGACGATCTACGCGACCGTCGGTTCCCGGCTCTACGTGCCTCGCGGCCCCGGGGAGGCCGTGCCCCTCGCCGGCGTGCTGACGGTGCTTCTGGTGTCGATCCTCCTCGCGTCCAACCAACAGGCACGGACGTTCCTGGCGGAGCGCACGCGCGAAGCGCCGTGGCTTCTTGCGCTGGTGAGCGTGTGGACGGTACTGAGCCTTGCGGGCCCGATCATCGGCTACCCGCTCCGCACGCTCTTCACCGCGATCACGCCCCTCAGCCTGGCTGCGCTCTGCGGTATCGGCCTCCTGCTGTCCGTCCAGAGCGGCGCGCCCGTAGGGCGGCTCTACGTCCCTCTCATCGTGATCGCGTGGACCCAGTTCGCGGTTGGCGCGATGCAGGCTCTGTGGTACACGGGCGTCCTGACGCTCGCTCCGCAGCGCTGGCTCTATCTGTGGGACGTGAGAGCATCGGTTGCGTTCGGCGTCGAGCAGATCATCGGGCGGAGTATCGGTCTCTATCTGAATCCCAATCCGTACTCACTGCTCGGGGCGATCCTGCTCGTGTTCGCGCTCACACTCAATCTCAGGATGCGCCAGCGGATAGTGCTCGGCCTCCCCGCGGCCGGAATCGTGCTGCTTGGTGCATCGCGGTCGGCGGTTCTCGCGCTTCTCGTCGTGCTGATCCCGTGGACAGTCTCCGCGGTTCGGGGATTGAAGCTGTCTCGGCGGCGGCTGGCGGCGGGCTCCGCCGGCGCGATCGCACTGCTCGCCCTCGCCGCCACCCAGCTGCCCCGAAACGTGCTCTACTCGCGCTTCGCCTCCCGATGGACCTCCGTACCCGACCTGCTCACGGTCGGAGCCGGCGCCGACGCCAATGCCGCGGGTCGACTTCAGGCCTGGGGTAGGATCATGTCGTACTGGGCCGAGCACCCCCTCGGCACGTTCGGTCCGCCACAGATGGCCATCTCGTCGTTCACCGACAATGACTACATCACGTTCCTTCTGCAGGGCGGGGTCATTCTGCTCGCAGCGTATCTCGGAACGCTCGGCTCCTCACTCGCCCGTCGACGCGAGTCGCCGCTCAGCCCATCTGTCGCCCCGTTGATCGGAGTCGTGGCGCTCACGGGCCTCACCCAGACGTCCGCGATCCTGGCCCCCGCGCTTGCGGTCTTCTGGCCTGTCATCGGGACGACGATGGCGCCCGGAGCCCGAACCGATGGGATGCTGGAGAGCCCGGGGCCACGCCGCGCGGCAGCATCGGAGCGCACAAGAAGGCGGTTCACCGCCGCGCTCGGCGGCACTCTCGTACTCCTGGTCTTCGCCGCCATCGGGATCCGGGTCACCGGCGGGGGGTTCAAGTCTCCGCTGGAGACCGTCCCGGCCTACACCCGGCCCACCTCGAGCGCCGATGCGACTGCGACGGTCCCTGGTTGGCGCGTTCAGACCGGCGGGCGCCTCGGCATGTACTACGTGGACCTACCGCTCTCGGAGAGACCCGACCGGGTCGATGACCTGAGATCACCGGTGGTATCGCCAGCCGAGGAAGCCCGTCTTTCCACGGCGTGGAAGCCGGCAACGGCGCCGATTCGTGGTCAGGACCAGGTCCTCGCCGTTGCCGTTGCGATATCCGGCGTGCGCGACTACACGCGGTATGTTGCGACCGGCGACCCGCGGTTCGGCGCGTTCTCGCAGGAGGCAGCCGACTGGCTCCTCGACGAACAACAGCCGGACGGCTCTTGGCGGTACCCGTACGCCGTCTTCGACCTGGCTCCCGGCTGGGCCTCCGCGAACGTGCAGTCCATCGCAATCTCGCTGCTCGCGCGCGCCTATCAGGACTCCGGAGAAGAGGACTACCTCTCCGCTGCGAAGCGCGCCTACACGTTCCTTTTGAAGCCGGTTGCAGACGGAGGGGTCTTGGGAGCCTTCCCGGACAAGCAGCCTGTCCTGCAGGGTTACCGGAACAGCAGCATCGCCGATGACGTCCTCAGCGGCGCAGTCGTCGGCCTGTTCGGCGTACACGACTTGGCCGTCGTCACCGGAGATGCGGAGATACGGGACCAGTTCGAGAAGCTGTCGGCCTCCTTGGGCTCGCACTTGACTGCGTATGACATCGGGGGATGGTCCCGCTACTCGCTCGGCATCGCGCGTGGCCCCTCTTCGCACCTCTTCCATCGTCTCTACGTCGTCGAACTCCGAGCGTTGGGCCAGCTGACTGGAGACAAGCGGTTCGGGCGGCAGGCCGATCGTTGGCAGGCATCGCTCGACCAATGGATTGCATCCCTCGAGGGTTCCGCGCCGTAGCGCATACCATGTGTGCGTGACGCGAGCCGCTCGCCGAAGGTTCGCTATGAGGCGGACAGACGCAGGGCCACGACCGCGACGTCGTCGTCAATCACGCCCTTCGCATGAGCAAGCGCTCCATCGAGGACTGCCTGCGCGACGCCATCGGCGCAGCCTCCGCCGCTCGATTCCAGATGGCGCAGCACGCGGTCGATGCCGTACATGTCAGTCTTCTGCCCGGCTTCGATCAGACCGTCGCTGAACAGGATGAGTGCGTCGCCGGCCCCCAGTGAGCACCGCCCCGCGACGAAGGTGTGGTCTGCGACGACTCCGAGGGGTGGGTTAGAGGGCACGTCAACAGACGCGGCGGACTCTGTCGAACACAGGACCGGTGCGGGGTGGCCCGCACTTGTCACCGTGACCTCACCGGATTCGACATCGATGACGCCATAGACGACGGTCGCGAACTTGTCATCCGGGAGCTGCTGCATCACAACTTCGTTGGTGCGCGCCAGCACGGAGGCGGGGTCGGGATCCCCGTAGGCAAAGGTGCGGAGTGTGACGCGGACTGTGACGTTCGAGGCGACTGCAGAGATCCCCTTGCCGCAGATATCCCCCAATACGAATGCGACGCGCCCGGGTGCCGGCGAGAACAGGTCCCAGAAGTCACCGCCGACGCGCACGCCCTCAGTCGCAGAGCGGTGGGCATGCTCGATTTCGATGCCGCCGATCCGGTCCGGCCCCGAGAGCATGGCGGCCTGAAGCGTTTCGGCAATCTGGTGCTCGGTCTCCTCTTTGTGCTTCAGCTCGCGGAAGAGGAGGCTGTACGGCTCGCGAAGAACCGTGTGTATGAGCGCCCGGTAGATGAGCACGAACGAGAGCAGCACAAAGTAGTGTCCCACGAGGTTGAGCAGCCCATAGACGTCAACGTAGAGCGTGAACGCCAGTTCTGCCGCGATCATGAGAGCGATAGCCGTCAGGAGCATCCCGGAGACGCGCGGCTCGAACGCCTCGCGGTCGCGCCAGAGAAGGAACGCGGCAACCCCGAACTGGGCCATGATGAAGTACTCGGCGACGACCTTCATGGTCGTGAGCCCTCTGCCCTCGACGAACATCGTCGGGAACACCGGCACGACCCATACGCTGGCAAGCGCGAGCGCCGTCATCACACCAAAGGCGACGAGCACGCGCCGCAGCGGGAAGACCTTGATCCTCAGCGAGATGCTCGCGGCCAGGAACGCAGCGGCTTCCAGCCCGCGAGAGATGATCCACAGCTGCGTTGGCAGGTTCGCGCCGCCTTGGGGGAACACTCCCATTCCCTTGTACGCGAATGCATGCAGGAGCGCGACGATCGCCACGAACACGTGCGTCAAACCGAGAACCAGCAGGTAGCGGTTGGAGGAGAGACTGCGCGTGTTCCACGCGATGATGAAGATACCTGCAGCGACGATGAGCGAGAACGACTCGACCAGCGCATGGAACAGGAGGTAGTTCGCTCGGCCTATCCCGTAGAGGGCCAGGAAGCCGGCAACAAGCGCGACGGCGATGACGACGACTCGGACGAACGAACGTGTACGGGTCGGCGAGTTATCCATTGGTCGAAGATACCACGCCGCGAGGCGCGGCCGCGCGGCCGCGGCCGCCCGGCCGCTACACGCCCAGGCTCTCGCGCATGAGCTTCACGATCGCGTCGGTCGGGAAGTGCCGGATGAGCGCGCCGCACGCGGCCATCACGTAGTCGCGGTCGAGCGCCACGCGGGCGTCAGCGGGCGGCAGGAGCCGCTCGCTATCGGCCGCACTCGCGCGCGTCGCCTCAAGGATCGCTTCGCCGCCGGGCAGCCGGGTGAGCGCACCTCCCGTGCCGACGAGCAGGCGGCAGACAGTGAGGTCCCGACCTCGGGCGATCGTCTGCCGCCCCTTGGGGGTATAGAGGTGCGCGAGCTTCCCGGCGTGCCGCCGGACGGCCGTGACCGCGGCGACGCGCGCGAGGGTGACGGCGCCGGCGAGCTCCGCGGCCGTCGTGGGGATCGCAGGTGGCAGCGGGTCCGGACGCTCCGCCTCCGGCAGGAGCGCCGCCACGTGGCGCGCGCTCACGAAGGTCCCCAGGTCGCCTTCCACCGTGCGCTTCGCGTGCGGCTGCGGGTCCATGCTGATGGCCGCGATCTCGGGACTTCCATCGGTCACCGAGTGCACGTCGGTGGTGGCCCCGCCGACGTCGATCACGACGAGGTCACAGACCGCCTCGGCCAATACCTCGGCAGCTATGAGGACCGCACCGGGCGTAGGGAGAATCGAGCCGGTGACGAACTCACCGATGCGCTCCATGCCCGGCGCATGGATGATGTGCTCCTCGAACGCGTCGTGGATGACGTGCCGCGCCGGTACGATGTCGAGCTCGTCGACACCCGGGTAGACGTTGCTTGTGACGCGCACGCGGAAGCCGGCCTGCTCAAGGATTTGGGTGGTCTCCCCCGCCGCGGCCGAGTTGCCGCCGTAGACGACGATCGGGCGCGCCTCGATGTGCGTGAGCTGCTCGGCATTGTGGAGGATGACCGCGGTGTCGCCGCCCTCGACGCCGCCGGCAAGCAGGATGAGCGACGGGCGGGCCTCGTCGATGGCCACGAGGTCGTGGTCGCGGAGGCGCCCGGCAGTCTGGTACTCCACAACGCCGCCGGCGCCGAGCGCCGCCTCGCGCGCCGCCATAGCCGTCATCTTCTGCGTGAGGCCATGAACGGTCATGCGCAGGCCGCCCGCCGCCGAGGAGGTCGCAAGGGTGACGGCTGGCGCGAGCAGGCCGGTCGCCGCTTCGAGCGCGTCGCGCGCAGCGTCCACGCCGATCCCTACGTCGCCCTGCAGCACCGAGGTCGGTGCGAAGCCCTGCCCGAGAAGCCGCGGCCCCTCAGCCGCGCCGGGACCGTCCGGGGTCAAGCCGTCGAACGCGCTCACGACCGTGGTGGTTGAGCCGATCTCCGCGACGAGTACGTCGATGGGACGGGGAGCGGTCATGACTCTCCCGCGCGAACCGCGACCTCGATTGGAATGCTCACATCACGCGGCCTCATAGAGCACCACCTGCGTGCGGTCGAACTCCTTGCGAAGCCGCGCATTCCGGACTGCTTCGACCTCGATCAAGTCCACGGGAATCCCCGCGATGTCTCGCAGCTCATTCAGAAGGCCGAGGTATGACCGCGCGCGATCTGCCTGCCCCGGCGGGAAGCGCACGAGGATATCGAGGTCCGCGGGGGTCACGGCAGGATCCGGCTGCGTGGAAGAGCCGACGAGAGCGGCAAAGACGGCGCCATACCGGCGGCACGCATCGATAATGTCAGGTACGAGCGGACGGACCGCCGGGTTGAGCCCGACCGCTTCAGGAGCATACACCGCGGCCGACTCACGGACGGCATCGGCGCCGCCGACTGCAGGCTCTCCATCCACGAACGCCTCAAGAGCTGCAGCGATGAGAGCGCTTCGCGTGTAGCGCTCCCGCCGAGCGAACGCGTCAGCGCGGGCGAGCAGACCTTCGGGGAGCGTGATGTTCAGACGTCTGTACATGTGAGCATCGTAGCATGAGTGTGTATTGATGTGTACTGCCGGGAAGGGCCAGCACGGCACCGAGGGCGATCATGGCGACGAGAAGCGTCTTTCCACGCAATGGATGCTCCTTGCCGACGATGAACGGGGGGCCGTAGCCCGCCTGAACCATACCGCAAGGGCGGCGGCGGCGCTAAAGTACGATGGATGGGCCGATTCGAGGAGGCGTGTATGGCCGTTGGGGGCTGGCGTGTGAAGCGCGGTCGGAAGGCGGTCGCGGCAGTCGTCCTCTGGGCACTCGGGCGAGGACTCATCGCCAGCGCCCGGCTCGACAAGCGCGTACGCCTGGAAGTCGCCGAGTGGCCAGATCCGTGCGTGGTCACACTCCTCATCGCGCCGTGGGGCCCGCGCGTGTCGTGGCGCCGCGAGGGGAACACACTCCGGTGTCTCGGCTCGGCTGAAGTGGACTCCGACCTGCTCGTGACCTTCAAGAGCGTCGATGTGGCGCTTCCCGTCCTGCTTGGGATGAAGGGCGTGCTGACCGCCTTCGCCGAACACCGCTCGACCGTCACAGGCGACCTGAAGCACGCCATGTCGCTCCTCCGGTGCCTGCACATCGTCGAGGGTTACCTGTTCCCCGACATCATCACGCGGCGCATCCTGCCTCGGCCCGCCGAGCGCCGGCGCGGCCACCTGACGGCCTACGCTGCGCTGATCCACACGTCCGCAGACCTCAAGGGAGGAGCACGCGCGTGATTCCCGCCTACTACGAGTTCCAGAACTCGGCCAAGATCCTCTCGGGCAGCCGCGCCATCGAGCACATCGGCTTCGAGCTCGCCTCCCTCGGCGTGAGCCGGCCGCTGGTGATTACCAACCGGCAGCTCTTGGACCTCAAGGTCGCGACGATTGTGCTGGACGCGCTTGCCGACACCGAAGCGACGATAGCGACCGTCTTTGACGACGTGCCGGTCGACTCGTCGGTCGCCGTCGTGAACGAGGTCGCCCGCGTGTACCGCGACACCCGCGCTGACGGCATCATCGCGATTGGCGGCGGCTCGGTCTCAGACACCGCGAAGGGGGCCACGATCGTGCTCACGCACGGCGCCAAGGACCTCCTCGAGCACCGCGGTGCCGAGAGCCTCATGGGGCGGCGATCAGTCCCGTTCATCGCGATTCCGACAACTGCCGGCACCGGCTCGGAGGTGACTTCGGCGGCCGTCATCAAGGACACCGAGCGGCACATCAAGCTGAGCTTCCAGTCGCTCTCGCTGTTGCCGGACGTGGCGATCCTCGACCCGCGGCTGACGGTCAAGCTGCCGCCGCGCCTCACCGCCTCCACGGCGATGGACGCGCTCACCCATGCGGTCGAGTCCGTGAGCTGCCGGCAGGCGAACCCGCTCTCCGACTGCTACGCACGCGCCGCGATCGATCTCATCCGCGAGTACCTGCCGGTTGCGCTCGATCACCCCGAGGACGAGGCGGCCAGGCTGGCGCTGGCGAACGCCGCTTTGATGGCGGGTGTGGCTTTCAGCAACGCGATGGTCGGCATCGTGCACGCGATGGGCCACGCGGCGGGCGGGGTGGCCGGCGTGGCGCACGGGGACGCGATGGCGCTCCTGCTGCCGCACGGCATGGCGTACAACATGGACGTGGCCTGCGACCGGTACGGCGAGATTCTGGGCAATTTGGCGGGCATCGACGTGTACGCCGCCACGCCGCCGGCCGAGCGCGGTAAGGCCGCGATTGAGAGCGTGCGGGGGATGCTGGCGATGCTGCACGAGCGAACCGGGCTTCCGCTGACGCTCTGGCGATGCCGGCGTGGCTCCCGAGCAGGTGCAGGAGATCGCGCGGGTTGCGCTGGACGACGGCGCGCTCTCGATGAACCTGAAGCAGCCCACGCTTGAGGAGCTGGTTGCGATTCTCGAGGGCGCGCTGTGACACCGCGCGGCGGGTGGATGGGCCGCGTGCTGGCGGTCGACCTCACGACGGGTACGACGACCGACTACCCGTGGAGTGACGAGGAGTACCGCACGTGGCTTGGCGGGAAGTCGATGGCGGCACGCATCCTCGCCGACATCCTCCCCACCGACGCCGACCCGCTCGGTCCCGAGAACGTGGTGGTGGTGTCGACCGGGCCGCTGACGGGGACGGGTGCCCCATCGTCTGCGCGCTTCAGCGTCTGCGGCGCTCTCGCCACTCACCGGGATTCCGGCCGCCTCCAACTGCGGCGGTTCGTTCGGCACCCACCTCAAGCGAGCCGGCTACGACGCGCTCGTGCTCACCGGGCGCGCGCAGAGCGACCGTCGTGGCTGGAGGTGCGCGAGGCCGGCGTGGAGGTGCACGACGCCGACGGCGTGTGGGGGCTTGGGACGTCGGCGGCGCAGGACGCACTTCGCGTGGCGGTGGGCGAGCGCTGCGGGACGTTGGTGGCGGGCCCGGCCGGCGAGCACCTTGTGCCGTACGCGTGCCTGCTCTCCGACGAGCGCGCCGCCGGGCGCGCGGGCATGGGCGCCGTCTTCGGCGCGAAGAACCTCAAGGGCATCGCGGCATGGGGCACGCGGTCGGTGCCCGTCGCGGAGCCGGAGCGCTACCGGGCGCACGTCAAGGGGTGGACCGCAGCGATCAAGGCGCATCCGATCGCGGGCGGCTCGCTCCCCCGGCTGGGGACGGCGGGCTTCCTGGGGCCGATGCAGAAGCTCGGCATCGTCGCCACGCGGAACTTCAAGCGCGGGCGCTTCGACGGCGCTGCCGCGATCGACGGCGAGGCGCTTGCGGCGGGACGGCTGGTTGGAACCGCCGGGTGCACGAGCTGCCCGATCAAGTGCGGGCGCGTCGTGGAGGTGGAGGGTCGGCGCGTGAAGGGGCCCGAGCTGGAGACGCTGGTGCTCCTGGGCGCGAACCTCGAGAACCCGGACTTGGACCGCATCATCGAGTGGAATGTGCTCTTGGACGACCTTGGCCTGGACACGATGAGCACGGGGGGCACGATCGCCTATGCGATGGAGGCCGCCGAGCGCGGGCTCTGGGAGAACGGCCTCGCGTTCGGCCAGACCGACGGGCTGGCCGCGCTCTTCGAGGACATCGCCTACCGGCGGGGACTGGGTGGCGAGCTGGCGCTTGGAAGCCGGGCGCTGGCCGCTCTGCACGGCGGCGGCGAGTTCGCACTGCAGGTAAAGGGGCTGGAACTGGCCGCCTACGAACCGCGAGGCGCGGTCGGCCAGGGCCTCGGCTACGCCGTCGCCAACCGAGGCGGGTGCCATCTTGGCGCCGGCTACGGTGTGGCGCTCGAAGGGCTCGCGGTGAGCATGGACGGCCGTTCTGCGAGGGGCAAGGCGCGCGCTGGTCGCGCTCTTCCAGGACCTCATGGAGGCGGTCTCCTCGGCCGGCAGCTGCCTGTTCACCACGCTTGGCGTGCTGCCCGGCCCGCTGGTAGCCACGCCCGAGAACGGCTGGGGCCGCGCCGCAGCGATACTCTTCGGTCGCTCGGGCAGGGTGATCCGGCTCCTGCGCGTACTCCCCAAGGACCTGCTCCGCATCCCCATGCCGCTGATCCCTCACATCCGTGCGATCGAGCTCTCCACCGGGGTGAAGTACGGCTTCGGCGGCTTCTGGGAGGTGGGCGAGCGCGCCTACAACCTGGAGCGATCGCTGCAGTCGCGCTTCGGCGTGGACAGCGCGGCGGACGTGCTGCCCCGGCGGCTGACGCACGAGCCGATGGACGTCGGCGATGCGAGCAGCGTCGTGCCGCTGGAGTCGCTCAAGCGCGACTACTACCGGCAGCGCGGCTGGAACGGCAACGGGCTGCCGGAGGACGCACTGATGGCCCGTCTCAAGACCGGAGGCAGGGCCCCGCGAACGGGTCGATGATGACTACGAACTAGCGGGCGGACTTCTCGCGCAGGAGCGCCTCGAGCGCCTGCGCGTCGCTCCTTCGTCGTAGCAGTGGAGCGCGTAGCGGACCCGGTGACCCGAGCCGTCGGGTGCCGTGAACGTCACGGCGTTCTCCTTCGCGAGTTGGTCGATCATGGGCTTGTAGTGGAAGAGAGCGACCTGCATGCCGTCGGTGGCCCACTTCCCGATGCCGAGGTCTTTGATGGCGGACGCGGGGAACTCGGTGGCCTCAAACGCGCCTTCCGCGACGAGCTTCACTTCGCCCGCGCCGGGCCAGATGCCCGCGCCGATACCCATGACGCCGGTGCTCAGGAGGAGCAGGCCGATCCCAAGGAGCAGCCAGCGCCAGTCGAGGCGTACGGCCGCGCCGACGAGCGCAGCGGGCACGAGCGCGAGGAGGAGTGTCTGGAGCCAGATCCAGGCGCGATACGCCGCAGCGCCGACGCGTGGACCTGCCACGGACACGGTGCCGTCGTCGGCTATGACGATGCGGGCACGACCGGCGTAGCGCGCCTGCACTCGGTAGGACCATACGTCGAAGACGCTTGCGCCCGGTTGGGCGGTGACGCCGTAGAAGCCGGATTCGAGCGGGGTCGCGGGTCGCGTTGTTCCTCCGTTGGCGTCACCCGTGGGGAACATCCGCAGAATCGCCGTCGACATCACGCCTACGGGGGCCAGCGCTACTGCTGCCACGACCAGCCACTGCCAGAGCTCTAGCTTGAACATCGGGTGACCCCTTTCGCGACCCTCTGAGAAGTTATCATATATGCTAACTTCTCCGACATGGCTCGTGGACATCCCGGAGCCGGTCGTCGTCGTGCGCCCAGCAGCACAGTGGCGAGTCCCTGTTCCTGTCAGGCGACCGCAGGATCAGGCCCGCTCGAGCCGCCCCTTGCGGTGCACGACCGGCTCGCGATCGAGGTCCGGGTCGTGAAGCGCTCGGTTCACGTTCAGGCGCATGATCGGGCGGAATATCGCCCAGTCGAATGGGCAACTCACCGCCTCTTCGGGGCACGTGTTGACGCAGTCGAGGCAGAGCACGCAGTCGCGACCCCACCTCGGCACTGTGCCGCGCTCCCAAGCGATGTTTCCCGTCGGACACCGGCGAGCGCACTTGCCGCAGCTTGTGCAGCGCACCGGGTCGACGCGGAAGAGACGCGAGTAGAGGATCCGCGTAAGGCGGGGCCCGGTCACCAGTCGTTCGAGGGCGTACAGTGCGTGCGTGCGCGGGTCGCGTGGGCGCGAGAGCGGCAGCGCTTCACCCGCACGGCGTCGCCGGTGCCTTTCCACCATCGCAGTGCCGAACCTCTGCGCGGCTTCGAGTTCAGGCTCCGTCGGGTGCCCCGGGGAGAGGAGCCAGCCCTCGCGGGTGTACAGGTGGACGTTGTCCTCACCGTACGACGCGAAGGCGCCAATCTCCGTCCCGCCCGCGCGCACGAGCGCCGACCGAGCGCGGTTGAGGGCGGCGCCCCGGTAGGTCCCGTTGAGCGAGAACGCGAAGACCGAGCGGCCGCCGAGAGGAGCGAGGGCTGCGATCGCCCGGCTCACGGGCGTTGGCGGGCGGTACCAGTGCACCGGGAACCCAACGCCGAGGAGGTCATAGGTCTCGAGCTCGCTCGGCGCGCCGGCGCGCAGGTCGTGCATGACGCACTCAGCGCCTGCCGAACGAAGGCCCTCGGCGATGCTCTCGGCAACGCGCTTCGTCGTGCCGTTGACCGACCAGTAGAGGATGAGTGCCTTCACAGGAATCGCCTTCGCCGATGAGTGCCGCCCGACGCTCGATGTAGAAGATACCCCGTCCACCCATGGCCACGGCAACGCCCGCGGCGTCGCGACAGCCTCTACGGGGGCCGGATCTCGTATCCCGGCCCCCGCACTGTCCTCGTCGCAGCCCTGGGAAGGAGGCGTCGTAGGGAGTCCCCCAAGGAGGTGTACCCGCCCCCCGGCAGGAGACGGGGTTCGGAGGGACTCCCGCATGGGTGGGCCACATTCGAGGACACATGGAGCCGAGCGGGTGAGGCGTCCCGTCGGCTCTCCGGAGTGCGAAGCGCACCCGACCCGCACTCCGGGCAGCCGACGACAGGTTCAAGACGAATACGGCGGTGGATCATCCAGGCGTTTGGCGCCAGACGTGCTCATCCGAGACTACCGCGTGCATCTCACCTCGCCAGGGATGGGAGGCGGCCACTGTCCTACACACTCCTTGTCATACCGAGGTCGGCGGCAATCGCCTCGACGGTCGAATGTATCTGGTCCCGCGCGAGATACCGGGTCTCGATGACCACGTGCTTCGCGTCGTACTCATCCCACGAATCCGAGAGGATGCGTAGTCCCAGTTCCTCGGCCTTGTCGTAGAACATCGTGCCGGGGTAAGGGCAGGTGTAGGACAGCAAGATACGACCCCCCGCGTCATCGACCTCGTGCATGAAGCGTCGCGTCTCATCGAGCGTATCGAGCGTGTCTTCCGGAAATGGCACCATGAACGAGCAGACCGCGTCGATCCCTGCCGCCACCGAAGCCTCCACAGCGACGATGACCTGCTCTTTTTGTATGTTCTTGACCGAATCCAATATCTGCTGAGAGCCCGACTCCACACCGAACTGGATGCTGGTGCAGCCCGCTTCGGCCATCTCGGCGACGAGCGCAGCGTCCACGAGGTCGACCCTGGTCGCACATCCCCATTCGATGCGCTGTTCCATCGCCGAGAACGCTTCCGCGAGCTCGCTCACCCAACGCCTGTTGAGCGTGAAGATGTCGTCCGTGAAGAACACACGGCTCACATCATGTGTTCTTTGGAGATGCTCAATCTCGGCCACTATGCTTCCGGGTGACCGCATATTCCGGCAGCCCTTCCATAGCGCAGACGCCGAGCAAAACGGACAGCGATACGGACAGCTGCCGGTGGCCGTCAGCACGTTCCACGCATTGCGGTAGAACTCGAGCGGGAACAGCTCGCGGGCCGGCAACGGTAGATCGTCAGGATGCGGCAACTCTGCTCTTGGATTGGAGTGCAGCTCGCCACCTTCGATGTAGCCAAGGCCGGCGATCGTAGCGAGCTCGCCGCGATTGTGGATCAGGTGCTCGGCCAAGGCGACCATCGTCTGCTCGCCCGGGCCCACCACCACGAAATCCACGCTCTCCTCGGCAAGTACCGCCTCCGGGAGAATGGTGGGGTGAGCGCCTCCAAGCGCCACCACGGTGCTCGGCGCGTTCTCTTTCACCCTGCGTGCGATGCGAAGCGCGTTGCCGTAGGTCTCCGTCGTGGTCGAGATCCCGACGATCTTCGGATGATCGAGTGAGAGCATCGAATCGATCCGTTTGAGGTTCAGCCCGTTGACATTGAAGTCGATGGCGTCAACACGGTACCCAGCCCCCATCAGTGCCGAGGCAATGTAAGCAAGACCCAGGGGAGGGCTCAATCGAGCGTGCTCGTTCCCCAACGTCACGGGTGAGTTGATCAGCATCACATCCACCGTTTCTCACCTCCATCGCTCTCGGCACAGTGGCTCGAACGGGCGCGATCACTTGACCGCGCCCCTCGCATCGCGTCCGGTCGGCGCTCTAGGCGAGGTCGAGGTACGCGATCGCACCTACGCCGCATGAGTCCGCCTACCCCGGCTGCCGTGACACGTCGGGGTGCCGTCGCGTCGTGACGGCACCCCGATGGTGACCTAGCCCGGGAGCTTCCCTCGGGAGGCAAGTTCATCCGCGAGGAACTTGAGATCCAGTTCCTCAAGCGTCTTCCGTGTGGGCAGACCGGTGGCTGTGTCCCAACCCTCCAGGTCATAGTAGAGGGTCTTGAACTCGTCCATCTTCGCCTTGTCGAACGCGAACTCGCACACCTCGTCGGTCCACTCGCCGTTCTTGTAGACCAGGTACTGCTCGGCCGGACTGCCGCCTGCCTTGAAGTTCTGCAGGTTCGGGAATCCCTCGTGGTAGACGTAGGAGTCGTACGGCGGGTACGGCGGCCAGTATTCTTCGTTGCGATGCCTGCCGTGGAGAGCCATCACAGAGCGCTCGAAGTTGTAGATCCTGCGACCGATGTCCAGGCCCTCTTCGTAGGTGATATCCAGCCCAGTGATCGCGTTGAAGAACCTAGTCTCGTACTCGGGAGTGATGCCCTTTCCGTCCGGTGCGCCGTCGTCGAAGAGAAGCGGTGTGTTGAAGTCGCACAGCATGATCGAGTCTTCGTACATCTTGGCATAGCGGGTCGACCACGCGACCAGGTGCGCCATGTGGATGCTGTAGACGCCGTCCTCGCTGCTGTCGCCAGTGAGTTCGTCGTACCACGGGCCAGCGATTTCAGCGAGTCTCTTGGCCCGGACCTCCGCCGGGATACTCGCCTCGGCGCCGATCTTCGGCCCGTGCAGAATCTCGGATAGCATGTGACGGTTGATGTCGCGCGACTGGAAGATCGAGCTGTAGGCCCACCACGGCTGAACGCCCCAGTGCACTTCGCCCACCCAGTAGATCATGGGCAGCAGTCCGCTCACCAGATCGGACTCCAGCACGCCCCACTTCTTGGCCGCGCGCACGATGCCCTCCGCCAGGTCGTCGCCGATGCCTTCTCGGTACGCGATCTTGCGCAGCAGCTCAAGGTGGAACTCTTTCGTGCCTACCTGGCTGAAGTCGAGGTCGGATTGGAACTTGAACTCCGCCCCGTTGCCTAGAATCCCGCGCTGGTGCAAGGAGTGCAGCCAGCTCACCCCTTGCCTGAATTCCTTGCTCCTCTTGCTGGAGTGTGTTGCCATGCCCGTGGCCAGCTCGTAAGCGTTGATGCCGTAGCGCTGCATCCACGTGTCGGACTCGACGGACGCGTCGGTGATCTTCCCGTGGAGAGCCACGTCCTCCGCCTGGGCGTAGTACTGGTCGACGCACATATTGCCTGCGCCGATGAACTTGCCGCCGGTGTCAAAGTTCGCGAAGCAGCCGCGGTCGCAACCGTAGCAGCTGAGCGCGCGACCATAGTTCTCCGTGCCCCAGTTCCCGAAGGTGCCGCCAGGCTTGCCAACCGTCGAATGGCTCTTGTACCAGAGGCGAGTGTCATAGAGCGCCTGCGGGTCGGCGATCGGCACCGAGCCCGTGCCTAGGAAGCTGATGGCCTTCAGATTCTTCGAGCCGAAGACAGCGCCAAAACCGCCCTGGCCGCCGCCGTGTCCTTCTTCGTGGACCAGGCTGGCAAGACGCGCAAGGCGCTCGCCGGCAGGTCCCATCGCGACGACAGCAGGACGCTGGGTGGTCCGGCCGGAATCCCGCGTAGTGTCGGTGTGTACCCAGTCCTTGTAGTCGCGGTTGTTGACCCGCCGCCAGATCTCCTCCTGCGTCTCGTAGGTGTCGAGACCCCAGACTCCTGTCGCGTCTTCGATCTTCGCCACATCATCGATGACGTTGATCCAGACCGGCGTGTCCGAAGCGCCCTTGACGATGATTCCGTCATAGCCAGCGAACTTCATCATCGCGGAGAACTTGCCGCCGAAGTTGCTACGCGAGAACTGCGGCCGCGGATAGCTTTCGGGAGACATGCCCACGACCTCTGTCCGCCCGCCATTCGGGGAAAGCGTCCCCTGCAGCGGCCCACCGAACAGCCCGACGATGTTCTCGGGTTCGAATCCCGTCTTGTCGTACGTGTCGGTTATGTAGTCCTTGTCGACTTCGTCGTAGAACACTGCAATCCCGAGGCCGTACCCACCGATCCACTGCTCGTACTTCTCGGTGGGAATCGTGTCTATCTTTTTGCTCGTCAAGTCGACGCGCAAGATCTTTCCTGCATGTCCGCCCTTCATTTACTTCCACCCCCTGGTGAGAGCTGGTTCGGGATATAGGTCCACGTCGTAGCCCCTGCCGTCCTGTGACGGAATCTCTCTTGTGAACTTGATTGCACTGGCCGGACATACTTCCACACAGGCTTGCTTGCCGCCGGGGCCACCGTCTTCAGTCATGTACGGCGTATTGGCGCACAGGTCACACTTCTGCGCATGACGATCTGCGGGATTCCACAGCGCTCTTGCTGGCGCGTACGGGCATGCGTTCACGCAGCGTTCGCAGCCGATACACTTTCCCTCATCGACGGTACGCACGTTGCCGTTGGCCGCATCCACATGCATGGCGCCGGTCGGACAGGCCTCCACGCAGGCCGGATACACGCACTGGTGACACTGCTCCTGCGTGATGTCGTTCGGGAAGGAGATTAGCGGGTTGCGCAGTATCTGTATGCGTGAGAGAGAGAGGCTTACCTTGCCCTCGTGGACCATCGAGCAAGCCGCCATGCACGTCGTGCAGCCAGCGCACTCCGTCTTGTCGACGAGGAGATAGCCTTCGGACGCCGGTATCGCGAGAACCTTGTCGGGGAACAGGATGCCGCCGAACAACGCGCCGCCGAATACGGCTCCCATACCGAGGCTGCCTGCGCCGGTGAGGAACTCACGGCGTGATACGCCTGCTTTGGCGACGGAGTCTTTCTTATCGATGTCTGCCATCGTCATTCCTTTCAGATTCGCAGTGACGAGACCGGGCTGCTTCAGGCTGCGTCCTCATCGGACGTCTTGGATGGCGACCAGCTACCCACGAACTCGGCGACCTCACCGTCGCCCTCGAGCTCGGCGACCCACCCCGCGTGTTCCGCCTTGGCGTGCTCGAGCGAGATGTAGCCGGTGATCATCGAGCGCAGCATCGGCCAGCCCATGGGCAGAATCGCCGCGAAGAGCACGTGTGCCAGGAAGAAGGCCAGCATGGCGACGGTGGCGATGTCATGCACCGGTGTGGCGACCGCCATGAGTCCCGCCGGCACGTCGATCGCATGGGCCGCCACTTTCAGGAGCCCAGTGATGATGATGACGACCGTCGAAGCGAGAGCGAGCAGGAACGCCATCTTCTCGCTTTCGAAGTACTTGGTCTCCGGTGGCATGGAGTACTTCTTGATGCCTAGGAGGCGCCCGTAGTGACGCTTTGTGAACTCGAGCGCGTTCTTCGTCGGCAAGTGCTCCTTGAAGCGCTTCGTTGCCAGGAACGTGTTCGCGGCGTAGTAGAACGTGCCGAACAGGAACACCACCACACTCACGAAATGGACGTTCATCCACGCCGTGATCGGCTCCCCGCTGGCGACGAGCGCCGGCAAGAACCACACGCCCATCGCGATTCCGGAGACGAGAAGCGCGGCGGTCCCGATTCCGTGCGTCCAGTGCTCCAGCCGTGCCGGGCCGTCGTGCCTGAGCACGCGGTCGCCCTCGATCACCGGATCCGTGCGCTTGGTCAACCCTGCCCCGATCACGCCGACCAACGGCGCGAGCCACACGAGCCACGTGGCCGAGTCGAAGAGCAGTTTGGCACCGTCCGCCTGCGCAGCTCGAATCGCATAGGCGATTCCCGCAACATAGGCGAGCGCGATGACGATGCCGAAGACACCACGCCTACTCATATGCACACCCCTTCCCCTGTATCCCTATTCTCTTGTCTACACAGGTCGTGAATTATCCACCTGTCCGGAGTGGATAACCCATATACTGAAACTCGGGTCTTGTATTGTCAATCTCTCCAAAATGGATACAATGAGATCACCTCGATCGTACCGACCGAGCGCAGCTGAGACTCACGGCGATCATTGGGGGCGTGATGTCACCGTCCAGAAGTTCTAACTCGCGGCCTGCCCCGGCAGGGGACGTCGAACGACTCATCGGCTTGCTGGACCGCGACGACGTGCGGCAGTCGATCCTCTTTGCCGCGGCCAACACCGTCCCGCTTGACAAGCTCTCAGGCCTCCCCGTCCCCGCAGGCTTCACGCGCGAGCAGACGATCGCCCTGGTGTCCGCCGTCACTCGTACGGGCGCCGTGTATTCGCCAATTCCGGACGAAGACGGCCGGCTGCACTGGTACGTGTACACGCATGCTATGAGGCGAGCGCTGAGCGAGATCGACCGCTTCTGCACCGAGGAGTCGCTTCTCTACAAAGAGACGAGCAGGCGCGCCGGAGCGCGGTTCCTCATCCAGTCGAACGTCGACGAGGCTATCTGTGCAGCGCAGCTGGACGGAGTGGGTGTCGACGGCGATTCAGCCAAGGACCTGCTGCTCATGCAGCGGCAGCCGCGCACACCCGCGGAGCGCTTGGTCTTGAACCAGTTCCAGCTGGGAGAGCAGCTCCACGAGATGACGAGTCTGCCGTGGACGCCGGAGACGCTCCACGGCCTGTATGCCCAACTCACAGCGGGAGTTCCTGTCGATCGCGTACAAGTCTCCGATGAGGAGGCGCGACAGCGAGAGGCGATCCTGAGGGGCGCATGCGAGTATGCCGGCTCCGTCTACCGCGCCAAGTGCGAGCACCCCGCCATCACCGCGTGCATCTTGCGCACGGTCATCGCGTACTTCGCTCCGTTCCCCGCATACAACGGCGTGATGTCCCGAATCATCTTCCGCCTCTACGCACTGAGGCAGGGATACCCGATCCTCGGCACTATTCCCGTCTCGCGCTCAGCGCTGGAGTTGGCGCGCCATCCCGGGGCCGTTGTCCCCCTGGGGGTCTTTCCCAGCGGTGTCGGCCCCGCCGAGGGCGTCTCGGTTGCAGCCGCTGACGCGCTCACACAGATGCTCGACCGGTACCACGAGGCGAACGCGACGCCGTGGCTGGCGGTGCAGCTCATCTTGCTGACGCACGCATTGAGCCAGTTCCGGAACCGCTTGAGCTGGGCGCGAGTCGTCGATGATGAGGTCCGCGCCCGTCTGCACGCGGACACCTCGCTCAATCACCGGCAGCGCTCGATCCTGGGCCGGGCGCTCCGAATCCCAGGCGCCACGTTCCGCATCGGCTACCACCGGACGGCGCACGGCATCGGATACGCAACCGCACACCGCGACTTCGCGTCGCTGGTGGAACACGGATACCTGGTGGAGCAGACGCAGGGCCGCGCCATCGTCTTCACGGCCGCACCTGACCTTGGGGAACGCCTTGGCTCGCTGGAGCAGGCCGCGCGGATCGAAGACTACTACGTCGAACTCCCGGCGGAATTGCTCATGCTCGGGCAATCGGGAGCGTCGGTTCCCGAGTAGCGCTCCCACGACCAGCCACTGCCAGAGCTCAGCTTGAACATCGGGTGACCCCTCTCGCGACCCTCTGAAAAGTTATCAGATATGCTAACTTTCCAGAGGTGGCGTCGTACCGACGCATTGACGCAGGGAGCATCTTGACCCCTCATCCAGTGTGACTATAATTCTAGTCATGTCAGAGACTCGTTCACTTGCCGATGTGAAAGCGCACCTCTCCGAGATCGTCGATCTTGTTGAGGGACAGCACGAGCGCGTCATCATCACCCGCAACGGTCGGCCGGCCGCAGTCATCATCAGTCCGGATGATCTGGAGAACCTTGAGGAGACACTCGACCTCCTGTCCACCCCCGGCGCAGTCGAGGAGATCAGAGCCGCCGAGGCCGAGATCGCTGCGGGCTCCGTCCTCACGGCTGCCGAGCTGCGCGCGAAGTACCTGAACCGGGGCTAGGCGCGTGGCTGCCTACGAGCTTGTGGTAGCCGCGTCAGCGGCGCGAATCCTTGCACGACTGCCCGAGTACGCAGCGACCGCCGTCGTGGAGTTCATCACGGGGGCGCTTGCAGAGAACCCCCATCGAGTGGGCAAGCCGCTCCTGTTCGAGCTTGACGGCTACCACAGCGCGCGGCGCGGCGCGTACCGCGTCGTCTACCGGATCGACGACGAGGAGATGCGCGTGTTCGTGGTCCGGATCGACCACCGGGCGGACGTCTATCGGACGAGGTAGCAGCGCGGAGGAGTGCTACATCCCTCGCTCGCGCATCGCCTCAACGATGAAGCTCGCCACGTGGATGCCCTTGGTCTTGCGACCGAAGCCGGCGTCCATGCCGCTCTCGCACGCGATTTCGTCAGTGATCTGCGTGCCGCCGCTGATGAGCAGCAGCTTGTCGCGCACGCCCTTCTCCTCGGCGAGGTCGGCAAGCTTCTCCATCATGTCGCGGTGGACGTCGCCGTGCGTGATGATCGTCGAGATGAGGACCGCCGAGGCCGCGTGCTCGACGGCGGCGTCCAGCACCTTCTCGATCGGCACGCTCGTGCCGAGATAGGTCACGCCAAAGCCCCACTTCTCGAGCCCACCGTGCTTGATGTCGATGATCTCGCGCATGCCCACCGAGTGCTCGTCGTTCCCGACGGTCGCGGCGATCACGCGCAGGTTTCGCTCGTGCACGAAGTCGCGGATCTCCTCGTCGGTCAGCACCTGCTGTGGCTCGGGGATGATGAGCGTCGCGGGGTCGATCGCGACGTCCAGGCGCCCCTTGATCTCCACGAGCGTGCCCTCGGCGGGGTGCATGACCTGGCGGTTGATGACCTCCACGTCGGTGAGGTTCATCGCTCGGCCAAGCTCGAGCGCGGCTGCCTCGGCGACGCGATCCGAGGCCGGCAGGAACATCGTGACCGCCACGTAGCCGTCGCCCGCCCACTCCACCTCGGGCTTGATGAGGCCCTTCTCGCGCAGCTCGGCCGTCTCGGCGAGACGGACGTTCACGTTGTCGGTGGGGTCGAGCTCGTCGGTGTACGGCACCTTGGCGTCGTCGCAGAGCGTGCACGCGCCGATGAGCGCGCAGGGCGACTGCTCGCCGAACGCCTCGCCGCGGAAGCCCTCCGGCAGGTGGTTCTCGCCGAAGTGGTGGCAGACGGGCGCGAGGTAGTCGTCCGCGCGAGGAATGATCGTTCCCTCGGCCACGCCGCCGTCGGAGCACCGCGCGATGCCGTCATCGTGCGTCTCCGGGTACTCGCCTGAGTCGACGAAGTACGCCTCCTCGACGCCCGCGAAGTAGCCGCCGTCGGCGAGCATTGCTTCCAGGAAGAGCACCGCGCGCTCCTTGATCTCGCGCACGCGGTCCTTGAGCTCGGGATTCTCGCGGTCGACCGTGACCATCTCGCGCAGTCCGTCCATGCCGATGAGCGACTGCTTGGCCGTGTTCACGGCAGCGATGTTGTTGTAGTGCCACGGGACGTTCCGGCCCTCGTCCGGCGTGATGGTCGACTGGATGTCCGCCGAGGTCAGCCGCGAGATCATGAGGTTCATGACGTGGGAGACGGTGGCCTCTCGCGCGTCTGACTCCATGTAGCGGGTGTTCTCCTGCGCGCGCATCTTGTACTGCCCGAAGAGGTCGCGAAGCGCGATCGCGTACGGCAGGTCCATGCGCATGCAGGGCGCGGGCGGCGCGTCCGGCGGCACGGTGGAAAGCGCGATGTTCTCCTTCGGCATGCCGACGGCCACCGAGTACGCGCAGTTGATGGCGTGCTGCACGAGGAGCTCCGGCATGACCTTCCACGCGCGGACGGCGGTGGCATTCGCGTTATGCGCGCCGTCGATCTGCAGCATGCCCGTGCTCGCCATGACGCGTTTCGCCTCGGCGGCGTCCACGAACGACCGGTACATGTTGATGTTGCGGTAGAGCACGTTGTACTGCGGGTCCTGGTGGGCGCCGTTCACGCCCTCCTCGGCGAACATGACGGCGATCTCCGGTCCTGCGACGCCGCTCACGTAGCTGTGGAAGTTGATGGGACGGCCGACCTCGTCCTCGATGAGGTCGAGCGCCCGCCGCGTGAGGCGGAGCTGCTTGCGCGTGATGGCGATGCCGCCGACGCCTTCGGGCGTGCCTTCCAGAAGGCCGTCCATGTGGCTCTGGCCGGCGGTCCGGATGACCATGATGTGGTCGGCGCCGTGCCAGGCCGCCATGCGCATGCGGCGGATGTCGTCTTCGGGCCGGCCCGAGGCGATCTCGCTCGTGATGACGCAGTCCGGCTGCGGATCGATGTTGTCGAAGTAGTGTGCCGCCGGGAGCGGGACCGAGTGCGCGAGCGGCTCCGAGGTCTCCCGGTAGGTGAACTCGTACGCCTGCTGGTTGGGCACCTGCTTGCGCCACGTCCAGCCGCGACGGCGAGGGCGGTAGTGCTCCAGTCCGACGAGGAGTGCCTCGACGTCGAGCTTCTCGTTGGGATCGAGCGGCGGGTCCGGCGGCAGGAACGTGCTCATCGCGCGCCTCCCCAGAACGAGGCAACGTCGTCCCAGCCCGTGCCGGCCGCGAGTCGCTCGGCAGCCGCCGGCGCATCCACGCTCCACGCCTGCATGCACTTCAGCATGACATGCCCAGCGCCGTGGGCGAGCAGGCCGCGGGTGTCACACTCGGTCACGACGGCCATCGCGGTGCGCGAGTCGACGCCCATGCGCATGAGCACGCTCCGCTCGATGGAGGGTGAGGTGTGCGTGCGGGCGAGCTCCACGAGCGGGTCGACGCATTTCTGCGCGAGTTCCCAGAAGCGCGCTTCCAGTTGCTCGTCGGTGAGACCGGCGAGGTGCTGACGGACTTCGCGGAAGGTGTCGGGACGGACCATCTACGCCTCCAGGAATCGGCTATGCATTCTGAGCGAGAACCGATGCAAGCATAGCGGTCGCGGCGGCATCTTCAAGACGGTGCCCGACAACTCGCGCCGAACGGATATGCAGTTGGAACGGCGTCACCGGGATCATCCTCGGCGGGTCACGCCGTTCACGAGCGCGTCGCACCAACGACCGTGGCGTTCATGTCCGCGCACCTGCGGACTTCGCTGCTGAACCCCGCGTCTCCCGCAATCTGAGCGGTCGCCTCGGCCATCTCGCTGCCGGTCTCGATCACAACGTGTCCTGACGCGGCCAGCCAGTCATTCGCCCCATCGAGCACGCGGCGGAGCAGGCTCATGCCATCCGGGCCGCCATCCAGCGTGGGCACGGGCTCATAGAGCCTGGCTTCGGCCGGCAGCTTTCGAATCTCCCCCGTCGGCACGTACGGCGCATTCACGACGATCAGATCCAGGGAATGCAGCTCGGCCTGCGGGAGGGCCGCGTAGAGGTCTCCTTGGTAGACGCGGCCGCCGACCCGCGCGAGGTTCTCGCGTGCGCACTCGACGGCGACCGGCGAGATGTCCGAGGCCAGGAGCTCAACGCCTTCGGATCGCGCCGCGATGACAAGCCCGAGGGCTCCGCTGCCGCAGCACAGGTCGAGCACCTTGACTGAGCGCGACCCACCGCTACGACCGTATGCCTCGTGGATGGTGCGCGCTGCGCAGTCGGCGAGAAACTCGGATCGCCGGCGTGGGATGAACACTCCAGGGCGCACGGGTATTCGTATCCCACAGAACTCGGCCCAGCCCACCACGTACTCCAACGGCTCGCCATCAACCCGGCGAGCCAGCAAGGCATCCAACTCGCTGGAGGAACCCGCGGCCTCCGTCAGGATCAGAGCCTCGTCCTCCGGGTAGACGCAGCCCGCAGTCCGCAAGAGCGCGACTACGCGCGGGTCGACTGGACGGGTTTGCGGCACAGACGGTCTCCTGGGGGACGCCTGAACAGATCACGCGTTGATAGTACTGGGCGCGTTATGGCGGCGTCGAGCCACCGATGTCCGTCCCCTCTTTGGCCGCGATTGACTCGTGTCAGGGCACAGGGATACACTCTCGGTGTATCCGTTCTCGAGTATGTGGGGTGACCGTGATGGCCGTGTACAAAGTGAACGTGTCGCTACCCGAGGATCTCGTGAGCGAGATCGATGAGGCGGCATCGGAATTGGGCTTGTCACGAAGCGGGTTCATCGCGGAGGCAAGCTCTCGGTACATAACGGACGTGAAGAACCTGTCGGCCGAGGAGCAGCGCAAGAAGGACATCGATCGAGCAATCGCCAGCTTCAGGCGCATCGGGGCGAAGCTACCTCCGGGTGCCGTGGACGAGATGATCGCGTTCACCCGGGCCGAGCGCGACCGTGGCTGGCGCGGGGAAGGTGAGCGATGAGCCCTCTGATCGTGGACAGTTCGGTGGCGTTCAAGTGGCTCTCGCATGCGGGAGAGGATCACGTCGAGGAGGCGTTCGCCCTTCTGCAGGGCCATCGCTCCGGTAGTCACGTGCTGGCCGCACCGGCCACCTTGTACGTTGAGCTTGCGAACGCGGTGCGCAGCTCCCGTCACGTCGATCGTGACACCGCGCTGGAGATCGTCGGAGATCTGGAGTCTCTGCAGATCGAACTCGTAACACCCACGCCAGAACGGCTTGTAACTGCGCTCAGGCTGTCGTATCGCCACGACATCTCTGTCTACGACGCGCTGTTCCTCGCACTCGCCGAGGAGCTTGACTGCCCGCTCGTCACAGCGGACCGCCGGGCGTTCGCCGGCATCGACTCGCCGGTGGAGATCCGCCTTCTGTAGGGCGCCGTGGGGCGCCTATGCCTCTTTGAGTCCCGCGATGATCTCCTCGACGGCGTCGGGCGTGGTATGGGCGTCGGCCGCCAGGAACTCGATGTCCTCGGCGGTAGGCACGTAGCCCTCCCCCGCGTGCGAGAGCGCGTTGCGGACGTAGGAGCGGCGCAGGCGCGTGAGGTCAAAGTCCTTCGCGCGGATCTGCTCGGGCCGCTCGGGGATGACGATGCGCTGCCCGGGCACGTTCTCGCTCGGGTCACCGAGGCGCACCTCGACGCCGTTCTCGCGCGCGAAGTTGAGCTGCGCCCAGTGGTGCTTGCCGGCGCCGGTGTACTCGGTCTCCTGCACGACGACGGTGGCGTCTTGCGGCAGGTCGCGCGCGAGCGACATCGCGGCGGCCATGGCGGTGTTGCCGGCACGGGCCACGCTCGAGGCCCTCGAGCTTGGACATGGCCTCGGTCACGTAGAAGACCTCGCCCTGGCTCACGGTGAGGTAGCGGTCCATGTAGCGGAGCGCGCGGGCCGCGTTGCGGGGCACGTCGGCGCGGTCCGGCCACGTGGCGAACGGCACGCCGAAGCCGGTGTGGCCGGTGGTGAAGCTCTTGCGGTTGAAGTCGTGGTCGCTCGCCATATGGAGGCCGGAGAGGTCGACCGAGGCGCTGATGATCTCCGTCGTTGCGCCCGCGCGCTTGAGGCCGCGAGCGGTGCCGGTGGTGTTGCCGCCGCCCGCATGCGTGACGACGACATGCGTGGGCGGCGCGCCGGTCGCCGCAGTCATCTCATCGGCAAGCTCCCAGCCGAGCGTCTCGATGCCGGAGACACCGAAGGCCGAGTAGAGCGAGGCCGCGAGGTAGCCGGTCTCGTCGAGGAGCTCGAGCATGTGGCTGAAGAGCTCGGGGCCGACGGTCAGCTGCACGACCTCGGCGCCGAACGCCTCGCAGATGCGGGACTTCTCGATGATCTCCGGCTGGCCGACGTGCCGGGAGTCGAACGCCTCCTGCACGACGATGCACTTGAGGCCGGCTCGGGCGGCCTGACTCGAGACGGCGGCCCCGTAGTTGCCCGACGTCGCGGTGACGACGCCCGAATAGCCCTTCTCCTTGGCCACGTGGACGGAGAGGCTCGCTCGGCGGTCCTTGAACGAACCAGCCATATTGGCGGCCTCGTCCTTCACGAAGATGCGGGCGCCGTGGCCCGGCTCGCTGTACGAGCGGACGAGGTCCGTGAGGTTGCGGAGCTCCAGGAGCGGGGTCTTGCCCACGCCGCCGGCGCGCTGGATGGCGATGACCTCGTCGAGCGAGTAGCCGTGCGCGGCCATCATGCCCTCGTAGTCGAACGCGATGGGGCTTTGCTCGAAGGCCGAGTAGTCCATGCCGAGCGCACGCTTCATGATCTCGCCCTTGCGGGCCAGGATCGCTTCGGTGCGGCCGGCCACGTCACTCACCCGCCTTCGGGGCGGCGGAAGCGGGCGCGGCGCCTGCGGCGGCGGCGGGGGCGGCGGGGGCAGCGGCGGCGCGGTAGGCCGCAACGCGCTCGCGCAGGTCGAAGCCGACGTGGGTGAGCTCCGGCGCCGGCTTGCCGAACGTGTGCGTGTAGCCGGGGTTGACCTCGGTGAGCACGCCGGTGACGGAGCGCCCGGTCATCGTGGTGACGATGAGCTCCTCGCCCACGTCCGCCGCGGACTGCGCGAAGCCCTTCACCCACGCGCGCAGCGGCTGCGCGGCGGTGTCCTCGGGCAGATTCGGTGAGCGGTCGGCAGGTGCGAGCAGCAGGTACTCGACCTCCACCCAGTCGCCGGGGTTGCAGCGCTCGGTCATGGCGTCCTCCTCGATCGGTTGTGCGGTCCGGTGCGAACCGGTGGTGCGACAGCTAGACGGTCGGCGCCAGGAAGCGCGGCAGCGGTAGGTCCACGACGGTCACGATGCCGGCGGGCGCGCCGACGATGAGCGGGATGTAGTTGCCGGTGCTCGCGTAGGTGCCCTTGCCGCCGGGGATCTCGGGGCTGGTGGCCATGCTCACGTCCGGATCGCCGTAGAGGCGGATGTAGTCGCCGGTCGAGACCCCTTCCATCTCCGGATGGATCTGCTGCGGGTGGACGAGCTCGATCTTGAGCTCGTCGCCGATGTAGCCGCGGCCGATCTGCTTGCAGCCCGCCACGTCGCCCGCCTTGACCGTGATGTGCGGGGTGGAGCGCTCGATGGTCGTCACGATGGGTTCGCGCGTCTCTTCCACTCGGTCGATCTTCCAGCCGATGGCCTTGCCGATGAGGTGGATCGACTCGGGGAAACCGATGTGACCGACGATCGAGCCGTCCGCCACGCCTGCGTGGAACTCCTCGACCGTGGTCCCGACGCCCTGCGTGCGCATGACGGTGGGGCCGAACGGCGAGAGGTCGTTCACGCGCTCGGCCTCGATGCGGTCGACGCGCAGGCAGACCGACGACCACATGACGATGAGGGCGTCGAGGATGAAGCCGGGGTTGATGCCGGTGCCGAGGATCGAGACGCCGTGCTCCTTGGCGAGCGCATCGAAGCGGTCCGCCCACGCGGGGTCGCTCGCCCACGGGTACGCCAGCTTCTCCGAGATGGAGATCACGTTCGCGCCGGCCTTCACGCACGGCTCGACCTGGTCGGTGATCTCGTGGAGGAAGCTCTGCGTGCAGATGCACACGACGTCCGGCTTCATCGCGAGGACTGCGTCGACGTCGGTGGTCATGGGGACGTCGCAGTCACGGCCGAGGAGCTCGCCGACGGTCTTGCCCTCCTTGGCGGGGTTCGTGACGATCGCGCCAACGAGTTCGATGTCCTTGGGGCGATCCAGGATGAAGCCGAGCAGTCCTTGTCCCATCATGCCGGTTCCCCACACGGCGACCTTGATCATGAGAGCTCCTCTCGAGGATGTATGCAGTTCGGTGCCTTGCATATGCAAACACACTGCGGCGCTGGTTGCCACCGCGGGCTGTGGCGAGGGTGGGCGCGAGCGTGCGGCGAGGATGAGGGCACCCCTGTGGGGACCCTCTGAGAACTTATCATAAATGCTATGTTTCCTGAGGTGCCTCGTGAGGACCCGGGAGGGGTCCGTCAGTCCAGCACCGCGCGGGCCGCGGTGCGTCCGTGCGCTTCGAGGATTATGCTTCCCTTCAGACCGCCGCCGCGACCCACGGAGCCATTGATGCCCGTCCTCACTGCACGTGACATCGTCCAGCAGTTCGGGAAGCAGGAAGTCCTGCACGGGGTGTCGCTCGGCGTCGATCGTGGCGAGGTGCTCGGTCTTCTGGGCCCGTCGGGAGCGGGCAAGACCACCTTCGTCAACATCCTGGCAGGAGTGGCTGAACCGGTCTCCGGCACCGTCGACATCTTCGGTGAACGCATGCCATCGCTCTCGCTCATGCGGCGGATGGGCTACATGGCGCAGTCCGACGCGCTCTACATGGACCTCACCGCGGATGAGAACCTCGCGTTCTTCGGCACGATCTACGGTCTCGCGGGCCCTGCGCTCAAGGACGCGTTCACCGACGCGCTCCAGACCGCGCACTTGAGCGTGGAGCCGCGAAAGCTCGTGCGCGACTACTCCGGGGGCATGCGACGGCGTCTCTCGCTTGCAACCGCGCTCCTCCACAGGCCCGAGCTGCTCATCCTCGACGAGCCAACGATCGGCCTCGACCCCCTTCACCGTGTGGACATCTGGAAGTCCTTCCGCGCGATGGCGGCCGAGGGGACCACGCTCATCATCACCACGCACGTGATGGACGAAGCCGAGCGCTGCGACCGCCTGGTGATGATCCGCGACGGCGTGTTCATCGCCATGGGCTCGCCGGCCGAGCTCAAGAGCAGGGCGAATGCGACGACGCTTGAAGACGCGTTCCTCTTCTTCGCGCGAGCGGAGATGGCCGAAGCGTGGGCCGCCGGTGCACCGCGAGGGGGTGAGGGCGATGCGTAATGCCATCGCCGTCACGCTCCGCATCCTCAGGCAGTTCAGGCACGACCCGCGCACGATCTTCATGATGATCGTGGCTCCCGTGCTCGCACTCTTCATCCTCAACACCATCTTCGGGTCGCCGGCCTACACCCCACTCGTCCTGACCGGGAACGTGCCGGCGGACTTCGTGACCGCGCTTGAGAACTCAGATGCACGCACCGAGGTCGCCGACCGGAAGGAGGCCCTCGACCGGCTGGCCGAGGGAACCGCCGACGGCTACGTCGAGGTGCAGGACAAAGCCGTGCGTGTCTGGGTGGAGGGCTCGGACCCGGCCCGCACGGGCGCCGTGCTGCAGGCGGTGGGCCGCGCGCAGATCGAGGCCTTGGCCTCGGTCAAGCTGGACGTGAAGCCGATCACGCTCCCCGGCGGCATCACAATCGACATCTCGAAGTACCTGCCGCTTCCCGACGTTCGAGCCGCCCGCCAAGCCCGACGTCACGTACGTCCACGGGTCGGCCGACATGAACGTCTTCGACTTCTACGGCCCCGTCTTCATCGGCGTCTTCGTCTTCTTCTTCGTGTTCATCACGGCCGGCATCAGCTTCGTCCGCGAACGCACCGGCGGCACGCTCGAGCGCGTGATGGCCACGCCGATTCGCCGCTGGGAGCTCGTACTTGGCTACGTGCAGGGCTTCGGCGCCTTCTCGCTCAGCCAAACGTTCATCGTCGCGTGGGCGAGCATCTACTGGGTCGGCTTCACGAACCTGGGGAGCTTCTGGCTCGTGCTCCTCATCGCCGAGAGCATGGCGCTTGTCTCGCTCGCCCTCGGCATCCTCGTCTCCGCGTACGCCTCGACCGAGCTCCAGGTCATCCAGCTGCTGCAGATCATCGTCATCCCGCAGATCATCCTCTCGGGCATGTTCGACCTGTCGCAGACACCCGCCCTGGATGCAGTTTGCGAGCAGGCTCTTCCCTATCACCTACGGTGCCGAGGCGATGCGCGCGGTGATGCTGCGCGGCGCGGGGTTGGTCGAGGTGTGGTCGAACCTCGCGGTGCTCTGGGGATTCATCGGCATCTTCAGCGCAGCCAACGTCCTCGCGCTCCGGAAGTACCGGCGCGTGTGAGAGCGCGCCTCTGGGGACCATTCGAGACGACTTCGCTCCAGCAGCTCGACGCGCCTGCCGCGACAACGGCGACCGCGATAGCCGCTAGCGGCCAAGGTGCAGTACGCACGGCCATTAGTACGTACCACAGGGACAGCATCGCTGGCACGGCCCATGGGATTGCCACGACTAGGCACTCCAGCGCCGACCACAGACCCAACAGCGAACCCACGCACCATCCCACCGCCAACGCCAACCCAACGGTAAGCGCCGCCGTGCGGCAAGCGCGTGCGACTAGCGAAGCGTCACGCCCACGCACCATGATGAGCACCAATCCGTGGCCGTGACAGGTCCGCCAAGCAATACAACGAGAAACGCGGCAACGGAGGACGCGGCCAGCGTCCCATCGGTCATGACGTAGGAGAAGGTGGTGGTGGTCGTGACCGACCCCTGCGCCACGACCGAGCTCGTCCTGCTACTGGGCGTAGATGACGAACCACCGCTCGTCGTCCAGCTTCACTTCGATGACCCGCGGAGTGTCCGTGACCACGTCGCCGTTCAGAGCGGTGGTCGTCTCGAGCACGTCGATCATGTACAGAACCTGCCCCTCGAGAACCACACCCTCATCGATTTCAGCACGGCTTGCCGCGCAGATCGCTTCACTCCCCGTCCAAGCCGTGCGAAGCATCGCGAGGTCCGATTCATTGAGGTCGGGCCGGAACAGCCTCTCCGCAGTCGCGACGTCGTTCGAAAGCACCGCGTCGAGAAACGCCCGCGCCGTCGTGGCCGGCTCGGCCTGCGCCGGCAGTGGTCGAGCACACCCCGCCACGGCGCCCAAGGCAGAGAGCATGAGAAGCAAGACGCAGGAGACCCGGAGACGATTCCGGCGTGTCATGTGGTCACATCCTCACGATCCGCTTCACCGCGGCCCACGGGGGTTGTGCGAGGCGAGCCTAACAGGGAGATCGAGACTATGGACACTCGACATCCTGCGCGGGACCCCGCTCACCGGATTCAGCGCCGCCGGAGAGCCGCAGCACTAGAACCGCAGATAGGAGGCAAACGACTGCGCTCCCAAGGATGGCGAGTGGGTGGTAGTCGGGCACCCCTGCAATCATTAGCTGAAAGCAGAAGAAGCCGGCAAAGGCCGCGAGCGACCATCGTACAAGCAAGCTGACTGACTGCAAGCGCTTCACCAGCAGAATCGTGAGCAGCGGAGCGCCGATCACTAGCAGTGTGCCTGCAACGAGCAGGAGAATCCCGGACGCCGGCACATCGGCCAACCACGATGCGAGAGCCCGTGCCGTCAGCTCACCGAGACTGCCAAACAGGGCCCAGCCCAACACGGTACCCCCCGCGATCACGAAGAGCGAGATGATCCTATTCACGACACCTCCCAGCACAATGAGTCTACTTCCTCCTAACCGAGACAATCTCCGCTCTCCACCAGAAGAAGCGCTTGAAGGTCTTGCCCGCTTCAAGTGGCGTTCGATACCAAGTGGCGAAGTACACGTAGAGTTCGTACCCCGGTGCAGCAGCGGGAATCGTGTAGAGACCGTGCTCAATATACGCAGCATAGCCCTTCGACAGCTCGGTTGCCGTGTAGTCGTCCGCCTTGTCGGCAGCCGTCTTCCCAGCCCACTTGAGGGTCTTCTCGGCCGACTTGGCCAGCTTGTTCCGGAGCCAGGTTGGCAGACTCTTGGGAATCCACTTTAGGAATCCCTTACTGAGGCCTCCAATCTGACTGTACAAGAGCTGCGTGGGGCTCAGACTCTTCGAGATGCGAATCTTCCACAACTTGATGATCCTACATCCATCCGGATCGACCATCCCCACCGGATCCCCGCCGCAGTACTGGTACGCGCTCTCCTCACCGTCGGCCTTCGCGGGGTCCTTCGTGATGAAGCTCGCCGTGGCAGGATCATAGTAGCGCTGACTGCAGTAGTAGAGCCCCGAGTGGGCGTCATAGGCGTAGCCCGCGTAGCGCAGGATATTGCGCTCAGCGATGGCGGCGGCGAGGCCTGCGGAGATGCCGGTGACCGCCCGTGAGAGGGTCGTCGTGGGGTTCCCGTAGGCGTCGTGGGCGTAGAAGGCGAAGGGGACGCCTGCGCCGTTCGTGAGCTCGCGCACGTCGCCCCGGTCCGTGGTGACGATCCCGAAGGCGAGCTGCGTCGTCCCGCTCTCGTAGACGCCGGCGTACGGGCGGCTCTCGGAATCCGTGAGGCCTCCGGAGAGATCAGTGCCCTCGGAACAGCACGAAACGCTTGGTTGGCGCTGGTGCAGAGGCCTTGAAGTCCCACGGACGGCGGCGGTTGACCATGTCGATCCACCAGCCGATATCCACTCCTCCCGAGCGCCTGTGAACCAGCAGGCGACGTGAGCCCCGCCGGGCCGCGTCACGCTCCGGGTCCTTTCCATGCAGGCACAGCGTGACGATGCCAAGCACCAGACATACTAGTGCGTCGAACGCCGCTTGCTGCGCCGGGGTCTCCCCCTTTAGGAAGTGGACGAAGACGAAGGGCGGCACCGTGAGTGACCCGGCAGCCGCCCCGGCTAGTGCTGCTGGGAGAGAGACTGGGCCGCGACGCCCAATTGAGCCCGTGTCCCCCATGGCTACCTCAGCCTCTTGATGTACTTGTACTTGCCCAGGGTCTCGAGACTCCGGACAGCACGGTTCACGTGCAGCTCGGCCACCACCTTCCTGTGACGTCGCCCGTCACCCGCCACACTAAGCCGAAGGACCAGCTGCAATCTCGTCTTCGCGCTTCTCGCCCACGCGCAGCGACGTCCCGCTGGGGTCGTCGCCAGCCTCTTCCACCCCTAGTCCGGCGAACTCGACGCGCCTTCGGAACAGCCGGAGCCCGAAGAGGAAGCCCACAAGCAACCCGAGCCAAAGCCACGTTCTGCCCGTGCCATCTATGAGGAGCAGCCAGTCCGGCACCGATTCGCTTCCGAAGATCGGAAACCGCCCTGCTGGCAGATTCAGAACCCCGCTGATCCCCGCAGCAATCGTGGCGATGCTCGGCAGCTCGACGGCCTGCTGCCTGCCGATGACGCCAGCGAGCGCAAGGCCAACGGCTACTGACAGCGGCACGGTCACTTGGTAGGCCACCAAAGGATCACCAGGCCCGTTGAGGATGATCGGGAAGAAGGCCGTGACAGCTTCGGCCACCCAGTCTGCGACCACCCGCAACAAGAAGCCGAGCGCCACCGCACCAGTGACGATAAACCAAGAGTACTGGACATGCGTACGTGCAATCAGCTTTGCGGCGACAACAGCAGCCACAAAGAGCACGAACCCGATGCCTAGGAGCGAGCAGAGCCACGCCCAGGGAAGCTGCGACGGTAGTGGGATGATCATGGGCGCTCCTCGGTCATGTTGCGAATGCTTCACCATTGCAGCTGCCGGTGGTTGCCGATGACTACCAGGGCGCATAGCGTGCTTGCTGTGAGATCGATTCCTTGTCAGCCCGAACTCGCCGTTCTCGAGCATACGCCTTGGCCGCTCCCAGCCCACCTGAGTAGGTGTATTCAGAGTAGGCTGACCAACCCTCTTTGAGTCGATACAGGTGGCCGACAAACGGCCCCCGCTTCCTGAACAGACCTCTCCACTTGTACAAGTTCCACTTCACGACATAGCGGCGTCTAAGTGCAACCCGCAAACGCCAGACAATCGGTACGCCCATCGTACCTGGAGGAGGTCCGAAGTGGCACCCCACGTGCGAAAGAGCGCACGTCCCAGCGCCGACTTGATACGCGGTGTCTAGAACCTTGTAGGACACAATGGCGACGAAAGCAGAAAGCCATACGGTACCGCTCGGGTCCGTCTTCCCCACCGGATCCCCGCCGCAGTACTGGTACGCGCTCTCCTCACCGTCGGCCTTCGCGGGGTCCTTCGTGATGAAGCTCGCCGTGGCAGGATCATAGTAGCGCTGACTGCAGTAGTAGAGCCCCGAGTGGGCGTCATAGGCGTAGCCCGCGTAGCGCAGGATATTGCGCTCAGCGATGGCGGCGGCGAGGCCTGCGGAGATGCCGGTGACCGCCCGTGAGAGGGTCGTCGTGGGGTTCCCGTAGGCGTCGTGGGCGTAGAAGGCGAAGGGGACGCCTGCGCCGTTCGTGAGCTCGCGCACGTCGCCCCGGTCCGTGGTGACGATCCCGAAGGCGAGCTGCGTCGTCCCGCTCTCGTAGACGCCGGCGTACGGGCGGCTCTCGGCGTCGGCAAGATAGGTGACGCTCCAGGTGGCGGTCGTGCTGCCCTCCACGCGCGAGACGTCGAGCCTCAGGAGCGTGAGACCCTCGTAGGAGAAGGTGGTCGTCGTGGTGGTCGAGCCCTGCGTCACCACGGAGGAGGTCCGCTGGCCCTGTGCGTCGTAGGCGTAGCTCGCGCTCAGGCCGGGTGCGGCGATCGAGGAAAGGCGGTTCGCATCGCTGTATGTGAGCATGCGCTCCGTCGGGTTCTGGGGCGGGCCCTCGGAGGTGCGAAGGCCGCGTGTGGCGTCCCAGCCGTAGAGGCGAGTCGCGATCCCTCCGACGGCGAGCGTCGTGACCCTGCTTGACCCGTCGTAGGAGAAGGCACTCGTGACACCACCTGCGGTGCGGGAGGTGAGGTTCCCCGTGCCCGGCTCGTAGGCGTAGGTGCTCGTGACGCCGGCAACCGTCGCCTGCGTGAGCCTGCCGGTCTCGCCGTAGCGGTATACGTTGTACTCGGCGGTGGATGGATAGGTGAACATCAAGAGCTCGTAGGACTTCCGCCCCGTGGAGGCGTCAAACACATAGCATGCGCCGACCGGGCCGAACCCTTCTCCCGTCTGCCCCTCCACCCGCCCTGCCGCATCGAAGACGCGCCCGGACAAGACGTCGTCACGCGTCCAGGACGTCGCACGGTTCGCGGCATCGAAGGCGGTGACGTTCCGCGTGATCGTGCCTGCCGCGGTCACGTCCGTGCGGTCCGTCTCACGCCCGTTCGCATCGATCACGATCGTGGTGGTGGTGCCCGGCCTCGCGAGCTCGACCGTGGTCGGCGGCTGGCCGGTGCCCGCCGGGTAGGCGACGGTGGTGGTGCGGGTGGTATCCAGGTCCTCGTCTTGCACGGTCGTGACCGTGACGCGCGAGAGCATGTCGTAGATGGTCTGGGTCGTCTTCTTCAAAGTCCCTTGCACGGACTGTGTCTCTGTGGCGACGCGGGAGAACGCGTCGTAGGTTTGGAGGGTGTGCTTGCCGTCCGGGTCGAGCACCGTGGAAAGCCGCCCGGCGCGAACGCGCACGTCAAGCGCCGCACGTCGGACGAAGGATGATTGCGCCTCTCACGCCTCGTACACGAGGAACCACCCGTCTCCGAGCCGCTCGACGTCGTCGTAGAACTGTCGAATCTCGTCGCTGGTCCAAGCGTTAGTCGTGTAGAGCAAGACCCACGCATCCCCGAGGATCCCGCGAGAACGGAAAAACGTCACCCAGTAGCCGCGACCTGGCTTGGAGTCGACCCAAACGGCGCCTCCGTCCGCCAGCTGCCGGGTATCCGACGGTAGGTCGATCCGCGTCTCCAGTGTTGCCCCGCTGTGGGCCTCCACTTTGTCAACCGCTGCAATAGCGGCGCGCTGGTACTCCGCGCGGTGTCTGCGAAAATACGAACGATGATAGGCCTCCGGCGCAACATAGTGAACCAGGCTCGGAGACGCCAAGACCCCGCATGCCGCGGCGAGGAGCACAACCAGAGCGGCGAGACCCACCCTGCGCCGAGACGCACCGGCGGGTTCGACCGTGGCACCCCGCTCCGCAGCGGGAGCACCCCGAGCTGCGCGCCCGAGCCGACCACCCGTATCTAGGCCCATCCGCGACCTCCAGATCCACGATAGTACTGGTTGCGTTGCTTGTCCGTCTTGGGCCCATATAGGAAGTACAGGGTGTATCCGCGATTGATCCACACGTTGTTCCTTCGTTCAACCTGCAGTTGCGACCGGAGCCTCCGCAGCCCGGCCTTCGGAAGGCCCTCTGCCGTCGCGCCTGCGATCGCCATCTCGCGAGGAAAGGCGACGGAGGCGAACACGAAGCCGAAATGGAGGTTCCCAAAGTCATCGATCGACATCCGGCCATAGCGGCCGAATCTGAACGCCTTCTCGTCCTTCTGAAGCCCCCAGCTCTGCTTGAAGTCCCAATCCCCTCGAGGCCGCACCTTGCCGACAATCCACGAAGCGAATGTCGCCGCACCGGCCAGTCTACGGTACATCTCTACGAACCCGCAGACGCTTAGCACCAAGTGGTGCCTGTTCGAGCAGGCCAGGCGCTATGAGTTCTGGTCGCAGCACCCGGAAGAGGAGCGACCTGGCGTCGCCTCCCCATCTGGCACCTTGTCGCTTGAAGATGGTGCGCACAACCCAAGGGATCGTAGTCACCGCGCCGACGAGCAGGCATGCGGTGGCGCCCCTCGTCAGCCGCGAACGAATAATGTCACATCGAAGACTGGCGGAGTGCTGCTCCCTGGCTCACATTCCCTCATCGCTGCCTGAGAAGCGACAGGTACGCGAACGACCGGAGGAGCAGTTCCGTGCGGAACGTTGCCTGTCTCGCCCGCGTACCCCTTGGATACCCGTGGACACGTGAACCCCGCCGGGCCAAGACCTCGCGGCACTTGTCACTCTGATCGCCGTCGCGGGAACAGCGTGGCAACGATGCCCGCGACGACTCCGGCAAACAGTCCGCTTTGCAGAAACTGACCGCTCCCTGCCTCGCTGAACAGCTCTCGCGATGCCTGAAGTGCCAGCCATACCATCAAGAGCAACGCCGTGAGGGCGATCCAGTAGTGGGCCGCAGACGTGGGCTGAATCGCTCGCTTCGGGGCCGTTCCGAGAAGCAACCCCAGGGCCGGTGGCGCCAAAGCAAACAGGAGCATGGCCTCTTCCGGAAGCCTCAACAAGAACTGCAGGCCCAGCAGCGGGTACGGCAGCACGATCAGCGCGAGAACGAAGACGATGAGCGCCGCACGAGATGGCCGCCTCAAAGGAAACGCCGCCTCTCGCTTGGCCGCAACATGCCACAACGAGGTGCCAGCGACGAGAGCCACTCCCACGTAGCCAGTGACCAAGAGGGCGGGCGGGAAGTACCAACGGCCCATGATGAGGGCCGCGAGGGCCGCGAGTGCGGCAGCGGCCTCAAAGACCATCACCGCCAACGAGAATCTCCTCCATCGTGCAGCACCGGGCTGTTCCCTGCTCATCGCACCCCCGTCTGCTGGAGTCCGCGCAGAAAGACAAAGGTTCCCAGGAATGCCTTCGACGCCTCTGCCGCTCGCGACCACCGCCACTTGGCCTTGTATCCGCGTGCCCTCTCGTACGGGCTCTGCCACTGCCAGTTGTCGCCCACCAGCCATGGGAGGTGGCTCGCCATGTCTCCATGAGAATAGATGTCTTGTAGCGCATGCATCCCGTATCCAAGCCAGCGACAAGCCTGCTTGCGATTGCCGGTGCGCCAGTACCAATTCGCCGTCACGGCCGCTGTCCTTGCATTGTCACGCCGAGAATCAGGGGCCATCTCCCGATACTTGGCGTTCAACGGGTTAACGCCCAATCTACTCCGTGCCCCGTATGAGTTCATATGGTACCCGTATCCAACCCCGAAGAGATTTCGTGACCAGTATGTGTGGTTGTGGTCAATTTCCCACGCGTAGTATGAAATCCAGTCCTTGTACCGCGGCGCGACTCTGAGTGCCGTGCACATCATCGAAGTAGTCCACTGATGGGTCGTATCGAAGAACTCCCCGCTCGGATCGACCTTCCCCACCGGGTCCCCGCCGCAGTACTGGTACGCGCTCTCCTCACCGTCGGCCTTCGCGGGGTCCTTCGTGATGAAGCTCGCTGTGGCAGGATCATAGTAGCGCTGGGAGCAGTAGTAGAGGCCGGAATGGGCGTCATAGGCATAGCCCGCGTAGCGCAGGATATTGCGCTCCGCGATGGCGGCGGCGAGATCGGCGGAGATGCCGGTGACCGCCCGTGAGAGCGTCGACGTGGGGTTCCCGTAGGCGTCGTGGGCGTAGAAGGCGAAGGGGTCGCCTGCGCCGTTCGTGAGCTCGCGCACGTCGCCCCGGTCCGTCGTGACGATCCCGAAGGCGAGCCGCGTCGTCCCGCTCTCGTAGACGCCGGCATACGGGCCGCTCTCGGAATCCGCGAGGTAGGTGACGCTCCAGGTGGCGGTCGTGCTGCCCTCCACGCGCGAGGCGTCGAGCCTCAGGAGCGTGAGGCCCTCGTAGGAGAAGGTGGTCGTCGTGGTGGTCGAGCCCTGCGTCACCACGGAGGAGGTCCGCTGGCCCTGTGCGTCGTAGGCGTAGCTCGCGCTCAGGCCGGGTGCGGCGATCGAGGAAAGGCGGTTCGCATCGCTGTATGTGAGCATGCGCTCCGTCGGGTTCTGGGGCGGGCCCTCGGAGGTGCGAAGGCCGCGTGTGGCGTCCCAGCCGTAGAGGCGAGTCGCGATCCCTCCGACGGCGAGCGTCGTGACCCTGCTTGACCCGTCGTAGGAGAAGGCACTCGTGACACCACCTGCGGTGCGGGAGGTGAGGTTCCCCGTGCCCGGCTCGTAGGCGTAGGTGCTCGTGACGCCGGCAACCGTCGCCTGCGTGAGCCTGCCGGTCTCGCCGTAGCGGTATACGTTGTACTCGGCGGTGGATGGATAGGTGAACATCAAGAGCTCGTAGGACTTCCGCCCCGTGGAGGCGTCAAACACATAGCATGCGCCGACCGGGCCGAACCCTTCTCCCGTCTGCCCCTCCACCCGCCCTGCCGCATCGAAGACGCGCCCGGACAAGACGTCGTCACGCGTCCAGGACGTCGCACGGTTCGCGGCATCGAAGGCGGTGACGTTCCGCGTGATCGTGCCTGCCGCGGTCACGTCCGTGCGGTCCGTCTCACGCCCGTTCGCATCGATCACGATCGTGGTGGTGGTGCCCGGCCTCGCGAGCTCGACCGTGGTCGGCGGCTGGCCGGTGCCCGCCGGGTAGGCGACGGTGGTGGTGCGGGTGGTATCCAGGTCCTCGTCTTGCACGGTCGTGACCGTGACGCGCGAGAGCATGTCGTAGATGGTCTGGGTCGTCTTCTTCAAAGTCCCTTGCACGGACTGTGTCTCTGTGGCGACGCGGGAGAACGCGTCGTAGGTTTGGAGGGTGTGCTTGCCGTCCGGGTCGAGCACCGTGGAAAGCCGCCCGGCGCCGTCATACGTGCTCGTGGTCGTCTTCCCCGCCTCGGTCACCGCTGTCACGCGTCCCGCCTGGTCGTACGCGCTCGTCTTGAGCACACCGTCGGCGTCCGTCGCCGAGAGCACCCATCCACGCGTGTTGTACACGGTCGTGGAGGCGGGCTGGCCCTCTGCGCACGCGCTCAGCTGCCGTGAGAGCAGGTCGTAGGTGAAGGTGGTGACCGACCCATCGGGAGCCGTTGAGCGGACGAGCCTCCCACCGATGTCGTAGCTGTTCGAGGTCACGGTCTCAGTCCCGCCGTCAGCGGGCACCGTCTCGGTGAGCTTGAGGCCGCCGTCGTCGTAGGTGTAGGCAGTGAAGCTCCCGTCGGGGGCGTCCACGCGCGAGACGAGGCCGTTCGGATAGTACGCCGTGACCGTCGCCGAGGCTTCCGATCCTGAGGGGGCGACCTCGCGCGTCACGCGCCCGAAGGCGTCGTAGGTCGTGCGCGTGGCGGCGGCGATGACATCGAGCGCGCTTCCCTCCGCCCAGGCGGCGACGGCGTTCCCGCGTGCGTCGTAGCGCGTGCGGGAGGCGTCCGTGACACGGCTGTCGTCGGACGTGACTTCGCGACCTGACGCGTCGCACGTGTGCGTGACGGTACGGTCCACGGTCCTCGGGCTTGCGCTCAGGAGGTACGTCTCCGTCAGAAGACGGCCGGCGCGGTCGTAGACCTTCTCCACGTGGTCGGCTGTCGCGAGGTCCGTACCCCTGCGGTGCGAGCCCGTCTCGTTCCCGAGCACGTCTCGGGTGGTGTTGGTGACCACATCCGCCGCGTCCGTGGCGCTCACCGACCGCCCGGCGAGGTCGTAGACGGTGAGCTCGCTCTCGCCCGCCGGGTTCGTCACGCACGTGACGTTGCCGAAGGCATCGAACACCTTCGTCTCGGTGAGCGTGACCGGCGAGGCACCCGGTGCGAGCCTGACGGCCAGGTGGTCCACGGAACTCGGCTCCCCCGAGGCCGCGAAGCCGGAGTACTCGGTCACGGCGGCGCTCGTCGCGTCGATCCACTCGGTCTTCCTCGTCATGCGCCCATGAGCGTCGTACACGTACTCGGTCTTGGAGCGCTCGGAGACGGTGAGCTGCCGCTCCTCCGACTTCGTCGCACCGGTGCCGGCGAATCCGTTCGTGTAGTAGGTGTAGAAGGTCGTCATGCCGCGCGGATCGGTCTCGCGCACAAGCTGGTCGAGCGCGTCGTAGGCGTAGGCGGTGCGGTGGCCCTCCTCGTCGAAGGCGGCCGTCATGTTGCCGCGGGAGTCGAAGGTGCGTGAGACGGTCGTGTCCGCAGGCGAGACCTCGAGCGCGGCCTCGTTGGCCGGCGAGTACGAGTACGTCCACGCGGTGTGGGTGGTCTCTTGCGAGTGCGGGTCTGTCACGCTCGCGACCGTCCCCGTGGGGTTCCACGTGAAGTGGCGGTCGACCGGCGCGTCCTCGCTCACTGCTTCCGGCGTCCCGACATCGGCATACGTCGTCACCGTCGCCTGGCCCGTGGCGGGGTAGGCGATGTCCGTGCGGGCGAAGGGGTCCTCTTCCGAGACGGCGAGCGGCGTCTTGGCCTGCGTGAAGCGGCCCTGCGTGTCGTAGGAGAACTTCGACGTCGCACCGGAGGCATCCGGCCAGCCGGGGACGGCGAGCGAGGCGAGCCTGTCTGCGGCATACGTGTAGCTGACGGTGTGGGCGAGACCGGGGATGCCGGCGAAGTACGTGACCTCGGGCGCCCCGCTCGTCGCGTAGATGACGCTCCGCGTGCCGGCGCTCGTCGTGTAGCTCGCGCCCGCGGCCTTGCCTGCCGTGAGCGTCACGGTGATCGCCTGATCGTTGCCCGCGCCGATGGTGACGGAGCTCGACGTCCAGGTGTAGGTGACGGTGTTGCCGAACTTGTCCGCGACGGACAGGAGACGCCCTGTCACCGCGTCGTAGGTCTCGCGCGTCCGCTCCTTGTCGGTGAGCACGAAGCGCGTGCCTCCCTGCTCGAGGGTGAGCGCGTCGTTGGAGCCGTTGGGTGCGTGGTAGACGCCCGAGAGCAGCGTGAAGCGGGCCGTCTCGCCGTCGGCCTCCGTGAGCGTCGCGCCCGTCTGGTCCCCGACGACGGCCTTCTCGAAGGAGAACCGCCAGCCCGGGGCGTTCGCGAGCATGTGCACGGCGGTGTCGTCGCTCGCGTATTGGCGCGAGAGGGCCGCCTCGGGTCCCCACCACTGGATCGCGAGATCGGTCACGGCAAGCTCGAGCGCACCCTCGTCGAGGGTGGCGGAGAGGTCGTGCCCCGCGAACTCACCGAGTTCCGCGGTGGTATCGCGATCCTCGTCGTTCACCCGCACGGTGCGGTTGTCCAAGGCGGGGATCACGGCCGCGTTGACGGTGACGGACAACTCTCCGACCTCCGAGTAGGGCACGACCCGGAACGCGTAGTTGGTGTTGGCGTCGTAGGACTCGCCGTCCGTCTTCTTGTACAAAGCGTTCGGGTCGTCTCTGAGGTCCAGGCCGCCTCCCGCGAACCGGGAGATGCCCGGCTGGTCGAGCGCCCCCATCCAGAAGACGCCGTTGCCCGGGTCATAACAGCCGTTGATCTCACGCGAGGCCGCCCACCCCGCCTGCCACTGGCCTATCACCTTCCATGAGCGGGTCGATATCTTGGTGACCCGATGCGAGCCACCCCACTCGATGAGGTAGAGGTTGTCTGAATCGGCGAGAAGGCCGGCGGTGTAGTAGGAGGGGATGGCCAAGTCATGGTCGGCGAGGAACACGCCGTCGCTGTCGAACTCGCGGATGCGGAAGCCGTCTTTGGTGTCTCCGCCTGTGAGGTTGTAGGAGGCCGAGTAGATGTGCTCGTCGTTGGCTGTGAGCAGCACGTTGCCCGAAAGCCCGGTGAGTGACGCGCCGGTCGTTCTGTCGACGAGCGGCTGCGAGAAGGTGAGCGCTCTCTTCTGCGTCGCGCCGTCTTCGGCCGAGACCGGGATGCCGTGGATGACGTTTGCGGCATTCGCGAAGCCGTTGTAGATGAAGCCGTCCAGATAGAAGGCCGAAAGCACCGGGTTCGAGGAGAAGTCCGGGCCGATGCAGCCGAGTTCCTGGCCGGCGGTCGTGCCGCGGTAGCCGCTTCCGATCTTGGTCCACTTCGCCGGTCCTTCATAGGTCGACCACGTCCGGTAGTAGAGGTAGCTGCCGTCAGAGACGACCACCCCGGCACCACCCGGACCGCCAACCGGTACGGTGACGTGTCTCGAGGCCGAACCAGGTGTCTGGGCTCCGATGAAGGGGTTGTCGGTCCACGAGTCATCCGAGCGCGAGACGTAGTCGCTGTCTTTGGGGAAGACGCCCGCGCCCTCGCTCGACCACGTCGTCGCGGAGTTGCCGATGGTCTCGCCGACCTTCTGATAGGCGCCTCCGTCGTAGGCGTAGATGCGGTAGCCGTCGGCGAGGGTGGACGCAGGCCAGGCGAGCGTCACCGAGCCCCTGCCTTCGTCGGAACGGTCGTTGGGCGTGTCGGGCTTGCCGTCCGCGTCACGGTCGACCTCGCGGAACCAGCCGGAGGCCTGCCGTGTGTAGGAAGGTGAGGTGACGGGCCCGGGCAGGATGTCGACATTGGTGTCGTTGAGCTTCCAGGCAGGAATCGGGTACCAGCCCGAGTCCATCATGATGAACGTGTCGAAGTCGTTAGCCTGCACGTCTCCGAATGGGTCCTCCACCCTGAAGACGAAGGTCGCGCTCTTGTAGTTCGTGGAGCCGCCAAAGGCACACTCGCCGCCGAGCAGCGTGACCTTGCCTGCCCCGTAGTCCGGGTCGGTAGACGACGAGAAGTAGCCGGTGGATGCGGCCGAATACGACCAGCCGGAGTCGGTGTTGGCTTTGGACCAGCGCACGTAGCCTTGGCGCGGCTTGCCGTTGCCGTAGTTGATCATCAGGCGGATGTCTTTGACCGACTCAGGGTAGAGCGTGTTCGCCTTCACCGTCACGGTCACCGTGTCGCCGACCTTGTAGGCCGAGGCCACGCCCTCGATCGTCGAGTTCGGCCGGTCGTAGTCGACCACGAGCCTGGGGCGAAGCGAGGTGCCGGAGTACTCGCCTGACAGGAACCGGCGGTAGGTCTTCGTGTCGGTCTGGTAGAGGTAGAAGCCGTGGTTGTCCCAGCTGCCGTCGAGCCAGTTCCGAACGGCCGTGGTCGCGGACATGCCCACCCACGCGCCCTCGACCGAGGAAGAGGCCGAACCATACGCAGTCGACGTCGGCTTCGTGTTCCAGGTGGTCGAATCGGACCACGACGAGGTCGCACGGTTGATGGTCACCGTCGAGTTGGCCGGGCCGCCGCCCACCGGATCGAAGTCGTACTGGTAGAGCTTGAATTCGGCGTTGGTGACGTAGTCGTAGGGCTGGATGACGGACAGGTCGAACTTCACGAGGCTTGCCACCCCACCGCTCGCCTCGCCAGCCTCGAGCGAGGTGGAGGTCGAGAACGACGTCGTGGGAGAAGCCTGCTTCACGGTCGTGTCCGCACACGGCCGCCCGTCGATGTTGTAGATCTGCACGGTGGGGTCGACCAGCACCGGGAAGACGCGTGCGGGGTCGGACAGCCACGCCTGAGGGATGTCATAGACCACGCGTGCGCCATCGGGGGTGGCGACGACGGTCATCGTCGCCTCTTCACAGACCTCCATCCCGCCTTCGGAGGAGTCGGTGACGAGCAGCGAACCGAGCCCACCTCGGATCGTTCCTGCCGCGTCGATCAGCCGGTGCCCCTCACCGGGTGCGAGCATCACCGTGAGGCCTTCAAGATGCAGATCGAACTCGTAGCGCACAGGGGCATCCGCCGACGCCAGAATCAGCGTCTCTTTCACACCGTCGGAAAGCACCTCGTAGTGCAGCAAGAGGTGCTTGTCTACCACGAACCTCGCGCGGTTGCCCATTACGACGGCTTGACCTTCCGTTACCCCAAGCATATCGATCGAGACGGCGAGTCCGTCCGACTCGAGACGCACCGGCGGTTCGCCCGCCCGCCCGTCTGAGAAGGTGGTGACTACCGGGGCGGCAGTCGTTCGGTAGTTACCGGAAGCCGGATCCTGGACGAGCGTCGTGTCGATTGTCGTGAGCCGCTCGCTCTCATCTTGGAAGTGCACCGGCTGCCCGAAGATCTCGGCGCGGCGCGCCCCGTTTGAGAGAAGCCATGTCTTGGAGGTCTCGGTGCGCTCGTCGACGATCTCTCGGACCACGGTTGGCGAGGTCTCGGCGGAGGCAGCGACTTCGGCCATCACGGTGTCCGAGGAAGGTAGCGGCTCGGCAAGGGCCGGGACCGACTGCAGCGCAGGCCCCGCTCCGAGGCAGACGGAAAGGACGATGCCGAGCAGTCGCGAGACTACTCCCCCCATGAGCTTCCTCACTTGAACCCCCCAGCGGCAAATGGTCGCCCATGAGCAACGCTGACAGGGGATGGGGGCTGAGTCAACATCTTCGGCGAGCGCATGCCGTCACTCTCGCTCATGCGACGGATGGGCTACATGGCGCAGTCCGACGCGCTCTACATGGACCTCACCGCGGACGAGAACCTCGCGTTCTTCGGCACGATCTACGGCCTTGCGGATCCTGCGCTCAAGGCCGCGAGTGGGCCGCGCGCAGATCGAGGCCTTGGCCTCGGTCAAGCTGGACGTGAAGCCGATCACGCTCCCCGGCGGCGTCACGATCGACATCTCGAAGTACCTGCCGCTCCCGACGTTCACGCCACCTGCCAAGCCCGAGGTCACGTACGTCCACGGCTCGGCCGACATGAACGTCTTCGACTACTACGGCCCTGTCTTCATCGGCGTGTTCGTCTTCTTCTTCGTGTTCATCACGGCGGGCATCAGCTTCGTCCGCGAGCGCACCGGCGGCACGCTCGAGCGCGTGATGGCCACGCCGATTCGCCGCTGGGAGCTCGTACTTGGCTACGTGCAGGGCTTCGGCGCCTTCTCGCTCAGCCAAACGTTCATCGTCGCGTGGGCGAGCATCTACTGGGTCGGCTTCACGAACCTGGGGAGCTTCTGGCTCGTGCTCCTCATCGCCGAGAGCATGGCGCTTGTCTCGCTCGCCCTCGGCATCCTCGTCTCCGCGTACGCCTCGACCGAGCTCCAGGTCATCCAGCTGCTGCAGATCATCGTCATCCCGCAGATCATCCTCTCGGGGATGTTCGACCTGTCGCAGACACCCGCCCTGATGCAGTTTGCGAGCAGGCTCTTCCCTATCACCTACGGTGCCGAGGCGATGCGCGCGGTGATGCTGCGCGGCGCGGGCCTCGCCGAGATCTGGCCGAACCTCGCGGTGCTCTGGGGCTTCATCGGCATCTTCAGCGCCGCCAACGTGCTCGCGCTCAGGAAGTACCGGCGGGTCTAAGAGCGCGCTGCGGGCATCGCGCGGGCCGCGACGAGACCGCTCGCGCTCGACCTGGGTCAGCTTGCGGTCAGACCCGGGTTAGAGCCTGCGCGCATGCTCTAAGGTGTCGCGCATGGAAGTGAGCCGCACCTCCGTTCGATTGGACATTGCACCCTTTTCGGTATATTTTCTATACCGTCCGATACTGAGGATGAGATGCAGCACGGTTTCGAGTTCGACGCGGCCAAGAGCGCGGCCAACAAAGCGAAGCACGGCATCGACTTCGTCGAAGCGCAGAAGCTCTGGCTTGATGGTGACCTGCTGCAACTCACTGCGCGTTGTGAGGGTGAGTCGAGATTCCTCTTCATCGGCAGGATCGGTGACCGGCACTGGTCAGCAATCGCCACGTATCGAGGCGAAACCGTCCGGCTTATCTCGGTCAGGAGATCGCGGTCCCGGGAGGTGCAGGCGTATGAAGGCGAATGACCTCGACGAGAAGTTCGACGCGGGCGGTGAGGACGTCATAGACGCGTTCGACCAGTCGAGCGCGTCGCGCCCCAACCGCGAGCAGAAGCGCGTGAACGTCGACTTCCCTGTATGGATGGTCGAGTCGCTCGATCGCGAGGCGAGTCGGTTGGGCGTGACACGACAGTCCATCATCAAGGTCTGGATCGCAGAGAGGCTCGAGCGGGCGAGCTGATCAGGCAGAGCTTCCGACGAGGCCGGAGTCGCTTTGCTACTTGATTCTGGTAGATATCTACTTACTTGTGGTAATATCTCCGGGTACCCGACACGAGAGGGTGACCGTGAATTCCGTTCTCGAGACCGTCTTCGGAAGCCGCTCCGCGGCGCAGACGTTGCTGTTCTTGCAGGCGTACGGCTCCGGCCACGCCTCGTTGATTGCGGCAACCTACGCCGTGCCGCTCAATCCGATCTACATGCAGCTGAGGCGCTTCGAGGCGAACGGCGTACTCGTCAGCAGGGCCGTGGGCCGGACGCGTGTGTTCGAGTTCAACCCGCGCAATCCCACGGTGCGCCACCTTCGCGACTTCCTGGACGCGGAACTTGAGCTGCTTCCCGACGGCGAGGTCAAGAAGTACTACCGGCAGCGACGGCGACCGCGCCGGATCGGGAAGGGCCTGTAGCCCATGAGCCGAATCGGTGCGAGCACGTCGCTGGTGGAGCTCGCCGCCATCGTAAGCCAGACGCTCGAGCACGCGGGCATCAAGGCCACCTTGTCAGGCGGCGGGGCTGTGATGTTCTACAGCAGGAACGAGTACGAGAGCTACGACCTCGACTTCGTCACCAGCGCGGCGAACACCGCCATAGCGAGCGCACTCGTGCCTCTCGGCTTCAGGCATGTTTCGGGATCCCGCGAGTTCAGGCATCCCGAAACGGACTACTACGTGGAGTTCCTTCCCGGCCCGCTGGCGTTCGGTGAAACGGCGGTCTCAGACGACGAAGCCATCACACTTGAGACGGCGTTCGGACCGCTGCGGATCGTCTCGCCGACCCAGAGCGTGATGGACCGGCTGGCCGCCTACGCGCACTGGAAGGACAACCAAGCGCTCGACCAGGCGATCATGATCGCACGCCGCCAGCCACTGGACTGGACGGCGTTGCGCGCCTGGGCGAGCAGGGCGAGTGTGGACGACGCGCTGATCCGCAAGCTCAGACGCCACGCTGAGAAGGCCTGAGACGAAAGGTCACGGCCGCTCGGCCAGCACCGCGCGGGCCGCCACGAGGCCGCTCGCGCTCGACTGGATGAGCCCGCGCGTGACGCCGGCGCCGTCACCGATGGCGTAGAGGCCGGCGACGGCTGTCTCAAGCTGCGGCGAGAGCTCGAGGCGAGACGAGTAGAACTTCACCTCGACGCCGTAGAGCAGCGTGTCGTCGCCGTTCACGCCGGGCGCGAGCGGATCCATCGCCTCGAGGAACTCGAGAATGTCGGCGAGGTGGCGGTACGGGAGTACGAGCGACAGGTCGCCCGGCGTCGCCATGAGCGTCGGCCGAGTACGGCCGGCCGCCAAGCGCTCCTCGGTCGAGCGGCGTCCAGCGCGGAGATCGCCGAGCCGCTGCACGAGGATGCCCTCGCCGAGGAGGTTCGCCAGGCGCGCGATGGAGTGCCCATATGTGATGGGCTCGTGGAACGGGTATGTGAACTTCTTGCTCACAAGCACCGCGAAGTTGGTGTGCTCGGTCTTCGTGTCGGCGAATGAGTGGCCGTTCACCGTCACGATGTCGCCGTAGGACTCGGTTGAGACCTCGCCGTACGGGTTCATGCAGAATGTTCGCACTTTGTCGCCGTACCGGGCCGTGCGGTAGATGAGCTTGGCCTCGTAGAGGGGTTCTGTCAGCGGCTCCATGACGTGCGCCGGCACCTCGACGCGGACACCGATGTCGACGGCGTTGTTCGTCAGCGGGATGCCGAGCGCGAGCGCCTGCTCGGCAAGCCAGTCGGCACCGTCGCGACCAGGCGCCGCGATGACCGTCCCGGTCTCCGCCCGCGTCCCGTCCTCGAACGATACGCCCGTGACGCGCCCTTCCTCGGCGAGGATGGCGTGCGCCGCCGTGCTCGTGCGGATCTCCACGCCGGCCGCTGCAAGTGCGTCGTGCATGGCCTGGAGCACCGCCGGCGAACGGTCCGTACCGATATGGCGGATGCGCATGGGGACGAGGTCCATGCCCGCACCGGCGGCTTGGTTCACGAGCCGCTCGGCCTCGGCGGGGTTGGGTCCGTGGACGTCCGTGGTGGCGCCGAACTCGAGCCAGATGCGGTCGGCGTCCTCGATGAGCGCCGGGAGGGCCTGGGTGCCGACGAAGTCGCCGAGCCAGCCGCCGACGTCCGCCGAGAGGGTGAGCTTGCCGTCCGAGAACGCGCCGGCGCCGCCCCAGCCGGTCATGATGGCGCAGGTCTCGCAGCCGACGCAGTGCGTCCTGCGCGCCGGGCAGCGGCGCTTGGGGATGGGCTTGCCACGCTCGGCGATGAGGATGCGGCCACCCCTGCCCGAGCGGACGAGTTCGAGCGCCGCGAAGATGCCGGCCGGGCCGGCGCCGACGATCACGACGTCGTAGCGCTCCATGCTGTTCATGCTGCTGCTCGCACGCGCGCCCGAATCTCCCTACGGCACGTTCTGCGCGAGGGGCACGAACTTCGTGTAGCGGTCGAGGAAGGCCACGTGGCAGCTGCCCTGCGGACCGTTGCGGTGCTTGGCCACGATGATCTCGGCCTCGCCCTTGCCGGGCATATTGCTCGGCCGGTCCTCCGAGTATTCGTCTCCCCCGCCGCCCATACCGAACGTGTCGCGGTGGATGAACATGACGACGTCAGCGTCCTGCTCGATGGCGCCCGACTCGCGGAGGTCCGAGAGCATCGGGCGCTTGGAGGTGCGCTGCTCCACCGCTCGGGAGAGCTGCGAGAGCGCGAGGATCGGGACGTTGAGCTCCTTGGACAGGATCTTGAGCCCGCGCGAGATGTCCGCGATCTCCACCTGCCGGTTGTCCGCACGGCGACCGGTCTGCGGCTGCATCAGCTGCAGGTAGTCGATGACGATGAGGCCCTTCTCCTTGTTGCGGAAGAGCCGCCGGGCCTTCGCTCGGACTTCGATGATGGAGGCCGAGGGCGTGTCGTCCACCCACAGCGGAACGTCGTTCAGGCGGCCCGCGGCCTGCATGATGCGCGGCCAGTCACCTTCGTTCAGGTACCCGGTGCGCAGGCGCTGCGAGTCCACTGCCGCCTCGGAGCAGAGCACGCGTTGGACGAGCTGCTCGGCTGCCATCTCCAGGCTGAAGACCGCCGTGGGATAGCCCTCCTTTGGCGGCATTGACCGCGATGTTCAAGGCGAGCGCCGTCTTGCCGACCGATGGACGTGCCGCAAGGATGATGAGATCGCCGGCGTGCAGCCCCGCGAGGATCTTGTCGAGCTCCGGGAAGCCGGTGGGCACGCCGGTGATGTGCTCGCGCTTGTCGTAGAGCTTCTCGATCTGCTCGAAGCCGGTCTTCATGAGGTCCTTGAGCGGCATGAAGTTGCTGGAGACTCGCTTGTTCGTGACGTCGAAGACGCGCTTCTCGGCCTGCTCGATGACGGCGTCGATGTCCTCGGTGCCGTCGTAGCCGAGCGCGACGATGTCCGTCCCGGCCGCGATGAGCTGCCGAAGCACGGCGGTCCGCTTCACGATCTCCGCGTAGTGCGCGGCGTTCGCCGCCGTGGGCACCATGCTGGTGATGTCGAGCAGATAGGGCTTGCCGCCCGCGGCGTCGAGCTGCTCGACGGCCTCGAGACGGTCCGCGACGGTGATCTGGTCGACGGGCTCCCCGCGCACGTAGAGACTGCGGATAGCCGCGAAGATCTTGCTGTGCGCTGGACGGGAGAAGTCGTCTTCGGACACCATGTCGAGACACGTCTCGACCGCGTCGGAAGAGAGGAACATCGAGCCGAGCAGCGACTGCTCGGCCTCGAGGTTGTGCGGCTGCACCCGCTCCGCCATGTTCCGCCCGCCTGAAGCCATCGAATCTCCCCCGATCCCCGGGGACCGTGCGCGAGGCGCCCCTACGGGCGCCTGCGCATGCCCCGAGCAGTGGTGTCGCTAGAGTTCTTCGCCCTCGTACTCGGCCTCATCATCGTCGTCGTCGTCCGCGGCCTCATCGGCTGCGGGCACGTCGGCGTCGACCGCTTCTACCGGCTCGGCCGGCTCCTCGGCGACTGCCTCAGGGGCGACCTCGGCCGCAGGTGCCTCGGCGGACACAGCCTCGCCCTCGCGCGCGATGCGAACCGTGACCTCGGCGACGACGTCCTGGTAGAGGTGCACGGTGACCGGGTGGTCGCCGAGGACCTTCAGGGTGTGACCGTGCGCGTCAAGCTTGCGGCGGTCGATATCGATGCCGAGCTGTGCGGCGAGTGCCTCGGCGACCATGCCGCCGGTCACTGAACCGAACAGCTTGCCCTCATCGCTGGCCTTGGCGTGGATGATGAGCGTCTTGCCGTTGATAGCAGCCGCGAGTTTCTCGGCATCGGTGGTGCGCTGCAGCTCTCGCTTGCGGATGTTGTGCATCCGCGCTTCGAGCTGCTTGATGTTGCCGGGCGTCGCCTCGGCAGCCATCTTTCGGGGCAGCAGGTAGTTGACCGCGAAGCCGCGAGCGACCTCGATCACGTCCCCTTCAGTGCCCCGACCCTTCACGTCGGTAAGCAGGATGACCTTCATCGTTTCTCCTCGTTCGGGCCGTATGCTCCGGGTATACCCAAGCAGTTAGGCACGTCTCACTCTATTCTCCGTGGCGCACGCGCGCCACACACGTCACACGCTGCGATGGGACCGCTGCCATTCCTACTCGGCGGGCTCGACCGCATCGCCAGTCCCGCGGGACTGCCCGTCTCTGGGCAGCTTGCGGACGTTCACCCACATGTCGATCAGTCCGGTCAGGCTCACGAGCGGCACGAACGCTTCGGTCACCCCAAGGAGGATGAAGCCGAGGGTCCGGGAGACCCGCCCAAGTCCAACCCGTCTGTACAGCGCCGCGAAGACCGCGATGCCTTGCAGGAAGAGCACCCACTGCGTGATGCGAAGCGCGTTCTCGCCGACCAGGCCGAGCACGCCATCGTTCCAGCCGCCCAGGAACTTGTCTGCGGCAACGAGTCCGAAACCGGCGATCAGTCCCCACACCACGTGCGGACTCAGATCGAGCGCCTCAAATCGAGGCACGCTTCTGACGGTCACGCCTGAGCGCACCGCCACCGTGCCGACCATGACGAGCGCCAGCATCGCCGCAAGACCTGCCTCGACCGCGATGGCAGAGGGCCATGCCCGCACGGCGCCGTTCACGAGCTCGTCGACCTGGGCTTTGACCTCGGCGGGCACCTCGCCTGCCGCTGCGTCCGGCGCGAGCGCCTGTGTCACGAACGGCTCGATGACCGAGCGTACTTCGGATGACACAAACGTCCGAACACTCTCGCCCTCCAGCGCCGCCGTGACACCGAACAGCCCCGCCATGAGCGCGACACTCAGCCCGGCGACGACCAGGAGCACGTTCACTGCCTGCCAGCGGCGAATGAGCACCGCCGCAAGCGGGCCTGCCACCAGCAGCCACAGCGCCATGTGCGCGGCACCGACGAGGGCGGAGGGCGTTGGAGACGGCGAGGCCATCACCATGGTCGCAACGCCACCAGCTACTGCAGCCAACACGGCAGTCAGCTTGCGACCACCGAACCACAGCGATGCCAAGGCTCCCGCGGCAACCGGAATGCCGACGAACGGGAGCACGGCCGCCAGGACCGCGCCCACAAGGCATACTGCGACGGCGACCGCCGGACGCATCCGCGCCGGGATTGGTCCGCCGACGTTATCCGCGACGGCTGCGGCCATCGACCTTGCCACTGACGACCGGCACGGTGTAGGGCACAAGCGCGACTTCACGGGCTCGCTTCACAGCGACTGCAATCTGGTGCTGGTGCTGCGCGCAGTTGCCCGAGACGCGGCGCGGCTTGATCTTGCCACGGTCGGTCATGAACTTGCGCACGGTGTTGACGTCTTTGTAGTCGATGTACTCGACGTGATCCTTGCAGAAGACACAGTACTTGCGCTTCGGCTTGCGTGCGTAATCACTCACGTCGTTCGACCTCCTTTCTGTGGCCACAAGGGCCAAGAGTCATCGAGCCGCCCGGCGGGAGGGTGCCGCCGGCGGCGTTTCTTCACACGTCCCTAGAAGGGGATCTCTTCGCCGTCGAGATCGCTCGAGGCGTCCACGGCAGGACCTGCCGGCATGGAGCCCGAGCTGCCGCCCTCGCGGCTGCTCATGAACTCGATCTCGTCAGCGACGACCTCGAGCTTGGAGCGCTTCTCGCCGGCCGGGTTCTCCCACTGACTCCAGCGGAGCTTGCCCTCGATGGCGACCTTGGCGCCCTTGCTGAGGAAGCGCGACAGCGCTTCGGCGCGAGCGCCGAAGACGGTGACGTCAACGAAGTTGGGAGCGTCTTCCCATTCGCCGGTGCTCTGGTTCTTGCGGCGGTCGTTGACCGCGACGCCGAGCTTGAGCACAGACATGCCGCCTGCCGTCGACCGGAGCTCCGGATCGCGCGTCAGGTTGCCAGTGATGTTGACACGGTTGATGCCCATAGTTCCTCACACCTCTTCTTGCGGCTTTCGGCCGCGCTTTGTCCGCTGCGATCCACAGGCTACGACAGGTCGTCGCGCCTGAGGATCATGAAACGGATGACCGGGTCGGTAATGTGCAGGACGCGGTCGAGCTCGGCGATGGCTGTGGTGGTGGCGTGGAACATGAGCACGTGGTATTCACCGTCGGTGAAGCCGCCGATCTCAAATGCGAGATGGCGCTTACCCCACGCGTCTTCGGAGTCGACGACACCCCCGTCTGCGGTGATGACGCCTCTGGCCCTGGCCAGGACGACTTCCCGCGCCTCTTCGTCGAGGGAGGGGTTCATGATGAGCATGAGTTCATAAGCCTTCAATGGTTCACCTCCCTTGGGCTCAGCGGCCCCGGGACAGAGAAGGCAATTGCCCGGAGCAGGAAATGAAGCCCCCGCAGTGTATCAGAGACCCTCCGCGCCCACAAACGCTCTACCCTCCGGCTCTGACATGCTGCATTTCCTTCCGTCATTCGACTCCGCCGCGCGCCGTCGCGACCGCACGCCGATCGAGCCCGCTCCAGAGCGCCAGGCCTGCGGCTGCCGCGAGCAGCACCCCCACACTGGCCGTGCGGGCTCCCGAGAGATGCGGCGCTTCGAACGTGGCCTTCTCACGGAGCATCTCGGGTGCGATGTGCGCGGCATGAGCTGCCTGGTACGCGCCCGAGTGGGCGCCGGCACCGGCCCGCAGCCCCGCCTGGGCGCGCTCGAGTGCCCTGAGCGTGATGCCTGCGGGCCGGGTCCCGACCTCCGGTCCCGCGGCGGCCGCGGACACGGGCGAGTGCCCGGCGAGTGCGCCTGCCGCCGGCGAGCCGACGGCCGACACCTGGGTGCTCGAGACACCCGGAGCACGCGTGTTCGCCACGGGTTGCGCTGAGGCTGCCGGCGCCGGTGGTGCGGCGGGCTGCGGTGCGGTCTGCGGGGCCACCACGGGTTGCGGCTCCGACTCCGGCTCCGATGCAGGATCCGGCTCAATCGATCCGAGCATTGGCTGGGGATCGACGTATGTTCCGCCCACGCGAACGCTGAGATGGACGTGCGACTGAGTGCTTGAGGCGTCACCGGCGCCCGCGAGCGTGCCGAGCTCGTCACCCGCAGCGACGTGCGCGCCCTTGCCGACGCCTGCCGCGAGCAGTGGCGAGACGGTGACGAGCAGGCCGCTTGGCGTGGTGATGGTGATGGCGGTGGACCGACCGCCACCATCGGCTGGCACGAGGCCCGCGAACGTGACGACGCCGTCCGCCGCGGCGAGCACCGGGGCGCCTTCCGCGGCGCCGAGGTCGAGCCCCCGATGCGTCGCGCTGCCGACAGGCGTCTCATAGCCCACGCCATACCGCGTCACCACCGCGCCGCCCACCGGCGGCGAGAGCGTCTCACCGCCAAACGCCAGCTGTGGCGCGGCGAGCGCGCCGAATAGAGCCCCCATGGTCAGCAGTCGAACGACGATGTGTCCCATGATGCACCCCCTCGCGAACGGTCGCCGAGGAGGTGAGGGGCGGCGAATCGAACCTGTGTTCGATTATCATAGCGCCCGGTCCGACTTGTAGGGAAGGTCGGCGTGACAAACGGCGCCACGGAGAGACAAGCGGCACAAGGAAAGGCCGCGGCTGCGGCCTTGGGAGTGGTTCTGGAGCGGGCGACGGGTCTCGAACCCGCGACCTGAAGCTTGGGAAGCTTCCGCTCTACCTACTGAGCTACGCCCGCATTTGTGCAGCGTATTGTAGGTCAGGGTCACTGTTGCGGCAAATCAGGGGGCCGCGCGAGACGCCTCAGTGCCCCCGGTGGCTGGTGTCACCCTGCGCGACCCAGCGACGTTGCGCAAAGTAGAGGAGTAGTGCCACCAGCGCCAGTGCGACGGCCCAAGCGACCTTGCCCAACGTCACCGGATCGGCGGCCGGATGCCCGACCGACACGACGACGAGCGACGTCGCGTGGATGTCCATGTCCCCACCGTGCTGGGGGCAGGCCGCATTGAAGATGCCTGTCACAGCCACGACGTCGCCCTCGTGCTTGTAGTCGCCGAAGTAGGTGATCGCGCGTGTCTCGGTGGCAGGCAGCCACACCGGCATCCCCGTGTTGTACCCGCCGAGCTTGGCGCCCTCTTCGACGTTCTTGAGGTAGTACGCGTCATCGTTGAGATGAAGCCACGCGTAGTCGCCGCGAACCATGGACTCGCCGATGGCCTCACCCGTGAACTCGACGGTCGTGCCGTCATGCTGCTTGGGCTGTTCGACGAGCTCGGTGCTGGGGACGGTGTTGGGGCTCGGCTGAGGCGTGCCCTGAGCGCTGCACCCCGCGAGCGCGAACAGCGCCGCGACAAGCGCGAGTGCAACCAGGACGCGACGTCCGCTCGGCATCGCTACCGCCCCCTGACGACAGCGACCATATAGCCACCGAGAGCGAAGACCGACATGAACTCCAGGCGACCCATCCACATCGAGAGGATGTACAGCACCTTCATGACTATCGGCATCGTAGGAGCCGTCACGCCGCACGAGAGTCCGGTGTTTGATGCCGCCGATACCCCCTCGAACGCTGACTGCAGGAAGTCGTAGCCATAGAGCGTGCCGACGACTGCGGTCAGGCCGTACAGGGAGAGATAGAGCACGGTGATCGTGAGCGCAGTACGCACCAGGCCGTCGTCCAGAACGATGTCGCGAACGTGATGGTACCGGCCACGAACCGCCGCCGACTCCGGTGAGATCATGCGGCGGATCTCCTGAATGAACGCCTTGGATGCGATGCCGATGCGGATCCCCTTGATGCCGCCCGCAGTCGAACACGCCGAGGCACCGATGGCCATAGCGATCGTGGTGGCCATGAGTCCGATCGGACCCCACTGCGTGACGAACGCGCGCGAGTAGATGGTCGAGAACCCGGTGGTGGTGTGGCCAGAGACCAGCTGGTAGAAGGCCTTGCGGAAGAGCGTCATCGCGTCCGGATAGACGCCTGCCTTCGCCAGGCCGAACGTCGCGATCAGCACGGCGAGCGTGAGCGTGATCGCGAACGACACGGTCTCGACGTTGCGAATGATCTCTTTGCGCTTGCCAGTCCATACCGCCCAGTGCAGCGCAAAGTTGAATGAGCCCGCGATCATGATGATGATCGCGACTATCTCGTAGCTGAGAGCGTGGTACCACATGGTGTTGTACGACTGAGGCGCGAACCCGCCGGTCGACCAAGCCCCCATGAAGACCCAGACGCCGTGCAGAAAGGCGCGCACCGGTTCCTGGCCCAGTGCAAGGCCCGTGACGAAGAGTGCGGTACTGCCGATGACGAGCCATGTGAGCGACACTAACCAGATAGCGCGGGCCGTGTGCACCACATTGGGGAGAAGCCTCTCGTCCTTGCCCTCTCCCACGTAGACCTTGTAGGCGCCCGCCGTGCCCTTGAAGAGGAATGTGAGGGCGATGACCACGATGCCCTGCCCGCCGGCATACGTCAGCAGGTGCCGCCACATGTTGAGCCCGTACGAGATGTGATCGAGGTCCTGCAGCAGGTAGAGGCCGGTCGTTGTGTAGCCGCTCATGACGTCGAACATAGCGTCGAGGAACGACCCCTCGTGGCCCGAGAGCCAGTGCGGGAGCGCGCCGAGCGCGGTCGCCACGATCCAGGAGCCGGACGCTACCACGAGCCCGTGGCTCCACATGAGGTCTCGCTCGGTCCTGCAGATGAGCTGCGTCGCAAACCCGAAGATCAAGCACGCGGCGATGCTGATGACGAAGTCAAGCGCGGTGTCCCACTCAGCGAAGATGATTGACGTGACTAGCGGCACGGTCATGAGCAGGCCAACGCCGATAATGACCTTGCCGGTGTACTTACCTACGACGAGGTGGTCCTCGCGGCGCGGCCTGAGAATCATCGGTACAGCGCAATCGCGAGGACCGCGAGCAAGAACGCGACGAGCGTCAGCCCGACGATGTACACGGTCTCCGTGAGCATGCCGGCGAAGTACTGCGGCCAGCGCTCCAACCGGGCAAGCCCGCGCTCACCCCGCTTGCGACCCGCCATCGTCACTCCCCGGTCAGCGCTCGTTTGAGGGCGGCTTCGTGCTCGACCTTCGTGAACGCGATGACGACGTCGCCCGGCTGGAGCTCTGTGTCTCCGTGCACGGTGATGACCTCTTCGCCGCGAACAAGCGCGACGAGGATGCACTCCGAGGGCAGATCGAGCGACGCGACCGCCTTGTTGCAGACGACGCACCGGTCGGTCGGCAGCTCTATCTCCACGATCGCCATGTTGCCCTGCCGCAGGCTGATGAGCGTGCGGAGGTCGCCGATCGTGGCTTCCTCCTCGATCATGCGCGAGATGATGGTGGTCGAGGAGATGGCTTCAATGCCGAGCGCGTTGAAGATGCGCTCGTTCTTGGGGTTGTTCACCCGGGAGATGGCACGCGGAACGCCGAACGCGATCTTGGCGAGCTGGCACGAAACCAGGTTGTCATCGTCGTCGCCCGTCGCCGCCACGAATACGTCGGCGCGGCCCGTACCCGCGTCCTCCTGGAACGCGGCGTCGCAGCCGTCTCCCTGGATGATGAGGGGCGATGCGGGCAGCTCGGCGAGCAGCTTCTCCACGATCTCGCCGCGCTTCTCGATGACGGCGACCGCGTGGTCCCGCTCCAGGAGTGTCCGCGCCAGGTACGAGGCGACCTTGCCGCCGCCATTGATGACCACGTACACGGCTACTCCTCCATGTACCGGGAGACCTTGGGATAGGTCTCGTCTTTGACGGCTCCAACCACGACGTCTCCGGCGTGCAACACCGTTTCATCGGTGGGAACGAACGTGGACTTTCCGCGAAGGACGGCGGCGATGCGGAACCCGTGGGCGATCTCGACGTCCTTGAGCTTCTTGCCGTCAACCGTCCGTCGAGCACTTGAACTCGACGAGCTCGATATCCCCAAGCGTGTTCAGGTGATGGCCGTGACCGACCTTGATCTTCTCCAGGAGCGTCTGGGCGACGAGCGTGGTGCCACAGACGTAGTCGAGGTCGAGCTGCTGATACGTGCGCTCGCGGACGGGATTGTAGAGGCGAGCAACGGCGTGCCGAACGCCGAAGAGCTTGCGTGCGACCTCGCACGCCATGAGGTTGGTGTTGTCCAAGTCGGTGACCGCCGCGAACGCATCCGCCTCGCGGATACCCGCCTCCTCGAGGACCTCCTCGTCGAAACCGAGACCCTTGATCGTGACCCCGTTGAAGGTCGTTCCAAGCCGCCGAAAGGCAGCTTCGTTCCGGTCGATGACGACGACGTTGTGACCTTCAACCGAAAGCATGGTCGACAGCTGCGAACCGACTCGGCCGCACCCTACGACGATGATGTTCACGCAGCCTACCTCCAGATCTCAGGCCGTTGGAAGGACTGACCCCCCGAGGACATCCTAGCAACCTAGCCCTGCCACAGCACAGCGTCAATACCGCAGCCAGCAGCCCTTGGTGCCCTGAAACACCGACGGGCGCCGCCCCGGTAAGAGCGACGCCCGTGATACGGTCGGTTGACGCAGACCGATACGGCGAGTTACTTGCCGATCTTGAAGATCTTGGTTCCGCACTCAGGGCACAGACCCTGCGTGGCGGGACGCCCGTTCTTCATCACGATGTCCTTGGCGTCCTTGATCTCACGCTTGGCCTTGCACTTGACGCAGTAACCTTCCTTGGCAGCCACTTGACCGCTCACCTCCTCGTGTATCGGTGGACCCCCTCACTCAGGCTCCCCGGTCCGGAGCGTTGAGCTGTGAGAGTCGCCTCTCTGAGCGCAAGTGTACACACATTGAGCACGCTGTGACTATCACTCGGGCCGCACGCTCTGCGCGATCGACGCGCCCATGCGCCCCGCAACGATGAGCACAAGCGCCGCGATGACAGTGAGTGCGCCCCACGCGGCGCCGGCGGCGACCCAGAATTGCAGGGGGAAGAGCCGAATCATGAGCGAGTCTGCCGGGAACGTCCAGGTGCCGGCTCTGAAGAACACGCTGTGCAGTGCGGCGAAGAGTGAATCGAAGTCGATCGCGCCCGCCACAAGCGCCGCGCCACACGCCACGAGGATGATCCGGCCGCCCATGCGCATTCCCCGGGACACGTCACGGAGCCTTCCCGCCGCGACCGATTCCGCCGCGAGGGCTGCAAGCGCGAACGTCGCGATGATGGTGGCGATGCGAGCACCGGTGAACACGCCGCGAACATCCACGAGGTGCTCGACCTCGGTCGAACCGAAACCGGGCTGCCCGCGGACGGTCGCGGGCAGGTCCGGCGCGTTCGGGCTGGTCACGAAGTTGCGCACGCTAAGCGCGAGCTCGCGAACCTGCGCGGCCGAGTACCCGGTGAGCTCCGTCGCGCCGGTTGCCGGAGCCACGAACTCCGTGAACCACGGCATGAGCACCACCGAGAGCGCCACCCCAAGCGCCACGAGGATGGACGCACACGCGATAAGGCCTCGACGGAGACGGATCGCCACGACCTAGACGTCCTGTCCGGACGTGGGTTCATCGTCCGCAGCGCCGCGCTCGTCGGGCGAGCAGGCCACTTTGTTGCCGCCGGCCTGCTCGGCGGCGTAGAGCGACCGGTCCGCCGCATCGAGGAGCGCGTCCGGCGTGTCGCCGTCCCGGGGGAAGACCGCGCAGCCAACGCTCACGGTGACGGTCAGGCCGTTGACGATGGCGCCCTCCACACGGGAGCGGTACTCCTCGGCGATCGCGAGTGTCCGCTCGCGCACTGAGGCGACGGCGTTGTCGGCGCGGGAGACCTCAGGAATGATGACGGCGAACTCCTCGCCCCCGACCCGGCACGCGACGTTCGTCTCGCGAGCGCCGTCGAGCTCTGCATGCGCGACGTCATCGAGGATGCGGCCGAGCTCGCCGAGGATCGCATCGCCGACGTCGAGCCCGAAGACGCGGTTGACCTCCCCGAAGTGGTAGATGTCCGCGAGGACGAGACCGAGCTCGCGACGGTCCCGGCGGGCACGCTCCAGCTCAGCGTCGAGCACACGGGAGAAGTACGGACGGTTGAACAGGCCCGTGGTCTCGTCGACGAAGGAGGTCGCGCGAAGCTCCTGCTCCCGCTTCGAGATGGCGCCCATCATGAGGGTGCCGACGGCGACGGTGCCGCCGAACATGGTCACCTCCCACAGGTATCGGACGAGCACGTACGTGCTGTTGGCGTGAAGCGCGTTGTCGATGAACGGCATCGCCACGTGCGGGAGGATGCCGGTGTAGTCCAAACCGAGCACGAGGCCGTAGAGGAGCGCCGCGACTCCCGCGAGCGTCCAGACGTCGGTCCGCCTCGGAAGGATGAAGGCGCCCTCAAGGATGAAGAGCAGGTACATCGTCGAGAACCACGAGTACACGCCGCCGCTGTAGTAGACCAGCACGCTCGCGACGACCATATCGAAGACGAGCTGCGCTTGGTTGAGGAAGGCGATGTTGCCGACCTTGCGGTAGGTCATCTGGTAGGCCGCGTTGTAGGCAAGCACGAAGATGAGGGCGATCGCCGGGGCCGTCATGTTCTTCAGGAAGAGGCTGAACGGAACGTCGCGCGCGTAGATCGCCGCCCCGACGACCGAGAAGATGGCGAGCGCGATGACGATCGCCCACCGGACACGAATCACGAGGCCCACGCGCTCGGTGTTCGCCCTGAGGGCCTCGATGTCGTACTGCGTGGGCTTCTCGCGCCACGACACGATCGTGGTCCGCATGAGGGCCTTCTCGATCCACCTTCGATTCAAGCTAGAGCTCCCGGATGAGCTTCGTCGTGAACGTCACCGCAAGCTCCAGATTCTCGGGCTGTACCAGGTCGGCCGTGTCCGAGGACCGGTGCCAGTTGGCCAGGCGCCCGTTGATGTCGAACGCCATGATGCTCATCGCCTTGAAGCCACGAGCGAGCGCGGCGCTGGCGTCGGTCGCCTTGCCGGCGAAGTCCCGGCCTTTGACCGCGAGCTCCTCTTCGCGCGCAACGCGGCGTGCCGAGGAGGCCAGCCGCCGGTCACAGTGGCGGCGGCGAAGCACGCCTTCCCGCGTGACCCACGCGAGCGAGCCGGTCCCGACCGTATCCAGGTTGATGATGACCGAGTCACGGGCGTCGTCCCCGTATGCGTCGAGAAACGCGCGCATACCCCAGGCTCCGGGCTCTTCCGCGCCGGTCGCGACGAACCACACCTCTTTCTCGGTGAGCGCGCGGTCGATGCCGCTGGTCACGCGGCGCCGAATGCGAGCCGCTTCCTCGGCGGCGAATCCGGCGTCGTCGACGGCCATCTCGCCGGCCGAACCGCCCTTGAGGCCGAAGTCGTCCTCATCGCCCTCGTCCCCGGCGAAGTTGTCCCACGAGCCGATCTTGCGACCTTCACGCCTGACGTCGAAGCCCTTCCCGACGCCGAGCCAGTCGCGGAGACCCCGGTGCTCCTCGGGGGTCGGGGCCGAGCTTGGCGCGCTCGTGGGAGCACCGGCGGCATCTTCGTCGGCCCCCCAGCCGGACTCGAACTCGAAGGCCCCCTGCCCCGCGGAACGGGCCTGAGGGATGCCGTCATCCCAACCGAGGTCGTCGAAGGTGTCCGAACTCCGCCGGTCGGAGAGACCGGCGCTTGGCGGGGTCACCGGCGTGTACGAAAGCAGCGCGTCGTCGGGAACAACGTCCGCCTCGATGGCGACCTCGCGCGTGCGGCGCACTGGCGGAGCCGGCTGCGTGTCGCGGCCTGAGCCCGCCTCGGGCAGCGGCGCCAGCGCCTCCATGACGCCGAGCAGGGTGGCAACACCCGACGCATTGTCGTTCGCGCCCTCGACGGCGTGCCCGCCGAGTTCCCGCTGGAGCGCCACCACGAGCGGGAAGAGCAGCAGGGCCGCGGCCACAAGCGTCGCATACGACGACGTCGGCATGAGGTCGCTCGTCCAGGGCAGCGCTCGAACGAGGATGAGCACCGGCACCAGCGCCGTCACGACCATGGTCGCGCGGACGATCCCTCCGTAGTTGCGGACAAGGCCCGGGCTGGAGGTCATCGACGGTTTGGCGCTGTCGTAGTGCGCCACAACGATCACACGATGGAGCCGCTCACCGCGGCGCGCTTTGGGGATGTGCCGACCGATGATGTTCTGGCTGGGGCCCTTCGGCAGCAGCTTCGAGAGCCCGGACTTCGTGTCGAAGTCGAGCCACATGAGCACCGGCACGACGAGGGCAACGGCGAGCGCCGGCCACGGGAACCAGCGCGAAACGACCGCGGCGGCGATCGTGAGGACGTGGTAGATCGCGAACGCCCAGGAGTCGGTACGCGGACACTCGAACTCCTGCCGCTCCACCTCGAGATCGCGGGACCGGAAGACGCCTTCGATGTAGTCGGCAGCGCGCGCCTCGGCGTCCGTCGTGGCCGGACGCGGGCCGATGCCGTCGGCGATTGCTGCGAGATGCTCGGTGACCTGCGACATCGCTCCTCCAAGCGGCGTGGGGCAGCGCGAGGCGCGCTGTGCGGCCTCTCTCGGAATCATACCGCAGTGGGGCGCGGGGCGGCGGCGCGGCGGCGCGGCGCGAAGTGGGCGTGGAGGAGCGATTCTTCGGCCTGGGGGTGGAGTGCAGCGGACGGCGATTCTTCGGCCTGGGGGCCTCACTTAGGGACCCTCTGGAAAGTTAGCATATATGATAAGTTTCCACGGGGCGCGAGACGCGACGCCTTGCCGGCATGAAAGCTCAGGAAGCTCGTGGAGAAGTGCAGTTCAGGCCGACACAGGTTGCGCCGCCAACACCGAGCGCCGACAGGTCAGTGGCCCACGTCCCATCCTACCCCAGACGACTCGTCGCACCGTGGTTGACCCGAAACGCTGACCTTGGGACAGCGTGTCCCGTGAACATCCCAGGTCAGACCGACAGAGAGGGGCCGGATTTCACGGCTGCTGTGCCGTTGATGGCATGTCTTGCGGACGAAGCGCGACTCTGGCGTCAGGACGCGCATGTATCGGGCCGAAGAGCTGCCGTCAAAGACCTCAGCCCCATGGAATCGCTCGTCGTGAAGTCCCAGATCTCGCCATGTTCGGTATCGGTGAGGACTCCTCGCACGAGCCTGAGGTTCCGCTGCCACGATCGCTCGGGCCCGTCGGCGTCCACTCGGAAAGTCAGCTCATCATGATTCGCGTCGACCGCGATCCACATCCTCGTCTCCAGACTCAGGCCGATCTCCGTCAGACACGACTCGATCACTGCTGCCCAGCCCTCGTGCCATGCGGTGACGTCTGTGACGCGACCTGAAGGAGTGACCTCGCACTCCTCCCAGCTGGGCTGCATTTCAATCGGGCGAGGGAGCTCGATCGTGCGGGTCTCACCTCGCGCGTCCGAGCGATACGCCATCGCCGATGAGACCTCCACATGCTCACCCCTGATGAGCATCAGCAGCATGCAGCCCAGGTACTCGGAGTCGGGGCTCCATTCGCAGGCCAACTTGCTCGCTGTCGCGTGAAGCTGGTCAAAGTCGGGCTCACTGGGAATGCGGGCGACCCGCTCGGCTTGCTCGGCGTACATCCGGTCGCGCGCGTCCGTCATGGCCTTGATCTCTTCCGGCGAGTGCCCCTGCCAGTCTGTGACCTCACCGATGACCCGCAGCGGCGCGCGCGAGCGGTACGACTTGGTGGGGTTACCCGCAAACCGCTTGTCTGTGAGATCCGGGTCGTCCACGAACGGGCCGGTCGGTTCGACAATGTAGATCCTGCCGGGGCCGTCGCCCAAAGCAAGCTCGGCCCCCCACGGCGACAAGGTTTCGCTCATGTAGACCCAGGGGCTCGTGCGCTCCGTGGTGCCGTAGTTCGAGCGATATCCGGGCGCAATCAAGTCCCCGGGTTTCAGGTCGGCCTTGGTGCCATGGTAGAACGGCCCGGTAATCGCGTCGTCGCCAGCTGCCACGGGCGCACTCCTTAGCGTAGGGCGGTTGCGGCCGCGATCGTCACGCTACCTCCGCTGCTGACTATCTGAGTGACTTCTATCCCGAGCACGATGGCCGGAACTGCGGCGGAGACCCATACCACCCATGATCTTTCGCGCCTGCCGACGAGGGCGATCACACCCGTGGCGATTCCGACGAGCATCGATGCGCCAGTAGCTATACCGAGGATCGTGCCCGGCCACGACGGTCGGATCCCGTTCGGCACATTGAAGACCACCACCGTGAGCGCGATAAGCACCACGTCGAGGACCAAGAGCATCGCGGACATCTGACCTGGTCTCGTTGACGGCAGCGCGAAGAAGGCGCCCCGCGCGGGCACTGTCTCCTCAGACATGGTCATCCCCTCCCACGGTGGGCGCAGGAGTCTCGCCCGATGGCCACTATGGTAGCCGAAGGTCCGCTCCTACTCGTGGGTCACCTGTGGGGTCACAATCTCGATGCGCGAGATCACGCCGGCGTCTGTGGCGGTCACGTCCGCTCGCACCATGCCGGGCTGCAGGTAGTCGTTGAGCTCTCCGACGTCCGCCGTACGCCCGTCGATGAGAATGACGGCTTGATCGCTGGCATGAGCAGCCCAGACCGGCGTTTGTTCGTCCTCCCCGACATCGGGCATGAGCTCGAACTCGATGTCCGTTTCGGCTGGACTCGACGATGCGGCGCCCAGCCACACGCCGGGATGCAAGCCGGCGGGAAGCGTGTCGGGGGCAGAGAGCGCCGCGAAGATCGCAACGATGGTAACGGCGACAAGGACGAGTCCCGTGAAGCCGACTATGATCGTCCGACTGGGGAGGCCGGGTCCCGGTGTCTTGCCACTCTCCGCCTCGACCAACCCGTCGACAATGACCCCGGATGCTGCGCCGAGAGCGCGATCACCGATCGCCGCGGCAGGGCCGAGCCCGGTCCGCCCGAACTCGTCCGACGAATGCTGGCGGGACTTATGCGCGGGCTCAGTACGCTTCAGCATCGGCTTCCCATCCTCGCCTTGCGCGCAGAATGCGCTCATCGAGTTTCTGCCAGCCGCAGAGACGACCAGTACGCCAGTTCAGCCGTGATGCAGGCATGGAGAACCCCAAGACGCGATCTAACCCAAAGTCAGCACCCAAGCACCATCGAGCTCAACGGCCTTGAAGCCGCTGTCCTTCTGGAGAAGGGAGATGAGTTCCGCCGCGTCGGCGGCGTGCAAGGCGATCATGCCCGCCAGTGGGGGCTTGGAGCCGAAGACGATGCCCGTCGAGTACTGCGCCGGGAGGACGCACACGAACTTGAACCGCTTCTGCGCAGGCATCCCCGTGACCAGATCTATCGCGGTCGCGACGTCCCTAACCTCCTGGGTCATGTCAACCGCACCTTGGAGCGCGTATCCCGCGCCGGGGACACGGGTCAATCCGAAGGTCTCACGCAGGAAGCGCTGCGCCGCTTCAGCGTCCCCTTGCGCCGCGATCTTCTCTGGGTCTGGACTTCCGAACAGTCCCATGCACGCACCTCCACCACGTCGGTGTCGCCCGAGTCAACCATCGACCAGTGCATTGTTGGCGGCGCTCGGGCCGAATCCATCCGTTGTGTGGCTTGCGGTCACCGCCGGACCCTGAGGGCAGCATAGCACCGACCTGTCACCGCCTCGACCTCTGGCCGAGAGGAGAACTCTCCATCGCGCCTGTTCGACGGACATCATTGCCGAGGCATCCATTGCGTCTTCCACAGTCCGTCGACTTTGTATACGGCCCACCACTCGCCGGGCTCACCGACTGTCACCGGATATGGCTCGCCTCCCGGCGGCGTCGTGGTTGCTCGATAAGCCACGCGGACAAACGCAGCGTCTTCCGCGCTCACCCTGACCTCGAGCACCCGGAAGTCCTCATAGGACTCGTTGGCCTCGATCCATTCGCGCTTCGCGATGTCGAGGTCCAGCGATGGGGTGGCGTACAGCGAGTGTGTCACGCAAGCGCTCGTCGGCTAGGGCATGGTCACGACGATCTTGCCCTTCGCACGCCCGTCTTCCACATACGCCATCGCATCGAGCGTCTCGTCGAACGGGAAGGTGCGGTCGAGCACCGAACGCAGGGTGCCCGCATCGTACAGAGCGGCCAACGTCTTCAGTTCAGCGCCATCGGCTCGCATGAAGAAGAAGACGCGGCGCACGCCCGACTTCCTCGCCTGCGCCCGGACCGTGCGGCTCATCAGCGCCATGACAGGCTTCAGCGCCGGGTGGCCGACCTGATCGGCGAACGCGGCGTCCGGCGGACTGACTGCGCTGATTGCCAGGCCGCCGGGCTTGAGCACGGCGAACGACCTCGTGAGGGTATCGCCACCGATGGGGTCGATCACGACGTCGTAGCCGGACAGGAGCGCGGCGAAGTCCGCCTTCGTGTAGTCGATGACCTCATCGGCACCGAGGTCTCGAACCTTCTCCTCGTCGCTGCCACGTGCGGTCGCGGCGACATGTGCGCCCAGGTGCTTGGCAAGCTGGATGACGGTCGAGCCGAGTCCGCCGGCGCCTGCGTGAACGAGGACCTTCTGCCCCGGTTGGATACTCGCGACGTCGACGAGCATCTGCCACGCGGCGAGCGCCACGAGCGGGACCGCTGCCGCCTCTTCCATCGTGAGCGAGTTCGGCTTGAGGGCGATGTCCGCGTGGTCGATGGCGATGTACTCCGCGAAGGTCCCGATCCGAAGGTCACGGGGTCGGGCGTAGATCTCGTCGCCCACCTTGTAGTCCGGCACATCGGCCCCGACCTGCGTCACGACACCAGCGACGTCGTGTCCGAGCACGAAGGGCGTCTTGTACTTGAGAACCAGCTTGAACGCGCCGTCGCGTATCAGCATGTCGAGCGGGTTTATGCTCGCGGCCTTCACTCGGACCAGGACATCTCGAGGCCCGATGGTCGGCACGGTCACACGGGCGGCACGGAGACCGTCCTTGCCGTAGCTCTCGATGACGAATGCCTTCATGTCAGCTCGCTCGGCGGTCCTCTGGATCTTCTGATCGGTCTCGGTCACGAATGCCTCCTCGGGCTGGAACACGCCGATACTCGACTTGTCGTCCAGTACTGCCACGGTTACGATTGCGTAGGTACTAAGTATTCCATAGCGCATAGTCGTGACAAGTAGGCAGCACATCCTTAGTCGGTCAGCTGGAGCAAAGCGGGTGCGGTTCATGGACGATTGTCCGGTCAAGTACGCCTTGGGTATCTTGCAGGGGAAGTGGAAGTTCCAGGTCCTGTGGGAGCTCGCGCGCGCCGAGTCGGTGCGATTCAACGAGCTGCAGCGCCGGGTGGACGGCGTCTCGAGCCTCATGCTGTCGAAGACCCTCAAGGAGCTCGAGGCCGACGGGCTCGTCTCGAGGCGTCAGTTCAACGAGATACCGCCTCGGGTGGAGTACTCACTGAGCGAGCTGGGCGCGGATCTCAAGGAGGTCCTGCGAGAGCTTGGGGATTGGGGCGAGAAAGCTCAGGCTCACGCACAGCAGGTGACGTGCTGAGAGTGGCCCCCGCAGGGGTCTCGGCAGCGTGACCCTGGGATTAAGAGTCGTCGGAAAGGCGCAGGTCAGGCCGACAGATGGGGGTCTGTTGTCACGCAGGTGTCACGACGATGGATACAAGAGTCACGAGCCAGGCTGACACGGTGAGCAAACGGCCCGTGGCCATTACATCCTCCTGTCTGCGCCCAACAAGGATTCTACGGACCGTGTGACACGTCCCATCCTACCCCAGAGTCGAATCGTCGCTCCGTGACGGAGCTGAACCTCCGACCTTGGGAGAGCGTGTCCCAGGAACATCGCAGGTGAGGCCAACACGTGAGACCTGCTGTCACGCATGTGTCACGCAACGCACACCGTCGGACCCGTTGCTGGGGCGCTGAACGCGCCCAACCCCTAGTCTGAGTGCACCTGCTGGGGAGTGCTTCCGGCGATGGAATGGAAGCGGCACGCCTCGTAGCTCGGTGGCCTAGTCACCCTTCGCAGTGGACTTCTTCGCGTACGCGCTCAGATCGGTCAACGGCGCACCTGATAGCGCAGGTGAAGCACCCGGATGCCCTGAATCACCACGTCAGGATCCTCCAACAGGTGCTGCGCGTCGACCGACCCGAAGTAGCGCTTGCCGGACCCGAACACGACGGGCACGACGTCCATGCGCACCTCGTCGACCAGACCTGCGGCAAGCACCTGGCCACCGACCTGGCCAGCGGCGACCTCGACAATGCGGTCACCCGCAAGCTCCTGTGCCCTGGCCACGGCTGCCTCGACGCCGTCGACGAAGTGAAAGGGCGCCTCGGGGTCCCAGCCCTCGGGCTCCGGCCGGTGCGTCACGACGACCACGTGGTCGATCCCGCTAGGAGGCTTCCCGTCCCAGCCGTCCGTCATGTCGAAGACGTGGCGGCCGGCGATTGTCACCCCGATCTGGTCCCAGTACGGCCGGATGTAGTCGTAGGACGTCTGCGACACCTTCAACCCGCCGCTGTCGTCCAACGGGACGTCACCGCTGGTCAACCAGTCGAACAGTGGTCCGGGCTGGTCATTCTCGTCCGCGACGAAGCCGTCCACCGACACCGAGGCGTACATGACTACCTTGCCCATGGGGCTCTCCTTTGCTCTGGGGTGGGAATGCAGCGGGGAACGACTGCGACGATCGAGATGCTCGCGACCGCCTGGGCCGCCATGCCCTTGTTACCCGTGTTGAGGGGTCGGGCTAACAATGATTCTACGGACCGTGTAACGCGTCCTATGCCACCTCGGGCGAGCTGGCCACACAGTGGCGGACTTGGACTGCTGACCGTGGGACAGCGTGTCCCAGGAACATGACCGCGCGGATGATGTCAGTCGTGGCGCACCTTCCCGCGATGGGAATCATGGTTACGACAACCCACGCGCGGAGAGGAGGCGATGAGCATGGCCAAGAGCGAGGCAGAGGCGAAGCCAGCGGGCGGGCCCAGCGGGAAGAAGACGGACCCCCTGACGGACGTGCTGGAGAACATCGCGGCGATGCCGGAACACGACCGGGCGATGGCCACTCGGTTCCATTCACTCATCGAGAGAACGGCGCCCTCGCTCAAACCGAGGCTCTGGTACGGCATGCCCGCATACACGAAGGACGGGAAGGTGCTGTGCTTCTTCCAGAGCGCAGCGAAGTTCAAGGCGCGGTACGCGACGTTCGGATTCGATGAGACCGCCGCGCTCGATGACGGCACCATGTGGCCCACGTCGTACGCGTTGACCGAGCTGGGCGATGACGAAGAGGCGAGGATCGAGGAGCTCGTCAGGAAGGCGATGGGCTGACAAGCTCCCCGAGCTCGACCTAGTGGCAGGTGCCGAAGCAGTCCCGCATCCGCCGCTCCGAGTGCTCGACGATCAGGGTGGGGTCGCCGCTGTGGCACGTGCAGCCCGGAATGGGGATGACGAAGCGGTCCTCGACCGCGGGCGCCTTGCCGGCCGCCACGAGGTCCGCGTGCTGCGCTCGCACCTCGTCCGTGACGCCGCCGGGTCCGCCGAACGCGTAGAGCACGAGGGCGATCAGTAGCAGCGCCCCGAGGATGCCGCCGATCCACGCGAGGACGCGCTTGAGCGTGCGGCGCGGGCGCGGGGGCGCGGCCACCTCGGGCATGTCGAGTGCGAGCTCGGTCATCGCTATGCCGCCTCGGTGCCGAGCATGAGGGCGAGGTCCGCCGCGGCGCTGGTCCCGATGGGCTTGATGCCGAAGGTGTCGACGAGAACCTGCAGGACGTTGGGGGTGATGAACGCGGGGAGCGTGGGGCCAAGCCGGATGTCGGTGATGCCGAGGTGCAAGAGCGTCAGGAGCACTGCGACAGCCTTCTGCTCGTACCAGGACAGCACGATCGAGAGCGGCAGGTCGTTCACGTCCGTGTCGAACGCGTCCGCAAGCGCCACGGCGATCTTGATGGCCGAGTACGCGTCGTTGCACTGCCCGACGTCCAGCAGACGCGGGATGCCACCGATCTCGCCGAGCTGATGGTCGAAGAAGCGGAACTTGCCGCAGGCGAGCGTCAGGATGACGGTATCGGCCGGCGCCTGGTCGACGATGTCGGTGTAGTAGGAGCGGCCCGGCTTGGCGCCGTCGCAGCCGCCGACCAGGAAGAAATGCTTGATCGCGCCAGACTTCACGGCCTCGATGACCGTGGGGGCGACCGCGAGCACGGCGTTGCGGCCGAAGCCCACCATGACGCTGCCGCCGTCGACGTCGTCGGTGAAGCCGGGGAGCTCCAGCGCGCGGTCGATCACTACCTTGTACTGGCCGTTCTCAACGTGCTGGGCGCTTGGGTGTGCCACTCGGCCGGTCGTGAAGATGTCGTCCGCGTAGGTCTCGCGCGGGTTCTGGATGCAGTTGGTGGTCATGAGGACCGCGCCGGGGAACGCGTCGAACTCCTTGCGCTGGTTCTGCCACGCGGTGCCGTAGTGCCCGTAGAAGTGCGGGTACTTCTTGAGCTCCGGGTAGCCGTGCGCCGGTAGCATCTCGCCGTGGGTGTAGACGTCGATGCCGAGGCCCTGGGTCTGCTCCAGGAGCTCCTTCAGGTCCTTGAGATCGTGACCCGATACGACGATGGCCTTGCTCGGCCGGTGGCCGAGCGGCACGCTCGTGGGCACGGGGTGGCCGTACGCGCCGGTGTTGGCAGCGTCCAGGAGCTCCATCACGCGCAGGTTGACCTCGCCGGTCTTGAGCGTGAGGGCTACCCAGGCGTTGAGGTCGAGGTCCTTGTCCGAGAGCGCGGCCAGAAGCTCGTGCTCGAAGCGGTAGACCTCAGGGTCGGTGTGCCCGAGCACGCGAGCGTGGTCCGCGTAGGCCGCGATGCCCTTGAGGCCGTAGACGGCGGTCTGCTGGAGGGCCTGCACGTCGGCGTCGCGCTGGTGATCGGGGAAGAGGCCGACCGCATCGCCCTGCAGGGTGAGCGCGGCGAGGTCGCCGGCCGGCTCGAAAGTCGACGCCCGGGGCGTCGGCCGGCACGGTGCCACCGGCGGCTTCGACGGCCGCGCCGAGCGACCGCTTCACCTCGGCACCGCGGCGGATGACACCAGCCAGGTGCTCGGCATCGAAGTCAACGTTGGTGACGGTGGTGAAGAGGGCGCCGTTCACGAACTCGTCGGCGACGTCATCGACGACGCCGACCTTCGCGCCGGCGACGGCGATGGCCGCGATGCCCTTGACCTCATGGATGAGGAGGTCCTGGAGCGCAGCGACCTCGGCGGTCTTGCCGCAGACGCCGACCGTGGTGCAGCCGGTACCCTTCGCGGCCTGCTCGCACTGGTTGCAGAACATACGCGTTCCTCTCGTCGGGGTCAGGGACTAACCGTGGATCAGCGTGGGGAGGCAGCGCGTGCAGACCCACTCGCTCCGGCCCTGCTGGCGCACCGGCAAGAGCGACGCGTGGTCCTCGTCCGTGTTGCAGCGGAAGCAGACCTGCGGGATGTACGTCTTCTGCTTCTCCGCGATGATCGGCGCCGCGGCATCGTGGTCGAATGGCACGGTCTCGCGCACTTCGATGGTGAGCGCGCCGGTGGGGCAGACGCCGAGGCAGAAGCCCGCGCCGTCGCAGAGCTCCTCGCGGATGACCTTCGCCTTGCCGTCGACGATCTGGATGGCGCCCTCCGCACAGGGGCTCACGCAGAGGCCGCAGCCGGTGCAGCTGTCCTCGTCGATGTGCACGATCTGTCGGGTCATGGTCGTTGTCATGCTTGTTCCTTTCGTTGGGCCGCCTCGCGGCGCCACCTGCGCGCCTCGAGCGCGTGCTTGATTCCTTCGATCGCGTAGCCGTGGAACGCCGAGCGGGGGCCGCTGTAGCGTCATCATCTTCCGCTGCCATGCCGACTCGTCGCTCTTGTAGCAGTGCGTGTCGCAGTGCGCGCAGAAGGGCTTGGGGTCCTTGGAGCAGTACGCGCGGCGCGCCTCGGCGTAGCGGAGGTGTACCGCACACTCCTCGCAGAGCACGGGCACCTTCGTGCCGTAGGCGCCGAGGGTGGCCGCGTCGCTCGCGAGTTCCGTGCGGGCGCGGTCCCGGTGGTTGCCCTTGCAGTAGATCGCGGTGAAGTCTCCGAGCGTTGTGATGTCCTTCCGGACGCTGGCGTCCGTCAGCGCCTCGCGAAACCGCTCGTTCACCGCATCTCCTTCGCTCTGTCGCCGGCTCCGTGACCCCACCGAGCACCCCTACCCTACGCGTGGAATCGCGTCCGCGCCTTGACTCATGTCAAAATCGGTCGTCGGCTTCAGAAATGGCGGGTACTCATGGCGGCTCATCCGGCACAGTCCGATCCCTATCTGGCGCTCCGCGCTTGCCGCCTGTGGCGGACCGCAAGCGACGAGGCCGTTCGTGCGCTCGCCGCGAGTACGCGCGTCGTGCAGGTCAAGCGCGGCGAAGCGCTTGCCTGTGAGGGCGACCCGGCCGACCGGTTCGGCGTCGTCGTGACCGGCCGCGTCCGCGTCTACCACCTGCAGGCGGACGGTCGCACGCTCACGCTCGAAACACTCGGGAGCGGCGAACCGTTCGCGATCGTGGCCGCGCTTGCGGGAGGACGCTACCCCGCGCATGCGGACGCGGCGACCGATGCCACGATCGCCTGGCTCGACCGGCCCGCGCTCGACGAGCTCATGCGCCTCGAGCCGGACGTCGCACGGGCGATCATTGCGGACTTGGCCGACCGCGTGCTGAAGCTGACGAGCGTCGTGCAGACGCTCGCGCTCGACGTGCCGGCACGGCTGGCAGGCTACCTGTTCCAGCGCTCGCTTGCCGCCGGAGAGGCGACACCCGAGGGACTCGTCGTGCCGCTCGGCATGACAAAGACCGAGCTTGCCGCATCGCTCGGGACGGTTCCCGAGACGCTCTCACGCGCCTTCGCACGTCTGCGGGACGACGGCGTGCTCCTCGTGCGCGGCACGAAGGTCGTGGTCCTGGATGTCGGTGCGCTCGCGCGCCTGGGGTCAGGCTACGGCGAGACCTGATCGGGGACGGCGGGCGGCGGAGAGGACGCTGCGCGTGCGAGCGAGGCCCACGATGCGGCCGACGCTTCTCGCGCCGCGCCCTACGCGGTCAGCTGCACCTTGAGACGCTTGCCGATGGCGCTTGCCGCGCGCTCGAGCGTGACGAGCGTGACCGAGGGGTTCGCAGGATCGAGCAGACGCTCCACCGAAGAGCGGCTCGTCTTCATCCGACGCGCAAGCTCTGACTGCGAGATGTTGGCGCGCTCCATCTCCTGCGCCAGCTGATACGCGATGACCCGCTTGGTCGCGACGGCCTCAGCCTCGTCGAGGATGCCCTCGCCACGGAGGAAGTCGTCGAAGTCGCTCCCGATCTGCTTCTTGTCCACCGTGTTCACTCCCTTCGCAGGTCTACCAGCCGCTGTTGAGCGGTCTTGATATCGGACGCCGGCGTCTTCTGGGACTTCTTCACGAAGCCGTGCAGCAGGACCATGACTGGTCCGTCCACGCTGAAGATCACCCGTGCGATGCCCGCCGCGATGTGGGAGCGGACCTCCCACAGACCCGGTTCGAGCTTGCGAATGACCGGCATCCCGAGCGGCCAGCCGTACTGCGCCGTCTTGATGTCTTCGCCGACCGCCCGCCGATCGTCCTTGGCGAGTCCGAGTAGCCACTCCCTCACCGGCTCGCCACCGGATGCGGTGCGGTAGAACCGCACCGAGAGGATAGGTTGCTTGTCCCGAGACTCGCTCACGCAAGGAGTGTACCACAATTGGTGCAGATACGAAGCGTCAGTTCGCGGTCCGCTCCTCGGCAAGCCGCTGACGAACGGCGCCGGCACCCTTGTCGAGCGTGCCGGCCATCAGGAAGCCCGCGAGAAGCACGGCGGAGGCCACCATCTCGGCCGGGTAGAGGCCGGCGGTCTGCCCTGCGCGCGCCATCGAGCCCGCGCCCGCGATGATGAGCGTGCCGATGATGATGAGGACATTCGCCCACACGCGATAGCGGTAGGCCTTCTTCGGCCAGAACTTGATGATCGACCATGCGGATCCGCCGATCAGGAGCAGGGTGCCGGTGATGTTGAACGGCAGCGACATGATGCGCGGGAACGAGCCCCCTGAGCCGAGCGCCGCGCCACCGACCGTGATGCCGGCAACGAGCTTGTCCATGAGGAGCTGGGTCGTGAAGGTGCCGTACAGGAACACCGCGAGACCGATGAGCACGAGGCCAAGGTAGATGTTCCCGAGCGTCCGCTTCTTCGTGATGAGATACAGGGTGCCGAGCCCGAGGAAGCCGACCATCGTCGCCGCGAGCACGATGTAGATGCGGTAGACGGTGGGGATCCACTCACCCGTGAACTCGGAGTAGGCCTCCATGAGCGCGGCCACTGCGTAGAACGTGAACCCGACCGCCCAGGCCAGCTGGTGCGGCTTCCTGCGCTGAAGCCACTGGTTCAGCAGCAACCCCACGTACACGAAGCCGATGAGCCCCGTTGCGAGCGGCCATCCCCAGCCGGACCAGAACGCGTCTCCCATGATCGTGCCTCCCCTGTTGTGACTCGGTCGATCCTGTCCCTACCGAACGCGCTCCTGTGCGATGCGCGCCAACGCCTGGTCGGCCGCCCGAACCGCGTCCCGAGCCGTGAAGTACCGCTCGGTGGGTTTCTCAGTGAGGGTCTTGTACGCCTGGACGATCACCGCCGTGGGCGACTCAGCGAGCGTCTTCGCTAGATCGGCGAGGCGCTTCTCCTCGGTGTTGTAGCCGTCGAGGAGCTTGTTCGCGTCGGCGATCTTGCCCGAGAGCCACGTCGCGTCGATCTGCTTGGAGCGAGCGAGCAGGCCGAGCTTGCCGCTGGTGTAGGAGATGAAGCCCTGCATGTTCGCTTCCGGCATCCCGGCCGTCACGGTGGCAAGCAGCGACTGCGCCGTCTTGAGCAGGCCCTCAGCCTGGTTGCTGAACGCCGTTGACTGCTGGACGCCCGCCTTCGTGTGCTTGTTGAATTCGCCGATCGCCTGGTCCGAGAGCTTCTCTGCACTTGCGACGAGCTCCCAGGCCTTCCGCGCGGGTTCGATGACGCCCGAGGCGCGGCGGTCCATCTCGAGCACCGGCGTCGTGTCCGCCAGAAGCTGGCGGCGGCTTGCAACCGCCTCGGCGAACGCCTCCGCGTACGCCCGGTCCGCCTTCGAGAGCCTCCCCGGCAGCCGCTCCAGCTCGGCGGCGGCCTGCACCAAGAGCGCGTCGGCCGCCTTCACGTCTTCAAGCGATTTCGCCGCCGCCTCGGCGGTGGCGGAGCTCACCTCGCTTCGGACGACCTGGTCGATCCTGAGGATGGGTGCGTCGGCGGCCGCGAGGAGCCGCGCGGTCGCGTCGAAGCGCGTCTGCGCCTGACGACGGGCATCCAGGTGACGGTACGCGAGCCCCGCGGCCACGGCGAGCGCGATGACGAGGACCGCGAGGGCGAGCGTGGTGAGCAGGCCCGACCGTCTACGTGCCGGCTCCGATGTTGGAGGAGCGGGTGCCTCGACCTGGATCGCCTCGTCGGTCATCTGGCTCCTCACATAGCACGTCGTCGATCGGCAGGCGGTGGCGCAGTCGCATTGATGCACTCATTTGTAGCCCTCTCGCCGCAGCGGGGCAAGGTCACGCGTGCGATATTGACCGTTCGTCGAAATTGGTTTGTTGTTGGCATTGCCATTGCTTAGCGTATGTTCAGGGTCATGCGACCCGCCCCACCTCCCCCCTCAGGGGCGGGGACCCGCGGACCCGACATAAACGAGGCGTGCACCCCCCTGCGCGCCTCGTTCCTCATTCTCAGGACGTTCGCGCGGGCTTTCGCGCGCGCGGTCCTCGGTCGCACGCTAGAATCTGACCGTGAATGCGTCATGGCCGATGGGAGCCGAATGCCCGACCCCGAAGAACGCCTCGTGAATCTTGCGCTGCTGCTCGGCGCCTCTGCCGGACCCGTCTCAGCGGCGGAGTGTCGCGCCGCCGGCATGGGCTATCCGGTGGGCCAGGACGAGACGGCCTTCCTGCGGATGTTCGAGCGGGACAAGGAGGTGCTTCGCGGGTGCGGTCTCGCCATCGAGGTCGTGAAGGACGGCGACGGCGAGCGATACGTGCTCGACCGCTCGGCGACGTATGCCGCCGAGGTGACGCTCACGCCCGAGGAGTCCGCGGCAGTCCGCACGGCAGCTGCGGCGCTGGCCGGCGACGCGACGTATGCGTTTGCCGAGGACCTCACGGCCGCGCTCGCCAAGCTTGGGTGGGCCGCCGAGTCGGCGGCCGCCTACTCGGAGGCGGTCGACGAGGATGCGGACGTGCAGGTTCAGGCGGCCCGGCTGCTGGCGGCGGCGGCGACCGCCCGGAAACGCGCGACGTTCGGCTACACGAACGCCCGCGGCGAGGTGAAGAGACACGAGGTCGAGCCGTACGGGCTCTTCTTCCGCGAGGGCCGCTGGTACCTCGTCGCACGCGACCGCGACCTCGGCGAAGTCCGCGTGTATGCACTGCGGCGCATGGAAGGGTGCGCGGTCAACACGAGCGCGCCTAAGACGCCCGATTTTGAGGTGCCGGAGGGCTTCAGCGTGGATGCGTACGCCCGGCTGCCGTTCCAATACGGGAGCGAGGTCTTCGAGGCCCGCGTGCGGTTCGCGCCCGATGAGGCGTGGCGCGCCGAGCGCTTGGCCGGCGGCGAGGGCGTGCTTGCTGTTGCGCCTGACGGGAGCGCCGAGTGGCGCGTGGAGGCGTCTGATGCCGGCGCGCTCGCGTCGTGGTGCGTGGAGCACGGACCGGGGATCGTGCCGACGGGACCCGATGCTGCCGTGTCGGCGTTTCGGACGGGCCTGGAGGGGGTGTTGGCGCGCCATGGCTGCTAAGGCTCAGGCGCCCACGGCGCGGCGGACCCGCCGAATGCTCGCGCTGCTGCCCTACCTGCGCGTGCACGAGCGCGTGAGCCTCAGCGCGCTTGCCGCCGCCACGGGAACGACGCCCGAGCAGGTCGCCGAAGACCTCACGCTCTTGACCTACTGCGGCGTGCCGCCGTTCTCACCGTACGACATGGTCGACCTCATGATCGACGGCGACATGGTCGAGGTGTACATGGCCCCGCCCGCGCTTGAGCGGCCCGTTCGGCTCTCGCCCGTCGAGACGCGCGCGCTCATCGCAGCGCTTGAGACCGCCGGCCACGAACCGGACGACCCGCTTGTCACCAAGCTCCTGGACTGCGTCGCGGCGCCGCTTGATGCCGAGGCGCTCATGGCGGTCGTGCGCGGCGGGGGATCAGCGGGGATCCGGGACACATACGAGGTCATCGCGGAGACGCTGGAGGAGGCGGCTGCGCTCGAGATCGAGTACTTCACCGCGTCGTCCGGGCGGCACTCCACGCGCGTCGTGCACCCTTACTCGCTCGTGAACGAGCGCGGCGTATGGTACCTGTCCGCGTTCTGCGAGCTGGCGGGCGAGGTGCGCACGTTCCGCGTCGACCGCATCCGGTCGGCCCGCGCGACAGGCGATCACTTCTCGCGGCCGGCTGTGGCGGCGGCGGTGGCGGCGGCGGCGCGCGGGTCCGTGGCGCCGCGCGGCGCGGACCTGCCGCGCGCGACGCTGCTGCTGCACGCCGGGGCGCCCTTCCGGGAGGAGCGAGACTGGCCGGGCGCGACGTTCGAGAAGCGCGCTGAGGGCGCGGTCGAGGCGTCCGTGCCGTACTCGTCGCCGTCGTGGATCGCCCGCAGGGTGGCCGCAGGGCTGGGGTCGATCGAGGTGCTGGCGCCCGACGAGGTCCGCCGTGCCGTGTGCGATACGGCGAAGGGCGCGCTCAGGGGCTGACGCGGTGGGGGCGTGCCCTGACGGCCCTTCGGCGCAAGCGGGGGGTGCCTCACTTCAGGACCCTCTGGGAAGTTATCATATATGATAACTCCTGCGAGGGGCGCCGCAGGTGAGGCCTCCGACGGCTCGAGACCGTTCAGGTGACGAGTTCGCGTCCCACGAACCGGGCGTAGCGCGCCTGCTCCCGAGCGAGGGCCGAGCACTCCTTTGGGGTGAGCGTCCGGAAGGGGGCCATCGCAAACGACACTGTCCGCGTCGTGAGCGAGCGTTTCCAAATCCCCGCTGCCCGGCCGTCGACGACGATTGCGGCCGCCAGCATCCCGTTACTGGCCACGTGCGAACCGTAGGTCTCGAAGTGCTCGCCGAGCTGGAGCCGTCGATCCGTGTAGCCGAGGATGTACTCGTCGAACGCCGGCAGCAGATGCACCGCTCCGCCGTGGACACGGGAAACACGTTCGGCGGCGTGGGGGTCGAACCAGTAGCGCTCGCCGCCATGCTCTGCGGACGCGATCCCCGGCCCCGCACCAGCGGCGGCGACCTCCGCCTCCGACTTGGGAATCCCTGCCCAGCGCGCGAGGTCCGCCACCGTGGCGGGTCCGTGCCCCGCGAAGTACCGGGCCGCCAGCTGCGCGAGCAGATCCTCACGCGGAGCATTCGGTTCGATCGTGCTGCGCGCCGCCGGGACCCACTCTTCCAGCAGCGCAAACGTTTGTTGCCGCCCCTCCATCGGGCCGAGGACGAGCAGTCCTTCCTGCGACAGGCGCCAGAGGATGTGGTAGCCACGTTGACCGCTGGTGCTGACACCGCCAGCCTCCAGCAGCGCCATCGCATCGGGCCGTCCGAGCCGCCGGCCGCCCGTGAGCGCGGACGCGAGCAGCCCGCCGGCGCGCTCAAAGGTGGTGTGGTCGAGACCGAGGTCCCGCTCGCGCTTCGCGGCTCCGGCGAGGACCCGTGGGGCCAGCAGCGACGTCATCCAACGTGCGTCCTCGGCGGCGACGAAGTGCAGTGTGCCGCGCATCGGCCATGTGCGAACGATCTCGCGATCGGCGATAGCCCGCTCGACGTCCGTCAAGGTGGAGCCCGGTAGCCGCAGGCCGATCGCCCAGGTCGCGGCCGCGTAGTCCTGCGCCTGCATCGCCATCAGCCGAGAGACGACGCCGTGCGGGGTCGTGGCGTGGCTGCCCTCGACCAGCTGGGCACTCAGTCGGATGCGCAGGATGTCGGCGGCGTCCATCGTCCCCCTCGGCTCAGTGGTCGGCTCGCTCACTGCGCCGATCTGAAGTCCGCGACGCTGAACACGCCGGGCGCGACGCTGCTTCCCTCGCGAACTGCCGCATACGCACCGACGACTTTCCCGCCACTCACCACAAGCCAGAGGTCAAGGCGCTCAGACTGAAGGCGCTTACCGTTTCTGCGGTGCGCGTAACAGGATAGGGCATGGGTCAACGGGTATGAATGCGACGTCTGAGAAATCGACACTGAGAACCGGGGTGCAGCCATGACTTCAGCGAGCAAGACCTTGGTTGAGCGCTACTTCGACGAGCTGTTCAATCAACGCTCTCTCGACAGGGTCGACGAGATCGTGGGAAGAGACTACGTCGAACATGCCGTCGCGCCGTTCGGGCAGAGCGAGCCGGGCCAGGTGATCGGACCCGACATCATGCGTCAGACCGTCCCGTGGCTCATTGACCAGTACCCGGACCTCACCATGACAATCGAGGCACTGGTGGCCGAAGACGATCTCGTGGTGGCGCGCGTCCTGTCGGAAGGAACGAACCTGGGAAAGCTCAACGGCGTCATGCCACCGACGGGCAGACGCTTCAGCGCGCGACAGACCCACTGGTTCCGCGTCAAGGACGGCAGACTCGTCGAGCACTGGGCGACCAGGGAGGACCTTCCCGCGATGATCCAGCTTGGCGTCATCCGGCCGCCAGCCAGCCCGAGCTCATCGTAGGCGTGTCAGGTCGATCGGCTTGTTCGCCGCTATTCGCTCGGCACACCCTCCACGGCGCGGACAACGGCGTCCCAGATGGCCGCGATGTCCTCCGCGAGATGTGGCGAGACGTCGTACGGGGCGTGCCCCTGGCGCAGGGCGATGCGGACCTCCTCGGAGTACTCGACGTACCCGACCACGGGGCTCCCCTCCAACTCGCGAGCGATGAACTCGTGGTCGGCAGCGTCGCGCACCATGTTGCCGACGTAGAACACGTTGCGCAGCCCGATCTTGTCGGCCAGCGCATGGATCCGCTTCGCGGTCACGATGCTCTGCGGGCTTGGCTCCACCACGATGAGCATCGCGTCGAAGGCCTGGGCCGTGCCCCGCGTGAGGTGCTCGAAACCGGCCTCCATGTCGAGGATCACGGTCTCATCCCGCTGGAGCACGAGGTGCATGAGCAGGTTCTTCAAGAGCGCATTCTCGGGGCAGTAGCAGCCGGCCGACGGCTCCTTGATGGCCCCGACCTGCAGGAACATCACACCCTCGTGTTCCAGCTTGAAGCGGTCGGGCAGGTCGTCGACACGCGGGTTCACCGTGAAGTACGCGCCCACGGCGCCCGGCTCCACGCCGGTGCGCTCCGCGATCAGTTCCCGCATCTCACTGATCGGGACGATGCGCCCGGCCTCCTCGCGGGAGAGCCCCAGCGAGAGCGCGAGGTTCGCATTGGGATCGGCGTCGATGGCGAACACGCGCTCGCCGCGCTCGCCGAGGTAGCGCGCGAGCGAGGCACTGATCGTGGTCTTGCCCACGCCTCCCTTGCCGGCCAGCGCGATCTTCATCGGCGTGGAGCGGAGGCGGCCGCGGGCCGGCTTGAGGCCTGGCCCGAGGTCTCCGCGTAGTTGAAGTCGGGCGAGAGGAGACCGGGCACGTCCTCGGCATGCATGCCACGCGCGATGAGCGAAGCGTAGAGGCCGCCGCGCGTCACGTCCCCGACGAGCTCGACCCCCTTGATGAGGCCGTCCGCGTCGGCGAAGACCTTCACCAGGTCGCCGGACGCGCCGGCCCGGCGCAGGACGACTTCACCTTCGAGAGCCCCGACCGCGAGGAACGAGCGGCCGAAGACAGTGAGCACGTTCATGTCGGGCAGGTGCGCGGTCATCTTCCGGTCGCCGCCGGCCATGTTGGAGCCGGCGACACCCCCCGACGCGACGGCATTGGGGTGAATGAGGTTCACCTTGCACACCCCGCCGATGTCGGCCTGGGCCACATCACCCGCCGCATAGATGTCCGACACGCTCGTGCGCATGGCGTCGTCGGTCAGTATGCCGAGGTCACAGGCGATCGCGGTCCCGGCGACCATGCCGATGTTCGGACGCATGCCCACACCGACGACCAGCATCCGGCAGGGTACCCGCTGCCCGCTGCTGAGCACGGCGGCGGTCAGCGCCCCGTGCTCGTCGCGCTCGACGTCGACCAGATCGCAGCACTTGAGGAATCGGACATCGTGCAGGGCCATGTGCTTCTCCACCGTGTCCGCGACTTCGGCGTCGAAGACCCTGCGGAGGATGTGGTCCGTCCTCGCGACGAGGCTCACGGTGGCGCCCGCCTCGGCGAGCGCCTCGGCGATCTCCATCGCCACGAACCCGGAGCCGAGCACGACGACGTCGCTGACGTCCTTCGCCCGGTCGCGGATGGCCGTCGCGTCAGCAAGGGTCCTGAAGTAGAACACGCCCTCGCCGGAAAGGTCGGGCTCGTCGGGCACCACGGGCTCCGCTCCGCACGCGAGCAGGAGCCGGTCGTAGGCGATCCGGGTGCCGTCCTCCAGCACGATGCGGTGCTCCTCGGGCTCCACGGAGGCGACCGCACGGCCAGCGAGCAGTTCGACCCGGTTGACCTCATAGAAGTCATCGCACTTCAAGGCGAGCTTCCCGGCGTCAGCCGTGCCCGCAACGAGCTTCGCCAAGAAGCAGGGTGTGTATGCGCACCCGTCCTCGGCGGACACGATGGTGATGTCGGAGACCGGGTCCGTCTCGCGGATCGCCTCGACGGCGGATGCCGCCGCGGGCCCGTTGCCGACTATGACGATGCGCATGGTCAGATGCCCAGGGCGGCACGCTTGCCGGCGATGTCCGCCAGCAGGCCCGCTGCGGCCTTCTTCGGATCGTACTCGACGTACGCGCGCCCGCCGGTGATGCCGACGAGGTCCTCGGTGAGGACCTTGGTGGCCACAGGGCTCCCGAGGATGTGCGGAGCGGGAGCGATGTGGACGGTGAGGCCGAGCGCGAGCAGCCATGAGCCGATCGAGATCGCCTTCTCCTGGACGAGTTCGGGAGCCGAGCCCGCGACGGGCAGCTGGCTGAGCTTGACGCCGAGCGTGCCGGCGAGCGCGGCCAACAGGTTCACGATGCGCGAGTTGTCGACGCACGACCCCATGTGCCACACCGGGGGAAGCGGGCCGTCGAGTCCGGCGGCCCCGCCGAGTGCGGTCAGCACGGCCTTGAGGCCCTCGCCGGCGTACTTCTCGGTGGCGTCCGGGCTCATCATGCCGGCCTGCGCCAAGATGTGAGCCGTGCAGCCCGTGGTCACGATCAGGACGTTCTTGGCCAAGAGCTCCTTGGCCATGATCTCCGTCATCTCACTCGCGCGGATCTTCGGGTTCGGGCACCCGGCGAACGCCACGGCACCGTAGATGTTGCCGGCGACGATGTTGTCGATGACCGGCTTCAGCGGGTTCTCGGGATCGACCTTGGAGAGAACGCCGACGATGGCCTCGACGGAGAAGCCCGCCAGGCCGGACGCCTTGATCTGCGGGATCTCCACTTCCTTGCCCTGACGAGCGACGAACGCCGCGATGGCCGTGCGGACGATCTCTTCCGCAGCCTCGTCGGCGTTGGCGGCCTCGAACGGGACGTGCAGCGCGCCGGGGATCTTCACGTTGGCCTCGGTGGTGATGATCTTGGTGTCGAAGCACTCGGCGACCTTGACCGTCCCGGGCCAGATGCACTGGACGTCCACGGCCATCGCATCGACCGCGCCCGTCACGAGCAGCAGCTCCGACTGCAGGTTGTGGCCCGCCATCGGCACGCCGTGCCGCATGGTGAGCTCGTTGCCGGTACAGCACACGCCGACGACGTTGATGCCGTCGGCACCCGCGGCGCGGGCCTCTGCGTCGAGCTTGACCGACCACTCGACGATCTTCTCGGAGAGCACGGGGTTGTGGCCGTGCATGGCGAGGTTGACCTTGTTGGCGTCCAAGACGCCGACGTTGGCCTCGATGCCGCGGACCTGCGGCGTGCCGAACATGATGTCCTGCAGGTCGGTGGCCATGGACAGCCCGACGCCGTCGGCGATGCCCATGCGCAGCGTGCCGAGCAGCAGGTTCACCGGATCGGCGTCGTTGCCGCCGGAGGTGCGGTGCATCGCCTCTTCGATCTCGTTGTGGACGTTGGAGACGGCGAGGCCGAGCTCCCGCCACATCTCGAACTCCTTCGGCGGGCGTGCGGAAGGCGACCCAGTTCGCGGGCTCGCCGTCTTGGCGGCCGTAGTCCTCGAGCGCCTTGTCCACGACCTCCTTGGCGATGTCGATGTCGGCCTTACCCTCGACGGCGATCCCGAGTCCCGCGGCGACCTCGAGAAGCTTGCCGCGGTCGGCTGATCGCGTAGGGCGCGGTGCCGTTCATGGCGTCGCGCAAGGTCAGCGCGACGTGCCGCGCGTGCCCGAGGTGCGACGATGCACCGCCGGTGGCTTCGCGCAATAGGTTGCGGGTGACGATCACGTCGGCCGTGGCGCCACAGATCCCGCGCGAACTGCCATCAGTGGCGAACGGGTCGATGCGGCACGGACCCATGTAGCAGATGCGACAGCACGTGCCGAGCTGACCGAAACCGCACTGCGGCTCTTGGGCCTCGAGCCGGTCGAGACCGGTCTCGATCCCGCAGTCACACGCACGCTCGAGCAGGGCCTCTGTGGCGACGTCCATGATCTCGCGGGTCATCTTCAGCATCCTCTCAGGCTTCTCAGGGTGTCGAGCGGAGTGGCGGGGGCGGAGTCACGCGCAGCGGCGGAACCACTGACCGCCTGCGCGACGCGAGCGGCGGCACTCAAACGCCTCTCACTGATCAAGTCCTCTTCCTCGCCGAACTCCAGCGCGCGCGTGGGACACGCTTCCACGCAGGCGGGACTCAGTCCGACCTCAAGCCGGTCGGGGCATCGGTCGCACTTGAGAGCGGTGAGCTTGGACGTGCTCACGGAGATGGCGCCGAATTGGCAGACCATGGCGCACATGAAGCACCCCTGGCAGCGGTCCTCGAGGACGATGACCGATCCGGTCAGCGCATCCCGGGTCATCGCGCCGTTGGGGCACGCGGCGATGCATGGGGCATCGGTGCAGTGCAGGCAACGCACGGGGTAGGCGTACGCGAGAGCCGGCTCCACGTGCACCCGCTTCTGCGGCGCGGGGCTCTCGAATATCGCGCCGAACAGTGTCTTTGTGGAGGAGTGCTCCACTGCGCAGGCGATCTCACACGCCTTGCACGCCGTACAGCGTTCGATATCGACGAAGATCTCCTTCATCCCGCTCATTCGCCTCCCGAGCTTCCCGATGTTCCTGCCGGAGAACAAACCGAGGACCAGATGCGACCACGCAAATGCAGCGAACAGATTCGATTGTAACTCGCTAGCACAATCTGTACCGAAGAGGGTTCGAACCCTGTTCCCCGGCTTCACGGCATATCGGGTTCTTGGGACTCAACGGACTTGATCTCACGGCGAGGGAGGTCGACGTCGTCACGATCATCGTGACGCTTGCATCCGGCGAGCTCGACGAGGAAGCGCTCGCGGACTGGATCAGGGTGCACACCGCACGGCGAGAGCACGGGGGACCCTACTTCGGGACCCTCTGAAAAGTTAGCAAGTATGATAACTTCCCCGCGGGGCCGCGAGCCGGGACGACGATCGACGCCATGAGCGACCAGAAACACGCCGAACACGATGTTCACGGGACCCCCAACCAGTCAACGTCCCCTCCGCGCGAGGCGCGGCTCGATGCGCCTGTCAGGCGAGCGGCGGGCTGGCTTCCGAGGCGGCCTATTCTCTTCCGAAGTATCCCCGGATGTTGAGCGCCGTGTTGGCGGGGACGCCATCGCCGTGCAGCAGAGAACAGAACAAGACCTACTGAGTGTTATCGGCATACACGTACTGGGCGACGGTGGCAACGACCCCGAAGACGAACGTCAGCGACAGCACCAGGTAGCTGCCCCACGGCAGCGCGTGAACGGGCGTTCCGACCGTCCCCACCAGCAGCGGCACGATCGACCAGGGAAACCACGGCGCCCACCCCGTCTTGGTGAGCACGTTGCCGAGCGCGAGCATGGCGAAGGCGAACCCAAGCGGGGGCAGGTAGCCGCGACCAAGGACCGTGATCCATGCGACCACGGGCGCCAACAGGTAGGCGATTCCCGCGGCCAGGAGCAGGTCGCGCACCGCTTGGACGGCCAGACCGACCATGAACCCGGGTAGACCCAGGGCAGCGCCCAGAGCGAGTGCCTCGAGAAGGACGGCGATCACCAGCACGAGCCACCAGACGGCTGCCACCACCAACTTGGCGAACACGAAGGCGGCCCTGTTCACCGGCAGCGCAAGCAGGTTCTTGGCGGTGCCCTCCGAGTACTCCCGTCCGAACACGTACGCCACAATGAAGGACAGCACCAGCAGACCCCCGATCCCGACGATCAGGGTCAGCATCGAGAAGAACGCTGGCCATGTGGCGCTGAGCCCGGCTAGGTTGGCCTTCGTCCCCAAGAGGCCGAGCTGTGCGGCCCTCCCCGGCTCGCGCACGATCCACATGAACAGCGCGACACTCAGCGGACCCATGGAGATGGCCGCAAGCGAGAACCAGGTCACCTTGGAACGGCGCAACTTGACGAACTCTGTGATGACGACCTGGCCAAACACTAGGCCTCGCCCCCGGTCACTCTCAAGAAGTACGACTCGAGGTCTTCCTGCGCCTCGACGAGGCGCAGGAGATCGAATCCGCCAGCCACGAGCGCCCGGGAGACATCGGCGGCACGATCGAGGCCGTCGAACAGGTGCAGCGCCCCATCGTCGGTGCGTTCGATCGACACGATCCCGAGTCGTTCCGACAGCAACGCGGCAGCGCGGTCCGGGTCGTTCACGCCGACCTCCAGGTACTGTCGCGACCTCGCCCTCAGCTCGTCGTAGTCGAGTTCTTGTAGCAGATGGCCCTCATGGACGATGCCGATCCGATCTGCCATCTGAGCAACCTCAGCGAGGATATGGCTCGACACGAACACCGTCACGCCGTTCTCGTCCGCGAGGCGGCGCAACAGCTCGCGAACCTCCACAATCCCCGCGGGGTCGAGGCCGTTAGCCGGCTCGTCAAGGATCAGGAGCTCGGGCTTGTGGAGCAGAGCTCGCGCGAGCGAGAGGCGCTGCTTGTTACCAAGTGAGAGCTGGCCCGCGTGGCGCTCGGATGACTCTTGGAGACCAAGCAGGCCAATGACCTCAGCTGTTGCCGACGCGGGCGCCTGGGTGAGCCGGCGCTGGATCTCGAGGTTCTCGCGCACCGTCAGGTTCGCATAGGCGGTCGCGGACTCGACCAGATACCCAACACGCCCGAACACGGCACTCTCACCCGCGGTAACGCGAGTCCCGAGGACAGTAGCCTGTCCCGATGTCGGGCGGACGAGCCCCAGCAGCATGCGGATCGTGGTGGTCTTGCCAGCACCGTTGCGGCCGAGCAATGTGTAGATCTCCCCGCGGCGCACATCGAGATCGAGTCCGTCGACGGCGCGGACGGCCCCGTAGAGCTTCGTCAGGCCGCGCGTACTGACGACGGTCAGGCATTCGACTGCTTCCGCGGACGGCATGTGCACTCGCTCCCCTCGCGGCCCGCACGTCCAAGCTCTCACACCCGACGGTGACCCCAAGTCCACGTAACAGGATATGACAAGAGACCCCAGCGCGTTGTCCTAGTCTCGTGCGACGCGACGGTACCGTCACAAGTCTGGGGGCTCGAGTCTTGCGGAGGAGCATGAGTCGCCGCTCCCGCTCATGAGAGCAAGACCACGGTGAGGTTCATCGCCGCGTGCAGCACGATCGACGGATACACACTGTCTGTCGCCACCCTCGCATACCCGAACGTTACGCCTGCGGCCACCGCAGCTGCGGCCTGCGGGATGACGAACGCGATAGGCACCCCGGCGAGCGCGTTTCCGAGGTGCAGTGCTCCGAACACGATGCCAGTGGACCACACGGCTATCGGTGCTGCCGCGCGCCCGACTCCGGCCTTCTTGAGAAGCAGCAGGACGGAGGAGAGGACGATCCCCCGCCACATGAGCTCCTCGACCAACGGCACTGTCACCGCCTCTGTGATGAGCCACTGGTTTCCGCTGTAGGGAGTGGCATGCGTGAGTAGCACAAACGCAGCGACCACCGAGCAGATGGCGATGAGAAACGCCGTGAGCATGCGCCAATGCGAAAGGGACCTCCCCATCTGCAGACCGACGAAGCGAGGGCGCCACAGGCAAACCACGAGCACCGGAATGATGACGTGGGCTCTGGATGCGAGTCCCCAGAGCGTCGCAAGCGTTGCCGAGTCCCCTACCGCTGGAAAGCGCCCGTTCGCGAATCGGTAGTATGCCTGATCGACGACGACGAACCCCGCGGCGGCAATGACGAGTCCGACGAGCGTTGCGGTGGCACGCCACCTCGGCTGCGAATGCCTGTCATCAGTCGTCGTATTCATCTTCCTCCCGCCGAGAGGTAGTGCAGCGATGCGGCGGCCAGAAGCGCTCGTTAGGCGGCCTTTGGCGGCTGCAGGGGTTCAGCCAGTTCCGACGCTACGTGGGCACGACCCAAGAAGGCAAAGACCATGAGCGCAGCAGCGGTGAACCACGCACCAGTGGCAAACGGCATGGCCACGTACAGCGCAAGGGCCACTCCGGCGGTGACCAGCACGCCGGCGAGCGCGTAGAACATCCTCATGCCGTAGAGGGTCACGAAGGGCAGGTAGTGGGCTCCCAGCACGATCATGAACGCGGGGTAGAACCATTCAAGCCGATAGAGCGTAGCCGCCCCGACTACCAGCAGGCACAGCGGCAGCACGAATGCCGTCTGCATGCCAAGGGCGTTGAACGGGTTGTCTTTGGAGACCTCGGCGCGATGGCCGATGAGCATCAGGCCGAGCTTGGTCAGGGGGAAGATGAAGAACCCGGCGACAACGAGCAGACCGATCGCCCAACGCTCACCTCCCCAGGTGGCCAGTGCCGCAGAGGCGGCCCACAGAATCGCGGAGACGAGTTGCCCCATGAACCCGCCCATTAGACCTATCCGCATATCTCTTTGGGCATCAGCTACTTCCACGCGTGTCCCCCCGTCGGATTAGCAAGGATGGCCAAACGCCGTTCCGCCCGAAAACGTAGCGCGAGTAGCACTCCGAGTGCGACGAGCCCAGGTCCCCAAGCCAGAAAGCCGGCCATGGTCAGCAGTGTCTCGGTTGCGTAGCCGACGACGCTCAGCAGAGACAGCACGCCGTATGCGACAAGGGCCCAGCGAAGCGCGCGGCCGAGACGATCGCCGCCGAACAGTGGTGCGGCAGCAAGGGCTGCGAGCGCCATGAAGAAGCCCCAGCCGAGCATCTCCATGGCGAACATCACTGATCCCGTCGAATACGGAAGGAAGCGCGCCAAGTCCGGTGTCGCAGCGCCATCAGGCGCCTGACGGATGACGGTGAGCTGAACGAAGCGGTTCATGCTGACCACTGCAGCGAACAGCACTGTGAAGGAAAGGCTGATCGTCCCCAGCATGCTCCTCGAGCCAGGCACCTCGCGAATGGCGGAGAAGAGCACGACCATGACCGGTACGGTCAGGAAGGTGATCACGCCCGCAACGGTCTGGACCATCGCCGAGGGTGGGAACACGAACCCCGCCGTGGTGAAGTAGACCGCCAGCGTCGCGAGGTAGACGATCGACAGAACCGCGAGGATGACTGAGGACCAGAAACCGACTGCTGCTGTTATGCGGCGCTCCAAGGTTCCGCCTTCCGTGATCTGTCCTGTGGGACGCGCCGTAGTGCGAGCCACAGTACTGAGGTCGTGACCAACACGGCGACAAATGCGATCGCGCCCGAGCACGTCTCATCCTCGGCGTATCCGCCACAGCGCACCGGTCTTCGGAAGGCCGGTGATGCCGTAGTCCGCGATGTAGAGTTCTGCACCGTCCGGCGAGAACCTGACGGCCGTCGGTCGTTCCGGGCCGCTCCCGCCGAAGTTGGGATTGTCGTTGCGGTAGAAGTCGTGGAACTCCCTGGAAACGGGGTCGAAGCGACGCACTCCCTGCTGGCTCTTCTCCATCTTGCCGTGCGTGGTGAACGGAGCGCCCGACCCGTACTGGGCGATGAAGGCATGTCCGGCGAAGCCGAACGCGTCTCCCTCGGCGAACTGCATCTGGACAGCAGCGGCGTGGAGCTCCGGCACGAGTGCGAACGGCATCTCGCGAGGTGGGTGCTGGGCGAGTAGGAAGCCTCTCGGCCCGTCGTATTCGAGCTCGTCGGCGATCTCGTCCGCCGGCCGGCCACCGAGGAAGTCGGGGAAGCCGAACCAGGCGTCTTCCTTGACCTCCCATATGGTGTCGAGTGAATGGAAGGGCCTCGCGCCGCGATCGTCGGCCCCTTGGTCGAGGCAGAAGAGACGACCATCCGGGGCGAAAGCCACGCTATAGGGATTCCGCAGGCCCCACGCGTGAACGGCAAGGTCGCTGCCGTCAGGGTTGCACCGGTAGATGACCCCCGTGGCTCTTGTCTGCCCCCGCACCACCTGCCCCTCGCTGCTGGGCGTTCCGAACGGCATGTAGGCGCCGGTGGTCGCCTCCTTCAACGGGTTGAAGACGTCCCTTGTCTCGTAGTTCAGCCCGCTGAGCGTGATGTCGTGAGCGGGGATGTCACAGAACTCCCGGTGCGTGGCGAGCCAGCCGAACGCGACCAGATTGTCCGCTCCGACCACGCCGGAGTTCGTGGGCGAGCCTTGGCCGAAGTACACGACGCCGTCGCGCACGGCAATGTGGTTGGTGTGGTGGTCGCCTGCGGCCGGCACGTCGGTGACGAGGTCGTGCCGTTCGCCCTTCCGCGAGACGTGCGACAGGACTCCACGGTGTGTGACCAAGAAGCCATCGTCGTGCCACACGAGCCCGATTGCGGGGCGGTTCAGGTCCTCCGTGATCAGCTCGGTCTCGCCCTCGGGAGTGACCCTGGACAAACGAGCGGTGGTGTAGATGAACGGGTACGAGAAACCCGCCTCCAGCACGTACAGCTCGCCATCGGGGGTCACGCAGGCATTCGAAGCGTAGGTGAGCCCTCCCACGATCTTTTCGAGAACGTAGCCTTCTTCAAGCCAGAAGTCCTTGTCCTTGGGCTCGACGATCTCCCCGCGAACGTGTGCGCGAGATTCAGCCTCAGTCATCTCCACCATCTCCAATGGGGCAACTCGCCTGGAAATGGCTCTTGGCCTGCCCGAGAACACGGGCCCTTCTACCGCCCTCGGCGGCCGGTTATCAGGTTGTACACGAGCACAATCACCGCGATCACCAGCAGTGCGTGGATCAGACTGCCGCCGATCTGGAAGCTGAAGCCGAGAAGCCAGAGGACAACGAGAACGACGAAGATGGTCCACAGCATGGTGATCTCCCTTGAACGAGGACGCCGACTTCAGGCGCTATTTGTCATACGTACCCGAGCGGCGGATGTCTCTCTCCACGCCGGCCTGGACGGCTGCCTCATCAACAGTCCGGCGCCGACCGATGTCACCGATGCCGGGATGCGAGGATTAATCCCATCGTGTAGCACAGATGTGCTACCCTGATCATGACCCCTCACCTCGGAGGCATCGACATGAGCCAGGGAGTGAAGCTGCGCAAGGCCGGCGGGTCGATCGCCGCCACCCTGCCCAAAGACATGGCCGACAGACTCAAGCTCACCGCGGGTGACACCGTGATCGCAATCGAGACCGACCGCGGGATCCTGCTTACCCCATACGACCCGGACACCGAAGAGGCGCTTTCGATCGCGGCCGAGGTAGGTCGCACGTACCGGAGCGCGTTGCGCGAGTTGGCGAAGTAGGCCCAGGTGGGCATTCGCGAGCCGCGATGGGTCTCGCGCGTGGTGATCGATGCGATCCAGAATGACCTGCTGCTCGCCCACGGAGGGATGCCGGGGCTGCGCGACGAGAATCTGCTCGAATCCGCGCTCGCCCGTCCGAAGCAGCGCCTCGCGTATGAGGCAGCGGCCGACTTGGCTACGCTCGCGGCAGCCTATGGCTACGGTCTCACTCACAACCACCCCTACAACGACGGAAACAAGCGCGTCGCGTTCGTCGTGATGGCGGTGTTCTTGGGACTCAACGGACTCGACTTCACGGCGAGCGAGGCCGACGTCGTCACGACCATCGTGACGCTCGCATCCGGCGAGCTCGACGAGGAAGCGCTTGGGGACTGGATCAGGGTGCACACCACACGGCGTGAGCACGGGGGGCCCTACTTCGGGACCCTCTGAAGAGTTATCACATATGATAACTTTCGCGAGGGTCCGCGGGGCGGGACGGCGATTCACGCCAGCCGTAGAGGGTGGAGCAGTGAATGACGGCGAGCCCCGGGGCTACGTCACGGCGATGACGACGTTGCCGCGCTTGTGCCCCTTGTCGACGTACCGATGCGCGTTCGCGATGTCTTCCAGCGCATAGGTTCGGTCGATCACGGGGCGGAGCTCGCCCGTGGCGGCCAGCTCGGCCAGCAGTACGAGGTCCTCACGACGAAGCTGTGGTCTCCCGTCGTCTACCGAGATGCAGGCTCCGCCGGGAGCCAGCACGCGTCGGCAGCCCCGGAGAGCTGCGGCGCTCTTCCTCTTGCCGACAGCGTCGAAGATCAGGTCGTAGCGCGCCGTGCCGCTGGTGAAGTCCTCGGCGGTGTAGTCGACCATGCTCGTCGCGCCGAGTGAGGTCACAAGGCTGGTGTTCGAGGTGCTGCAGACGCCCGTCACCGCCGCGCCGAGATGCCTGGCGAGCTGCACGGCCGACGTGCCCACTGCCCCCGACGCCCCGAAGACAAGGACGCGCCGCCCCGCGCGAAGGCCGGCCTTGCGAAGGAAGTGGAGCGCGAGGAGGCCACCGTAGGGAAGAGCCGCGGCCTCTTCGTCGGTGAGGTTGGCGGGGCGCGTCGCGAGGAGGCCGTCCTCAGGCCAGCACACGTACTGTGCGTACGTACCGAAGCGGTGCCGGTTGAAGCCGAACACCGGGTCGCCGGGTGCGAATGAGGAGGCGTCCGGCCCGACCGCATCCACAACTCCGGAAAGCACCATGCCGAGCACCGGCTGCCGGGGCGCGTTCCAGCCGAGGGCGAGCCGCCCCATGAGGCGGTAGGCGGGACTGAGAGCGAGCCCCCGGACGTAGCAGTCGCTGGACGTCACGGCAGTGGCCCGGATGCGGATGCGGACCTCGGCCTTGCGCGGAACGGGCGTTGGAAGCTCGGCGAGCCGCAGGGCCTCAGGCGGACCGTAGCGCGTGCAGACTGCTGCTCTCACTGTGAGCCCTTGAGGGAAGCGATCGCGGATGGGCTGAACCCCTTGGCGATCAGCCACACCGCCAGAACCATCTCCTGCAAGAAGATCGGGAGATTCAAGACGATCTGGGGCGTCGACATGGGAATAATGGCCTGGAACACGACCAGGATGCTTGCTGTGAACCCCATCGCGACTGCGACAACCCCCCAACCGGACAACCATCGAGGGATGAGTCTCGATCGATAGAACACGATGTAGTAGAGCAGGCCGGCTGGGTAGAAGGCCAGGGTCCCGGCCAAGCCCGCCCAACTCCGGACTGCCAGCAGGAGTGCGCCTGAAGCTTGAAGGGACGACGAAGCCGCAGTGCCGGCTTCAACAAGCCCTCGAGCCAACGTCAGCATCGACAGCACGGCTATCGCACCGATGCTGTAGAGCACTCCCTCGATGATCCTCAAACCCACGGCGCCGAGCGCTAGACCTTCACTGTATCGCCTCAAGACCGGATACAGTGCTATGGCGATGCCGGCGCACGTGAAGAAGCCGACCAGCCCGAAGAGCGCGCCCGCAGCCACCTGGTTCTGATTCGCGGCGACCTTGGCCAGAATATCGGCCCCTTCAAGGATGGGATCCAGAAGCACCACCCTACCGATCAAGCCTGCTGCAGTAGCGACGATGAACAGCACCCCCACAACCACCGCTGCTCGCCTGTCCTTGCTCATGACCGACACCTCATTTCTCGTCAACTCCCGTACGTCCCGTCCTATGGACCCGCCCGAGACGCGGCAGGCCGAAGCTCTTGCTACGCGGCGTGCTCTGCCCTTAGGCGAACGCCACAACGACCAACATGCCGACCGCGGCCGCTTCGACCGCCAGTGCCCCTGCAGCTGCAGGACCGATCTTCCAGTACGTATAGCCCGCCATACCGAGCAACAGAATCAATCTGACGACCTGGCCCACGGCCGGTCCGCCTGCGGCGAGTCACCTGAAGCCGGAGAAGAGGACGAGGCCGCCGGCAACGAGACACACTCCTGCTATCAGCCACGGTGACCAGGCGTTCGGCTTGCCGGCGAGCGCGTGCCAGGTGGCAAAGCCGACGAACACGACTACTCCCGCGAGCATGGTTGCGATGGGCACGAAAAACTTGCCGTCCATGGTGAATCTCCCTCTCTCGTCGGTCCCGACCGATCGCCCCGGGTTTCCCCGAGACTCCATCGCTGTCTGCGATCAATCTGTGACTTGTGAAGCGTTCGCCTCGTCTGATCCCACGGGACTCACCGAGACCAACGACATTCCTAGATCGCGTACCTTCCTCAGTAGTCCATGGAGCGCAGCCTGATCGACCGCACCCGTGAGCACGGTATCGCCGTCAACCCGGGTGACCGCCAGACCTTCGAACCAATCTGTCCATTGATCACCGAGCTGACCTCTGATCCTGATCTGATAGACCTCCGCCATGCCGCCGGAGCCGACGGTTGACCGCAGTACGAGACCAGCGGTCAGGCTGGTGGCGACGACAAGCAGGACCGCCGCTCCCGATGGCCTGGGGGCGTTCCTGTTCGAGATCGGGTCTCTCTGTGGTGTTGGCCCTCTGTTCATGCAGAGAGCGTATCCACGAGGGGTATGGTCGATAAGCTTCTAAAGTACTGTCTGAGGTATGGTTCCGGGATCGCCGAGGGGACCGGCAGTCGCGTTACAACAGGCCCAGCTCGCGGGCGCGAGCGACGGCTTCGGTACGTCTTTGCACCTGGAGTTTGCCGAATATGATCCGGTTGTGCCCCTTGACAGTGCTCAGAGCGATGAAGAGGCGCTGGCAGATCTCTTGGTTCGAGAGCCCCTGGGCGATCAGCCTGAGTACTTCGAACTCACGTTGGCTCAAGGGCTCCTCAAGGGGCTGGGCCGGCCTGGCCGCAGGCGACCGGGATCCATCCTGGCTCCTGTCCTCCTCGGCGGTGAAGGCAGCCAGCAGCTTGCCTGTGTAGCCTGGCATCACCCCGCGACCGGCTGCTGCCGACAACAGCCGTGCCATCGGGACGCCTTCGTCGACGAACGTGCGGACGAAGCCGGCGGGTTCAGCCAGCGCCAGCGCGTTGCTCAGCTGCTGCACGGCCTGATCTTCTTCGCCATTGGCATGAAGCGCTACCGCCTGCAGGATCATCGCTTTGAGCCGCTCGTCCGCCCAGCCTCGTCCCTCCATCTGCTGCCGGTACGGCTCCAGCACCGCCAACGCTGCGGACGCGTCTTTTTGGGCCAGGAGTACCCTGGCCCGGCTCATGGGGAGTTCATGGGTCTCGGCCAGACGAGCGGCGGCGGGCAGGTCGCCCTGGCGAAGGAACGCCACCACCTGGGCTGCAGCGACGTCAGGCATGCGATGCACGTAGTTGTTCTGGCGCACGGACTGCTCGCTCTCCGCCAATGAGGCGGTCGCGCCGGCCACATCTCCGCGTGCCAGTTTCAAGCGTGCCAGGAACACCTCGCTGAGAATGAATCTGTCAATCCTCTTATCGAACTGTCGCGCCAGTTGAAGGCTCTGCTGCGCGTGCTGCTCAGCGGCGTCCAGATCGTTCCACTCGTAGCAGATGCGGGCTAGGCCAAGGCACGCTTCGGTGAGGACTGGTTGCGGCGGATCACCTGCCCGTTGGAGAGCACGCCGGTAGGAATCGGCCGCCGGGTGAAGCTGGTCTGCCATCTCCTGAACGTTGCCCATGCCCGTCATGGCTACTGTGGTGGAATGGGTATCCCCGGAGGCTTGGCTGATCGCCAAGGCCTCAGTGAAGGCCTTTCCGGCTGCGGCACGATCGCCTTGGAGCAAGCGGGCAAATCCGAGTGACCAGACAGCAGTGAAGCGGTAGTACTGATCGCCGGGAGCCAGGTAGTTCAGGGCGCGGCGCGACTGGGCGATGGTGGCTTCTACCTGGTACTGAATCCACGCCAAGTTGGCCCTTACGGCCGCGATTCGTCCAACCAGGTCGCGGGTATCCTCGTCCTGCTCGGCGCTCTTCATGGCCGCTTCAGCAGCTTGCAGTTTCTCTTCGACACCGGTCGCTTGGCCGGTGACCATCAACAACCTGGCATACCTCACCCACAACGAGGGCCTGGCATCCAGTGCTGTCTTCGGCAACGACGCCAGCCAGTTCAGTACTGAAGCTGCCGCGCCACGAAGGTGCAGTGGAATCCCCGTTCCTTCGATCAAGCGCTCGGCGCGCTCAATATCGTTGGCGGCTGCCGCATGCCGAAAAGCTTCAATCTCCAGACCGTTGTCTTCAAACCACTGGCTGGCTCGGATATGGTATTCCGGCACGCCGCCCTCTTCCTGCCCTGAAGCTGCGCTCTGGTGCAACCGTTGCCGCAGCAATTCGGCAAAGAGATGGTGATAGCGGTACCAACGCCGCTCGCTATCCAAAGGGACGATGAACAGGTTGGAGCGATCGAGATGCTCGAGGGTCTGCTGTCCGGAAGCGGACGGATCGAGCACAACGGCATCGCACAGCGGGCCGCACAGCCGTTCCAGGATAGAGGTGCGAAGAAGGAAGGTCCGGATGCTCTCGGACTGCTGTTGCAGAACTTCTTCGAGCAGGTAGTCCAGCACAAAGTGATGGCTGCCGCTGAAAGACCGGATGAAGCTGGTGGTGTCTTGCTGTCCCTGCATCGAGACCGCGGCCAATTGCAGGCCGGCGATCCAGCCTTCGGTGCGGGATTCCAGTGCGGCGATGTCTCCCTCGGAGAGGTCCAAACCCATCACCGAGTTGAGAAACTCGGCGGCCTCGGAGGGGGAGAAGCGAAGGTCGGCAGCGCGCAGTTCGGTCAATTGGCTCCGGGCGCGTAAGCGGGCCAAGGGGAGACGGGGGTCCTCGCGGGTGGCGATGACCACGTGCATCTGTGGCGGCAGGTGCTCCAGTAGAAAGGCGAGGGCATTGTCGATCGGTTCGGCATCGATGACGTGGTAGTCGTCCAGGACGAAGACGAAATCGTCAGGGATAGCGGTGATCTCGTTGAGCAGAACCGTCAAGATCGCTTCGGTTGGTGGTGGCCTGGGAGATTGGAGCGCAACCAGCACCCCTTCCGCGGTAGACGCCGAAATCGTCTGCAAAGCAGCGACGAAGTACGTCAGAAAGCGTGCAGGGTCGTTGTCCCCTTCGTCCAGTGACAGCCAAGCGACCTTGGTGGGACGAAGGGTGCTGGGCTCCACCATTCCAGAGACCCATTCGCTTAACAGCGTGGTCTTGCCGAAGCCAGCGGAGGCAGAGATGAGAGTCAGCTTGCGGCCAGAGGAGAGACCCTCGTCCAGCCGCTCCACCAAGCGGGGACGGAGGACGACTCTGGGCCGAAGCGGTGGGATGTAGAGCTTGGTGGCCAAGATTGGCGTCGACATGAGGCAATCATAGGACGAAATCCCGAGAAGCCAACGGGTAGTCGTGGCCGGAGATTCCTCGGGGGTCGGAGGCGGACCGCTTTGCCTGCCTCGCAGCGTCCTTCTATTCGTAGAGATCGGCGGAACGAAGCGCTCGAACCGCCGCGGCCAGGCCTCCCGCGAACAGCAGCGCGGAGAGTCCGACGCTGAGCCACGAAGCACTGCCTCCGGAGGCAAGCTCCGACGGAAGGACCCATGGGAGGGATTGCACGAGCGCAACCCCGCCGAGGGCGAGCGCAATAACCTGGATCGCGATGCCCAGACCGATCGCAGGCAGAACGCCACGGAACCGAATGGCTGCCCAGGCCACGAGCGGCAGCGTCGCAATCGCCGCGATCGCCGAGCCGAGCGCCGCAGTCGCGGGGGTCGCCGAGCCGGGGTCGAGCGGAGACGTGGCTAGTATGGCGCGCATCGCGACGTCGGCACCCCAGCCTGCCAACGAGAGCACGAGCACGACGATCGCGATGACGATCGTGCGGGCGACGACGACCGACCCTCGCCGCACCGGAGCCGTCAGGATCAGGTCGACGGTGCCGTCCTCGAAGTCGCGTCCGAACACGTACGACGTCACGATCAGATACGCGAGCAGCGCGAGCGGGACCGCTACACCGCTCCAGCCCATGTCCAGCGGTACGAACGGGAGCGCACCCAGTTCGGTGCGTCCGATCGCGTGCGTGACCCACGCCAGCACCCGCGCCACGACCGACCCGCCAACGACCAAAAGCGTCGCCAGCCACGGCACGAAGGAGCGGCGCAGCCCGGCGACCTCGGCCGTGACCAGTCGCGCGATCACGTGGGGACCGCCTCTCCGCCTGAGAGACGCTCGAGGAGGTCCTCGAGTGTGCCCGCGTTCACGGTGAGGCGGGTGATGGAGACTCCCTCGGCGACCAGGGCTGCGTTGATTTCGCTGATTCGCGAGCCGGGCACGTAGATCCGGATCAGGCGCTCCTGGCACACGGCGAAGTCCGTCAGACCGAGCTGCTCCTCGAGAACGAGCGCGGCGCGCGGCGGGTCGGAAACGACCACCTCGACGTGCTCGCGCCCGCGTTCGCGCAGTCCTTCGCGGTCGAACTCGGCGACGAGGCCGCCGCCGCGAATGACGCCGACACGCGAGGCCAGTTCGACGACGCCGTCGGCGACGCGCGTGGCCACGATCATCGTGATCTCGCGTTCCACGGACAGCATGCGAAGCACGTCGAGAACACGACGGCGCTCCACGCCGCCAAGACCGCGCGTGGGCTCATCGAGCACCAGCAGCTCGGGGCTGTGGGCGATCGCCCGTGCGATGCCGAGCAGACGACGCTTGTCGTCGCCGAGCGCGTGCGCGGGCAGCTCGGCGAGCTCTTCGATGCCGACGAGTGAGAGCGCTCTCAGTGCCGCCTCGGGCTCGCCGACACCGGCGAAGATGAGGCTGGTCTCGACATCGCGACGGACGCTCAGACCACGACGCACCGGCGGGTCGCCGGGGAGGAAGCCTACGCGTTCGAACACGGAAAAGGCGTCCGGCCCCGCGGCCTCGCCCAAGATCCGCGCCGAGCCCGTGTCGGGACGTGCTAGACCCACGAGCGCTCGCAGGAGGGCGGTCTTGCCGGAACCCGCCGCTCCCACGAGCGCGTAGAGGTCACCGCGTGCCACGGACAGCGACACGTCGTCGAGAAGGATCCGCCTGCCCCGCGTCTTGGACAGGCGGACCGCCTCGATGACCGGCGAGAGAGCCACGTCAGACCGTGGCAGACTCTGCGGCGCCAGCCGCGGTGGTGTCAAGCTCGGTGGTGTCCAACTCGGGACGCCCCATACGATCGTAGAACGACGTCCATGCCGTGTTCCGGAACGTGGCGTACACCGCCTTGAAGAGCATGCCCAGCACGAACAGAACCAGCAGGGCCGGCGCGATCAACCAGAGCATCCCCGTTCCGCCGGCAGCCACGGACGCCGCGACAACGAGTCCGACCACGACCGCGACCGGTATGAACAGGACCCCGCCGGCGATACCTGCGGCGATGCTCACGAGGATCATCACGAGCCACATGCTCGCCACGCCCCGCTTCGCCTTCAGCTCGGCCCACGTGGCCTTGATCGAGTCGAGCGCGCCCCGGCCGTCGAGTACCGCGTGCCGCAGCGCGACTTCCTCAAGCATGCTCACGAGCACGCCGACCACGAATGCGACGAGACCGATGAGCGAGAGCACGAGTCCCATGGTGACGAGACCCGCCGTGACCTCAGGCGTACCACCGCCGGCGATAAGCGCCGGGAGTCCGAACCCAGCGAGCGTGATCAGCGCGAGGATGCCGAGCCCGAAGAGCGGCAGCCCCAGCAGGAATCCGACCGCGAACACGCGGCCCCAGTTGCGGAAACCGGTACGCCACCCGGCGCCAGCACTGGTGGGTCGGCCTGCGATCGCTTCGCGGGTCTGTGCGATGAGCCCGCCGCGCGCGGCGATACCGATCGCCCACAGCACCAGGCAGACCACAACGAGCGCCAAGACCGCGAACGCGATGGCCATCCACCACTGCTCCGCCGTTCCCAGCGACACGCCGAACTCTTTGCCGGCCGCGTCAAGGCCGCGCTGCAACGCCTCGGTGGGGGTGTGGATATTCTCCCATCCCGGGGGCAGGCCCTGGGAGCTTCCGGAGCTCGAAGGAGTCCGGTCCCAGATACTCGACGAGAGCGCGGCGCTCCCTCCGGCGAACAGGCCGAGGATCCACAGGCGCTTGTTGCGCAGCGTGACGTCCCAGCCCTCTTTCAAGATCTCCATGTAGTTCATCGTGCCTCTCCTCTCAGTCATGCCGACCGACCTCCGGCCGGCAAGCACCCGATACAGCTTCCTGTATCGAGAATGCCGAGAAGAGCTGACGTGGCGTGGTCGCGATCCATACGAATCTCATACGTTCTCCGCGCTCTCCCGGGACGACGCGGGCAGTGGAAACAGCACCGTCACCGAGGTCCGTTCCCCCGCAACGCTCTTCACGCGCAGGGTCGCCCCCATGCGCGCACTCAGCTCGTGCGCGATCGACAAGCCGAGACCCGCGCCACCTCCCGGGCCGACGGACGTCCCGCGCTCAAGGAGTTCGGCGACGCCCTTGGGGAACCCCGCGCCGTCGTCCCAGACGGTGACGGCACACCCGTTGACCTCACTGGCAACGCTCACTCCCAGTGTGCGCATGGAGCGCGCGTGCTTGAGGCTGTTCGCGATGAAGTTGCCGATGACGCGCCCGAGCGCGGCTTCGTCGGCCACTACCTCGTAGGTCGCGTCAGGGATATCGACGAGCATGTCGATGCCCCTCGAGCGGAGTTCGTGCTCGAAGCCGAGCAGACACCGACGTGTCACCTCGCCCACGTCGACGGGCGCGAGGTTGAGACTGAGATCCCCGGCATCGAGGCGAGTCAGATAGAAGAGGTCGTCGGCAAGGCGCGCGAGCTCGGCCGTCTTCATGGCGATGATGTCGAGGTGCCGGGCGGGGTCCTCGCCTATTCCCCGCTGGAGGGCATCGACGTAGCCGGCGATCGACGTGATCGGCGTGCGAAGGTCATGCGAGAGATTGCTGATGAGCTGGCTCTGGGCCTCCTCGCGGCGGAGCGCGTCGGACCGGGCCGCCTGCATCGCCTCGGCAACCCGGTTGACCGCCGAGGCAAGCTTGGCCATCTCGCGCGAACCCGGCGACACGACGCGATGAACGAGGTTGCCGCGTGCGAGCTCGTCGAGACCCTCAGCCACACGCTTGAGCGCTGAGGTGCGGTGCAGCCGCTCCACCAGGTAGACGACCCCCACCGCGGCGACGATCGCCAGGGCGATTCCGGCGATGAGGATCGTGGCGGTCACTGCGCTGCATCCGCATTGAAGCGATAGCCGATGCCCCATACCGTGCCGATGAGGACCGGCTTTGAAGGATCGTCCTCGATCTTGGCGCGCAGGCGGCGGACGTGCACCTGGACCGTCGCGAAGTCGCCGCCGAACTCCTCGTCCCAGACCTGCCGGTAGATCTGCGCCTTCGTGTACACGCGGCCGGGGTGAGCGGCGAGGAGCTTCAGTATCCCGAACTCGGTGGCCGTCAGCTCCGCCGGGACTCCGCGCACCGTCACGGCGAGCGTGGCGGTGTCGATGCGGACCGGGCCCGCGCAGATGATCTCGTCGGCCGAGACGGCGGCCCCGGGCATGCCGGCCTCCCGCTTACTCGCGGAGTACCTGCGCAGATGCGCCTTGACCCGCGCCACGAGCTGGACCGGCGAGAAGGGTTTGGTCATGTAGTCATCGGCGCCGATGCCAAGACCCACGGCCATGTCGACGTCGGAGTCGCGCGCCGAAAGCATCATGATGGGCACGTCTGAGACCGAGCGGATACGGCGCGCCACTTCGTAGCCGTCGATGCCCGGAAGCATGATGTCGAGGATCGCCATGACGTGCACCGAGGGGTCGAAGAGCTCGATGGCGGTCTCGCCGTCGAGCGCGGTGTCGACGTCGTATCCCTCACTGGTGAGGTTCATCGAGACGACGTTGACGATGGTCTCCTCGTCGTCAAGAACGAGGATGCGGCCCTTGACGGCCAAGCGACTTCCTTCCGTGGCGGGGGCGGGGCGGGCGGGGCGGACGGGGACGCGCGCGCACGCGCGCTGAGACCATTGTAGCGGCTGGGGTGCTGGGCGCTCCTCGGGGGTTCAGGGAGCAGGGTGTCCCTCTGTGGGACCCTCTGAAAAGTTAGCAAATATGCTAACTTTTGCGACGGGGACCCGGCGACTTCGTCGCTGGCGGCCGCAACTACGCGACGGTGATGGCGATGTTCCCCAGCTTCTGGCCCGACTCTGCGTACCGGTGAGCCTCGACCATCTGCTCCAGTGGAAAGCGCCGGTCGATGACCGGGCGCAGCTTCCCCGCCTCGATCAAGCCGCGCAGGTAGGCCAGGTCCTCCCTCGTTCCGCTCGATCCCGCGAGTGACACCCGCTTCCCGCTTCCCCTCGCCGCCCACCTGGCGCGCACGATCTGCACAAAGCCCGGATTGGCCATGAGCAGCCATCCGTTCTCGGTCAGCGACCTCACCATGCGAGCGGACGGCGTGCCGCGGACCACGTCGAAAATGACGTCGTAGGTCTCGGGGCTGTCGGTGAAGTCCTCCTGGGCGTAGTCGACGACGCGATCCGCGCCGATCGCGCGCAGCATCTCCAGTTTCGGGGCGCTGTCCACCGCGGTGACGTGCGCGCCGAGGACCTTGGCGAGCTGGACCGCGAACGTGCCGAAGCTCCCTCCCGCGCCGTTGACCAGGACCCTCTGTTCGCTCCGGACGTCCGCCTTCCGCAGAAACGACAGGGCTTCGCCTCCCCCGTAGGGCACGGCCGCGGCCTCCGCGTAGCTCAGGTTCGCCGGCATTGTCGCGATCGCCCCGGTCTGGGGGGTCTCGCGCAGGCAGATGTACTCCGCGTAGGCTCCCAGGGGGATGCCCGTCGCCGCGAAGACCCGGTCGCCCTTCCTGAGCGACCTGACCTCCTTGCCTACCGCGTCGACGTCACCGGCGAGCTCCTGCCCGAGCACGGGTTGTCTGGGTCGGCGTATGCCGAACGCAAGCCGCATCGGCAGCCAGATCCAGGGGGCGAAGTCGAATCTCCGCAGCTCGCAGTCGGCCGTGCTGACCGTAGTGGCGCGGATGCGAACCAGCACTTCGTTGTCTTTCGGAACGGGCTTCCGCACGTCTCTCAGTTCAAGGACATCCGGTGGTCCGTAGGCCGTGCACACTACTGCTCTCATGGGCCTCCGGTTCTTCCGTTCGCCGTGGTCCGAATCAGTCCGCCCAACGTGTTCGCGCACGGGTTGATGCCGGTGCGCCCTCAGGTCAGTCTACCGCTTGGCGTTCTGCTCGAGGCGCTTGTTCGACGCGCGACGCCCGAGGGTAGCGGCAATCGCGGCGGCACCCATTGCCGCGCTCAGTGCGGCCACGAGCGATGGATTCATCGTGAAACCCGCCAGGGTGCTGATCGCCCATACGATGATCAGGCTGCCGGTAACACTTGCGAGGACCGTCAGTGGGATCTGCCAATGCAGATGTTTGGTTCCTCTTGCCACTGCAACTCATCTCCTGTCGTTGCGAAGTCCCTATGGTTTGCGTTTGAGCGGCGAGTAGGGTGCCCCTGTATGGGACCCTCTGAGGAGTTAGCATATATGGCAACTTCTTCGAGGAGCTGTGAGCAAAGCTCAGAGCGCGCGCACCCGATTGTTGCGTGGATTGTGCTCGAGCTCGACGAGACCGAGCGCCTCGAGCAGCGGTGGCAGATACATCCCAAAGCGCCCACGCAAACCCTTCTTGAGTCCGTACCAGCCACCGACCGGGTTGTCCTCGGAGCGGCCCCACGCCTCAACGGTGTCGGGCGCAGCAGGCTTCTGCTCGTCGGCCGCGCCGAGCGCGACCCAGTCACCGCGCTCCTTCAGCCACGCGTGCAGATCATCGATTGCACGCAGCTGATAGCTCAGCGTGGTCGCGCCAACGATGCACACGAGTGCCGGCGGCGAGGCCGACTCATCCCGGTACATTCGGTATTCCGACGTTCCGGGAGGCGTCCTGAGTACCCACGGGTCGTCTTTGGTGCCCGAACCTACAGTCGCTGCGGTCGACATGTCCACTCCTCTACGCGTGGCCGGTCTGGAGTAGAGGTACCCAAAGGGAGCAATCCCCGTCGCGCCGCTCGGCGAATCGGTCAACGAGTGTGCCGGGGCTCGCGGGCGAGCCCCGGCAGCGGGATCTGCCATATCAGCGCTCTGGACCGGAGGCGTTGACGATGACCGGCAGCGTGCCTCTCCAAGCGCGCCACGTATCCTGACTTGTCGCCAGCTCGCACATGAAGCACGCGACGTTGGCCATGCTGGTGCTGCTCGGCTTGAAGAGGCTGCTCACAAGACCTTCGTGCACCGCGTATTGCGAGGCGTCGCCCTCCAGCAGCGTGTCAGGGCGAACGGCGACCCATTCGACATGCGGGTCGCGCGTGCCGATCTCACGCCAGAGATGATCTGCCGCGCGCTGGTTGTCCCTGGACGGCGGAACCACGCAACGGAGCACGGACAAGACGAACTTCTCGAGCCGACCGCGACGCGTGTCGAGAGCCCCCGGGTGATTGACCGAGACGCTGCTCATGAGTATGAACTTCGCCGGCCTGTCCGATTGAGCGCGTCCAATCGCGCGGCAGAGGCGCTCCGTGGCTCTCGTGACCAAGTCACGCGGGGAACCGAAGATGCCCTTGAGGCTGATGGTGTGACCGAGGCACGAGATGACCGCATCGCAGCCGCGAACGTGGGCAAGGAGGTCTTGGTCGTCGAGAGCCAGCAGGTCAGCCTCGACGATGGTCAGTCCAGGCTCCGCTGCCACGCGCTCAGGAAGTCTGCGCGCGGATCGTACGATGGCCCGGACCTGTACTCCCCTGCTCAGAAGCCCTTCCACCACTCGCCGACCGGTGCGCCCGGTCCCTCCGACCACGAGAACCTGCTGTTGCGTCGACATTTCCAGTCCCCTCTCTCTGCCTATGCGCTCGGCTGATCCGCACTGGCGGCCGTCGCCTTCGTCCTCGTCAGGGCCACGCCGACCCACACGAACCACACGATCAGCAGCAACCCGAATGCGATGGCGGCGTCTTGCAGCGGCGGTGCGACCGATGCGAGGCCGGCCGCTCCGAGGACGATGCCGAACCAGCCGAGGAGCTTTGGAAGGGCGCCGGTTCGCAGAGCCACCACGCTCAGCAGCAGGATCCACAGCCCGCCGAGGATCTCGCCGCCGGCTCCGCCGAGGGCCTCCGAGACAGGCTCGACCGACTGCCACACCATTTGCGCTTGCGCCGGGTTCGTCTTGGCCACGGCAACGACGGTGGTCATGCCGTAGTTCCACACCATCCCGCTCGTGACCAGCGCAACCGACCACAGCAGGCCCATCGCGGTGGCGGCACGCATCATGGCCGGCGCGCGACCCGCCAGTCTGTCATAGAGCGCGAACGCCAGCACGCCGAGAGCGAATCCGTAGAACACGTACGAAACGAGGTACATCGCGTAGAGACTCGCGTAGTTGGCGACAACGACCGCCACCTTCTCCGCGATGGTCCCTGCGCCCTGATAGTCGACCACGAGCAGGAAGAACGGCATCGCCGCGAACAGTGCGAGTGCGATGTAGAGCGCCGCTATTCCTCCTGCCTTCTGCCGCCGAATGTCATCGTGGGTCATTGTGTTCATGGTGACCTCCCCTTGGTGGGTCCCGGCGCTTGCGCGTCCGGCTGTGAACGGTATACTTACTAAGTAAGCAGTCTGCACCTTACTTAGTAAGTCCGTCAACCCCTTGGGAGCAAAATGGTCAAGGAGAATCGAAAAGGCGCCGGAGGGCCCGGATCGCGCCTGCCCCTGAACCGGGATCGGATTCTCTCCGCAGCGGTGGAGATCGCCGACGAGCGCGGGGTCGGCGCGGTCACCATGCGCGAGGTCGCGTCCCGACTGGGTGTGGAGGCGATGTCGCTCTACAACCACGTCGCGAACAAGGACGACATCCTCGACGGCATGGCCGATCTGGTGGCCGAGCAGTTCGACCTGCCGGAGGACGCAGTGGACTGGCGAGAGGCGATGCGCCGGCGGGCGGTCTCCGCTCATGAGGTCTTCGGCCGCCACCCCTGGGCGCCGATGCTCTTCGACTCCCGCGAGTCGAGCGGCCACTCTCGATTGCGCTACTTCGACTGGGTGCTCGGCACGCTGATGAAGGCCGGATTCTCGGTGGACGATGCGGCGCGGGCGTTCTCGCTCTTGGACAGCTATGTCTACGGTTTCGGCATCCAGCAGTTCAACGTCTCGGCCTCGGGTGACGCTTCAACCGAGGAGATGGCCGAGGCGATCTTGGCGTACATCCCCCCAGAGAAGTACCCGCACCTGCACCGGATGGCATCGCACGCGATGCAGGTGGGTTACGACGCGGAGGCTGACTTCGACTTCGGGCTCGAGATCGTGCTGGACGGGCTGGAGCGGGTCCTCGAACAGTCGCGACCGGACTAGGGGCGCCTACTACCCGTCCCGTCCGCCCAACGTTCCGGGGACAGGCGGCGCGCTAGCCAGCCGCTGGCCACGTCCACGCATACCAGCCGATCAGCCCACAGAAGACGATGCTCACAACGATCAGGAAGTTGTCATATGCGCCTTCGTAGGGCAGGCCGGCGAGATTGAAGATCACCGAGCACGCGGCCGCGACGAGTGTCACCCAGCGGATGGCGGGATACGGAAGCGTCAGGGATAAGACGAGCATGACGATCGGGACCAGCATGATCGCAGCGATCAGCAGCCACATTCCCTGACCGACCGGCTTGCCCTGGATCTCTCCGGGCACAACGTGGCCTGCGAATATGCGCAACACATCCCCCAAGAAGTACGTCAGCATCACAGCCACCCAGAGTCCCGAGAGCGTGATTCTCACATCCACCATGACCTACTCACCCTTCTCCACCGTGATGACGACCTTCCCGCGAGCGTGCCCTTGGTCCAGATAGGCGAATGCCTGGGCGGTCTCGCTGAGCCGATACGTACGGTCGATGACCGGCGTGACCGTGCCGGCCTCGATGAACTCATTGAGCGCGAGCAGGCTCTCGCTGTTCGTGGCCGCGACGAAGGGACTCCCCTGCTGGCGCACGAACACCCCCGCGAGCGCCGCTGCGATGATCCAGCCCATGCCCGCGTGACCGCTGCTCGGAACGTGGAGCCCTTCGGGCGTGAGCACGCGGCGCGTAGCCGCCAGTGAATGGCTCGCGACGTTGTCCAAGATCACGTCGTAGCGCGCGGTCCCCCTGGTGAAGTCCACCTTGGTGTAGTCGATGACATGGTCCGCACCGATGGACCCGACCTTCTCCACGTTCTTCGTGCTGCACACCGCGGTCACATCGGCGCCGAGCGCCTTGGCGATCTGCACGGCGAACGTCCCCACGCCCCCTGACGAACCGTTGATGAGCACCTTCTGGCCGGGTCCGACCTTGCCGTGATCGCGCAGGGCCTGCAGAGCGGTGCACGCGGATGTGGGTATGGCCGCGGCCTGCTCGAACGAGAGGTTCGCGGGCTTCGGCGCGATGCTGCCCTCACTGGCGACCGCGTACTCGGCGCACGAACCGTGGCACTCGCCGTAGACCTCGTCACCCGGCTTGAATCGTGTCACGCCGTTGCCGACCGATTCGACGACTCCTGCGCAATCGAGCCCAACGACGAAGTCCTTCTTGGGCCTCGGGAATCCGATGTAGAACCGTATCGGGAACGGCTTGCCCCGCATCCCGTAGTACTCGCCGGCGGCAAGGGAGGCCGCGAGAACGCGGATGAGCACCTCACCCTCCCCCGGAGTCGGCCTCTCGAGCTCCTTGAGCTCCATCACATCCGCAGAACCGTAGCCGGTCTGGATGACTGTCTTCATGGTGACTCCTTAGGTTGAGTGCCCGCTACGCCGCGGCATCTGGACTGCGCCGCGTCCAAACGGACCAGAGGATCAGCGCCATGCAGGCGACTTCCACGGCTGCGAAGAATGCGTAGAAGGGGAGCTCCATCGACCCGCCGCCTACGACGAATACGGAGGTGATAACCGCTGCAACAGTATTCGCCCAGCGGTTGGCTCTCCGACTTCAAGATGCGGGACACGAAGATCATCGCGATCGGGATCTCTATGAGTAGTGCGAACACCAGCAACAGCCCCTGCGTAATCGGCACCCCCCCTGGTCCTTCGACTCCCTGCAACGCTCCGGGCTGGATGAAGCCCACAATGTCCGCGAAGGCCATGTTGAGCATGACCACGATCCAAAGCGTTGAGATTCTCGTTCCCATGTCGTTCATCACAGCAACCCTTCTTGCTCGCGTGATCCGCCCGAGGTCCTGTCCCGGGGGTCTCACTTACTAACGCTGTTAGTACCCGGTCGCCATAGTCTACTAACGGTGTTAGTATGTCAAGGGATGTGAGAGTCCGATCTTGCGGCGCGGCACGTCGAAGGAGGCGCCATGATCGCCCGGGCACAAGGCAGGGACCCGTCGCGAGAAACGCTCAACCGGGAACGCGTCGTGCGCGCGGCGATGGATCTCGCGGATGAAAGCGGGATCGAGTCGGTCACCATGCGCGAACTCGGCCGAAGGCTCGGAGTCGAGGCGGCGTCGCTCTACAACCACGTCGCGGGAAAGGACGACCTGCTCAGCGGCATGACTGATCTCGCTGCTGTCGAGATCGAGCTTCCTTCGAGCGACATCGACTGGAAGGACGCTATGCGGCGCCGGGCGATCTCGGCACGGGGAGTCTTCCTGCGACACCGATGGGCCGCGGCGCTGCTTGACTCACGGGACGTGGCGTGGTCCCTACAGCCTGACCTACGCGGATCGAGTCCTTGGCACGCTCATCGAAGCCGGGTTCTCTCCGGTGATCGCCTCGTGGGCGTTCATCGGGCTCGACAGCTACATCTACGGCTTCGAGCGCCAGCGCTCCAACTTCTCGCATGGCCGACGATGTGGACACGATCGAGGTGGCTCAGGAGGTCCTCGCGGCTATCCCGGAGGGCGCGTATCCGTCTCTGGCCGCGGTTGCGATGGAGTACGCCGACAAGCCCTACGATGAAGACGCGGCCTTCGAATTCGGCCTCGATCTGATCCTCGATGGCCTTGAGCGCCTGCTGGAATGAAGAGGCGCGGCGAGCGCGGCGAGTAGGGTGAGCGCGGCGAGTAGGGTGCCCCCGTGTGGGACCCTCTGAGAAGTCAGCATATCTGCTAACTTCTCAGAGGGTGCGCGAGATGTGGCGCCGACGCCGACGGTTCTTCACGGTGCGGGTCAACGCGGCCCTGGGACGTTGTGCGGCGGTAGCCGGCGGCGAGATCCGTCGTCGCCACCTCCGCCAGATGAGGAGCGACCGGCGAGAACCTCTCTTGCCCTGCGGCGCGCGCAGACACCCCTACTGCACCGCGCTGCCCCGGACTATTTGGCCTGTTCCGCCGCAGTGTTTGGTCTCGCTGCCGATCTTGGCCGCCGGCCGCCCGTTGATGAGGACGCCCGGATCGCCACCCGTGATCTCGAAGGTGTTCGGTCCCGCGCAGGCCGCATGAATGCCACGATCTCCCTTGCGAGCGGCCGGCTTGCCGTCGATGAGCACGCTCGGACTGCCGCTGATGATCGGTCCGCGTACCTCTAGCGGATCCGCCGGACTGCCGTGACTGTCCGCCCGGCAGAGAGCGAGGTCACCCAGTTTCGCGTAGCCCTCGTTGGAAACGGCTTCGATACTGAAGCTCCGCTTGTAGGTCTTGCCCTTGTAGACGACGGAGAGTGTGATCGTGTTGCCTCCTGGGCCGCCGAATGTCGGCCGGGACGTGTCGCCGACGGCGGGCTCGAACGCGCCGCTGCCGCTCCAGGTCACCTGCTCGGTCAGGTCGACGGTGTCGCCGTCTTCATCGGTCGCCGAGGCGGCCGCGCCGAACAACCAGCCGGTCACAAAGACCTTGGGGCTCCTGCCTATGGGGTAGGTGAGCGCAATCTGCACGGGGCCTGTCTCGGGCTCCTCGGCGTCGTCGCTGTTCTGGCTCAGGAACTCGAGAATCTTCTGCTTCGCCATTTCGAGGAACTCTTCGTCGCTCATGCCCTCACAGCCGGCGAGCATCAGGGTGGAGGAGAGCAGCAGGCAGGCGAGCAGGACCGAGCCGATGCGCTTGAGCGTTGGGCGTGCCATCTCACTTCACCTCCGTCGTATCGTTCCCGACGAGTTTGAGCCACGGGCCGTAGCTTGAGAGCGGCCGCGTCCCCTTCATGGAGACCGCGCCGTCAGCGATTGTGAGTGACTCGACCCCGAAGCCGTTGCCGCCGAGCAGGTTGGTGATATAGGGCGTGCCCTTCGACTCCTTACCTTGGTACCAGGCGCCGGGCACGGGTATGCGGCCGATCTCGATCTTCGAGAGCGAAAGGTCGACGGCGTTGTTCGTGACGCTGCAGGTGCCTTTCACGTAGAACGGCATGCTGCCGGCGATTCTGAGCGCCGAGGCGACCTTATCAGCGTTCTCCCGGGACACGCCTGCCGAGAGCATGAACGGCACCGCTTGGGAGGCGTTGAGGATCCCCGAGGCCTCGCCCGTCCCATCGTCGTTGAAGCGCAGCTGCACGAGGCTGAGCGGCCAGTTCGGGATGCCGCTTTGGCCGATGAGCAACATGGACGATGCCTGCTCGCTTGTCATGGTGGCATCGAACTTCTTGGCGGCCTCCGGGTCGTCCAGCAGCGCTTGGAGCTCCTTCGGGGTGCTCGGCACGCCAAGGACCTGCGCTCCTGAGTACGCCCCCTCCACGGTGAGCTCCACGCCGAGGTCGCGCGGCTTGTTCGAGCCGAAGACCTTCGACACCCCTGGCACGACCCCGAAGAGCCCGCCAACGAGCAGCACGATCACGAGCAGTCCGGCCACGACAATCCCGAGGACCTTGAGCAGTCTCACGATGCCGCCTCCCCACAGCGCGTTTGCACCTCGTCGCAATAGTAGCGATTCGCATGGGCCGAGGCACTACCGAGCTGCTTCCGCGGGCGCCTCACGGAGCGTCTGTTGGAACAACGTTAGAAGTCGCCCCGACAACGCGGCGGCGCGGCGAGCGCGGCGAGTAGGGTGCCCCTCTGTGGGACCCTCTGAAAAGTTAGCAAATATGCTAACTCTTGCGAGGGCCGGTCCATGGGCTTCGCAATCGACCATCATTCCGTCTTCGAGCGTCCGTCGGACGCGCGCAGCACCTGCCCAGCTCCCGCCTCCGCCACGGAGACGACTACATTCCCCTTCTTGTGCCCCTGCTCGACATACCTGTGTGCCTCGACGATGCGCTCGAGCGGATAGCGCCTGTCGATGACCGCGCGGACCTTCCCGTGCTCAATCATATCTGTGAGGAGCACCAGATCCTCGGGACTCCCGCCACCGCCGGAACCCGAGTCCTTGTTGACGTCGAGGTAGACGCCGTTCGGCTTCAGAGACTTCTTGGCCCGTGAGCGCGAGAACTTGCCTACTGCATCGAAGATGACGTCATACGTCTCGTCGCTCTCGGTGAAGTCCTGCTTTGTGTAGTCGATGACCCTGTCGGCCCCGAGGGATCTCACCAACTCCAGGTTGGTCGTACTGCAGACCCCCGTGACGTCCGCCGCGAGTGACTTGGCGAGTTGCACCGCGTAGGTGCCTACGCTTCCGGAAGCGCCGTAGATCAGGACCTTCTGGCCGCGCTTGATGTTCGCCTTCCTGAGGATGCGCAGTGCGGTGACCGCTCCGGTGGCCACACCGGCGGCGGCCTCCTCGAAGGTCATGTTGGCCGGTTTCGTCGCCAACATCCCATCCTTCGTGACCGACTTCCTCGGCCTCTCGGCGAGACATGCGTACTCCGCGTACGCGCCGAGTCCCCAGCCGGTGAACCCGAAGACCTCGTCGCCCGGTTTGAACAGCGTCACATCCTTGCCGACCGATTCGACCACCCCGGCCAGTTCCATCCCGAGGATCGGGTTCTTGGGCCGGGTGAAGCCGAGGACGAGGCGAGCCATGAACCGTTGCCCCCGAGGGACATCGAACCTTCGGATCCTGACGTCACCACGGTGCGTCGTCGTCGCATGAACCTTGATCAATACCTCGTGATCCCCTGGGACCGGCTTCGCCACGTCGCGAAGCTCAAGGACGTCGGGGGAGCCGTATCCCGTGCACACGATCGCCTTCATGATTACTCCTTTGGATAGTGGAATACGTCGTTCAGCGGTACACCGAACACGTTTGCGATCCGGAACGCCATCTCGAGGGAAGGCGAGTAGCGGCCCTGCTCGATGGCGATGATCGTCTGGCGCGTCATCCCGACCCGGTCGGCCAGCTCCGCCTGGGTCATCTCGCCGGCTGCGAACCGAAGTGACCGGATACTGTTGGAGACTCGTGTCGCCTTGGCCATGGCTAGAAGCCCCTGCGGTAGGCGACGAGCTTCGCCACCGAGGAGACGAGCGCTCCGGCGACGAACGACAGGTAGAGCGCGTTCGCTATCCAGAAGGGGTCGTAGCGGAGCATGGCCAGGGCTAGCACACCGAGCGCTCCGGCGGACGAGACGTAGTAGCCGATGAGCTCGCCGCGCCGGCTGATGTCGGCGTCCCGCTCGTCATTCCGGCCGATGTCGTCGACCGAGCCGCTACCGGTGATCTTGGCAAAGACTGCCGTGCCGATCGCCGTCACAATGGCGCCGACGATGGTGAGCACGATCAGCGCGCCGATCGCGACGAGCAGCGGCCGCTGGTAGGCGATCTCCGCGACAGGCACGGTTCGCACTTGACCGAGAACGATTGCGAAGTAGACGGCCGCAACGCCCGTGGACACCACCGCGCTCACCCACGTGAACTTCTCCTCGAACGGCATTGTGACCTCCTTGATGTCAGGTTTCTTTGACATCCAACACTGTAAAGAGGCTTAGACATGGTGTCAAGTATTTTTTACAACAGTCTTGCGTGAGCGGCGGCGGGCAACACACAACGACCGACTCCGAAGAGCCGGTCGTCATCACATTCACGAGGCCCGATCCGCTGGGCTTCGTCACGCCTGCTAGATCCGAGGCTCCTCGGACGGGAGCGATTACTTCACCTTGATCGACGCACCGCCGACCTTGAGGTACTGCCCCGCGGTCACTCTGATGTACCGCTCCCCCTCGAAGTTGTCGTTGCTGACGATGGCATCCATGGTGTGACTGCTGTTCTTCGACACCTCCATGTAGGCCATGCCGCCGTCGGATATCACCTTGTACTCACCGGCATTGAGATCCGTCCCGACCTTGTACATGCCCTCGGGCAGCAAACCGCCTTCGGCTACCGGTGGGATCGCCTCGGCGAGGGGAATGATCCTCGCACCGCTGACGGTGAGGTACTGACCATCCTTGACCGTGATGATCGAGCGGTTCGCGAAGTTGTCATTCGCGATGATGCTGTCGAGTTCCCCCGTGCTTTCCTTGGCGATTTGGAAGTACGCCATCCCCGAATCCTCCAGCAGCGCATATTCACCCGCGGGAAGGTCGGCACCTACCTTGTACATCCCGGCGTCATACCCGACGGGTTCCGGCTCCGGCTCTGGTTCCGGCTCGGGGGCGGATTCGCTCGGGGTCTCCTGAGCGGGTCCGCTGGGGGCTTGGACGACGCCCTCGCTGACGGAATGCGTAGAGGTACTGAAAGCGACCAGCCCGATTGCGCCGAGAATCGTGAATAGAATCGGGAGTGCGACGAAGAGGATGACCAGCCAGAACCAGACCTGCTTATAGACTGGCTTCTTGGGTGTCGCCCCGGCTGCTGCCGCGACAGGTGCGGGCGGCGGTGCGTACGCTCCGGTCGGAGCGGCTGGCGGCGGCGGTGGGGTGACACTCGTCGGGATTTCGGGCTGGTCTGTCATTCTTCCCCCTCAGGTTGCGGTGTCGTTCCGGCCCCTGTGAAGCGTGGCATGCGACAGGGGCGCTCCTCGCAGCCATTAAGACGCAGCCACCGGTTGTATGGTTCGACCTGCGGTGCATCTGGGTGGTTAGGCCACGGGTCGCCATACGCTCTCGGACAGAGTGGCTGGCTCCACCATCTGGTGGAAGGCTGCTCGGATAGCGTCCATGCCCGCGTCTTTGTGGATCCGCGCGTTGGTCTCCTCCATCTGCGCCAAGCTCTCGTACTCCCGCTTCGAACACTGTGAGGCTCACAACATCCCTCGAGAGTAGAATGACTGGAATCACCGGCCTGTGCTGAGAACGCGACTTCGATGGAGTCTAGATGGAGCCGTCAGGCGTAGCCGCACTAGCCACTGTCGTTCTGGTGGGAGTGCCATTCGGCGCTCTTTGGGCGATCGCTGCTGCCGACGTACTGCAGCGCTCTGAATGGGAGTTTCCTCCCCTGCAGTCGGGCGCTAACCCCCGGGTGTTCTGGATGTTCATTGTCCTGGCTCTGAGCGGCTTTGGGGCGCTCTACTACTACCTCCAGGTCATGAAGCCGCACCCTCGGCAGCGTCGCTGAGCACGCTGCGTTGGCTCAAGAAAGAAGGCCCCGGCATCTGGTTGCCGGGGCCTCCGTCAGTTGCTGGTGGGCCATATTGGACGCGCTTCGAACAGCCGAACGTCTCTGAGCTTCGGCTCCGCACAGAGCGCCTCCCTTCGTAGCGTAGCGACTGCGCCTTCAGTCGGAAGCGCTTGTTAGGCGGGTTTGCGCCCCGCCGCCCCCTCCATCAGGAAGGGAATCCTGTGGAGGCGCCGCATCTGGAAGCCGCTAGTCTCCGAAAACCCGGCGCGCGACAAGCACTCCGCCTGCTGCTCAGCTGTCCGGAAGCGCTCAGGCCCGCAATCCATGGCGTACCTCGCCCCTGACGCGAGCATCCCCGCGTCGCGCCCAAACTCCCCCATCGCAAACCACCCGCCGGGTACCAGCACGCGAACAACCTCGTGCAGGAAGCTGCCGAGCGCCTCGGCGTCCAAGTACTTGATCATGGCATTTGAGATAACTGCGTCGAACGAGGAGTCCTTGAATGGGAGCTCTGTCGCGGACGCCTTCACCAGATGCAAGGAGGTTTCCGCGCTAACGACGCGCTCTAGACGCTCGCGAGCGACCTCAAGCTGCTTGCCCGATACGTCGACGCCAGCGAGCACCTCGCATCCGTGCCCCAAGCCGTGCGCTTCGGCCAGGTAAACGCCGCAGGCGCAACCGACATCCAAGAGCCGGGCGTGGGGCCCAGGAGCGATTGCCCCTAAGAGATCAGGGAGATTGATGGCGCTCTGATGTCGCAAGTACCAGCGGGTGTACCAGCCCCAAGGAGTCCAGCTGGTCACCCATCGATCATAGAGCTTGCCTATGTCGGTGTGTCTCGGCACAGGACCTCCCATCACGCCGAAGAAGTGATTCTGCTCTCTGCTTCAGCAGGATATGACAAGAGACCCCGGCACGGTTGCCGGAGTCTCTCATGATGTTGGTGGGCGCTAGAGGTTCTGAACCTCTGACCGTGGGACGTGTCCGCGTATTGACTACTCAATCCGCTTGTTAGGTCAGTCCCGTCTCAAGTTCGTCTGGGTCAATCTGCTCGCTGCACCGACGCACTGTGAGGATCTCCGCCCCACCATCGGTGACGTCGTAGAAGACGCGGTAGGACTCGAAGACGAACTCGCGAGCGTGGGAAGGCTCGATGTCACGTCCATGCTTGCCGCTGAGCGGGAACGGACCCAACTGCTCGACCGCGTCGAAGAGCCGATCGACCCAGGCCTTTGCGGCCTGCGGGCTGTCCTGCGATATGTAGGCGGCTATCTCCACGACGCGGTCGAGCGCGTGCGGCGACCAGTCCACACTCATCCCCGCAGCCGCCCGAGCACCTGGCGCTTCGCCTCGTCGTGCGCCACACCCTCGCCGGCAGCGAGCTGGTCGCGGGAGAGGGCGATGTCGTCGAGAATGGCTAGTCGCTCGCGCATCGCCTCGAACTCGCGAATGCCCACCACGACCGCGACCCCGCGACCGTGTTGGGTGAGCACGAGCGGGCGCCTGGTGTCGTTGACCCGCTTGATGAAGGAGGCGACACCAGAGCGGAACTCCGAGAGCGGGCGGATGTCCTCATCGAGTCTGACCAGCTGCATGACTTCCTCCTAGTACGCGCTTACGTACAACCTAGCGTACAACCGACGGGCCATACGTGCAACCCGCGACACTCCAGGATCTGACCTAACAACGCTTCCGTGGTCCGCATCACGGGAGAGGGCACGGCTCAACGACGCTGGCGCCGAGACCCTGTGTACGTCGCTTCTAGGCGACTTTGCCGGACAGCGCCCGCGCGCCGGTTCTCTGGCGCTGCGATGCGCGGTGCGCGATGTGCCACCCCGTGCCGAACGGGCACTGGTAGGCGTGCAGCGGAGTCTCGGACCTGTGCCGACGCTTGTTGCCTCGGTCGATCCTCTTGATGTCCGACTCTGCGCTGCGCCGGCTTCCGAACGCGAGCTTCCCGCAGTGCGTGCACACCTCGCGGAGGAGCACCACCTGCGGCGCATAGTCAGCATCACGCTTTGGACGCTTGCCAAGCTGGTTCACCGTTGCACCCCCACCCAGGTCAACCACCGTTCGAGACGTTCCGACCTGTACATCATGGCGGGCGGGTCTGACACGCTGCGCTTCACACACGACGCCTGCAGGTCCCCTCCGGCGGGCGTCGTGTTGCGTGGCGCAAGATCTCGGGTAGCAACAGTGACAAGGGGGAAGCGGCATTCCGCCGCTCAATCGAACAGGGGGGCTCGTCATGAAACGCCTGCCACAGGCGTCCCGGACATCGGGACGCTTCTTCGCACCGCTCGTCCTTCTCGTGACGTTGATGCTGTCACTGGGCTTCGCCGCGACTGCGTTCGCGACGGTCACGGTGATCGACGTCCCGGACAGCACCTACCTCGCCAGCACGACAAGGATTGACTTCTCTGGCGTATCAGAAGGCGCGGCCATCGACCATGTCTCCGATTCCCAGCTCACAGTGTCGTTCCCGTGGATGCTGAAGTTCGCCATACACAGGATGTGCAGGTGGGCCACAGTAGACGCATTTGTAGTCAAGGTCGCGTGAAATGATGCCGACTCCTAATGTGGCGTGCTGTGGTGGTATTGCTGCCAGTGGCACGGCTGTTGCCTCGTCAGTGCCGCCATCGGTCGAGGGAGAATCATGCGAGATTGGTGGTTCCATCTGCTTGTGGCCGTGGCCTGCGTCGGCGCGAGCATCGTTCGCGCAAGGGGTACGGATCAAAGGGGTATGCGTCGCTCGACTTCGTCACCCTGCGTCCATGACTGGGGAGTGGCAGAATCATCTACCGGTTGGGACCAGAAGTGCCGCAAATGTGGGGCATGGCGCTCCGGTTACGGTCGCACCTGGCGGTAGCGGGCGCTAGAGGATTTGAACCTCCGACCTTGGGACTGTTCATTCTCAGGTCGCCTCGCCGTACCGCCGCGCGATCTCGTCGACGACCCGCTCGGCGGGCAGGCGCTCCACGTCCTGCACCGGGAGCGCTTCGAGGAAGCGCCGCGCATACGGCTTGGGGCCCGTGAGCCGGGCGTCCGCAAGCACCAGACACCCGGTGTCGGTGGCCGAGCGGATGAGCCGGCCCGCCGCCTGCTTCAGCTCGAGGATGGCTTCCGGCAGGTAGTAGTGCTCCCACCAGCGGGCGTCGCGCTCCTTGCGTTCCTCAAGCAGGGGGTCGGCAATCTGTCCGAACGGCAGCCGTGTCACCACGACACAGCGGAGCGTGTCCCCTTTCGCGTCGAAGCCCTCCCAGAAGGACTTCGTGGCGAAGAGCGAGACCCGCTCGTCCGCGAGGAACTCGTCGGCGACCCGCTTGCGCGACGTGCCGCTCGTCTGCGCGACCAGGCGCAGCCCCGCGCGTTCCAGCGGCATGACGAGACGGCGGTAGAGCTCCTCCATCTCGCGCCTGTTGGTGAAGAGCGTCAGCACCGAGCCCCCCATCGCCACGTGCACACCGTGCAGCAGCTGCTCGAGGTCCTCGAGGTAGCGCGGTGATCCCGGCTCGGCGATGTCGTCGGGCACGAAGACGGTCATCTGGCGCTCGAAGTCGTAGGACGAGGCAAGCCGCAGCGTGCGGTGGGAGCCCGGAGCGAGCCGGTCCAGCCCGACGGCCCGCTCGAAGTGACTGAAGTCGTCGCCGGCGGCGATCGTGGCCGAGGTGTACACGACGGAGCGGACTCGGGGGTAGAACGACTCGGCAAGGGCCTCCCCAACGTCCAGGAGCGCGGCTGCGAGCGACTCTTCCTGCACGTCGCGTCGACGGTTGACGGTGACGCTGCAGACGAGCCGGTCGTCCTCGCCGTCGAGGACGGTGGCGAGGCCCTCGAGTTGCGAGGCGATGCCCGTCATCTGGCCGGCCAGGTCCGAGCGTGCGTCGGTGAAGTCGTCGCCCGCCTCCTCCAGGAGCGTGATGACCTCGCCCGCGAGCGTGACGAGGCGTGCGAGCCGCTTGACGAGCGCCCTGCCGACGCCTGCCGCGGTGCTCCACGCGGCGGTCTCGCGCACGCGCGGCGTGAGGCGGATAGAGGAGCGATCGTAGACGGTGTCGCGCGCCTCGCCGAGGTCCTTCACGAAGTCGAAGAAGGAATCCGCGACGGTGGCGGCTTCGGCGGCGACCTCGCGCATGTCGTCGATACGCGCGAGCAGGGGCTGCATGGTCTCCCCGCCCGCGAGCGCGACCTTCGTGCGCAGGCCGTCGAGCGACCCGCCGCGCCCGCGCGTGTGAAGCGCCGCGAGGGCGCCCTTGCACTCGGCCCATGACGCACCCATGCGAGAGCTGGTCGCGCGCCTCGTCCTCGGCGGCGTGCGCCTCGTCCACCACCCAGTGGCGGATGGGCGGGAGGATGCCGCCGTCGGTGCCGAGATCGCGGAAGAGGAGCGCGTGGTTGGTGACGACGATGTGCGCGTTCACGGCCCGCCGGCGCTGGCCGTGGAGGTAGCAGAGGTTGGGGTAGAAGCGGCAGCGCTTCTTGGTGCAGTCCGCGACGGTGGCGCCGACGGCTCGCTTGAGCGGCGGGCACCAGTGGAGGTTCACCGCGTCGAGGTCGCCCCAGCCGGACTGCGCGACCCACGCGAGGAGCATGGCGGTGGCGTCGAGGCGGTCCTCGTCGTCGGCGGCGTCGAGGTTTCCGTCGGAGCGCGCGCTGGAACTTGCGGAGGCAGAGGTAGTGCTCGTAGCCCTTGAGCGCGACGTAGCGGAGGTTCTGGCCGAGGTCGTCACCGAGGTGCTCGGCGAGCGCGGGGAGCTCGCGGTAGAGGAGCTGGTCCATGAGCGTGTTCGTCTTGGTGGCGACGCCGACCGCCACGCGGTTGGCGAGCGCGAGGTGGGCGGCCGGCACGAGGTAGGCGACCGACTTGCCGACGCCGGTGCCGGCCTCGACCGCCAGGTGCGTGTCCGAGCAGAAGGCCTGGAGGACGGCCTCGGCCATGCGGGCCTGCTCGTCGCGCGCCTCGTAGCCCGGGTACATGCGGCCGACGGTGCCGTCTGGGGTGAACTCGCAGAGCACGGCGTCGTTGTCCGGGGCGTTGAGCGGCAGCTCGGCGGCGTCGAGCATGGCTTCGCCGCCGTCGCGGCGGAGGCGCTCGTGGCGGAGGGTCTTGAGGTCTGTTGGGGGATGCGGGCGCGCGCCGGCAACCTGCGAGATGACGCGGCGGAGCGGCCAGGTTTGCGGCGTGGCGCGCGCGAGCTCAGCGAGCACGGCGTCCGGGAGGTCTGCGAGGCCAGTGAGGAGGATGCGCCAGAGCGCGGCGAGCGCGTCCGCATCGTCGAGCGCTCGGTGGGCGCGGCCGTCGGGGAGCTGGAAGGCGGCCGAGAGGTCCGCGAGGCGGTGGCTGCGCATGCGCGGAAGGGCGATGCGGGCGAGGGCGAGGCTGTCGAGCCAGGTGCCGCGGAGGCGCGTGGGGCCGCAGCCCGCCGCGGCGAGGAAGTCGCGGTCGAAGCACGCGTTGTGGGCGACGAGGTCGCGGGGGCCGATGAAGTCCGCGATGGTGGCGATGACGCCTTCGATGACGGGGGCGTCGGCGACGTCTCGTTGGGTGATGCCGGTGAGCTGCGTCGTTTCCGGGGGGACGGGGTTCTGGGGGCGGACGAAGGTGCAGAAGCGGTCGAGCACCTCGGGGCCCCGGGTGAGGACGACGCCGACCTCGATGATCTCGTCGCGGCGGCGGTCGAAGCCGGTGGTCTCGAGGTCGATGAACGCGAGTTCGTCTTCGAACCCGAACACGGCGGCTTGGGCGCGCTGGGACAGCGTGGCGTACGCCGCGGCGATATCGGGGTCGGTTCCCGGCTGAAGGAGCCGGGCAAGCGCGTCATCGGTCATGCAGGCAGCGTAGCACGCGGGTGTGACTGCGGCGGCGTCGACGCGGGCGGGCTTGAGGGCTGTGACCGGAACGCAGATGCGGCGCCCCGGAGGGCGCCGCATCGTTCAAGCTCGGTTCGTGCAAGAGCGACTAGCCCATGCCACCGAGCACGCGAGACTTGACGACCCACTTACCGTCGACCTTCGTAAACGTCCACTTGTACTCGAAGTTGCCCGCGCTGGTCACCGCGGAACACGACACTGTGGTGTCTTCGCCCTCGGTGGTCGTGGCGCCCATTTCGTATCCCGTGATGCCGTAGCCGGCGATCTGGTCAGAGAACGACTGGAGGTCCTGCGAGGCCTTCTTGGCGGCCGGAAGCCTGTTGTAGGCGTCCTCGTACTTCTTGTCGACGAGGTCCTTGAAGTAGACCTCGACGAACTGCTCCGGTGTCTCGCCCTCGGGCACGCGGGTGGCCGTCGCGGGATCGAACGTGTCCGCAGTCGCGGTCCCCATCCCCGCAGGCGGCGTCTGGGCCCCGGTGGTGGGAGCGGTGGCCGTCGGGGTCGCGGTCTTGGCAGGGCCCTGCATCGCGATCGCCGCAACGACGCCGATCAGGAGCACGACGATGACGCCCAACAGGATGTAGACGATCTTGTTGGGGCCGGCGGGAGCGCCGGTCTCAAGCTCTGACATAGGTGTTTCCTTCCTATCGCTTGCCTGAACTTCGCTGAATGCGTCCGACGAGCATACGCGGCTTGCGGGCGCTTCTCAACCTCACACGCTACAATCCAGCACATGGCACGCCAACGCAGTCTCTTCGACATCGTGGGTCCGATCATGGTCGGGCCCTCGTCAAGCCATACCGCCGGGGCAGCCCGCCTCGGTGCCCTCGCGCGTGCCGTCACCGGTGGTACGCCTCAGCGTGTGCTCATCACGCTGCACGGCTCATTCGCGACGACCGGGCTTGGCCACGGCACCGATCGCGCGCTTGTTGCGGGGCTGCTCGGCATGAAGCCTGACGATGAGCGACTGCCTGATGCGCTCACTCTTGCTCAGACGGCCGGGATGCTCGTCGAGTTCGCGGAAGCGGACCTCGGCGAGGTGCATCCCAACACGGCGCGGTTCGACATCGTGGACGCGGCGGGGCGGCCGTTCGTCATCCAGGGCTCGTCGCTTGGCGGCGGAACGGTGGTCGTCACGCTCCTCGACGACTTCCCGGTGGAAGTCACCGGGGAGTTGCCGGTGCTCGTCGTCATCCACCACGACCAGCCCGGCGTGGTTGCCGCCGTGACGGCTCGGCTTGCCGCCGCGGTCATCAACATCGCGTCGATGCAGGTGGCACGCGAGCGACGGGGCGCACGGGCTTTGATGCTCATCGAGACTGATGACGTCGTTGCCGATGAGGTGCGGAGGTCGATCGCCGCGCTTCAGGGCGTGAGCGAAGTCCGGATGATCCCGCGGGTCTAGCGCGGGGCGGCGGGCGGGAGCGCGGGGAGGAGCGCGGCGGGGCGGTGCGGCGGGCGGCGGGGGCGCGAGCGCGAGCTGGGTGTGCCTCTCGCGGACTGTCTGGAAAGTTATCATATATGATAACTTCTCAGAGGGTGCCGCGCGGGTTGCGTCGGGGTTGCCCTCCAGATCGTGGAGCGCCGTGGCAGCCGGAGAGGTGCCGCTTAGCCGCAGGACTTCGCACTGCACGTGCGGCACGCGCCGCTGCAGCCCGTCAGCCTGAGCGCGTTGCAGCACGGGCAGCGAAGCGCGCCGGAGACGAATCCGCAGGTGGGACACGGCGACTCGGGCAGCGGCGAGCGGAGCTGAGGCGCGGCGGGGGTGGGGACGGCGCTGGGGGTCGCGCTCGGGGTTGTGCGTCTCATGCGATCACCGCCAGCAGTCGCGCCAGCAGCCCGCCGATAAGGAACGCTCCGCCGACCGACGCCGCAACGAGACCGACGAGGTACTTCCAGCCGCGCTCTTTGAGGATCACCATCACCGATGCGATGCACGGCACGAAGAGCGTGACGGTCACCATCGCCACGAGCAGCTGCGCTGCGGTGAGATCCATCGCGAGGAACCCGGCCGCGCCGAAGTCTCGGCGCACAAAGCCCATCACGAACGCGGTAGCCGCCTGGGGCGGCAGACCCAGCCATCCCACGGTGAGCGGCTGCGCCACACCCTGGATCCACGTGAGCGCGCCCGTGACCTGCAGCGTCGAGATGAGCGCGGCGCCCGCGAGGAAGAACACCGCGACCTCGCGCATGAAGTGCCAGACCTTGAGGCCGCTCTTTCTCAGGACATTGCCGATACGGGGCAGGCGGAGCGGCGGGAGATCGATCAGTAACTCGGTAGATACGCCGGGCGTGAGGCGATTGAGCGCCGTGCCGACCGCCACGAAGATGAGCAGCAGGGCCGCGAAGTAGCCCGCCGAGTAGAGCGGTCCCACGCGCGTCATCAGCGCCGCGATCACCGCGATCTGCGCCGAGCAGGGCACGGCGATGGCCATGAGCGCCGTCGCGATGAACCGCTCGCGCTTGGAGCCGAGGATGCGCGTGGTGAGCGTGCCCATCGTCACGCAGCCGAGGCCGAGGATGAGCGGGATGACCGCGCGGCCGTTGAGGCCGAGCGAGGTGAGCGCCCGGTCGGCGAGCGCCGCGATGCGGGGCAGGTAGCCTGAGTCCTCGAGGAGCGCCATCAGCAGGTAGAAGCCGGCCACGAGCGGCAGGATGACGCCCAGGAGGTACGTGACCGTCATGGTGAGGATGCCGAACTCGCCGGCGAGGAACGTGTTCACGACCGTGCCGCCCGGCGCGACCGCAGCGACAAGCGAGCGCACGAATGGCTCGTAGAGCCCCTGCATAACGGTCTTCTCGGTGAAGCCGACCACACCACCGGCGATCCACTGGCCGAGCACCGTGTACATCACGAAGAGCAGAACGCCCAGAAGCGGCAGCCCGGTGAGCGGGTGCAGCATGAGGTAGCTCAGGTGAGCGCCGAGGCCCGCGCCCTCGGTGGTGGTCGTGAGCACGTGCCCGACGATGTCGTCGACGCGGGCTCGGCGGCGGGTGTAGACGCGCTCGCGGGCTGGGGCGGGCTGCAGGTCGTGGCGCTCGGCGATGGTGGGGTCGCCCTCGAGGACGAGGAGCGCCTCGGCGCGAGAGCCGGTGCGCGCGGCGATGGGGACGAGCTCGGCGTCGAGGATCGGGTCCGCGTGGCCGGGGCGGGCGTGCGGAAGGGCTGCGAGGAGGTCGTCGATGCCCGCGCCTGTCACGGCGACGGTCTCCACGACCGGCACGCCGAGGAGGTCCTCCAAGAGGTCGCGATCGATCGCGACCCCCTGCTTGCGCGCCTCGTCGGCCATGTTGAGCGCGACGACCACGGGCAGACCCATGTCGATGAGCTGGAGCGTGAGGAAGAGATCCCGCTCCGGGTGCACGGCGTCGACGACGTTCACGACGACATCGGCGGTAAGGATCACGTCACGCGCGACTGCTTCCTCGTCGTTGAACGAGCCGACGCCATAGACGCCTGGGGTGTCCACGACCTCAAGGTCCCCGCGCTGGCCGCGGAAGACCTCAACGGTGGTGCCGGGGAAGTTGGAGACATCCACGTACGTGCCGGTGAGCGCGCCGAAGACGACGGACTTGCCAACGTTGGGGTTGCCGGCGAGGACGACGGTGCGAGTGGCGGCGGTAACGGCGGGGGTGGCGAGGGTGGCGAGGCCGGCGGCGGAGGGCGCCTTCTCGGGCGAGTGGCAGGTCGACACCTACGCCACCTCGTCAGCACACAGCCCACGGATGGCGATCCGCCGAGCGAGCCCGCGGCCCACCGCGATCTCCTGGCGCCCGGACCGAAGCACGATCGGCCCAGCAGGGATGGCGGTCACACAGGAGACGGTGGCGCCAGCGGCCATACCGAACCTCAGCGCGACGTCGCGCGCACGCTCGTCGTCGATGCCCACGACCACACACCGGTCGCCTCGCCGGAGCGTGTCCATTGTGGATCCCACTACTCACCTCACCTGCTGGATTTAGTATCTACTAACACTTCTTCCTGCGTTACACTAGCAACCACTCTATGCAAAGTCAATGCCACGCCGGGGCGCCACGGCGAGGAGCAAGGAGATGCTCGCATCCTGCTACAATCGCCTCGTCGCATTTCGGGAGGTGTCGCGCATGGCGTACGGCTCGTTTCGAGAGCTCGCTTCCGCAGCCGAGCAGCTGGGTTCGCTCGGCGCGGCCGCCGTGGCGCGTGAGGCGGAAGATACCCTCGTCACCGAAGCTGCTGTCCTCGCTCGGCTGGAGGAGACGCTCTCCGTCATGGAGGCGGCGATCGCTCACGGACTGGCGGGCGATCTGCCCGTGCGCGCGAACCTCGTGGGCGGCGACGCTCGGCTCGTCGCAGAGGATGCCCCGCGCCTCTCTGGTGACGGGTTCACGACCGCGCTCGCCCGCGCCCTCGCAACCGGCGAGGTGAACGCGTCCATGGGCCGCGTCGCGGCGGCTCCCACCGGCGGCGCCTCAGGCGTGGTGCCCGCGGTGCTCACGACAATCGCCGAACGCGTCGACGCACCACGCGACCGCATGGTGCTCGCGCTTGCGGCCGCGGCGGGCGTTGGTGGCGTGATCGCCGCTCGGGCGACGCTGTCGGGAGCGGTCGGCGGCTGCCAGGCAGAGATCGGCGCCGCGTCGGCGATGGCGGCGGCTGCCGCGACGGAACTCGCGGGCGGCACGGTGGAGCAAGCGGGTCATGCCGCGTCGTTCGCGCTTCAGGGGCAACTTGGGCTCGTCTGCGACCCGGTCGGCGGCCTGGTCGAAGTGCCGTGCGTCGTCCGCAACGCAACCGGGACAGCCGTAGCGCTCGCGGCGATCGAGCTGGCGCTCGCCGGTGCTACCTTCCCGATACCGCTCGACGAGGTCATCGACGCCATGGGCAGCGTGGGCCGCTCGCTCCCGCCGTCGCTTCGGGAGACGGCGCGTGGCGGGTTGGCCGCGACGCCGACCGGGCAGCGGCTTGGCTTGAACGCGCGAGCGCGCTCGGGTATCGTTGCCGAGCGTTCCGAAAGGGAGTAGCAACCCGTGCACACGGGTGGCAGGCCGTCAATCACGGGTGATGAGCCCCGGCCCTGCCGTCACAGAGCGTTGTGATCGCGAGACTTTCGGCGGGTGATCCCGCTGCAAGTCTCGTTTCGTTCCCGAGGAGGAAGCATGGCCGAGCAAGAAGAAATGGTCACGGCGCTCGAGAAAGCAGTGGACGACTGGCACGTCACCACCATTGAGGCGACGCTTGCCAGGCTTGAGGCGGACCTCGAGAGGGGTCTCGACCCCGCGGAAGCCACTCGGCGTCTCGCTCAGTACGGCCCGAACGAACTGCGCAAGGCGGAGAAGACGCCCGCGTGGCGCATGTTCCTGGCGCAGTTCAACGACTTCATGATCTGGGTCCTCATGGCGGCCGTCGTGATCTCGGCGATCGAGCATCAGATCCTCGAAGCCGTGGCCATCACCGCCATCCTGCTCCTGAACGGGATCCTGGGCTTCGTGCAGGAGTACCGCGCCGAGCAGGCGCTTGAGGCGCTGAAGCAGATGTCGGCGCCCACCGCCACCGTCATCCGCGGCGGTGTCGAGCAGGAAGTCAACGCCATCGACCTGGTGCCCGGCGACATCGTGCTGCTTGAGTCCGGCGACCGCGTCCCGGCGGACGGCCGCCTACTCGAAGACGCCGCGTTGCGCGTGGAGGAGGCCTCGCTCACAGGCGAGAGTCGCCCAGCCCTCAAGCACGCCCTCCACGAATGCGATCTGGAGTGCGCACTGGGCGATCGCACCACGATGGTCTTCGCCGGGACCGCCGTCGCCGTCGGCCGTGGCACGTACGTGGTCACCCACACCGGCCAGACGACCCAGATAGGACGCATCGCCGACCTCATCGCCGCGCAGGAGGACGAGAAGACGCCGCTCCAGCGCGAGCTCAAGAGCATCGGAAAGCAGATCGCGCTCCTCGTCCTCGGCATCGCGGCGATCGTCTTCGTCGTGGGTGCCATCCAAGCGTTCAACACCACCGGCGAGTCGAGCTTCTTCGCTGCGCTCGCGCACGAGTCGTTCCGTTCGCGACTCACCGTCGCGCTGCTGGTAGCCATCTCACTGGCGGTCGCCGCCATCCCCGAGGGCCTGCCGGCGATCGTCACGGTCGCCCTGTCGCTCGGCGTCCGCAACATGGCCGAACGGAACGCGATCGTGCGCAAGCTTCACGCGGTTGAGACGCTCGGCTCCACGACCTTCATCTGCTCGGACAAGACCGGCACGCTCACGAAGAACGAGATGACGGTCCGCCGCCTGCTCGTTGGCGAGGACCTCGCGGAGGTCACGCACGACTGGGCGCTCATACCCGAGCACCGCACGCCGCACACCGACGACCAGAACCTCCTCATGGAGATCGCCGCGTCGTGCAACGATGCGCACTTCACCGCGGACGGCACCCTTGTGGGCGACCCCACCGAGACCGCGCTCATCGTCGCGGCGGATGCGCTCCACGAAGCGCGCCGCCGGCCGCGCCGCATAGCTGAGGTGCCGTTCGACTCCGAGCGAAAGCGCATGACCACCGTGCACGAGGTGGACGACCGGCGCGTCGCGTACGTCAAGGGCGGCGGGGACGTCGTGCTCGAGTTGTGCACGCACGCGCGTCTGCACGGCGAGACCGTCCCGATGACAGAGGAGCTGCGCGACTCACTCGCCGAGAGGAACGCGACGCTTGCCGCTTCCGGCTTCCGCACGCTCGCCTTCGCGTGTCGCGCCGTGGCGGCCGACGCTCCGTTCGAGGAAGCCTCGCTTGAGCGCGGCCTCACCTACATCGGCATCCTCGGGATGGTCGACCCGCCGCGCGTGGAGGTCGCCGCCGCCATCGAGACCTGCCACCGCGCGGGCATCAACGTGGCGATGGTCACTGGCGACCACGCCCTCACCGCGAAGGCGATCGGCGAGGAGATCGGTCTCTCGGAAGGCTCGCAGGTCCTGACCGGTGTCGAACTCGGCCGGATGAGCGACGACGAACTCTACGACGCCGTGGAGACCACGCGCATCTACGCGCGCGTCGACCCAGAGCACAAGCTCCGCATCGTCGACGCGCTCAAGCGGCGCGGCCACACCGTGGCCATGACCGGTGATGGCGTGAACGACGCCCCGGCGCTCAAGAAGGCCGACATCGGCATCGCCATGGGCATCGTCGGTACCGACGTGTCGCGTGAGGCAGCGGACATGGTGCTCGCCGACGACAACTTCGCCACCATCGTGGAGGCCGTGAAGCAAGGCCGCGCGGTCTACGACAACCTGAAGAAGTTCATCCTCTTCCTGCTGTCGTGCAACGTCTCCGAGGTACTCATCATCTTCATCACGACGTTCTTCTCAGACAAGCCCGCGCTGCTTCCGCTGCAGATACTGTGGATCAACCTCGTGACCGACGGCTTCCCCGCCCTCGCACTCGGCGTCGATCCCGCCTCTCCGCGCGTGATGGATCGCAAGCCGCGCGATGCGAGCGAGAGCGTGCTTGCCCCGAAGCGTCGCGCCCAGTTCATCTACCAGGGCGCGCTCATCAGCGTCGCCGGCCTGCTCATGTACGCCTGGGCCGAGTACATCATGCCGGGTCACTCCCATGAGCGCGCGCAGACGATGCTCTTCACGGCGATGGTCCTCGCGCAGCTGATGCACGCGTTCTCGTTCCGGTCGGAGACGCGCACCGTCTTCAGCGCGTATTCATTCAAGAACAAGTGGCTGAACCTGTCGTTCGTCGGCTCGTTCGTGCTGCAGCTGTTCGTGATCTACACGCCGTTCCTGCAGGACGTGTTCAAGACGCAGCCGCTCTCTCTCACGGACTGGCTCGCGGTGATCGCCGCGGCGCTTGTGCCGACGGTGCTGGTGGACCTCGTCGAGCGCGTGCAGGTCGCGCGCGGGAAGCGGGCGGCGGCGGTTGCGGGGTAAGGCGCGCGGGCCGCGGCGCGCAGGAGAGCGTGGGGTGACCCTCTGGAGAACTGTCGGAAAAGTTAGCATACTTGCTAACTCGGCAGCATGCCCCGCGGTGAGGCGAAGCGCGAGAGAGGACGTCCGTTCATGCTGAAGAGGCTGGTCTGCCTGTTTGCTGGCCACCGATGGGGGCCGGTGCATCGGGATGCCGGCTGGGACCAGAAGTGCGAGCGCTGCGGTGTGTGGAAGTCGGGGTACGGAAGAAGCTGGCGGTAGTCCCCAAGAAGAACACGGGAAGCGGGTAGCGCTGTGATCAACCATCGTGTGTTTGCCATGAAGTTCGCAAAGGTCTATCCGCTGTACGTTCAGAAGGCGGAGCGGAAGAACCGCACCAATGAAGAGGTCGACGAGATCATCTTCTGGCTGACGGGCTACGACCGCGAGGGGCTACGGCGGCAGATCGAGCAGGAGAACGATCTCGAGACGTTCTTCGCGCAGGCCCCGGCTCTGAATCCGAATCGATCGCTCATCACGGGCGTGGTGTGTGGTGTCCGGGTCGAGGAGGTCGAAGATCCGCTGATGCAGAAGATCCGCTACCTGGACAAGCTCGTCGATGAGCTCGCTCGAGGAAAGGCGCTGGAGAAGATCTTGCGCCGGTAGCATCCGCGGTCTCCTATCGGACTACTTCGCCCCTTCGAGCGCGTAGCCGATGAGGAGCGCGCAGAGCTCGGGAAACGCGATGCCCGCCGAGCGAGCCGCGTCCGGCAGGAGGCTTGTGGGCGTCATGCCGGGGATGGTGTTGACCTCAAGGAAGTACACCTCGCCGTCCGGCGCGACGATCATGTCCGAGCGCGACATCCCCCGGCAGCCGATCAGCGTGTGCACCGCGACCGCGATCTCGTCACAGCGGCGGAGGGCCTGCTCGCTCACGCGCGCGGGGATGATGTGCCTGCTCATCCCGGGCAGGTACTTCGACTCGTAGTCGTAGAACTCATGCTCGGGAACGATCTCGATGGTCGGGATTGCGAAGGCCTCGGCGTTCCCGAGGACGCCGGTGGTGGTCTCGACGCCGGCGATGAACTGCTCGACGAGCACGGTGTCATCGAGCGCGAACGCCGCACCGATCGCTGCGGCCAGCTCCGCGGGCTCGTGCACGATCGTCACGCCGATCGCCGAGCCCTCGCGCGAGGGCTTCACGACGACCTTGCCGCCGAGGCGAGCCGAGATGGCCGCCAGCGCGGCGGCGTCCGGCGCGGCGTGGCGGTGCAGCACCTCGCAGGCGGGCATGCGGATGGGGGCGCCGGCGGCAGGCGCGCCGTCGAGCACCACTCGGCTCATGTGTTTGTCCATCGCGAGCGCGCTCGCGAGCACGCCCGAGCCCACGTACGGCACGCCGATGATCTCGAGGAGGCCCTGCACCGTGCCATCCTCGCCAAAGCGGCCGTGCAGACAGATGAACGCCGCGTCGAAGTTGCCTGCTCGGAGCGCGTGGATGAAGCCGAGGTCGGCCGTGTCGAGCGCCTCGACGGTGGCTCCCCCCTCGCGGAGCGCCGCCATCACCTGCTCGCCCGTGTTGAGGGAGACCTCGCGCTCAGCCGAAACGCCGCCCCGGAGGACCGCGATGCGACGCCCGGCGATGCTCGGCACCGGCGGCAGCGCGAGACTTGAGCTCACGAGAACACCCCCGCGTGGTAGAGATCGAGCACGAAGAGCAGCACGAGCCACAGGACTGAGCCGACGAAGGTGACGCCGGCGCCGGCGAGCATGGTAGCGGCGAAGAGGCCGCGGCGCTCGTCTTTGGTGCGGCGGGCGCGCGAGACGAGCCAGACGACGAGGGCGAGGAGCGGTCCGAGCACCGCGAGGGCGGCGGCGGCGAATACCGCGTACACGTAGCGGTCCGAGTAGAGCACGCCGGTGGTGCGCGCGGATTCGAATAGCACGGTGGCGCTTGCGACGATGAAGATCACCCAGAGCGCGAGGTAGAGCAGGAAGGGCGTCTGGCTGACGCCGCGAAATGGAGGCTCGGGGAACGGGGAGCGCCGGAGCGGGCTCGGCGGGGGTCGGGGCTGGGGTGGGCGCAACGGGGGTCGGCTCGCTGATGGCGGCGGACGCCTCCGGGAGCGCGGTCTCGGCTGGTTCCGCCGCGTCGGGCTCGGCCGGCTCCTCGGCGACTGGCTCAACCGGTTCCGCCAGCTCGCTCGCCTCAGGCACCTCGGTTACCTCAGGCGCCTCAGGCACCTCAGGCGCCGCGAGCGGCTCAACGGTGGCATCCTGCGTGCTCTCATCCTCCAGGTGCTCGTCCACGACGCTCCTTCGGGCTCGGCTTCTCCCGGTCAGTCTAGTCGAGCGCGTTGCACGCGTACAACGTCGCGTGAGCACCGTGTGGAGATTCTGTGACGTTGTGCCGCACGACCCCTGACGGCACGCATGCGGGTACTATCATCAGGACTGGCGACCACCTCGTCGCCGCGCCGACCGATACTTCTGGAGGTTCCGATGCCAGACGAGTCAAGCTTCACTCCCCCGCCCATGGGCGAACCCATGTCGCCGGCCTACCCCGCGGCCGAGCCCACGCCACCGGCCTACCCCGCGCCACCGGCCTACCACCCCGCCGCCGAGCGCCCGCCCGTCGTCCCACCGACGGTCGCACCCGGCCCGGGGGCGCCCGCTGCGACCGGCCCGCGGGCCCATGTGCCCTGGTTCCTCATCATCGCGCTTGCGCTCATCTTCGGGCTGACCGCTGGCTTCGCGGGCGGAATTCTGGCCGACCGGGTGGTACCCGGCTCGAGCGGTGGCTCGGCAACGGTCAAGGTGCTGCCGGCCAGCACCGAGGAAGCGGTCGCTGCAGCCGCAGCGGCAGCCGTGCCAAGCGTCGTCAACATCGACGTGTCCGGCGCCCCGGTCACCGGGGACCCCACGCTCCCGCAGGACCACCCTGACGTGCCGGTCGCCGGCAGCGGCTCGGGCGTGGCGTTTCGCGCCACCGAAGACGGCGGGACGTACATCGTGACGAACGAGCACGTGGTGGCCGGCGCGACGAACATCCTCGTCACGACGGTCGACGGCGATCGGTACGAGGCGGAGCTTGTGGGCTCCGATGCCGAGAGCGACATGGCGATCATCAAGGTCAACGAGAAGTTGCCGCTCATCGACGTGGCCGAGAGTGACAGCCTCATTGTCGGCCAGATGGTCGTGGCAATCGGCTCACCGTTCGGGCTGCAGCACTCTGTGACTTCGGGCGTGGTTTCGGCGCTCCACCGCTCGCTCCCGGGCAACTCCGCGAGCAGCGTCTACCCGCTCGTCGATGTGATCCAGACCGACGCGGCCATCAACCCGGGCAACTCAGGTGGCGCGCTCGTCGACCGCAGCGGAAAGCTCGTCGGGATTCCCTCGGCCATCTACTCGGAGAGCGGCAGCGACGCCGGTATCGGCTTCGCGATTCCGATCAAGACGGTGGAGCGCGTGGCGACCGAGCTCATCACGTCCGGCTCGGCGCAGACGCCGTTCCTGGGGATTGTCGGCCAGACGGTCACCGACGAACTGGTCACAACGGAGACTCTGCCCGTCAAGCAGGGCGCCTTCGTGGTCGAGATCACCAAGGGAACCGAGGCCGAGAAGGCCGGTATCAAGCCGAAGGACGTCATCGTGAAGCTCGACGAGACGCCGATCCGCTCCATGGATGAGCTCATCCTCGCTGTCCGCCGGATGAGCGTGGGCGACACCGTCACGCTGTCGCTCTACCGCGATGGCAAGCAGATGACCCTCGAGATGAAGATCGGCGTCAAGCCGAAGGGTCTCTAGACCGTTCCGACCGGATTGCTGGGAACAGCGGCCGGCCGAGCACGAGACGAGGGGCGCCCGAGCGGGCGCCCCTCTGCGTACGGGCCGCTCGGGTGCGCAGGCGCTCAGGCGCGGTAGAATACGGGTGTCGCGCCGGGTGTGGCGCGCTTCCGTCTTCCGACTTTGAAAGGAGCCCCCATGGTTGAGATCTACCGCTGCAAGGGCTGCGGCTACCTGCACATCGGACCCGCCCCGGAGCGCTGCCCCGTGTGCGGCGCGCCGCAGTCGTTCTTCATCGAGCACACCGAGATCGCCGACGTCTCGGGAACCAAGACGGCCGAGAACCTGCTCGCCGCGTTCGCCGGCGAGTCGCAGGCGAACCGGCGCTACACACTCTTTGCTCGCATCGCCCAGCTTGAGGGCAACGAAGAGGCTGCCGCCGCGTTCGAGAACGCCGCGGCCGAGGAGACCGCGCACGCACTCGGGCACCTCGCCTACCTCAAGGCGTTCGGCACGACGCACGAGAATCTGAACACCGCCGCCGAGGGCGAGAACTACGAGACGGTCGACATGTATCCGAGCTTCGCCGGTGTCGCCGAGGACGAGGGCTTCCCGGAGATCGCGGCGTACTTCCGCGCCGTGGGCCGCTTCGAACGCCAGCACCGCGACGCCTACCGCAAGGTGCTCGGCGAGTAGCCGACGCCTCACGCGCATGCCGGCGATGGACGACATCAAGTCACTCGACCTGACCGAGCTCGGGGCGCTCGTCTCCGAGCTCGGTCAGCCGAGCTTCCGCGCGCGGCAGCTCGCCCGCTGGCTCTACGCCCGCGGCGTGACGTCGTTCGACGAGATGACGGATGTGCCGGCGGCCATGCGCGCGGCGCTCGGTGAGCGCTTCACGATCGGGACGCTCCGCCTCGAAGCGATGCAGACGTCGGCCGACGGGACGCGCAAGTACCTGTGGCGGCTCGCCGACGGTGTGATGGTCGAGAGCGTCGGGATCCCTGCAGGCGACCGGCTCACGGTGTGCTTCTCGACGCAGGCGGGCTGTGCGATGGGATGCACGTTCTGCGCGACCGGACGCGACGGGCTTACGCGCAGCCTCACGTGCGGCGAGATGGCCGACCAAGTGATCGCCGTCGGGCGCGAGTTCGGCGTCCGCGTGAGCAACGCGGTCGCGATGGGTCAGGGCGAGCCGTTTGCGGCGTACGACGCCACGCTTGGCGCGCTCCGCATCCTCAACAGTGCGGACGGTGCGGGCATCGGCGCGCGCCACCTCACGGTCTCCACCTGCGGGCTGCTGCCCGGCATCCGTCGCTTCTCTGACGAGCCCGAGCAGTTCACGCTCGCCGTCTCACTTCACTCGGCGATCCAGAAGACGCGCGACGCGCTCATGCCGGGCGTGAAGGGGTACCGGCTGGCCGAGCTGCGACTGGCGCTGGCGGCATACGCCGAGAAGACCGGGCGGCGCCCTACGCTCGAGTACGCGCTCATCGAGGGCGTGAACGACACCGACCGCGAGCTCGCGGCGCTCGTCCGCTTCTGTTCCGGGCTTCTCATCCACGTGAACCTCATCCCCGTGAACCCGGTGGCGGGCGCCGGTATGGCCCGCGCCTCCGCTGTACGCGTGCGCGCCTTCGAGCGCGCGCTGACGCTTGGCGGTACCGAGGCGTCAGTACGCACCGAGCGCGGCGCCGATATCGATGCAGCCTGCGGGCAGCTCAGGCAGCGGGCCCGCCAGGCGACGTGATGGGGCACGTCGCCCCGAGCGCGGCACATTCTGTGCAGACGCGCTCGTCGTAGGCCTCCAGCCAGGGGAATCGCCCGGCGGCCATCCGAGCGAGGGCCGCGGTGATGGGCGCTTCGAGCGCGGGGGCGTCCGCCGCGGCGAAGTCGAAGCGCGTCTCCCTCCCCTCCCGCTCGAGTTCAAGGAAGATCACCGTTGCTGTGGACGCGCCGGCGGCGAGCGCCGCGAGCGCGTAGCAGCCCGCCTGGAGCTGCGTAGCGCTCGCGGGCGGCGTCCGCGCTGAGCTCCGCGGCGCCGGTCTTGTAGTCCACGATGAGCGCCCGCGGGCCGCTCCACGCGATGAGGTCGATGCTGCCGACGAGCAGCGAGCCGGCGATCGGGGAGCATGATGGGGCACTCGGTCTGCACTCGGTCAGCCCGCGCGATCTCCTCGGCGACCGGGGACGCGGCCACAAGCTCGAGCGCGCGCTGGAGGCGCGGGAGGGCTGCGGGCGCGAGGCGGGCGGCGGCGAGCAGCGCCCGGAGGCGATCCTCGGTGAGGGCCAGCGGCGCGGTGCCCGTCCACCGCTGGAGCGCCGCGTGGACGGCGGTGCCGAACGCCCGCGGGTCCTGCGCGGCCGCGCTGGAGAGCTCCGGCGAGCGGAGGCCGAGGACGGACTCACTGAAGAAGCGGTAGGGACACCGCTGGAAGACCGAGATGCCCGAGTAGGAGATGCGCTGCGGCACGAGACCGGATGCGGCGGCGGCCTCCTGCGGCGGGAGCGGGTCGAGCGCCACGACGCGCGGCGGGGCGACGGGCGGCGCCGGGATGGTCTCTGCGGGTTCAGGCGTTGGATACACCGTCACGGCGATGGGGACGCCGTCGAGGGTCGATTCGTACTCCCCCGCCGCAGCGTCGACCGCTGCGCCGGCCTCGGCCAGCACCCGGCGAACGCGGTCGAGCATCGCCGGTCCTTCCGGGTCCTTCGCCAGCTTCGCGCCGCCGCACAGGACGAGCGCGCGCTGAGCCCTCGTGCACGCGACGTAGAAGAGCCGCTTCGCCTCGTCCTCGTCGGCCGACCGCTCCGCCTCCGCGACGGCTCTGTGCTCGGGGGTGCACTCGGACGCACCGGTGGGCGAAAGCGCCTTCGGTAGCCGGAGTGCAAGGACCGGCGGGTCCGTGCGAGCGAGAAGCGCGTCTGGCGCCTGGTATCCGCGATGCGAGCCGAGGTCCGCTACGGCTACGACCGGGAACTCGAGGCCCTTCGCCGAGTGGACGCTCATGATCCGAATGGCCTCAACGTCCTCCGCCACCACCGTCGCGGGCGTGTCCTGACCGTGGGCCTGCTGCGCGCGCACGTGATCAAGGAACGCCGCAAGATCACCCGGGTCCGCCTGTTCGAATTCGTCGGCGAGACGCGCGATCTTGAGCACGTTCGCCCAGGCGCGCGCGCCGTCAGGCCCGCTGGCGAAGAGCGTCAGGTCGTAGTCGAGAAGCTCGCAGGCCTCGTGGACGAGCTCGGCAACGCGCGCCCGCCCTCGGCGTTGACGGAGCCGTGCGATGACATCGACCGTGCGGGTCAGGAGCGCCTCGTCAGGGGCGTCAAGCGGCTCCCGCAGGCGTTCTCCGCTGACGAGCGGCCAGAGGCGCTCGCGATGTGCCGCAGCACCGAGAACGGCGAGCGACGAGTCACTGAGCCCCGTGAGCCGTCCGGCGAGCACGCGCAGGAGCGCCTCATCGTCACGCGGGTTGTCGAGCACGCGCAGGAGCGCGAGAACGTCGCCGACCTCGGGCCGGTCGAAGTACGCGCCGCCGCTCGCCACGTAGACGTCCAGGCCTTGATCGCGAAGTGCGGCCGCGTACGTCTCCGCACGGCCCTGCATCGCGCGCAGCAGCACGACCATGTCTCGCTGCGGGACGCCCTGTTCGTGGAGGTCGCGGAGGTGTAGCGCGAGCACCGCCGCCTCCGCCAAGCGCGCATCTCGCGCGCGCAGGTCCCCGGTATCGACGGCAAGAAGACGGACCCGAGGCGCATCATCCGGCCAGCCGCCTGCGGCCGGGGCGCCGAGGGCGTCGAGCCGCATGAAGTCCTCCGCGAAGAACTCCGGCGTGCCGAAGAGGCTGTTCACGAAGCTGAGCACCTGGGGATGCGATCGGTAGTTCGCGCGCAGTTGGCGCTTTTCCGGAACCTCGGCGGCGCGTCGCCGGAAGACCTCGACGTCCGCGTTCCGGAACCGGTAGATGGACTGCTTGTCGTCGCCGACGGTGAGCACGTCTCCTCGGCCGAGGACCCGGATGATGCGCATCTGGAGCGCGTTGGTGTCCTGGAACTCGTCGATCATCACCTCGGCAAAGCGAGCGTGGTACGTCGCTGCGATGTCCGGTCGCACCTCGAGCAGCTCCGCGGTACGGATCTGCAGGTCCTCGAAGTCCAGCATGCCGCGGGCGTCCTTGAGCGCGCCGAATCGGCGCTCGAACGCCACGAGTAGGGACCGTAGCGCGCCGGCGACCGGGGCCACCGCGACGCCGGCTGCGAGCTCCCGAGCGGTTGCCGCGACCGTCAGCCCCGCTTCGGCAAGCTCCTTGGCATCCGCGCTTCCCCGGCGCGCGAGCTTCAGCATGCCCAGCGCCTCGAGCGCCAGCTCCGCCCGTGCCACCGTGGCGCCGGCTTCGAGCGGGGCCAGTGCATCCACAACGCTCCCGAGTGCTTCGACGTTGCCGTCGACCGTCGGCGTCGGCAGGAGACGCCGCAGCTGGGCGATGATGGCGTCGAGCTGGCGGATGACGCCTGAGAACGCTGCGGCGCGAGCCGGCTCCGGCAGCACGAGCGACCAAGTGTGGTGCCCGAGCGAGCGTACGTGGTCGTACGCCGAGCGGACAATCGTGGATACCGCGGTCGCCCCCAGGTCGACGACGAGACGCTCCAGCTCGGGATCCGACGCCATCAGCTCGCGCGCGACTTCATCGAGCGCCTGCTCGGAGAGCACCGCCGCCTCGACCTCGGTGCAGACGGTGAACCGCGGATCGAGGTGCGCATCGAACGCATGGCGCCGCAAGATGCGGGAGCACAGGCCATGGATGGTGGAGATCCACGCGTCGTCGGACTGGCGGGCGAGCGCCGGCCTGCCCTCCAGCAGGAGCGCGCCGCGTACCCGCTCGGCAATCTCGCCGGCCGCCTTCTCGGTGAAGGTGACCGTCAGGACCTCGTCCATAGCCGCCGGGGTGTCGGACCGCTCGCCGAGGACTGCGGCGACGAAACGGGCGGTGAGCACCCGCGTCTTGCCCGAGCCGGCGGCTGCACTCACGAAGACGCCGCGAGGACCCTCGACGACTGCGCGCTGCTCGGCGTTCAGCTGGAGCTTCATGCGCTCGTCCCGCAGACGCCGCGCGCGGAACACCGCTCGCACGCGTCTGTAGCGGATGGTGTCGCGGGTATCAGGCCTTCCCTGATTCCCGCGACGGCATCTTCGGCGCGGACCTCCGCCTCCTTGATGAGGTCGGCGATCTCCGCCTCGTCGCAGGCGTCGGTGGACACGAGGCCCGGGCCACTGACGGCGCCGCGAAGGAAGAAGCCGCGGTCTCCGTAACTGCCCATGCTGCGGTAGAGACCGCCGGCAATGGGCAGACCCAGGGCGCTCGACGCGATGAGCGTGTAGAGCGGGACTTGCACGACCGCGTCGGTGGCGAATCGCTTCCTCGGCGTGACCACGGACCCTTTGTAGTCGCTGATGATGAGCCCGGCTTCGCCAACGTCGATCCGGTCGATACGCCCGCGGAGTTGGAAGGAACCGAGGGCGACCGCCTCCTCGCCTCCGAACGGCCACTCGTGGTGCCGCGGGACGAACCCCGGGAAGCTCAGCGCGTCGCGCTCGAGGATGCGCTGCACGCCCGCACGAGCGCGATGGTGCATCTCCTCCTCGTACAGGGTCGAGGGCGGCATCGCCTCTGACAGCACCTCTGCCGAGATGCGCTCGGCACGCTTGAGCGCTTCGGGGAGGGTCTCGGGCGTCACGCGCTCGTGCCCCTCGGCCGACCACGCGTCGTAGAAGCGGCGCATCGCTTCGTGGGCGAGCTTCCCTCTCTCCAGCGCATCGACCTCGCGGTCGAGCGACTCGCCGCTCAGACGCCGCTCGTAGAACCACAGGTAGGGGCAGCGAAGGTAGGCCTCGAGTTCGCTCACCGAGAACGTCTGGCGCTCCCTCAGGCTGCCTGCTGCCTCACCCGTCACGCGATCCTCGCGGGCGTGCGAGCGAGCGAGCGCGAGCCTCACGCGCGGCTGCCGGACGTCCCCGCACCGAGCCGCGTCGCGCAGGCTGCGCCGCTCGGCACGCGGGGCGTCTGGCGATTCGGCCAGATCAGCCAGGCCGAGGGAGCGGAGCGGTGGAAGCCCCGCATACGAGGGTGGCGAGCCGCCGGGTTCTTGCTCGGCCGTGGGGTCGCGATAGAGGTCCAACAGCTCGTCCCAGAAGACCGAGCGACGGAGCGGCCTACCCTCGTCGTCGCACGCTGCACGGCTCAGCACGAGCTTGGTGCGCGCGCCGGTGACCACCTGGTAGAAGAGCAGGCGTTCGGCAGGCAGATCGGTGCGCGGTGAGACGTCGATTCCCGCCGCCGCCAGGTCCGAGGCGACGTCACCACCGCTCAGGGCGTCATCCCGCGCGTGGACCGGGAACTCCCCTGCCTGGAGTCCGGCGCAGATCACCGCAGCGAAGCGTCGCGAGCGAGCACGCTCGGCGCTCATGACCTGGACCCGCGCAGAATCCCCCAGACTCCGCATCGTGACCGAGGCCTCGCGAAGGAGCTCGATGACCTCGCGCATGCCGGCGTCTCCACCGAGCGAGGCGATCTCGACGACGGCATCGAGTACGACCCCTTGCGCGGCAGCATCGAGCCGGCCAGCGCCGTCCATCAATGGCGTCCCAAGCCATTGGGCGCGGAGCATACCCGAGAGTAGTTGGCGCCACGACATAAGTATAGACTCGTCAACCTGTTGACGTGAGAGGTGTACGGCCCGAGCCACCATCGCTGCGGTGCGAGAGTCCAGCATGGCGGCTTGCCTCGCGATGGCCGCTCCCTTCTCGGCGCGGCGGGTCCGCAGACGCTCGTCGAGCGCATCGACGTCGCGCTCTCCCGCCCACGCGTATCCGCTCCTTAGGAACCCGAGCAGGTCGATTCGGTGCTGGCCCTCAGAGGCGTACTGCAGGAGCATCAGCAGTGCGCGACCGAGGCCCGTACGAACAAGCGGGACCTCGGCGTCGATCTCAAACGGAATGCCCGCCTCCTGCATCGCATCGCTGAGCTCTCGCTGCGCAGACACAACGTTGCGCAGCACGACAGCGATATCGCCGAAAGCCGTGCCAGATTCTGCCATCTCCTGTATCTCGCGAACAATCCTCTGCGCTTCGCCGCTGACCCCGGCACCCTCTGAAAGCACCACAGCGCCCGTCGGCGATGGCGCGGAGGCCCCGTCGGGATCCGGTCGGAAGAGCTGTCGTTCAAGTCGTCGTAACTCGGCGTTCTCTGAGTAGACGCCGTCGACGGTGACAGTCACCGCCCCTGGTAGCGATGACAGCCGGTGGACGAGAGCGGCGGAACTCTCGGTCGCCGGGTGGCCCTCCACCCAGGTCAGGGCGACCGTCACGTCAACGCCCGACTGCGAGAGCCATGTCACGAATCGCTCCTGCGGCGGCGTGAAGCTTGCGAACCGGTTGATCAGAACGGGTCCACGGGTGCTCGGCGTCTCGCAGACCTCCGGGAGGCGGGCGTGCGCCTCGGACCGCTCGATGAGCCCGCGCGTTTGAAGCAGCTTCGCGCATGCGTCGATGATCGCGCAGATCTCGGCCGCCGCTGTCCCATCGCGGGTCTGCGCGCTCCGTTGACCGTCGAGAGCAAGGCTCTCTCCGGCTCGGCGCGCGACCTCCTCGAGTGAGCGGACAAAGCCATGGCGCTCTGCGGACTCCGCGAGCAGCGCAGGCCTGGTGCTTGCGACTGCAGCGCTGAGGAGCGAGAGCCGCTGGATTCGACTGACGATGCGGCGGCCGTCGCCTTCGAGCGTCCATAGACCGTCCAGGTACCGATCGAACTGGACGACCGTCACGCCGATCGGCAGTCGAGGCGCGATCTCAGACTGCGCGCGAAGGACCTCGGGCCCGCTCGGCAGCAGCAGAATGGGAGTCTTCCCCACCGAGGCCGCCTCGAAGAGAGCTCGTACGATGTGCCCGGTCTTCCCCGCATTCGCGGGACCGGTTACGAGCGTCATGACCATGCGGTGCCCCTTCCGATTCCACGGGGCAACGTACCACGATGGTCTGACCTCAGGGCGTCATCACTGTCTGTGAGTATCGCTGGACGCCCTCGCGCAGCTCGCGCACTTTGCGCCACGCGACTTCTTCATCGCGGCCGAGGTAGTGATCGAAGCGCTCGCCGACGATCTCTGCCGTGCGCTCGGCGCGCTCGGCAACAGACTTTGCGGCGTCGGCGACCCGCAGCGCCTCGTTCGCGATGCGCCGGCGGGTCCGAGCGCCGCTATCCGGCGCCAGCAGCAGGCCGGCGATCACGCCAGCAACCCCACCAAGGAAGAGACCTATGACAAAATATTCCAGCCGCTGTGTTCTCATGATGCTTCTCCTGATGACTCGCCGCCTTCTGTGAGCAGCCGAATGATTCGCTCGAGGTCTTCTTCTCCGTGGAAATCGATCTCGATCTTGCCCTTTGTGGTCGTCTGACGCACACGGACGGGCGTGGCCAAGAGGCGTCTCAGCTTGCGCGCGACAATCTTGTACGACTTCGGACTCACAGGCCGCGGCGCCCGCTCACCCTGGCCAGCCGCGAAGAGGCGGGCGAGGTTCTCAGCTTCACGAACAGATAAGCCTTCGTCGGCGACCTTGTGCGCCAACTTGATTCGCATCGCGTCATCAGGCAAGGACAGCACGGCCCGACCGTGGCCGGCAGTCAGCTTCTCCTGGTACATGAGTTCGAGGACTTCTTCAGGGAGATCCAGAAGGCGCAGCGTGTTCGTGACGGCCGACCGCGATTTGGACACCCGGTCGGCCAGCTCCGACTGCGTCATGTCGTATTCGGTCAAGAGCTTCCGGTAGCCGCGCGCCTCCTCGACCGGATTCAGGTCCTCCCTCTGAAGGTTCTCGATCAGTGCCAGCGCAAGTGCCTCAATCTCCGTCGAGGCCATCACGCGGACGGGAACCTTCGTAAGGCCTGCGACCCGGGAAGCGCGCCAGCGACGCTCGCCGGCGATGATCTGATAACCCTCAGCATGCGGTCGCACAATGATCGGCTGCAGCACGCCGACCTTTCGAATCGAGTCCGCGAGCTCGTTCACGCGATCCTCGTCCATGGCTGTACGCGGCTGATTCGGGTTAGGGGAGATGAGGTCTATGGGGAGCTCCTGCGGCTCTCCACCGACGAACTCCTGCCCAGCGCCAGGAATGAGGGCTGAGAGGCCCCTGCCAAGTCCTCGCTTAGACACGGTCAATCACTTCCTTCGCGAGACTGTGATACGCCTCTGCTCCGCGACCAGTGGGATCGAACAGCGTGACTGGCTGGCCGAAGCTCGGCGCTTCGGACACACGCACACTCCGCGGGATGACGGTGTCAAATACCCGCTCGCCAAAGAAGTCTTTGACCTCCTCCACGACCTGGTGCGAGAGCTTCGTCCGCACGTCATACATGGTCATCAGGACCCCGAACACCTCGAGAGCGGGATTTAGGTGGGTCTTGACGAGTTTGAAGCTCTCAAGCAACTTGGTCAGGCCCTCGAGCGCGTAGTACTCGCACTGGACGGGGATGAGGACGCCACCGGCAGCACTGAGCGCGTTGAGCGTCAGGAGGCCCAGGGACGGTGGGCAGTCGATGATGATGAAGTCGAAGTCACCCAGCACGTCCTCGAGGACGTGGCGGAGCTTGGTCTCTCGGCTCATTGCTGAGACGAGCTCGATCTCCGCGCCTGCGAGCTGAATCGTCGCCGGAACCACGAACACGTTCTGCACCTCGACCGGCTCAATCAGCTCTGCTAGTGTCGCGCCGCCAAGGAGGGCGTTGTACACGCAGAGCTCACGGCGGTTCTTGTCCAGGCCGAAACCTGATGTGGCGTTTCCTTGGGGATCCAAATCGACGAGCAACACGCTCTCACCCGCATCCCCAAGCGCCGCAGCTAGATTCACCGCAGTCGTGCTCTTGCCGACGCCACCCTTCTGGTTAACGATCGCGAGAACCGTCGCTCGCCTGCGCGGCACGCCCGCGACCGCCTCTGAGCCAATCACCTCATCAAGCGACACGTCTCCTCCTCCTTCACGGCCCATGCGGATACCAAGTATAGGCGACCGTGTCCGCGTACGGAAGCAGTTATGCCAGCGGGGTGCGCTGCGCCAGACCGATTCGGCGCGGAAGTGCGATCTTCGGAGGCCCGATGCGCTCGTAGATCACGAGGGTTCGCAGATGCGCTTCGTCAAGAGCTATCGGCAGTGTCTCCGCTTGCCTCATCCCGCACAACCGTGCGGCTTCCACCCCCGATGCAAGCTCATCCTCGGCCGGTCGCGCTTTCATCGCGACAAGTCGTCCACCCTTCATCAGTAGCGGAGCGGCAAGTTCCACAAGAGAAGAGAGCGGTGCTACCGCTCGCGCAATCACGCAGGCGCAACTCCCACCGCATTCCCGAGCCAACTCCTCGGCCCGAGTGGCGTAGACCGAAGCGTCGACATCGAGCCCCGCGACAACCTGATCGAGGAAGTTGGCCTTCTTCCTGACGGACTCGACAAGCACCGTCGGTCTTCCGGAGAGGATCGCCACGACAATCCCCGGGTATCCCGCCCCCGAGCCCAAATCGGCAAACACTCCGGCCGGCGATGCGGCAACAGCGGCCGTCGCAGTAGCCGAGTCCAGAATGTGCAAGACTAAGACGTCGGCCGGGTTTGTGATCCGGGTGAGATTGAACTCCCGGTTTGCGTCCAGCACCATCGCAGCGTGTCTGGCGATGGCCTCCGACTGGCGCTCAGTGACTGCGATGCCATGCCCCGTGAGCGTCCGCCGTATCGATGGGGACGATAGTGGGTCAGCGCTCAGCGAGGTTTCTCCGTTAGGTTTCACGTGGAACATCATGACTCACTCTCCGCGGCTGCGCCACAGACTTGCCCAGAACCCTTGTATCACGGATTTGAGGCACCCCTTCCGACTTTGCTCGCAAGAGAACCGGCAGGAATGGCGGCGTGAACCAAGACAACGCTCGGACTTCGCGACCGCATTGAGGCTTCGAGTCATTGGCCTCCCGCTAGGCACGAGCCGGCTCTCCACTCTCGAGCGGTTGGAAGGATGAGCCACTAGGCCGAACTCAACGGTCCGATAGCCCCGTCTCCTAGGACCACAATGTTTCACGTGAAACATTCGCAGGACTCGGACTCCCGCCAGGGATCCTCGGTTCTTGAGTCTCAGGCGCCCACTCGGGAGCACTTCGGGCGGATCCACCTATTCGCGCCGGTTTGTCACCGCTGTCCTGCTCGGATGGTTGTCGCCGTGCGCCTCGTCCCAAGGACGGCCTATCGCCGAGTCAAGGGGCCCTCTTGGCACCGCGGGTGTCGTTTTACCCACAATAGAGACACGGCCGAGCATCTGCTCCGCCGTGTCTGCTCAGGTCGATAGGTGATATGGCTACTTCGGGTGGACAACAACCTGGCGATATGGCTCGGCGCCTTCGCTCTCGGTACGAACCCGGCGATCATTCCTCAGCGCGACGTGCACGACCTTCCGCTCGAAGCTCGTCATCGGACGCATGGGAACCGGACGACCACCTCTGGCCGCGCGATCGGCGGCACGTTTCGCCATCTCCTCGACCTTGAGGCGCCGCCGGTGCCGGTATCCCGAGACATCGACGACGGTAGGGTGGCGCAAATCCAGCCGGCGGTGGGCGATCGCGGACACCAGGATCTGTAGCGAATCGAGCGTGCGCCCGTGCCTTCCAATCAGAACTCCGAGATCATCTCCCACGATGTCCAGAATGATCTCAGAGTCATCGCCCTCGTACTCCTCGATCGATGCCGTGAGTCCAAGCATACCGAGGATGTCATTGATGACCGCCACGGCCTCGTCGGCCACTCGGTCGAGCTCCTCGTCGGACAGCGCCGGCGTCTCGAGCTGTAGATCTGCCGGAAGCGGCTCCTTGGCGATCAGTACATCCGGAATGTCGATGTCCTCCGGTTCGTCGTCAACGTCGTCGACTACCGTGTCTCGTAGCCAGACACGAACCAGAGCTGGGCGAACGGCACCGAAGATCCGGCGTCCACCCTCTTCTAGCACTTCATAGTCGACCGCGTCATGCTCGGCGTCCAGGTCCTTGAGCGCCGCCTCGAGCGCCTCTTCGACCGACGCACCCTCCTTCGTAATCTCGTTCAGCATCTATGCAGCTCCCTCGGTCCGGGAATAGATCTTGTTCGTGACGAACTGCTGGCCCACCTGCAACAGGCTCGACGTGACCCAGTAGACCAGAACGCCGGCGGGCGCGCTCCAGCCGAAGAAGATCATCAAGACCGACATGTAGAGGGCTATCTGACGCTGCTGCTTCTCACCGGGCTGCATCACCTGTGGAATGTAGATGCTCAGACCGAACAAGATGACGAGAACCGCGTAGGGGATGACGGATCCGATGCCCGAGGCCTTATAAACGGCAGCTGGGGTGAGCGTGAGGTCTGGAAGAATTATCCAGAAGCGCTTGGCCGCCTCGGCTGCTGCTTCAGGCAGACTCGCCAAGTGCTCCAAAAAGAGTCCCGGCTTGCCCTTCCCCGCGTTTCCCAGTACCCGGAAGAGCGCAATGAAGATCGGCATCTGGATAATCAGCGGCAAACACCCGCCGAACGGGTTCACCTTGTTCTCCTTGTAGAACTTCAGGGTCTCCTCCTGAAGCTTCTCCTTGTTGTCCTTGTACTTGGCCTGCAGCTCCTTGATCTTCGGCTGAATCCGCTGCATCTCGTAGGCCGACTTGGACTGTTTGAGCGTGAGTGGCAACAGCACGAGCCGCATCAGGATCGTCAGCAGCACGATGGCTACGCCGTAGTCGTGCACCCACCCGTAGAAGTACGTCAGTATCTCGAACAAGAATCTCTCGATGGGTTCCAGCACGGAACAGCTACCTCCTCATAGCGCAGTGCGCCTCATGACCGGTGATGTGTTCGCCACTCCGACTCGTCGGGGGTTGTCGCAGAGTGTGTTGCTATCTATCTACCACACGCGAGGCAATTCACGAAACAACGGTTCGCCATCAGGGGACCGGATCGACCCCTCCTGGGTTCCATGGGTGGCAGCGCGCGATGCGCTTCACGGCGAGCCAGCCACCGCGAATCACGCCATGCCGCTCGATCGCGATGACCGCATATGCCGAGCAGGTGGGTGTGAACCTGCAACTTGGCGGCAAGAGGGGAGAGACCACCTTGCGGTAGGCCTTGATGGGCAGGATCACGAGCTTCGCCGGCATATTCACTGCATCACACCGCTGCGTCGCAGTGCCTGACCGAGCGAAGCATCAAGATCGCCGGGAGACGCCACGCCTGTTTCACTCTTGGCGACAAGCGCAACATCGAAGCCCTCCCATGGGCCACCGGCTCGTCGCACGGCATCGCGCATGACCCTCTTGGCCCGGTTGCGCCAGACGGCACCCCCAAGGCGCTTGCCTGCAACAAACATCACGCGGCCCTCAGGGCCGCGTGATGGTGGCGTCGGCACGACGATGACTGTCACGAACCTGGCTGACGAGCGACGTCCACTACTGAAGATCGAGTCGACATCTGTCTGGGCCGTGATGGTTCGCATAGGAAGCCGGTCACTGCCGACCGGCTGGTGATCAGGCCGCGCTCGGGGTCAGGACCTTGCGGCCCTTGCGACGGCGAGCAGCGATGATGGCGCGTCCACCACGGGTGGCCATACGGGCGCGAAAGCCGTGCGTCTTCGCACGCTTCCGATTGTTTGGCTGGTACGTACGCTTCACGTGAGTTCCTTCCTTTCAGCCGCGAGGCAACCGCGTCGCCCGGGCGGCAAGCCCGGCGATTATACCGACCCCTGATGAGGGGTGTCAAACGGCCGAGTGAATAGCGCGTTCGCCGCGTTTCCCACAGCTGGAGCCTCGCCCGTTTGGTGGCGTTCATCCAGGACGGTCAAGAAACCCGAAAAATTGTGGATAGTGTGGAAAACGCAGGATGCAAGCTTGTCGAAGCTGTGGATAACCCGTTCCGCTGCGTTGTTCGTCCACAGGCCCTCTGTTAGAATCGGCGCTGCTTACACCGGTGGTGAATCTGCCTCGGTGACCTTGAAAATCCCTGCTAGAAGGCCTGACGCGGTGCGAACCACTGGAGTCGACCGGACATACGTTCGGGTTATCCACAGCCTTCCATCATTCGCTTACGTCGTGTTCGTCCTATCCACAGGATGCACCGGATCCCGGGCGCGTTGGAAGCCTCCGGAAACCGGTCTCCAGCCGCTTACACACGCTGCGCTGCGCGAATCGGCGCGAACGGTCGTTGAATGCGAAAAGGTTGTCCACATATGTGGAAAGCCCTGTTGATAAGTCGAGAAACCGCAGATTGTGTCCGTTCACTCCGAGAGCTTGAACTCTCACATGAGGGTGGTGGATACGCCCTGCGACCTGCGGGTTGGCAGGAGCTGCATTTCTAGGTCGTTGTTGATAAGTCTGTGGAGGTCCCACCCGGTGACAGGAGTGGGAGAGGGGGATTGCGATGGAGTCAGCGTACGAACCGTACCCCGCGGGACCGCCGCCCACGGCGGTTGCCTCGGGCGCGACGCTCGAGCACTCGCGCGATGTCTCATATGCATCCGATGCGCCGGTCCAGGCGGCCGCCCCTCTTGAGGCTGCTCGTCGCGCAGCGCGGATAGCTGTCTACGACGGGCTGACCGCGCCTCCTCGCGTCGAAGATGTCCTCGGCCCCGATGAGCGCGGCCTGATCGAAGCCTTGTCGTCTCGCACGTATCAGCTCTCTCACGAAGCCGGCGGCGTGCTCCCGTACACCGTGATCAGGGAGGTTGTCGAGAACCTCATCCACGCGCAGTTCTCCGAAGTCGTCGTTTCGATCTGCGACCGGGGGGACACGGTGCGCTTCTCGGATCAAGGGCCTGGTGTCGCCGACAAGGAGCGCGCGTTCATCCCGGGATTCTCGACGGCTACCGAGGAGATGAAACGGGTGATCAAGGGCGTCGGATCCGGGCTGCCGGTTGCCCGGGAGTGTCTTGGGTTCACGGGCGGCACGATCATGCTCGAAGACAACCTCGGCAAGGGCACCGTGGTGACGCTACACCTTGAACGTACAGTTCCGACCGAAGCGCCGGCCGGGCCACAACCGGAGCCGCAACCATTAGCCATGGATCTCCCGAAGCTCTCACTTCGCCAGAAGCAAGTGCTCTCGCTCGTGATGGAGCTCGGTGCCGTCGGGCCTTCGGTGGTTTCCCGAGAGCTCGCGGTCGGTCTTTCGACCGCGTACCGTGACCTGTCCGCCCTTGAAAGCGCGGGGCTGATCGCGTCGGACGAGACCGGTAAGCGTGTCCTGACCGCACTCGGCATCAACTCACTCGACCACGTCCTTTCTTCGTGAGGTAGGTAGAAACACATGCAGGACATCCAGGGAGTCTGGGATAGCGCGCTCGATATTGTGCGCGGCGAGCTCAACACGCCGACGTTCAAGACGTGGTTCGAACACACGTCTCCGATCGGTGTGACCGACCAGACTGTTCTCGTCTCGGCCCAGAACGAATTCGCGCGCGACTGGCTTGAATCCCGCTACTCGGGACTCCTCTCGGCGGCTCTCACACAGGTGACTGGCACTCCGTTCTCGGTCGTGTTCAAAGTCGGCGACGCTCCTGTCGAGGAGATCGCCGTCATACCATCGCCCGCTGAGGCAACGGCGGCGGTCGTCACCGACATGGAGGCCGCTGAGCAGCGCCGAGTCAGAGAAGCGACGGAGGGGGAGTTCAACCCCTCACACACGTTCGAGTCGTTCGTCATGGGTTCCTCGAACCGGTTCGCCTATCACGCGGCGCTCGCGGTCGCCGAAACCCCTGGCGGGGCCTACAACCCGCTCCTCATCTACGGAGGCGTCGGCCTCGGTAAGACCCACCTTCTTCAAGCCATCGGGCACTACGTGAAGTCAAGTTTCCCTCACATGAAGGTCAAGTACTGTTCCAGCGAGCAGTTCACCAACGACTTCATCAACTCGATCGGCAACCGGGACAAGAGCCGCATCGAAGGCTTCCGGCGCCAGTACCGGACCATCGACGTCCTTCTCGTCGATGACATCCAATTCCTCGCCGGCAAGGAGGGAACCCAGGAGGAGTTCTTCCACACCTTCAACACACTCCAGCAGTCCGGGAAGCAGATCGTTCTCTCGGCTGACCGCCCGCCGAAGGATATCGGCGACTTGACCGACCGCCTCCGTAGCCGTTTCGGAATGGGGCTTCCCGCCGACATTCAGCCCCCGGATCTCGAGACGCGGATCGCGATTCTCAAGCGCAAGACCGAGGCTGAGGGTGTCACCATCGACGACGCGGTCCTCGCGTTCATGGCCGACCGCGTCTCAACCAACATCCGTGAGCTCGAGGGCGCCTTGAACCGGGTTCTCGCATTCAGTGGCCTCACACGGAGCGTCATCGACGTCGACCTTGCTCGCACGGTACTTCAAGACGTGTTCCCTGAGCGAAGCATCCGGCCGATAGCGATAGCCACGATTCAGCAAGAGGTCTGCAAGTTCTACGGCATCAGCAAGAACGACATCATTAGCAACAAGCGATCGCAGGCAATCGTCTATCCTCGACAGATAGCTATGTATCTCGCGCGCGAACTAACTGATATGTCGCTTCCTCGAATCGGCGCCGAGTTTGGCGGCAGGGACCACACCACGGTCATGCACGCGGATGCGAAGATCCGCAAGTTGATGAACACGCAGCGGGAGGTCTACAACCAGATTCAAGCGCTCACGAACCTCGTCAAACAGCGCACGTGACCAGGAGCCTTGTTGAGAAGGTTGTGGAGAAGCTCTGGACTGGTCTGGGACAAGTCCTCAGATGTGTGGATGGATTCTTGGACCTGTGCAAAGTGTGGAGAAGTGAAGCAGTACATGAACAACTGACGCACAATGGACACACCTGCGACGACCTGCTGGAGATGGAGTTCTCCACAGTGCACACAGCACTTACTACTGTTACGGTTGGTTGAGATATCTACATGAAAGGAACAGGAATGAAGGTCTCCATCGCACGCTCTGAGTTGCTCGATGCCCTCTCGATCGCCTCGAAGGGTCTCTCATCCAGAACGACACTCCCGATCCTCTCGGGCATCTTGTTCACAACGACCGGTGATGGGGTCCAGATCCAGTCGACCGACCTAGAAATCTCGATCAGGACGTTCGTGAAGGCCCGAGTTGAGGGGCAAGGGAGCATCGTCATCCCGGGACGGCTGATCACCGATATCGTGAGGAGTCTCCCGGAAGCGGCAGTGACGATCGACGCGTCAGCAAGCGGAGCGACCATCGAGTGCGGGCAGTCGTCATTCACGGTGAGAACGCTTACCCCGGAGGACTTCCCCAAGTTCCCGGATGTTGTGCCATCAGAGACGGTCACGCTGCCGACAGGCGTCTTCTCAGATGTCGTGCACCAGGTTTCGAAGGCCGTCAGCCGAGATGAAACCCGACCGATCCTGACAGGCATCCTCCTCGTGGTCGAAGAGGGGATCATGAGGATGGCTGCCACCGACTCGTACCGGCTCTGTGTGCGAGAGGTCGCGGTCGAAGGTACCGGCGGTGCGCTCGAAGCAGTGGTTCCCGGCCGAGCGCTCGAGGACGTGTCGCGCCTCGCGTCCGCTGCAGAGAGCGTCAACATCGGCGTCTCCGAGAACCAAGTTGTCGTGACGTTCGGTGACACGACGTTTGTGTCTCGGAGAATAGAGGGCACATTCCCGAACTGGCGTCAGCTCGTGCCGAAGGAGTGGACGACGCGCTATATCGTCGACCGGCAGGAGCTTATCGAATCAGTGAAGCGCGTCTCGCTTATGGCGCAGCACAGCGCGCCGCTCCGCATGAAAGTAACCGTCGAGGACCGCGTATTGAGCCTGTCTGCGCAGACCCAGGATGTCGGAGAGGCGAAGGAGGACATCGAGGTCGTCATCGAAGGTGAAGATGTGGAGATGGCGTTCAACCACGCATATCTCATGGATGGTGTCGGTATTGCACCTGGTGAGAAGGTCGCGGTCGAGCTCGTGAGTCCACTCAAGCCGGGTGTTATCAAGGTGGCGGACAGCGAGTCGTTCATCTACCTGCTTATGCCTGTACGCCTCGGCTGACCGAGGCCCACAGGTGCACATAGCAGTCGTTCACCTGAGGTCGTTCAGGAACTACGAGGATCTGCGAATCGAGCCCTCCACAGGCCTGACGATTCTCGTCGGGCCGAACGCAGCCGGCAAGACGAACGTCATCGAAGGTATTCAGATCTGCACCTCCGGGAGGTCCTTCCGCCGCCCACGGTGGGATGATGTTGTGACCTGGGGAGCGTCTGCGGCCAGACTCTCGGTGACCGCCCGAGACGACAGAACCGAAGTGGTTCTGGACACGACGATCAACACAGAAGGCTCACGCACGTTCAGGGTGAACGGCGTCCGGAAGATGCGGATGTCAGACTTCCAGGGCATCATTCCGAGTGTGGTCTTCACTCCCGATGACCTCACCCTCGCGAAAGGCCCCGCAGAGGTCCGCAGGAACGACATCGACGACTTGGGCGAGCAACTCTCGAAGGCCTACGGCGTGATCAGGCGGGACTACCACCGCGTCCTCCGCCACCGCAACGTGCTCCTTCGTGAGTGGCGGGCGAGCGACACGGACCTGGAGCCGTGGGACGACCTTCTCGTGACACTTGGTGCGAAGCTCCTCATCCACCGGCGCGGGTTGGCTCGCCGGCTTGTCGAGCGAGCAGAACCCGTCTATCGCGACCTAGCCGGAGGAGAGGAGCTGGACGTCACGTACCTCGATCGGTGCGGCGTTGGGCTCACGAGCGTTCGTGAGGACGTCAAAGCGGCAGACGTCGAGCAGGCCTTCCGTGTTGAGCTCGCCAACCGCCGCGCTGACGAGCGTGTGCGTCTCGCAACCCTCGTGGGACCACACAGGGACGACATCGGATTCATCATCGGAGGACGGGAAGCGCGCACCTACGCTTCACAGGGCCAGCAACGGACCGTCGCGCTCGCGTGGAAGCTTGCCGAGGTGTCAGTCGTGGAAGATGTACTCGGCAGGAAGCCCGTCCTTCTCCTCGATGATGTGATGTCGGAGCTCGATGCCGCGAGGCGACGCGCGCTGACCGATCTCGTCAGGGACGATGTGCAGACCATCGTGACGACGACCAATACGGGGTACTTCGATGATGAGACGTTGAGCGCAGCCACCATCGTGCGCATCAACATGGCCGAAGAGGCTTAAGCGTGGCGAGAGCCAAGAAGACCCAACGTGTCGGCGACGTCGCCGAGGGTGTGCTTGGGAAGGCGGACCCGCTCGGCAAGCGCTTCAGCGCCCGCGTTGTGTCCGCATGGAACGCGATCTGCGGTGATGTCGTCTCGAACCACACCTGTGGTGTGGCGTTTCGGGACGGCGAGCTGTTCGTGTCCGTAGACTCCCCGGCATGGGCGAACGAGCTCTCACTGATGGTGGAAAGCTTTCGTTCCGCCCTTGCGGCACATCTCGGTCAGGATCTGGTCAGGAGCATCCGGTTCACTGTCTCCAGGCGGGTGCAGGCCGGCAAAGCGCGCGATTCAGCGGAGCGGGATGTCACTGAGTTCTACAAACCTGATGACGTCATGGGGGTTTCCTTGTCGGATGTTGAACGCAACCAAGCGGCGTATGTGAGCCAGGCGGTGCCTGACGAGCGGCTTCGTGAAATCGCGCTGAGGGTGATGATCAAGGATCTGGAGTGGAAAAAGGCTGTCCGGACGCGTTCCTCGGCGCAGGCGTCACCAGGCGACGTTTCAGGCACAGATTTGACCGTCTAACACAACGTGTTGTGGTAAAATCGGGTGTCGGCTCCAATATGTCGTAGGAGCCGCCCTCTTGTAACTCTTTCACGCTCGTTCGGTAAGGAGCCGTGGTGGCGAAGAACCGCAGTTCGTACTCTGGAAAAGACATCCAGGTTCTTGAAGGCCTCGAAGCAGTCCGCAAGCGTCCCAGTATGTACATCGGGTCCACCGGCCCCAAGGGCCTCCACCATCTCGTCTACGAGGTCGTGGACAACTCGGTCGACGAGGCGCTCGCCGGTTGCTGCAACGCCATCGAAGTCGTCATTCACCCCGACAACTCGATCTCCGTAACCGACAACGGGCGCGGTATCCCCGTCGACGTGATCCCCAAGTACCGCAAGCCCGCGGTGGAGGTTGTCCTGACCATGCTCCATGCCGGCGGCAAGTTCGGCGGCGAGGGCTACAAGGTGTCCGGCGGTCTTCACGGTGTGGGCGTCTCGGTCGTGAACGCGCTCTCATCACGGCTTGAGGTCGAGGTCAAGGTTGGTGGAAAGATATGGCAGCAGGCATACGAGCACGGGAAGCCGACAGGCCCGCTAGAGAAGATCGGCACCAGCAAGACCACAGGAACCAAGGTCACGTACTGGGCTGACCCGGACATCTTCGAGACGATCGAGCACTCGTGGGACACGCTCTCGCTCAGGATGCGAGAGACCGCCTTCCTTAACAAGAACCTGAAGATCACCCTTATCGATGAGCGCGAGCTTGAGCCGCGGCGCGAGGAGTTCCGCTACGCGGGGGGCATCCTCGACTTCGTGAAGTACCTCAACGAGAAGAAGGAAGTCATCCACACGAAGCCGGTCTACCTCGAGAGCGAGGGGCCCGAGGGCGCCATCGAGGTCGCGATGCAGTGGAACACCGGCTACTCGGAAGTGGTGCTGGCATTCGCGAACAACATCAACACCCACGAGGGCGGCACACACCTTGATGGCTTCAAGAACGCGCTCACCCGCACGATCAACGAATACGCGCGCAGGCAGGGCATCCTCAAGGAGAAGGACGAGAACCTCTCCGGCGAGGACATCCGCGAGGGGCTGACGGCGGTCATCTCGGTGAAGCTTCGGGAACCACAGTTCGAGGGTCAGACGAAGACCAAGCTCGGCAACACCGAGATGCGCTCGTTCGTGCAGACAGCAGTCACGCAGGCACTCGCCGAGTACCTCGAGGAACACCCCAAGCCGGCGCGCTCTATCGTGCTGAAGTCAACGCAGGCCGCGAAGGCCCGAGCCGCCGCCCGGAAAGCGCGCGAACTCACGCGGCGAAAGGGGCTGCTCGAGAGCTCAACACTTCCCGGGAAACTCGCCGACTGCTCGATCAGGGAAGCGGCGCTCACGGAGATGTATCTCGTCGAGGGCGACTCGGCCGGCGGTTCCGCGAAGCAGGCGCGCGACCGGTCGTTCCAGGCGATCCTGCCGCTTCGGGGCAAGATCCTCAACGTGGAGAAGGCCGGCATCAACCGCGCCCTCTCCTCGATAGAGATCCAGGCGATCATCACAGCCATCGGCACGAGCATCGCCGAGGAGTTCGACCTGGAGCAGGCGCGTTACCACAAGATCATCATCATGACCGACGCGGACGTCGACGGCAGCCACATCCGCTGCCTGATCCTCACGTTCTTCTACCGCTTCATGCGGGAGATGATCGAGGCGGGCTACATCTACATCGCGCAGCCGCCGCTCTACCGGCTCGCCGTCGGCAAGAAGCACGAGTACCTCTACAGCGACAAAGAGCTGCAGGTCGCGATGGGGAAGCTTGCCGAGGGCGCCAAGTACGGCATCCAGCGCTACAAGGGTCTCGGTGAGATGAACCCCGAGCAGTTGTGGGAGACGACGATGGATCCGGCGAAGCGGACGCTTCTGCAGGTGAGCCTGGACGACGCACTTGCGGCAGAGGAGGCGTTCGTCGACCTCATGGGCGACGAGGTGGAGCCACGCCGACTGTTCATCCAGCGCAACGCGAAGAGCGTGCGCTTCCTGGACGTGTGACAGCAGGGTCTCGGGTGAGGTGAGGGGAGTGAGGCTGGCGTGAACGGTCCTGGTCAGCGAGAGCGACAGTCGTTCGAGCCGCCGCCGTGGGAGAAGGACGCTTTCGAGCGTCTGGCACGCGAGAGGGCAACTCGCGAGCCGATTCCCGAAGCGGTGTTCCCTCAAACGGCAGCGCCGGGACTCGCGATCGGACCTGAGGGATCAGCCGAGAGTGAGCACGCCGAGCGCACGCCGAACGCGCCGGGTGGACCGGATGCAGAAACGGGCGAACCCGGCGGGCTCTCGGAAGCGCAGCTTGAGACCATGCTTCTTGCGCTCAGGACCGAGGAACCGGAGGCCCGGCGCGAGTACACCGGGGCCGTGAACGTGGGGGCCGGATTCTTGGTCGTCGTCGGGTTGATCCTGACGATCTGGGCGGCGGTACTGCTGGCGAGCGTAGGTGCGCAAGCGGGGTGGCTCGGTGCCACAACGTCCGCGCTCATGATGGTGTGGGGCCTGATGATGATCGGCGGCGCAGTCCTGCTGTGGCGCAAGTACAACCTTCGATCGTGAAGCGCGAGGAGACTGACACGTGAGCGACACGCCCCTGCACGAGAGCACCGTACTGCCCATCGACATCGAGCAGGAGCTTCGGACCTCCTTCCTCGAGTACTCGATGAGCGTCATCGTCGCGCGTGCGCTGCCGGACGTCCGCGACGGACTGAAGCCGGTCCACCGCCGCATCCTCTACGGCATGCACGAGGCCGGGCTCACCCCGAATCGTGCGTACAAGAAGTCCGCATGGACCGTCGGTGAAGTCATGGGCAAGTACCATCCCCACGGCGACTCGGCCATCTACGACACGATGGTGCGACTGGCGCAGGACTTCTCGATGCGGCTGCCGCTCGTCGACGGGCACGGCAACTTCGGGTCGATCGACGGCGACAGCGCGGCGGCTATGCGCTACACCGAGGCGCGCCTGCAGCGCTCGGCGATGGAGCTCTTGCGCGACATCGACAAAGAGACCGTCGAGTTCGGTCCCAACTACGACGAGTCGCTGACCGAGCCGCTCGTGCTGCCGGCGCGCTTCCCGCACCTGCTCGTCAACGGCAGCTCCGGCATCGCGGTCGGCATGGCCACGAACATCCCGCCGCACAACCTGGGCGAGGCCATCGACGCGGCAACGCTCGTCATCGACAACCCCGACGCCGACGTCGAGGACATCCTGAAAGTCATGCCCGGTCCGGACTTCCCGACGGGTGGCATCATCATGGGCCGCGAGGGCATCCGCGAGGCGTACGAGACCGGCCGCGGCTCGATCAAGGTGCGCGGCAAGGCGCACATCGAGCAGACCTCGACCGGCAAGATGCGCATCATCATCACGGAGATCCCGTACACCGTGAACAAGAGCAAGCTCGTGTCGAAGATCGCCGAGCTCGTCCGGGAGAAGAAGCTCACCGAGATCTCGGACCTGCGCGACGAGTCGGACCGCAAGGGCATGCGCGTCGTGGTCGAGCTCAAGCAGATCGCGATCCCGCAGGTCGTCCTCAACAAGCTGTTCAAGCACACGCAGCTGGAGACCGGCTTCGGTGTGAACCAGATCGCGCTCGTCGACGGCGTGCCGCAGATGCTCACCGTGAAGCAGGTGCTCTACCACTACATCGAGCACCAGAAGAACGTGATCGTACGGCGCACGCGCTACGAGCTGCGCAAGGCCGAGGAGCGGGCCCACATCCTCGATGGTCTCGTCATCGCGCTCGAGAACATCGACGAGGTCATCGCCATCATCAAGGCGAGCGCTGACGACACCGAGGCGAAGGTTCGCCTGATGGAGCGCTTTGGGCTCTCCGAGGCGCAGACCGAGGCCATCCTGGAGATGCGCCTGCGGCGCCTCACCGGCCTGGAGCGCCACAAGATCGAGGCCGAGCTGGCCGAGCTCCGCGAGAAGATCGCCTGGTACCAGAAGGTGCTCGGCGACGTGAACCTCGTGCTGCAGATCATCAAGGACGAGATGGCGGAGATCAAAGCCAAGTTCGCCGACAAGCGGCGCACGGAGATCACTGCGGCGGCGAAGGACCTCGACGTCGAGGACCTCATCGCCGAGGAAGACATGGTCGTCACCATCACCACAGCGGGCTACGTGAAGCGCCTGCCGGTGGCCACCTACCGCCAGCAGAAGCGCGGCGGCAAGGGCATCAGCGGCGTGAACCTCAAGGAGAGCGACTTCGTCGAGCAGCTCTTCATCAGCTCGACCCACGACTACGTGCTCTTCTTCAGCACCAAGGGCAAGGTCTACCGCATGAAGGTCCACGAACTGCCGGTGGGTTCACGCCATGCGCGCGGCACCGCCATCGTCAACCTCCTGCCGTTCGAGCAGGGCGAGCGTATCGCGGCGGGCATCACCACGCACGACTTCAGCGAGGACGAGTTCCTGCTGTTCGCCACCAAGAACGGGCTCGTGAAGAAGACGGCGCTCAAGGCCTACGATCGGTCCAGGCGCGACGGCATCATCGCGATCAACCTCCGGGACGACGACGAGCTCATCGCCGTGAGGCGCGTGCAGCCAGGCGACCACATCGTGATGGTCTCGTCCGAGGGCAAGGCGATCATCTTCGACGAGAGCGACGCCCGGCCGATGGGTCGCGACACCACGGGCGTCCACGGCATGCGAGTGAAGGACGACGACAAGGTGCTCGGCATGGAGATCGCGCCGAAGTACGGCGAGCTCTTCGTCGTCACCGAGCGCGGCTACGGCAAGCGCACGCCGCTTGCCGAGTACCCCGTGCAGAAGCGTGGCGGCATGGGCGTGAAGACCATCGCGGTGACCGTGCGCAAGGGGCGGCTCGCCGGGATGAAGGTGGTCATGCCCGGTCACGAGCTGATGCTCATCTCCGAAGAAGGCGTCATCATCCGCGTCAAGGCCGAGGACATCAGCAAGCTCGGCCGCTCAACGCAGGGCGTCAAGGTCATGAACGTGAGCGAGAACGACCGCGTCTCCGCGATCGCGCGAGTCGCCGCGAAGAAGAAGAAGCGGCCGGCGGCAGAAGGCCAGCAGGTGCTGGTCGAGGACGAGACGCTCGCCGCCACGCGCGTGCCCGGGATGACCGAGCGGGACATCGAGGCGGAAGAGCTCGTGAGCGAGGACTTCGACGAGGACGAGTAGGCCCACACTGCGATTCGGTCGCGCACTCAAGCGACTCATCGCTCCCGTGCTGCCGCGCGATTACCGCGCGGCAGCACGTTCGTTCACGCCCGATGCCTGGCGGTACCTCTCGGCAAGCGGCCTCACCAACATCGGCTTCGGGGTGCTCGGGACCGTCTTCGCCATCTACCTCAAGGGCGCCGGTATGACCGAGGCCGTCGTCGGGGACGTCGAAGGCGCGCTTGCGCTTTCGAGCGCGGTGACCTGCCTCGCGCTCCCACCCCTCGTCGCGCGCATCGGCTACAAGCGGCTGCTCGTGGTCGGCGCGTTCGCCTTGGCGCTGTCGCGGCTCGGCCAGGCCTTCGTGCCCGCCGCCGTCGCCGTGGTCGCGCTCGGGCTGCTCTATGGCATCGGCGAGGGCATCACACAGATGCTCGGCGTCTCGTTCCTCTCCGAAGCAGCGCCTGCTCGAGCACGCACGCACCTCTTCACGGTCGACTACACGCTCCGCGTGCTCGCGATGTTCGTCGGCGCGCTCCTCGGTGGCTTCGTGCCCCAACTGCTGATCTCAGCCGGGGTCGGCGAGCTTACGGCGTACCGCGTCGCCATCGTCATGGGCGCGGCGTTCATGGCCACCTCCGTGCTGCCGGCCCTGCGTATCGAGCGCGTTCGGCCGGCCGGCGCGCCGCTCTCGTACCGCGCAGCCGTCCGGGGCTTCCGGTCGTGGAACCGGCTCTGGCGGCTCATGGTGCCGGAGACGACGATCGCCTTCGGCGCGGCGCTGTCGATGCCGTTCGTAGCGCTCTTCCTGAAGCACCAACTCGGCGCGAGCGTGCAGGACGTCGGGGTGATCCAAGCCGTGAGCTCGCTCTGTATGGCCGCTGCAGCGTTCGGCTCGCCATTCCTGGCGAAGCGCATCGGCCTCGTGGGTACGGTCGTGGTGACCGAGTTGGCGTCGTTGCCGTTCCTCATCGCGGTGCCGCTTGCCACCAGCCTGCCGATCGCCGCGGTGCTCTTGTGGTTTCGCGGCACGCTCATGAACATGTCGTGGCCTGTCTACAACCAACTCGCAACGGAGGGCGTCCCTCCCGCGGACCGGCCGCTCGTCGTGGGGTGGGTCCGGTTCGGGTGGAGCATCGCCTGGCTCGGCGGCAGTGTCATCGGCGGACGCCTCATGCAGCGATCCTACCTGCTGCCCTGGTATCTCACGGCCGGGCTCTACGCGATCGGCGCCACCGCGACGTTCCTGCTCCTGCGCCGGGTACCCACCGATGCCGAGCAGGCCGCCATACCTACTGCGCCGCCGCCTGCCGTGGCACCCGAATCGTCGCAGGCCGTGAGCTGAAGCTGAAGGGTGGTAGAATCGCCGTCATGACTCAGACCAACACCCCAGACAGAACCGCTGCGCTTGCCCGCGTTGCCGGCCTTGAGGCCGTCCTGTTCGACCTCGATGGGACGCTCGTCGACACGATCCCGCTCATCCTCGATTCGTTCCGTTACGCGACGCAGACGGTACTCGGCGAGCCCGTGGCCGACGACATCCTTTCGCGCAACGTCGGGATCCCTCTCATGATCCAGATGCGCGAGTTCACGGACGACGCCGCCGTGGCGGACGAACTCCTGCGGGCCTACCGCGAGCACAACCGCCTCCACCACGACGAGCGGGCACAGCTCTTCGAAGGAACCGGCGAGGCGCTCTCGCTCATCGCCGAGCGCGGCATCCCGATGGGTATCGTGACCTCGAAGGGCCGGGAGATCGCGATGCGCGGCATCGACCTGTTCGACCTGGGGCAGTACTTCACAGTCGTGATCACCATGGACGACGTCGACCGGTTCAAACCCGACCCGTTCCCGCTGCTCAAAGCTGCGGAGGCTCTGGGTATCGCCGCTGGCGTCACCGCCTACGTGGGCGACAGCCCGCACGACGTCGATGCCGCCAACCGGGCGGGAGCGCTCTCTATCGCCGCGCCGTGGGGCGTCTCCACGCGCGACCGCCTACTCGAAGCGCGGCCGCACTTCATCCTGGACACCATGGCCGATCTGCCGGAGCTCCTGTTCGGCGATGCCAGGCCGTTCGCGGTGGCGTAGGTCGTCCTTCCCGCGTGGTGTAGCATTTGCTCTGTGTCCATCCCCCGGCTGGCACAAGGCCGGTCGTTCGTTTCAACCGAGGAGGGTCTTCGTGACCAAGGGCAAGATCATCGCCGCGGTCGTTGCACTGCTCGTGATCGCCGGCATCGTCGGTGCGATCGTCGTCAATCGCCGTGGCTCGGCCACCGAGGTCAGCGTTGAGGCGGCCACACGAGGCTCCCTCTCGGTGACCGTCGGCACGTCCGGCAAGGTCGATGCCAACGAGACCGCCGAGATCTACCCGCCGGTCGCGGGCACGCTGGCCAGCATCGACGTGACCGAGGGCCAGCAGGTCAAGGCCGGCGATCTCATCGCGACCATGGACACCTCGCTTCTAGACCTCCAGGTCGCGCAGGCGCAGGCGGCGTATGACGCGGCGCGGGCGCAGGCTGGCACGATCAACGCCACAGCGCCTTCGAGCGCGGACGAGCGGGCCGCCAGTGCTGCCGTTGCCGCCGCGCGCTCGGCGTACGAGGCCGCGTCGGCGCAGTACGAGGCCGCGAAGCGCGGCGGCGTGACGGACCCGACGGCGCTCGCGCAGGCCACCTCGGCGGTCACGGTCGCCAGGCTCGCGTCAAGCGCGGCATCGGCGGCGTACGACGCGTTCAAGACGAGCGTCTACGACCCTGCGCCCGAACCCAAGGACCCGGCGCTCGTTCAGGCGCTTGCGGCGCTCGTGACGGCCAAGAACGAGGCCGCCGACGCCCTGAAGACGGCCCAAGCCGCCCTCGCCGCCCTCAACTCGGGCCCCAATCCGGTGCTCATCGCAAGCGCGAAGGTGGCGCGCGACCAGGCGTGGGCCGCGTACCAGGCCGCGCTCGCGCAGCAGCTGAAGCTCACGTCGACGGACCTCGGTCCCGCGCGAAGGTCCGCCAACTCCGGCGTGGAGACCGCGCGGCAGGCGCTCGAGCTCGCCATCTCCAATCGGGAGCGGGCTGAGATGCGCGCGCCCATCGACGGGACCGTTGTCTTCGGTGGGGCGGGCGCGTCACTTGCGGCCTCCGCACTCGGTGCTGCGGGCGGCTCGGCGGGGAAGCCGACGGTGGGCTCGGCGGTCTCGCCGGCGGCAGCGCCGTTCAGCGTGGTCGCGTTCGATACGCTTGTGTTCGCCGCGCAGGTCGACGAAGCGGATATCGCCCGGGTCAGAGAGGGGCAGACGGCAGACGTGACACTCGACGCCTTCGCGGACAAGACGTTCCCCGCAACCGTTGAGCGCATCGACCGGACGGCCATCACGACGACGACCGGCGGCACGGCGTTCACCGTCACCTGCCGGATCCAAGGCGCGAGCGACGCGCTCATCGGCATGAACGGCTCGGCGGAGATCGTCGTAGAGTCGATCGCAGACGTGCTGAGCGTTCCGGTCGAGGCCGTGCTCGACGAGGGTGGTGCGACGTTCGTGTACGTCATCGACGGCGGAAAGGCCGTGCGGACGATCGTGACCGTCGGCAGGTTCACCGACACCCGCGCAGAGATCACCAGTGGGCTGAAGGAAGGCGCCAAGGTCGCCGTCAGCGGCCTCGCCGACCTGACCGACGGCGCTTCAGTGAAGGTGAAGTGACGCGTGCCTGAGGCCCCTCCCACGGCCGCGCGCGTCGTTCTGGAGACGCGCGACGTCACCAAGCGCTACCTGCTCGAGGATATCGAGGTGAACGCGCTCGCCGGTGTCAGCATCGCCATCCACGCTGGCGAGATGGTCTCCATCATGGGACCGTCCGGCTCGGGCAAGTCGACGCTGATGCACATCGTCGGCCTCCTCGACACGCCAACCACAGGCCAGGTCATCCTCGAAGGCGAGGATGTGTCGGACCTGTCTCCCAACCAGCTCGCCGAGCTGCGCAACAAGCACATCGGCTTCGTCTTCCAGGCGTTCAACCTGCTTCCGCGTACGACTGCGCTCGCAAACGTGGAGCTCCCGCTTGCCTACGGCGGCGCAAGCGGTGCCGAGCGGACCCGTCGCGCACGAGCCGCGCTTGAGCGTGTCGGCTTGGGCGACCGCATGGGTCACCTCAGCAATCAGCTTTCGGGCGGGCAGCAGCAGCGCGTCGCGATCGCCCGCGCGCTCGTCAACAACCCGAGCATCGTGCTCGCGGACGAGCCCACCGGCAACCTGGACTCCCGCTCGGGCATCGAGGTCATGGCGATCCTGCAGGAGCTGCACGCGCAGGGGAGCACGATCGTCATCGTCACCCACGACGAGCGCGTGGCAAGCCACGCCGAGCGGGTGATCCGCGTCCTCGACGGCCGCGTGAAGGCCGACGAGTGCGAGGCCGACCGCGTGATGGCCGCCGATGAGCTCGTCGCCCTCGACGCGGAGGAGGCGGGGAAGTGAACCTCGCCGAGAGCTTCCGCATCGCGCTTCGCGCGCTCGCGGCCAACAAGGCCCGCAGCCTTCTCACCATGCTCGGCGTCATCATCGGCGTTGCCGCGGTCATCCTCCTGGTTGCCATCGGCACCGGTGTCCAGGACGAGATCACCGGGCAGATCGAAGGGCTCGGCTCCAACCTGCTCTTCGTCGTTCCGGGCCAGTTCCAGGCCGGTCCGGGGGGCCAGTCGGGCCCACCGTCCCAGCGATTCACCCTGAAGGACGCGGAGATCATCCAACGTCGGGTAACCGGGCTTTCGGCTGTCGTCCCGGTCCTGCAGACGGGCGGAACGATCAAACGAGGCAACCGCTCCATGCGGGTCGTGGTCGCAGCCGGCAACGAGCAGGGACCGCAGGTCTTCGCCTCGACGCTTGCGGGCGGCAGGCACTACCGCAAGAGCGAGGTGCAGGCGGCGTCTCGCGTGGTCGCGCTCGGTGCTACCGTCGCGGAGCAGCTCTTCCCGGGACAAGATCCCGTGGGGAAGCCCGTCACGCTCAACGGTCAGCGCTTCATCGTCGTCGGCCACTACGAACCGCTCGGCGGCGGCCTCGGCGGCGATCAGGACAGCCAGGTCTACATCCCCGTGACGACGGCGATGCGCGTCTTCGGGTTGAACGACATCAGCATGATCGTGGTGAAGGCGACGGACCCCGCGCGGATCGAGACCGTCAAGCGCGAGATCCGCCGAGCGTTGCTGCCCAGCTTCGGCGAGGAGTTCACGGTCTTCACGCAGGAACAGACGCTCGGCATTCTCTCCACGCTGCTCGGAACGCTCACCTACATGCTCGCCGGCATCGCCGGCATCTCGCTCCTGGTCGGCGGCATCGGCATCATGAACATCATGCTCGTGAGTGTGTCCGAGCGGACGCGCGAGATCGGCATCCGCAAAGCTGTCGGCGCGCGCACATACGACATCTTGAGCCAGTTCGTCATCGAGGCGATGGGACTCTCGATCCTCGGCGGCCTCGTGGGCATCGCGCTCGGGTGGGGCGGCTCGGCCGCGATCGGCCAGTGGTCGCCGGTCCCGACTGTGGTGACGCCGTGGGCTGTCGCGATGGCGTTCTTCTTCTCGGCCGGTGTCGGCGTGTTCTTCGGCGTGTACCCGGCATACAAGGCGAGCAAGCTCGACCCGATCGTCGCGCTCCGCTACGAGTAGTCGCGGTCGCGGCGGGAGTGCCGCGCCTAGGACATGAAGTCGCTGGGGTCCACGTGGTCGAGGAAGTCTCGGAAACGTTCGACTTCCTGCTCCTCGTCGTCCTCGTCGTCCTCGTCGACCGAGCGGACCAGAACGGCCGCGTCGTCGAAGATGCTGTCCTCCACGAACACCGGGCACCCCACACGCGCGGCGAGCGCAAGACAGTCCGAGGGCCGCGCATCGACGGCCAACGTGCGCTCTTCGCCACGCAGTATCAGCGCCGCGAAGAAGGTGCCCTCTTCAAGGCGCGTGATCTCGACCCGCTCGACGAGGAAGCCGAGCGTCTCAATGACCGAGCGAAGCAGGTCATGCGTCATCGGGCGAGGGAGCTCGATGCCTTGCGCGGCGAGCAGGATCGCGTTGGCCTCGGGGTGGCCGATCCAGATCGGGATCATCCGGTGCGCCGTGACCGGATCCCCGGTCTCGGACGCCTCGACCGCCTCCAGCAACACGACGGGCTGCCCGGACCCAGCGTCGGCACTGACACTCACGATGCGGACCTCGATCATGGCGCTCCTCGGGAATCGTCTTCTCTCTATGACGTACCACCGCAAAGCGCCTGCCAATCACGGTGCAGGTTCCTTGACGTCCCAGTTCGGGCTGCATTATGGTACTCTGGCTGTTCTTGAGGAGGGCCCGTAGCTCAGTTGGTTAGAGCGCACGGCTGATAACCGTGAGGTCGATGGTTCGAATCCATCCGGGCCCACCAAATGATCGCAACTCAGCCGGGATATCAGTCCCGGCTGATTGCGTTTCGCGAGTCAATCGTCATCGAAATCAATCGTCCGTCAACCCGGCGGAGCGGCCATGCCGGCCTATACCTGCAGAGTGGGCAATCCCCGTGTCACCGGTTCAAATCCTCTATGGCCCACCATCCACCCGGCAGGAGCCTCGGCAGATGCCGGGGCTCCTGTCGGATGCCGGGGGGATACTATGTGAGCCAAGAGTGTCGTCGGCGACCGGGAGGGGCGCATGCTGGGCCGCCCGCGCCGTCGTGGCGGGGGGAGGCCCTGCGCATCGCCGCTATCCTCGGCGGGCTTGCACTGGGATGGGCCATCGGCCTCGAAGCGGTGAAAGCCTACGTCGTGCGGCACACAACGCCTGCCCGTATGACCTTCCCGCTTGCGTCGATACGATTGCTGCGCGACGACGCGGAGTGGGAGCCGAGGCCATCCGGCGGGCCCGCGGGGGAGCTGGCGGACGTGGGGTGGGCTGGGCGTTTCGGCACATTCGGTCCAGCAGGGAAGTCCTCTTGACGGCACCGACTCCCAATGGCGCACGCGAGCTGATGCGCATCATCATGGACGATCCCGATGAGGCGCGGCAGATCATCCAGCAGGTCCGCAGCGAGGAAGCAGTCTCTGGCACTGGGTGCTAGCAAGCGCTTCTACCTGACGCGCCGAGGGTCGCGCTAGACTGGCAGGGATGGGCGCGCAGTTTATGCGCACCACGTTAGCCGTTCGAAACGCATCCACTATGGCCCACCAGCAACTGACGAGGTCTCGGCACACACGCCGGGGTCTCTTGTCATATCTTGTGATGCAGAACGCAGAATCAGTATTGGATTGACCCGGTTGGCTCGCTTGTGACGCGGACATGAACGCCTCGGCCCGATCGCGCTATGGAGGGCGGAACCCGTGAGCAAGCTTATCTACTCCATGATCGCGTCGCTCGATGGCCACGTCGCCGACGAGTCGGGAAACTTCGGTTGGGCTGAGCCGGACGCCTCCGTCCACGCCTTCATCAACGACCTCGAGCGCTCGGTCGGCACCTACCTTCTCGGTCGGCGCATGTACGAGGTGATGTCCTGGTGGGAGACCGTCGGCGACTTGAGCCACATTCCGCCTCACATCCAGGACTTCGCGAAGCTCTGGCTCGCGGCTGACAAGGTCGTGTACTCCTCAACGCTCTCTGAGATCTCGACTTCCCGAACGCGGATCGAGCGCCACTTCGACGCGGCCGCGGTCGAGAGGATGAAGTCGGAATCGGAGCGCGACATCTCCATCGGCGGTCCGACGCTGGCCTCGGCCGCGATCGCCGCAGGGCTCGTCGATGAGTACCAGCTCTTCGTAGCGCCGGTCATCGTGGGTGGGGGTCTTCGGGCCTTCCTCGGCGGCGCGAGTCAGGACTTGGAGCTTCTCGGCGAGCGCCGGTTCGACAACGGGTTCGTGTACCTCAACTACAGGCCGCGGCGCTAACGCGGGCAGTCCAACAAGCGCTTCGAGCCAAGCGTCGCGCGGCACGTGGGGTGCGCCTATGCGACCCCTCCAGAAAGTTACCATATATGATAACTTCTCAGAGAGTCCCAGCAGGGGTCGCGTCCGGGTCTCACTCGGATTGTGAGGGCGCGTTGCCGCCCGAGCTGGCGGTAGCGGCGAGCATCGAGAGGTGGTCGGCTGCAATATGACAATTAGTATCAAGCGTGTCTATGACGCCCCGTCACCCGATGACGGCTACCGCGTGCTCGTCGATCGCTTGTGGCCACGCGGGCTCACCAAGGAACGCGCAGCCGCCGACGTGTGGCTTCGCGACATCGGGCCCTCCAACGACCTTCGGAAATGGTACGGCCACGACGTCGCCCGCTGGCCAGAGTTCCGAGAGCGCTACCGGGCCGAACTCGCCAGCCGCCCGGCGCCGCTGCAGGAGCTTCGCGCGATAGCGTCCGAGCACGGGACGGTGACGTTGCTCTACGGCGCCAAAGACGAGGAGCACAACCAGGCGGTCGTGCTCGCCGAGGTGCTGGCTGAGGCGCGCTGAAGCGTCGAGGCGAACGGCGTCGGCGAGCGCGTGGGGCCTCGTGGCGACCCCCTGAGCCGCGTTTCCGCAGTACAGGCATTAGAAGTCGACCGCGCGCAGCTGGTACAATGGACTGCACATCCGGTAGCTGGCGGCCCGCGGGCCGCTAGTGGCCTCTCAGGGACTGATCGCGTCGCGCTCCCCGCCGGCGGGCTCCCGAAGCCACCAGATCCCCGAAGGGGGCCTCATGTCGAACACGTACTACGCCCGCGTACCGCACACGCGCGTGCCGCAACAGCTACCGGCTCCGGGAGACACCCGCGAGCGCGTCACCGCCCTCTTCCGCGAGCGGGACGCGAAGGACGCGCTCGTCTGCGAGACGAGCGGCACCCAGCGCATGCGTGGACAGCTCTGGGCGCTCGAGGTCGCGAGGCTCGAAAGCGGCGAGGATGTGTATGAGCCGTATGGTGTCATCGCTGCCGCCGGTATCGAGCTCCCTCAGGAGGCGCTCGCGATCATCGAGGACCTGCCCCAGGACTGGAGCAGGGTCTGCCGCATCGACCGCGAGGGGCGCGTCTGGACCGCCTCCGTGAAGGAGAAGACGCGCACCGTTCGCTAGACGAGGCCGTGAATTCGGCGCGGTCTACGTGCTCAGCAGCTCCGCCAGCGCTCGCGGTGCCCACGTCGAATCCTTCATGATGGCCCGGCCCACGCCAATGAGGTCGGCCGCGCCCTCGGCGAGCAGCCGCTCGGCCACCGCCACGTCGGTGATCCCCCCGGTGACCATGACCGGTACGGAGACCGCACGTCTCACCGCGGCGGAGACGTCCGCGAAGTAGCCCTGCTCGGGGTGCGCCTCGGTGGGACGGACGTAGGACGTCATGCCGCCCGAGATGTCGAGGATGTCGACGCCCGCCAGCTCGAACGCGACACACGCCGCCACGGCGTCCTCGATGGTGCTGCCGCCGTCCTGGTAGTCGCACGCGCCCAGGCGCAGCAGCACCGGGAAGTCGTCGCCCACCTCCTCGCGCACCGCCGCGATCACCTCGAGGTGCACACGGATGCGACCCGCAAGCTCGCCGCCGTACTCGTCGGTCCGCTTGTTGGTGATGGGTGAGTAGAACTGGTTCAGCAGGTAGCCATGCGCCGAGTGGATCTCGACCCCGTCGAAGCCCGCCGCCTTCGCGCGCCGCGCGCCAGCGCGGTACAACCGCACGAGCTCGCGGATCTCGCCCACGCTCAGCGCTCGAGGCATCTGGCCGCCGAGGCTCACCGGGCTCGGTACCGCCGAGGGTGCGACAACCTCGCGTCCGGTGATCTCCGAAGACGCCGCACCACCGGCGTGGTTGAGCTGCAGGAAGACCTTGGGCCCGTTCGCGTGGATGACCGCCGCAAGCCGAGTGAGGCCGTCGATCAGCGAGTCGTCGCAGGCCGAGAGCATGCCACGTCGGAACTGCCCCTCGGGCGCGATGAACATGTGCTCGGTGAGCACCGCACCCATGCCGCCTCGAGACTTCTCGTCATAGTAGGCGAGGACCGCCTGACTGATGCTCCCGTCGGGATTCCCCTTGTTGGTCGCCATCGGCGGCATGACCAGCCGATTCGCAAGGTGCAGCTTCCCGGTCACGAGCGGTTGAAGCAGGCGCGCCATGGTGTTCCTCTTCATCGGAGACAGCAGCGGAGTCCGCCCCACGAGGGGACGGACTCCACGATACGCTGATCTGTCGAGCCGGAGTACGCGCTATGCGGACGTCCACCCGGCGTCGGTGGCGAGCACGGCGCCGTTGACGCCCTTTGCCTCGTCCGAGGCGAGGAAGAGCGCGACGTGGGCGATGTCGATCGGCTTGAGCGCCCACGGGATCATGGCGTACCACTTCTGGAACCGCTCGCTGCCCTTCGGGTCCATCTTCGCCATGTCGACACTCTGCATGATGTTCGTCTCGACCGCGCCGATGGCGATGAGGTTGCAGCGGATGCCGTCCGGCGCGTACATGTACGCCGTGCTGCGCGTGAGACCCTTGAGCGCGTGCTTCGAGATGGTGTAGGCCGCGCCCGCGGCTGCACCGCCCTGGCCGGCAACCGAGCCGCTGTTGACGATGGAGCCGCCGCCGCCCTTGATCATGAGCGGGACCGCTGCACGCGTCGTGCACACCGGACCGTACAGGTTGATGCCCATGACGCGGTTGTAGATCTCGTCGTCCATCTCGGCGACGCCGTGGTTGGTGTCCATCACGCCCGCGTTGTTGCAGAGCACGTCGAGCCGGCCGAAGTGCTCCTCGGCGGTTGCGATGATGCGCTCGGCGTCCTCGCGCTTGGATACGTCACCCTGCACGCCCACGATCTCGCCGCCGGCCGCTGTGACCTCGGCCACGACCTCGTCCAGCGTCGCCTGGTTCCAGTCGGCCGCGACGATCTTCGCGCCTTCGGCCGAGAAGAGATTGGCCATCGCGCGCCCCATGCCAGACCCTGCTCCTGTGATGACTGCTACTTTGCCCGGAAGTGAAATCGCCATTGATCTCTCCATCTCCTCGGTCGTGATGAGCCTCTCTCCAGCGCCGTCATGACGCCGTCAGGCTCTCGCTTCTCTCCTGCTGGTCATACCCCACACACGTCACTCCCAACACTTTGTATCACGCGGTTACATGGGGCGTCCACAGCGGTCGCACAGAGAAGCCCCGGCACGTGCCGGGGCCTGTGAGTCACACGATGTGGGCTGCGCCGTCGCTGCGCGCGGACGGCCCGCGCGGTGCTAGGGAATGGGGATCCGCCGCCACGACAGGGGACCGGTGCGGTAGAGCCACACTCGCTTGGTGAGGTCGACCACGACGAACGCGGTCGCCGGATCGGTCTGCCGCTCGACCTGCTGGAGGCGGACCACCTGCCACCCCGCTGACTGCTCTACGAGCGACTGCGGGAACCCGTAGGTGATGCTGACCGTGCCGTTATCGGCCACGGGCACGTCCGACTCACCTGCATAGTCCATCATGAGCGTGGAACCGGTCACACGCAGGTGGCGCTCGCCGATCGGCGTGTCCCACAGCGCGCCGGGCGTACTGCCGGTGATCACCACGGTCGAGGCGTCGGCGAGCGTGACCTGACCGGGCACGAACCAGTCTCCGGGTACCAGCAGCACATCGATGAAGGTGACACCGATGCCGTCGGAGCCGACGGCCGCCTGGAGAACGAAGAAGATGACCACTCCGACGACAGCCAGGATGGCCAACGCCTTGAGGAAACGTATAAGACCGGTCATCCGCACGGCACACCTCGCAGCCTGTACTCCTGTGCGTGTTATCGGCTGGCGGAGGTCTCCGCTTGAACGTCGCCGCCATCCCGGGTCCAACGGAACGAACGCGCCGCCGCGACCTCGAGGCTGCGGATCGGAATGAGCGCGAGGAGCGCCAGCGGGGAGAACGCCTCGGTCAGGAGGAGTGTGGTCACGCCGAACGCGCCGGCCAACGCAACGGACATCCCGACGGCGATCGCCCTCGTGCGCGGTGCAGCAGAGGCTACGAGGATCGGACCCCACGCGACTCCCAAGAAGCGCCTGCCACGACGTGGTGCGCGTTTCCGTCCCAAAGCGCCGCGCCAATGCCCGATTCGCCTGAGCCGACGGTCAGCAGGAAGAGTGCGGCCCAGCCGAACGCCGCTACCGTCCAGACGATGACGGCCGGTACCGCACGGTGATGCGCAGACGCCTCGCGCATCAATAGCGGAGCAGGGCCACGGCGGGAACGTCGCGTGGCATCTGCTCGGCGGGAAGCGCGTATGCGGTGCCACCAGCCAAGAGCGTCTCCAGCGCTGCGAGATCGAGCAGGTCCTCGTTGCCGGGCGTGGGGCCGGCGTGGATTGCGACCTGGTCGTTCTCGCCCACGGTGCCCCAGATCTGTCGGTCGAGCGCCACGAAGAGCGTGTCGACACGTCCTTGGAGCGCGGAGGTCACGAGCGTTTCGGGGTCCGCGGTCGTCTTCGGGGTCGCCCAGAGGTCATCGATGCGGTCGGCCACAGCGCGACGCTCCTTGTCGAAGACCCCCTGTGCGATCCGCCACGCCTGCTCGTGCAGCGCGGCATCGCCGAGCGCGTCGGGATTCCCGGTCACGGTTTCACTCGCAAGACGCCCGATCGAGCTCACCTCACGGTAGAGCGGCACGAGATAGTCGACCGCGGCCAGCACGAGCGGTGCGCCATCGGTGGCGAGGAGGTCGCCGAGCGCCCTATCGATGTCACGGAAGTAGCGAGTGATCTCGTCCTTTGGGTCGGGCTCTGCCGACCCGTGGAAGACCGCGGGCCGCCGCCCACCGCCGGGCGAGCCCGACGTGCCGGTATGGTACTGCAGCGACGGCTTCTCGAAGTTGTCCCACTGGAGCTCTTCCGCGAGGTTCGCCGGAGCGCCCGGAAGCTCGACTTCCTCGATCCCTGCCTGTGTCATGCGGAAGAACCGTACGCGCTTCTGCGAGAGCGCAAGCAGATAGGCGTGTTGCCCGGCACCCATAAGCGCCAGAAGCGGCCTCATGTAGAAGCGGTCGCTCACGACCACACGCTCCGGGGGCGCGGCGGACAACCGATAGGTGTGGATGCCGTCACCAAGCAGAACGGCCAGCCCCTCGGTGGCGCGGAGCCAGAAGGGGCGGTCGTCGGCGAGCCGGCGAGCCGGCTCCAGTATCGAATCGATCTGGGAACCGCGGAGCCCGCGCGTCTGCAGCTGCTCTTCAGCGCGCTTCAGTAGACCCTTCAGCCGAGCGGCATTCTCGATCTGGCTGCTTGGCCCGAAGGGGGCAGTCGGCAGGTAGATCGAGACGAGGGCAGGTCCCGTGACCGAGGTGAGTGACTTGAGATCGTCGAGCGTTAGTGCGTCCATGGGAACCCCTTTCGTGAGGGACGGGACGGGTCGACTCAACGGCCGGCGATGCCGTTGAGCGTGCCCCAAGCGAGCACGTGACCGGAGACCGCGCGCCGGATGTCGGCGGCGGAAGGCGCTTCCTTGATGTCGAGCGATGCAGCATCCAGCGCGTAGACCGTGATTGCGTAGGTGTGGTCGCCCGAGCCCGCAGGCGGCTGCGGGCCGCCGTAGCCGGGTTCGCCGAACGTAGTGACGAGCTCCCGAGCGGGGGGCCCCAGCGACCCTGAGGCCCCCTCCGCGAGCGAGGTCGTCTCGGGTGCGAGGTCGACGATCGCCCAATGGACCCACTCGGCGGCGCGGGGGTGGAGGTCGATCATCGCCACCACGAGCGATTGCGTTCCATCCGGCACGCGGCTCCACCCGAGCGGCGGTGAGACGTTCTCACCACCCGGGAAACCGCTCCGGCAGTAGCGCGCCGGAATCCGCTCATCGGTGCCAAAGGCGGGGGACGTGACGACAAGCATGGAAGCCTCCCCTTCGCCCGACGCCGGAGACGGATCAGCTGCGCCGGGGCTGGCGCTATCGGCAGGTGTGCAACCGGCGAGGGCAAGGCCGGCGAGCGCGATCACGCAGATCAACATCGAAGCCAGCGCACGGCGTGCGCCTACCAAGGCCGTCTCCTTCCGAAGCGCGATGTACTCAGGTACATACCCACGCCGGACGCAGGCGTGCTACCCGCGCAGCAATCGGGCGTTGATTGCCACGATGACCGTGCTCACGGACATGAGGACGGCGCCGGCGGCGGGGGAGAGGATGACTCCGGCGCCCGCGAGCACTCCCGCGGCAAGCGGGATCGCGATGACGTTGTAGCCGGTCGCCCATACGAGGTTCTGAAGCATCTTCTTGTAGGTCGCGCGTGCAAGATCGATGATCTGGGCGACGTCGCGCGGGTCGCTTCTGACGAGCACCACATCGGCGGTCTCGGCGGCCACATCCGTGCCCGCACCGATGGCAATGCCCACGTCAGCCGCCGCGAGGGCAGGCGCGTCGTTCACGCCGTCCCCGACCATGGCCACGTGCAGGCCGCGCGACTGCACCTCGCGCACCTTCGCGGCCTTCTGTTCCGGGAGCACCTCGGCGAAGACCTCGTCGAGCCCCAGTTGTCGGGCGACCCAGCCCGCCACGCGCTCGGTGTCGCCGGTGAGCATCATGCAGCGGACACCCATGGCGCGCAGTTCCTCGATGGCGCGCCGCGATTCGGGCCGGACCACGTCGGCGAGCGCGACCGCACCGGCGAGGGCATCCCCGGCAGTCACGAAGACGACGGTCTTGCCCGCCTCGGCGAATACGGTGTGGCGGCTGTCGGGGGGTGCGACGCCGGTCTCCTCGAGGTACCCGGGACTCACCACGCGCACCAGCTGCCCACCGACGCGCGCTTCGGCGCCGCGGCCGGGGAGCGCGCGGAACGACTCGCTCGGTTCGGGCGCCGGAGAAGCAGCGGCGATCGCACGGGCGATCGGGTGCTCGGAGCGCACCTCGACCGCGGCCGCGAGCGCGAGGACCTCCTCGTCGACGAAGCCGTCGTACGCGAGGACATCGGTCACGCCGAAGCGGCCCTCGGTGAGCGTGCCGGTCTTGTCGAAGATCACCGCGTCCACGAGGCGCGCGGATTCGAAGGCGCTCCGGTCGCGGATGAGCAGCGCGCGTTTCGCGGCAAGCGACGTGGAGACGGCGACCACAAGGGGGATCGCGAGGCCCAAGGCGTGAGGGCAGGCGATAACCATGACGGTCACGGCGCGCTCGACGGCGAACGCGAGGCCCTCACCGCTCAGGAGGAGCCATGCCACGAACGTGAGCACGCCGGCGGCGACCGCCAGGATCGTGAGCCACATCGCGGCTCGGTCAGCCAGGTCCTGCGTCTTGGAGCGGGACGCCTGCGCTTCGCGCACAAGCGCGATGACCTGCGAGAGGTAGGAGTCAGAGCCGGTCTTCGTGACCTCGACCGTGATCGAGCCCTCGGCGTTCACCGAGCCGCCGATGACGGAATCGCCGACGCGCTTGTGCACCGGCACCGACTCGCCGGTGATGAGCGCCTCGTCGACCGACGTCTCGCCTGCGGTGACGACGCCGTCGACGGGCAGCTTCTCGCCGGGCCGCACCAGCACGCGGTCGCCGTGCACGAGACTCGCGACGGGGACGTCCTCGGTGGCGGTGCCGTCGCCCGTGAGGCGGTGCGCCTCCTTCGGCATGAGCCGCGCGAGCGACTCCAGTGCGCGCGACGCGCCCATGACCGAGCGCATCTCCACCCAGTGGCCCAGGAGCATGATGTCGACGAGCGTGGCGAGCTCCCAGAAGAAGTCGCCGCCCTCAAGCCCGAGCACCGTCGCAACGCTGTAGACGTAGGCGACCGTGATGGCGAGTGCGACGAGCGTCATCATGCCCGGTGTGCGGGCGCGAAGCTCGTCCCGCATCCCGGTGAGGAACGGCCAGCCACCATACAGGTAGATCGCCGAGGAGAGCGCGAGCACCACCCAGGCGCTTCCCCCGAAGGACAGCGGCGGCATGCGACCGAAGAGCATCCACAACATCTCGGAGAGCGCGAGAACGGGGATCGTCAGCGCAAGCGAGACGAAGAAGCGGCGTCGGAAGTCCGCCACCATCATCGCGTGGTGGTCGTGCTCGCTCCCGGCGTGCGCAGCCTGCTCGGCGTGCTCGCCCGCACGCGCCGCCTCGCGGTGGTCCGCGTGCTCGTCCACGCTACCCCCCAAGCATCGTCACGATGACCTCGTGTTCTTTCCCGTCTGCGGCAAGTCGCACCCGGCCGTCCTCGCACGGCGCGCCGTCGCAGGTCACGTGCTCGACGCCCCGGTTCGCGCCGCGCGGGTTCTCCACGCGGATGCGGTAGGTCGAACCCTCGTGCCGGTAGTGCATCTTCCACGACGTCCACGACTTCGGGACGCATGGGTCGATATGCAGGAACCGCGCCCCGTCGGCGGCTTCAAGCTTGAGCCCCAGAATGTCGCGGACCGCCACGCGGTAGTACCACGACGCCGAACCCGTGTACCACGTCCACCCGCCGCGTCCGATGTGGGGGTCGACGCCGTACACGTCGGCCGCGAGCACGTACGGCTCTACCTTGTACGTCTCGGCCGAGGAACGGTCGAGCGCGTGGTTGATGGGGTTGATGAGGTCCATGAGCGCCACGGCCTCCTCACCCTCGCCGAGCCGTGGCATAGGCGAGCGCGACCCAGATCGCTGCGTGCGTGTACTGTCCGCCGTTCTCACGGACGCCGGGCACGTAGCCCTTGATGTACCCGGGATCGTGCTCCATCCGGTCGAACGGTGGCGTCAGGAGCGCCACAAGGCCGTCCTCCCACCGGACGAGCTTCTCCTCGACAGACTCGAGCGCGCGTCGAGCGCGTGATGCGTCCCCGGTGCCGGCGATCGTCGCCCAGGCCTGTGCGATCGCGTCGATCTGGCACTCGTCAGCCTGCCGCGTACCGAGCGGCGTGCCGTCGTCGAAGAACGCACGCCGGTACCAGGCACCGTCCCACCCTTCACGCTCCGTGGCCGAGACCAGCTCGGATGCGAATGCGCGGCACTCCTCGGCGAAGGTGAGGTCGCCATGAGCCTCGGCCAGCGGGGCGAAACCGCGCAGCACCACGTCGAGGAACCACGCAAGCCACACGCTCTCGCCCGCACCGCCGATGCCGACGCGGTTCATGCCGTCGTTCCAGTCGCCGCCGCCCATGAGCGGCAGGCCGTGCGCGCCCACGGCCGCACTGACGCGGATGGCGGCCGTGCAGTGCTCGTACACCGTCCCGACACGAAGCGCTGCATGGGGCTGCAGGTAGAGGTCCTCATGCCCGGCGGGAATGGCCGCGCCCTCCAGGTAGGGCACCTCCACCGACAGGACCGAGTCGTCACCGGTCGCCGCGATGTACTCGGCCACCACGAACGGAAGCCAGAGACGGTCGTCGGTGAAGCGCGTGCGCACGCCGCGGCCGCTGACCGGCTGCCACCAGTGCAGGACGTCGCCTTCGGGGAACTGGCGGCGTGAGGCGTCGATGATGTGCTCGCGGACGAGATCGGGCCGCGTGTAGATGAGCGCCAGACAGTCCTGCAGCTGGTCGCGGAAGCCGAGCGCCCCGGAGGACTGGTAGGTGGCGGTGCGTCCCCAGAAGCGGCAGGCGAGCGTCTGATAGAGCGCGCCGCCGTTCACCATGAGGTCGAGGGCTGCGTCCGGCGTCTCGGCATTGACCGCGCCGAGCGTGGTCGCCCAGCGCTCGCGCACCAGCGCGAGCTCGCGCTTCGCGGCGCCGGGCGCGCGGAAGCGGTGCACCAGATCGTGGACCGTCTCGACGCTTTCGGTCTGCCCGAGGATGAAGGTGAGCTCGGCGCTCTCGCCAGGCCCAAGCGTCACCGCGCGCATGATCGCGCCGCAGGTGTCGTGGAAGCGCCCGGTCTCGCCGCCGAGCGCGCGGCGGCCCATGGCCGCCGGCCGGCGCGGCTCGCCGTTGCGGCCGAGGAACTCCGTGCGGCTCGCGGTATAGGAGTGCACGTCGCAGTCGCAGGCGAGGAACGCGGGCCGCCCCGGGAAGTCCAGATTGAACCAGTTGACCGCCATCAGGAGCTGCTCGGCGTCGTCCCACCAGGTCACGACCCGCTGCTGAGCCCGGCTGCGCGAGTCGCCAAGCACCCACTCGACGAGGTGCGTCACCGTGAGCTGACGCTCGCGGCCGGTCTCGTTGGTCAGGCGCAGGTGCGCCACGCGCACCGGGTCGTCTGCCGCCACGAACCAGTCGAGCTCGTGGGAGATTCCGTGACAGACGTGCTCGAAGCGCGTGTAGCCGCGGCCGTGCCGGATGACGTACGGTGCGTCGTCGCGGCAGGGGAGCGGTGTTGGGGACCAGTACTCACCCGTGGTCTCGTCGCGGATGTAGAAGACCTCGCCCGTCCCGTCGCTCACCGGATCGTTGTTCCAGGTGGTGATGCGGTTCTCGTGGCTGTTCTCGGCCCACGTGCAGCCGACGCCCGCCTCCGAGATGAGCGCGCCGAAACGCGGGTTCGCGAGCACGTTCACCCATGGCGCAGGCGTCGCGGACGTGCCCTGAAGCACGATCACGTACTCGTCGCGCTCAACGTCGAAGCCGCCGTAGCCGTTGTCGTGCAGGAGTGCGGGGCGCGTGAACGCCGGGAGGGGATCGTCCACGGGCGCCATCGCCGGCATGAGCGGATCCGGCAGCTCCGGGCGCTCGGCGCGAAGGCCCAGATGGAGCTCGATTGGCCCGCCGTCACCCGTGAGGACCGCTCGAGCCACGCTCCGGAGAAGGTTCTTGACCTCGGGCGGCATGTGGTCGGCGGTTCGCAGGAAGACGCCGCCGGGCCGGTCCATGAGCTGCAGAGCCTGCCCGGTGCGCATGAGCAACCGCAGCCGGCTGTCGAGTTCGGATGCGTACGCGCTCGGTTTCGTGTTGAGGACGACGAGGTCCACCTCGAAGCCGTTGGAGCGCCAGTACTGGTGCGCGAGCAGCGCCTGACGGACGAGCGGCGCCTGCTCGAGGCGCTCGATCTCCACGAGCAGGATCGGGTTGTCCCCCGAGATACCGATCGACCACAGCCCGGAAAGCTGCAGCCGGTTCTCCACCTCGGTGAGCACCTTCAGGCGCGAACGCGGATCGGTCAGGAGCAGGCGCGAGGCAAGGCGCTGGAACGTGACCGCCTCCTCGGGCGTGATCCCGAGGTCGCGGAGCTCGATCTGGCTCGTCGACCACGCGAGGTCGAAGGCGCGCTGTACGCTGCGCGGGTCGCGGTACTTCTCTGCAAGCACGACCGCGCGCTCGCGAGCATCAGCGGCGCCGGTGCTGAAGGCGAGCCGTGCGCTCTGGCCGGCGCCGAGGGTGACGGTCTGACGGAGACTGCAGATGGGGTCGAGGACCGCGCCGGTCGTCTTCGAGAGCTCGTCGGTCCCCCAGATCGCGTCCGCGTCGACCGGTGTATGGAGCCTCCCGAGGAACCGGGCGCGATCGGTCTCGTACGTCCATTCGCCCGCGTCGGGCGCGTCGCAGGACAGCACGTGCATGCCCCAGACGCGAGGGTCCTCGGCGGAGCGTGGCCGGCGCGTGAAGAGCAGGGCCTGCCCGCTCTCGAGCGCCTCGGTCTGGACGAACAGGTTGCTGAACGCCTTGTGTGCGTGGTCGGCGCCCCGCTCCGCAAGCGTTGCCTCGAAGTACGACGTCACCTCGACGGTCACCGGCGTGCGGCGATGGTTGGTGATCATCACGCGCCTGACCTCGGCGTCGTCTTCAGGAGAGACCGTGATCTCCGTGTGCGTCTCGATGTCGCGGTCCAAGCGGCGGAACTCGGCCTTGTCCACCGAGAAGATGACGTGGTACTCCTCAGGTTCTGTGCGGGAGGGCTGGAACGCCGTCGACCAGACGTAGCCGCTCTCGACGTCCTTCAGGTAGACGAACTGGCCCCAGCAGTCGCGCGTGATGTCCTCGCGATAGCGCGTGACGGTGTGATCGCGCCAGCGGCTGTAGCCACCACCGGCGTTGGTGATCATGACCGAGTACGAGCCGTTCGAGAGGAAGTGCGTCGAGGGCGTGGGCGTGTTCGCGAGCGGGTAGGAGCGCGCTACCGGCGGCGGGACCTCGCGGAGCGAGCGGACGGACTCGACCTCCTCGACGTGCGGGTGGGCGATGTGCAGCATCCGCGGCACACGTTCCTGCAGTAACAGCTCGGCGGAGGCCATGACGGGATCCGCGTGGAAGCGCTCCTGCATGCGGTTGTTGGTGAGCATGTTGCCGAGCGCGACGAGGCTCATGCCTTGGTGGTGCGCCATGTATGCCTTGACGATCGCGCGTTCGCGACCGGCGGGCACGCGGCCAGGCGTGTAGTCGATCGCCTCGTAGTAGCCGAAGTAGCCGAGCGCGCCTTCGCGAGCGAGACGTTGCAGGTTGTCGAGCGCCTCGTGCGGCGCCACCGGCAGTGCGAGCACGGTCGCGTACGGCGCGACCACGACGTCGTCGGCGAGTCCGCGCTTGAGCCCCAGGCCCGGCACGCCGAACGCCTGGTACTGGTACGTCAGGTCGACGTCCTTGGCGTTGAACGCTGACTCCGACACGCCCCACGGCACGCTCCGCTGACGCCCGTAGTGGATCTGGCGCCGCACCACGTTCTTGTACGTCTGGTCGAGAAGCGTGCCCGGCCAGACGCGCATGACGAGGAGCGGCATGAGGTACTCGAACATCGAGGCACTCCACGAAACGAGGGCCCGGCCGCGCTCGGTCTCGGTGATGGAACGGCCCAAGCGGAACCAGTGCTCCTGCGGCACTTCACCGTTCGCGATGGCGAAGTAGCTCGTGAGGCGACACTCCGAGGCGAGCATGTCGTAGTAGGAGTCGTCCAGCTTGCCCTCGGCGGTGTTGAACCCGATCGAGAACACGCCTCGGTCCGGGACGTAGAGCGACGCGAAGTCCATCGCATCGGCGGTCTCCCGAGCGATGTTCGTTGCGAGGTCAAGCTCTGCGAGGAGCATGCGGGCGCCGGCGTTGCCGTCGGCGAGCGTACGGAGCGAGGGGACGCCATCCGTGTGCGTCGGCGCAGCGCCAGCGGCACCGGCGGCGTTGGGCGCGCACCGCTCGATGAGCGAGCGCGGCTCCTCGATGCGCCGTGCGACGTCAGTAAGCGCCGAGCGCAGGCGGGCGAGGGCGCCCTCGCCGCCGGCAACGGCCGGGAGGCTCGCACCGTCGCGCACGACATCGGTCGCGAGCGGTGCGAGGCGGGCGAGGAGCGCGCGCCACTCGGCCAGGTCATGAGGCGCACGCTCGAGGTCGACCCGACGCACGAGATCGTCGAGCGTGCTCCTGAGCTCGGCGGTGCCGTTGCCGGGCGCCACGGCGGTGCCGAGACGGCCGACCTCGTCGAGCGCGAGAAGCGCGGTGTCGCGGATCCCCAGAAGCACCTGGTCGCCCAGAAGCGGCGCGTCGGCTGCATGCTCCAGCCCCACGCGCAGCACGACGAGGTGACCGGCGAGGTTACCGCTGTCGACGGTGGAGACGTAGCCCGGGCGGAGCGCCTCCAGCGTCAGCGTGTCGTACCAGTTGTAGAAGTGGCCGCGCCACCGCTCAAGACCGGTGAGCGTTGTGAGCGTACGGGAGGTGCGGTCGACAAGCTCGGCGACGGTCAGGTAGCCGAGGTCGTACGCGGTGAGACCGGAGAGGAGCTGGAGGCCCACGTTCGTCGGCGACGTGCGGTGCGCCACCTCGCCCTTGGGGTCTTCCTGGTAGTTGTCGGGGGCGAGCCAGTGGCCCTCGGGCGTGACGAACGTCTCGAAGAATCGCCACGTCCTGCGCGCCGCAAGGCGCATCGTCAAGCGTTCGTCAGCCGTCAGCACCGGCTCGGCCGAAACGGACGGCTGGCTGACACGCCATGCGGCGTACGGCGCCAAGAGCCACAACGCGACGAGCGGCATCGCGGTCGCGATCGATGCCGGATCGGTGATTGCCGCCGGTACGAGGGCCGCGACCGCAAGTGCGAGGCCCATCCGCATGCGCACAACGAACCCCTTGAGGTCCGCCCCGGCGCGGCGCTCGACGTCGGCGGCCGTCTCCCACTCGAGCAGGTTTGTGTGCGACACGTTCATCCGCCAGAGCGACCGGACGATCGCGTCGAGCATCATGTACGCCTGGTGCGGCAGCACCGCCAGCTCGAGGAACGCTCGGGCGGTGTCGCGCCAGAAGTCGTGCACGAACGTCGCAAGGTCGCGGTGAGCGCCGTCGCCTCGCCCGCGAAGGACGAACGTGTTCAGAAGCCCGAAGTACACGGGGAAGAGCACGATGCTCAGCAGCAGCGCGAGCCACAGCCAGTCCGGACCGGGCAGGACCGCCCAGCCGACCGCGGCGAGCAGCACGAGCGCTGGTGCCACGAGCGAGCGCCGCAGGTTGTCGATGATCTTCCACCGCGACAGCCCGTTCAGCGGGTTATCCTCGGTACCGCTGGGCGTGGGGACGCGAGCGCCCAGCCACGGCAGCGTCTGCCAGTCGCCACGCACCCAGCGGTGGTTGCGCGCCACATGGGAGAGGTAGCTCGACGGCTGGTCGTCGATCACTTCGACATCGCTCGCGAGCGCCGTGCGGATGTACGAGCCTTCGAGCAGATCGTGCGACAGGAGCGTGTTCGCGGGGAAGCGGTCCTCGAGGACGGCGTTCATGACCTCGACTTCAAAGATGCCCTTGCCGGTGAACGAGCCCTCGCCAAAGACGTCCTGGTAGGTGTCGGACACCGCGCCGACATACGGGTCGATGCCGGTCACGCCCGAGTAGAGCCACGCGAACGGCGAACGCTCGGCGCCCTCGAGCGACATAGCGACGCGCGGCTGGATGAGGCCGTAGCCGCGAAGGACCCGACGCGACGCCACATCAAGCTCGGCGCGGTTGAGCGGATGCGCGATCGTCGCGATCATCCTGCGGGCGGTGTCGCGGGGCAGGATCGTATCGGCGTCGAGCGTGATGACGAAGGTGATGCTCGAGAGCACGCTGTCGTCTCCGGCCCTGACCGTGTAGCTCGTGTCGTCGGCGCCGCGAAGCAGGCTGCTGAACTCCTCAAGCGCGCCCCGCTTGCGTTCCCACCCCATCCACACGCTGTCCGCCTCATTGAAGCGCCGGCTGCGAATGAACAGGTGGAACGGACCGGTGCCTGCGGGGGCGCCGGTGTCGAAATCGGCCGAACCGGCGTACGTGGCGTTGAGTGCCGCAACGCCCTCGAGGGCGGCCTCGATGATGGGCCCGTCGGCCTCCGTCGTCTCCTGCGCCGCGCCACGCAGGTCGCCGAGCAGCCCGAAGTGAACGTTGGCGTCGCGGTTGGCGAGGTACGCGATCTCGAGGTTCTCGAGAACGTGCCGGACGGAGGTGGGCGAGGTAAGGAGCGCCGGCACGACCACCATCGAGCGGTTGGCGTCCGTCACGGGAAGCCGGTCGTCGAGCTTCGGGAGCGCTCGGGCGCGCCAGATCCACGTTGCAACTCGGTTCGTGAGCCCGATCGCGAGGTCGGAGAGCGGGATGACGGCGATGAGCGCCAGAAGCACCGCCCACACGAAAGGCGCGCCTCGCCCGGCGACGTACGCGCCCACGCTGAATGCGGCGGCGCCAGTCAAGAGCGCGAGCATGCCGCCGAAGACCAACCCCTTCGGGGCCAGGGGTCCGCGGTGGAGGCGCTCGTGCACCGTTGGGCGGTAGCCCAGCGAGCGCTCGAGCGCGCGGCGGCCGTCGCCGATGAGGTGATACCCCACATGCGCGGCCGCGCGGGCGGCGGGCTCGCGCTGGAGCGCCTCCAGTGCGAGGCTGACTGCCGCCTCCGCGACCGTCCACTGCGAGTGCTCGCTCCGCTCGGCAAGCTGCTCCACCGAGTGGCGGTAGCGGTCCCGCGAGACGAAGTCCATGCGCGCGTACACGCCCGCGGGGTCCTCGCGGAGGACGGCCTCCACAATCGAGCAGCGCTCGAAGAAGCGCCGCCAGTCGAGCGCCGAGAGGAAGCGGATGCTGGTGATCGCGTTCGCTATCGAGACCTGGTCGGCAGCCTGTGCCTGCTGCTCCGCGAGTATGAGGTCCTCAAGCGCCAGCCGGTGCTCGATGACCTGCGACTGCGCCCATGCGACGGCCGACTCGACCGCGGGGTCCTGGTCCCTCAGCCGCTGCAGCAGCCGGATCAGGAACGCGGGGTGCTCCGCGTCGTGGCCACGTGCGAGCTCGCTGACAACGCTGTCGAGCGTGCCCGGCGAGCCCTGCACGGCGATGAGGATGCGATTCGCCCACTCGTCGGCGGCGGTAGCGGCTTGGTGCGCGGCGAGCACGCGACCGCTCAAACGGGCGAGATTCTCCACGAGACAGACCCGGAACATGATCGGCACTGCCCAGACCTCACCGATGGTGAGCGGGGTGACGTCCTGGAAGGCCATGACCGCGGTTTCGAGATCCTCTTGAGAAAGTCGCCCGTCCGCCGCACCCACGACGAGCGCGGTGAGCTCCAGCACCCGGGGGTACCCGGCCAGCGGTCCTGACGTGAGGCGCGGGAGCTCGAGGCCGTAGTCGCGTGGGAGATCGACTTTGATGGCGTCGACCTGTTCCTCGATGAGGTAGAAGTTGTCGAGCAGCCACTCGGCGGCTACCGAGACCGACACGTCAGCGCGGGCGTCGGCGGCGAGGCGGCTGTAGGCGAGGTGCAATGACGTGTCGGCTGCTCCCACGAGCACGGGCAGTGGAGTCGTCCTGCCCTCGAGCGTTTCGACCGCCGCTTGCGAGCCGGCAAGCGACCGTGCTGCGTCAGCGAGTCGCTCGCCCGTAACAAGGTCGCCGCGAATCGGCTCGGGGGAACCGGGGACAAGGGGACGGGGGACCGGTTGCTCCTCGATCATCTACGCACCTCGCGTCCGTGGTGGTACGTGCCCGCGCCGGCACCCAGTGCGGGCGATTCCGGCTACTGTGATTGTGCCACGACGGGCGCGAGAGCGCCCTCGCATGCGGCACGGTACATGCTTGAGCGGCACGGTGGTTGCTCTAGTGCGGTACAATACCCATCAGGGTATAGCGGTACGCTCGAGGAGGTTGCATGAAGCGAGGGATTGCCATCGCCGTGGCGCTCTTTGCGCTCGTTGCTGCCCTGACCGGATGCTCCGGCGGGTCCCTGCCTCCGGCCGGGAACGTCAGCAATGCCGACGCGCAGAAGGTGATCGACGCGGGCGCCGTCGTCGTCGACGTCCGCACGCCGGCCGAGTTCCAGGGCGGCATGATAGCCGGCGCGCAGAACATCCCGCTCGATGAGCTTCCGGCAGCCATCGGCACGCTCGACGAGAGCAAGCCCGTCCTCCTCTACTGCGCGACGGGGAGCCGCTCGATCACGGCCATGCAGATCCTGCAGCAAGCCGGCTTCGAGAAGGTCTACAACCTCACGGCGGGAATCGCCGGGTGGGCGCAGGCCGGGCTCGACGTGACGACTGAGACACAAACCGCGGCCGGTGGCGGTGCGCCCACTCCCTCCGCGAGCGGCCTGCCGGTGATGTACGAGTTCTATACCGACTGGTGACCCAGCTGCAAAGAGATGAAGCCCGTGGTCGACGGGCTCAAGCAGGAGTATGAGGGCACAGTGGAGTTCAAGCTCTACGACGTCGAGAAGAGCGCCGAGGGCGCCGACCTGGCGACGAAATACGGCGCGCAGTTCGTGCCGACGTTCGTGTTCCTGAACGCCGACGGCACCACCAGCGAGACCATCGTGGGAGCGGTCACCAAAGCGCAGATGAAGGCGGCTCTCGACAAGCTCAAGTAGCCAAGGTTCCAGGCGGGCGTGTTCTGAATCCGCCCGCACGGGGTATGAGAGAAGGAGCTGGCCGGAACGGCAGAGAAGGCAACGGGCATAAGCCCCTGGAACCTCCGGAAGTGCGGCCCTCTGGGATCTCTCACAGGACCAACAGCTTCCTAGGATAGCCCTTTGGAGGGGCGCCTCGGGCGATGCGAAGGTCGTTCCGGCTGATCTATCAGAAGAAGGCGGATGCAGCGCGCGCATCCGCCTTCCGTGCGCCCGGAGCGACTTGCGTCTCGCGACACGTCCCACTATAGTGGACGTATGTCTAAGAAGATGGGATATACGTCCAAGACGGCGGGTCTGAGCTTCAGGATTGCGGAATCAACCACGGTCCAAGAGTCGGTGCTGGACCTCTTGATGGACGGTGCCGGCAGCGCATTCACAGAGGCGCAGGTACGCGAGCGGCTCGGGCTGCCCAAGAGCAGCACGCACCGGGCACTGAAGGAGCTTGCGGACCAGGGGCTCGCTTCGGCGGAGTCGGTCGGTCGTACGCTTCTGTACCGGATCGATCCCGATGACCCCCTCGTCCATCACCTGAAGATCGCGCGCGCGATCGCCAAGGCGCGCGCCGTGCTGGCGCCTGTCGCCAACGACGTTGACCTCGCCGTGCTCTTCGGCAGCGCGTCGCGTGGCGAGGATACGGAGGGGAGCGACCTCGATCTGCTCGTCGTCACCTCTGAGGTTGACCGCGTGCTCGGGGAGCTCGCGCGTCACGGCTCGCTTCAGCCGGTGGTGGTGACGCCGTCGCAGCATATGCAGATTATCGCCGAGGGTGGCACATTCGCGCGCGCGATCGCCCAAGGCATCCGAGTCGGTGGCACCCGGTGAGCGAGTTCGACGACTGCCTTAAGAAGCGCGCCATCGTGCGGTTTGAAGGTTCGCCGGACGTCGTCGTCCGGGAGATCGAGGCGGCGCACCAAGACCTGCACGATGCGAGTCTCATGGTCGGGCACCAGCAGTGGAAGCGGCTGACGATCACCGCGTACTACTGCATGTTCCACGCCGCGCGGGCGCTCATTCTCCGCGCGGGTTACGCAGAGAAGAGCCACTTCTGCCTGGGGGTCGCATTTCGGGAGCTGTACGCGAACACCCCAGACGGTCTTGAGCTCGCGATGGGACTCGAGCGGGCACGCGTACTCCGGGAGAACGCTGACTACCGCTCTGACTTCGACGAAACCGGGGCCTGTGCCGCGCTTGTCGTGGCCGAGCGGTTCGTGCAATTCGCCGACGACGCGCTCGATGTGCGCCGCGTCGACCGTTGAGGACGGCACGCGAGGTGCTATAATCCCGCTTCGCGGGGACGTAGCTCAGCTGGGAGAGCGCGGGCTTTGCAAGCCTGAGGTCGAGGGTTCGAGCCCCTTCGTCTCCACCATAGAAATACGCAGGTCGGCGGGCCATTTTCGGGCCGCTGACCTTCGTCTTGCCAGAGGGAAAACCCAGAATCCTATCGCAATCCCACCGGCACCGTAGTGAGCCACTCTCCTGCGTCCTTCCGGGTGGCATCCGCTTCGTCATTGAAGACGCCCGCGCAGGAGTCGAGCGTCATGCGAGCTGACGAGTGTCCCATGCGACGTGACGCTCTAGGGGAGGACCTCACCAAAGGCGCGCCTTCTGCTAGGCTCAGCTAAGGATGAATCGTTCACAGCACGGGTCGCCTAGTCAGGAGGTCGCCACTATGAATCCCCGCAGCGGCAGTCTGAGGGTCCTCGTCGTTCTTGGGGTGCTAGTGCTGATGGTGGTGTTGTCGCCCGCGCTCTCGTACGGGGCGACCACCTTCTCGGGCACGGTTACGAACTCGATCACAGGCGAGCCAGTGCCGGATGCGGAGGTAGAGCTCTGGAGCTACGACGAGATTGACGGCTGGGTCTCTCTTGACATGACGACGACCGGCCCGACGGGAGTCTACTTCTTCGAGTCCTCCCTGGAGATCGGCGTCTCCTACAGCGTAGACGTCATCGCGAGGGGCTTCGAATCGTACATCTCGGACGTGGTCGACGTGATTCCTTACGACGGCACGCCCCTCGTGTGCGACGTGCAACTTGTCCCATTCGCCGACGTCGTCACCGGTACCGTGACGAATGCTGTCACGACGGACCCGGTCGAAGGTGCAGAGGCTGTGCTCTACACCTACGACGAGGTGAACGAATGGGTGCAGATCAGCACGGGACTGACCGATGCCGATCGGTATTACGAGTGCGAAGCGAATCTCGAAATCGGAGCGTTCTACAGCGTTGACGTTTATGCGGACGGCTTCGAGGCGTACATCTCCGAGGTTCCGGATCTTGTCCAGTACACGGGTGAGGCGCTGGTCTTCAACGTCGTTCTCACGCCGTCGACCGCGACGGGGTCAGCCTCTGGGGCGGTCCGCGATGCCGACACCTTCGAGCTCATCGCAGGAGTGGACGTCGCGTTGGAGGGCTACGATCCGTTCGATGGGAGTTGGTGGGAGCTGGACTACGTGACTACCGGCACTGACGGCCTCTTCGGCTCGTCGACCTAGAGGCGGGTGTTCGGTACCCGCCTGGTCGCGTACGGTGGGTATGTCGACTACGAAGACGCGGTTGGCACCCCGTTCGTTTGCGACGGCACCGCTCACGAGGAAGACTTCTATCTCGCGTCGCTGGCGGTCAATTCACCGCCCATGCTCGACGCGATCGGCAACAAGACCGTTCATGAGCTCTCGCTGCTCTCATTCACTGCGAAGGCCACCGATGCCGACGGCGACGCGCTCTTCTTCAGCTTGGACGCGGGCGCGCCGGCGGGGGCCGCAATCACCGCAGACGGCGACTTCACCTGGACGCCCTCCGAGGCGCAGGGCCCGGGAGTCTACGACATCACGATTATCGTCAGTGACGGCGAGGCGACCGACTCCGGGACCTTCACCGTCACCGTGAACGAGATTCCCAACCCCTCCACCATCCCCCTCGAGCACGACGCCGCAGGCGTGGTCTTCGACCGCTTCGTCACCGGCTACTCCACCGCCTACTCCGGCGGGGGGTACGTCTACGGGCGCTGGACGGGGACCGTGCTCAAGGCGTCCTTCACCGGCTCCTCCATCAAGTGGGTCGGCCCCAAGCAGCCGTCCTACGGCATGGCGGACGTCTGGATCGACGGCGCGCTCGCCGCTTCCAACGTGGACTGCTACCAGGCCGCCCCCGGCACGCTTTCCGCCACCATCTGGGAGAGTGCGACACTGTCCGACGGCCCCCACGCAATCGAGCTCCGGCTCACGGGCGCCAAGAACGCGGCATCTTCCGGGAACGTCGTCGTCCTCGACAGGTTCGAGGTCACGGGCACGTCTCCGTCAGGTCTCGGCACCCGTATCGACGACAGCCTCGCCTTACCCGGCTACACGGGAAGCTGGCTCCCCTACGTCAACCCCACCTACTTCAACAAGACCTACGCGTATTCCCGCTGGACGAACGCCGCCTTCACGGCCTCCTTCACCGGCACGCGCGTCTCCTGGATCGGCCCGAGGACCACGAACTACGGGATCGCGGACGTCTACATCGACGGTGTGAAGGTCGCGACCGTGGACACCTACCGCGCCAACCTCGCCATCCAAGGCTGGCGTGAGGTCGTGTGGCAGTCGGGCGTGCTCACTCCCGGCGCCCACACCATCTCCATCCGCCCGACCGGGACGAAGAACCCCGCCGCCACCGCCGCGAACGTCGTGATCGACGCGATCGATGTGACGCCGTAGGGGAGAAGGGCAGACGCTCAAAGCTCACGCTCGCCTGTGGTCTTCTGCAGGGATGACGTCCCATGACGTCCTTCCACATACACCGCGCAAGTGGAAAACCGCAGCTCAGATACCCTATCGTCTCCCTGCCTAGGACGCGTCCCCTCCAGCGGGGACGGCTTCTGATGCCGGTGCGCGCGAGAGGCGACGCCAGCCGAACGCCATCACCACGACGATGGCCGCCCCCAGCGCCAGAAGCGCCGGCAACCTGGGTTCGGCGGCGAACGAGGCGCCCGTGCTCCACAACGCCGTGAATCCTCCTGCGAACACCAGTGCGCTCGCCAGCCAGGGCAGCGATACGGTCAAGTACAGGCCGCCCACGAGGAAGGTGGTTGTGGCAGCGATCCCGATGAGTGCCGCAACGAGTGGCGCTGAGTCGTCTGTCCCACCCGTGCTTTGCACCAACGCCGAGAAGACCAGGAGCGCGACGAGTGCCGCCGCCATCCCGCCAAGCACTGCACTGAACGGCGGAGGAGCTTCGGTGTGGTGTCGCTTGATTGCCATCGATGTCTCCTGTTTCCCGGCGTACGGCGTACGCGTCGCACGCGCTTCCTTCCAATCCGTCTGCTAGGCCAAGAGCTCCCGCATCGCCGCCCGCCACGCCATCGGAAGCCGCTCCTGCACCACCTGAGGACGCCCGACGCTGTCACCGATCATCTTGGTAACGAACGGTCGCGCGACCTCCATGATGTCGATGTCGGGGTAGAGGCGGCGGGCCACGCCTTCGACGGTCGCAAGGGACTTGACCAGAAGCCCGTAGCCACCGGGAATCGCGATCCCGTTGCGGCGCAGCAGGGCCAGGAACCCGAACCCGAAGTGCCTGAAGTCCGTGCTGCCGCCAGCCATGGTTCGGTCGAGGAGCTCGCCAAGATCGCTTCGGACGCTCAGCACCTTTTCCGGCGGAACGACCACCCCCAGGTCGGCGGAGTAGCGAAGCGCCCGATCCGCGTCGCGATACACGAAGCCCGCAAGCACCTGGGCGATCTGACCACGCTCGGCATCGGTGAGATGTCCCACGATGCCGAAGTCCAGGTAGGCGATCCGGTTGTCCGGTGTCACGAAGAGGTTCGAGGGGTGGAGGTCGGCATGGTAGCGTCCGTACAGCATTACTTGGCGCATGAACGCGGTCGCCCCGTGGACCGCCAGTCCGTGCGCGTCCACGCCCGCAAGCTCGGCCTCGTCAAGGTCTGAGAGCCGCCAGCCGTACATGCGCTCCATCGTCAGGACCTGCGACGCCGCACGCGTCCAGACCACCCGCGGCACGACGATCTTGGGGTCGTGGCGGAAGTCGAACGCGAAACGATCGGCGACGCGGCCTTCGATCCGGAGGTCCAGTTCGCGCTCGAGCGAGCGCTCGAACTCGTCAAGCAGTGACGCGAGGTCGACGCCGCGGAGCAGCCATCTGACGAATGCGCGCCCGCTGAGCCTGCGAGCTTCGGCTACGTCGCTCCGCAGCGCCTCTGCTGCGCCCGGGCGAATCACCTTCACCACCACGTCGGTGCCTGAGGGCATGGTCTCTCCGTAGACCGGCTGGTAGTCCTCAGCCAGCACCGCGGCGTGTACCTGGGCAACGGATGCGGTCGCGATCGGCATTGGGTCAATGGACGCAAAGAGCGCTTCCAGCGGCGCGCCAAGACTGATCTCGATGATGGGGGCGACCTCCGAGAAGGGCACCGGGGTGCACCGGTCCCGGAGACGCTCCATCTCACCGGCCAGCTCCTCACCAAACTCATCGGCACGCACGGAAATCATCTGACCGATCTTGATGAACGCCCCGCCCAGTTCCTCGAACGCACGGCGCAGCTCAACGGCCCATGCGACTCGGCGTGCAGACGGACCCGCAAGCATGAAGCGAGAACGGACGACGCTGCGCGCGACTGCGCCAAGAACGGCGAGCGTGATTCGACGAGACCTCGCTGACACGACAGTCACATCCGTCCGACACGAACCGCTGCGGCGATGGCATCCAAACTGGTCTGCATCTGGTCGAGACGCCCGCGCAGTTCGCTTACCTCGAAGCCGATCTCGTCGAGGCGTTCGTCGCCCGCGGTCACGCTCGGTTCCGCCTCCCCACTGGCAAGCCGCGCTCTGAGCCGCGCCTTCTCCTCGGCGACCATTGCCATGAAGCCATCGGTGAACGCGTCGGGCCCGCCGGACATCCCTTCGACGTCCCCGGCGCGTCCACGCGCTACGGACTGCACCATCAGATCGTCGGCCTGCTCGTGCGTGAACATCCACAGCGCGAAGAACTTCATCGGATCGAACTCAGCCATCGCCTGCCTCCCGCCTCGAAGAGCCGGCGATGGGTCAGGTGCCCTCGCCGTGAGTCCATCCTCGCACTACCCGATGGATGTCGGCAGACCACTCGGGCGTGCAATCGATGACCAAGAAATGGTGTCGCGGCGTCAGAGTCTTCGTGCGATGGTAGGGGCACACACGAGAGGGGCCTACTATGAACCCGGTGGGTGTGCTGGTGCTCGATGATGACTACTACGCTCTTGACGCGATGCAGTCGCTGATCCTCAAGGACAGCCGCACGCACCTCTGGGGCGCCGCATCATCAACCGCTGAGGCGACCGGTAGACTCAGCGCGTCGTCGTCGCGTGCCCTTCCGAATGTGCTGCTCCTCGATGTTCGTCTGGGTACGGACGAGCGAGGAGGAATCGCGGCGATCGCCCCGCTTCGGGCCATCGCACGGGAAGCGAAGGTCCTCATGACGTCGGTGTCGCAGGACGAGGCGACGATCCTCGAAGCCATCCGAGCGGGTGCTGACGGCTACGTCTGGAAGAACGAGACCGCCGAGAAGCTCGTGAACGCGCTCGTGCGCGTGCACGAGGGGCGCTTCGTGGTGACCACGTCGATCGCCGAGCAGATCCTCGGGAAGACCGACGAGCTCTCCAACTATGCGACCGACATTCTGCGTGCTGACCGCACGCTGCAGGATCTCACCGAGGCGGTACGCACTACGGTGTACCTCTACTGTTTCTGTGGGATGTCAGCGAAGGAGATCGCCTCGGAGCTCTCGGTCAGCACCAACACCGTGAACTCCCGCATCAAGCTCGCGTACTCGATTCTCGATGCCGGCTCGCGGCAAGAGGCCTTCCAGCGACTCGTTGAAGGTCCGGCCCTGTAGCGCAGCACGGTCGCCCGTCTCACTTAGTGCGAGAGTCCCCGGAGGGGCAGCGTCACCAGCACCCGTGTTTCCCCAGGGACGCCGACGATCTCCAGTCTCCCATCCGCTCGCGCCAGTCGTGAGCGCATCCCGCGGAGCCCGTGGGCCTCCGCAGGGAGTCCGTCAATGTCGAAGCTGTCGTCGATTCCAAGCCCGTTGTCCAGGATCTCCAGCGTCAGTTCGTCGCCCGCGACGCGAAGCGAGACGCAGAGCCTCTGAGGCCCCCCCGTGCTTCGAAGCGTTCGTCAGGGCCTCCTCGGCGACGCACCGTAGGTCCCATCCCACAAGCGGCGGAATCTCCGGTGCGGGGCCCGCGGACGTGAACGTCACCTGCATGCCTAACCGGGCCGCCTGCGCGTCACAGATCCCGGCCAGCTGCGGCGCGAGCGCCGACGGATCCGCCGTCTGGGCTCGACTCTGAGGCGCGTCCCCGAGGACCTCCTGAAGATCGATCACGGTCGTGCGGATGTCCTCCGCAACCTGTGCGAGGTCGCCGATCGCCTCGGGTGACGTGGCCGAGGACGCGAGCGCCACCCGTTTGGACAGCGCCGACAGCCGGTTGTAGATCTTGTCGTGCGCGTCGCGCTGCAGCCGTGCGCGCTCCTCGAACTCGATGCGCTCCTGCATCAAGCGATCGCGCCAGTGCAAGCCCAGCATCACGGTCGTTCCAACCACCGCAAGACCCAGGTAGTAGAGCGGCAGTATCGCGAGGAACGATTCCCCAATCACGTCGGCGGTCTGGCTCCATCGTATTCCATCCTGCAGACGCGAGATGACGGCGCTTGACGTCAGAAAGGCGAACCCAAGCGCGACCGGTACGAGAACCGCGCCGACAAGGAGTGCCCGACGCATGAGTCGCGGAACGAACTGCCGGTCACGGCCGCCTTGCTGCCGCCACTCCTCTGCAAGGAGGCGCCAGTACAGAACGGCCGGAGTGGTGGCGGCGACAACCAACACGGCCAACCCCAGCCAGTAGAGCGGCTCGCCGTGGCGCACGGTGCTGTCGCCCAAAGGAGCCAACTCGTACAGGGAGTTCGAGATCACCAGCGTCGTGCCGTACGAGCGACGAGCCACACCGGGATGAGCAGCGCCCATTCGAGGAGCGTTGCCGCCAGTATCGAGGCAATCGAGAAAGCGATGAGCTGGAGGATCGGGGCGAACGGGCTCAGCTGCTCAAGGTTCGAGGGAAGCGTGACCGCGTACACGCCCAGGACCAGCACGGCCGCCACGAGACCGCGGACCAAGCGCCGACGGGGCAGTGAGGGGTCCTTGCGCTTCGCGGAGGCGAGGCCGGCTTTGAAAGTCACCGAGTCACCTTATAGCGCAAGATGAGCGATGCCCACACGACCAACCCGAGAATGACGATGATCGTCAGGACCATCGCTTCGTCCTGCCGGTCGTTGAGCATGTACACCAGCGCCGCGATAAGGCCGGCGGCGGACATCGCGCTCCAAGCCAGCGCGCCGGCACGCGCATAGTAGTAGCGCTCCCGCTCGTCCTGCTGGTTGGCTTGGAACCACTCCCTAATCCTCATCTAGTCCCCCTGATCATCGGTGGAGAACAGGTCCTCGAATGCCACTTGGAAGGCACGGGCCAAACGAAGGGCGAGCAGCGCAGAAGGTGTGTATTCGCCCTTCTCGATGGCGATGATCGTCTGCCTGCTCACACCCACGGCAGATGCGAGCTCCTCCTGCGTGAGTCGCCTGATGACGCGGTGCTCCCTGACGGTGTTGAGCAGCTTCATGACCGAACTGTAAACTGGACTTTACATACAGTCAAGTGTGCTTGACACTCCGCCGGCGGGAACCCGCCAAGAGAGCCGTCGTCGATCGCCACGGGAAAGGCGCAGCACGTCGATTATCGAACCACCACAGCAGGACATGGGTACAAATCGACCTGAAGGAGCGCCCATGTCCCAGCGGGGAGAGCGATTCGATCTCGTCGTCATTGGCTCCGGTGCCGCGGGTCTCAGCGCGGCGCTCGTGGCACGTGGCTTTGGCGCGAGCGTCGCCGTTGTCGAGCGAGGACGGCTCGGCGGCGAGTGCACGTGGCGAGGGTGCGTGCCGAGCAAGACGCTGCTTGCCGTCGCTCGCGCTGCCGATACCATGAGCCGCTTGGAAGACTTCGGCCTCAACCTGGTGCGCGCGCCGGAGATCGACACCGCGGGCGTGATGGGCCATGTCCGTGCCGTGATCTCAAATGTCGCCGAACACGACTCAGCGCAGACGCTGTCCGGCTATGGGATCGAAGTCGTCGTCGGAGAAGCGCGATTCACGGGGACCGACGAGATCGAGGTGGACGGACGGAGACTCAAGGGACGACGGTTTGTCATCGCCACGGGTTCCAGGCCGCAACTCCCGCCGATACCGGGGCTCGATGCGTCCCTCGCTCTCACGTCCGACACCCTGTGGGATGTCGACGAGCTTCCGCGGTCCCTCGTGATCGTGGGCGGCGGACCCGTCGCCGTGGAGATGGCTTCAGCGTTTGCTCGGCTCGGGACCCGTGTGACCCTGCTTGTCCGTTCCACGCTTCTGCGCGCTGAAGAGCCGGAACTCGTGGAGCGGCTCTCCGCGGTTCTTCTCTCACAGGGGGTCGAGATCGTTCTGGGCGCTTCGTTGGCGCGAGTGGACTTCCGCGGCGGCGCAGTCGTGGTATCCGAGACTCACAGAGTTATCAAGGCCGAGAGACTCCTGATCGCGACAGGGCGTGTCCCGGTTCTGCCCGAGGGACTCGACGTCGCCGGCGTCGAGACGGACCGGAGCGGCGTGATCACGGATGCACACATGAGAACGACAGCACACCACATCTTCGCTGCGGGCGACGTGACGGGCCCCTACCACTTCACCCACACCGGCGAACGGCAGGGGATTGCGGCCGCCGTCAACGCACTCCTGCCGATTGCCCGGAAGGTTACCTGGGAAGACGTCGTATGGGTGCTCTTCAGCGACCCGGAGTTGGCGCACCTCGGCATGACGGAAGAGCAAGCTCGCGCTGCGCATGGAGACGCGGTCCACGTGCGTCGCTATGAGTTCGGTCGGGCCGACCGGGCGAATGCCGAGAGCGCGACGACGGGTCTGGCCAAGTACGTCCTCGACCACCGGGGGCATCTCCTCGGGGCGCATATCCTTGGCGAACGCGCGGGCGAACTCATCCATGAGGCCGCGGTCGTGCTTCACCACGACATGCCGTTCTCTGCGCTCTCCCAGGTGTTGCACGCGTATCCAACGTTCTCGGACGCCGTGAAGAGGCCTGCCGATGCCGAGTACACGCGTCGCCTGAGGGACAACCCGGTACTGCGGGGAGCGCTGCGCCTGCTGGTTGGCCCCAACGACTTCACTGCAGAGCCATGATCCGCGCTCAGAAGCGGGACAGCGTCGTGATCGCGGTCATGGCGCGGTTCCCTCACGCTGGAGCCGCAAAGACCCGGCTGATTCCCGCTCTTGGTCCCGAGGGCGCTGCGCAGCTGCACAGCGAGCTCGCCGCGCACTGCGTCGCTCGCCTGCGGCCTCTTGACGCCACCGGTGAGGCTCGAGTCGAAGTGCATCTCGACGGCGGCTCATCGGCCGACGCCCGTCGGTGGCTTGGGCGGTGGCCACGCTACGTACCTCAAGTGGAGGGTGACCTCGGGGTGAGGTTGCGTGCTGCGCTGTGGAGCGCGGTACAGTCGGGTGCGGGTGCTGCGATCGTTGTCGGGTCCGACTGCCCGGCGGCACGCGCAACCCACGTGCGAGCGGCCGTTCGCAGTCTCGCGGAACATGACGTGGTGATCGGACCTGCCGACGATGGAGGCTATTGGCTGCTGGGTGTGACCGCCGCGGCTGCGTCGCGAAGCCTGCCGACGCTCTTCTCGGGGATCGATTGGGGCGGCCCCGACGTGTTCCGGCAGACAGTGGACCGCGCCGAGGCCGCGTCGTTGAGAGTTGCGGTGTGCGACCGGCTCGCGGACGTGGACCGCCCTGAAGACCTGCCGCTGTGGCGCTCGGAAGCCGCCGCTGAAGAAGAACCACCCACCACCGTCTCGGTTGTGGTTCCGGCGCTCAACGAGTCGGCTCGCATCGGCGCCGCGATCCGAAGTGCGCTCGAAGGAGGAGCGTCAGAGGTGATCGTGGTCGACGGCGGCAGCACGGACGGCACAGAGCGGATCGCGCGCGGCTTGGGCGCCCGCGTGATCGTGGCGCCGAGGGGTCGAGCGAGCCAGATGAATGCAGGCGCCCGCGTGGCGGAGGGCGACGCGATCGTGTTCCTTCACGCGGACACGCGCCTTCCAGCGCGGTTCGCCGAGCTCGTCTGCCGGACGCTGGCCGTTCCAAACATAGCCGGGGGCGGCTTCAGGTGGGGCACGGACGACACGCCACTCGCTCGCCTGTTCGAGCTGGCGGGCAGGGTGCGCATCGCGGTGTTCAGTGTTCCCTACGGCGACCAGGCCCTGTTCGTCACCCGACGGACATTCGAGGACCTGGGGGGCTACCCGATGCAGCCGGTGATGGAGGACTGGGAGCTTGCACAGCGCCTGCGGCGTCTGGGTGTGCTTCGCGTCCTGCCGGAGCGCGCTCTCACGTCCAGCCGACGATGGACGGAGGAAGGCGCGCTGCGGACTACCGTCATGTACCTCGCGCTCATAGCAGGCTATCGGGTGGGGATCGACCCGGAGGTGCTCGACGGGTGGCGGCGGTGACGAAGGTGAAGGAGGGCCCCATGCACGCAGCCCAGATCACAGACTCGGTCCGGAAGCGATTCTCGCGCGTCGCGCTCGGCGTCGACGCGGGCTTTGGCGTGTGGACGGGAAACCGCTGCGCCGAGTATCTCGAATATGGTGCGGCTCTCGATCACGTGCCGGTCGTTTCGCTCGAAGCGTTCGTCGGGGTGGGAAACCCGCCGTCATTCGCCAACCTGCAGGCGGGTGAGCGTGTGCTGGACATCGGATGCGGCGGAGGTCTGGACGCGTTCGTCGCAGCCGAAGCCGTGGGCTTGCACGGAGAAGTGGTCGGTGTGGATATCACGCCCGAAATGGTCGAGCGCGCCGAGGAGGCAGCGGCGATCACGCCGTGGACACACGTTCGATTCCTCGTTGCGGACGCGGGGCTGCTGCCGTTCGAAGACGGGACGTTCGACGTGGCGATGTCAAACGGCTGCCTCAACCTATCACCGGACAAGGCCGGACTGATAGCAGAGGTCCACAGGGTGCTTCGGCCGGGCGGGCGCCTCGCGTTGTGCGATGCGGTGCTCAAGCCAGAGAAAGTGGGAGAGGTATCCGTCAATCCCGAGAGCTGGTCGCTTTGAATCTCAGGCGCCCTGCCGGCGGTAGGGCTCACGGATCTGCTCACCGGTTCTGGGTTCGTCGATGTTCAGCAACTCGGACAACGACGCAACCCACGCAACGACTACACCGATTGGGTTTCGTTCTCCGCACGTCGAGCCTGACGTGGACTCTGCAGGTTGACCGGACCGGTCAGAGGAGGGAACCATTTCAACTCGACCCAGCGCCGGCAGTGCATCCGAAGCAGTGGTCACCATAGACGACACGGCGATGCTCCAGCGCATCTGCATCGAACTGCCAGATGGTCTGAGGAGCGCCCGGGGAGACCGGCCGTCCCGCCCCGAGGTTGAAGTCGCAATCGTACAGGCGCCCGTCCCATCCCACCTCGACCTGATGCCGGCATTGGATCAGCGGGAGGACGTCGGGGTTGAACGTCTCCTGGAGCGCGCGCATGTAGCGGTCATAGCCGCCTCCTGCGACGAGCTGGTCCCGGAAGCGTCCGACGGGCATGTTCGTCATCGTGAGCAAGTGAGTGAAGACGATCCCGAAGCGGTCGGCCATCTCGTCGCGGAAGAGTGCCTCCAGAGCAGTCTGAGACTCCGGGAGTGTCGTCCCGACGGGGTTGTACACCAGGTCAAGCCGCAATCCCCCCGGAGCCCCGTAGCCAAGCGCGTTCAGGGTGCGCAGCGCCTCGACGCTCGCGTCTCGGACGCCCGCGCCGCGCACGGCACTCACGTTGCGCTCGGTGTAGCAGGGCAAGGATGCGAGTAGCTCGATTCCTTCGGTGGCGTAGAGGTCCGCGTACCCGGCGTAGGCGGGACTGTTCAGGACGGTGAGATTGGTGCGGAGCTGGACGCGGCTTCCGGCAGCTCTGAGGGCGCGGAGCAGGGCCGGCAGTTCGGGGTTGAGTTCGGGTGCCCCACCGGTGATGTCGACGACCGAAGCGCGGACTGTCGAGGCGACCTCGATCACGCGCGCCATGACCTCGAGGCCCATGACTTCGGTGCGCCTGGGCGATGAGGCCACGTGGCAGTGGATGCACGACTGATTGCACCGGAGCGTGACGCTGACCACGAGAGAAGTCAGTTCCATCGCGCGTGAGGCACCGTCGCTGTGCTCGAGAATGCGTTGCTCGAAGCTGTTCATCCTCGCCGGTGCATCCTGCGACCACGCTTCGAGCAGCTGGGACACGCATCCAGCTGAGGGTCGTACGACATGCCGCACGTGCTGCATTCGATCGGCTCCCCCGGGAAATCTTGCGTGGGGAATTCCGCACCACAACTCCGGCACGTGTGAGTGCGCTGCTTGGCTTCCTCGGCGTCGAGGTCCCACATCGCGCCGCAGAGTGGACACGCGATCATCACAGCCATATGAACCTCCACACTCTCGCCCGGCCCTACTAATGTACCCAGCGGCCCGCGGGACGTCGCCGACGGGTAGGATGGGCGTCTCCAGCGGCGGCGCCCCTTGTGGCGCTATCGGGCGCGGTTGAGCGTGAGGGTGACGGTCGTCCCGGCGCCCTCGGTCGACTCGATCGCGACCGAACCCCCGGCCCGTTCCGCGACGTGCCGCACAAGTGCCAACCCAAGACCGGTCCCGCCCCCGGCACGCGTCCGCGCACGGTCGACCCTGTAGAAGCGCTCGAAGACCCGCTCGACGTCAGCTGCCGGGATCCCGATGCCGGTGTCTTCAACCGAGATTGACACCGTCGAATCGTCGGCTGCGACGCGCACGGTCACACGCCCGCGCTCCGTGTACGCGATCGCGTTTGAAAGCAGATTGTCGAGTGCGATCGCCACGTCCGTGGGATCCGCGTGGACCGCGACGTCCTCCCCAAGCACGCCGGCATCGTCACTCTCCAGTTCCAGACCGCGTGCCGCCGCGGCGCTCCGGTGGCCGATCAGTGCGAGATTGACGGACTGCCTGATATCGGTGATGGCGTCTGCTGCCGGCAGGCTCTCCAACCTGGAGAGGTCGAGCAAGTCCGTGACCAGCTGCTTCATGCGAGTCGCTTCGGCGCGGATCGACGACGCGAACGCGGTCGCCTGAATCAGATCGCCATCCTCGGCAGCGTGACCTGCCGACTCGGCGAGCAGCAGGATTCCGGCGGTCGGCGTCTTGAGCTCATGCGAGGCATTCGCGACGAAGTCCCGGCGCATGGACTCCAATCGCATCCGCTCGGTCGTCTCGGTGATCACGATCAGCGTCCGGTTGCCGAACTCGCCACTCCCGAGCGGCACGCTGTGGACACGGTAGTAGCGCCGGTAGGGGTCGGGCCCGAGGTCGTCCGTACCGGGCGACGTGGACTCCAGCCGAGCGGAGACGGCGGCAGCGAGCGACGCCGGCAACCCGAGGTCGTGGATGGAGCGCCCGCGAGCGCCGGTAGCCGCACCCCGGAAGAGCGACGACAGGGCCCGGTTGGCGAAGCGGACGCGGCCGCCGTCGAGCATGAGCACGGCATCGTCCAACCCGTCGAGCGCGACTCGGAGCGTCCGCTGCTCCGCCTCCAGATCACCGATGCGCCCCCTCAGCTGATCGCGCAGATCGGTGAGCGAGTCCGCAAGCGGCTTGAGGGCGCCGGCCTCGCGCGGGACGGCCGCAGCGAGGTCGCCGTCGGCCATTGCCCGCGCCGCGTCCGCCAAGCGCTCGACGGGGTCGGCGGCCGCGTGTGTGAGGCGCCACACGAACACCACAGCAAGCAGCAGCGTGACGAGAAGCAGCGCCAGCCCCGTGCGCCGGGCCTGGGCAGCGATCTCCCCGATGGCTTCAAGCGACTCGGAGACGCGCAGGGCGACCGGCTGGCCGCCGAAGGTCGCGGGCACCGCAACATACATCTGCTCGACGTGCTGCGTGGTCGACAGCCGCGTGGCCTTGCCCACCCGCCCGGCGAGCGCCTCGATCACCTCGGGGCGGTCTGCATGGTTGCCCATCGCTGTCGGGTCTTCCTCGCTATCCGCCAGAACGCTCCCGTCTGCGGCGATCACCGTCACCCGCAGATCGGTTCCCGCAACCAGTTGTCTCACACTCAGTTGGAGCGAGTTGTCGGTCTCCGCAAGGACCAGAACGCCCGCTTGGGCGACGCCCTGAAGATGCTGCTGCTGCTGTCCCACGATTGTGCTCGTGAGCGGGCCGTAGAGGCTCCAGGCCCACGCCCCGGTGAACAAGGCGACCACGAGTACGAAGCCGACCGCCAATCGCAGCCGGTAGGGGGATCTCCAGCGGTTCGCGAGTTCGGTCATTGACGCCGCCGCTCCTCAGACGAATCATCGGCCTTAAGCTGCGGGTCGAAGCGATAGCCGATGCCATGGACCGTGTGCACGTACCGGTAGGCCGACGGCTCCTCGACCGCCTGCCGCAGCCGGCGGATGTGCACGTCGATGGTTCGTGAGGAGGGCAGGAACTCGTAGCCCCAGACCTCCCGAGCGAGGACCTGCCGGGACATGAGGTTGCCGCTGTTGCGAGCGAGGGCGACCAGCAGCTGGAACTCCTTCAGCCGCAGTGTCGCGGGCTTGCCACCGACGGTGACCCGGAACTGGCCCGGCTCGATCGCGAGGTCGCCGACCTCGATCGTCTCGTCGGTTGCAAGCACCGTGCGCTCGCGCACGCGTCGCAGGTTTGCGCGCACCCGCGCCAGGAGTTCCTCCATCGAGAACGGCTTCGTCAGGTAGTCGTCAGCGCCGGCGTCGAGACCCCGGACCTTGTCGCGCTCCTGGTCGAGCGCGGTGACCATGATGATGGCGACCTCGGCGTCGACCTTCCGGACTTCCTCGGCGAACTGGTAGCCGTCGAGGCCCGGAAGCATGAGGTCCAGCAGGATGAGGTCCGGATGCTCGGCCCGTGCGAGGCGGAGACCCTCGGCGCCGTCTCCGGACGCGAGCGTCTCGAAGCCCGCGCGACGAAGCGCGTAGTCCACGGTCTGCCTGATGATCGGGTCGTCCTCCACGATGAGCACGCGTGCCATGTCGTCTCCGTCTGGCCTGATGCCGGTTGGCTGTCGTACGCGCCCATTCTGCCAGCAACCGCGGCGATTACATATCCGTTTAACAAAGAGTTCACGGCCGAGGGGGCGATGTTACACACGTGCAACCACTCCGCGGCGCCCTCGGGCTAGCGTTCGAGAGGGCCGATGGGACGTCGGCACACGGAGCACCGAGAAAGAGGAGAAGCGCAGTGAATCTGAGGAAATTCGGGGTGCTGGGCGTCCTTGCCATCCTCCTGCTGAGCGCGCTTGCGCTCACCGGCTGTGGCGCCAAGGATACGGAGACCACGGGGACCCCCACAAGCGGGCAGTCCGGCGATGAGCTCGACGGCACCATCAACATCCAGGGCTCGGACACCATGCTCAACGTCGGGACCGCATGGAGCGAGGCGTTCATGGACGCCAACCCGGGGGTGGAAGTCTCGGTCCAGGGCGGCGGCTCGGGCACCGGCATCGCATCGCTCATCAATGGGACGGTGGACTTCGCCAACTCGTCGCGTGACATCAAGGACGAAGAGGTCACCGAGGCCAAGGCCAAGGGCATCACCCCGGTGGAGTTCAAGGTCGCCATCGACGGCATCGCCGTCATCGTGAATCCGGCGAACGGCGTCGAGGCGCTCACCATCGATCAGCTCGGCAAGATCTACCGCGGCGAGATCACCAACTGGAAGGACGTTGGCGGCGTCGACAAGAAGATCGTGCTGCTCTCGCGCGACAGCTCGTCGGGCACGTACGAGTACTTCAAGGAAGCGGTCGTCGGCAAGGATGCCGAGTACGCCCAGGCGGCTAAGCTCCTGCCGTCCACCCAGGGCATCGTTGACGAGACCAAGGCGAACGATGCCGCCATCGGCTACGTGGGCCTCGGCTACGTCACGTCCGCCGTCAAGGTCATCGCGGTCGACGGCGTGAAGGCGTCGGTCGAGACCGCAGCCGACGGGTCGTACCCCATCAGCCGCTACCTCTACATGTACAGCAAGGGCGAGCCGACGGCCCTGATGCAGGCGTACCTGGACTGGATCCTCGGCGCGGACGGCCAGGCCGTCGTGACCGACGAGGGCTTCGTTCCGCTCCCGTAGGCTACATGACCACTCCCGCAGCATCCTCCGGTCGAAGCTTCGGCCGCACGACACAGCGTCGTGCGGCTGAGGCCGTTGTCCGGACAATCATCTTCGCCTGCGGCTGGGTGGCCATCGTCATCCTCGCCGCCATCGCGGCCTTCCTCGTGTGGAACTCGGTTCGCGCGCTTGATGAGGCGGGCCTTGCCACCATGCTCAGCGGGACGAAGTGGTATCCGACATCGGACCCGGGCAAGTTCGGGTTGCTGCCACTCATCATGGGTTCGCTGTACGTGACCGGTGTCGCTCTCGCGGTGTGCGTGCCTGTCGGTGTCGCCGCCGCCGTCTTCATCTCGGAGTTCTCCGGTCGTCGCGCCAAGGAGGTCATGAAGACGGTCATCGAGTTCATGGCCGCCGTTCCCTCGGTGGTGTACGGACTCATCGGCGTGGCGGTGCTCATCCCGCTCGTGAAGACCGCGTTCGGCCTCGACACCGGCATGACCGCGCTGACCGGTGGCGTCGTCCTCGGTGTCATGTCGGCCCCCACGGTCATCTCCATCTCAGAGGACGCGCTCCACGCGGTGCCAGAGGACCTGCGCCAAGGCTCGGCCGCGCTTGGCAACACTCGCTGGCAAACCACGTACAAGGTGACCGTGCCGGCCGCAGTCTCCGGCATCTTCGCCGGCGTGATGCTAGGGCTCGGGCGTGCGATCGGGGAGACGATGGCCGTCTTGATGCTCACCGGCAACGCCGCCGTCATGCCGGGGAGCGTCTTCGAGTCGGTGCGCACGATGACAGGCACGATCGCGGCCGAGATGGGCGAGGTCGTGCAAGGTGGGCTCCACTACTCGGTCCTGTTCGTGGTCGGGCTCGTGCTGTTCGCGATCACATTCACCATCAACCTCGCAGCCGATCTTGTGCTCGAGCGCCAGCGGAAACGGTGGCGACGATGAACGGGACGAGACACGTCCGCAGGGCTCGCGTGGCCGAGGTGGTCGCCAAGGGAATCACCGGCGCGGTCGCGTTCGGCGTGGTCGGGCTGGCGCTCTTCATCGTCGGCTATATCGTCTACCACGGCGTGGGCGCCATCGACTGGACGTTCCTCACCGACGTCCCGCGCAATCGTGGACGCGAGGGCGGTATCTTCCCGGTGATCGTGGGCACTCTCTACGTGATCTCCGCGACGGCCGCGCTCACGCTCCCCATCGGCGTGCTCGCCGGCGTCTACCTTTCCGAGTACGCCCCCAAGAGCTTCGGAACCCGCGCCATACGGCTCGCCATCACCAACATGGCGGGCGTGCCCTCGATCGTCTACGGGCTGTTCGGACTTGCGGCATTCGTGCTGGCGGCCGGGTTCGGGCGCTCGATCATCGCGGCTGCGCTGACGCTCACGTGCATGACGCTCCCGGTCATCATCACCGCGACCGAGGAGGCGCTCCGTCAGATACCGCAGGACCTCCGGCAGGCATCGGCGGCGCTCGGGGCGACCCGGTTGCGCACTATCTATGCGGTGGTGCTGCCGGCGGCGGCGCCGGGCATCATCACCGGCTCGATCCTCGGCCTCGCGCGTGCCGCGGGCGAGACAGCGCCGATCCTCTTCACGGGCGCCGTGTTCCAAATGCGGCGAACGCCCGACGGTCCGCTCTCGCAGTTCATGGCCCTGCCGTACCACATCTACGCGCAGGTCACGTCCGTTCCCGGCTGGAATCCCACGCTGGTGTGGGGAAGCGCCTTCGTGCTCGTCATCGGTGTGAGTCTCGTGAGCGTTCTCGCGGCCTCGTGGCGCTCGGTCCAAAGGAGGAAGCTCAAGTGGTGACATCACTGCTCATACCTGAGCGCGACGTCAGGACATCCAGCGGTCCGGGGATCGGACTTGGCGCTGTGGCTCCGGCACTCGATTCGAGCGTCATCGCACCGCGCGTGAGGCACGATGCGGTCTCCGTGGCCGACGTCGCCGATTCTGGCGGGAGCTTCACGCTCAAGGGCGTGTCGGTCGCCTACGGGCGTGACGTCGTCATCGAGGACGTGCAAATGCACATCCCCGCACGCTCAGTGACGGCGCTCATCGGACCGTCGGGTTGCGGCAAGTCGACCTTGCTCAGGTGCCTCAATCGCATGAACGACGAACTCGGCACGGTGCGCGTCGGCGGGACGATCACGCTCGACGGGCAGGACATCATGGCCAAGTCGATGGACCCGGTGGAGCTCAGGATGCGCGTCGGGCAGGTGTTTCAGCGTCCCAACCCGTTCCCGATGTCCATCTACGACAACGTCGCGTACGGCCCGCGAACACAAGGCATCCGGAAGCGTTCCGAACTCGACGGCATGGTCGAGGAGTCTCTCAGGCGTGCCGCGCTCTGGGACGAGGTCAGGAAGAGCCTCAAGAAGCATGCGTTCGAGCTCTCCGGCGGGCAGCAGCAGCGCCTCTGCATCGCGCGTGCGCTTGCCACACAGCCGGAGGTGATGCTGATGGACGAGCCGGCCTCGGCGCTCGATCCCATCTCGACGCAGCAGATCGAGGACACCATCGCTGAGCTCAAGACCAACGTCACCATCGTGATCGTGACGCACAACATGCAGCAGGCGGCCCGCGTATCCGACAAGACAGCCTTCATGCTGCGAGAGAGCCTTGAGGCGCCGGCCCACCTCATCGAGATGGGGGACACGAAGCGGATGTTCACCAACCCCGAGGATGGCCGCACCGAGGCGTACATCACCGGTCGGTTCGGGTAGGGCCGAAGGCGGAGGACCAGACCCCCGTGCGGGTTCCCGCTGGAAGTTACCACATATGATAACTTTTCCAAGGGTGCTCACCGGGGTGCTCACGGTCGCCGCCGCGGCGATGGACGCGCTCCGAGCGCTTCCCCCTCGTGGTTGACGGTGAGTCATCGCGCTCCTAGACTCGCTGAGGAGGTGTTTCAGGATGTCCCTCGTGAGAGCTCTGCCGATCGTCGACACCAGCGAGATCGTCACGGACACCGATTCCGACGCCGCCGCGTTCGAGTCCCTGAAGCCGGGCGACTGGGTACAGCTCAGGCGGCGGCCGCTCGATCAAGAGGACAAGAACGCCGTCTGCGTCTTCGACTACAAGGGGCGGCGCCTTGGTCGCCTGCGCGCCGACCTCGCCAAGTCTTGCGGGCAGCACATGGCGGCAGGGTGGCGGACCTTCTGCTTGGTGTCACAGGTGGTGGCCGCCGAGCCTGGAAAGCCCGCGCTGGGATCCGTGATCGTCTTTTGCTACGACCATCAAGACGACGCACAGGTCCGGCCGGCCCTTCTGGATCTCTCGACGCGCATCCGCAAGGGGATGCTCCAGCGCCGCTTCGTGGCTGCACCGGCGCCTCGGCGTCGAAGTTCGTTTCATGGCTTGCCTGTCAGCATCTCAACGCTCGACGAGCCCGCATATCGGCTGAAACGGGCGTAGCGCAGACTTCGAACGCAGTGGTGCCTGGGTCGCCGGTGCAGCGACTTTTGCGAATGTGGCGCACACGCGTTCGACGTGTGCTATACTCTGCAACAGCCGAGCCGTTAGGGCTCGTATGGATTGCGACGTGACACACCGCATTCTGCGGAAATGGTCACGTCGTTTTGTTTTGCCCTGCGGGGCGAGAGGATGGTTTGGAATGGCTGAAGGTAAAGTCAAGTGGTTCAACGCTGACAAGGGTTACGGCTTCATCGAGCGCGAGGGTGGCGACGATCTGTTCGTTCACTTCTCCGAGATCCAGAGCGAGGGCTTCAAGACCCTCGACGAGGGTCAGGCCGTCTCCTTCACGGAGGCAGTTGGCCAGAATGGCAAGCCCCAGGCGACGCAGGTGCGCGCCATCTAAGGCTTACGCCATATAGAGCTAGAGCCTGAGAAGTCGGGTGGTCTCATTGAGGCCACCCGACTTTCCTTTGTCCGGCGAAGGCGACGGAGCGCGCCGGCTCGGCGCGGGTACAAACACCACAACGCCTCACCGGCCGAGAGGAGGCCAAGCGGTGCGCACTGCCCGGCTCATGATCCCGCCGATCGCTCTCGTGATGTGCCTCGTTCTCGTTGCGGGCTGTTCGGCGCCCCCGCCCAGTGACAGCGGTATCGACGGCGAGGTGCGCATCGGGCCCGTGAGCCCCGTGGAGACGATCGGAACGCCGGCGAGCGCGCCGTACTCGGCCAACCTGACGATCCGTCGGGAAGGTGGCGGCCGCGCGGTTCGTGTAACGAGCGGCGAGGATGGCCGGTTTCGCGTGAATCTCGCGCCGGGCATCTACATCGTGGAGCCGGAGCCGGGCGATCCGCTCCCAACGGCCCAGCCGGTCACCGTCACCGTTGAGGCGCACCGGTTCAGCTCGGTCGTGATCGACTTCGACAGCGGTATCCGGTGAACGTAGCAAGGAGTCCAGCATGACATCTATCGATGTAGCGCCTGCAGCATTCCTGGGGCACGGAAATCCGATGAACGCGCTTGAGCACAACCGCTTTACGGAGGCGTGGCGGCGTTTCGGCCGGGCGTGCGGCACACCGCGCGCGATTCTCATGGTGTCCGCACACTGGTACACCAACGCGACCGCGGTCACCGCTATGCCGCGACCTCGCACGATTCACGACTTCTACGGCTTCCCTCGCGAGCTCTTCGCCTTCCAGTACCCCGCCCCCGGATCCGCGGACCTTGCCGAGGAGGTGGCCGAACTCGCCAAGCCCGACAGGATCGGGTTGGACCAAGAGAGCTGGGGGCTTGACCACGGCGCGTGGTCGGTGCTCGCGCACGCGTTCCCGCGGGCCGACATTCCGGTGGTCCAGCTCTCCATCAACGCGCTCAAGCCGTTCTCGTATCACGTGGATCTTGCCGCCCGCCTCGCGCCCCTGAGGGAGCGCGGCGTGGTGATCATGGGCAGCGGCAACCTGGTACACAACCTGCACCGCATCGACTGGGACTCGCCGGAGGGCGGCTACCCGTGGGCCGAGCGCTTCGACGAACGTGCGCGGACGACCATGCTTGGGTCGCCGGGAGACGTCGCGACCCTCGAAGCGGACCGAGACTACAGTCTCATCGCGCCAACGCCGGAGCACTTCATTCCGCTCCTCTACATCGCAGCGCTGGCTGCCCGGTCTGGTCGCACAGCCGAGGTCCTCGTGCAGGGGCTCGCCTACGGGTCGATCTCCATGACGTCCTTCGCGTTGGACCTGCCCGGTGCGGACGCTGCGGGTCACGGCGCCACCGAGATCCCCGTATCGCGGCCGCTGCCGAGCGCCATGCCCGCGGACCAGACGAACATGTAGGCAGCGCGTCACTCGTTGCTACAGTACAAAGGAACCGGGCGGTCTCATCGAGACCGCCCGGTCCTCCGTTGCCTGTTCAACGGCTCCAGTCCCTCAATGCGGGTGACCGGGCCGTCGATGGACTACTTCAGAGCATTCAACGCCGCCGTCCTCACCGCAGCCGAGACGGCAGCGGTCGAACCGAGGAAGCGGACCTCGTGGATGGAGGCCTTGTTGGCCGCAAGCTTCGCCGCGACGTTCGCGTTAAGCGAGTTCGTCGGGGTGAGGAGCAGCACCGAGCCGTCCTTGGCCTGCATGACGCCGCCGGCAAGCGCGTCGGGGAAGTTCTCACCCGTCGCGAGAGCGACCTTGTCGAAGCCAAGACCGGCATTCGCGACCCCGTAGGTCGCCACCACGACGGCCGTGTCGTAGCGGTTGGCACCCGAAAGGCGCGTCTGATAGGTCGCGCCGAGGGCGAGACGGATGGAGTCGGCCACGACGTTCGCACCGCCAAGCAGGATGGCGTCACTCACGCCCGCCGCCCGCATCACGGAGACGAGCCCGGCGTTGTTGCCCTGGTTCGGGTTGGCAAGATAGATCGGCCAACCGGCAGCGGCGGCCAGAGGAGAGGCTCCGAGCGCGTCGGGGAAGTTCATGCCCGTCGCGATGAAGGCTCCTCCGTCATAGGCGTCCCCCAGAACCGCGATGGTCCTGGCCGCCACCGCGATCGCGGTGTCGTAGCGGTTGGGGCCGGAGATGCGCTCGACCGTGACGCCTGCGATGGCATCGATCTGAGAGGCCACGGCGGCGGAGACCGCCGGCGTGCCGCCTAAGATGATGGCCTTGGTGGCGCCCAAGCGGACGATCTCGGAGCGGACCTCCGCGGGGAGCACGTCTTGGCGGGTCAAGAGGATCGGCGCGTCAAGGGCACCGGCAAGAGCAGAGCCACCGAGCGCGTCGGGCCAGTTCATGCCCGTTGCGATGATGACGTACTCGGAGGTCGTGAACGCCTTCATCGATGCCGCGATGGCGGTGGCGAACCGGTTCGGGCCGGCCACCTCAACCGACGTGACGCCGGCGGGCGGCGCTGAGATCGTGAAGGCGATGGTCCGCGTTGCCACGTTGTCGGCGGCGTCGGTGGCGGTCACGACGAGCGTGTGAGCGCCAAGTGCGGAGACCATCGAGCCGCTCGTGAATGCTGCACCGTCAAGCGTCGCAGTCGCAGCCACCACACCGTCAACGGCATCTGTCGCCGAGAAGGTGATGGTCACCGGGACCGTGTAGTTCGCGCCGTTCGTGACGCCGGCGACGGTGATGACCGGAGCGACGGTGTCGGCAGCACCGATGGTGAAGGCCACCGTCTTGTGCGGGGTCTCCACGTTACCTGCGACGTCCTCACCCCAGAACTCGATGGTGTGGGCGCCGAGGCCGGAGACGACAACGTCCTTGGTGATGGTGCCAGCCGGAGGCGGCTCGACCGGAAGGACGGTGTGGCACGCGTCGCACGCCATGGTGCCGTGGTCGGCGGGCTTGGGAGCGCCCTCGGGGATGTCGGGCGCCACGGCCACGACGTGGCAGGTTGCGCAACCCTCCGTGAACTCGCTGTGGCAGGGGCCGCAGGTGAAGTTCCCGACCGTACCACCGGCACCGAAGTGGTGCGTGGCGCCAGACGGTGCAGCGATCGTAGACGTGATCGGGATCATGCCGTCAGCCTGAAGCACGGCCGGTGCGGCTCCCACCGGGAGCACGACCACGGTCGTGCCACCATCGACCTTGTACGAGAGCGACGCGATGCCTGAGCCGCCCTCTTCATCGGCGCTGGTGAGCTTGACGGTCGCAGGGGACGTTGCGTAGGTTGCCTGGGCGTCCGAGGTGGACACCGGAGCGGTGACGTCCGCTACCACACCGATGGTGAACGAGACGGTCTGCATGGCCTCGGCGTTGCCTTCGGCATCCACAGACCAGAACTTCAACGTGTGGTCGCCCGCAGCGCTCACGGTGACCGACGTGCCCATGACGGCGTCGCCGTCGTCAAGGATGTACCACGTGTCTTCGACGCCTGAGCCGTTGCCGTCAGACGCGACGAGCGTGATCGTGGCCGCGTCGATGTAGGACGGCACCGCGTCGGAGGTGGTGACCGGCGGAAGCGTGTCGAAGACCTCGAAGAACGTTTCGTTGGCCTCCTCCACGTTGCCGGCGAGGTCGGTCGACCAGAACGAGAGCGTGTGGTGGCCGAACTCGTCGAACGCGATGACGGTGCCCTCGGCCGCGGGTGCCTCGTCGAGGACCCAGTAGGTCTTGTCGACGCCGAAGCCTTCATCCGTCGCGACGAGCGTGATGACGCCCGAGTCGAGATAGGAGGCTTCACGGTCCGAGACCGTGACCGGCGGGATGAGGTCGTACTCCTCGACGAGGAACGACGTCTCGATCGGGACCTCGACGTTGGTGTCGTTGTCCTCGGCGAAGAAGCTCAGGGTGTGCATGCCGGGTTCCGCCACGGTGAACGTCACGGAGGCCCCGAGCGTCACGACCGGCGTGCCGCCATCGAGGATATACGTGATCGACTTGACGCCCGAGACGAACTCCAGGAGCTCGCCCGGCGGGTCGATTGCGGTGATGGTGATGACCGCCGGCTCGACGTAGGTGGCCTCACGGTCTGACGAGCTCACCGGCTTCGTAGTGTCGCCGAGAGGTCCGGCGAGCGCGATGCTCGGCACGATGGCGAAGACGAGCGCCAGGCAGAGCACGGCGGCAATCGGCAGCCTGCGACGTACCGCTCGGCTGTGGTTGGATTCATGAAGCATTACGATGTCTCCCTCCTTGCAGTATGACGAGGGACTGGATTGTCACTGGTTGTACATGTCCTTGCTGTCCACCTCGACCCACTCGGCCTTGCGCAGAGCCACGGGCTCGACCATGAACCGGTCGGAGTAGAGGTAGAGGACGCCGTTGGACGTGGTGACTCCCTTGATGTCGGCGTACGCCGGATCGGCCATCATGGCCGCCACAACGTTTGTCACATCGGCCGGGGTCATCTCGAACAGCTCGGTCTCAGAGAAGAACTCCACAGAGACAGGGCGGGGCCAGAGGTCCGAGTTCTCGCGGACCAGTTCGGCGATGAGGCGCTTCGGGTCGTTCGCCTGCTTGCGCAGGAGCAGCTTGGCATAGGCCACACTGAGGATGTACTCGGCGTGCAGGTACTCCACGCCCGAGACTTCGTCGGCGGTGCGGACGATGTCGACGTACTGCTCGTCCGACGCGAACGTCTCCCACACCTCGGCAAGCTCGTCCTCCGAGAAGGAGAACGGCTCTTCGGTGAACACCGAGGGGTCGACAAGACGCTCGGCCCTGGACTCAGTGCGGATGTGCGCCGCCACCTTCGCGGCCCGCTCGTTTCGTGCGGTCTCCTCGGGATCGATCTCGACGTCGGCTTGGGCCTCAGCCTCGGCTTCCTCCTCGGAGTACGTCACCTCGACAGGGTCTGTCACTTCTTTGGTCTCTGGATCCACGATGCTCACCTCCTTTTGTTCCGCGCAGCCCGGTCAACGGAGCGCGAAGCCGTATGCCGGCTCCGGCTCCCTGACCGAGGCTCCGTCGGTTCGCCGTGCTAACCCGGAAGCAGACCAGCTGCTGCCAGCTCGTCGGCGACGAACTTCATGTCAAGCGACTCCAGCGTCGCGCGCGTCGGAGCACCAGTCGCCTGGTCGTAGCCCCACTGCGCGTAGTAGAGATCTAGACTGTTCTCCCAGTCCTCGTCCGTGATGTAGTAGTCGCCCGACTCCGTGAACGCCGTTGTTCCTGGGTGGTTGTAGTCGAAGCACCATCCCGGGGCCCGGTCGTGCTGCATGCGCATGTCCATGGAGTTGAACGAGCGGATCGTCAGCGCACGCTGGAGCGTGTAGAAGCGCTCCGCCTCACGGTCAAGCTGAATGGTGGTCATCGTCTGACCAGTCGCAAGGCTGAAGAGCTGCGCCTCGAGGGACAGGTCGCCGCGGTAGCCGCGCTCCTTGAGCGGGGAGACCATGAACGGCCACATCCAGTTGCAGAGGCCCAGGGAGTCGTGAAGCTCCTTACGGCACAGGCCGAACTTGGCGGCACGGGCCTTGGCTTCGTTGACGGGCGTGGTGACGTCGGCGTCGATGCTGTCCTTCATGCCCGTGCCCCAGCCAACCCGCGCGAACTCGACCTCGGCAACGCTCTTGATGACCTTGAGCGGGAGGCCGACGCTGATGATGTTCACCCAGCTGTGAACCTGGGCGTCGCGGTTGTAGCCGGTGTTCATGAGACCGCCGACCTGGCCGCCGTTCTCGGTCGAGTGGTGCTTCGGGAAGCCGTGCTGCCAGTAGTTGACACTGCCATCATCCCGGTACCACTTCGCCATCGGATCGCCGTTGGCGTCCTTCCAGCGGGTGATGCTCTCCTCCACGGCGCCGGCAAGGAACTTGCCCAGCTCGCCCTCCTGGCTCGCCATGATGCGACCGAACTCCATGATGCACTTCAGGTCGCCTACCTTCATGAGGCCAAGGAGCCCGCTCGCCGCGGTCAGCTTGGTCCACTCGGCGTCGGGCACATTGAGCTGCAGGAAGCTCCACTTGGACCGGTCTGCGCTCTTGACGTAACGGTCCGCGTCGGCAACCGTGCCTGCCTTCGGAGCCGCCGGCGGCGTGTTTGGCCCGCCCGTGTTGCGCGTGAAGATGAACGTCCAGCCGCGGTCGGTGGTGCCGTAGTTGTTGTGCAGGCCGTAGTCGTCGGTCATGTGCTTGCCAACGACGTATGCTTCCAGGCCGGCCTGTGCTTTGTCCTTTGCGGACCCCGTGATCTTCGTGGAGTCGTGCATGCTTCGGCCCCACCAGCCAGTGCAGGTGTTCTGGGCCGTCGTCTCAGGTCCCCACTTCACTGCGGTCGGGATGTCCACCATCTGGTGGCAGCGAACGGGGCACGAGTGGCAGCCGTCCATGCGCACCGTGTACGGGTACGCATTCGCACCCAGGTCCGACTTGTAGCAGCGGTAGCCGACCTTCTGGCGGTCGTGCGGGTCGCAGACGCCGGTCTCGACCGGCGGGTTCGCCGCTCCCCAGAAGCGGCCGGGTGCCGCGTACCAGCGGGCGTTCGACGGCGAGTACTCCGCCCATGCCTGCAGGGTGTTCGGGACGACGGCCTGGTTGTTGGAGCCGATGATCGCCATCGTGTTGTCAATGAGGGCCTTCCAGCGGCGCTTGTCACCGGCGATCTTGATGGTGCCGGTGCCCACGACGCCGATGGCCAGAAGCTTCTTGGCGCCCATGATGGCACCCTGGCCGCCGGCCGAGTGCGAGTAGTTGGTCATGATGACGGACTGCACGACGCCGTTCTGGCCGGCCTGTCCGATGGCAGCAACTTGGCAGGAGCCACCCATGGCTGCCTGAATCTCGGCAGTGATGCGGTAGAGGCCCTGTCCCCACAACTCGGGGCAGTCGACGACCTCGACCTTGTCATCGCGGACGGCGATGTAGACGGGGCCGGATGCCTTGCCGGTGACGATGATGCCGTCCCAGCCGGCGTACTTCGCCTCGGCGGAGAAGTGTCCGCCCATGTGGCCAGTGGCCACGGCGTACTTCGGATGCTGCGGGGACAGGCTCGTGATGGCCGTGCGGCCGCCCGAGGGCGCGCCGGTGCCGGCGAGCGGGCCCCAGCCGAAGATGATGGGACATTCGGGGTCGAACGGGGTGGTGTCCTTTGTGGTCTCGTCCCACAGGACCTTGTAGCCCATGCCCGTGCCGCCCCAGAACTTGCCGTACTTCGCGAGCGTGTCTTCGACCGTGACCGTCCGCGTGCTCAGATTCACACGCAACGTCTTTCCGGTCCAACCTCCTTGGGTTGCCATTCTCTATCTCCTCCCGATCAAATCGGCGGTGCTGCACGCCAGTGCAGACGTCACTTGTGGCATCGTGCGCAGTCCGTGGTCGTCGTAGCCGGCAGCCACCCAGCCTGGACGATCGGCGAGGACAGGCGCAGATCGCGCCACTTGACGTACCGCAGGGCGCCGGTCGGGCAGGCACGAACGCACTCGGGCTTGCCGGCGCAGAGATCGCACTTGCTGGACTTCTTGGTGGCCGGGTTCACGGTCGGCATCGCCCAGGGGCATGCGATCGTGCAGATCCCGCAGCCGATGCACTTGAGCGGGTCGACCTTGCGGGCGCCGGTGGTGGCGTCGGCGACGATCGCGCCCTTGGGGCATGCCTCGGCGCAGGGGACCGGGTGCGCGCAGTGCTTGCAGGTGTCAGCCACTACCCGGAAGTTGCCGTACTTGCCCTCGGTTGTGGCCGACTGGTTGATCGCCGAGCCGGCGTAGGTGTGGTTGCGACCCACCTTCACACGTGCGAGGTACGAACTCGCGAAGCCGTCCTTGAACTCGCTACACGCCAGCTCACAGCGGCGGCATGCGACACAGCGACCAACATCGTGGAACAGGACGCCCTTGGCATCCATCATGATGGGAGTCTTGTCGGTCAACGAGGCGGCGATTCTAACGCCAGAGAACAACCCGAGACCGGCGAAGCTCATACCCTTCACGAAGGTGCGGCGGCTGAGATCCCCCTCCCGGATCTCCGAGACTAGGTCTGCACTCTGTGAGGGGAACAGTTCCGTTTGCTCAGCCATTACGCTGCAATCCCTCCAATCACTGACAGAAGACAATCGTTATCCGTGATGCACGGGAATCAGGAGCCCCCCGTCATCCCTCCTTCCCGGTCGGGATCCCTTGCCGAGTTGGACAACAAAAGGCGCGACCACCCCCGGCCCATGAGGCTGGGGGTGGTCGCGCCAAGACAACTACTGTTGCAGATTCCCGTCACATGCCCTCGCAAGCGTCGCAGCACAGACGTCAAGAACGTCTGGCGCGCCCCCTTTGCGAGGTGGCAGGCATCCCGGTTTCCCAGAGGTGCCCTATCGGCCGGTCTGCCGTTGCATCACGCTCGCGGTAGGCTTGACGGGCTCGGAGGCGATAACGTATCCCTCTATAGGGCGGGTCTGCCGGGACCCTGATCTGTCCGCCACGCTGTGGCCGACGCAAATGAACATACCTAAGTGCAGATGCAGAGGCCAGAGCTTTCCGATGAACGGTCGTTAAGTAGAGAGTCTCGTTCATGAGTCACGAAGCGAGGAGGGCCCGATGACCCCGCAGGTTCACCCACCGCGTGCGTGGGAAGTCGCCGCCTCCGCGGTACTGACCGCGCTGGCCACACTTGCCGCCGTCGTCTCAGAGGACCTGACGGAGATCGCTGCCGTGCTGAGGAGCGTTCCGACCGCGCCCGGGTGGCTGCGCACGGTCGTCGGGGTCCCTCGGCCGGCTTGGTTGGCACTCACCGTACTCCTGGGCCTTCTGCTCTTCCTCCTGGGCCGTCGGCTTGCGCCTCGTTGGGGCACGCCGGCACTGCTCATGGCGCCGGCAGTGATGCTGGCCCTGCAGTATGCGGTTCCATGGCTGCTGTACGCGCCGGTTCGCTCGGCGCTTCCCGCCATCGGCGGCTGACCTTCGTCGGGGCCGGATGCGTTGCCACCACGCCTCCGCTGAGCCATTCTTTGGACGTGGCATGCACGCGGGAACAGGTCAAGGAGGCTGGCTCATGGAGTGGTACACGGGAGTTCTGAAGAAGTACGCCGAGTTCACCGGTCGCGCCAGGCGCCAAGAGTACTGGATGTTCGTGCTCATCAACGCGCTCATCGGTGCGGGTATCGGCATCGTTGAATCGGTCCTCGGAATCGCCAGGGACACGGGTGGCGGACCCCTTTCGGGCCTCTACGGGCTCTTCGTGCTCGTTCCGGGGCTGGCAGTGGCGGTTCGCCGTCTTCATGACACCGGCCGCAGCGGCTGGTGGCTGCTGCTGGGACTCATACCGTTCTTCGGCTGGATCGCGCTCATCGTCTTCTTGGCGACGGACGGGCAGCCGCAGCCCAATGAGTACGGCCCCAGTCCCAAGTACGGCGCGGCCGCTCCCGCTCAGCAGGTGGCACCCGCCGGCTGGCTGCCCGATCCCACCCAGCGACACGAGCTCCGCTACTGGGATGGTGCGTCCTGGACGGCGCATGTCTCGGACGCCGGTGTGGCGGGGCAGGATCCGCTCGGCTGAACGGGCCCTGAGGCAGCCGTGCCCCCGGCGGTGAGCAGCTCCCAACTCGGGTATCAATGAGTCAAGGATGCGACTACGACGGGGGAGGGGTACTCCATGAACGACCTTGTGCAGCAGCTGATGGGACAGCTCGGTGGCGGTGCGCTGTCGCAGATCAGCCAGCGCATCGGCGCGGACGAACAGGCGACGGGCTCGGCGCTTTCGACAGCGCTACCGCTGCTGATGACAGCACTGGCAAAGAACGCATCAGAGCCGGCGGGGGCCGAGGCGATCCACCAGGCGCTCGCCGAGGACCACGACGGATCGATCCTCGGGGACCTCGGGGGGTTTCTCAACAATCCCGAGGCCGCGAACGGCGCGGGCATTCTCAGCCACGTGCTCGGAGCGAAGCAGCCGGTCGTGACTGAGGGGCTCGCAAAGGGGACCGGCCTTGATGCCGGGCAGATCGGCCAGCTGCTGCAGATCGCGGCTCCGCTCGTCATGGGCGCGCTCGGTCAGAAGCAGCAGCAGCAAGGGCTCAGCACAGACGGCCTTGCCGCGCTTCTCGGCGACCAGCAGCAGCTCGCGCAGCAGTCCAAGCCCGACATGATGGGTATGCTCACGAGCCTGCTCGACGCCGACAAGGACGGCTCGGCGCTCGACGAGGTCATGGGTTTCATCGGCAAGATCTTCGGCGGCAAAGGCTAGGCCTGCGGCCGGTCCGGCTCGAGGGGAGGCGCCCGTGACCGACGTACTGTCGTTCAGCGCGCCCATCGAGCAGGCGCACGGTGGTGGCGCCTACGTCACGGTGCCGTTCGACGTTGAGACGGTGTTCGGCAAGAAGCGGGTGCCGGTCCAGGCGACGATCGACGGACAGCCGTACCGGGGCTTGCTCGTACGCATGGGCGGCCCGTGCCATGTGCTCGGCGTGCTCAAGGAGATCCGTGAGCGCATCGGCAAGCAGCCTCGTCCGCTGGGTCGATGAGGCCAAGCGGACGGAGACCCGAGCCAGCCGGATCGCGCGCACGGTGGAGCAGCTGATGGCCGGCACGCCGGCAACTGGCGCGACGTGAGCGCCTCTGCCCGCGCCGGCACACGAAGGAAGACGGACGCCGCCCGAGGGCGGCCGATGGAAGGGGCGTAGCGATGATCCGCAAGCTGGGGGCCGAGTTCTTCGGCACGTTCTGGTTGGTGTTCGGAGGCTGCGGCAGCGCTGTTCTGGCTGCTGGCGTCAAGGACGTCGGCATCGGCTGGCTGGGCGTCGCGCTCGCATTCGGCCTGACCGTCATGACGATGGCGTTCGCCGTCGGCCACATCTCAGGCGGGCACTTCAACCCCGCCGTGTCCTTGGGCCTGTGGGCTGGCAAGCGCTTCGATGGCAAGGAGCTCGTGCCCTACATCGTCACGCAGGTCGTCGCCGCCATCGCGGCGGCCGCCGTGCTCTACGTCATCGCGAGCGGAGCAGCCGGCTTCACGACTGCCAACGGCTTCGCGGCCAACGGCTTCGGCGACCACTCGCCCGGCGGCTACGGCATGCTCGCAGCCATCGTGGCCGAGTTCGTGCTCACCTTCGCCTTCCTGCTGGTGATCATGGGCTCAACCGACGCTCGCGCCCCGAAGGGGTTCGCGCCGATCGCCATCGGCCTGTGTCTGACGCTCATTCATCTCATCGGCATTCCGGTGACGAACCTCTCGGTGAACCCTGCGCGAAGCATCGGGCCGGCGCTCTTCGTCGGCGGTTGGGCCATTTCGCAGCTGTGGCTGTTCATCCTGGTGCCCATTGCGGGTGCGATTGCCGGCGGTCTTGTCTACCGGGTGCTGCTGGAGCCGGACGCCGCGTAGTCGTGCAGAGGGAGCGTTTGCATGGCATTCGACGAGGAGCTTGATGCCCGAGTTGCCGAGATCGCCTCGGCGTGGGGCGCGACCCGAAAGAAGATGTTCGGCGGGACCGGCTATCTTCTCAACGGCAATATGGCCGCCGGCGTGCATCGCGACCGCCTGGTGGTGCGGCTGAGTTCGGAGGACGGGGCTGCCGCACTCAGGCAGCCCTCCGTCAAGCCCTTCGACATCACTGGCCGCCCGATGGCAGGATGGGTGACGGTCGAACGTGACGGCGTGCCCGGCGACGAGCTCGAGCGATGGATGGAGCTGGCCCGAACCTTCGTCGAGACGCTGCCGCCGAAGTAGCAGCTCTCGCGTTTGCGAAGCGCGGCGGCCTCGCCGCTACCGTGTAGCACCGACCGAACAAGTCGCCTGTTCGACAGAGTCGTGCTGGCGGCGCATAGTCTATGCGGACACCTCTCGTGAAGGGGCAGGTTCGTGGCCGAGTCTGATGATGTCGACGGCAGGGCGCAGCGCGAGGACCTCGAACGCGAGCTTCTACGCCTGAACGTGGAGCTGCAGAAGGAGTACGCCCTCCTGCTCGCGTCCCAGGTCAAGGCCATCGAGGTCCTCCAGGAGTCCCAGCGCATGGCCGCTGAAGCACTGAGGCATTCCCAAGAGAAGGCGCTCGAGGTCCTGCGCGCTCGGCAGCACGCCGCGATCGAGCACCTTCCCGCAGGCCAGAAGGGAATCATCGTCGCGGCTTTCGATGCTGCTGCGAACACCCTTCGGGAGATGCAGGCGATCGCCGCCCAGCTGCTGCTGAAGGCACAACGGGAGGCGGCCGCCATACTCCTTGAGGCCACCATGCAGGTCACAGACGGTCGGATGACAGGCAGAGGGCCGGTCGGCGGTCAGGGCTGATCGCACGAGGCTGACCCTTGGGGGACCGGTATGGCGTCGGAGCGGGTGCTGCAGCTCAGAGTCGCTCTCACTGGCAGCGACTACTCTCGTCTCGTCGAGTTCTACTCTGTCGGCTTGGGCATCAAGCCCGCCGACGTTTGGACCAACCGCGATGGTCACGGGATGATGCTCGAGATGGGTAGCGCCAGGCTCGAACTCTTCGACGACGGTTACGCCGGATATGTCGACGACATCGAGGTTCGGTGAGCGCGTCAGCGGCCCCGTGCGGCTCGCGCTGCAGGTACCGGACCTAGCGGCTGCAGTCGATCGGCTGCTCCGGCATGGCGCCATCCTGGTCCACGGCCCGGCCGCCACGCCGTGGGGCGACCTCAGCGCGAGGGTCCAAGCGCCCGATGGACTCCAAGTGACACTCTTCCAGCAGCCGGAATGATGGGGCCGCGGGCGCGGTCGAGGGCTCTTTTCGCTCACAGCGACTCTGGGTAGAACTCGCATTGTGACGATGACTCACATGCCAAACGCCTGGACGAAGGAAAGAGGGGCGGACATGGAGAAGAGCGGGCCGCAGGACGGCAAGACCCCCTCCGAGCTGATAGACGAGAGGATCGAGGAGCTCGGCGACTGGCGAGGCGAGACGCTCAGCCGGCTCCGCGCCCTCGTGAAGGAAGCCGACCCCGAGTGTGTCGAGGAGTGGAAGTGGCGTGGGGTGCCGGTGTGGTACCACGATGGGACCATGGTGTGCACCGGCGAGGCCTACAAGGATGTCGTGAAGACGACCTTCGCCAAAGGGGCGGCGTTGGAGGATCCCGCGGGCCTCTTCAATTCCAGTCTCGAGGGAAGCACACGGCGCGCCATCGATATCCGCAAGGGCGAGGCGATCGATGAGGAAGCGTTGAAGGATCTCGTTCGCGCCGCAGTGCAGCTGAATGCGTCCAAGCCTCGCCGCTAGTTGCCTTCCGGCCCGTGCGCCGTCTTCTGCCCCTCAACCGAGTCCCGGCCGTGGCAGATGCTGCACTTCTTGAGGTACCCCGCCGAGCCCTGCAGTGCGACGAACTTCGTGCCGTCGGCGGCCTCGCGGCTCGTCGCGAGCGCATGCGTGCTGTCGTGGCACGCCTCGCACGCGAGCCCACCCATGCCGGTGGACGTGCGGAACAGCGCGGTGTTCTGGCGAAGCCACTTCGCGGGCGTGTTCTTGTGGCACGCAGGCGTGTCGCATCGCGGTTCGCTCAGCCACGGCGACGGGTTTGTCGCGACCTTCGCGAGCGTGCCGTGGCAGTCGGGACACTGGAAGTTCAGCGTCTCGGCGTGTACATCTCGCAGGCACTTCGTCTCCGGACCGGGATGGCAGTTGTAGCAGCCCTCAGTGGTCGCAGGTATGTCCGGCAGGGTGCTGTGCCGCCGGTGCATTGCGTTCGACAGGCTTGCGACGCCAGGCACGCCCTTCGCGGCGAGCGCGTTGCTGCTGTGGCACTCGGCGCACAGGAACGGCTGGGTGCGCTCGGCGAGGGGCTTCATGTTGAGCTTCGCGTACGCGTCGGCCGAGAGCTTGTCGTGGGTGAGGACGATGTTCGTGTACGGGTTGCCGCTCGGCTTGATGCCGCTCTCCATCGTCGCGTCGCCGTCGTCCTTGTGGCAGGTGTCGCAGCGCATCTCGGTGGAGACCGGTGCGACGACGAGCAGCCCGCAGACCTCCGCGCCGGACGAGTCCTGCACGGTGACCACCGCCGTCTGGAAGGGCGAGATCTTCGAGGTACCGGCGTCGGAGTCGAGCACGTCGGTGAGCGGGATTCCCTCGGCCACGAACTGGTTGCCGCGCACGTCCATCGTGCCGGAGAGGCCCTTGCCTGTGAGGCCGATGTCCGGCTTGAGGTCCGCGCCGAACTCCGCCTTGGCGTACGTCCAGAAGTTCGACTTGTCCGGCTTGCCGGCGGCGCCCACCGAGTACGTGTTCAGCGGGAAGCTGTAGTGGACCGAGATGCCGCTCGTGATCACGTGCGGCTCCTCGCCACTCATGGCCACGACCTGCGCGTGAAGGTTGTTATATGGCGGGAGCACCGCGAACGTCGAGAAGTCCGCGTTGAAGCAGTGCATGCCGAGATCGTTCCATGCGAGCAGCACGATCTTGGTGCCGTCCGGGAGCGTCCCGAACGGGCTCGGATCAGGCAGCGTCCCACTCGCGGTCTGCACCACGGGCGGAACCGTGGAGGCCTGCGTCACGGGAGGGCTGGTCTGGTAGCCACCGCCTGAACCACCCCCCGTGCTGCCGCAACCCACCTGAGCAAGCGCAAGCGTGACGATTGCCAGGCCGAGTGCAACCCTGATAAGCACGGCGCGTGTGCGCATAGTCGTACCTCCGATCACATCCGCCGGCAGGTGCCGGTGGTCAGCCGCCATAATCCCGACATGCTGGCTTTGTTCCCACTTTCACATGCCCGGTACCGCCATCGCCATCCCGTCGATGGGGTAGCGCACGTGGGTATCTACTGGTGATCGCGGCAGTCAAAGGGAGGGGCCCGATGCGTGATGCAGCTGCGAGATGAGACCCGTGACGCGCTGATCGCGTCCATCAAGCGGTTCTTCCTCGAGGAGCTCGAGGAAGACATCGGCGACCTCAAGGCGGTGGCCGTCCTCGACTTCTGCCTCCAGGAGATCGCCCCTGCCGCCTACAACCAAGCGGTGGGAGACGCTCAGACGCTCATCGAGCAGAAGGTGGCCGACCTTGCCGGTCAGCTCTACGAACCGGAGCACGGCTACTGGAAGCGCGACGCGAATGGAAAGGCGCGACAGCCGTGACCTTGCCGCGCCTGGCTTCAGCGTCGCACGCGCTGGATGCGTGAGCAGGAGGAGCGTGGCCGAGTGACCGGGGCGAGCCTCCCGTGGTTCGCCCCGGCGCCACACGGGAACAAGTCTCCGAGGAGGGAGGCCTCAGTGGCTGCTCGCAGGGTGACATCGCTGGTGATACTCGGCACCTTCCTCGCGCTTGCCGTCCTTTCCGTCATGGGGAACCCGCTTCTTGGCGGGCTCTTCATCGTGGTGGCGGGTGTCGTCCTCGGACACCACGCCGTGCGTCTGTGCCCGCGCTGCAGCAACCTGGACTGCGCGTTCAATCCGCGCTTCTTGAAGGCAGGCCCGCGGAGCGCAAGAGGTACCACCGACGAGCCGTACTCCGACCTCCCCGTCACGCGTACGACGGTGGTCCCGCTGCTGCTGAGCGGGCCTCTGGCATTCGTCGGAGCGTGGCAGTACAGTCGGATCGCCGCGGTTACCGTCGGCGTCGTGGCGCTCTCCGCGCACACGGTGTTCCGCAGGATCACCTGCAGCCGGTGCGGCAACGACTGCGCCGGCAACTGCAACGAGCACTACCGCGCGTGGAAGCGCCTGCAGCGCACGACGGGGGTCTGACGGTACCGCGCTCCGCGAACCGCGAGGGAAGCGTGGTACCTTTGTGGCGTCCTCCTAGAAGTTATCATATATGATAACTTCCCAGACGGTCCCCGAGAGGGGGTCCCCGCCCGCTTCAGCTACCGCTCGTCGGGGTACATCTACCTGCGGTCCAGACTGCGCGTTACCATCTGCTGGTAGCCGCACGTAACGCATGTTCGGTGCTGTCGAGGGGGACGTCATGGGCAACATCGTCCAGGTCAGCGGGCTCACCAAGAAGTTCGACGACCTCGTCGCCGTGAACGACGTGAGCTTCGGGATCGCCGAGGGCGAGATCTTCGGCCTCCTCGGCCCCAATGGCGCCGGAAAGACTACCACCATCTCGATGATCTCGTGCCTCATCGAGCCCAATGCAGGCGACATCACCGTCGACGGCCACTCGGTCGCCAAGGACCCCACCAAGGTCAAACGTGCGCTTGGCGTGGTGCCACAGGAGATCGCGCTCTACCCGGCCCTCTCCGCGGCCGAGAACCTCTCCTTCTGGGGCCAGATGTACGGTCTGCATGGCCAAGCGCTCAAAGACGCCGTCACGGACGCCCTCCGGCTGGCGGGCCTCGAAGACCGCGCCAAGGAGCGTATCGAGAAGTACTCGGGAGGCATGAAGCGGCGCATCAATATCGCCGCCGGCATCCTCCACCACCCGCGTGTGATCCTCATGGACGAGCCCACCGTGGGCATCGACCCGCAGAGCCGCAACCACATCCTGGAAACGGTCAAAGAGCTCAACCGCTCGGGCATGACCGTGCTCTACACCAGTCACTACATGGAGGAAGTCGAGTTCCTCTGCCACCGAATCGCCATCATGGACCACGGGAAGATCATCGCGCTGGGCACGCTCGACGAGCTCCGCGACATCGTGGGGAGCATGGACGTCGTCGAGATACTCGTGAAGGACGTGAGCGACGAGCGGCTTGAGGCTGTGCGTGCCATCGAGGGCGTGACCGGTGCGGACCGTATCGAGGACGGGTTGCGCGTGCTCACCGCGTCCAGCGGCTCGATCCTGGGAAAGACCATCCAAGCGCTGGAGTCCGACGGCTCGCACGTCGCCTCGGTGAGCGTGACCGAGCCAAACCTGGAGAGCGTCTTCCTGCACCTCACCGGCAAGAGCCTCCGGGACTAGGCGGGCGAGGGGGATGCGCACGCTTCTCAACATCGCGCGGAAGGACGCGCTCGTCGTCCTGCGCGACAAGGCGGCGGTCCTCGTGCTCGTCGCCATGCCGCTCGGGCTCATCTTCATCTTGGGCTCGGCGCTCGGGAACCTCCAGACGGGCGAGTTCCGCGTGAAGGTCGGCATCGTGAACGAGGACACCGGCGAGAGCGGGCAGCACTTCGTCGACGGCCTCACCGGGAACGAGGACCTGAAGAAGGTCTTCGAGATGAACACGTACAAGAGCGCAGCAACCGTCCGCAAGGATGTCGAAGAGGGCAACCTGAACGCCGCGCTCGTCATCCCCGCGGACCTCAGCCGCACGATCGCCGCGGGGCAGCCCGCCGCTGTCGAGGTGCTGCAGGATCCCGGCTCATCCATCTCCGCGGGTGCGTGGGCGGGCGTCGTGCGCGCCGGTGTTGCGTACGCCTCGGCGGAGCTCGTCATCGGCCGCACGCTCCAGCAGGAGCTGGCGTCGGCAGGAGGCATGCCAGGTCCTGTCGCATCATCCCCCCAGACGCCGCCGCCGGCCCTCACCGCCGTCACCATGAAGCAGGTGAAAGCCCAGATTGAGAAGGAAGTCCCGATGATGTCGTACTACGCGGTCGCCATGACCGCGATGTTCCTGCTCTTCGGGAGCATGTTCGGCGCGTTCGCCTTCGTGAAGGAGCGCCGCGAGCAGACGCTTGCGCGCATGCTGGTCTCGCCGGCCACCAAGACGCAGATCGTCGGGGGCAAGGGTCTCGGAATCGCGCTCGTCGGCGTCGGCCAGCTGGCGGTCCTCCTCGTGGGCACCATGCTGCTCTTCCGCGTCGACTGGGGCCAGCACATCGCGGCGGCCGTCCTCCTGGGCGTCGCCGAGGTGTTCGCAGCCACCGGCATGGCCATGACGCTTGCGGCGCTCGGCAAGACCGAGCGCGTCATCGGCGCCATCGGCCCCGCCGCGATCATGATCTTCGCGGCCACCGGCGGCTCGATGTTCCCGGCCGAGGCGATGCCCACCTGGATGAGGCCCGCGCAGGTCATTTCGCCGTCGTACTGGGCGCTTCAGGGCTTCCTCGACGTCATCAAGGGCGCCACCGTGGCCGACGTGGCGGGCAAGGCGGGCATCGTCGTGGTGATCGGCCTCGTCCTCTATGCCTTCGGCGTCTGGAGGCTGAGGTACGAATGATGCGCCGAGTCATCGCGCTCGCCTGGAACAACATGCTGCAGATGCTCCGGAACCCGTCGGAGCTCGCGGCGGTCATCATCCTGCCGCTCGTGCTCACGATGATCTTCGGTTCGGCGTTCGCGAACGTCGCGAACAAGCCGGCGCGCGTACCGCTCGTCGACGAGGACGGCACGGAGTACTCCTCGCAGGTGGCGAAACTGCTCGCCGAGGAGCCTTCGCTGAGCGTCGAGACCATGTCGCGCGCGGATGCGGAGAAGCTGGTGACCTCCGGCGACGTCCCCGTGGCCGTCATCCTCCGCAAGGGCTTCGGCGGGGACGTGAAGGCCGGCACCGCGGAGATCCAGTCGCTCATGAACCCGCAGTCGGACACGGCCTTCGCCATCGCGGCGGTGGTGCAGGGCATCGCTGTTCGGATGTCGTCCGACGCCGCGGCCGCGAACGCCGTCACGGCAGCGAAACCCGGCGAGACGACCTTCCCCGAGGTCTACTCGATCGCGGACACCTTCTGGGAGCCGGAGCCGCCGGTCTCGGTCAAGGGGCAGACAGTGATCGCCTCGGACGTGCGCGGTGAGACCGTGCAGGCAAGCGGCACGACGCAGTCATCGGCGGGCATGGCCGTCTTCTTCATCATGTTCGTCACGTTCGGCGGCGCCGGCGCCATCCTGGAGGAGCGTGAGCAAGGGACGCTCCGCCGCCTCCTGATCACGCCCGCCTCCAAGGGCACGCTTCTGGCTGGCAAGATCGTGGGCATCGTGGTCACCGCGACGCTGCAGACCCTCATCCTTACCGCCGCAAGCGCGCTCATCTTCGGCGTGCCGTGGGGGAGGCAGTGGCTCGCGAACGCCATTGTGCTCTTCTGCTACATCCTCGCGGTCACGGGCCTCGCGGTGCTGGTGTCGACGGTCGTGCGTTCGCGTGACCAGTTCGCCGGCGCAAGCCCCATCTTCTCCACGGGTCTCGCCATGATCGGCGGGTGCTGGTGGTCGCTCGATATCGTCTCGCCCACCATGCAGACGATCGCGAAGTTCACGCCCACCGGCTGGGCGATGATCGGGCTGACCGACGTGCTCGCGCGCAACCACGGTCTCGACGCGATCGGGATGCCGGTGCTGTTCCTGCTGGGGTTCGCGGCCGTGACCCTCGGGCTTGGCGTCAGGCTCCTCAAGTGGGAGTAACATATCCCGCATGCTGACGATTGCCCGTGCGACCTCACCCGACGACATCGCCGCCGTGAAGCTGCTGCTTCGCGGCATGGTGGCGCACTTTCGCGACCACGGTGAGGACGACCTGGCCGACGACGCCTTCGACCACGAGATCGAAGGTCCTGATGCCGAGTTCGCCGAGCCCCACGGACGGATGCTGCTCGCGCGGCTCGACGGCGAGCCGGTGGGGATCCTCGCGCTCCGGCCCACGCACCGCGGAACCGGAGTGGAGCTCCGCCGCATGTACGTCCTGCCCTCGGTGCGGCAGCGGGGCGTGGGGCGTGCGCTCGTCCTCGCCATGATCGATGAGGCGCGCGAGATGGAGGAGCCCGTGCTCCGTCTCGTGACAGTCCCGGCGTTCGTGACGGCGGTCGCGCTCTACGAGTCGCTGGGGTTCAAACGCGTACCGCAGTTTCGGCCGTCGAGCGCACCGGACGCGATCTTCATGGAGCGCGAGCTGTAGACAGGCGTCAGTTGTTGGACGTACAATGGAAACACGATATGTACGTCATGAGGACGTGCTCATGAACACCAAACTGACGCTCCGGATGGATGAGCAGCTTATCCGCAGCGCGAAGCGCTACTCGGACAAGACCGGGAAGTCGGTGTCCCGGCTCGTTGAGGACTACTTCGCATTCATCGCTGCGGAAGAAAGCGCTGCCACGGCGGTGGCGCCGGCGGAGCTCACGCCTCGCGTCCGTTCGCTCCTGGGTGCGCTTCGCGGTGCGCAGGTGACGGAGCAGGGCTACCGGACGCACCTGGAAGACAAGCACCGGTGAAGGTGCTGTTCGACACCAGCGTGGTGCTCGATGTGTTACTTGAGCGCGAGCCGCACGCAGAAAGCGCGGCGCAGCTCTGGGCGCTCGCGGATGCTGGGGTGATCCAGGGCGTTCTCTGCGCGACCACGGTGATGACCGTGCACTACATCGCCGCGCGCGCCGCGGGATCCAAGCGCGCAGACGCTCTCGTGCGAGAGCTGCTGGACCTCTTCGCAGTGGCGCCTGTTGACGCGCACGTTCTCGACCGCGCGTTCCATCTCGGATTCGACGACTACGAAGACGCGGTGGTCCATGAGGCTGCCCGCACCGTTGGCGCCGCGGTCATTTGCACGCGCAACACCGCGGACTTCGCGCAGGCGTCGTTGCCCATCTTCTCGCCGCTTGAGCTGCTCTCGGCCGTACGGGCGGTCGGCACGTGACCGAGCGCCTGGAGCCGAAGACGCTCGCCGCCGTCATCGTTGCGCTGGTGCTGTGGGCCTCGGCCTTCGCAGGCATTAAGGCCGGGCTCGTCGCATACGGTCCCGGCCAGGTCGCGCTGCTGCGCTTCCTCACCGCTTCAGCCGTGCTTGCCGGCTTCGCGACCCTCACCCGCATGCGTCTGCCGGATGCCAAAGACGTCCCGCGCCTGCTCGCCTGCGGGCTCCTCGGCATCACCATCTACCACGTGGGACTGAACTACGGCGAGGTGAGCGTCTCCGCCAGCGCGGCAAGCCTCATCATCTCGCTCGGCCCGGTATTCACGGCGCTCATGGCCACGGCGTTCCTCGGCGAGCGGCTGACGTGGCAGGGGTGGCTGGGTATCGCGATCGCGTTTAGCGGCGGGGCAGTGATCACGCTCGGCGAGGGTGGCGGGCTGACCTTCGAGCCGGCAGCACTGCTCGTACTTCTGTCGGCCTTCACGACGGGCGCTTACTTCGTTGTGGGCAAGCCGCTCCTCGACAAGTACTCCGCGCTGGAGTTCACCTCCTACGTCATCTGGCTGGGCACGCTGCCGATGCTGGTCTTCGCGCCGGGGCTCCTTCAGCAACTGCCCGAGGCGCCGGCGTCGGCCACCCTCGCGGTCGTCTACCTCGGCATCTTCCCCGGCGTCATCGCCTACGTGCTCTGGTCGCACGGGCTCTCGAAGATGCCGGCATCCATCGTGTCGAGCTTCCTGTTCGTGCAGCCGCTGAATGCCACCATCATCGCGTGGCTCTGGATCCGCGAGGTGCCGACGCTTCTGACCATCGTCGGTGGCGCCGTCGCGCTCGTGGGCGTGGGGCTCGTCTCGATGAAGGGTCGGAAGTCGGCAGAGAGGCGACCGGAACTCACGGCGCCCGTTGAGGCATAGCCTCGACACGAGGGGAGACATCATGGCCCAATCCGCGCTCCCGTCCCGCTTCCCGGCGACGCCGAACGATATTGCCACAGCCGTCGCGCGGCAGATCGGGCAGCATATGGAGATCGGCTGCCATCTGGCGTTTGGGGAGCGCCTCGACGAGGACGTGCTGCGCCGCGCCGTGCGGCTCTCACTCGACGCCGAACCCATCCTCGGCTGTGCGTACGTGACAGAGGCATTGAGGGCATGGTGGGAGCGGCTGCCCGAGGAAGTCCTCGATGCCCGGTCGCCGTTCTCGATCGCCGAGAGCGCCACGCCGGATGCGGACGCTATCGCTTTCCAGTGTCAGCCGGTAGACGACGCAGGCCCGCAGGTGGCAGTGCACCTCCTGCGCTCGGCAGGAGGCGACCACGTCTCTATCCGCATCAGCCACGTGGTCGCAGACGGCCAGTCCATGAAGCAGTACGCGTACCTCCTCGCCGAACTCTATTCGCGCCTGCTGGCGGAGCCTGACTACACTCCAGCGCCGAACCTCTCCGCGCGGCCGTCGTCGACAGACGTGTGGCGGGGCCTGACGCCGGAGCAGCGACGCCACGCGAAGCAATCACCGAAGATGACGATGCCCAACTGGCTGCTGCCCAGGAAGGGCAACACCGGTCTCGGGCGCACCCTGCAAGAACTCACCGTTGCACGCGAACGCTTCTCCACGCTCAAGGAATACGGTCGGCTGCGCGACGCCACGCTGAATGATCTGCTCGTTACGGCGTTCTTCCGTGCTCTCACGGATCGCTACCCCGCACCCGCCGGACGAGCCATGTCGCTGCCGTTCTCCGCCGAGCACCGCCGCTATCTCTCAGACTCGCGTGCCCTGCCGATCTCGAACCTGGCCATCACGATCTGGCTCGGAGTCGCACACGTGCCCGGCGAGTCCTTCGACCAAACGCTCGCTCAAGTCAGGCACCAGACCGGCGCGTGGCGTAGTGCGCTGTGGGGCGTCAAGGACGCGGCGCAGGCGACGCGCCTCGCGGGTCTCGGGCCGGCGATCACCGGCTGCGTCATGAGGGCCGTCAGCGGTATCGGGGCCGGGGCCAAATCCGAGAAAGGTCGCACGTCTCCGGTGTTCACGAATATCGGCGTTCTCGATGACTCGCGTCTTGCCTTCGGCTCGGCAGTGCCGTCCTCCGCCCGCGTGGGCGGTCCCGCGGCGTTCGGCGCCAGCTTCGTTCCGACCATCAGCACCTACCGCAACGCGGTCACCATCTCCATGGGGTTCTGCGGCGAGGACACCGATCCCGCGGCGGTTGAAGGCGTTCTCGCCAGGATGGCCGAGGAGCTGCGGACGCTCGGCTAGACCTCGGTGCAGTCGAACACGCCCCAGCAGATGTCGTTGCGCAGCCGCTCGTCATCGACCACGAGCTCGCGGATCGCGTCGGGAAGCCGCGAACGCTGCCACGCGCACTCGGGAGTATCACTCGGCCGTCCCCGCTTCCTCTGCTGCCTCGGCCCGCATGAGCGCCTCTCCGATGCGGAGTGCGTGGAGCCTGTTGCGCAGGAGCGTGTGCTGGGAGGTCCCCGGCTCGAACTTCGCCTGAGCCTCCTCGGTCCTCATGATCATCGAGGCGAAGGCCTGAAGGGCCTCGAGCGCGTCGTCCCGCGTGACGTCGGCCGCGGCGTTGCGTCGCCCGCTCATGAGCGCGTACGCGTGGCGCAGCGCCGTGAGGTTGTCCTGCAGCATCGCGTGCTGCCACGTCTCGGGCGCGACGTGCCGCTGCGCCTTCTCCGACTTGCTGATGAGCGAGGCAAGTGGCCGAAGCGCTTCGTCCAACTCGTTGGCGGTGTGGTCATCCATGAAGGACCTCGTCGCGGTGCGAAATCGCGTCGGGCGGGTATTGAGAACTGTAGCATCCATGCAATCCGACGAAGGAGGCACTGCGTGTCGACCCCTGTTGATTTCACGAACGTATCGACGGCTGGTCTGGAGTCGTCGCCGGTCGCGGCCGCGCTCGCTGGGCTGCGCGCCAACGAGGCCCGCTACTACATGAACAAGTACAAGCACGTCTTCACCGTCGAGCCGGCAAGCGAGAGCGCGGACACGCTGGACTATGTGAACAGGATCCTCAAGGAGGAGCGAGGCATCACCTTCGCCGCGAAGCCGCTGGAGACATCGCGCTTCGAGCTGGAGGGCATCAGGCATGCCTACGTGTTCTACGAGGACGGTCTCGGGGTCAACGTCATGTATTCGGTGGACGACCCCAAGAAACGGGCCGTCGGCTTCAAGCTCTCCGAGGGGATGGATGTGCCGAAGGAGCTCGAGACGTTCAAGTTCGCTCGGCAAAAGTCCAAACTGGCTGGGACGATCCGGGGCTCGTTCTTCGTGATCAAGGGCGAGTACTAGACCCGCGGTACTTCCCGCCGGCTGAGTTGCCGGTCGTGGACGATCCCGTCATGGTGCACGTGGTCGCTCAAGGCATGGAGGAGTACTGGTCCTCGTCCACTCGGGCGCACGAGATCGCCATCTCAGGCGCCGAGAAACGGGTCTGGCTCCAGTCGCCGTACTGGGTGCCCGACGCGCCGATGCTCGAGCTGTTCGGCAACGCGGCGCTGGCTGGCGTGGACGTGCGCTTCATGATGACCGGCTGGCCGGACAAGCGGGTCGTCTACGCGGCGGGGCACACGTACTGGGAGCCGATCATCAGGGCAGGCTGCCGCGTCTACCAGTACGACGCCGGGTTCCTCCACGCGAAGACGATCGTGGTGGATGGCCAGATCTGCGCCGTGGGCACGATGAACCTGGATATCCGCAGCCTGCGGATCAATAAGGAACTCATGGTGTGGATCTATGACGAGGGCTTCGCGCGTCGTCAGGAGCAGACATTCCGGGACGACCTGGCCAAGTGCCACGAAGTGACGCTGGAGGAGATCGCCTCGTGGGGACCCGTGCAACGGCTGGGACACTCGGTAAGCAGGCTCGCGTCAGGCATCCTATAGACGGGACGGAAGGCCGCACCGCGGTAGATCCGGCTGGTGGCTGGCCTCGTTGGATCACGAGCGTGCGGCGCTAGTACGCGATACGGAACCCGCGTTCCCCGAGCGGCTCCTCCGGCGACTCCTCGGCCGCGGTCACGAGCGCGCGCGGCGGGCCTTGGCGAACGTACGCGACCGCCCGCGCGACCGTGCTCGGGTCGCCCTCGAACACGGCCTCCACGCGCCCGTCGGGCAGGTTGCGCACCCAGCCGTCGACGCCCAAGCGGCGCGCCTCGATCGTCGTGGACTGCCGGAAGTAGACGCCCTGCACCCCGCCGTCCACGACGATGCGCACCCGCACCCGCTCCCCCTCGGTCACCGCTCGCGCCTCCCGCATCTCCCCGTCATCGCCTATCCTCGAGTGTGGCGCGCAGATGCGTGTCAGGCAACCGCAGGAGTGCCCGTGGACTTCCGAGCAGCACTACACCCGAACGCCCCCGCATGGCGCGAGGCCATCCCGCACCGGCGCTCGCGTCGGAGCTACGACCGGACCCCGGCGCCCGCCGCTGCGCTGAGAGCGCTCGAAGCGCTCGCCGAGGAAGCGCGCGTCCCGCACGCCCGCGCGGTCGTACTGCCCGAAGCGCCGCAGTCGATCTTCGCCGGTATCCTCGGGTCGTACGGAGGCATCTCGGGGGCGCACTCGGCGCTGGCGTTCGTGGGCGACGGCAGCTACGAAGCGGACGCATGGGTCGGCTACATCGGCGAGGCGCTCGTCCTCGAGGCGACGCGCCTGGGTCTCGGCACGTGCTGGGTGGGCGGGCTGTTCAACGGGCACGTCGCGGCGCGGCTGGCGGGCACGTCTGCTGGCGAGCGCGTGTACGCGATCTCACCGCTCGGCACGCCCATCGACCGCGTCACGCTCAAGGAGCGCGTGCTCATGGGCGGCGCGCACGCGAAACAGCGCCTGCAGCCCGACGTCTTCGCGCCCGAGCACCAGGCGTGGCCGGACTGGGCGCGCTCGGCGCTTCCGGCGGTGCAGGTCGCGCCCTCGGCGATGAACCGCCAGCCGTGGCGTTTCGCGCTGGACGGCGACGGCTCCACGCTCACGCTCAGTTATGAGGGCGACGTCGGCCTGCGCGTCACGAAACGGCTGGACTGCGGCATCGCGATGCTACACGCGGAGCTCGGCATGGCCGAGGCGGGCGTGACCGGGCGCTGGGCGGTCCTGGGCGCCGACGCTGCGCCGCAGGTGGCGCGGTTCACGCGAGAGTAGCGGCGCTACCGCCTCTCCCGGTACTCCACGTTGGCGAAGTCCTTGAAGTGGGCGTCCTGCGTCCACAGCGTCGTGTCTGGTGCTTGCGCTGTGGCGAGAATGACCGAGTCGGCCATCGGCAACCCGAGTTCCGAGGAGAGCGACGCCGCGTCGAGCGCAAGACCAGCCGAGAGCTCCACGACATGTCCCTGGAGCAGAAGCCCCGCCGCCTCGAACGCGGCGGCCTCACCCAGCAGCTGCCTCGTGCGCTTGAACACCTCGAACAGCACGATAGTGGGTACCACCAGCGAATCGGGATCTTCGATCGCGGCCGCGAACTCAGCGGCGTTGGGACCGTCCTCCAGGTACTCAAGCCACGCCGAGGAATCGATGACGTTCACACGCGGTCCTCGTCGTCACGCTCGATGCTCGCATCAAGCCCGCGGAGCATCCCGCGCAGCTCGCGCGCAGGCCGGACCGGAATGAACTCGATGCGGTCATGCAGCGCGAGCACGTGCACCTGCTGGCCGGGCACAAGGCGCATCTGCTCTCGAACCGCCTTGGGAATCACGATCTGGAACTTGGGAGAGATGGTGACGGTCTCCATAGCAACCTCCTCGGTCACGCCCGAGTATATCGATGGAGAAACCGTCCTACAAGCAAGGCATCGATACCGGAGTGACCTCTAGGAAGTTATCAAATATGGTAACTTTTCAGACGGTCCTCAGACCCCACCCCGTCTCGCCGGCGGCGGCCCGCCAGCCGCGCCCCCAGCCGCGCCGCCTACCACACCCCCGCGACAGCAGGCACCGCGCGCCGCTCGGCAAGCGAAATGGCGGCGGACCGGCACGACGCCCGACACGTGCCGCAGCCCCAGCAGTCCTCGGACCGCACGAAGGCGCGGCGCGTGCGCGCATCCACGCTGATCGCCTCGAAGGGGCAGTGTTTCACGCACGCGCGGCAACCGGTGCACGTCTCGGGCTCAACCGACGCCACGTACTCGCCCCGCCACATCATCTTGACGCCGAGGTCCAGTGTCATGCGCATGGCCATGCACCCTGAGGCGCGGTTGCAGTTGCAGATCGCCGCGATGAAGGGCGTCTTGAACGTCCACACCGAGTGCATGAGGCCCTCGTCCTCGGCTCGCCGCAACACGCCCAGCGCCTCCTCCTTGGTAAGTCTCTGGAGCCTCGCGGTGTCGGGCCCGGCGGTGAAGTCGCGGAACGCGTCGTCGAGAACGTCGTCGATCGGGCGCGTGGTGATCGCGAGGCAGTAGCCCTCGTCCGACGTCTTTGCGAAGTTCCGGCAGACGCAGGGAAGTTGGACGACGCTCGTCGCGATGTCGAGGACCTTCTCGCAGTCCTCGAGCGGCAGCGGTTGTCCGAAGTGGTCGCGCTTCATGTGGTTGCTCACGCGCGCGCGCACGTACTCGGCGAACGAGCGCGGCGTCCGGCCCACGAGTTCAAGCGCCGTCACGGTGCGGCCAGCGCTCTTGTCGAAGTCCCGGACGAAGTCGACGATGTACCCGCGCCGCTCAAGATCTGTTGAGAGGTCCGCAGCGTACGAGGACGCCTCAAGGTACCAGTAGCGTCCGTCACCGTGCTGCGTGCAGAACTCGCACATGGGCTGCTCCCGTGGGTCGGCGGCGGCTTTCAAGAGCGTACCACTCCGCCGCTCGGCGGCGGTCGCTTCACAGGATGAGCACTGCCACGAAGACGAGCAGCACGCAGACGAGAACGGCGATGCTGAGGCCGATGTCCCGAGCGTAGCGCTGGATACCGAGGCGCGTTCGCACGATGGTCTTCTCGTCGAGGCGTTCCTCCGCAATCCAGCCCGCGCGCTCGCGCGTGAGCGCGTCGACCACCGTTCGCGCCATCTCCACGGTCCACGTGGCCGCTCGCTCGAGGCGAGAAAGCCCGTCGGCCGTCGCTGTCTCGAACATGTGCTCTATGGGTCCCTCCGGAGCGCCGCCGGCCTCCAGCGTCAGGTCCAGCCGCTCGCTCCCGAGGATTGCGTTCAGCGTGACGGCGAGGTCGCGCAGCACGTTCTCTCCTGCCATCCTCCGCGGCGCGAGTGCGACCGCCCGCTCGGCGATCGGCGTCCGCGCCTCCCTAAGCTTGGGAGCGACGGCCTCGAACGGCTCGGCCGCTGCGCTCAGGCCGCCTTTCCGGGCGAGGTCCGAGATGACGCCCATGCGCTCGGAGAAGACGCGCTGCGCCATGTATCCAGCGATGTCGCGCACGGCATGCAGATGCTCGCGCTTCGCTGAGGCATCGGCCCGCTGTTCCGGAGACAGCGTCTCAAGCGCATGCCGGACGGCGGCGCGCACGGTGTGCTGTCGCTCGCGCTCAAGCACGAGGTAGGCGTGCTGGATGAAGTGCTCGTCGCGCGGTCCTGGCGCTCCGGTGAGCGCGGTCACGCCCATCAGCCGCCACTGGCGACCGAGCCGTGCTGAGGCCTCGCGATACCACGCTCGCGTCATCCGGATTCCGCGCGACGTGGCTCCGCGGAGCGCCTCGTACCCGTCGTTGATAGCGTCGCAGGCATCGACGAGGCCATGAGCTGCCCGGCCATACCAGTAGTCGATGCTGAGGACGCGAGGCCCCTTCAGGTGGAAGAGCCCGGTCTTCATTCCACCGACGAAGACGACTGCGCCGATCGCGAACGCAATGACCGCGTTCGTGAGGTCGGGAGGCGACAGGAAGGACACCTCGAGGTAGTGGTCGAGGATCCCGCTCTCAAGTCCCCACGTGTGCAGACCCGGCTGGAAGACGCCTTTCAGCAGCAGCTGGGGGAACCAACCGAGTGCGACGATCGCCGCGCCAAGCCCTGCCATAGCGACGAGCATCCGGGGCGGCGCGTCCTTGACCTCGGCGTCGTACTCGACCTTGGGCTTTCCCAGAAACACGAGGCCGATGAGCTTGATGAACGAGGCTGCGGTCCCTCCGCAGGTCACGATGTAGATCTTCTCGGCGATTCCCAGCGACGCCAGACCGTGGAGTCCCTGTGCCTCGACGAGTGCGTGGTGGATGAGGCACTTGCTCACGAAGCCGTTGAAAAGCGGCACGCCGGTGATGCCGGCTGCGGCGATCAGCGTGAACAGGAACGTGAGCGGCATCCGCTTCCACAGGCCGCCAAGGTGGTACATGTCGAGCGAGTGCGTGCGGAAGTACACCGCGCCCACACCCAGGAAGAGGCACGCCTTGAACAGCGCGTGGTTCACCACGTGGTAGAGGCCGCCGGCAACGCCCATGGCGCCTTCGGCGCCCAGATACCCCGCCGCCCCGATGCCCGCGAGGATGAAGCCCATCTGGCTCACGCTGTGGTACGCGAGCATCCGCTTCGCGTTGCTCTGCATGAGCGCCAGGCACACGCCGATGAACATGGTGGCGACGCCGATCCACAGCACGACGAGGCCGAGCTGGCTGGAAAAGTGCCACAGCGACTCCTCGACGTCCTCGGCCACCTCCGGACGGAAGAGCGCGGTCACCACGCGGAAGATGCCGTACGCCCCGGCCTTGATCATCACGCCGGACAGGAGGGCACTGGCGGGGGACGGCGCGACCGGGTGTGCGTCGGGGAGCCAGACGTGGACGGGAACCATGCCCGCCTTCACTCCGAAGCCGAGGACGAGCAGGATGGCGGTGGTCCATCGCAACAGCTCGGTGCCGTGGCCTGCGGGGAGCGGTCCGATCGCGCCGGAGCCTCCAAGTGCGAACGTGAGGAAGATGCCGCCGACGAGCAGGAAGCCGCCGACAACCGTCATCCAGAAGTACTTGAGCGAGGCGCGCTTCGCCTCGTCGGTCTCCGTGTGTACCACGAAGAAGTAGGCCACCAGTCCGAGCGCCTCGAAGAAGAGGTAGAGCGTCACGAGGTCGCCTGCGAGGACCACGCCCAGCATTGCCGAGAGCACGACGAGGTTCACCGTGTGGTAGCGGTCCCGCTTCTTCTCGTGCGTCAGGTAGTCGAGCGAGTAGAAGGTCGAGGCGAGCCAGACGCACGCCGTGAAGATCGCGAAGAGCATTGAGAACGAGTCAACGGCGAAGGTGATACGGCCGAAGAGCAGGGGGATCTCAGCGTACAGACGCTGGTGCTCGGCGATGAGCGGGATGAGCGCCACGGCCCCGAGTGCCGTTGCCGCGGTGACAACGACCACGAAGGCGTTTCGCACCGGCTCGCGCCACCGGCCGAGCGGGTAGACGAATGCCGCAGCCGCAAGCGGCCCGAGCACCAGCAGCACGGGCAGCAGACTCCACTCGGCGCGGACGGCTTCCACCTATCGGCTCCTACGGGAAGAACGATTCGGCGGCCATGCGGGCAAGCGAGACCGGCAGGCCGTGCAGCGAGGCTCCGAGGCCGAGCACCACCGTGATCACCGAGGCCGCGATGATCGGCGCCAGCATGGACGCCGGCGCCTCCGGCCCGCCTTCGGTCGCTTGCTCGGCAGGGAGCGCTGCAGGCGGCCGGAAGTAGATGCGATACACGATGGGGAGCAGATAGACGGCCGCGAGGAGAGCGCCACCAAGGAGGACCACGAGCAAGCCGAGGCTGTCGCTCTCGAGTATGCCGAGACCGAGGTACCACTTGCTGGTGAAGCCGGACAGTGGGGGCGTCCCGATCAAGCCCAGGGCCGCTATCGTGAAGCCGGCGGCGGCGACCGGCGCGCGCTTCGCAGCGCCATCGAGCCTGCTCACCGTCGCAGCGCCGAGCCGCTTGATGAAGAGTCCGGCACAGAGGAAGAGAGCGCCCTTCATGAAGGCGTGGTTGGTGATGTGCACGAGCGCACCGACGGTGGCCTCGGGTACGAGGAGGGAGAGCCCCAGCGTGACGTACGCCATCTGGCTGATGGTGGAGTAGGCTAGCCGTCGCTTCAGGTTGTCCTGGCTTACTGCGAGCACGGCAGCGAAGAGCACCGTGAACGAGGCGATCCACGTGAGATAGCGCATGACGCCGAGCTCGGCGAGGAGCGTGACGCCGAACACCTGGAAGATGACACGCATGATGCCGAAACATCCGGCCGCCACCATCACGCCGGAGAGCACTGCGCTAAACGGGGCAGGGGCGGCCGGATGCGCGTCGGGCACCCAACCGTGCAGCGGTACGAGCGCCGCCTTCACGCCGAAGCCGGCCATGAAGCACCAGAAGATGCCGATGAGCTGCACTCGACCGACCTCGGCGGTGAGGATTCCGCCGATGGTGAGCGTCTGGTCTCCCGCAGCGAAGAACGTGAGCACGATGGCGAGAAGGACGAGGCTGCCGCCGATGAGGATGTAGATGATGTACTTTGTGCCGGCAGCGATCGCTTCGGGCGTCTCCTCGTGGACGACGAGCGGGTAGGTGAGGATCGAGAAGAGCTCGTAGAAGATGAGGAACGTGAGGAGGTTCCCGGCGTACGCGACGCCGAGCGTCCACGCCAGACACAGGACGAAGAAGCTGTAGTAACGCCCGAGGCGGTGCTCGTCCGCCATGTAGCCCCACGAGTAGACGAGCGCGAGCAGCCAGAGGATGGCCACGGTGGCGCCGAAGAGAGCACCCGCTGCGTCAACGCGCAGATACATCCAGATCTGCGGCGTGAGCTGCAGGATGTAGGTCTCGAACGACTTCCCCCCGGCCACGCCTGCCGCGAGCACGACCGCGATGGCCGCAACGGCTGCCACGACGAGCGCGAGTACCGCGTCGCGCAGGCGAGCGGACACCCGTTGAAGCGGCAGAACCGCGACCGCCCCCAGGATCGGCAGCAGGAACGCGAAGAGCGGGAGGACAGAGCTGCTCGCTTCGGCAGTCACGGCGATCACCCCTACATTCCGAACACGAACTTCACGGCGGCACGGGCAAGCGAGAATGGCATCCCCGGCACCGACACGGTGGTGCCGAGCATGATCACGTAGGCGGCGCACAGGAGCGTGGGCACGAGGAGCGTCCAATTGGCTTCTCGCACCTCCACGGGGCCGGCGGGTGCGGACTTGAAGAAGGCGGCGTAGACGATCGGCAACCAGTAGGCGGCGTTCAGGAGCGAGCTTACGAGCATGACAATGACGAACCACCACCTGCCGCTCTCGAGCGCGCCCAGCGACAGATACCACTTCGTGACGAAACCGGCGAAGAGCGGCACACCGATGAAGCTCAGCGCCGCCACCGTGAACGCCCCCATCGTGTACGGCATGCGATACCCGATGCCGGCAAGTTCGTGGATCTGCGTCTTACCCGTGGTGCGCTGGATTGACCCAGCCACGAAGAACATCGTGATCTTGGCAAATGCCTGATTGGCGATGTGCGCGATCGCGGCAGTGGCCGCAAGCGGTGTCAAGAGCGAGGCGCCGAGCACGATGTATGACAGCTGGCTCACTGTCGAGAAGGCGAGCCGGCGCTTGAAGTTGTCCTGGAAGATCGCGATGAGCGATGCGGCGATGATCGTGAAGGCAGCAAGCGCAGCCAGGTAGTCTGTGAAGCCGAGCTCGCGAAGCAGCTCCACACCGAAGACGTTGTAGATGACGCGCAGGATACCGAACGCGCCCACCTTCACCACGGCGACAGCGTGCAGGAGCGCGCTCACGGGGGTGGGCGCCACCATGGCGCTCGGCAGCCAGCCATGGAGCGGCATGATCGCCGCTTTCACGCCGAATCCGCCGATCAGGCAGGCGAACAGGAGTGCGAGCGTCTTCGTGTCAAGCCCCGGCGGGAGAATGCCGGTCCGGCTGAGTGTCATCGTCCCGGCCAGCTCGTATGTCACGATTGAGCCGAGCAGCACGAACGCGCCACCGATGAGCGTGTAGGTGAGGTACTTCCGCCCGGCTCTGAGCGCTTCCGGCGTCTCCTCATGAATGACGAGCGGGTAGGTGCAGATGGTGAGCAGCTCGTAGAAGAGGAACAGTGTCAGCAGGTTCTCAGCGAAGGCGACACCGACGGTTGTTGATACGCAGAGTGCGAAGAAACCGAAGAACCGTCGCCGCGAGTGCTCGCGTTCCATGTACCCGATGGCGTAGATCGTGGTGAAGAGCCAGAGCGTTGATGACACGACCGAGAAGAACATCCCGAGCGAGTCAGCGCGGAAGCCAAGCCCGATGCCCTCGGTGAAGTCGACGAGTTTGAAGACGTAGACGGTTCCGCGAAGCGATCCCGGGAGCATGGACATCACGATGCCCAGTTTGAGGAGCGCCGCGCTCAGGCTGAACACGCGACGCCAGAACGCGTGACCGCCGACCGCGAAGACAAGGGTCGCACAGAGCAGTGAGACGGCCGGGGCGAGCACCGGGCGGATGTCGACGACTTCCATCAGGAGCCCCCAAGTGGCAGGAGGAGCTTTGTCACGGCCGGCTCGATGAAGCTGAGCGGCAGCCGGCCGAGGACACCCATCACAAGGCAGAGCGCGGCGAGCACCACGATCGGCACGAGCATGGTGAGAGGCGCCTCGCCAACGGTAAGGATCGACGGATCACGCGGCGCGCGGAAGTAGAACGCGTTCACCATGCGGATGTAATAGATGAAGATGAACAGCGCGCCGAACACCAGCGCGAACGCGAAGAACGGATGGCCGGCTTCGACGGCCCCAAGGGCGATGTACCACTTGCAAAGGAAGCCCGCAGTGGGCGGGATGCCGACGATCGAAATCGCGCCGATGGAGATCGCGGCGGTGGTCACCGGCATCGCGCGGCCCACGCCGGCAAGCTCGGTGAGCGTCCGCTTCCCGGTCTTGAAGATCAACGCTCCGGCGCCGAAGAAGAGAGCCGCCTTGATGAGCGCGTGATTGAAGACGTGCACGCTGGCGCCGATCACGCCATACGTGGACGCGAGGCCAAGTCCCATGACGATGTAGCCGATGTTCGAGATCGTCGAGTAGGCGAGCATCATCTTGATGTCGTCTTGGAAGACGGCGAAGAAGGCGCCCATGACGATCGAGATGGCGCCCAGCCACATGAGCACCGTGTTGAGCCCGTTCATGTCGATGGCGCCCGAGCCGTACGCGATCTGGTAGGTGCGAAGCATGCCGAGGATACCCATCTTCACGACGAGTCCCGACAGGATGGCGCTCACCGGGCTCGGCGCGATGGCATGGGCATCCGGAAGCCAGATGTGGAGCGGGAAGAGCGCCGCCTTCACCATGAAGCCAAGAGCCAGCGCACCAAACGCAAGGGCGAGCGGCGCAGCCGGCGCACCCGCGAGTCTCGCAGTGACGTCCGCCATATTCAGGCTGCCGGTGAGCGCATAGAGCACGCCAATTGCGAGCAGGATCATCAGCGAGGAGACCGCGCCCATGACGAGGTACTTGAAGCCCGCCATCTCGGCTGTCCGCTCGCCGCTCACGGCGACGAGCGCGTAGCTCGACAGCGACAGGATCTCCATGAACACATAGAGGTTGAACAGGTCGCCCGTCACCGTGAAGCCGATCATGCCGCCGAGATTCAGCAGCAAGAGCGAGTAGTAGTAGGGAATGCGCTCTTTGGGCAGCCCACGCAGCCATTCGGTGTATCGCACCGAGTAGAGGATGGCGAGCCAGCCTAGCAGGCAGATGACGCTGATGAGTGCGCCGAATTCGTCGAAGCGCAACTCGATGCCCCAGGGTGCCTGCCATCCGCCGGGTACGTATGAGAACGGCCCCTCGGCGGCAACGCGCACGATGAGCATGGTCGCCGCGAACGAGGTCAGCGTCATCACGCCGAGCGCCCACCAAGGGGCGACATGCCGGTTGGCTCGCGAGACGACGGGTGTGATCACCCCGCCGACGAGCGGCAGCAGTACCACCAACACCAGCCAATGTGGCCAGGCATAGAGCACCTACTCCAGCTCCCTCAGCTCGTCGGCCTCGATCGTGCCGCACTGGTGCCAGATGCGAATGATCAGGCTGAGCGCAAGCGCGGTCGTGCTGACCGCGACGACGATGCCGGTCAGGATGAGGGACTGTGGCAGTGGGTTGACGAATGGCGGCGTGGCGCCCGCCCCCATGATCGGCGCGTCCCCGCCATCCACGACGCCAAGCGCGACGATGAACGCGAACACAGCGGTCTCCATGATGTTGAGTCCCATGAACTTCTTGATGAGGTTCCCTTTGGCGATGACGGCATACAGGCCGATGCAGAACAGCACCACCGAGGCGACGTAGTCGAGGTTCTGCCAGAGCGCCGAAATCACCGTTCGCCTCCCATCGTCCGGAAGATGGTGACGATCACCATGGCGCCACCCACACCGATGCCGATCTCGATGATGACGAGGAACGTCGTGGTCACCCAGGCAAGAGGTCCGGTCCCCCCCGGATAGGACAGGTAGCTCCCGAACGCCACGAGCCCGGTGAGGCCGACCAGGAAGAACGTGATCGGTGCCGCCGCCTGCAGCAGGCGCTCGCCGCGCCGGGGCATGAGCCGGGCGACGTCCTGCTCGTCGAGTACAAGCACGAGCGCGATGAACAGCGCCCCGATGATCGTCCCTCCCTGGAAGCCGCCACCGGGGGTGATGTGGCCGTTGAGGATCACGTAGATGGCGAATGTGATGATGAGCGGCGCCATCACTCGGACGATGAAGCCCACGACGACGCTCGGTGGCGTTGTGGTTGAGCTGGATGCAGCGCCCTTCGAGCCTGCTCCGGTCCCCATGAGGACCGCGAGCACGGCAGCCATCGACGTGAAGATCACGGTGACCTCGAAGTTGGTGTCGAAGCCCCGGTAGTTGAGGATGATGTCGGTCACGATGTTCTCCGCGCCGGCCTCCTCAGGTCCCTTCTCGAGATAGCGTGGCGCGATGTGCGTGTAGGCGGGCGAATTGAGGGACCCGTGGGTCGGCAGCTGGGACATGGCATACATGAGTGGCAGCGCAAGCACGACGAGCAACCCGGCGATGACGACCTTGCGGATCATCGTTCTCGCCTCGTCGTTCGAGAGATGGCCACGAGAAAGAGCACGGTTGTCACGCCGGCGCCTACGGCGGCCTCGGTCATCGCCACGTCGGGTGCTCCGCGGTGCAGCCACAGCAGACACATGATGAAGCTGTAGCTTGAGAAGGCGATCGTGGCAGCGAGCAGGTCCTTCAGCCGAATCACGACGACCGCGGTGCCGATGAGCAGCAGCAGGAGAACGATGTCGAAGAGCTGGCTCACCGAGGCTCCTCTGCGCGCAGTTTCGGTGCGAGTCCGGTACGGAATGCCGCGCGTGCGAGAGCGTGCGCGGCGGTCGGGCTCGACAGCAGCACAAGCCCCGCGAGCAGCAGCAGCTTCGGCATGTCGGGCTCGAACCCCCTGAGCACCGCCAGCCCGAGCACGATCGACCCGGCGCCGACGGTGTCGCACTTGGTGGCGGCGTGGGTTCGCGCGTAGAAGTCGGGGAATCGCAGCATGCCGAGTGTGCCGGCGAGGAAGAAGAACGCTCCGGCAGAGCACAGCACCACGACGACCGCGTCGCGTATGGCGGTCGGCCACGTCACGACCAGTCGCCCTTCAGACGGCTGGTCTCCATGAGGCGGCTCGCGGCGATCGTCACCACGAAGTTGAGCAGCGCGTACACGAGGGCGACGTCCACGAAGAGCGTGCGGTCGAAGACGAAGGCGAGCAAGGCGAGCACGACAAGCGTCTTGGTGCCGATGACGTTGACGGCGAGCAGGCGATCGGCAGCGGTCGGCCCCAGGTAGGCGCGCAGCAAGCAAAGGAAGGCATTCACAAGGAGAAACAGAGCGAGGCTCCACAGGAATGTCGTCATGGCTCCCCCTACCTCCCCCTACCGGTCGAACGTGCGCGCGACGCGGCGCTCCAAGTCACCGCTTGAGATGGAATCGGAAAAGGACTCATGCAGGCAGTGGATGGTGAACGTGTCGCCCTCGACGTCCACGGTGATCGTTCCGGGAGTGAGGGTGATCGAGTTCGCGAACGCCACGCGCGCCGTGTCCGAGTCGAACCGCACGCGATGCGTGTGCATGACAGGCGCGATCGACAGTTTCGGGTCGAAGACGCGCTCGGCAACGTAGAGGGCGGCGACGATGATCTCCTTGATGAGGTAGAGCAGGTAGCCGGGTACTCGCAGCCACGCCCGGGCGGAGAGTGGCTGCCGTTGGTCATGCCACAGCATCCGCTCGGTCCACCACGACACGCCCAAGGCGACGACGGCTCCAACCGCGAGGTCGAACGGTTTGAGCGACCCTGTGACCACCAGCCAGAAGCCGAAGACCACCGCCACCGACGTGACGCGTCTCATGGCTCTCGCTCCCCGGCGGACCCTTCAGCCGGGACGGGGCGCGCCTCAGCCGCCTCGGAGGCGGCCCCTGCGACGTCGAGCGCTGACAGACGCTGGCTCGCCAGCTCTACGAGTGTCTCGTGCGAGTCGGCCTCCTCCGGGTAGCTCGCCCACGAGACCGACGTGCGGCACTTCGTCACCGGTTCGAGCGCGTCGCCTTCGAATGCGGCTCGCGAGCAGGCCTCCTCGATGCGCCGCGCGACGCTGCGGGCGCACTCGGCGTCCGCGTGCGGCAGGACGACGGCGAAGGTGGCCGCGCCCGTGCGCCCGAGGAGGTCGGTGCTGCGCGCGGTCAGCCTGATCACTCCAGCGAGATGCGTGAGCATGAGATTCGCTTTGTAGTGACCGAAGACGCGCGTGAACCCGTCGAAGTCCTGGACGCGGACGAGCGCGAGGCCCAGCGGGTATCCGTACCGCTCTGCCCGCCTCACCTCGTACGCCAGCCGGTTCTCGAGATGTTCGGGCTTGAGCGTGTCGGTGATCGGGTCAAGCGATGACGCGCGTTCAAGTGCGACAGCATGGCTGCGCTGCCGGTGCGCCTGGAAACCCACGACCACGCCGCATGCCGCGAAGATGACGAAGCCGGTTCCGAGCTCGGGCCAGAGGGCTCCGAGTAGCGGCGCGGGCACGGCGAGCGCGCACGCGACGGCACCGAGCAGTGAGGCTACGACGCCGCCGGGGATGTCGTATGCAAGCGCTCCAACGATGATGGGCACGAGGTAGAGGAACCATGCTGGCGAGGGCGTGCCCAGAAACGCTATAAGCGCGGTCACGAACGTGAGCGAACCTGCGACGAGCAGCGCGCCAGAAAGACGAACGCGCTGGAACCGGGCGCGCGAACCTGTGGCTGCAGCGGTCATGGTGCGCGTGGTGTGCGCCTCCCCGCCCAATCCCCGTTCACGCCGAGCGGCCCACCGTCGCGGGGCGTGAGCACCGTCGATGGGGAGCGCTGAGGGCTCCGCGCGTCGAGGGGTGCTGCCTAGTTTCTTCCACGCCTGTGCGGATTCTCACCGAACCTGTCAATCCTTAGGAAAGCTGAGCACCACCCATCGAGCTCCGCGGCTTGCACCGGTCACGCGGGGAGCGACCGTGCGGTACAGTATGTGGGGTGCTAGCCGGCCGTCGTCTGGAATCTTGGGGGTCCCGTGAGCGAACCGATTGGTGGCCTGTCCGCCTCCGCAGCCTCGCCAAAGTCGCTGCCTCGCCGGCTGGCGGGATGGCTTCTCGTGGTGGTTCTCCTTATGGCGCTTGCCCTCGGCGCCGTGCGCCTCTTCGTCCCCACCATCTCCCCCGAACAGGTGCAACCCCCGGGGCACTACTTCCACCCGTGCGCGACCTGCCATCTGACCGTCGCGGGGTCGGAGCTCATCGATGTCGAGTGAGGCCGCCGCCCCCAAGCGGGCCCGTACGTATTCGCTCGGCGAGGAGATCGCCAACGCTGTCACGCATGGCCTCGGTATCGGGCTCTCGGTGGCGGCGCTCACGCTGCTGATCGTCATCTCCGCGATCTGGGGCAACGGGTGGCACCTGGGAAGCTCCATCGTCTACGGTGTGACGCTCGTGCTGCTCTACCTTGCGTCGACGCTCTACCACAGCATCACCCACGAGGGCGCGCGCCACGTGCTCAAGATCATCGACCACTCAAGCATCTACCTGCTCATCGCCGGCACCTACACGCCCTTCACGTTGGTGACGCTGCGAGACGACGGCGGCTGGTGGCTCTTCGGCATCGTGTGGGCGCTTGCCATCGCAGGCGTCGTGCTTGAGGCGTTCTGGGTGTACCGCCCGAAGTGGGTCTCCGTGGTCGTCTACCTCGGCATGGGCTGGCTTGTGGTGACCGCCATCAACCCGCTCTTGGCGAACCTCGAGCCGGGCGGTGTCTGGCTCCTGTTCGCGGGCGGGCTCGCGTACACGCTCGGCACGATCTTCTACGTGCTCAAGCGCGTCCCGTACATGCACGCGGTCTGGCACCTGTTCGTGCTCGCGGGGAGCGTGTGCCACTTCCTCGCGGTGATGCTCTACGTGCTGCCGACGCCGGCGATCTGAGACAGGGCCGCTACTTTCCGTACATCGGCTTGTCCAGGTCACCGATGTTGGAGTACCCGCGACTCTCCCAGTAGCCCCTGAATCCGGCGTCGTCGGTAAGCTCGACCTCAGTCACCCACTTGATCCACTTGTAGCCCCACTTGTCTTCGGCGGCGAGCTGGAACGGGAAGCCTCGTTCGGCGGGCAGCGTCACGCCGTTCATGCCGTACGCGAGCAGGATCTTGCGGCTGCGCAGGTAGTCCAGCGGGAGCGACGTCGAGTAACCGTCCGCCGCTCGGAAGATGACGTGCGTCGCCGCCGCCTTCGGCCCGGCGGCATCGACGAGATCGCTCACGAGCAGGCCGCGCCAGAGCACCTTCGCGCTCCAGCCTTCGACGCAGTCGAGTTGGATGACCTTCTCGTAGACGGGAAAGCCGCTGGCGACTTCCGAGTACGTGAGCTCCGCCGGCGTGTTGACCAGCCCGGTCACCTTCATCCGGTAGGTATCACGGTCCACGTGCTGGGGGCCCTTGATGGAGTTCTCGTGGAAGTCGTTGACCGAGTCGAGCTTCTCACCTTTGTATTCGCGGACTTCCACGCCGTCGAGGCGAATCGCGCCACCGCCGCTGCTGGGCGGGTTAGCGGCGCCGCCGCTGGTGTCGGTCGGCGCAGAGCAGGCGGTAAGCGCGAGCAGCGCCACCAACAGGACAGCGCACGCCAAGGCACGGGTGCCATTCGCAACTGGCTCATGCATCGAAGGCTTCGGCAGAGGCATCGCGAGCTCCTTTGCGGCGGTTATGCCGGTGGATATACCCGTTGGGCAGCCTATCGTCGCCCTTGCCTGATGCAAAACGCGGCCCAACCCTCGGCCTACCGGGTACAGACTGCGCGGCCCCTCTGGAAACTTATCATCTGTGATAACTCTTCAGAGGGTCCCCCCACGCACCCACCCCAGTCCTCGGCAATCGCGCAGGCGGGTCCAAGGGTAAGAACGATAGAGATGTCCGCTTTGGCGAATGGAGCACCCTGTGGCAGAGGAATATGTGGTCGAGTACCTCGGGCACGGTGGGTGCGCGTCCGCCATCGAGACCTTCACGCTGCGCAGGCCGGAGGGCTATTCCTTCCGACCCGGGCAGTTCTTCCAGCTCACGATCGACACGCGCGAGGGCGAGCAGTCGCACTACTTCTCGCACGCTGACGCCCCCAGCGATCAGACGACCGAGTTCACCACGCGCCTCACCGGCTCGGCGTACAAGGATGCGCTCCTCGCACTCCCGATCGGATCGCAGGTCCGTTTCCGGGGTCCCATGGGTAGCTTGGGCGTGCCTGAGGGCGCCACAGCAGTCGGGTTCCTCACCGGCGGCGTCGGTATCACGCCGGCGCACAGCATCATCAAGGATGCGATACTCCGCGCAACCGGGCTTGATATCGCTCTCTTCTACGCCAACCGCGAGCCCTCGTGCGTCCCGTACGCCGAGGAGTTCCGCGCCTACGCCGCAAAGAACCCGACCTTCCGCTACGTCGAGGTCTTCGAAGTCCCCGATCCCGACTGGACAGGACCGGTGGGGTACATCACTGCCGACATCGTGCGGGCGCACGTGGACGTGTCGAGCCCGCGGCACTGGATCGTATCGGGCCCGCCGCCCATGCTGGACCCGATGCGCAGGGTGATCGAGACCCTCGGTATCGCCCCGGAGCACGCGTCCTACGAGGCGTTCACCGGCTACTGAGTTAGAATGCTCGCGGGACGATTCGGCGGCAAGGAAGGCGAGCGGTGTACGACCTTGAGGGGGTCCTCGGACCATCCGTCGTTGCATTCGTAGACCGCCATGTCCGCTCGCTGCTGACCTGGGACGTCCTTGCGTTCTTCAACCGCAACCCCGACGCCGTACTCGACGTTGAGGGTCTTTCCGCCCGCCTCGGGAGGCGACCGGAGGAGCTCAAGCCGGAGCTTGAGAGCCTCATCGACAGCGGCATTCTGGACGATCCGGGCGGTCTCATACGCTACCGGCCAGCGGATGAGATGCGGCGAGCCGTCGCTCACTTCGTGGACAACTGCCAGGATCGCAACCGGCGGCTTGCGATGATCGCGCTCGTGCTCCGAAAGATCGGACCTCAGCCCCGCACCGAGTGATCTTGGAGGGTCGTTTCTGCTGCATGGGTGACTACATCGGTGAGATTCTGCTCGTGCTCGTGCTCATCGCCGTCAACGGCTACTTCGCGGCTGCAGAAATCGCGCTCGTGAGCGCGCGTCGTGCGGCGATCAAAGCCAAGGCCGAGGAGGGCTCGCCGCAGGCACGTGCGGTCCTACGGCTCACCGAGGACCCGTCGCGATTCCTCGCCGCGATCCAGGTCGGCATCACGCTCGTCGGTTTCGGCGCCGCGTCGACCGCGGCGGTCACGCTCGCCGCGCCGCTGGCAGTGTGGCTGCGCGGCATCGGGATTCCGTGGGTGACCAACCTGGCCGGCGGCCTCTCCGTCTTGCTCGTGACGCTCGTCATCTCCTACCTCACGCTCGTGCTCGGCGAGCTTGCGCCGAAGCGTCTCGGCCTGCAGCGCGCGGAGAGCGTGGCCATGGCGGTCTCCGGCCCAATCATCGGGCTGCAGCGCCTGACCGCGCCGGTGACGTGGCTGCTCTCGCACTCCACCGATGCGGCGGCGCGCGCGCTCGGCGTGAAGCCCGGCACGGGCCGGCCCGGCGTTACCGAGGAGGAGATCAAGCTTCTCGTCACCGAGCAAGGCACGCTTCTCGACGAAGAGAAGCGGATGATCCACGAGATCTTCGAGCTCGGCGACACCGTGGCCAAGGAAGTCATGGTGCCGCGGGTGGACACGGTGATGCTCGAAGACACAGCCACGGTGGCCGACGCGATCGAGGTCTTTCGTGACACCGGCTACTCCCGCGTCCCGATCTACCGCGTCGACCCCGACAGCGTCATCGGAGTGCTCCTGCTGAAAGACCTGGTCGGCCCCACGTCTGCGGGCCGTCTTGATGAGCGTGCATCGGTCTTCGTGCGCCCGGCCGTCTTCGTGCCGGAGACGAAGCCGATCCTGCCGATGCTCTCCGACATGCAGGCCGCGCACAACCATATGGCCGTCGTCGTCGACGAGTACGGCGGGACCGCCGGCATCGTCACGATCGAGGACATCGTGGAAGAGATCATCGGTGAGGTCGCCGACGAGTTCGACCGCGAGCGGCGCTTCATCACCACGCTCGGCGAGAACGAGTGGGTCGTCGACGGCCAGCTCTCGGTTGAACAGGCCCGGGAGATACTCGACCTCGATGTGCCGGAGTCCGACGAGTACGAGACCATGGCCGGGTGGGTCCTCATGGAGCTCGGTCATATCCCGGTTCCCGGTGAGGTCGTGCGCCACGGGAGCCTCACCGTGAAGGTCGAGGCGGTTCGCCGTCGTCGAGTCGCTCGATTGCGGGTACAAAGAATGAGCGGCGACGAGACGGAGGTTCATGACGATGGAGAAGCGACTCTACCGCAGCCGTAGCGACCGGGTCATATCGGGCGTCTGCGGCGGTTTGGCCGAGTACTTCGACATCGACCCCACACTTGTTCGAGCCGCGGTGGTCGTGCTCGGCCTGGTGACCCAAGGGGGCATCCTGATCGCGTATCTCATCATGGCGGTCGTGGTCCCCGAGGAGCCGGTCTCCGAGCAAGCGGCTCCAGCAGCGATGCCGCATCGCGCCACACAACCGCGATACGAGGAGGGGTACACCGTGACCGAGAACGACACGCATAACGCAGCGTACACACCCGAGCAGGCCCCGGCACCGCCGGTGCCGCCGGCTCCTGTCGCGCCCTATCCGCCGCAGTATGCCGCGCCCGTCGCGCCGCAGCCCGTCGCGCCGCAGCCCGTGGCGCCGAGGGCGCACCGAACACGCGGGCTGTGGTGGGGCCTGGCGCTCATCGTCGTCGGCATAATCCTCCTGGCGGACCAGTTCCTGCCCGGCGTCAGCCTCTGGCAGTACTGGCCGCTCATCATCGTTGCGATCGGCCTGGCCACCGTCATCAGGGGGGTGCGACGCTGATGGATCTGAAGCGAGCTGCTGAAGGCCTGACGGTCGTCGGTGTCGGCTTGGTGCTCCTCGCAAACACGCTCGGGACGCTGCCGTGGAGCGTGTGGTGGAACATCCTGTCGCTTTGGCCGCTGCTTCTCGTGGCCGTCGGGCTGGACATCATCGGCAGGGGCACGAACATGGACGTGCTCCGGGTACTGTCGAGCCTCCTCGTGCTCGGCGGGATCGCCTATGGCGCCTTGGTCATGCCCGCCGGTTCCGGGACGCCGTGGGCGCCCTTCCAAGTGCTCGGGGCCACGTCCGAGAGCAAACCCTTTTCGTTCAGTGAGAAGCACGACGCGTCGGTGAAGGACGGTGTTGCCGTCATCAACGGCGGTGTCGGCAAGCTCACCGTCAAAGCTGGCGACGTCATGGCGTCATCCGACGGGTTTTCGCCCTGGACCCCGCGGTTCGACGTCAGCACGACCGGCGGTACCGCCGACGCCCGCATCTCCCTCGGCGAGGGCGGGATGTGGGGTCTTCCGGGCAAGACCGGCAAGGCTGAGCTCAACGTCACGCTTGACCGGAGCGTGTCGTGGGCGCTCACCATCGACTCGGGCGTGAGCGAGACGACTGCGGATCTCACGGACATGAGGCTCGACGAACTGACGTTCAAGAGCGGCGTGTCCTCGGCGAAGGTGACAATGCCGAAGCGCTCGCTGTCGGGCACAAGCGGCGGCGTGCCGGTGTCGATCGACTCCGGCGTGTCCAGCCTCACGCTCCGCCTCGCCCAGAGCGACAGCGTGCGGCTGCGCGTCGACCGCGGCATCTCCTCCGTCAAAGTCCCCAGCGACTTCCGCGAGGTGGGCGACAGCGGCGGCGGCACGCGCACGTACGAGACGCGGACCTTCTCCGAAGGCCGCTTCTGGGACGTCACGCTCGACGCTGGTGTTTCAAGCGTCGACATCGAACTCTACTAGGGAGGCATCGTGAACGACGACAATCACAAGGACACAACGCCGATCCTGGTACTGATAGGCGCGCTGCTGCTGGTGGCCGGCCTGTGGATGCTCATGGGCAGGTTCTTCTCCTTCCCGCCGATCTTCGGTGAGATATGGCAGCGCATACGCTCGGCGGACGAGGCGGTGGCACTCATCATCATCGGCGCTGCGATCGTGGTATTCGCGCAGCGCAAGGGCCATCCGGGCATGCCGGCCAAGGGGACGCGCCTGTACCGCTCTCGCACCGAGAAGTGGCTCGGCGGCGTGCTGGGCGGACTCGCACGGTACTTCAGCGTCGACGTCACGGTGCTGCGCCTGGCGTTCATTGCCTTAGCGTTCCTGCTCGACATCGGCGGCATCGTGGTGGCGTACATCATTCTGTGGATCGTCGTCCCCGAGGAGCCGGAGGGTGCCGTGAGCGCGGTCGCGCCACCGCCAACCGCGACCTACGCGCCGCCGCCTCCGCCGCAGTGGCCCGAGCCGTCGGCCCCGCCACCCCCGCCAACGCAGTGGCCCCAGCCGCCGCAGTGGCCCGAGCCGACGGTGCCGCCCGCTCCCGAGCCGCCCGTACCACCCGCTCCCGAGCCGCCCGCACCGCCAGCCCCACCGGCCGAGTGAGCCGCCTGTGACCACGCCGCTCGCGCCGGCGCCCCCGACCCGGCCGGGCGACGTCATCGACGCACACGTGCACCTGTTCTCGCTCCCGCTTTTCCGGGAGATGATCGAGCACAACCCCGACGTGCCCGAGCGCTGGCGCAAGGCGCTCGAGGAGGGGAAGTGGGGTCGCCGTGGCGAGACGCTGCCCGACCTGGGGCCGGATGAGATGGCCGCGTGGTATGCGGCTCGACTTGCTGACGCCGGCGTGGCCAAGGCGGTCGTCGTCTCGGTCTTCCAGGACCTGCAGTACGTGCGCGATTTCGTCGCAGCGGCTCGCGGTCACGTCGCGGCGCTCACCTACATCGACCCCCGGCTCCCCGGCGCCGCGGAGCTCTTGGAGCGCGAGATGGCTGCGGGCTTCAAGGGTGTGAAGCTGCTGCCGGTGAACCGCTGCTACCGCGTGTCCGATCCCGCGTGTCGCCCCTTCTTCGAGAAGGCGTCCGAGCTCGGCGCGGCCATCACCATCCACTACGGCGTCACCGTCGACCCCACCGGCGACCTCCGCTACGCGGATCCCACCGACCTCTCGCCGGTTGCGCGCGACTTCCCCGACATCCCGTTCGTCATCGCGCACTTCGGCGCCGGCTGGCTCACCGAGGTGCTCCGCCTCGCGTACCAGTGCAAGAACGTGCACGTCGACACCTCCGGCACGAACAACTGGATGGACTACGACCCGCACGGCTACACCCTCACGCAGGTCTTCGAGCGAGCGCTCGTTGCGCTCGGGCCGGAACGTGTGCTGTTCGGCACCGACTCGGGCACGACGGTGCAGTACCGGAAGTGGATCAAGTACCAGCAGATGAGCGTGCTCGACGAGCTGGGGCTCTCCGACCGCGACCGCGACCTCATTCTTCGCGGCAACGCCGTGCGGGTCTTCCACCTCGACGACTAAGGACTCGCCATGTTCTGGACCCGCCATAACGAGGAGCGCGAGTACGACGAGCTCGTCGACTGGAGCCGCCGCCTCACCCGTGAGGCGCCGTTCTTTCGCCAGCTGTTCGAGCAGTACGAGGTACACTCGCTTGCCGACGTCGGTGCCGGAAGCGCCCGTCACGCGATCATGTTCCGCTCGTGGGGCCCCGACGTGTGGGCGATCGACCCGAGCGAGGACATGCTGGAACTCGCGCGCGAGAACGCTGAGCTCCTCAAGAGCGATCTCCATATCGTCGAGGGCGGTTTCGGGGACGTTGCCCGCATCGTCGGTCGCCCGCTGGACGCCATCACGTGCACGGGCAACGCGCTCCCGCACGTGCGCTCGCTCCGCGGGCTGCACGACGCGCTCCGTGACTTCGCCACGGCGCTCCGGCCGGGAGGCGTGCTGGTGCTCCACTACCTCAACCACTACCGGCTCCTCACGCATCGCGTGAGGACCATGAACCCGGTCTTCCGAGCCACGCCCACGGGGGACAAGTTCTTCCTGCGCGTGCTTGACTACACGCCCGAGGGAGACGGCATCCTATTCGACTTCGTGACGCTCGTGCGCGATGCGAGCGTTCGGGAGGGGTCGCACACGATCGAGAGCTGGCCGAGGACCCTCGAAGCGGACCCGTCAGGCGGCTGGAGCATGCGTTCCCGGCGCTCGCTCCACTTCGCGATGCCGCCCGCCTTCATCAAGCGGGAGCTCGAGCACGCAGGCTTCACCGACGTCCGGCTCCTCGGCAACCACACGGGCGCCGAGCTTCAGGAAGACACCGACGAGTCGCTCATCGCCCTCGCCACAAAGGCCTAGTGGTACTGCTCGGCTACCGCCCTCAGAAAAGTTGCCAAAGATGATAACTTCTCAGAGGGTCCCGGAGAGGGACACCCTGCTCGCCGAATCGCGAGTCCACTGCGTCATAAGACCTGCGCATCGCCGCCGCACACCCTCGGCCCCAGCCGGCACCGCCTGCCCAACGCCGCGTTGCACGCCATAACCGGCGGCGTGAGCCCCAGAGGCGGCGTACCCAGCGCGCCGCCCGCGAGCGCCGCGTACAGGTGGCAGAGCGGCATCCCCGCGACGTTCTGGTAGCACTCGTCCTCGGCCACTGAGGCGAGATGGTGCTCGATGTTGTACGCACCTGCGCACCCGAGCGCCTCGCCGGCGCCCAGCCACCTCTCGATCGCCGCGTCATCCAGCCCCCGCATCGACACCAGTGTCGTCACGGGGAACGTCAGCGGCTCCACAAAGCCGGGCGCCAGCAGCGCGACCCCGGTGACAACCTCGTGGACCCCGCCGGAAAGCTCGCGCAGCATGCGCCACGCGTCCGCCACATCCACCGGTTTGCCCAAGACGCGGCCCGCGTGCACGACGACGGTGTCGAACGCGAGCACCAGCTCCGAGCCTGTCCCCCCGTCGCGCGCGGCGAAGGCCTTCTCAGCCGCGATCGTCGCCACGAGTCGGGGAGGGTCGGCGGAAAGCGGCGAGGTGAGATCCTCGGGCGTCTCGACGCTTGTCACGTGAGGTATGAAGCCGAGCCAGGCGATGAGCCTGCGCCGCCGGGGAGACGCGGAGGCCAGCGTGACGGTGTGGGGGAGCTCGGTCATGGCCGGAATCATAGCATCGGACTTCTCGTGCGCTCATAATCGTGTTCGTGGTACCGGTGTGGTACCGCACAGGCACTCAGACGTCCGAGCGGTGCGAAGCGGGGTGAGCACGCCCTTGAGTGAGCGCGAAGGAGGCACCGCGGACCGCGTGCCCGCCGCCGTCGAGGCGCTCGTCAAGCAGCTCCTCGTCACCTACAAGGCAGTGCGCCTGTACCCGGCTGCCAGCCACATCCCGCGGGAGAATGCCGCGCAGGCCGTGGCGCAGCTTCGCGTGCTGATCAGCCACGCGCCGGTCTTCCGTCTCGGGGTGAGCAAGAGCGCGCTCCTCTACCGGGGACTGACGATCCTTCCCGGGCTCGCCGCGGTCGAGGCGTTCGCCCGCGAGTTCTACTCCCACCAGCTGAGCGACGTTCGCTTTCACGCGGGTGTCACGGAAGACGAGATCGTGGGCTTCCTCGAGGCGCTCCAGGAGGACCCCGCGATCGGCGTGGACCAGACGGACTTCGAGTCGCGCCTCTGGGACCGTCGCGTGGTCGGCGTCAGCGTTACCGAGGTAGGCACGACCATCCTCGACATCCAGGGGACCGACGTCGCCGAGCACGGTGAGGACTGGCCGCCACCGAACGACGCCATCGAGCGCCTCCTCGCTGCCACGACGACGAACCGGCCGCAGGAGCGGCGCATCGTCGTTCGCTTCATTCACGACCCGAAGCTCGTCGCCCGTTTCCTGAGCGAGATGGCCGGTCAGCCGGGCTCCGACGAAGCCGTTGCCTGGCTCTCGGAGCGGATCGCCGCGATGGCGCACGTGGCCGCGGAGGAGCTCGCCGAGGACGCGCCCGCGATCTCACGTTCGGTCGCAGAGTCGGTCCTGGGGCTGGATGCGGTGACGCGCCGGCGGCTCGTCATGGAGCGCTTGCTGCCTGACGCGCGCCTCGACGACTCGCTTGCGGACGTCATCCGGCAGATGGACCTGCGCGAGGTCTGCGATGTCATCGCAGAGGGCCTCGGCGGCCCTGACGGCGCGCGCGACGACATCCTGCGAGCGATCCGCAACCTTGCGGCGCTCACGAGCGATGACCGCGAGTCCGTCGCGTCGAAAGCGCGCGCCGCGCTCGTCGCAGCGGGTGCGAGCGAGAGCGATGCCGCGGCATTGGTCGAAGCCGCGCTGCCGACCCAGTTGCGTCCCAACCCGGATGCCGAAGCCGGGGATAGTCGCATCGCGACGGAGATCGAGCGGATCGCCGAGACTATGTGGCGGAGCGTCGAGATAGGCCCCAACGAGATCGCAGGGCTCCGTGACGAAGCGAACGCGGGGCTGACCGACGGCGACGTGGTCTTCAGTCTGGTCACGCTGCTTGCAAGCGAGCGTCGTCCGGACGAGTTCGCCCGGGTGATGGAGTCGGTCGAAGACGGGCTCGGCATGCTCGTCGACTGGGGGGAGTTCGACGCTGCCGCGACGTCGGCCGCGGCGCTCGATGAGCTCGCTCGCGCCGAAGACCTGGCGGTCGCAGAGCGCAGTAGGGTCGAGCACGCGCTCGTGGGAATGGCGACGAGCGCCCGGCTGCAGAAGGTCGCCGCGGCGATGCGGTTGTTTCGCGCGGGTTCGGCGGAGAACGCGGCCTGCCGCCGGCTGCTCGAAGTGCTGGGGGAGCATGCGATCTCGCCGCTCCTCGAGGTGCTTGCACGGGAGTCGGACATGTCCGCCCGCAAGCAGATTATCGACATCATCTCCGGCATTGCTGCGCAGCACGTGAGCGTGCTCGGCCGTCGCGTCAATGACCCCCAGTGGTTCGTCGTGAGGAATGTCGTGAGCATCTTGGGAGCGACCCGGGACCCGGCCGCGCTCGCGTACCTGGCGGGGCCACTGCGCCACGTCGATGCTCGCGTCCGTCGCGAGACGATCCGCGCGCTCGCCAACATCCGCGACCGGCGCTCGGTCGAGCTCCTCGCCGCCGGATTGAACGACGCCGACCAGCAGAACGTGCAACTTGCCGCCCGGCATCTTGGGGCGCTCAATGCGGCTGACGCGGTCGACGCCCTCGCCGCTGTCGCGGCGGGCGAGAACCGCACCGTGCGGGACGTGACGCCGCGTATTGAGGCCATCGAGGCGCTCGGCGAGATCGGCGGACCGCGGGCCGAGGGCCTGCTTGCCGACATCGCCTCCAAGCGTTCCATTCTCGGCGGCGGACGCTCTCGCGAGGTGCGGGCTGCCGCAGTGGCGGCACTGGCGCGCGTGCGCGGGCGCGCACCGAGGGAGGCGGGAAGCGATGTCTGAAGAGGCGACGATCCCGGGAACGCCCGAGGAACCGCAGAAGCGCATGACGGCAACCGCCGTCCAGATGCCCGGCTTCTCGCAACGTCAGGTCGCTCGCATCCGCGATGTGCTCGCGAGGGTGTACGCGCTCAGGCGCACCACGCGCTTGTACCCGGCTGATCATCCGGTGCGCGGACTCGCCGTGGACGACGTGCTCGCGTCGCTCCAGCCGTACTTCGACGAGGGCGTCGACGTGCCGCTCCTCTTCTCGGACAGCGAGCTCTTCTTGGGCGAGCAGCTCCTCACGGAAGAGAGCATCCTGTTCGACCAGCTCATCCGCGATCTCACCGCGCTCGGCGCGGGCAGCATCACGTTCGGCAAGGGGCTTAACGCACGCGAGGTCCGCGCGTTTGCTGACATCATCGGCGCGCCGCCCGAGACCGTCGAAGAGGGCGGCGGCGTACGGACGATGCTCGTCGCCGCCGGGGTCGAGCACATCCAGGTCACCGAGTCGTTCGTGCTGAGCGACCGGGCTGAGGACGACTTGGATCCCCGGAAGTCGGCGAAGGCGGCTTACGCCGGAGCGCTCGACCTCGTTCGCGAACTCGACCACGCAATCACAGCCGGGCAGGCGCTCAGCGCGCCGCGCATCCGCGGTGCGGTGAAGAGCCTCATCGACAATGTTGCGGACAGCCGAGCCGCCATGCTCGAGCTCGCCGGCCTGAAGAGCCACGACGAGTACACGTTCTACCACAGCGTGAACGTCGCGATCCTTTCGCTCACGCTCGGCTCCGCCGTCTCTCACGATCAGCGGTTCCTGGCGACGCTCGGCACCGGGGCGCTCCTGCATGACCTCGGGAAGCTCGCCATACCCTCGGAGCTGATCAACAAGGAGGCCCCGCTCACCTCGGAGGAATGGGACGAGCTGCGCAAGCATCCGGTGTACGGGGCGAGCATGGCCGCGCTCACGCCGGGTCTCGACCGAGGCGCCACGGTGATCGTCCTCGAGCACCATATGCGTCTCGACGGCGCAGGCTACCCGCCACATCCCGCGGCGCGGCAGCACATCGGGAGCAGGATCGTGGCGATCGCGGATGCCTACGACGCGATGACGTCCACGCGAGCCTACAGCGACGCGCGACGTCAGGATGAGGCGATCGAGGTGCTCATGTCGAACGCCGGCTCCGCGCTCGACGAGGCGCTCGTGAGGGTGTTCGTGCGGCTCATGGGCCTCTACCCACCCCGCTCGCTCGTGCGCCTCTCCACGGGCGAGACCGCGATCGTGCTCGCGTCGAACGAGGGCGATATCGCCGCGCCGATCGTGCGCGTGATCGCCGACGTCTACGGCGCGATGGTCGCGCCACGCGACGTCGACCTCTCCGTGCTCGGCCAGGCGGGGGCATCGGCCATCGTGAGTTGCCTCGATCCCGGCACGCTCAACATCGATGTGGGAGACTTCCTCTAGCGCCGACGCCGCTGCGCGCCGACAGGATCATTGGGTACGAACCACGAAGAACCCGTCTTGAGGAGCTCCCATGGACGCGAGCGGACAAAGCCGCGGCGGTCGCCGCATCGGCATCATCATCGGCCTCGTCGTAGTCGTGATGGCGGTCTCCGGCGGCATAGCCGAGTTCTACACCGACGCTCTGTGGTTCGGCGACCTGGGCCAGGCAAGCGTCTTCTGGACCCGCCTGGCGGCCGAGTGGACCACGGGGCTCATCGCCTTTGTTGCGGCGTTCGCGATCGTGCTCGTCAACCTGGCCGTCGCCCGGAGGAGCGCTCCCAGGGCAGTCCTCACGGCGACGGACGATGCGGCGTACCGGTTCGAGATGTTCCTGCAGCCGATGCGCGCGTTCATCGATCGGTTCACCGTCGCGGGCACGGTGGTGGCGGCCGGCGTGGTTGCGCTTCTTACGGCAATCGGGATCGCAGCGCAGTGGAGCGTCTTCCGTCTCGCGCTTGAGGCGGTGCCCTTCGGGAAGGTCGAACCCCAGTTCGGGCGCGACATCTCTTTCTTCTTCTTCACGCTCCCGGCTCTCAAGGCGGTCTCCGGCTGGCTCACCGGGGTGCTCCTGCTCACGCTGCTGCTGACCGCTGCGGTCCACGTCCTCACCGGAGCGATCCGGCCGTGGGCGCGCCTCAAGGGCTTCGACCCGCACGTGAAGGCCCATCTCTCCGTGCTGGCTGGGCTGATGGTGCTCGTGCAGGCGTTCAACTACTGGGTCGACATCTTCGAGCTCGACTTCTCGCCTCGGGGCACCGTCGTCGGGGCCTCCTACACGGACATCCATGCGCAGATTCCCGCGTACACCATCCTCATCGTCATCGCGCTTCTTGTCGGTGTGGCACTGATCGTGAACATCCGCTTCCGTGGCTGGCGGCTGCCCGCCAGCGCGCTCGCCGTGTGGGTGGCTGCACTGGTTCTCGTTGGCGGCGCCTATCCCGCCGCCGTGCAGCAGTTCCGGGTATCGCCGAACGAGGCCGAGGCCGAAGCGCCCTACATCGCGCGGAACATCGAAATGACCAGGGCCGCGTTCGGCTTGGACGCTGCTGAGGTCCGAGCGTTTCCGGCGGCGGAGAGCCTGACCGCGACGACGGTCGCGGCCGAGAGCCAGACGATCAGCAACGTGCGTCTCTGGGACCCCTCCGTGGCCGCGCAGACCTACCAGCAGCTCCAGGGGATCCGTCAGTACTACGAATTCGTCGACGTCGACGTCGACCGCTACACCATCGACGGCACGCGGGAGCAGGTGCTCGTCTCGGCACGCGAGATGAACGAGGACCAGCTTGCCGAGCAGGCGAAGACGTGGGTGAACCAGCATCTCGTCTACACACATGGTTTCGGTGTCGTGGTGAGCCCCGTCGGACAAGCGAGCGGTCAGGGTCTCCCGCGCTTCATCGTGAAGGACATCCCGCCCGTGTCCTCCACGGACCTGACGGTGACGCAACCAGCCATCTACTTTGGGGAGATCACGACCAACTACGTCGTCGCCAACACCGGCATCAGCGAGTTCGACTACCCCGTCGGGGACCAGAACGCGAACACGTCGTACGCCGGCGCCACGGGCATCGAAGTTGGAAGCTCACTCAGACGGCTTGCGTTCGCGGTACGGTTCTCCGCGCCGCAGATCCTCTTCTCGACCTACATCAAGCCCGACAGCAAGGTGCTCTTCCGCCGTTCGATCCTCGAGCGGCTGAACACCCTGGCACCCTGGCTCACGCTCGACGCGGACCCCTATGTGACCATCGCCGACGGGCGGCTCGTGTGGGTCGTTGACGGGTATACGACCTCGGACCGCTACCCATACTCTGAGCGGATCGCCTCGGCCGGCGGGATCAACTACATCCGCAACTCGGTGAAGGCAACCGTCGACGCATACGACGGGACGACGACGCTCTATGCGATGGACGAGACCGACCCGCTGCTGGCCACGTGGCGCGCGGTCTTCCCGGGCCTCGTGCAGGACGGCTCGAAGATGCCCGATACGCTCCGCGAGCACCTTCGCTACCCCGAGGACCTCTTCCGTCTTCAGGCCGAGGTGTACCAGACCTACCACATGCTGGACCCGCGCGTCTTCTACAACAAGGAGGACCAGTGGGCGCTTCCCGGCCAGACCGGCGACGGCACGGCGATGAAGCCCTTCTACGTGCTCATGCACCTGCCGGGCGAGACGAAGCAGGACTTCATGATGATGATCCCGTTCACGCCGAGGAACAAGGACAACATGATCGGCTGGATGGCCGCGTCCTCCGATCCGGGTGACTACGGCCGCAGGGTCGTCTACACCTTCCCCAAGCAGAAGCTGGTGCTCGGTCCCGAGCAAGTGAGTGCGCGGGTGAACCAGGACCCGCAGATCTCGCAGCAGCTCTCACTGTGGAACCAGCGGGGGAGTGCCGTGCTGTTCGGCAACCTGCTCGTCATTCCCATCAGGGACTCCCTCGTCTACGTACAGCCCCTCTATCTGCAGGCCTCGCGCACGGCCATGCCGCAGCTCACCCGCGTGATCGTTGCGTACGGTGACAGCGTCGTGATGCAGCCGGATCTCGCCGCCGCGCTCAACGCTGTCTTCGGCGGCAGCGGGGGGAAGCCGGCGCCGAGCGAGGGCGGTACCGGTGTGACTGCAGGCGACGCGCAGCAGCTCTACCTCCAGGCGCTGGAGGCGCAGAAGGCCGGCGACTGGGCGGCCTACGGCCGTCTCATCCAGGAGCTGGGGACGGTTCTAGAGTCGCTGGCAGGAAGCGAGCCCACCACGGCGACACCGGCTCCGTAAGCGTCTCGGAGACCGTCTTCGAGCGCATCTGAGGGCCTTCAGGTGGCGCTTCTGAGTGTCACGTGCTAAGATGTGCCGTTGTGTCATCTGGAAGGACGCTGCAAAGGCGTGCGTTTCCGCCATCGTGCGGAATCGCGAGACCGGCGCCACAGCGTCATCGCTCAATGCGAAGCAGATGTCCCGCTCGGGTCGCGTTCAGGCGATCGGGGGACATCGGGATCACGGTCAAACACGCCAAACAGCATAGCTGATGCTTGTTAGGCCGAGGCGGCGAATGTGCCGATCCACGCGGCCGGGTGCGAGACAGCTATCCCCCCTTAACCACACTCCGCTGTCTACTTGTGTGTTCTCCCATGCCCCGGGTCGCCGCCTGTCCTGTAGTCGGACCCGGAGGTTTGCGTGAAAGTACACAGTTGGTTCAATGGACCGGAGTCGGTGTTTCGCACGTTTGTGGCGTTCGCCGTCGTCGTGTCCGTCGCTGGTGCAGCGACGGGCGGCATCCAGTTCGCCGAGGCCGCCATCGTCGGCGGTGGTGACGCCGCCGAGAGCGCCAGTCTGATGACTGACCAGGTCGTTCGCACCAAGGTCGAATCGCTTGAGGAGACCGCATCGGTCGACCTCGCCTCGCTCACCAAGGCGGCGCAGAAGACTGCGACGCCGGTAGCGGCCCCCCGTGCTCGCGCCGCTACGTCGGTGGTCAAGAGAACTGCCGCCGTGAGGCGCACGTCAACGTCGACAAGCGGCTGGAACTCCGCCAGGGTCTCCTGGTACGGTCCCGGCTTCTACGGCCACACGATGGCGGGCGGTGGCACCCTGACGACCTCGAGCATGGTCGTCGCCCACAGAAGCATGCGGTTCGGCACGAAGATCCAGTTCTCCTACAAGGGCAGGACGTGCGTTGCGGTGGTCCGCGATCGCGGACCGTACGTCAGCGGCCGCACGTTCGACCTCGGCCCCGGTACCGCCAAGGCGCTCGGGTTCTCCGGCGTCGGCACCGTCAAGTGGCGCATCGTCAAGTAGCGGCCACGTTCGCGCTCGTAATGAGAGGCCGGGGCCGTGCGCCCCGGCCTCATGCGTTGCGTGCGTGTCGGCCGTGCGTTCGTTGCCTGCCGGCGCGCGTCAGTATCGCGAGGTTTGGGTATTCTTACCCTCGAATCCATGTTGACGGAGGTCGCCCAGCATGACCGACCCTGAACGTCCCGAAACCGTGCGCCCGGGAGTCCTTGACTCCATCATCGACGGCGTCGCCGATCTGCTCCAAAGCGTGGTCGACTGGCTTCGCCAGGAGGCAGGCGCCATCGTCCAAGAGCGCATCGTCCTGCCGCTGCAGCGCTTGGGGCTCACGCTCGCCTCTGCATCCGCAGCGGGCTGCCTCGCGGCGCTTGGTCTCGCATTCATCGCCGTGGCGGCGTTCCTGTTCCTCGCGCAGTGGCTGACCTACCCGGGCGCGCTCTTGGCCGTTGGCGGCGTGCTCGTGGTGGCCTCGGTGATCTTCACGGTTCTCAAGATGAGGTGGATCCAGCGATGATTGAGGTCACAGAAGAGAGAATCACCATCGATGACCTGCGCGACAAGGCTCGCAGGATCGGCGACATTGCGGTTGCGGAGGCGAGACAGATCACTCGCGACCGGACCGCGCAGCTCGCCGTCGCAGGCGCCGCGCTCGTCTTCGCAGCAGTTGCGGTCGCGTACTACCTGGGGCGTCGCCGTTCTGGCGCGTAGCGCTACCGAGGCAAGGGGGATCGCATGCACGTCCAAGCCATCACCGTGTGCCCCGATCGGGTTGACGTCGTCGTGGGGGTCACCGAGTCCGAGCTGCTGAGGACCGCGGCAAGCCATGACCTGAATGAGCGCGCGCTGGGGCTCCTGCCCGGTCTGTGGCTGCACGAGTGCGACAACGGCGAGGGGCGAAGCTTCGCCGAAGAGCTCACTGACACGGAGGTCCCGCACCTCTTCGAGCACGTGGTCATGGAGCTCATGGCGAAGGCCGGCTCTCCACGCACCCTGAAGGGCGAGACCCAGTGGGACTTCCGCCGCGATGGCCGCGGGATCTTCCGCGTGTCGGTGGAGTACGACGACGATCTCGTGTGCCTCGGTGCGATCAAGGCCGCTGATCGGGTCATGGACTACCTGCTGGACGGCGGTGCGTGTCCCGACCTTGACGCGGAGGCGCGCAAGCTCAATACCCTGCGGGAGCACGCCCGGGCCTCCTGAATGGCTCCGGTTGGCGTGGAGTCCGGTTGACCCGCGTTCGGGCGCGGTGCTACGGTAGCGCCCCGATACCGCGACGACCCTCGCCCTGTCCAGGGGGTCGTTTCTTTGTCTCCGGGGCCTGACGGCTTCGCGATCGGCGAGGTGAGCGATGGGTACCGCTCGGGTGGTCTTCGACAGGTGGGAAGGGCGCTACGCGTCGCGCATGGCCGACGTGCGCTCCTCGGCGGTGCGCGACTTGTTCGCGGCCGCATCGCGCCCCGACATCGTCTCCTTCTCGGGCGGCATGCCCGACGTCTCACTGGTCCCCGCTGACGCTGTCGCACGCGCGGCACGCACGGCTCTTCGCGATGCGCGCGAGCAAGCGCTGCAGTACGGTTCCTCGGAAGGGCGTGGTGAGCTCCGCGAGATCATCGTCGAGCTCATGGCGGAGATAGGCGTGCGTCTCAAGACCGACGACCTTGTGGTGACCGCCGGCGCGCAGCAGGCGCTCGATCTCCTTGCGAAGGTCTTCGTCGACCCCGGCGACGTGATCATCACGGAGGGCCCCACCTACGTCGGCGCGCTGCAGGCGTTCTCGGCCTACCAGCCGCGCGTGGTGACCGTACCGCTTGACGAGGGCGGGATGCGTGTCGATGTGCTTGAGGCTGAACTCGCCCGGCTCGGGCCGCGGGGCGCAAAATTCATCTACACGATTCCCACCTTCCAGAACCCGGGTGGCGTCACGATGCTGCCGGAGCGACGCCGGCGTTTGATCGAGCTCTCGCGCGAGTACGATATCCCGGTCATCGAGGACGACCCGTACGGGCGTCTCCGCTTCGGCGGCGGGCACGTGAAGCCGCTCCGCGCGCTCGACGACGAGGTCATCTACCTCGGAACCTTCAGCAAGATCTTCGCGCCGGGCCTGCGTCTGGGGTGGGTGGCGGCGCCTCGTCCGATCCTCGCCAAGGTGCTCTTGGCCAAGCAGGCCGCTGACCTGTGCGGGAGCGCGTATGCACAGGTGACCGCCGAGCACTACTTTCGCGGTACCCGCTGGCGTCGGGTCCTGAAGGACCTCACGAACGCCTACGCTGAGCGGCGCGACGCGATGCTCGCCTCGCTCGCCGAGCATCTTCCGCCCGAGGTCCGGTTCACGCGCCCCGACGGCGGTTTCTTCGTGTGGGTCGAGCTGCCGTCTTCCATCGACACCACCTCACTTCTGGCCGAGGCGGTCGAGCGCGGGGTGACGTACGTGCCGGGCGACGCGTTCTTCCCGGACGGCAGCGGACGGAACTGCATGCGTCTGGCGTTCTGCTATGCGGAGCCGGAGCGTATCCGCGAGGGCGTGCGTCGCCTCGCCGAGGTGTTGGAGGACCGGCTTGAACTCTACCGTGCCTTTGCGCGTGCGGGCGCAGTGCCGGAGGTGGGCGGCAGATCGATCGCTGCCGATGACCACGATGATGAAGAGGGGTCGATCGCATGAAGGAGAAGATCGCGGTCCTCATGGGCGGAAGCTCGCTCGAGCGCGAGGTCTCGCTCAGGAGCGGTCGACGCGTCTGTGACGCGCTTGTCGAGCGCGGCTACCGGGTGGTGCCGCTCGATCTGACCCCCGATCTCGTGACCACGCTCCGTTCCGAGCGGCCTGATGCCGTGTACATCGCGCTTCACGGCAAGCACGGCGAAGACGGCACCGTGCAGGAGGTGCTCGAGTTCCTCGGCCTGCCCTACACCGGGCCCGGGGTGACCGCATCGGCGCTCGCCTGGGACAAGGCGATCAGCAAGCGTCTCTTCCGCGACGCGGGTGTACCGACGCCGGCGTGGTGCACGTTCTCATCCGACGCCGTCAAGCAGATGGGTGCCGCCGCCGCGCTCGACTTAGTGCCGGGTGCGCTCGGTGGGTTCCCGGTGGTGGTGAAGCCGGCACGGCAGGGCTCGGCGCTCGGTCTGGCGCGCGTGGAGAAGTCCGAGGAACTCGCAGGCGCGCTCCTGAACGCGCTCTCGTATGACGAGAAGGCCATCGTCGAGACGTGGGTCGACGGGGTGGAGCTCGCCGTCTCCGTGCTCGACCTCGCAGGTGGCGTGCAGGTGCTGCCGCCGGTCGAGATGGACGCTCGCTCGGGCCTGTTCGACTTCAGCGCGATGTACACCCCCGGCGAGACCGACTATTACGTTCCCGCGCGGCTCGCTCCCGAGGTGGAGACGGCCGTTCGGAAGCGTGCCGAGCAGGTGCACACCCTGCTGGGCTGTCGGCACGTGAGCCGCATCGACATGGTCGTCGCATCCGACGGGACACCGTATGTGCTCGAGTGCAACACGTCCCCGGGGATGACCGAGACGTCGCTTCTGCCGATGGCCGCAGCCTCGGCGGGCATTTCGTTTGGCGAGCTGGTGGAGCTTCTCGCCCGTGTTGCGCTCGATGGGCTCCTGTGATGGGTATAGGAACTCAAGCAAGACAACGTGCGCGAGATGCACGATCTCGGTCTTGCTGTGCTCGCGGCGACCGGCCGCGGTCAACGTTCTCGACGACGGAGGTGCAGTATGTACGACTATCGCAGAGGTGAAAGCGTCCTCGGCGCGTTCCTGCTCGGCGGCATTGTCGGCGGCGTGCTCGGCCTTCTGTTCGCACCACGTTCGGGCAAGGAGAATCGGGAGGTCCTGGCGAGCAAGGCCAAGGAGTACTGGGGCGAGGGTGTCGATTTCTACGAGACCGGCCGCGAGAAGGCGACCGAGGTCTACCAGACCGGTAAGGAGAAGGCCACCGAGGTCTACCAGACCGGCAAGGAGAAGGCCACCGAGACCGCCGAGGAGTTGCGCGTGAAGATCGACGCCGCACGTGAGCGTCTCCGCGAGCAGGCCGAGTCGGTCACGAAAGACACGAAGGGCAAGGTTGCCCAGAAGGTGCCGGCGGCCAAGGAGACGGTTCAGAAGGTCGGCGACGCCGTGAAGAGCGGTGTCGACATGGCTGAGGAGAAGACGCAGGGCATGCTCGACAGGCTCGCAGGCAAGACCGAGCCGGATGCGCCCGAGACGGCGCCGTTGCTCTAGAGGCGTGCGTCGATCTTGAGGCGGGGCAGTGCAAGGCCGGCCGCAGCGCGGTCGGCTCTGCACTTGAATGAGGGAGTTCAGTGCTGAGCATCTCCGAACTACGTGGGGTTGAAGTGCGCTCGCCGACGCGCGCCGTTCTCGGGCGCGTCACGGGCGTGCTCTTCCACCCGAGCGAGCCGCGCGTCGTCGGTCTCGAGGTGACACCGCCTCGGCTCGCCGGGGTGGTGGCCCGCCGCGTCCGGTACGTGCCGCTCTCGTCGGTGGCCGTGCGCGAGGGCGCGCTTGCCACCGGGGAGCGCTCGTTGCCGTCGAACGCAGCGGGGCAGCGGGTGCTCGGCTACTCGTGGGACGACACGGTGCACTGGCGTGGCATGCCCGTGCGCGACAGCGATGGTGCTGCCGCCGGTGTCGTGGCGGACGCGACGTTCGACATCCAGGGCGTGCTCGACTCGCTTCGCGTCTCTACCGGCATCGCCGGGGACGTTGCCGTCGGCAAGCTCACCGTGCCTGCGACCGATGTTGAGGGGTTCGACGGTGCCGCCGTGGTCATCACCGCGCGCTCTCGCGACCTGGCAAGTGATGGTGGAGTGGCCAAGGCGGCGGCCAAGGCCACGGCGGTCGCCAAGGAGCGCGGCGGAGTCGCAGCGCAGGCGGCCTCCGATGCCACCGTGCGAGCCGCCGGGGCGATCGGGCGCTCGATCCACGGCGGTAAGGCACGCCGTGTGCTTGATGGCGTGCGCAACGCCATGCGACACGAGGACGAGGGGAAGTGAGTCCGAGAGGTGGCTCGCCGCTTCCGATCTCTGACGCCCGATCGCGTCGTGGAGCTCCCGCCCGGATGTTCCGGCTGCGTGTTCTGGGAGTCGCCCGAGCCGCTGCCCTTCGAGTGTGGGTCGGCCTGCGATCCTGACCTCGCTCGGAGTTGGGTCGAGCAGGTGAACGACGAGTGGGGAGAGTGCGGGCGCATCGTCGTCGAGGACGGCAAGGTGCTCGGGTTCATCAAGTACGCACCTGCCGCGTTCGTACCGCAGTCCCGGAACATGCCGGCGGGTCCACCCTCCGACGCTGCGGTGCTCATCACGTGTATGCACATCAAGGCTGACGCTCGTCAGCGGGGCCTCGGCAAGGTGCTCCTGCAGGCAGCGCTGCGCGAGCTCGTCTCGCGCGGCGAGCGGACCGTTCAGGCGTACGCGACCGTGCGCCACGGCTCGTGGGACACCTCGCCGATGATCGGCATGGAGTTCCTGCTCCGCATGGGCTTCACGGTCGCCCGTCCCCACCCGTCGATGCCGCTGATGCAACTTGACCTGAGGTCACTTGCCGCGTGGACGGAGAACCTGGAGTCGGTGCTGGAGTCCCTCCGCATCCCGTTGCGCGTGCCGGCTCACACGCCGATGCCGAACATTCAAAGGCGGGGTGACTCGTGAGCGGCTCCGCCCCGATCGCGCCCCGGCTGCGCAAGCCCCGCTCGGCCGCACGCGTCCGGGCGTACCTCGAGTCGCACGGCCTGGCCGATGGGCTGGTGCACTTCGAGCAGTCCACGAAGACGGCACAGATGGCCGCCGATGCGATGGGGTGCGAGCTCGGCCAGATCGTGAAGTCGCTCGTGTTCGTCGTCGACGGGACGCCGGTTTTGGCGCTCGAGGCGGGCGACCGGCGCGGCGACACGAAAGCGATCGCAGCGCTCGTCGGCGGGCGCGACGCGCACTTCGCCGATGCGGAGACCGTGCGTGCCGCCACCGGGTATGCGATCGGGGGCGTGTCGCCGTTCGATCTGCCCGCCGAGCTGCTCGTGTACGTGGACGACTCGCTCGCGCGGTTCGACGTGGTCTATCCGGCGGGGGGCACGCCAAGCTCCATGGTCCGCATGACGTTCGAGCAACTCATGGCCACCTCCGGTGGACAACTCGCCACCATCGGGCGATAGTCTCCTGACCATGGTCAAGGCCCTCACACGTCTCCGCGTCTCTCGCGCCGTCAAGGCACTGCTCGCCGTGCTCGTGTTCTCGATTTTCGCGGGAGCCACGCACGGCGGGTTCGCCCGTGTCTCGGTTGCGGTGAATGGGAAGACGGTGGTCGCCGGCGTCGGCGACCGGGTGGCAGACGTGCTCGCCGACCACGCTGCGGCCACCTCGGGGGACATCGTCGCCGCATCCGACGGGCGCGTGCTGCGCTCGGGCGCGGGCGGTCCGCCGGTAACGACGCTCAGAGGTCGGCCGGCGAGCATGGACGATCGGGTGATCCCGGGCGATGTCGTGACGAGCTCGGACGGCGCCGACGTCGTCGAACAGACGGTCGAGGAGTTCCGGGCGCTCCCCATCCCCACGAAGATCGAGGGTACCGGCGCGGTTCTCACGCTTGCCGAACCCGGGGCCGCAGGGCTCGAGCGCGTGGTTATGGGCGTGGTCTCGGGCGACGTGATAGCCACCGAGATCGTGCGGCCGTCCGACCCCATGGTGTTGCAGCGGATTCCCGCGAGCGAGGGCAAGAAGATCGCGCTCACGTTCGACGACGGACCGTGGCCGGCCCAAACCGAGCGTGTGCTCGACATCCTCAAGGCCGAGGGCGTCCCCGCGACGTTCTTCATGGTCGGCCTGCGCGTGAAGCAGAATCCGAAAGTCGCCCGCCGAGTCGCTCGTGAGGGTCACGCTATCGGGAATCACACGTATCACCACGTGGACGTCAGCGAGTCTGCGGCCCAAAAGGTCAGCAGGGAGCTCTCCGGGACGAGCGGCGTGATCATCACCACCACGGGCGTCGTGCCCCGGTGGTTCCGGCCGCCCGGGGGAAACATCAACGATCAGGCGTTTTCCGCTGCCGCCAAGCAGGGACTCGGTACGGTGCTCTGGACGGTCGACCCCCGCGACTGGGGCCGCGGGCAGACTGCCGCCGCGATCGAGAAGGCTGTGGTCTCGGCGACGCGTGCCGGTTCGGTGATCCTGCTGCACGATGGCGGCGGCGACCGGAGCCAGACCATTGCGGCGCTGCCGAAGATCATCAAGCGGCTCAAGTCGAGCGGCTACGAGTTCGTCCTGCTCGACGACTTGCCGGGCACGCCTCGCTCGCGCTGGTAGCCTCCGACTAGGCCCGGCGCCGCACGCCACTGGGCGTGACGACAGCGTCAAGCGGCCGGTCGTGCGCCTCGCACGGCACCTCGTCCACAACCTGCTCGTCGAACGCGACGCCCACGGTCACGGCGTGCGGCATGTCCGCGAGCAGCCGGTCGTAGTACCCGGCACCCATGCCAAGGCGGTTACACGCCGCGTCGAAGGCGACCCCCGGGACGATCACGAGGTCTATCTCGGCGGGGTCTGCCGCGGGAGCCTCCGGAGCGGGCTCCGTGAGTCCGAACGACCCCGCCTGGAGCGGGGCATCGTCTTCGTGCCAGTGGAGGGTGAGCCTCTTCCCGTCCACGCGAGGGAGCGCGAGCCGCACCCCCCGAGCGCGGAGCGCAGCCGAGAGCGGCCCGACATCCACTTCGTCCGGCATCGCGCCGTACACGAGAGCGGTGCCGACGGCCTCAAGCTCGGGCAGCCGTTCGACCAGCCCTGCGATCGCTGCGGACGCGTCCGCCCGAACGTCGGGCGCGATGCCGCGTCGCGCGTTTCGGGCCGCGGTGCGCGTGGAGCGCTTGCGCTCCTCGATGCTCGTAGTGTCCACCCGGCCTCCCTTCACAGCGCCTCAGCCGATGCCCAGGACCGTCATGCCCATGAGGAGTACCGTCAGCGAGATCACGATGACGATGGTGCTCCAGGAGAAGACATTGTTCACGCGATTGTTCACGAAGCGGCCCATGATCCGGCGGTCGTTGACGATCGCCATCATGAAGATCAGCAGGAACGGCAGCAGCATGCCGTTCACGACCTGCGAGACGAGCATGATGGTGATCAGATGGAGCCCCGGAACCAGGATGATCGCCGCCCCCACAAAGATGACGAACGTGTAGATGCCGTTGAAGGCCGGAGCCTCCGACCAGGAGTGGTCAAGTCCCGCCTCCCAGCCAAACGCCTCGCAGATGGCGTACGACGACGTCAGTGGGAGGACCGCAGCCGCCAGCACCGAGGCTGAGAGCAGGCCGATCGCGAAGAGGGCTTGGGCGTACGGCCCCGCAAGCGGCCGCAGCGCGCTCGCGGCTTCGCCGGCGCTGGTGATGGCGATCCCCGCAGGGTGCAGGACGGTTGCGGTCGTGATGATGATGAAGCACGCGATGACGTTCGCGGCGATAGCACCGGCGATGACGTCCCAGCGAGCGAGCGCCCACTCTTTGACGGTCGTCCCCTTGTCCACGATGTTGCTCTGTACGAGGAACTGCATCCACGGTGCGATGGTCGTGCCGGTGAGCCCGATGGCAAGTGCGATGTACGCCTGCGTCGGCACGACGGAGGGCACGACGAAGCTCTTTCCCACCTCGGCCCAGTCGGGACCGGCGAGGAACGCGGCGACGACGTAGGCGATGAACACCGAGGAGAGCAGGAGCAGCACCTTCTCCACGCGCCGATACGAGCCGCGCACGACAAGGGCCCACACCACGAAGGCCGCAATCGGGACGGAGACATACTTGGAGACGCCGAAGAGCTGCATCGCCGCGGCGATACCGGCGAACTCGGCGATCGTGGTGGCGGCGCTGCTGGTCAGGAGCAGCACCATCGCCACGAAGGTGGGACGAAGGCCGAAGCGCTCGCGGATGAGCGCCGCGAAGCCCTTGCCGGTGACGGCGCCCATGCGTCCCGCCATCTCCTGCACGATCGCGAACGACGGCGTCATGAGCAGCATGAGCCAGAGCATCTTGTACCCGTAGTTGGCTCCGGCGACCGAGTACGTCGAGATACCGCCCGAGTCGTTCCCGGCGGACGCGGCGATGACCCCGGGACCGATGACGGCCAAGAGCGCGAAGAGCGGCGCGCGCCGCTTCGTGGCGGTCGTGGACGGCAACGGCTAGCCTCGTGCCGCGAGTACGGAGCCGACCCAGAGCGCACCGGCCCCGAAGGCCAGGCCCACGTAGATGAGCGTGCCGAGCGCCATCGCCGCGAGCGAGAGCGCCGTGCCCGAGACACGCTTCCCTGCTTCACTCCTGTTGAGCGCGACGTGGCCGAGAAGAGCGCCCACGACCACCGTCAGGAGTGTGGCGAGCGCGGTCACCGCGGCGAACGGCTCGGCGTAGGTCATCGCGCCGCCGTACGCGAGGAAGACGATCGCGTAGGCGAGGAGCCCCGTCACGGCGGCAGTCGCCAGGCCGATCATGGCTTCGCGCAGCAGCCGCCGGCGAAGCGGTGGGCGCTCGTCCTCGTCCTCGCCCTCGATGAGCTCCGCGAGCGTGCGCGAAGACAGCTCCTCGGCGGAGCGGAGGAGTACCGGGAGCAGCACCAACGACAACGCAGCGAAGGCGAGACCGAGCGCGAGGGGCGCATCGGCGTTCCGAGCGATCACGTCGGAAAGCGACGTACTGAGCGCGAGGAAGGCGAGGAAGGCGATGACCCACACGAGGAGCCATGCGTAGCGCCGCACCAGCCACCACCACGTGCTCGCGAGCGGACCGGCCTCGTGCGCCGACCCCGTCGCGAGTGCGAGGTCTTCGGCGGACTCCTCCTCCATGACGTCGAGGGCATCGTCGACGGTGACGATACCGAGGAGCTTGTTCGTCTCGTCCACGACGGGGACGGCCAAGAGGTCGTACTTGCTCATCGTCTCCGCGACGTCTTCCTGGTCGTCGTCGGGGTTGACGGTGAACACGTCGCGCTCGGCGATGTCGGAGACGAGCGTGCCGGGCTGCGCGACCACGAGGTCGCGGAGCGAGATGACGCCGTCCAGTCGCCGCTCCTCGTCCACGACGTAGATGTAGTAGATGGTCTCGCTCTCGGTGGTCTCGCTCCGGATGTGCTCGATGACCTGCTCGACCGTCATCTCCTCGGTCACCGTCGTCACCTCCGGCGTCATGATGCCGCCGGCGGTCTTCTCCCGGTAGCCGAGGAGGGAGCGGACGGTGCTCGCTTCCTGCACGCCCATGAGGCGCAGGAGGGCCTCGGCCTTGTCGTAGGGAAGGTCGCCGATGATGTCGGCCGCGTCGTCCGGGTCCATCATCTCGAGGATGTCGGACGCGCGCTGGCTGCCGAGGTCGTCGATGACGTCGGCCTGCAGCTCGTCTTCGAGTTCCGCGACGGTGAGGGCCGCCTGCGTGTTGTCGAGGTGCTCGAAGACCGCGGCGCGCTGCGCGGGCGAGAGCTGCTCGAGAACATCGGCAACGTCGGCCGGGTGGAGCTCGTGGAGGCGCTTGTGCGTGACCGAGAGCTGGACGTGGCTGAGGTCGCGATCCAGGAGGTCCATGTAGTTCCACGCGATGAGGTTCTCGGAAAGCTCGCGCCCGAAGAGCTTTGCGGCGGTTGAGGCGACGCGTTCGAGTGCCGGAGACAGGCCCCGGAGGATGCCGCGGACGCCGACTTCCGCGCCGAGCAGACGGAGCTGGTTCTTCGACTCGGAGAGCTTGAGGTCGTTCACGCGGACGACCTTCATGCCCTGCGTGTCGACGATCTGCTTGTCGAGCAGGTCGCGCGACAAGAGCACCTCGTCCGGCTGCAGGTAGCTGAAGCGCAGCTCGGGGCGCGCGACCGTGAGCGTCACCTGGTCGTCGTCGATCGAGGCGACGAACTTGCGCCACGACAGCATGAACGGGGTCTTGTCCGGACCGACGAAGGCGAGCGACGTCACGCGAGGGAAGACCTCGCGGGTGGCGATTGCCACGTCATGGATCGTGCCGATGGTCTCGCCGGCCGCGTCGATAACCGGCTTGCCCAGCATGCGGGTCAAGTAGAACACGCCTGGCTCCTCCCCTCGGGGACGTACCCGAAGGTTCATTTCGGGTCCCGCCCCCGAAACGATGGGAGCCGGGACCTACGGACTAAGTGGGTGCACCGAGGTCCTCTTCTGACGGCAATAGGTCCGACAACGAATACGACCCCTCCGTCCTGAGGGACGAGGGGTCGGGTAGGGCGAGGCCGTATGGCGGTCGCTTGTCGCCTCGCCACGCATGAAGCCGTGCGAGACGTCCCTTCCCTCGTCTGTGGTTTGAGCACTGTTCGACGTAGGGCGCACGGCGGTCGTTTCTGCCGAGCGGCGGGAACTGCCCGCCCACGCGTCCCAGCCACGTTAGCCTTCGCCTTAAGCCGGCGAGGGCTGTTATACCCATTGGCGTCTCTCGACATTTCCGGGCAGTGGCCTGTGTTCGAACAGGAGCCGCACCGAACGGAACGGAGCCTGATTCGTTGTCAACGCCTGCCAGCGCAGGCACGCCCGATTGTAGCCGCCGAGCAGCGGGGATGCAACGCACGGACGCGACCGTGCGACGGCGCGGGCGCTAGCGGGTCAGGCGTGCAGCCAGCCACGCGTTCGCCAGTTCGGCCCAACCTTCTCCGCGCTCTTTGCGAGTGGCGATGACGTTGTCTCGCCGAGCGGCCTCTGCAACCACGCGGTCATCGTCGAGGGCGTTGCGCACCAGGACGCCAAGCGCGACGGCGTCGGCCATCGCGACGTCGGTCGCGGAGTCTCCGATGGCAAGCGCGTCCTCGCGCACCAGGCCCCGGCGGGCGAGCACCTCATCGATCGCGCGCGCCTTGGTGGCGCCCTTCGGCACGAGGTGGTACGCGTGGACTTCGCTCACGTTGACGAGCGTGTTGTGCGGCGCACGCACGATGCCGTTGTCGATGAGCATGACGGGGAGTTCGAGCGCGTCAAGCGCCGCCCGGGCCTCCGCGAGATCGATGTTGCCCCGAAGGACGTGTGTCGCCTCGCGGTCAAGGTGCCACGGGGTGTGTTCTTCGATACGCCCGGGGAAGTGGCGGCCGAGCTCCTCGAGCGCCCCGGAGCGGACGATCGCGTCGAAGGGGGTCTCGCCCGGGAGCAGCGCGTCTTCAGGCCAGTCGCCCAAGAAGTAGGTGGGCGGCTCGTACAGGTCGTGCACGACGACAGTCCCGAGCTCGGCGATGAAGGCCCGCCAGCCGAGGACTCGGCTGAGTTCCATGCACTGGAGACGGTTCCTGCCCGTTGTGACGACGGCGGCGAGCCCCGCGCGGTTGACCGCCACGACCGCCTCGGCGGTTGCGACCGAGGGCGCACCGTGGGCATCGCCCAGGAGCAGCCCGCCGGGCGCGAAGAGCGTGCCGTCGAGGTCGGTGAAGAGCACGCTCGCCCGGGCGAGAGTCCCGGGAACGTCGAGCCCTTCGTCGAGGTAGGGTATGCGGTGTGGCACCGGAGCTCCTTCCGAAGCGGTCGCACCCATTGTAGGGGTAGCGGCGACGCCAGTCGGCACTGCGCCCCCAACGGGGCGCTCGTCGTATACTCCTCACAGGCCGGACGACTCGGTCCGCCGGTCGGTCGGGTTGCCGTTTGAGACGGAAGCGGGTTTCGCGGGATGAAGAGCAAGTTCGCCATCGACGGCGTCGGCGCAGCAACACCCCTCGGCGAGGCTGCGCCTGCGCTGCTGCTCGCCAAGGCGGAGCCGCTCTTCGCGCTCGAAGAGGCGGCGCGCGGGGGTGCGGACGCCGACGCGGTCCATGACATGCGGGTCGCGTCGCGACGGCTTCGCGAGGCGATGCGGTTGCTCGCGCCGCTCTATCCGGGTCGCGAGTTCTCTCGGTGGTATCGCCGCATCCGGAAAGTGACGCGTGCGCTCGGTCCGGTACGCGACTCAGACGTCTTCATCGAGGAGTTCTCGCGCTTGGCGCCCGAGTTCGGCGAGGGCGGCCGCCGAGCGGTGGCGTTCTTCGTCGGGCACCGGATGGGCCAGCGCGAGCACGAGCTCGAGGTGCTCAACGGGCAGCTCGCGGCACTCGATCTGGAGAGGAACCGTGCGTCGCTCGACGCGCTCGCGCACGCGGTCGCCGGCACGCCGGATGCGGCGCGGCCCTTCGCGGACTTCGCGCACGCGGCGGTCGCCGAGCGAGCGTCAGCGGTGTTTGGCGCGCAGCCAGAGGCGCTCGACGAGCGCAACATCGCCGAGCAGCACGCGCTCCGGATCGACTACAAGCGGCTTCGTTATGCGGTCGAGGCGTTCGCGCCGTGCTACGAGGAGGACTTCGACGCGCTGCATGCAACGCTCGTGGCGTTCCAGGACGCGCTTGGCACCATGCACGATTTGCATGTCTTCCTGGACTTGGTACGCGACCCGGACCGTGCGGTGGCTGCGGGTCGCGCGGGAGTCAGCGCTCTTGACCGTGCCGAGGTTGAGCAGGTGCTCGGCACGCACGCCCATGAGGCGTTCGAGGGCTTCGCGGCACTCGCGGTGGAGCATCCCGCAGAGCGCCTGATCCCGAGCCTCCTGTTGCCGCTCGCCCGCGGACCCGTTCGCGCCCGCGTCGCGGACGCAGCGGCACGAGCACCGGTGACGCTCACGCTCGACGACGAGATCGTCGTCCCGTCACCGGTCGAGATCGGTGCCGAGCCGTGGGCCGAGGGGTGGGAGTCCTCGGGACTCGGGCTAGATCGCCTTGTGCCGCCCGAGGAGCCGGTCGAGGGCTGACAGCGCTTTCAGGCGTTCGATGCGGGTCCGCTGTGCCTCCAGCTCGGCCGCGAGCTTCTCTGCGCGCTCGCGCTCGATCTCGAGCGCCTTCTGCTGTTCCTGAGCAACCGCACGCGCCCACGCTACCTGCGCGAGCAGGTTGGTGCGGTCGGCTTCCAGGCGCGAGATGCGCGCGATCGCCGTGGTCTCCTCGTCGGCGGGCGGCTCCGCCTCCTTCGCGCGTCGAAGCGCCTTGAGATCCTCCGCCGTGAAGAGGAAGCGGCCGTCACCTTTGCCGCCCGCCCGCTTCGGTGCCACGGTCCCGGCGGCGACCTGCCCGCGGATCCACTTCGCGCCGACGCCCAGGTCGGCAGCCACCTGTTTGATGCCGAGCGCACTGGCCGCGTTGGGCTTCCCGGCTGGCGCCTTCACGTTCGCGCTCGTCCGTCGCTTCGCCACGTGGAGGCCCCTTCGCCGTCGCTGCCGAGGTACGTGCGCGGGGTGCGGAAGACACCTGCGCGCACTACCGAGTGTACCGTACCGCTGGCGGCTGGTGCGGTACAGTGAGGCGAGGGTCCCATGAGAGGAGCCATCGTGGAGATCGAACGGAAGTTCCTGGTCACCGACCTGCCCGAGGGGCACGGATCGGCGCCGTCGGCCCACCTGCGTCAGGGATACCTGCTGGTCGCGCCGCGGGGATCGGCTCGTCTCCGGGACGCAGACGGGAATCGCACGCTGACGGTGAAGTCGGGCTCCGGCCTCGTCCGCTCAGAGCACGAGATCGCGATCACGCACGACCAGTTCGAGGCGCTCTGGCCCGCGACCGCGGGCCGACGGCTCGAGAAGCGCCGGTACCGACTGCCGGTCGGGGACCTCGCCTTCGAAATCGACGTCTTCGAGGGAGACCTGAGCGGGCTCGTGCTGGTCGAAGTGGAGTTCGAGAGCGAGGCCGAGGCCTCGGCGTTCGTGCCGCCGGCCTGGTTCGGCACTGAAGTCACCGACGATCCCGCATACACCAACGCATCGCTCGCAACGCGCGGCCGTGCACTCGGCGAGGCGGCGATGCGGTGAGGATCGCCGCGATCGACATCGGCAGCAACTCGATCCGCTGCACCATCGTGGACGTCGCGGAGGATGGGCGCCGCACGACCCTCGACGAGGAGAAGGCGTACGTGCGGCTCGGCCGGGGCGTTGCGTACACGGGACGGCTCGACGATGCGGCCATGGACGAGGCGACCGCCGCCCTCGATCGCGTGCTGCAGATCGCGCGCGGACAGGGCGTCACCTTGGTGCGCGCGGTGGCGACAGCCGCCGTCCGCACCGCATCCAACGGTCCTGAGTTCGTCGAGCGCCTGCGCACTGAGATCGGTTTGGAGGTCGAGGTGATCTCGAGCGAGCACGAGGGACGGCTCTCGCTCCTGAGTGCTCTCGACGGGCTGGCGCTCGACGGCAGCATCACCGTGGTGGACATCGGCGGCGGCTCGGTGGAGATCGTGCGCGCGCTCGGGCGCGTGATCGCCAAAGTCGCGTCGGTCCCCCTCGGCGCGGTCGTCCTGTCCGACCGCTTCGGGAACGCAGACCCGATGCCGAAGGCCGATGCGCGCCGGCTCAAAGCCTACGTTCGGGACACGCTCGCCAGTGCGCTCGACGCCGCCGACCCGCCGTCCGAGGTCATGGTGGGGTCCGGCGGCACCGTCACCACGCTTGCCGCGATCATCGCTGCCGAGCGCGACCCGGCGCCCGTGAACGTCCACGGCTTCGTGATCACCCGAGAGGACCTGGGGGCTCTGCGTGCGCGCCTCGTTGCGAGCACGGCCCGGGAGCGGGAGGCGATGCGCGGGATGTCGGCGAGTCGTGTGGACCTCATCGTTGCGGGTGCCGTTGTGCTCGACGAGGCCGTGCGAGCGCTCGGGGCTCCGTCGGTGCTGGTCAACGCGCGGGGAATGCGTGCGGGTATCGTGATCGAGGCGATCGAGCGCGAGCGCGGCGCGGGGACGCCCGTCGAGCGCATGGCCGCGGCCCGCGAGTTCGCGCAGTCCTGCAAAGCCGACGCCGCGCACGCCGAACAGGTCCGCCGCCTCGCCCTCAAGCTCTTCGATGCGCTTGCGGAACCCTTGGGCATCGACGTGGAACAGCGCCCGATGCTCGAGGCCGCCGCGATCCTCCACGACGTCGGCTACACGATCTCGTACGAGGGCCACAACAAACACAGCTACCAGCTGATCACGCACGCCGACCTTCCCGGCTTCACGGCCGCCGAGCGCCAGGTCATCGCTGCGGTCGCTCGCTATCATCGGGGCAGTGTGCCGAAGTCCCGCCACGAGGCGATGCAGGGCCTGAGCGAGAGCCAGGCAGCGACGGTGGGCGTGCTTGCGTCGCTGTTGCGGGTCGCGGACGGCCTCGATCGTTCGCAGGCGCAGCGGGTGGATGAGGTGACTGCGGAGGTGAGTGCCGCCGGAGTGTGCCTGCGGATCACCGGTGAGCTGCCCCTGGACGCAGAGATCTACGGTGCCCTGCACAAGGCCGACCTGCTCGAGCAGGTATTCGGCGTGCCGGTCTCGGTGACGGGCCCGGGGACTCGGCAGCCCGTCTAGCGCGGGTCGTAGCTCCCGCACGTTGTGTCTTTGGCAGACCGCGGCTTCTTGTGATGGCGGCAGTAGCCGCCCTTCTTGTCGGGGTCGAAGTTCTTACAGCTGCCGCAGAGGGTCTGCTTCTTCTTGCCGGACTTCTTCTTGCCCATGCAGCCCTCCGTTCCTCAGTAGACCTCGGGCACGTAGGTCTGCGTGTCGATGGGCGGGCGCACGTAGCCGCTGCTGGCCTTCTTGCGCGGCGGGAGCTTGAACGGCTCCGTCAGCACGTCCTCGTACGGGATCTGGGTCAGGAGATGGTTGATGCAGTTGAGGCGAGCGCGCTTCTTCACGTCGGCCTCGACGACCCACCACGGCGACTCCTTGATGTCCGTGAACTTGAACATCTCGTCCTTCGCTCGGGAGAAGTTCTCCCACAGGTCCCGGCCCTTGAGGTCGATCTCGGAGAACTTCCACCGTTTCAGCGGGTCGTCGATGCGCTCCTGGAAGCGCCGGTCCTGCTCCTCGTCGGAGATCGAGAGCCAGTACTTGATGAGGATGATGCCCGAGCGCTTGAGCATGCGCTCGAACTCGGGGCAGTCGCGGAAGAACTCCTGCACCTGCTCCTCAGTGGCCCACCCCATCACCCGCTCGATGACGGCGCGGTTGTACCAAGAGCGGTCGAACAGCACGATCTCTCCCGCGCCGGGGAGCTGGGCCGCGTAGCGCTGGAAGTACCACTGCGTGGTCTCGCGCTCGGTGGGCGCGGGAAGCGCTACGACGCGGCACACGCGCGGGTTGAGCGCCTCGGTGATGCGCTTGATGATGCCGCCCTTGCCGGCGGCATCGCGACCCTCGAACACGACGATGACGCGCAGGCCCTCCTTCTTCACCCACTCCTGCAGCTTCACGAGCTCGATCTGCAGCTTCTCGAGCTCGCTGAGGTAGGTCTGCATGTCCATCTTCTGCGGCTTGGGACCGCCGGGCTCCTCGGCCTCTGCGTGGTACGTCTTCTTGGACGAATCATGCTTGCTCATGATCTCCCCTTGCTTCTCCCGAGCTTCTTCTTCTGAGGCGTGCCCTTCTTCTTTCGCTTCCGAACGACCGACGATGGCGTCATGAGGAGCTGCTCCTGTGCATCGAGCGGGACTTCGCCGTCGGCGAGACGGACTCGCTCGTAGGTGCCGTCGGGGAGCATGATGCGAGCCTTCACGGTGTCGCGAAGGTAGGGCTCGAGGATCTCGTTCCGCAGCCGGAAGGTGAGCTTTGGGTCGCGAATGGGGGCGAGCACCTCGACCCGGCGGTCGAGGTTGCGCGGCATGAGGTCCGCACTCCCGATGTAGACCTCGGGCGCGCCGTCGTTGTTCGCCCAGAAGATGCGACTGTGCTCCAAGAACCGTCCGACGATGCTCCGGACCCGGATCCGTTCGCTCACGCCCGGGACACCAGGTCTGAGGCAGCACACGCCGCGTACGATGAGGTCGACCTCGACGCCGGCCTGCGATGCCTCGTACAGGAGGGCGATCATCGACGTGTCGACGAGCGAGTTCATCTTGAAGATGAGGCGCGCATCACGCCCGGCTGCTGCGTGATCGATCTCGCGTCGGATGAACCGGGTGATGCCGTCGCGGAGTTCCATGGGCGCCACCCAGAAGCGCCGGTAGTCGTTCTTCGCCGCATAGCCGGTGACCAGGTTGAAGAGCGCCGAGGCGTCCTGGCCCATCTTCTCGTCGCACGTGAGCAGGCCGAGGTCGGTGTACTGCGTGGCGGTGACGGGGTTGTAGTTGCCGGTGCCGACGTGCACGTAGCGCCTGATGCGTCCGGCCTCGCGGCGCACCACCAGTGCCACCTTGCTGTGTGTCTTGAGCCCGACGAGGCCGTACACGACGTGCGCTCCAACCGCCTCGAGCGAACGAGCCCACTCGATGTTGCTCTCCTCATCGAAGCGTGCCTTGAGCTCCACCAGGCAGGCGACCTCCTTGCCCTCGAGCGCGGCGTCCATGAGCGCCTCGACGATGGGGGAGTCCGTGCCCACTCGGTAGAGCGTCATCTTGATGGCGAGCACGTCGGGGTCGTGCGCGGCCTGGCGGATGAGCGCACCGACCGGTTGGAACGACTCGAAGGGGTGGTGCAGCAGGATGTCCCGTTCGCGGATGGTCGTGAAGATGTCGTGGTCGTCGTCTTCGGCGCACGCGACGGTCACGGCGGGAAGGAACGGCGCGTACTTCAAATCGGGCCGGTCGATGCGGGAAAGCGAGAACAGGTCGCTCATCCCCAACGGCGGTTCGATGGCGATCACGTCGAGCGGGTCCATCTTGAGGTTCTCGACTAAGATGTCGCGGATCGGCTCGGGCATGGTTGGTTCCACGGTCATGCGCACGACCGACCCGAAGCGACGCTGGCGCACGCCGGCCTCGATCGTCTCGAGCAGATCGTCGGCCTCGAGCTCTTGGATGACCATCTCCGCATCCCGCGTGATGCGGAATGGGTGTGCCGCCATCACCTCGAAGCCCGGGAACAGCGTATCGAGATGGGCGGTCACCAACTGCTCCAGCCAGACGAACGCGTGGCTGCGGCCCGGAGTCGCCGTCTCCGGATCGACGCTCACGAGCCGGCGGAGCGCTTTGGGGACCTTCACGCGCGCGAAGCGTTCCTCGCCGTCTGCGCCCTTCACCACGATGGCGATGTTCATGCTCAAGTTGGAGATGTGCGGGAACGGCCGCCCCGGGTCGAACGCGAGCGGGGTCAGGACCGGAAAGACCTCGCTCGCGAAATGCGCGTCTGCCACTGCTCGCTGCTCCGGCTCCAGCTCGGCGTAGTCGAGCAGCCGGACGCCCGCATCCGCAAGTTCAGCCTTGAGCACGCGGAAGCACTCGCGCGCGTGCTCAAGCATCTTAGGCGATGCGTCGCGCACCGCGGCGAGCTGCTCGGCCGCGGTGAGCCCGTCGTCCGAGATGCTCGTGGCCCCGGCCGCGACCTGCTGCTTCAGTCCGGCGACGCGCACCATGTAGAACTCGGACAGATTCGAGCTGAAGATGGCGAGGTACTTGGCTCGCTCGAGGAGCGGGTTGGCGGGGTCGAAGGCCTCCTCCAAGACGCGCTCCTGGAACGCGAGCAGCGAGAGCTCGCGGTTGAGATACAGACTGGCGCCATAGGGGCCGGCGGTTGGCTCCACGGACATCGCACCCCCGTTCCCGTCGGACGCGGTCTCCTCGGCATGCTTCGCGTCAAGTGTACCGCGCTGGGCCTGCGATTTGGTCGGCTGCCGAGGCGCCGGCGCGCGGGTATACTGGGCAGGTCCGGCTGGTCGAGGTGACGGATTCCAGAAAGGGGGGAACGCGCTGTGGAAGGTCCCGTCGAGGTCCCCTACCCGCAGTACCGCTGCGGGGTCTGCGGCGAGGACCTCCCGCTCAACGACGCACGGATGATGGTGACGTGTGCCACGCACCGTCTCGAAGGCGCGGAGATCGCCTTCTCGGTACGGCCAGCCACACCCGCCGACCGGACCGACATCGAGCTCATCTGCGACCGGGCGTGGGGTGAGACCGAACTTGACGCGTTCGGCGTCACCTTCGACGTGCTCACGAGCGAGAACCTCATTGCCGAGGCAGCGGGCGAGTTCGCCGGCCTCATCTCGCTTGCGCTTCACGGCGGAGAACTCGCCATCGTGCTGCTTTCCGTCTATCCGCGGTTTCAAGGCTCGGGTGTCGGGAGTGCGCTCATAGAGGCGGCGGTTGGTCTCGCCCTCGACAAGGGCCTCTCATCGCTCAAGGTGGCCACCACCAACGACGACCTTCCCGCGCTCTACGTCTATCAGCGTCAGGGGTTCAGCATCTACGACGTCGCGTGCGGCAGCGTCGCCGACCACCATGGCGCCGCCATCGCGGGCTTCGCGAACATCGCCGTTCGTGACGAGATCCGGCTCCGCCGTCCCGTCTGTGCCCGGATTCCGGAGCGGTAGACCCGGCCGTGGCGCGCGTCGATATCGCGGACCTGAACGTCACATACGCAGGCGTCGACCACGACGTCAGCGCGCTTCGCTCGCTCACGCTCTCGGTCGCCGACGGCGAGCCGATCGCAATCATCGGCCCCTCGGGCTGCGGCAAATCCACGCTGCTCTTGGCGATCGCCGGACTGGTCGCGCCGGATTCGGGCGCCCTCGGCGTCGGTGGCTCTCCCGTGACAGGGCCGCGCCTGCGTACGGCGCTCATCCTGCAAGACTTCGGGCTGCTCCCGTGGAAGACCGTGTTCCACAATGCGGCGCTTGGCCTGGAGCTCCGTCACATCGACGCGCAGGAGCGCGCGCAGACGGTCACCGACGCGCTCGATCGCCTCGGCCTCGCCGACTTCGCCCAGGCCTTCCCCGGAGAACTCTCCGGCGGCATGCGGCAGCGTCTCGCGCTCGCGCGCGCACTTGCCCTGGATGCCGACCTCCTCCTGATGGACGAGCCGCTCTCCGCGCTCGACGCGCTCACGCGGGAGGACCTCCAGAACCTGCTCCTGGCCATGTGGCGACAGCGCGGTCACACCGCGATCCTCGTGACGCACTCGATCGAGGAAGCGGTCTACCTGGGCCGCCGCGTTGTGGTGCTCTCGCCGCGTCCCGGCCGGGTGGCCGGCATCGTCGACAACCCGGGGATGGGCGAGGACGGCTACCGCGATACGCCTGCGTTCCTCGAGCGCACGAGCGAGCTTCGGCGGCTTCTTGAAGCTGAGGGCGCTATCGGCGCCGTGGCGGTGTCCGCATGAGCGCCTTCGGTCGCCGCCTTGGCGGCTACCTGGTTGCAACCGTCGTGCTCGTCGTGCTCTGGGAGCTCGCGTCCCTCGCCGTCGGGAAGCAGGCGTTCCCGGGCCCGGCGCTCGCCATTAGCGACTTCGTGCGGCTGTTCGGGAGCGACATCGCTCCGCACCTCGGGGTGAGCGCGTGGCGGGTGGTTGCGTCGATGGCACTCGGCACCGCGCTCGCCGCACCGCTCGGCCTCGTTATCGGCCGCAGCCCTCGGCTGGATACCGTCGCGGCGCCGCTCCTCTATCTCACGTACCCGATCCCCAAAGTGGTCTTCCTGCCGGTGCTGCTGGTGCTCTTGGGTATCGGCGACGCGCCCAAGATCGCGCTCATCACGATCATCGTCTTCTTCCAGATCCTCGTGACGGCGCGCGATGCGGCTCGGGGTATCCCGGCCTCGGCGGTGCTCTCGGTGCGCTCGCTTGGCGCCACCCGCACGCAGGTCTTCCGGCACGTCACCGTTCCCGCCGCGCTGCCAGAGATCTTCACGGCGCTCCGCATCAGCGTGGGAACGGCGATCGCCGTGCTCTTCTTCTCGGAGACGATCGCGGGAACCGACGGGCTCGGCTACTACATCATCGATGCCTGGGGACGCATCTCATACAGCGAGATGTTCGCGGGCATCATCGCGATGGCGCTCCTGGGTGTGATCCTCTACGAGATCGCGGAGTATGCCGAGCGGCACATCTGCCGCTGGACGCGCGCGGGCCGCTAGGGCTGCTCGCGACCGGTGGTGCGCGCTACTCCCCGAGGATCGCCACGACCTTCATCCGGAGCGTCTTCGGCTCGAACGGCTTGGTGAGGTAGTCGTCGCACCCCAGCGATGTCCCGCGCTCGAGGTCCCACTTCTGCGCGGCGGTCGTGAGCATCATGACGCGCGTCTCGGCCAACTCGGGGCGCTTGCGAAGGAACTCGAGCACCTCGAAGCCGCTGAGCTCGGGCATAGTGACGTCCAGCAGCACCAGGTCGGGCTTCACGGCGATCGCGGTCTCGAGCGCCTCCGCGCCGTCGGTCGCGTACACGATCTCGTGCCCCAGCGATCTCAGCGCAGCTCCCACGAGCATGCGGATCTGCTGGTTGTCATCGGCCACGAGGATGGTGCGAGTGCTCACGGCGTCTCCCGGAATCGAAAGCGGGTAGGCAGGGGCGCTCTCAGTCGCGGTCGCGGTGCATGATGTTGACGATGTGGTGCAGCTTGGCCTCGCGCTGCTTCCGCTCGCGGGCCACCTCCGCACGCCGCTTCGGGTCCAGCATCGCCTCGATGTGGTCCGCGACCTCGGACGGCTTGAACGGCTTCGGCAGGTAGTCGGTGAGATCGTCCGCCATCTGCGAGACCTGGTCCTCGAACGTCCCCGCTGCCGAGAGGAAGAGGATCGGCGTCTGGTTGCCGCGGCGGCGGATCTCGTCGTGCGCCTCGTGGCCGGTCATCTGCGGCATCATGACGTCCAGCACGATCAAGTCGGGCTTCTCGGCCTCCACCATGCCGAGCGCTTCCACGCCGTTCGACGCCGTGATGACCGTGTGTCCCCGGTTGGTCAGCGCCACGGTGAGCAGCCGCTGGATGTTGGGCTCGTCATCGACGACGAGGATCTTTGCGCTCATGCGACCCTACCTTTCGCTTCGTTCGTTCTTCCGCCCGCGACCACCGTCCGGTGGCGTCGGCCCTCAGTCCTCTTGCTCCAGCAACGTCTCGATCCGTGTGACCAGGTCCTCGACCGAGAACGGCTTGTCCACCCGCGTCTCCGCAAGCCCGAGGATATCGGTCCGCGCCCGGTCGATCTGGTGGGCGGTCATGACGACGATGGGGATGTCTTTCGTGTCCTCGGCGGTCTTGACCCGTTCTATAACCTGATACCCATCCATAACCGGCATCTTCAGGTCGAGCAGGATCAGGTGCGGCCGTGTGCGTGCGATGGCGGCCATCGCCTCCGCGCCGTCGTAGGCGCAGATGACCGAGTAGCCGCTCGAAAGCAGCGTGCGGCGAAGGATATCCACGATGTCTCGGTCGTCGTCGACCACGAGCACAACCGGCGAGGCGACCGTCCCGACGATGCTGTTCACGATGCCGATCAGCCGCTGCTTGTCGATGGGCTTCTCGAGGTACTCGGCGGCGCCGAGGCGGCACGAGCGGCCTTCGTCGCACACGATCGAGAGCACCACCACCGGGATCTCGGCCGTTGCAGCAGTGTCTTTCAGCCGCTGCAGCAGATCGAAGCCCTCGCCGTCTTCGAGCATGACGTCGAGCGTGATGGCCCTCGGCTGCAGCTGCTGCGCCATACTCAGCGCCTCGTCAGCGCTGAAGGCCTTCGCTACCGAGTAGCCCTGCTTCGTGAGGTAGGTCTCGATGAGCGCGGCTGCCTCGGGGTCGCGATCCACGACGAGGATGAGACCGCCCGAGGTGCCTGCCCCCTCGACGCCGGGCGTGCGTACGACGGCCGGCCCTGCGACAGGCAGGGTGAAGAAGAACGTGGAGCCGGTTCCCGCGGCGCTCCGGACGCCCACCGTGCCGCCCAGAAGCTCGATGATGCTCTTGCAGATGCTCAGTCCCAACCCGGTGCCGCCGATCTCGCGGGTGAGCGAGGAGTCGACTCGGTAGAACTTCGTGAAGAGGCGGGCCTGGTCCGCCTCGGAGATGCCGATGCCTTCGTCGCTGATGGACACGGTCACAAAGCCATCCGCGGCGTGGGCACTGACGGTGACCGTGCCGCCGGCGGGGGAGTACTTGATCGCGTTGCTCATGAAGTTGATGAGCACCTGTCCCGCCCGCTGGCGGTCGCCGGCGGCGCGTGGCAGGTCCGCGGGGACGTCGAGCACCACATGATGCCCGGTCTGCTCGGCAACGGCCGCGAAGGTGTCGGCGCCGGCCGCGGCAAGCTCCGCCAGGTCCAGCGGCTCGATCTTGAGCACGATGCGGCCGCTCTCGATGCGCGAGATGTCGAGCATGTCGTTGATGAGCTCGACCAGCCGGTCCGAGTTCTCCTTCACGATTCCGAGGAACTCGCGGGTGATCTCGTTGATCTCGCCGGCGTCGCCGTCGAGGATGAGGTCGATGTAGCCCTTGATCGAGGTCAGCGGCGTCCTGAGCTCGTGCGACACCGTGGAGACGAACTCGTTCTTCATCTGCATGACTTCGCGTTCGGCCGTGACGTCGTGCAGCGTTGCCACGTACCCCAGGTAGCGACCGTCGCCGTCCAGCACGGGGTCGGTCCGCACGTCGAGGATGCGGTGTTCGGGCTCCTCGAGCGCGACCTCGCGCACCTGCGACCCGTCGGCGGCTGGATCGAAGCCCTCCTCGGCCGGCATGGCAACGAGCTCCCACAGCCGCTTGCGTGTGCCAAGCACGGCGGGCCGCTCGAGGCCGAGCATCGTGCAGGCAGCGGGGTTGATGAAGTTCACGACATCGTCAGCCCCCAGGACGATGAGGCCGTCGGTCGTACTGGCGAGCACGGCCTCCGCTCGCCGGCGAAGCGCCTCGATCTCGCTCTCGTCGCGAAGCGTGACGCTCACCGTTCGAGCGCCGGAGCACTCGTGCGGAGCGATGGTCGCTGCGACCGTGCGGTCGCGCTTCGCGATGCGGAGCGACGCCGGTTCGTGCTCTGAGCCCGGCTCGAGCAGTTCGGCGATGGCGGCCACGATCGTGGGCTCACCGAGGTCGGTGTACGTCGCCCCGACGACGTCGGCTCTCAGGCCGAGCATGCGCGCCGCGGCCTCATTGAGCGTGCGTATCTCGCCGACAGGACCGATGCCGATGAGACCCTCGCTCGCCTGGTCGATGAGCCTCGGCGTAGCGTCGTGACTTCGTGATTCACCACCGGAGAGCACCACGCCACCTCCCCGCTCGGGCACATGCGTCCAGAGGGGTGTTCGCCGGGATACGTCCAATCCCTGCCGTGTGGCATCATGGCTCCTGCAAGCAACCTGCGGCGGAGTAGCGGACGCCGGTGTGTTCAGAAAGGAGGCGGGCTCTTCGTGAGCCCGCCTCCTTCGTCCTTTGGGTGGTGCCCCCGACAGGAATCGAACCTGTGACCTACCGCTTAGGAGGCGGTCGCTCTATCCCCTGAGCTACGAGGGCGCGTTCCTGCTCGGCACTGCGGGGTGTTGTCCCTGTGGCCTGCAGCGCAGATGCATGGTAGCAGATGCAGCGCGGCGTTTGCCTCTCCGTCACGGGTGGAATGCTCCATCACGGCCGATGGATGAGGGAGGCGGGCTCCATGGTGTTCAGGGACCGGCACGATGCGGGACGACAGCTTGCGGCTGCGTTGGAGCGCTACCGCGGAGCGCCGGACGTCGTGGTCCTCGGTGTGCCGCGGGGCGGCGTCGTCGTCGCAGCTGAGGTCGCCAGGCTTCTGGAGCAGCCGCTCGACGTCGTGGTGACGCGCAAGCTCGGCGCGCCAGGCAATCCGGAGTACGCGGTCGGTGCGGTTGACGCCGACGGGCACGTGTTCGCGGGGATCCTGGCCGGGGTCCCGGAGGGGTACCTGGCGCGCGCGGCGGCGGCCGAGCAGGCGGAGATCGCGCGGCGCGTGGCCGCGTACCGTGCCGGGCGTCCGGCTCTGGACGTCGCGGGCAAGACCGCCGTCCTCGTCGACGACGGCATCGCCACGGGACTCACGCTGCGCGCTGCCGTCCACTACCTCAAGCGCCAGGGAGCCGCGCGCGTCGTCGTCGCTGCACCCGTCGCGGCGCCGGATTCAGCGGCACGCCTGCGGAGCGAGGCGGACGAGGTGGTCGTGTTAGACGAGCCGTGGGGATTCAGCGCGGTCGGTCAGTTCTACGAGCGCTTCGACCAGACCTCGGATGCCGAGGTTGAGGCGCTCTTGCAGCGCTGAGCACCGGCGCGATTGCGGGGCCTACGGCGTCTTGCCCACCGTGAGCGTGACGGTCGTGCCCTTGTCGACCTGCGTGTCGGGGAGCGGGTTCTGGATGAGAACGATGCCATTGTCCTGACTGGCGACGGTCACGACGGTCACCTTCAGGCCCAGCTTCGTCAGATCAGCGGTGGCGTCTTCTACCGTCATGTTCGTCACGTCAGGCACCGTGACCGGCGCAGTGCCCTTGGACACCACGATCTCGATGGTCGAACCGGCGTCGACGCTCACGCCCGCCTCCGGGCGCTGCGATATCACGGAACCCTTCTGGACGGTATCGCTGAAGTCCTCGGTCACAGTCACTTTGAAGAGAGCGTCGGTGAGGGCCTTCTCGGCCTGCGCGCGCTTCATGTTCGTGACGTCGGGGACCTTCACAAGCTCGGTGCCCTTGGACACCACGAGCACGACCTTGCTGCCCTTCGCGACCGGCGTGTCGGCCGGCGGGTCGCTCGAGATGACCGAGCCCTCGGCGACGTCGGCACTGAACTCGCGCGTCACAGGGATCGCAACTTGAAGCTCTGCGTCTTCGATCAGAAGGATGGCGTCCGCCTCGGTCATGCCCGCAACGATCGGGACCTTCACCTGTTTGACCCCGGCACTCACCACGAGGTTGACGGTGGTGCCGCTCTCAACACGCGTCCCCGCGGGCGGGCTCTGCTCCATGACCTCGCCCGCGGCGTACTCCGCGCTGTTGCCGGTGGTCACCTCGCCCACCTTCAGCCCCTGCGCCACGATCGTCGACGACGCCTCCTGCTCGGTCATGCCCACGACCGAGGGGACGGCCACGGAGCCGGCGCCGAACGCGCCGAGGGCCCACGCGATCCCGAGGGCAACGAGCGCGACTGCAACCACGAGCGCGATCCACGGCCACGGATTGCCCCGCCGCTCGGGAATGGGCTGGACCTGCGGGCCCTGAGCGGTACGTATACGTTCCGCGCGATCGACTGCCGGCATCACGGTCGTGTCGTCCACGTACGCCGGCGGCGCGGCGCGGACCTTGTCGCCGTTCACCACGCGCATGAGGTCCTCACGCATCTCGTTCGCCGATGCGTACCGCTCGGCGGGGTTCTTGCGCATCGCCTTCAGGATGACCGCTTCGAGCGCGATCGGGATCGCGGAACGGATCTGCCGCGGCCCGACGGGCTGCTCGTTGACCTGCTTGAGCGCGATGGCGACCGGCGTGTCCGCATCGAACGGCACCTGCCCGGTCACGAGCTCGTAGAGCGTCGCGCCGAGCGAGTACAGGTCCGAGCTGGGGCCGAGGATGCCGCCCTGCGCCTGCTCGGGGCTGATGTACTGGGCGGTCCCCAGGACGGAGCCGGTCTGCGTCATCGTGGTGTTGCCGGCGCGCGCGATGCCGAAGTCCATGACCTTCACGGTGCCGTCCGGCGTGATGACGATGTTGTGGGGCTTGATGTCGCGGTGGATGACGTCGTAGCCGTGCGCGACGGCGAGCGCGGCGCACACCTGCGCCCCGTACTCGGCAGCGCGGATGGGATCGATCGGGCCGGAGTCATCGACCATGGTCTTGAGGTCGGTGCCCTTGACGTACTCCATGACGATGTAATAGGTGTCGCCATCGCGGCCCCAGTCGTAGATGTTCACGATGTTGGGGTGCGAGAGGTTCGCAGCCGCTTGGGCCTCCTGGCGGAAGCGGGCAACGAAGTTGGGCTCAGTGGCATAGCGAGGGTGCAGGACCTTGACGGCGACCGTGCGCCCGAGCACCTCGTCGACGGCCTTGAAGACTTCGGCCATGCCGCCCGATCCAATGCGCTCGATCACGCGATAGCGGCGTCCGAAAGAAAGTTCAGTCACGAAGTTCCCGCCTCTCGTTCATGCGTGTCCGCGCCACCGCGTGAACACGCACCACATTCTACCGTATGAGCCCGCTCAACTTGCCGCCGGGCATCCGCCGCCCGGCCCTTCCCGGTGCCTAGTTCGTGCGCTCCAGTGCCTTCACGAGGATGGGCTGTGCCGCCGGCGCAGCCACTTGGCCCCCAACGCCTGCATTCTCAAGCACGATGGCGATCGCGACTCGCGGCGCCTCCGCCGGAGCGAAGGCGATGAACCACGCGTGGGTCTGCACGCTCTTGCCGGCTTCCGCAGTGCCCGTCTTGCCTGCGACGTTCACGCCGGAAACCCGTGCCCGCGTGCCGGAGCCGCTCTTGACGACGTTCACCATCATCGCGGTCACGGACTCGGCCGTCGCCGCATCGGTGGCGGTCTTCCAGCGACGCGGCTGTGTTGCCGAGAGCACGCCCCCGGCGCGGTCGGTGATCGAGTCGAGCAGGTAGGGGCGCATGACGACCCCGTCGTTGGCGATGCCGGCAGCGATGAGCGCCATCTGGAGCGCGGTGACCTGCGGCCCCGGCGGGCTCTCGTGCTCGCCCACGGGCTGGCCGACGCCCGCCCACGCGGTCTCCCACCGCGTCATCTCGCGCGGGTCGGGCATGAGCGACTTCTTGACGGGGAGCTCCAGCTGGGGCGTGTCGTTCACGCCGAAGCGTTCGGCCGCCTCGACCAGGCGCGCCGCTCCCAGCTTGTCCGCGATCTGGGCGAAGACGGTGTTGATGCTGCTGGCGGTCGCTTGCGCCACCGTGACGGTTCCGTAGCCTGCGCCGCCGTAATTGGTCACGGGAGCGCCGCCGATCTGAAGCGTCGCCGGGCCCGGGAAGGTGGTCCTTGCCGTGACAACGCCGGCGGCGACGGCTCCCGTGAGCGTGACGACCTTCCAGGTCGAGCCCGGGGGATACAGGCTCTGCGCCGCGCGGTTGACGAGCGGCGCGCCGGCGGCCGAGGACAGCGTCTCCCACAGATCGTCGACGGTCGCCGGGTCGTAGGCGGGCGAGGACGCAAGCGCCAGGACCGCCCCTGTCCGCGGGTCGAGCACCACGGCGGCACCCCGGTGCGTGCCGAGGGCCGCCTCGGCGACCTTTTGGATCTCACTGTCCACGGTGAGCCGGACGTCGTTCCCGGGCACCGGGACGCCGGCGAGGGACTCGACGAGGTCGCGGACGCTCGCGAAGGTGCGGTGTCCCGAGAGCGCCTCGGTCATCGCGGCCTCCATGCCCGAGCGGCCGTACCGCGGGCTGTAGTAGCCGATGACGTGTGCGGCAAGCAGGCCCTCGGGGTAGCGGCGCGCGTAGACGTCGCCGCTCTTGACCGACTCGGCGAGCACGACCGCGTCCTTCGTGAGGATCGCGCCGCGCTCCTGCCGGATCTCCGCGGCGAGCCCTCGCGTGTTGGCGGGATTCGCCGCCAGCGCCGACGCGGCGAAGACCTGCAGGTACGTGAGGTTGGCGATGACGGCACCCAGAAGCGCGACGAGGACGATCGCGACGCCGGTTAGACGCCGCGCCACCGCGACGCGGCCGAGTGCGCCCGTCGCTGATGTGGTGACGAGCTCGGTCTCGCGGCCGGTGGCCGCGTCTCCCGCGCGCATCAGAAGCCCAAGCAGCATGAAGTTGGCGAGGATGCTCGAGCCACCGTAGCTCACGAAGGGGAGCGTGATGCCGGTGAGCGGGATGAGGCGGGTGACGCCGCCCAGGATGACGAAGGTCTGCAGCCCGAACGTCGCGACCAGGCCCGTTGCCGTGAAGGCGGCCATGTCCGAGCGGGCGCGCGTACCCGTGGCGAGCCCGCGCAGGCAGAAGACCAGGTACGCGACGACGAGCGCCGCGGCTCCCAACAGACCCAGCTCCTCACCGATGGCGGCGAAGATGAAGTCCGTCTCCACGTACGGGATGCGCTCGGGCAACCCCCTGCCGGGCCCCACGCCGACCATGCCGCCCGCGCCGAACGCGAAGAGCGCCTGCACCAGCTGGTAGCCGCGGTCGGCGGCGTCGGCGAACGGGTCCAGCCAGATCGCGACGCGCGACTGCACGTGCGCGAACATCGCGTACGCGGCACTCGCGCCGGCGGCGAACAGGCCGATGCCCACAATCACGTACCCCGACCTGCCGGTCGCCGCGTAGAGCATCACGAGGAAGACGCCGAAGAAGAGCAGGCTGCTTCCGAGGTCCTTCTCGGCGACGAGGACGATGAGCGAGACCGCCCACATGACAACAAGGGGGCCGAGGTGTTTGAGCGGCGGGAGCCAGACGCCGAGCACGCGCTTCGTAGAGACCGAGAGGACCTCGCGGTTCTCGGCAAGGTACGCCGCCAGGAAGAGCACGATGAGGACTTTCGCGACCTCGGCGGGCTGGAACGAGAAACCCGCGAATCGTAGCCAGAGCTTGGCGCCGTTGACCTCCACGCCGACCACGGCGGGGAGGAGCAGCAGCACGATGCCGGTGAGGGCGATGGTGTACTTGTAGCGCGCGAGTCGCTCGAGCGACGGGACGGCCGCGAGCGTGGCGACGAGCGCCACGACACCGCCAGCGACCCACAGGACCTGGCTTGCCGCGAGCGCGGGGTCGAGCCGCGTGACGAACGCGAGTCCGATCCCGGTGAGCGCGAACGCGATCGGCAGAAGCACCGGGTCGGCGCCCGGTGCAAGGAATCGCGCAGCGACGTGCGCGGCGACGAACGCGGCGAGCAGCCCCAGCGGCACGGCGAACTGCTGCCAGCCGAGCGCGGTGCCCGTCTGCGCGTGCACGAGCGCGAACAGCAGCGCCACGGCGGGCGCTGCGGCGAGCAGCAGCAGGAGCTCGGTATCGCGCCGGGTGCGCATCGCCAGTCCTAGGGCGTCGACGTCGGCTCGACCGAGCCGGTCGCATCGGGGGAGACGCCGGTCTCAAGCCGGTAGCGGGCGACGAGGTCGTAGGCTGCAACGATGCTCTCGACGCGGACGCCCTCGCCCAGCCTGGTCGCGGTGACGGGGTCAAGCGCGGCGACGGGTATGTTGGTGACTTCCTCGAGCCAGCGCAGCTCGACGCTGCCGATCGTGCCGGGCACCCCTCGGTAGACCGCGACGCGCCCGCCTTCGTCGATCACGAAGGCCTGCGCGCGGGCGTACGACCAGGCGCCGTAGGCGGCGCCTGCGACGATGGCGAAGAGCAGCAGCGTCCACAGCAGCCGGGCGCCCCACACTCGGGCGTCACTGGCACGTGCGGGGGTATCGGCAGAGCCGGGCCGTGCGGCGCGCAGGTGCGCGGCGTGGCGGGCGTCGCCGCCGATCTCCGCGACGACGACGGTGATGTTGTCCTGGCCGCCCGCGTCGTTCGCGGCTTCGATGAGCCGGTCGACCGCCTCGGCGGCGCTCGGTGCGGCGCCGAGGATGCGCTCGATCTCGCGGTCGTCGATCATGCCCGTCAGGCCGTCCGAGCACAGGAGCAGCCGGTCGCCCGGGGCGGCCTCGATCTCGAAGGTGTCGACGAGCAGATTGGGGTCGGACCCGAGGGCTCGCGTGATCACGCTTCGGTTAGGGTGGACGCGGGACTCCTCGGCGGTGAGTGTGCCGTTGCGAACCATGTCGGCCACCATCGAGTGGTCCTGCGTGATCTGGGTGAGCGTGCCGACATTCAGCAGGTAGGCGCGGCTGTCGCCCACGTGCGCGAGCACGATCCGCGTGCCGTCGATCATGGCAGCGGTGAGCGTTGTGCCCATGCCCGCGCGGCCCTGGCCGGCGTCCGCCGCCTGGATGACCGCGCTGTTCGCGGACCGCACGGCGCGTGCGAGCGCCTTGGCGTCTGCTGCGCGCGGCGCGTCGGCGAGCAACCGCTCGACGGCGATCGAGCTCGCGACCTCTCCCGCCTGATGGCCGCCGAGGCCGTCGGCCACAGCGAAGAGCGGCGGGTTGACGAGGTAGGCGTCCTCGTTGTCCGCGCGGAGGTGCCCCACGTCGGTCCCGCCCGCGTAGGGCAGCGGGTGCCGCGTCACGCGCGCACCACCTTGAGGCGGTTCTTCCCAAGTTGGATGACGGCGCCCTCGCGGAGTTCGAGCGGCCGTGTTGCCGGCTGCCCGTTCACGATCGTCCCGTTGGTCGAGCCCAGGTCCTCGAGGATCGCGCCGCTCTCGGTGGGTACCACCTTGGCGTGGATCGAGGAAACGAAGTCGTCGGCGATCACGAGGTCGGCGTCGGGCGAGCGGCCGATCACGACCGGACCCGAGAGCGGCACGATCACGCCGCGGATCTCTCGCGGCCCCTCGACCACGCTCAGTGCGAGCCCCGTGCCGCGCTTCTTCACGCCGCCCGTCGCTACCATGCCCACACCCGCGCGCACGGCAGCCACGAGGAAGAGGTAGAGCAGTGCGAGCAGGAGGATCCTCCCGAAGAGCAGGACAACGTCAGCCATCGCTACGCCCCAGGTCCGTGGTAGTGCAGCCGAGTAAGTCCGATCTCGATCACGTCGCCGTCGTGCAGGCGCGCGCGGCGCACCGGCTGGCCGTTGAGGCGAGTGCCGTTGGTGGAGTCCAGGTCCTCGATGGCCCAGCCGTCCTCCAGCCGCATGAACGCCGCGTGGCGCCGGGAGACGTTGCTGTCGTCCAGGCAGATGCCGCACTCCTCGAGCCGGCCGACGTCCACCTGCGAGCCGGTGAGGGGCACGTGCTCGGGTGCCGTTCCGACTGTCACGAAGGCGCTTCCGGGCTCGGCGGTCGGACGCCTGGAGACGCGGGGCCGCTCGGCTGCGGGCTTCTGTGCGAGTGAGGCTGCCACGCCGAAGCGGCCGAGGCGGAGGTCCTCGCGCACAATGAACGAGACCGCCGGCCGCGAAGCGAGGTGGTACCCGTGCTCGCGAGCGTGATCCACCAGAAAAGTCGCGAGTTCGCCGGAGAGCGTTGCCTTGAATCGGCCGAGTTGGGCGTCGTCGTCGGGGGAGAGGCCGATCGTGTACTCGGTGGGCGCATAGACCCGGCCCACGCCGATCGCCCGGCCGTCATCCATCGCCCGGCCAAGCGCTTTCGCAAGCTCGGCGGGCTGTACCGGAGACTTGAAGGCTCCGGCGAACAGGCCCTCGATGCCTGCGGCGATACGGTCTTCGAATTCGGAGAGGATGCCCATGGCCCCGCAGTCCATCGGAGTGGCTACAGACACCTGATTCTAGCAGTCACGCCTCGCTGGCAGCGCGGCGCTCGCGCGCCGTCGCCCATCCGTCACTGAGCATCATCGTTACCCGCGAACTCCTCCGGTCGGGTGGGCGGACCGAGCGCGATGACGACGATGGTGAGCATGAGCGCCACCGTGATGTCCGGCAGGAAGGTCTCGGGGCCGAGCGTCCCCGGCTCAAGTGCCGCCCACACCGCGTAGGCCGCTCCGAGAACCGCGCCGGCGGCGAGCGTGCCCGCAGCGGCCGCGACCCGGGTGGCCCGGCGGCACGCGAGCGAGCAGACCGCGGCGGCGAGCGCCCAGCCTGCGAGCGCCACGAGCGGACCGGGCGCGAGTAGTGCCGAGGCCCCCGGCGCGTCGGCCAGCGAGGTCCACGGGCTCAAGAGCAGGCGCCACGGAACCCGGAGGAAGGGGGCGGGGGCGCCCGATACCGCGGAGAGCGCCATCGTGGAGGCGTTGGCTGCGGCGGCGGCCAGCGCTGCGGGGAGTGGTTCGAAGACGAACCCGAGGATGAGCGGCGTCGCGAGCGCGCCGCGGCCGACCGCGAGGAGCGGGGCTGCGAGCGGCGCGAACGCGTCGCCGCGCCCGTAGCGCCCGCGAAGCGCCCAGAAGGCGGCGGCGGGCAGCAGCATCAGCGCGGCCGCCCCGAGGCCCATCCGATTGCCGATGCCGGCCGCGAAGGCGAGCGCGCCAAGCGCGAGGCCCAGCCCGGGAGCGAGCGCAGCGCCGAGTGCGCCGAGTGCTGCGGCGACCGCCACGGGCGCGGCGCCGAGGCCGAACGCGGCCAGTCCCGCCCACAGCAACCACGCGCAGGCGAGAGCCGCCCAGACGCGCCGCGCGGCGCCGGAGAAGCGCGCGAGCCGGTCCCACAGCCCGAGGGGAGCGAGCGGCTCGGCAGCGGCCGCCGCGGCCTCATCGTCGACGAGGGACGAGACGACCTCGGCAAGCGATGCTCGCCCCAGGGCGGCATCGCCGAGGTGATCGGACAGCGTGAGCGCGAAGTCGCCCACGCTCGGGTAGCGCTCGGCAGGCTCGGGTGCGAGCGCCGCAAGCAGCACGAGGTCGACGCCGGCGGGAAGTCCTGGCTCGAACTCCGTCGGCGCGGGAACGTCGGCGACCTCGGTCTTGAAGAGCGAACCCTCCGCGGTCTCCGCGTCGAACGGGTTCGCGCAGGTGAGCGCCTCGTACACGAGCGACGCGAACGCCCACTCGTCAGCTCGCGGGCCGAGGGGCTCGCCGCGCACCTGCTCAGGCGGCATGAAGCCGATGGTGCCGGAGGCGCCTCGGGCGACCCCGTGCACGCCTGTGAGCGCGGAGACGCCGAAGTCGGCCACCTTCACGCGGCCATCGCGCGTGATGAGCACGTTGGCGGGCTTGAGATCGAGATGCAGGACGCCGTTGGCGTGCGCGAACTCGAGGGCTGCGCTCACCGCCTCGACGAGCGCGGCGGCCTCGTCGAGTGTGAGCGGCGTCCCGGTTGCGTCCAGGAGCTGCGCGAGCGAGACGCCGTCGATCGCCTCCATGACGATGAACGCCTCGTCGCTGTCGGTGTCCCACTCGTGAACGGTCACGATCGACGGGTGGTTGAGGAGCGCGCCCGTGCGCGCCTCGGCAAGGCCCGCCTTTGCGAGCGGGCGCCCGGCGCGATCGAGCGGGAGCGGGAGCCGCTTGATCGCCACGCGACGCGCCATCTTGGTGTCGAACGCGAGCACGACCGAGCCGTGACCGCCGCGACCGAGCTCGCCGAGCGGTCGGTAGCGGTCAAGGATGAGCGGCAGTTCCACAGGCCTCCCTCAGCGCTTCTTCCCCAGCGACAGGCGCATCGTCAGGATCTTGTCCGAGCTGAAGATCCGCGCCGCGACGAAGACGAGCCCGACGAACCACGCCAGCTGGTACGCGATGCCGAGAGCGACAGTCCCGATGTTGCCGAGGAACAGGTTCGGCGCGGCGGTGAACGAATGGCTGAACGGAATCGCCTTCACCAGCCATTGCAGCCACACCGGCAGGGATGAGATGTCGGTCAGAAGCGTGAGGAAGTACGGCACCATCACGAGGATCATCACCGGCGTGAGGAGCGACTGCACGGCTTTCACGTTCTCGGCGAACGCGCCCAGCATGAGCGCCGCCGCGAGCGCAACGAGGACCGCCGCGAAGATCGAGAGGCCCATGAGCGCGTAGTCGCCAACGCCGAGGGTCAGGCCCAGCTGCTGGGCAAGCTGCCGCGATGCGTCGAAGCCGCCGGCTCCAGCGCCGCCGAAGCCCTTCTCGAGACCCTTCAGGTACGAGCTCATGCCGATCATGTACGCGGCTGCCGACAAGAGTGCGATGGTGCCGGCCGCGAGCATCTTGGCGGCGACGAGGCCTGAACGGCTCACCGGCATCGCGAGAAGCGACTCGAGCGTCTTGTTCTCCTTCTCGGTGGCCACGGCCGTCGCCACCATCTGCATCGCGAAGACGATCACCAAGAACAAGATGATGGGCACGAACGTCGTCTGCGACGAGACGAAGCCCATGATGGCATCGGGCGAAGCGGCCGCCTGCTTCTCGCCGATGACCACGTTCGGGGTGACCACGAACGGCTCCTTGAGGAACGCGGGGTCGACGCCGGGAGCCACCGTCTCCGCAGTCGCGAGCCGGGTTCGCTCGGCTGCGAGGGCGACGGCCTGGCTGAGCGCTTCGCTATCGGAAGAGCCCATGAACGAGAAGTCACGAATGACCACATAGGTGCCGAGCGGCGCCTGCTTGCCGGCAGCGATCGCGTCCGCGAATCCGGCGGGCACGACCAGGAGGACGCTCGTGCCGTCGCTGCGCATCGCCTCGATCTGTTCGTCCGCGGTGCCGCTCGTGGAGAGATTGACCTTGAACCCGGCCTCCTCGGCGGCCTGCCGGATGGATTCTGATGCGGGGGTACCGTCCAGATCGAGCATCCGCAGGCGACGCGTCGCGTCCGCCTGTTCGCTCTGTTGGCCGACCAGCTGCCCGATGGCCATGAACATGACGATCGTGAGCACGAACGGCAGGAGGATCTGCTTCGTGGCCAGCTCGCGGAGCTCCTTTCTCAGCATCACCCAGAAGCGTCTCATCGTGCCACCTCCGCGAAGACGTTCTCCAGGCTCGCGGCCTGGTACTTGTCCTTGAGCGCGGCGGGGGTGCCCATCTCGTGGATGCGGCCCTGGTGAATGATGCCGACGCGGTCGGAGAGGAACTCGATCTCGAGCATGTTGTGGCTGGAGAGGAGGACGCCCATGCCCTCGGCGGCAAACGAGCGTACGGTCTCGCGGATCTCAATCGCGTTCAGCACGTCGAGACCGCTCGTCGGCTCGTCGAGGATGGCAAGTGTGGGGCGCGTCATGATCGAGCGTGCCAGCAAGAGCTTGCGGGTCATACCTTTGCTGTACGTGCCGACTTTGTCCCGAAGCCGGTCGCCCAGGTCCGCGACCTCTTCGGCGACGTCGATCGCCTCGGCCTGGCGCTTCTTGTCGGAGTAGAAGATCTCCGCCATGAAGCGCAGGTAGTCGCTACCGCGCATCTGCTTGTAAGCGCCGGCCTCTTCGGGGAGGTAGCTGATGTGCTCGCGTACCTCGTCGGCGTGGGCCACGACATCGAGGCCGCCGACGGTGACCGAGCCGGCCGACGGCTTGAGGATGGTGGCCACGATGCGGAGTGTCGTCGTCTTGCCCGCGCCGTTGGGTCCGATGAGACCGAAGATCTCACCGGGACTCACCGTGAAGTCGATGCCCTTCACGGCCTCGAGCTCGCCGTAGCGCTTGACGAGCCCACGCACCTCCAGGACTGCATCCATACGTGAAATCACCCCCGCGTCGTCGCGTATACGCTTGTGGGGAATCTTCCCATAGACAGGCATGGTTCGCGCGGCAATCCGTGCGCGGCTCCGGCTGAGCGCAGTGCGGTGCAGAAGCCAGGCCAAGCGAGGCTCGTGGATCCCGCGCGTCATCGGAGGTGAGACGCATGGTGCCGGCCTTCTACTACTGCGTGATCCCGGCTCTCGTGGTCGGAGCGCTCTTCGTCATAGCCAAGATGGTGCTCGGCCAGCCCCAGATGATTGAGAATCGGCCCACGACCCAGGGCGCGACCGGGTCCGACAGTCCGGCGGGCGGGCGCACGACAGAGCGGAAGGTTCCGGCCAGCTTCATCGTCGCGGCGGTCGTCGCTGTCCTCTACTCGGCGGTCGGGGTCTTCGTGGTGGCCAGCATCATCGCGGGGACAGACCCGCTCGTTGCGCTGGCGCTTGTCCAGATGGTGCCCGCACCGGCCCTCGCGGGACTGGTTTCGATGGGCGACGTGCTCGTGTCAGTCAGGCGCCCCCACACGGCAAGGTATCGGAGGCTGCAGTGGATTGGCCTCGCGCTCTGTGTGCTGCTCTTCCCGCTCTGGTACGGGACAACGGTCCTGGTGACCCAACTCGTGCTCGGCAACTAGCTCGCACCGTTGCCGCGCACTGTTTGCCCTGCTAGAATCACTACTCGCACGTCACGCGGGTGTGGCGGAATGGCAGACGCGCATGGTTCAGGTCCATGTGGGGGCAACCCCGTGAAGGTTCAACTCCTTTCACCCGCACCAGACATCGAACAGCGGCTTCGCCTCTCCGGCGAAGCCGCTGTCATGTGATGTCACGCGTGACCGTGGCGCTTGAGGGTGCTACTGGGCCAAGTACCCGCCGTCGACCACATACTGGGCACCGGTCACGAAGGATGCCTTGTCGGAGAGCAGGAAGACCACGGTCTCTGCGATCTCCTCGGCGACACCAAGCCGCTGCATCGGGTGCTTGGACGCGATGAAGTCATAGAGATCGGTGCCTCGCTGGATGCCGGCGCCGGAGAGCAGCGGTGTCTCGATGAACCCGGGGTGCACGGAGTTGACGCGGATGCCCTGCGTCGCGTACTCAAGCGCCGCGTTCTTCGTAGCGCCGGCCACGCCGTGCTTCGCGGCGACGTAGGCGATTGACTGCGGGAACCCGGCGAAGCCCAAAATCGAGCTGATGTTCACGATCGAGCCTGACCCGGCCTCGACCATTGCGGGGAGCTGGGCGCGCATTCCGAGGAACACGCCGGTCAGGTTGATTGCGATGACCTTATCCCAACCGTCCACGGGATACTCGCCTGTGGGAGCGGCCGGGCCTCCGATTCCTGCGTTGTTGACCGCAAGGTGAAGCGCGCCAAAGCGCTCCTTCGCGGCTGCCACCAAGGCTTCGTTGTCAGCCTGGCTCGACGAATCGCCGTGGATAAAGACCGCCTCGCCGCCCTCCGCCTCGATCAGCGCGATGGTCTCGTTGCCTGCCTCATCCACGATGTCCGACACGACGACCTTGGCGCCCTCGCGGGCCATCGCCAGAGCGGTTGCCCGGCCGATGCCGGAGCCCCCTCCGGTGACAATGCCGACCTTTCCCTCAAGCAGTCCTGACATGTCTTACCCCTCTTTCGGTCGAGCGCGTGTCCGGCGCGCATCTTCGGTCGGGGCCGCGAACGCGGTCCCTGGGGTGCATGGAGGGAGCTGCAAATGTGCGACCAACACGCGTGAGGAGAGAGAACGAGCTCCACGGGATGCCGATTCCGCGTGCGTACCGGGTTCCGGCCCACATGGCAAGGCGGGGCCAGGACCGGGCCGCCCTTCTACACGTGCGGAACCGCCGCGAGCCGTATGGCCCCGCTAGCCGACGACACCGGCTCCGCGTTGCCTCGCTGTGCGCCGGCTGCTCGCGCGGAATACAGAGGCGGCGCCGACCCCGAGCGGGAACGCGATGAAGTGCGCTGCGCTCGCCGAGATCTCAATCCCGGACGGCGTGGGCTCGATCACCGCGGACACGAGCGCAACGAGGAGTCCAGCCAGAACAGCAGCCCCGGCCCAGCGCCGCGCCGGCCGCGGCAAGGCCGTGACCGCCAGGCCGAGGCAGCCGAAGTAGCCGGCCGAGGGCCCGATATCGCGCGCCAGGTAGACGAGCGATCCCACGCCGTGCCCAAGCAGGTGCAGCGTGTGGGAGGCACCGAACGTCACGACGAGGGCGGTGACGTGAGCGGTCCAGAACGTGAGGGCCGTGCGGCCGGTCCCCCAGGAATACTCGGCCGCATACCCGAAGAGGGCTACCAAGATGAACGCGACCCAGAAGGACAGTCCGCCCTGCGTCAGGAAGACCGACGTGACAACGCGGCTCCACTCCAGCCCCAAGAGGTCACTCGGCGCGAAGCCGTACCGTTCGACGAGGCTCGACGGCAGGGCCCCAAGATGGGTCCCGGTGAGGACTCCGACCACGAGCAGCACCGCGAGCGTGGCGCTCGTGAACGGCAGCCGCCACGGTGCGAAACGCAGCCGATCCGGTTCCGCCACGTGAGGCGGCCTCCTTCGTGTGTCCTTCCGAGGAGCGACGCGACGCACGTGGTGTATGTCCCCCAACGGCGGCGGCAGACGCTGTCCCGCACCGTGCCCTCGGCCGCCTATCGCGCTGAAGCAGCGATGCGGTCGACAACGACCCGGTTGCGCCCAGTCTCCTTCGCCTGGTAGAGGGCGCGGTCGGCGCGCTCGATGAGGTCCGGCAGGTCGACCGGTCCGCTGCCGGCCACGGTCGCCACGCCAACGCTGATGGTCGTGTGAATGGTATCGCCGCCGCACGGGACGGGCGTCGCAGCGACGCGCTCGCGGAGCCGCTCGGCGGCATTCTCAGCGCTTCTCGAGTCCGCTCCGAGGAGGAGCACGAGGAACTCGTCGCCGCCGTAGCGGCACGGGACATCGGTCTCGCGCGCGTTGGTCGTGAGTTGGCGGGCGACCGAGACGAGCACGTCGTCGCCGGCGCGGTGCCCGTAGGTGTCGTTCACTCGCTTGAAGCGATCGATGTCGAACATCATGAGCGACACCGGCTCCGACGGCTTCCCCGACGACTGCAGGCTGTCGGCAAGCACGGTCAGGTGACCGCGGTTGAAGAGGCCCGTAAGAGAGTCGAGTGAGGCCTGCGCCTCCAGCCGGGCCTGCGCCGCGCGACGCTCCGCGATCTCCCGCTCCAGCGCGAGACTGCGAAGCCGGTGGATCTCCAGGTCCTTGCGTGCGGACTCGATCTGATGCGTCATGCGGAGGCTGGAGAGGCGGCTCGCGGTCTCGTTGTTCACCTTCGCTTCACGGAGTTCGTGGAACCGCCGGAAGTGGTCGAGCGCGTCCTTGAAATCACCGCGCGCCTCTTGGAACTCCGCGATCAGCTTGTGGCACTGGTGGCGCTCCACGCTCCAGGGCTGTTGCTCGAAGAGCGCCAGCGCCTGTTCGGTCAGATCGACCGCCTCGTCCCAGTCCCAGCGCGTCGCGGCGATCCTGCCAAGCGTCAGCAGGCATTTGGCGCCGTCGGCGGTGGAGCGGTGTTCGCCGGCGAGCGCGAGCGCACGCCGGGTGCACTCCTCGGCACCGACTGCGTCGCCCGCATGCAGGTGGACATCGGCAAGGGTGTCGAGCACCCACATCTGCAGGTGCGGGCGCTGGCCCTGCTCCGCGTAGCGCAGCGCGGACTTCGCCGATGCCAGGGCCTCCTCAATACGGCCGAGGTCCAGGTAGGTGTAGGCGATGTTGTTGAGGATGAACGCTTCGCCGGTGCGGTCGTTCAGCTCCCGGTGGACCGCCAGCGCGCGTTCTTGCATCTCAAGTCCAACATCGGCGTGGCCCGATGAGGCGTGCACGCTCCCGATGTGGTCCAGTTCATAGGCCTGCAGGCTGCGGTCGCCGATCTGCTCGGCGATCTCAAGGGCGTGCGTCAGGAAGTCGAGCGCTTCGGGGTAGTCGCCGAGGCAGAAGTGGCACCAGCCGATGCAGTCATAGATATCGCCGAGTACCACGCTTGGGCTCTGCGCGCCGAGGAGATCCTGTGCCTGTGCGGCCTGCGCTCGGGCGAGGTCGAACTCACCGAGCATGCTGTTGCGGTGGGCCAAGAGGCTCAGCGCGGTCGCCATGCCGAGTGTGTACTGTTGCCCAAGCGCGTTGGGTTCGCGCGCAATCTCGAGTGCGCGTGCCGCCAGTTGCCTGTTCTCCTCGTAGTCGAGCCGCCGTATCGCGCGCGCCTCGGTGTTCAGCTGGTCCACGAGCGCCCGGCGCTCGGCCTCGCTGAACGTCTGCGCGCGCAAAGGCGGGCCTTCGTCGGCAGCCGGGACAGTGGTGTAGGCGGCCTTGTCGCGTGTGCGGTTCATCGTGCTCCTGGTTCCTAGGTGCTTCCAGCTGGATGTATCGACATCCGCGCCCGCGTTCTGGAGTAGCTGTGCGCGGCTGCGACCGCCGGCAGAGGTGTATCGTTGTGCCGTACCGACGAAGAAGGGGGAGCGATGCCGTTCACGCGCACGCTGGCGCTCTACGCGATCTCACTCGTGGTGTTCCTTGGCATCGACTTCGTCTGGCTCACGGTCATGAGCGAGCGCTTCTATCGCCCACGGCTGGGCAAGCTGATGGCCGAGCGGGCGAACCTGCCGGTGGCGCTCGTCTTCTACCTGCTCTATGTGGTGGGCGTGCTGGTCCTGGTCGTGCTGCCGGCGATCGACAAAGGCTCGCTTGCGCAGGCGATTCTCGGCGGCGCGCTCCTCGGTGCCGTGGCCTACGGCACCTACGACTTTACGAACCTCGCCACCATCGAAGGCTGGCCCGTGATCGTCACGGTCGTCGATGTCGTGTGGGGAACCACGCTCACGGCGGTGATTGCAGCAGCCGGCTACGGCGTTGGGCGCTGGTTGAGCTGAGCGCTACCCGTCTTCATCCTCGTCGGGGCTCTCAGCAGAGCGTTCCCGCAGGTTGAGGCCGAGCCCCGCGGCAACGAAGCCGCTTGCGAGGAGCGTGAACAGCTCACCGCCGAGCGGTCAGTTCAACCGGACCCAGCGGGCCCTCTGCGTGCTCAGTCGGAAGCGCGGGCTCGCTGGCGGCGATGGGGTATGATGGGCGACGTGTCTCACCAGAAAGAAGGGCCATGCTTTCTGAGCGTCTGATCACGACCACACTCCGCTACCTCAACCGGGAGTATCTCCACACCGAGAAGGTCGATCTCGAGCGCCTGCCCGCACCCCAGCCGGGTCACGGGTACGTCCTCTACGCCCATGTGCCCTTCTGCGAGCGACTCTGTCCGTACTGCTCGTTCAACAGGTTCCTCTTTCACGAGCAGAACGCGCGTGACTACTTCCACAGCCTGCGCAAAGAGATGCGCATGGTTGCCGACCTCGGCTACGACTTCGCATCGCTCTATATCGGGGGCGGCACGCCGACCATCCTCATCGACGAGCTCTGTGACACGATCGATCTCGCGCGCGAGCTCTTTCCGAGCATCGCAGAGGTGTCCTCCGAGACGAGTCCCAACCACATCACCGAGGAGTCGATCGCCGCGCTCTCAAGCCGGGTGCAGCGGCTCTCAGTGGGCGTGCAGTCGTTCGATGACGGGCTCTTGCAGCAGATGGCCCGCTACGACAAGTACGGCTGCGGCCAGGACGTCTTCGAGCACGTCAGCCTGGCAGCGGACCGCTTCCACTCGCTCAATGTCGACATGATCTTCAACTTCCCCAGCCAGACCCCGGAGATTCTGGCGCGGGACATCCAGATGGTGAAGGCGACCGGCGCGAACCAGACCACCTTCTACCCGTTGATGGCCTCGCCCACCACACGTCGCGAGCTGGCTCGGACGATCGGAAACATCGACTACGCGCGCGAGGCCGAGTACTACAAGACGATCTGTGCGGGCCTCAACCCGGACTTCGAGCCGGCCTCAGCGTGGACGTTCTCGCGAGAGAAGGCCTCGATGATCGACGAGTACATCGTCGACTATCCCGAGTACGTTGGGGTTGGCTCCGGCGGGCTCAGCTTCCTCGATGGGCGCATCTACCACAACACGTTCTCGCTCAAGGAGTACGAGACACGCATCGCCAGTGGTCGGACCTCGGTCGCAAAGGCGGGTCGGCCGTACAGCCGCACGGCGCGCCTTCGCTATCACTTCGTGACCGAGTTCTTCGGGCTATTCCTCGACCGCGAGCGGTTCCTGGCCGAGTGGGGCGTCTCCATCGAGCGTGCGATGCCCATCGAGATGGCGTTCATGCGTCTCGCGGGGGGCATTGCGTCGGATGACGGCCGCACGATCGTGCTCACCCAGAAGGGTCGCTACCTGCTGCTCGTCATGATGCGCGAGACGCTGGCGGCCTCGAACGACATCCGCGACCAAGCGCGCAAGGAGCTTCCCCCGGAGGAGAAGATGATGTTGTTCGACGGCGGTCCCGAGTGCTCCGTGGCTCCCAGCGAGGAGTGCCTCGCAGCAAGCTGAAGGAGCCTGAGGGTTCTGGGCGACAGGGATTACCGCTGACGGGAAGAATTCGTGATGGTACGGGGAAACCTCGCGCTCGTAGGCACATACCACGTAGGGCGGGCAATCGCGGTGCGCCATGCGTCCCGGGGTTGGCGAAGGGAGACCGATGGCAGTCGTCAAAGAGCCGCTCGCATTTGGCGAGGACTTCACGCCCGAGCACGCACAGCGGATGCTGGACCTCTACACGAAGACGCTCTCGAAGCTCGGCTATCGCGCGCAGCCGTACCCGAACCTCGAGGAGCACATCGGTGGAAGCGTCTTCCAGTCACCGAAGTTCGAGACGCTCGGCCACGCGATGTGGATGTGCGAGCGGACGCAGGAGTTCGTCCGGCAGCGACGTTTTGCCAAGGCGTATCGCTGGATCGGCACAATCCAAGGAATCCTGTTCATGAACGGCATCTACTCCCTCGCCGAGCTCAAGGACCACAATCGGTTCCATCTGGGTGCCAGCCGGATCACCGACGCGTAGAAACGGCGCCGCCCACCTCGGCATGTGCCGCGGCTTCCCGGGCTTGCGTGCCCTAAGGAGACGTTCATGGATCCCTACTCGCCTTTGAAGGGCAAGTGCAGGTTCTGGCGCGAGGTGGCCAACGAGGAGGATCGCTACGACCCGTCGGTTCCCCCAGAGGGCAGACGCATCACGTGCTCCTGCTGGGTGGAAGGCGACGTGTGGAACGTCACCAACGCCACGCTTCCAGACGACTGTCCCATGCGGTTCCACTGCCGCTACTACATCAAGTCGGCCTAAGGTCTCGCTTCCTGCATTCACGAGCAGACGGCCCCCGGGGGGACCAGGGGCCGTCTATGGCTGCCGAGCGGGGGAGATCAGCGCAGGTGGTCCGTGCGAGCCGCTCGACAGTCAATAACGAGTGTAGCTCAGCTTGCAGCGTGCGTGATTCTGATTCGGTAGCCGGTCCCGTTGCATGCAGGGCACGGCCGGTGCGAGGGAGCTTCCTCGGGGCGCGCGACGCTCACGTACTTGTTGCCCTTGCACACGGGGCATGTCTCTTTGCGAACCAATGTAGTCTCCCGTCTGCCGGGACAGGATCTGTCTGATTCTTAAGCTATCGTAAGGTATACGGCAACTCCTGAGCAGAATCACGAGGATTGATCGCACCACGCGACAAACGGCGTCCAGATGCGACGAGCGGCATCCAGAAGGAAGCCGCTCGTGAATCGTTGACGAGGGTCTGCTCATGACCTCGCTACATGGCTTCTTTCGAGGTCTCCTCGATCGCCTTGTCGATCTGCTTGCGGAGCACGTCGGGGAGGCCCGGGATGTCGATGTTCACGAAGCCGCGGGTGATCATGGAGATCGCTTCGTCCTTGGGAAGCCCGCGCGTCATGAGGTAGTAGATCTCCTCGGCGGCGATGGGGGAGATGGCCGCCTCGTGGCTGAGCTCGGCGCCCGGTGCGCCCTCGCTGGCAAGGTCGGGAATCGCCCACTGCGTTGAGTCCGGCGACTGCACGATGCCGCGGCAGTCCAGGTGCGCCTTGCAGTCGTTGGTGCGCCCGATGAGCCGGCCGCGCGAGTAGACGGTGGACTGGTCGAGCGACACGGTACGGGCGACCGCCTCGGAGCGGGAGCCCTCGCCCATGAGCTGCGCCTCGCTCCCCAGGTCGATGATCGAGTCCTTGAGACCGTAGACGATCGAGTTGAACACTGCCGTCGAGCGCTTGCCGACGAGCTTGGCGACGGGGAAGGCTTGGATGGACTTCACGGGCGTGAGCAGCACGTAGTTGTTGATGTAGATGCCGTCGTCCTCGACGATCACGGCCGTGCGCGGTCGGACGCTGAAGTCCTGGGCCCAGTTGTGCACCATCGTGAAGGTGAGCTTCGCCCCCTTGCCGACGTAGAACTCGGAGATGCCCGCGTGCAGGCCCTCCTTCACGTCGACGTGGACGTTGCAGCCGGTGATCACGTTCGCCTCGGCGCCGTCCTCCAGGATGATGATGTTGTGCACGTTCTGGCTGACGTTGCTCTCGCTCACGAACAGGCACGCCTGGATCGGTTTCTCGACCTTCCGGCCGGCCTTGACCCGGATGAAGTAGCCCTCGGTCTGATGGAGTGCCACGATCGCCGTGAACTTGTCCTTGTCGGGCATGACGGCGCGCCACCAGTACTTCTCGATCATCTCTTCCGGCCAGAGGCGCAGGGCGTCCTCCGTGCTCATGATCTCGATGGCGTCGTCGAAGGCCTTCTGCACGCGTTCGTAGATGGGCGTGCGGTCCATCTGGAAGTACGACGCCGAGCGGTCGGTCTCGTCGGCGGTGAAGCCCGAGTGGATGACCGTCTCCTTGACCTGCTTCTCAAGGCTCTGGAGCGTCTCGATCTTCTGCTGTTCGGAGACCGTGCGGAACCGCGTGATGTCGACGTCAGGCCCGAGCGCGGCAGGCGTGTCGATGGCCGACTCGGCAGCGGTGCGTATCTCCTCGAGGCGCGCGAGGGCGCCGGGGCTCAGCTCGAGTGTCTGGCATAGTTTGCACTCCACACAGGCGTCGTAACCGTGGCTGGATATCTCTTGGATCAGGTCGAGCGGGTTGCCCTTGCACGCGAGGCGGCCGTTGTAGAGGACGTGGGCGACGTCGGCGTTCACGAACTCCAGGATGTGTCCGGTGTGCGTGATGATGAGGCCCGCTCGCGTGCGCTCGGAGATTCGCTCCTCGCCTTTGAGGAGCGCGTTGATGGCGCCGCCGACGACCGCGATGTTGTCGAGGTCGACGCCGCTCTCCGGCTCGTCGAAGAGAGCCAAGTCCGGCATCTGCGCGAGGAGCTGCGCCATCTCGGAGCGCTTCGCCTCGCCGCCGGAAAAGCCCATGTTCACGTCGCGGTCCAGCATGTGCCCGAGGTTGAGCTGCTCGTCGAGCTCGGCGATGCGGTCCTCGGTCATGCCGTCGCCGTTACCCGCCACCTCGATCAGCTGGCGCAGCTTCACGCCGCGGACGGCCGGCGGGCGCTGGAAGGCGACACCGATGCCCAGGCGGGCCCGCTCGTCGATCTCCAGACCCGCGAGGTCGACGCCCTTGAAGACGATGCGACCGCGCGTGATACGGTAGCCGGGCAGGCCGACGATGGTGTTGAGCAGGGTTGTCTTGCCGCCGCCATTGGGGCCGAGGAGCACGTGGGTCTCGCCTTCGAAGATGGCGAGGTCGACGCCGCGAAGGACTTCGCGATCGCCGATGGTCACGTGCAGGTCCTCGACCAGCAGCAGCGGCGCGGTGACTTCAGACGTCATCCGGCACCTCACTTGTGGTTCGCGTAGGGACACTGAAGGCTGGTAGCCTTGCAGCAGGAGTCTACTCCAACGCGGCTCCCGCACCCGACGAGTATACCCCAGGGGGTTTCGGAAGTGACGACACCGGTCGACGAGATCGCCGCGTTCCGCGAGGTGGTGCTCGGCTACTACCGGGAACATGGCCGCGATCTGCCGTGGCGGCGGACGACCGATCCGTACGCGGTGCTCGTGTCCGAGGTGATGCTGCAGCAGACGCAGGTGCCGCGCGTGATCCCCAAGTACGAGGCGTTCCTTATCCGCTTCCCCCACGTCGCCACGCTTGCCAGAGCGCCGCTCGCCGACGTGCTCGCGCTGTGGTCGGGGCTTGGCTACAACCGGCGCGCCAAGTCGCTCAAGGCGGCAGCTGAGGTCATCGTCGCGGAGCACGGCGGGCGCGTTCCGCATACTGTTGAGGGCCTCACGTCGCTCCCGGGCATCGGCTACGCCACCGCCGCGCAGGTGCTTGCGTTCGCCTTTGGCGTGGGAGTCCCGTTCCTCGAGACCAACGTCCGCTCGGTCGTCCTGCATCACTTCTTCGAAGACGCCGAGCAGGTCCCCGACGCAGCGCTGCTGCCGCTCGTCGAGGCGACGCTCGACCGGGACGACCCGCGCACGTGGTACTGGGCGCTCATGGACTACGGGACGTATCTCAAGCGGGCGCTGCCGAACCCCAGCCGCAGGAGCGCGCACCACACGCGCCAGGGGCGTTTCGAGGGCTCGAACCGCCAGCTCCGCGGCTGGCTGCTGCGCGAACTCACTGCTCGGCCGGGGCAGTCGGCAGACGCGCTTGCCGCGGCCGCGCCGTCGTTCCCGCGCGACATGGTGGAGGCTGCGCTGGCGGCGCTCACGGCTGAGGGGTTCCTGATTGGAACCGATGGGCACGTCACAATCGCCTGACGCGCTGGCCGCATAACGTTCATCCGTCACAAACGACCGCTCATCAGGTCGCGCTACTGCCGCTCGCGCCGCCCGCCGATTAAGTGAACGTCAGGATGGCGCTCCATGTGGGCGCTAGCGCCGAGAACCGCCATCGCCGGCGCTGGAAAGATTCTGACGAAGGCGGAAAGCGGACCCGTCGGTATGCCCCTCCGGCGGGTTCGCGCCTTATCCCAGACCCGGTCGCACGCAGTTCAAGCCGAGGCTCAGTCGATCCCGAGTATCGTGCGCGCCTCGGCGGCGATCCGTGCGGCCACTTCCTCGTGCGGCAGCAGATGCGCGTCCGCGATGCGCGCGACGTCGTCGTGCTCGGCACGCAGGTGGCGGACTCCGTCGAGCTCCCACGTCTTGACGCGGACCGGGCCGAACGACGTCTCAACGACGACGACCTCGCGTGGGACGGCGTAGCGCCGGGTGGGCGCGACGCGCACTCCCAGAGATCCCGTCTCTGCCACGATCCGCGCGGCGATCGCGGCCGCCTCTTCCGGAAGCGACAGCGCCGACAGCAGCACGGCCGAGCGTCCCTTCTTCATGACGATCGGCGTCTGCCAGACGTCGAGTGCGCCGGATGCGAGTACCCGCTCCGCGGCGTGGGCGAGCGCCTCGGGCGAGAGGTGGTCGATGTTGGTCTCGAGGACGACGATCTCCTGAAGCGTGACGCCCGACACATCCGACGCTCTTGGGGATGCTTTCTCCGGCGCCTCGCCCACGAGCAGACGCGCGACGTTGGCCACGCCGATATCCCGCGTGCCGGCGCCGCTGCCGACCGCTCGCACCGTCATCGCCGGGACGGCTCCGAACGCGTCGGCGAACGTGCGCACGAGCGCCGCGCCGGTGGGCGTGGTGAGCTCGCCAGGCACGGCCCCGCCGAAGCAGGGGACGCCTTCAAGGAGCATCGCAGTTGCCGGCGCGGGTACCGGGAGCGTGCCGTGCGCGGTTACGACCTCGCCGCTGCCGAGCGCGAGGGGGGTGCAGGTGAGATGCTCGATACCGAGCGCATCGAGCCCGAGCGCGACGCCGACGACGTCGACCACGGTGTCGGCGGCGCCGATCTCGTGGAAGTGCACGTCACAGGCGGGGACGCCGTGCACGGCAGCCTCGGCCTCCGCGAGCGCCCCGAGCGCGGCGAGCGCACGGGCGCAGACGCGCGTGGGGAGCCCGGCGGCGGCGATGAAGTCGCGGATAGCCGCCCACGTGTGCACGGGAAGCCCGGCGACCTCGTCAACATCGATGCCGAGCGCTGCGATGCCGCGGCTGGGGCGGGAGACCACGTGCACCGCGTCCGCGAGACCAAGCGGCTGGAGCCCGGCGCGGAGCGCCTCGGCGCCGAAGCCGGCGTCAACGAGCGCGGCGAGGAACTTGTCGCCGGAGATGCCGGTGGAGCAGTCGAGGTGCGCGATCATTCCGCGGCGGCGTGATTGATGCGGCTGGCGAGCGCCGCGCCACCGAAGCCGTTGTCGATGTTGACGACGCCCACGCCGGCCGCGCATGAGTTGAGCATCGTGAGCAGCGCAGCGATCCCGCCGAAGCTCGCGCCGTAGCCGACCGAGGTCGGCACCGCGATCACGGGGCATGAGACGAGCCCCGCGATGAGCGAGGGGAGCGCGCCCTCCATCCCGGCGACCGCCACGATGACGTTCGCGTCGCGAAGCGTGTCCTGGTGCGCGAGCAGCCGGTGGATTCCCGCCACGCCGACGTCGTAGAGGCGCGTCACCCGATTGCCCATGACTTCGGCCGTGATGGCGGCCTCGTCGGCCACGTGCGAGTCCGCAGTGCCGCCCGAGGCGACGACGATGTGACCCAGCTCGGGTCGCGTCTCGCGCCGGTCGACGACGAGGATGCGGGCGGTCTCGAAGTACCGTGCGTCCAGTGCGACTTGGGCGACCGCTTGGAAGTGCGACGCAGAGGCTCGCGTACCCAGGAACACCTCCCCGTGCTCGAGCAGCTCGCGCGCGATCCCGCGCACCTGCGAGGGCGTCTTGCCCTCGCAGAAGACGACCTCAGGAAAGCCGCAGCGGAGCTCGCGGTGGTGGTCGATCTTCGCGTCGCCGAGGTCGCCAAAGGGAAGCCGGGCGAGCTTCTCGCCGGCCGCCTCGGGCGTGACCGAACCGGCGGCAACGGCGTCGAGGAGTGTGCGGAGTTCGTGTGGCTGCATGAAACCTCCTGCTGCGGGCGCCGCTGGGGCACCTCAAAGGGACACCCAAGAGGATATACTCTTTCGCACGATGCGCGGGCGCCCGCCTGCGTGACCGAGGGAAGGGCGACGTCATGGGCAAGTGCGCGTTCCTGGGCCCGACCGGCACGTTCTCGGAAGAGGCGCTCATCGCGCTCGGCCGCACGCCCGACGAGGGACTACCCTGCGCCTCCATCGACGAGGTCTTCGAGTCCGTCGAACGTGGCCTTGCCGAGTGCGGCATCGTGCCCATCGAGAACTCGGTGGAGGGGAGCGTCAATGCGACCCTCGACGCGCTCGCATTCGACACGAAGCTTGAGATCCAGTCCGAGCTCGTCATCGACATCCACCACGCGCTCATTACCGCGCCGGGCGTCTCGCTTGCGGGGGTGAAGACCATCGTCAGTCACCCCCAGGCGACCGGCCAGTGCCGGCGCTGGCTTGCGCGCAACCTGCCCGGCCGCGTGATCGTCGCCGCCAACTCCACTGCGGAAGCCGTGCAGCAGGCAATCGCCGACCCGACGATCGCTGCGGTGGGCACCCGCCTTGCCGCGGAGCTCTACGGTGGCACCATCGTCGAGCCGGCGATCGAGGACTACGCGGACAACCAGACGCGCTTCGTGGAGATCGGCCGCGGCATCCGGGAACACTCGGGGCGCGACAAGACCTCGCTCGCGCTGTTCATGAAGAAGGACCGGCCGGGCACGCTCCACATGATCCTGTCCGAGTTCGCGTTCGGCGAGATCAACCTCACCAAGATCCAGTCGCGCCCCACGAAGCGCTCGCTCGGTGAGTACATGTTCTTCGTCGATCTGGAAGGCCACGTGGAGGACGCGAACGTGCGTCTCGCGCTCGACTGCCTCCGGCTGAAGCTCCGCGAAGTGAAGGTCCTCGGGAGTTATCCGCGCGCGCACTAGCGGCTGCAGGGCCTCAAGAGCCCCATCCGGGGTAGCGCCCTGTGAGCCTACTTCGCCTGGAGCGTGGCACCGGTCAGGACGAACACGATCCTGTCGTCCTTGGCGCGCGTGACGACCGCCCCCCGGTAGCGCCCGCCGGACTTGACCGACGTGTCTCCAACGAGGAACACGACGTTTCTTCCTGTGAGGTCAGGGACGCGGCCGGTCTGGGCCTGTGCCGAGGTGACGAGCACGACGATGCTCGGGCCGAAAGCCGACGGGCCGATGCCGTAGGGGCTGAACTCCACCCTGATCTCGACGCCCTCGTCGTAGGAGCTCGGCGATAGGGCCCAGAGCGACTTTACCGGGGGCTGTGACATCGGGGCAAGCGCCGTGCCCACGGGGGCGGGCTGGCCGGTCGTCTCGGTGGTCGCCGAGGTAGGAGCCGATGGCGCACTGGGAGTGGACACGGTCGGTTCGTCGGGGCTTTCAGCCGGACCGGATGTGCAGCCGGCGAGCGTAGCCGTCGCGATGGCAAGCGCGAAGACGCACATCAAGGGCTGTCCTTTGAAGCGCACCATGCGAACGCCTCTCCGCCCAGGACCGTTCAGCGCTTGGCACAATTCGGCGTTTCGATACCGCGTCGCGGGTAGTATACTCCGCGACAAGACGTCGGAGAGGACCGGGCCCGGGGGACATCCTACCCGATCCTGCTCAGACGAGCAGCGCGTCGCAACACGCCCGCCGTGTGTCGCGGACAGATGCACCACAAGAGCCGGCCCGTCTGAGCCCCAGCGAATCGGGGGGCCTCATGGGCCGCGCCACGCTTTCGTACCGGGCATTTCGCGACAATCGTCCTGCTCGGCCGCCGTCCTATCAAAACCTACTTGAACGTCTCAGCTTGGACTCTCCCGGAGAGCCACCCACGCTCACCCGGCGCGAGATGCTCGGGCTTACCGGGACCGTGGCGCTTGCCACGTTAGTCCCCTTCAATGCGACCGTCTCCGCGCTCTGCCCCGCGATAGTCAGCACCGACGGGCGATCACTCCGTGTTTCTGTGGCCGGTCGCCACTTCAACCTCGACACACGCCGGTTCGGCGGGTCCCCCCGGCTCTCCGTCTCGCGCACATCCACGGCGGTTTCCGTGTCGCTCGACCGCGCGACCTACCCCGGCACCGACATCCCAGCGGACTTCACGCTTCGCTTCGCGCCGCTCGCGGGCAACACTCGCGTCACGGTCAGGTCGGCGTCGCTCGGCTTCGAAGCCACCGTGCCGCTGCTCGCGTGGCTCGAGGGCCGGAGCCAGGCGCGCTCTCGGGTTTCGCTTTCCCCGATCGCGAGCACCTTCGGCGATCGGCACGCCTTGAAGCTCTCGGGGACGGCCCAGGCGACACTCGGCCCCGACTTCTCTCTCGAGCTCTCCGGTCGTGGCGTGGCCGTGCTCGAGAGCAAGGGCGTGGCGATCGCCGGGGACGAGGCGCACATCTGGCTCGCCTCCGACGCCACGCCCACCTCGCTGACCCGGAAGATCAAGCTCCGCACATTCGTGCAGGTCCGTCGCCGCAAGAACGCGCAGTGGGACGTGGCGGGCATCGCCACCGCAGGGGGCAACGCCGTCGAGTTCGAGGGTCGCTCCTTCGACTGCGTCACCGTTGAGGCGGCACAGACCCTGGCGGGCCACCGTGTGGCGGTCGTCACCTTCGAGAACGCCGCGGACTCCGGCAGCGCGAGCCTCCGCTTCCCGGTGGCCGTGGGTAGCGCGATGGTGGCATCCATGCTGCCGCTGAGTAGTCCGCGTTTCGGGTTCGTGTGCGGCGACGGCGACCGCTTCTCGCTCATCGCGGACGTCGCGAATGCCACCACGTGGCTGCACCGCAACGGGCATAGCGTGCTCGTCGGCAGGCATCCCGCAAGTCCGAGTGCCGAAATCACCGGCGCCAACGGCACCGCCGACAAGGTCGACGTGAAGACCGAGCTGCTTGCCATCGCCGTCCCTATGGATGGGGTGATCGCAAGCCCGATCACGTTCCCGGCATCAAGCCCGGTCGAAGCCGGCGGCGCCGAGACGGCGAAGTCCCCGCCTACCGTACCGGTGCGCACGTTCGCGCCTGAGCCCGCCCCGGCAGCGGCGCCCCCCGGCTACACGGCCGATGCAGGATTCGTGCGCGTGATCCGGCCCGATGACATGCTCACGTTGAAGTTCGAGTTCTTCAACCTGAAGCTCGGATTGCTGAACGGGAAGTGGACGCTGCAGCGCAAGTCCCTGAGCGCGTCATCCTACCTCGTGGTCGAGTTCCCGCCGCAGGCGCTCCTGGAGCAGGCGTACTATGACGAGCCGGGCGTCATCGGACAGGTGCTCGCCTGGTTCGCGAATCAGAAGACGCCACCCATTCAGGCACGGCTTGCCGGCCCGACGAGGCTCGCACTCGCGATTCCGAACAGCGTTGCCGACGCTGGCATTCCGTATACGCTGGACGGCCTGCTCGACTGGTTCCTATTCAGCAACAGCGTCGCGCCGGGCGCGCGCGACTACGTGGCCCGGGTCCCGCTCCTCCCCAGCGACCGCCGCGCGCCTGCCAAGGGTTCGCACTACCCGCTCGTCCCGCCCGAGACGGCCATCGAAGCGCCGTGGGGACTCTTCCTGTCGCCATCGGAGCACCGCGAGTACTGGGGGCACCGGTTCACTCCGCACACCGCCAACGGCATCACGGCGCTGTGGAACACCACGCTCACGGGTCGCGCCCGCAGGACCCCGTTGGGTGTCTTCAACTACTCACCGGGTGTGCGTGCGGTGTGGGCGCGAGGCTTCCGCGGCTGGGATCCGGCGCCTGACCTGCCCTTCCGGAACAGCTTCACGACAAGCGCTGACGACCCGCCCGGGCAGCAGAACCGCTGGGCGCTGGTCGACCTCACGACGATGCGCCAGCACGACCGGGTTAGCGCGCGTCGCCTCACGCTGACCCCGCTGGGTGCATGGCTCGATCTGAAGGGCCAATGGCCGACCGATGTGTACATGGTCACCGAGCCCATCTCGTCGCCGCTGCTCGCGTGGGAGCATCGCGCGACGATGGGTCGAGATCAGTACGTGCGGATCGTGATAGCCGGGCGCCTCTTCCCCTTCGGGCACAAGGCGTCGCTCATCACGATCACCGAGCGCAAGTTCGAGAACGCTCCAGACGGCAAGCGGACCGCGTATCTCAAGCAGCGCTCGTTCATCTTCATCCGCGAGCTGGACAAGTCCTTCGAATACGGGAACACCGCGCGGACCCGGCAGACGCCGTTCCGGCGTGTGACCCTCATGACTCGCGTTACGCCGGATCTCATGGCGAACTCCTCCACACTCGTCCCGGACCCCGAGCTTGGCATCACGACGCAGAACGCGTTCTGGCCACACCTGCTCACCACGGGTCAGAAGTTCGATTTCCGGTACGTCACGACAGATTGGGACGGGCGCACGCAGGAGGTCGCCTCACCACTCATCTTCATCGAAGAGGACTGGGCGGTGCGGGGCGCACAGAATCCCGAGGGCGAAGGCGTCTGGCGAGAGATCAACATCTGCGACCGCGCTATGCGCGACATGGAGATCGACCTCGAAGGCCAGAAGATCGCGTACAGCGAAGGTCTGGCGGCGGGCGCCCCCAAGGACCGCCGTATCCTCCAAACCGAGTCGATCAGGCTGGGCGTCGAGAACACCGTCACGCCGGCCTGGAATACCCCCAGCGCCATCTTCTTCCACCCGAAGCTCCACCGCGCGAAGGTGCGCCTCGAAGACGTCGAGGCGCTGATGGGCACGGACGGCGGCACGTGGATCTCACTGTGGAACACCTACGTTCAGACCGGCTACGCTGGAGACAACGCGGGGGGCCGCGTCTTCGCCGAGATCTCGGACGACGGTTCGATCGCCACGCCACCCACACCGGGCTCGCTCGCGCTCGTAGTCCCTCCCGGGAAGACCGGAGGTATGGCGACGCCGAGCCTCTCCGTCACCGGGCTCTCGGCCACCGAGGGGGCCTTCGGCGGTCAGCCCTCGAACTTCGGGACCGGCTCGATCCAGGCCTCGGACTTCTTCGACCAGGTCAACCCGAAGCTCTTCGGTGACATACGCCTGCTCGACATTCTCCAGGGCGTTGCGCTCAACCTCACCGACGGGGATGTCCCGAACTTCAACGACTACATAGTCGAGCGTGATGGGCAGAAGTTCGCGCGGTACGACTACAAGTGGGTGACCGAGAAGTTCGGCACCTCAGCCATCTTTATCGCCTCGTCGAATCCGATGACGAGACTTTCCCTCAACGCCTACCTCGAGAAGAACCTCTCGGACATCGCGGCCGCGCCTATGGCGGGAGTGACCGGGAGCCTGGTGAACTTCACGCTCTCGTTCTCGGTGATCGAGGTAGAGTTCAACAGTTTCGACTTCTCGGTGGACGCATCGGGCAACGTCGATGTGGATCCGTCCATCAACGACATCCGGTTCAGCGGAGCTCTCGAGTTCATCAACCAGCTCCGGGACCTCATGAACTTCACGAGCGAGGATGGCGGTTTCGCGATCGATATCACCGGCTCCGGCGTGAGCGCGATCATCACGATCGCGCTTCCCGACATCGCGGTCGGCATCTTCAGTCTCAAGAACATGGCGATCAGTGCCGGAATCAAGATCCCCTTCACCGGCGAGCCCATCCGCTTCCCCTTTTCGTTCTGCTCGGCAGAAAAGCCCTTCGAACTCGCGGTATCCGGCTTCGGCGGCGGCGGCTACTTCCTCGTGGAACTGCAGGCGAGCGACGACAACGCCGTCGCCCTCATCGAGTTCTCGCTCGAGTTCGGGGTGTGCGCCTCGATCGATCTGTGCGGTATCGCGAGCGGGAGTGTGGAGATCAAGGGCGGCGTGATGATGCGCTTCGAGATGGGCGCGCTCACGTTCACGGCGTTCTTCCACATGGAAGGCAGACTCTCCATCCTCGGCCTCATCTCGGTCTGCGTGACCTTCCACTTGGAGCTCACGTACATGAACAAGCAGGCCGCGGGCGGCCCGACGGAGATCCTGATCGGCGAAGCCACCCTCACGATCGAGATCGAGATCATCTTCTTCTCGATCAGCGTGGACCTCACCGTGTCCAAGCAGTTTGAGGGTGATGACCCGAGATTCGGGGACTGGATGGACGCCCCAGAATGGGAGACGTACTGCAATGCGTTCGGCCCGGCGACGGTTGGAGTGTGAGCGTGATGGCAAAGCAGACCGTCATGTGGACGGCGCTCCCGAACGGTGTCCGGTCCGAGCGGGGAGGCTCCCAGAAGCTGAGGCTCTCGGCGTTCATGTCGCCACGTCTGGAGAGCAACGTCACACCCCTCTGGCTCGCGTCGTTCCCGGACTTCACGAGCGAGGACCCCGCCGTCAACTGGGCGTCGACCGTGAACGCGATGAGCTTCCGTGTGGAGTTCAGGACGAAGACGCGTGCCACCATCTCTGTCCCGGCGGCCGCGACGAGGCGTACGTCCCTTGCCCAGCCGGATCTGTGGTCGCGGCTCTTCAGTCCGGAGACGCCGGTCAAAGGGTACGTGAAGAAGGACCTCAGCAAGGTCTCCGTGAACTCGTTTGCGGTGAAGGAGTCCGCGGCCGCGCTGCGCGATCACATCTCGGCGATAGCGAGCCAGCCCGCTCAGGTGTCGCGGATCCCGAGGCCCGAGGACCTGATCTCGCCGCCGGGCTTCGAGAACTCACCGCTGACCCAGCATCTCACGACGCAGATGCAAACGGCCGGTCTCCGGGTCGCCGCTGCGGCGGCTCCGGCCGAGGGTACTCCCACGCTGCACTCGGAGTTCTCGACGTTCCACACACCGTTCGTGGACAACTGGAACCGCCTGACGCCGGAGCAGCGCCTCGCGAGGAATGCGGCTGAACGTGAGACCGACTTCCACAAGGCGATCACCGCGCTCGGCAACTATCCGGCGCTCCTTCCGCTCTTGGGCATCGTGGTGGACTTCGAGCTCACCCTCACCAGCGCGCTCGCCTCGCAACTGAGGTCGGCGGCGTTCGTCCGCGTCGTCCCCACGTGGCCGCCGCCTGTAGCAGGGGTCACCCGTGCGAACGCGCAGGGGTGGACCGGGTGTGAGGTGCGGGGCAAGACGCTCGGAGACGGCAGCTACCAAGTCACCTCGTTCGGCAGCAAGTGCCACGACGGCACGCTTCGCGATGGCTATTTGGTCGTCCGCGACGCCTCCAGCGACGGGGCGAACGACCCGTGCGTGCTCCAGAACGTGGACATCGACTTGGCGCTCGGGCGCGTCTTCGCGTCGTTCGACAGCATGCTGCAGCAGATCAAGTCCAGGGTCCTGCCTCCCGTCGAAGAGGTCGCACTCGGCATGGACGCCGCAGGCGACTCCCAGGCGGCGGCGGCGGCGGAGGCCTGCCCAGTATGAAGACGACATCAAGGCCGGCATGCCGGCGCTTGGCCAGCCGACACTCGCGATGTCGATGAACGGGGCGGGTGGTCGCCTCGTGAGCCGCCTTGCCTCAACGATCGACAAGAACGTCCTCCTGGCGGCGACCCCGCCGCGGAGCGACGAGATCGAGAACTGGGCCGAGGAGGTCACTCGCGGCTACAGGGTGGACGTCTGGGACAGCAGTACGAAGATCTGGCATCCACTGTGCCAGCGCCTCGGCGACTATCGGCTTGGCGGCGTGCAGATGACGTGGGATGCCGGCGCCACCACGCTGCTGGACGAGGCGTGGGTCCAGCTGGGTGTGACGTCTTCTCCCGACGGCAACCCCGACGCGCCCGAGGAGATGCGTCTCCACGAGAAGCTCTTCACCTGGAACGGGTGGAGTCTCGTGGTACAGCGTCCCGGGGCGGCGCTCGCGGAAGAGGACGGTCCCAACGACACGCGGGTCATGCGGCCGAACGTCATGAAGCGCACGTATGTCGATCCCGACGGCGTTACGCGTGACCTGGGAGACTGGGACAACCCCTCCGTGGACCTCAAGACGACCTTCGACGTGCCGCCGGGCACGCTGCCCGCCTGCGGCTCGGCACCACGTACCGCTTCAGGGCACGCGCGGTGGACCTCGCCGGCAACAGCGTCCCGTTCGCCACCGGCGACCCGACCGACACCCCCGGTGGAGCGGGTGAGACCCTCACGACCGTAACGCGCGCGATCACTCACAAGCGGTACGAGCCGGTCAAGCCGCCGACCGTCATCCCCACGGAGAGCCCAGCGTACGGCGAGTCCCCGCTGCTCCTCGTGCTGCACAGCAACTACAACACCCCGCCTGCCAAGGCCACCGCGCGCCACATCTGCCCGCCGAGGACGTCGTTCACCATGGCGGAGGCACACGGCGCGTTCGACCTGCCGGCCGAGGGCCGTCCGATGGACGGCAGCGCGGCGGCGCACGCCGATATCGTTGCCAAAGACGCCTACGACTTCCCGCACGAGGTCCTGCCGGCGAAGCCGCCGACACAGAAGAGCCCCGGGCTGCCGGAGCGCAACGGCCCGGTCCTGCCGATGCCGTCCATTCCCACGCCGCTGCCGTATCTCGCCGACGTCCCGTCCCGCGGAGCGTCGTTGAGCGGACTGCCTGGTCAGAAGAGCGCGACCGGCGGCATCACGTACGTTGCCAGCCGGACGCCCCTCCTTGGGAGCACCATGGTGAGGCTCTCTGATGACACGACGCGGGAAAGTCAGGCCCTTCGCGTCCCCTTCGAGGTCGACCTGCCGTCCGGCCCTGACCGCCGTCCCTTCAAGCTCATCGTGACGGGCATCGAGGGGACCGACGCCCGTCTTGCCAGCCGGGCGACACCGGCGGAGCCCGTGTGGAATGGCACTGCCCGCACGCTCACGGTCCAGCTCCCCAAGGCCGAGCAGCTCACGGTCGAGCTGAGTTCGTACGCGAGCGCGAGTGACATGAATCTGTTCGGGACGTACCAGTGGGGAGTGTCCAAGAGCATCCTGGAGCACACCCCCGCGCTCCTCCCCTCACTGGTCTCGCCCGAGGCGTTCGCGGCGGGTGTCATGACGCCGCAGGCGATGGCGCTTCCGCTGCTTGCTCGGACCGATCTGCATGCAGTCACGAACACGCTCATCGACGTCTCTGTCCTCGGGAACAACTGGACAGTCACGCCGCACGATGACCTCCTGCTCGTACATGCGGTGAGACAGCCGATGATCATCCCGAACTCCACGCGTTACCTCAAAGCGACCCGCGCGCCGGGGGCGACCTTCGCGGTGCTGACCGACTGGGTGCAGATCGACGGCAAGAGCACAGCCCGACTGGTGATGGACGGGTACTGGAAAGAGCCGGTCGACGACGGGCCAGGCACGGACGCGCCACTTTACGGGGACACTGCCGCCGAACGTAAGGGGCAGGCATTCGACATCCGGATCGACCCCGACGAGACGATCGCCCTGAGCCTCGGGATGACGCCGCCCGCCGGTCTCCGGATGGTCGTCGACCCCGTGACCTACAACCGCAACAACAAGACCCTGCGACACGCGTTCGGTGACACGAAGCACCGTCGCATCCGGTACACCATGACCGCGTCGTCTCGCTTCCAGAAGTACTTCACGCCCGAGCAGGGAAGCACGGTCCGGATGGGCAACAGCCGCTGGGTCCAGGTCCGAAGCTCGGCGCGACCGCTCGCGCCGAAGGTCGACCTGGTGATTCCGGCCTTCAAGTGGACGCGCACCGGCACGTCGAACGCCTCGAGCATCCGGGGGGGCGGACGCGTGCGCGTCTATCTCGACCGCCCGTGGTTCTCCTCGGGTGCGGACGAGCGCTTGGCAGTCCTGGTGTGGCACACCGGAAACAGCATGGCGGAGTTCGATAAGCTCAGGCCGTTTGTAACCGAGTGGGGCAACGATCCTGTCTACCGCAGCGCAGGCTCGGTCCAGGTGTCCGTTCCCGCCCCCGACAACTTCGAGGGCTGGAAGAGCAAGGACACGATGCTTGTTCCTGCCGAGTACGCGGGCGGGGGGCTGTACGTGACGGCGATGGCGTATGACGTACAGTACGACCCCGACAGCGACCGGTGGTTCGCCGACATCACCGTCAAGCAGGGCAATGCGTACTTCCCGTTCCTCAAACTTGCGCTCGCGCGCTACCAGCCGTACTCGCTCGAAGGTCTGGAGCTCTCTCCGACGGTCGTCGCCGACGCCGTCCAGCTCACGCCGGACCGCACCGCCGGAGTCACGTGGACACCGACCAACTTCACGGTAACGCTGAACGGCAAGTCGTACATCGAAGCTGATTCGGGGTACGGGCCTCGCGTGACCATGAGCGTCGAGTACAGGGCCGGCGACGGGCTCGCGTGGGTGCCGAAGACGATCTACGGGCAGACCGAGCTCCCCGATGAGCACCTACAGCCCGGCCATGAAGGTCTACGGCGACACCCGCACCTACTGGAAGGTCGGCCGATCGACACCAAGCTGATCGAGCCGATGACAGGCGAGCACCGGATCGTGATCCGTGAGTACGAGCGGCATCTGACGGGGTCGCCCGTGGTGGGCGAGGGTCTGGGCTCGCGTCCGGTGTACGTGGACGTCCTGCCGCTCAACCCACCGGCGATCTAGGCGCACTGACGATGATCGGGGGAGTCATGCGGGATTCGCATGCATCGCGGACGGTCCGGCTGACCGTCTGCCTCGCAGCGGTCGTGTGCGCGTTCGCACTGATGGCGCCGGCGCCGGCATTGGGAGCGCCGGTGATCGCCCAAGGCGTGGTGCGGAGCCAGTCCGGCGGAGCGGGCGATCGCGGGCGCCACGGTCACGGCGTCGTGGTACAACGCCGACTGGGAAGCGTATCTCTTCGTCGGCGACGCCGTGTCGGACGCGAGCGGCAGCTATAACGATCTACGACGAGGTCGGACACGGCGCCGGGGAACTGACGGATGATCGCGCGCGCCGCCGGATACAGGTCCATTCCCCAGGCCAGGACCTGGGACGGCACCACCGTCGTGACACTCGGTTTCCCGCTTACTGCGGCCAGGTCGAATCGCCGCGGGAACCATCAAGTTCGCGGTTGCGGGGGTACCGGAGGTCCCGCTCGCGAACGCCACGGTTGAAGCGCTCTTCTATGACCCCGACTCGCTCGAGTACCAGTGGGCGGGCGAGGGCATCTCGAACGCATTGGGCGCGTACGTCGTTTCCGATCAGGAGCAACGAGGAGCCGGCACGTATCGGCTCGTCGCCACGGCGACAGGATACGGGACCCTCTCGTCGGACGAGGCATGGTCGGGTTCGAGCTCGCTCGCGGTCAACTTCACGTACACGAAGGCGCTGCTGACGCTCGCGCAGGGGTACGTGCGGACGGGTCAGGACGCGATTGAGGGCGCGCACGTAGAGGCGTCGTGGTTCGACACCGAGCTGCAGGAATTCTACTGGGTCGGTGACGCGTATGCGGGCGCCGATGGCGAGCTTCCGGATCTATGACGAGTTCGGCTTTCTTCCCGGAACATACACGATCCAGCTGCGCGCCTCGGCTGCGGGCTACGTCCCTGCGACCTACCAGGGTTCGTGGACGCAGCCGACTTCGCTCGGTCACAACTTCGACCTCTTCACTCCCCTGACGCTGGTGAACGGCACCGTCCTGGGCGGTGACACGAAGACAGGAATCCCGGGAGCGGCGGTGAGCATCACTCGCTACAACCCCACCTCAGCAGTGTGGGAGTGGGTCGCTGACGCGGTCACTGATGACGCCGGCGTCTTCACAGCGAAAGACGAGGCGGGGCTTGGCGCAGGCGAGTACCGGTTCACGGCGACAGCGGCCGGCTACTTCCCCACCACGGTGAGTGCCAGCTACAGCGGGTCCACGCCTGTGACGGTGAATATCACCCTGCAGCCGATTCCCGCGATCGCCCAAGGGACCGTTACCATTGCCGGTTCAAAAGGGACGCCTGTCGTGGGCGCTCATGTCGACGTCTGGCTCCTGCCACCGACCGGCGCCGGCACGCTCGTCGGCAGCACGCTCACCGATGAGGGCGGCGTCTTCGTCTTCCTCGATGTGGCAAGAGCGGCAAGGGCACCTACAGGTTCGACGTCGACGCGCCGGGGTTCTTGCCGGGAACCCACTCTGCGTCCTGGGACGGCGTCACCCGGCTCGACTTTGCGATGACGCTCACACCCGTCCCGCCGATCGCAACCGGAACCGTAACGACCGCAGGGACCGCCTCTCCTATCGAGGGTGCCGCCGTCACCGTGTCGGGCTACGACGCGGAGTTCGGCGAGAGCGTGGTGGCCGGCACTGCCACGACGGCGGCCGACGGCACCTACGAGGTCTACGACGAGTACGGCCTGGGCGCCGGCCAGTACCAGATCGTCTTCGAGGCCGACGACCACTATTCGGACAACGACGCACTCACCTGGACCGGAACCGCAGCAGTCACCGTCAACATGGCTCTCGAACACGTGCCGCCGATCGCCTCGGGCACGATCGTCGACTCGGTGACGCAACTGGCGATCGAGGGCGCGAGCGTCTCGGCGGCGTGGCTGGATGCCTCGTCTGGCCAGTATCTGTGGGCGGGGGATGTGTTCACGGACGCGAGCGGCCGGTATTCAGTCTACGACGCGCAAGGTAGAGGTCCGGGCACCTACCAGTTCACCGCCGTGGCGGACGGCTATCGGACCCAGACCGCCAGCGGGACGTGGACGGGCAGCGCGGCCCTCTCCCGCGACTTCCGGCTGGTGCGCATCGTCCCGGTCGCTCAGGGCACCGTCTCCGGACCCGGAGGGACGACGCCAATCGAGGGCGCCAAGGTCGAAGCGGCTCGCTGGAGCGGGTCCGCATGGCTCTGGGAAGGCGACGCCTACACAGACGCGCAGGGAGCCTACACGCTGTGGGACGAGATGGACCTTGGCGCTGGGACGTACCAATTCACATTCAGCGCGGCGAGTTCGGTGACGCAGGTGCTCACTCGTGCGTGGGCAGGTAATTCGACCCTCACGGTGAGTGTCTCGCTCGTGCCGAAGTCACCGCTGGCGACCGGACGCGTCACGGATGCAGCGAGTCAGAACCCCATCGAGGGAGTCTGGGTCGTTGCGTCATGGCAGGACCCCGGTACCGCGGAGTGGTTCTGGGACGGGTTCGACTACACGGACTCGAACGGCGACTACGCCGTCTACGACACGGATGCACGTGGGGCCGGCGCCTACCGGTTCTACGTCGAGGCCGACGGTTGGCTGCCCGTGACCACGGCTCCGCAGGCGTGGGACGGGAGCTCGACGCTCGTCCGCAACTTCATGCTCGAACTCCCACCACCGGTGGCCGCGGGCACCATCACCAGCGCCAGCGGCGGCGCCGTCATCGAGGGGGCGGCGGTGGAAACCTCTTGGTACGACGCGGTTGCGGGTGAGTATGTGTTCGCCGGCGAGGCGTTCTCGGATGCCGCCGGCCACTACGAGGTGTTCGACGACATCGGATACGGCGCCGGCACCTACGAGCTGCTCGTGCAGAAGGCTGGCTTCGCACCGGTGACCAGGGGATCTCTCGAGTGGGGTGGAACGAGCGCGCTCGCCCAGGACGTCGCCCTCAGCCCGCTTGGCGCACTCGCGATCGGAAGTGTCAGCGGACCCGGCGGCGCGCCGGTTGAAGGAGCAACAGTCGAAGCCTGGCGGAACGCCGGGGCAGGCGAATGGGTCCTGGCGGGAGAGGCGACGAGCGGCGCCGAAGGCACCTACTCGGTCTACAACGAGATGGCCTTGGGAGTCGGACAGTACGAGTTTCGAGCCACCGCGCCCGGGTACCACGCGCAGCTGTTGCTGCGAGACTGGAGCGGCCCACCGCTCCAGGGCGTCAACTTCACTCTGGCCGTCAACCGGGCTCCCCAATGGCAACCGGCGCCTCAGGGCGCCACTGTGACGGCGCAGACGCTGCTCACCTTCACGGTGCACGCCACCGACGCTGACGGCGACACGCCCAGCTACCACATGTATGACGCGCCTGAAGGCGCTACCCTTGATGGGCTCACCGGGGTGTTCTCATGGACCCCGACGGCGGAACAGGGGCCTGCAGACTACACGTTCCAGTTCGTCGCCGCCGATGGGATGGATGAGAGCCAGCCTGCAACCGTCACGATTACCGTGGACGAGGCGCCCGTGAACTCCACGATCCCTCTTGAGCACGACGCCGCCGGTCTGGTGTTCGACAGGTGGGTGACCGGTTACTCTACGGCCTACTCCGGCGGTGGTTACGTTTACGGACGCTGGACGGGGACGATCCTCAAGGCGACCTTCACCGGGAGCAGCATCAAGTGGATCGGTCCCAAGCAGCCCTCCTACGGCATGGCGGACGTCTGGGTAGACGGGGTGAAGGTGGCAACCGACGTCGACTGCTACGCACCCGATGCGCAGAAGACCCTGTCTGCCACCATCTGGGAGAGCGGCACGCTTTCGGACGGGCAGCACACGATCGAGCTCCGGCCGATGGGGCGCAAGAACGCCGCGTCTCCGTCCTTCTACGTCGTGCTCGACCGCTTCGAAGTGACGGGAAGCGCGCCTCGGGGCCTCGGCACCAGACACGACGACCTCACCGCCGCGCCGGGCTACTCAGGCACCTGGCTTCACTACACGAACCCCACGTACTTCAACAAGACCTACGCGTACTCGCGCTGGGCAGGAGCGAGGTTCGACGTCGCATTCACAGGCACCCGGGTCGCCTGGATTGGTCCGCGCACCCCGAACTACGGGATCGCGGACGTCTACATAGACAACGTAAGGGTCGCCACGGTGGATACGTATCGCGCCAACCTTGCCACCCAAGGGTGGCGGGAGGTGGTGTGGCAGTCCGCCGTCTTGCCCGCAGGTCCTCACACCATCTCCATCCGCCCGACCGGGGCGAAGAACGCCGCCGCCACCGCCGCCAACGTGGTGGTGGACGCGGTCGACGTGGCGCCGTAGGAGGCGCGCCGGGCTCGCCCGCAGACGCTACAAGTCGCGCTCAAGATCCGCTTGCCAGCACACGCGCTCATCGGCGACGCGGAACCCGGCGTTGAAATACAGCGCGAGAGCAGTCTCGTTCCGCTCGCTCGCCGAGAGGCACGCAGTCCGGTACCCGAGAGTCGTTGCACGGGAAAGCGCCGCTCGGAGCAGTGCCGACCCCACGCCCTGGTGCTGGGCCACCGGTACCACGCCGAGCGACTCGATCTCAACGGCCCCCTCCTCGTCGCTATCCACCACGGTGAGCACGACGGCGACCGGCACACCGTCCCGCCACGCGATCAGCGTCGCGTCGGAGATGACACGGTCGCGCGCCAGCGTCTCGCTCGCACGGGTGGTCGTCATGTCGTAGCGTCCTGGCTGGTCGCCGAACGCCTGATTGATGACGCGCGCCCAATGCTCGCCCGCGTCCGGATCCGCCACCCGAAGCGTGACGCCGTCCGGCGGGTCCGGCCGAAGCATCGTGGTGATGTCGGGGTGCTCCAGGAGGTATGCGCGCCGTGTCTCGGTGAACCCGCGGTCGGTGAGCGCCCGGATCACCGGGTCCGAGGGGCGCGCGGGCAGGAAGAGGAACGCGCGGCGAACATCTGCCGGCACCCTCGACAAGACGGCCTCCAGCAGCGGGGAGTACGCGTCCGGCGCGACGGCATGGAGTATGCGGAACCGCGCGTTGCCTTCGGTCTCGTAGCCGTCGATCATGAGCGAGGCGGCGCCGACGAAAGCGCCGTCATCGTCGATGGCGATGGCCGCCGGCTCCCGCTCAGGATCGAAGCTCGCGAGGTCCTCGGGCAACGCAAAGGAGTCGTCGTGCTCAGAGGCGTGGGCGCGTACGTACTCCATGAAGTCCGTCACCGAGGGTTCGCTCACATCGACGATCCGCACGATCCGTCTCACGCTCCGGTCGAGATTCCAGCGCCGCCTGATATCCAACGAAGAGTGTAGCGCGCGTCCGGTTGCCTAATCGCCGGACATCCATGGACAAGACGCCGGCCCGTGGTCCGCGCGGTGTTAGATGCGGCAGAAGCTGGAAATGATAGAGTCTGGGCGTGAGCGCGCGCGCCGAGTCAGGCCGATCGATGGAGCAGACATGAATGTCATCGAGACCAAGAAGCTGACCAAGTACTACGGCAAGAGCAGGGGCATCGAGGACCTCGACATGGAGGTCCTGGAGGGCGAGATCTACGGCTTCATCGGGCCCAACGGCGCCGGGAAGTCGACGACCATCAGGACCCTGCTGAACCTCATCTATCCCACGAGCGGTTCGGCTACCGTCTTCGGCAAGGACATCCTGAAGTTCGGCCCGGAGATCCGGCAGGAGATCGGCTATCTGCCCTCGGAAGTCTTCTACTACGACGACATGCGCGCGATCGACCTGCTCAAGTACTCGGCGAGCTTCTATAGCAAGGACACCAAGGCCAGCGAGAAGCGTATTCGCGACCTTGCGAATCGGTTCGATCTTGATCTGAAGAAGAAGATCGACGACCTCTCGTACGGCAACAAGAAGAAGGTCGGCATCATCCAGGGCCTCGCCCACAAGCCCAAGCTGATCATCCTCGACGAGCCGACGGGTGGCCTCGACCCGCTCATCCAGCAGGAGTTCTTCCACCTCCTGAGAGAGGAGAACAAGGAGGGCGCGTCCGTGCTCTTCAGCTCGCACATCCTCTCCGAGGTGCAGAAGCTGTGCGACCGCGTCGCGATCATCAAGGACGGGTCGATCATCAAAGTCGAGCACATCAAGACGCTTCTGGAGAACGCCACCAAGCGGTTCAAGCTGGACATGGCACAGACGCCTGATCCCGCGCAGTTCGGCTTGGAGGGTGTGAGCGACCTCGCGCTCGCGGACCACTCGGTGAGCTTCCTGTTCCGCGGGCACCTGAACGACATGACGAAGGTCCTGGCCTCGCTCGACCTCATGGACATGCAGGTCGAGGAGCCCGACCTCGAGGAGATCTTCCTGCACTACTACCAGAAGGAGGAGTAGGTGAACCTCTTCCTTCGTGAACTGAAGGCGTACCGGAAGTCGACGATCATCTGGGTTGCGTCGCTTTCCGGCATCGTCGTGCTCTTCATGGCGATGTATCCGGCGTTCAGTCAGGACGTTACCGCGCTCGAGAAGGTCCTGCAGAACTTCCCGGAGGCAATCCGGACAGCTTTGAACCTGACCGCGGAGACCTTCCTCACGGTGTCCGGCTTCTACGGCTACCTGCTGAGCTTCGCGATCCTCGCCGCCGCCATCCAGGCCATGAATCTCGGGACGGGGGTCATCTCGAAGGAGATTGCCGGCAAGACGGCGGACTTCCTGATCTCGAAGCCTGTTACACGCACGCAGGTGGTCGTCGCCAAGTTCGCTGCGGTCTTCCTGCTCATCGTCACCACGAACGTGGTCTTCATCGCCATGTCGTTCGCCGCACTGAGCATAGCGGCGCCGGGTAAGTTCGATGCGGGCACGGTGTTCCTTCTGGCCGGTAGCATGTTCCTGGTCCAGCTGTTCTTCCTGGCGCTGGGCATGCTCCTCGGAGTGGTTCTCCCGAAGGTGAAGTCCGTGATTTCGGTCTCGCTCCCAACGGTCTTCGCGTTCTACATCATCGGGATGATCGGCGACGCGCTCGGCAACGCGGAAGCGCGATATGTGTCGCCCTTCCGGTACTACGACCCCGCCTACATCATCAGGAACGCGAGCCTCGAGTCGAAGTATCTCTTCGTGGAGGCGGCGGTCGTGATCGTTGGTCTCGCGCTGAGCTACGTGATCTTCCTGAAGAAGGACATCCATTCGGCTACCTAGGTGGGGAGCATGAACGTATTCCTGCGTGAACTAAAAGCACATCGCCGCGGACTCGTCTTCTGGTGCCTCGGGATGGCGGCGCTCGTGTACATGGGCATGGTGAAGTACGGCGCGTACCAGGCGTCCGGTCAAAGCGTCCAGGACGTCCTGAATGCACTACCCAAGGCCGTGCAGGCAGTCTTCGGCCTGACCGGGTTCGACCTCTCGACGGCGGCCGGCTTCTACGGCGTGCTGTTCATGTACATCGCGGTGATGGGAGCGGTGCATGCGGCGCTCCTCGGCTCCAGCCTGATCGCCAAAGAGGAGCGGGACCGGACGTCCGAGTTCCTCTACTCCAAGCCGGCATCACGGGCGCAGATCCTCACGGGGAAGATAGTGGCGGGGCTCTTCAACATGGTCGTCTTCAACCTGGCGACACTGGTTTCGTCGATCTACATCGTCGATCAGTACAACAAGGACGCGCCGTTCAGCGCCGACATCGTCGTGCTGATGGTCGGTCTCTTCTTCATCCAGATGCTCTTCTTCGCCATTGGGGTGGCCGTCGCAGGCGCCACGCATCGGCCGAAGGCGGCGGCCTCAGCGGCGACGTCGATCATGTTCCTGACATTTCTGCTCTCGTACGTCGTGAACATGGACGCGAAGCTGGACTTCCTGAAGTACTTCACGCCGTTCAAGTACTTCGATGCCGCGAACCTGATGGCTGACCACGCGCTCGATCCGGTGTTCGTCGCACTGTCCGTAGCGATCATCGCTGTTGCCGTCGTGGGTACGTACCGCCTCTACTCGGCGAGGGACCTTAACGTGTAGCCCACACGTGCGTGAACTCCGCGCCGAACAGCACTGCCTGCAGCGACAGATCCACCCAGATGAGCAGTGCGACGATCGAGCCCGCGGCCCCGTACGCAGAGCCCGGGCTCGCGTACGCGAAGTAGACCCCGAGAAGCGCTCTCCCGAGCGTGAACAGCGCAGCGGTCATGATCGCCCCGACCCAGACGTCGCGCCACGCGACCGGCGTTCTCGGCACGATCCGGTAGGTAAGCGCGAAGAGCACGGTGACAAGCGCCATCGAGGCGAGACCCTCGATGCCGCGAAAGACCAGCGGTGCCACGTCCACGAGCGGGGCGAGCCGGTTCGCCGCTGCCGCCAAGACGGCGGAAATCACGAACAGCGCCACGAGCATGGTGCCGATCAGCAGCACCATCAGGAACGACGCGAGGTTGTCCCTGCCCAGGGACGTCAATCCCGAGAGCAGCTGTCGCCGGAATCCCGTCGGCACCTCCGGTCGCGGAATCTCCCACATGCGATCGAACGCGACCCGCAGCTGACCGAACACCCGCATCGAGCCGAAGAGCGAGATTGCAAGCGCGATCGCAGGAGCGATGCTGCCGAGCGCGGTCGGCTGCGAAGTGGCGATGATCTCGCGGACCGCGATCTCGCCGACGGGGCCGGCCACGTCATGCGCCCGCTGAAGGATTTCGGCGGCGGCCGTCGAGTCTCCCAGGTAGCGACCCAGTACCCCCACAGCAAGCACCAGCATGGGCGCGAGCGAGAGGAACAAGTAGTAGGTCAGTGCAGCAGCCACTTGCGGCGCACCGTCGGTCCGCCATTCGTCGTACGTTCGCCCCAAGAGGTCAAGCGCCCTGCTCCTCGCCATTCGCCGCGCCTTCCCGTAGCAGTCGGGATCATTGGGTCCTCTCCACGTACGTACCCCGCGCGGTCGAGGAGCGCTCACGCTTGACGCAGAGGTGGACCGTGTCGCACTCTATAAGCCGCACGGAATCGAGCAATAAGTACAGCGAAAACATCGGAGGCACACATGAGCGACCAGGCGGTTGTCGACTACCACCCCATGTGGGATGAGCTCGGGCTCGACCTTGAGAAGCACGACATGCTTCTCGGTGCCGTGGGCCAGATGTACGTGGACACCTACCTCTCACAGAACGACCGCCCGGCGGGCATGGGCTATCTCGACTTCGTGATGAGTGAAGTCCACGGTCTCCGGATCAAGGAGTTGCATGACTTCCGGAAGGCGGGCGGCAAGGTCGTCGGCACCTTCTGTCTCTACGTGCCCGAGGAGATCGTTCGCGCGGCCGGCGGCTGGTGCGTGGGGCTGTGCGCCGGCGCCGAGTGGGCGTACGACGAGGTCGAGCGCATCCTCCCGCGCAACACCTGTTCGCTCATCAAGAGCTTCGTCGGCTTCAAGCTGACGAAGGTCTGCCCGTACATGGAGGAGGCCGACCTGATCATCGGCGAGACCACGTGCGACGGGAAGAAGAAGGCCTACGAGCTCTTCGGCGAGATGCACAACGTGCACGTGATGGAGCTGCCGCACAAGAAGGACGCCAAGGACCTGGCGTTCTGGCGCGCCGAGATCGGCGAGTTCGTGACGAAGATCGAGGAGCTCACGGGCAAGAAGGTCACCGCCGAGTCGCTCCGGGCCTCCATCAAGGAGGTCAACGACAAGCGCCGAGCGCTGCAGCGCATCGCGGCCGCTCGGGCAGCCTCGCCCGCACCCATCAGCGGCAAGGACGCGCTCTTGGCCACGCAGGTCGCCTTCTACGACGATGTGCCGCGCTTCACGCAGATGATGAACACGCTTGCCGACGAGCTGAATGACAGGGTCGGCGCGGGCGTCGGCGTGGCTCCTGCGGACGCCAAGCGCATCCTCATCACCGGCACGCCGATGGCGCTTCCCAACTGGAAGCTCCACGACATCATCGAGAAGTCGGGCGGCGTGGTGGTGGGCGAGGAGATGTGCACCGGTTCGCGTTACTACGAGAAGCTCGTCCCCGAGCGCGAGGACGCCACGGTCGAGGAGATGCTCGACGACATCGCCGCAAAGTACCTCGACATCAACTGCGCGTGCTTCACGCCCAACAAGGGCCGCATCGACGATGTCATCCGCCTGGCGAAGGAGCTCAACGCCGACGGCGTCATCAACTACTCGCTGCAGTTCTGCGGCACCTACCAGATCGAGGCACACAGCGTTGAGAAGGCCGTCGAGGCGGCCGGGATTCCGGTCATGAAGATCGACACCGACTACTCGATGGAGGACGTGGGCCAGCTCTCCACCCGAGTCGAGGCGTTCCTCGAGATGATCTAGCGGAAGGCGTCTCGGCATGAGGGTCCTTGGACTCGACATAGGCTCCCGCAGCGTCGATGCCGTGTGGCTCGAGGACGGCCGCATCACCGATGCGGTCGTCCTCGACACCGGCTTCGACCCGCAGGCGGTCGCTCGGTCGATCGTCGCCCGCAACGGGCACGATGCCATCGTCGCCACCGGCTATGGCCGCCACGTCGCGCGCGAGGCGTTCGGCGCGGACATCGTGACGGAGATCAAGGCCTACGCGCTCGGGGCGCACGCGCTCTTCCCCCAAGCGGCCTCGGTGCTGGACATCGGCGGTCAGGACACCAAGGTGATCTCGCTCGGGCCGGCGGGCCGCGTCCTCGACTTCGAGATGAACGACAAGTGCGCCGCCGGGACGGGCAAGTTTCTGGAGGTCATGGCGCGCGCGCTCGGCTACGAGCTCTCTGATATGGCCGCGTCTGCGCTGGTTGCCAAGACGGGCATCGCTATCTCCAGCATGTGCACCGTGTTCGCGGAGAGCGAGGTCACCGGCCTCGTCCACCGCGGCGAAGACCTGGGGCGCGTCGCGCGCGGTCTGCACGAGTCGATCGCCAAGCGCACCCTCTCCTCGCTCAAGCGTGTGGGCGCAAGGGGGCCGCTCGTGTTCGCCGGCGGCGTCGCGATGAATGCGGCGATGGTGGCGCTCATCCGTGACGGCTTCGCGGGCGAGGTGCTGGTGCCCGAGCAGGCGCAGCTTGTGGGTGCGCACGGGGCGGCGCTCTCCGCGTTCGCGTAGGGGAGTAGCAGATGTCCCGGCCGCCTCGCGCCGGGCCCCCTGCGGGTATCATGGAGGCATCCGAGAGGAGTGCCCACATGACCCCCGATTCTCCCGCTCCGTTCCTGCCCGAACTCGAGCGGCTCCGGTCGCTCACCTGCGCGAAGTGGAACTGGTTCGATGCCGACGTCATCCCCGCGTGGGTGGCGGACATGGACCTTCCCCCGGTGCCGGCCGCGGTGGATGCCGTGCGCCAGCTCACGGAGCGCGGGGACTTCGGCTACAACTTCTCGGCGCACGGCTGCCTGCCTGATACGTACGCCACGTGGGAGACGCGCCGCCACGGGTGGTCGCCCGATCCCGTACGAACGCGCCTGTTCTGCGACGTCCTGCAGGCCGTGGATGTGGCACTGTGGCTGCACACGAAGCCGGGCGATGGCGTCGTCATCTTCACGCCGGTCTACCCGCCGTTCTTCCCGGCGATCACGGGAGGCGACCGTCGCGTCATCGACTGCCCGCTCGACCCCGAGGGCTGGCGGCTCGACGCGCAGGTGCTGCGCGACACGGTCGACGAGTCCACCACGGCGATCCTCATGTGCAACCCCCACAATCCCACCGGCCGCGCGTTCACTGCTCAGGAACTCACCGCGATCGCGCAGGTAGCGGAGGAACACGACCTTCTCGTGATCAGCGATGAGATCTGGGCCGACCTCGTCTACGCGCCTGCGAAGCACGTCCCGTTCGCCTCGCTTTCCGACGCTGCGGCTGCTCGCACGGTGACGATATCCGCGGCAAGCAAGGCTTTCAACCTCGCCGGTCTCCGCTGTGCGGTCGCTCATCTGGGGAGCGATGCCATGCTTGCGGCCTACGATGCCCTGCCGAGGCACCTGCTGGGCGGTCCCGGCTCGCCCGGCGCGGCAGCGACGCTCGCGGCATGGACGGACGGTGGGCCGTGGCTCGACGAGACCCGGGTGCATCTCGTGGCGATGCGCGATCACGCGCTCGCCCGGCTGGCGGCGGAGCTCCCCGAGGTGCGCGTCGTATCGCCCGAGGCGACCTACCTCATGTGGCTGGACTTCCGAGCGCTCGGGCTGGGCGACGACCCGGCGGCGTGGCTGCTGGAGCATGCCCGCGTGGGGCTTTCTGCAGGGCCTGACTTCGGGCCGCACGGGGCGGGCTTCGCTCGGCTCAACTTCGCGACCACCGAGGGGATCTTGGACGAGCTGCTCGACCGGATCGTGGCCGCTGTCAGGTCGGACTCACCGCGCGGGTGACGCTCCGATCAGGATGACCCGGTCGCCAAGGCCGACCTCGACCGCAAGAGCTGCGAGGCGCTTATCGGCTGTCGCCAGCTCGCAGTCATTCACGATCGCGGCTGCGAGGTAGTAGCAGTCGTAGATGGGGTGTCCGTGCCGGACCGCCAGCCGGAGCGCGGCCGCTGTGAGGCGTCGCAGGGGCAGCGTCCTGATTGGGGACAGCATCAAGTCCCCCAGCAGCTGCTCGATTGCGGGCGCCGCGAGCGAGTCCTTGCGGGCCTGCTTCCAGATCGCGTTCCCGCATTCCGGGTATATCAGCGCCGGCGCGATGAGTGGGCGCTGACTCCCGACCAACCGACGCGCCTCGGCGGTCCCGGCCCCCTGGATGAAGCAGCGCACAACGATCGACGCATCGACAACAAGAGCACTCATCGGCTGTCACGATCCTCGCGGATGAACTGGGTCGTATCCCCGGTCAGGCCCCACGAACGGCGCTCCTCCAAGTGCTTCTCCGTGAGCTCCAGCCACTCCTCAATCGAGAGACCCACCGCGTCCTCCACGATCGCGAGCAGCTCCTTCTGGAGCGAGCGGCCGTTCTCTTTCGCCTGGTCTTTCAGCCGAGCGACAACGTCCTCGGGGACGTCGCGTATGAGGAGGTCGGCCATCGCTTCACGGCTCCTTGTCCGGGCGAGTGATTGCATAATGATAGCACCTCCACGCAGTGACTTCATCCGGTGGTATCCTCGAGGGGTCGTCACCTCGAACGGGGGCCGAAGTGTCCGAGCGAGAGCCACAGCAAGCGGATGCGGATCAGATCCGCGCTTCCTGGCGAGCCGACGAGCAGGTCATCGCCGTCGACGAGGACGACAAGGAGCTCGGGCTCGTCTCACGCTCCGAGGCGCACGGCCACGACAGCACCATGCACCGCGCCTTCATGACGCTTCTCATCGACGCCGAGGGTCGCTTGCTCCTGTGTCGTCGGAGCGCGCACAAACGCCTTTGGCCGCTCATCTGGGCCGACAGCTGCGCCGGGCATCCTCATCCCGACGAGGACACACACACAGCTGCCGAGCGGCGCCTTGGCGAAGAACTCGGTTGCAGCACGCCGCTGACGCATGTCGGCCGCTTCATCTATCGGACACCGTTCGGCGATGAGGGCTTCGAGCATGAGCTCTGCCACGTCTTCGTCGGGCCCGTCTGTGACGTGAAACCTGACCCCGCTGAGGTGGCCGAGGTGGGTCTTTTCGGCCTCGGCGAACTGGCCATCGGCATGCTGGAGCGGCCGGACGACTTCGCGCCGTGGCTCATCGAGTGCCTCCACGCGCTGCCTCCGTCGGCGTTTGTGCTGCTACCCCATCACGATGCCTTCGGCGGTGCCGCGTCGCGTACCCTCTAGAGACTTATCAAATATGATGACTTTCCAGAGGGTGCGCAGGAGCATCCGCTTACTCCCCGCTCGCGCCTCACTCCCCGCTCGCGCCAATCACGCACCCCTCAATGGCGTACTGTGGGCACCAGCCCACGTCAGAGGAGCGCCATGTCCCGGATCGACGAACTCATCGAACGGATGCGCGGCCTGGAGGAAGAAGTCCAGGTCGAGTACGACAAGAAGCGCGCTGACTTCAAGTCCGTCATCGAGCAGAAGCGGATCCAGTTCGGCCAGGACGTCATGGAGCTGCAACGGCGGTCGAAGCGAGGCGTGCTTCGCTACGTGTTCGGCGCATCGCCGATTGAATGGTTAGCCGTTCCCGTCATCTGGCTGGGCATCCTGCCGATGCTCCTGCTCGACCTCTTCCTCTTCCTCTTCCAAGCCATCTGCTTTCCGGCCTACAAGATCCCGAAGGTGAAGCGGTCCGCCTACCTCGCGCTCGACCGGGGCGACCTTCCGTATCTCAACTTCATCGAGAAGATGAACTGCGCCTACTGCGGCTACGCGAACGGCCTTGCCGGCTACTTCAGGGAGATCGCCGCGCGGACAGAGCAGTACTGGTGCCCCATCAAGCACGCTCGCCGCATCGTCGCGGCGCACGACTACTACCCGAACTTCTTCGAGTACGGCGACGCGGAGGCCTACCGTCTTGGCCTTGAGCGGCTGCGAAACGCGCTGGCCGATATCGACGGGACTCCGCCAGCCGAGATTGGCGTGACTCCGCTGGCCGACGTCGACGAGACCGCCTAGCGGCGGGCAAACAGTCGCCCCGGCCCGGGGTCTCGCACTCTCTGAGAACGTATCAAATATGCTAACTTTTCAGAGGGTTCCGCAGAGGTACCCGCCCCGCCGCATGCCCCGTCGCCCGCCCCCGCGCCCCCGCCTCACCCCTCGGGTATATCCACTCATGGCACCCCCGCTCGGCATTGGAGGCACGCGTTGGCCACGGAAGCATCCGCCACCCCGGTCGTGCATCTCAGCAGTCTCGTGAAGGTCTATGACACGGGAGAGGTGCCGTTCACGGCGCTCAAGGGCGTGGATCTGGACGTCTACTCGGGCGAGTTCGTCGGCATCATCGGCAAGTCCGGCAGCGGCAAGACGACGCTCATCAACATGATCACCGGCATCGACCACCCCACGTCGGGCGAGGTCGTCGTCGGCGATACGCCGGTGCACAAGCTGGGCGAGAACGCGCTCGCGAAATGGCGCGGGCGCACCATCGGCGTGGTGTTCCAGTTCTTCCAGCTGCTTCCCACGCTCACGGTGCTCGAGAACGTGCTCCTGCCGATGGACTTCTGCTCCACGTACCCGCTGCGTGAGCGGGTGCCCCGCGCCATGGACCTGCTCGAGCAGGTGGAGCTCGCGGACCAGGCCAACAAGCTTCCCGCGGCGCTCTCGGGCGGGCAGCAGCAGCGGGCGGCGATCGCTCGCGCGCTGGCAAACGACCCGCCGATCCTCGCGGCGGACGAGCCCACCGGCAACTTGGACTCAAAGACGGCGGAGGCCGTCTTCGGGCTCTTCGAGCGGCTCGTGGAGCAGCACAAGACGATCATCATGGTGACGCACGACAACGACCTCGCCTCGCGCGTCCGGCGCGCGCTGCATGTGGCTGACGGCGAGATCGTCGAAGAGCGTATCCACCGCGAGCGGCACACGGGGTAGCGGCCGTGGCCCTCTCCCCGCGCTGGCGCAAGGTCTTCCGGGACCTCTCCTCGCACTGGTTCCGCACCGCGCTTGTCGTCGTGTCCATCGCCATCGGCATCTTCGCCGTCGGTGTGATGCTTGGTGGGCGCGAGATCCTCCTCCGCGAGTTCGATGCGGACCATAAGGCGTCCGTCCCTCCAAACGTCACCTACCGCACGCAGGCCTTCGGCGACGAGCTCGTGAGCCGCGCCGAGGAACAGCCCGAGGTGGCGGCCGCTCAGGCCCGCCGCAGCGTCACGCTTCGCTACACGCGCGCCGGCTCTGAGGAGGACCGCAGCCTCTCGCTGGAGGCGTTCAGGGACTTTGCCGACATCCGCGTCGGCAAGGTGATCCCGCTCGCAGGCGCGCCCTGGCCGCCAAACCGCGGCGACATCGTTCTGGAGGCGGCGGCTAAGCAGGTGGCCGACTTCGCGGTCGGTGACGTCCTCACCGTCGAGCGAGCCGACGGCGAGGCCGCCACCCTGCGCATCGCGGGATTCGCGCACGATATCAACGCCATGCCGGCGCAGTTCGTCGGCTTCGAGACCGGCTACGTCAGCTTCGACACGATGGCCGACCTCGGCGAGACCCGCGAAGCCAACCAGCTCTCGCTCGTGTTCGCGGACAAGAACATCACGTGGGCCGAGGCGTCGCGTCTCGCGGCAGACCTGCGGACCAAGCTGTTCACGCCTGAGAACCTGCAGGTCTTTAACACCGACGTACCCAAGCCGGGCAGCCACTTTCTGGGCGACATCTTCGGGGCGCTTTCGCTGCTGCTCTTGGCCCTCGGCGCGCTCTCGCTCGGCCTCTCGGCGTTCCTCGTGGTGAACACGGTCTCGTCGCTCATGGCGCAGCAGGTGCGGCAGATCGGCGTCATGAAGGCGATCGGCGGCAGCGCCGGGCAGCTTGAGCGGCTCTACGTGGTGACGGTCGCCATCTACGGCGCGCTGGCAGTGGCCGTCGGTCTGCCCGCCACCGCCGCCGCCACCCGGTGGTTCAGCGACTTCGCCGCCGAGATCCTCAACTTCCGCGTCACCAGCTATGCGCCGCCCGCGTGGGTGGTCCTCGTCGAGATCGCGGTGGGGATGCTCGTCCCGCTGCTCGCGGCCGCGGGTCCCGTGCGCTCGGGCGTTCGCATGAGCGTCGTGAAGGCCCTGAACGCGACCGGCATGACCGACGCGAAGTTCGGTCACGGGCTCGTGGACCGGCTGCTCGGCAAGATCCGAGGGCTCCCGCGGCCGGTCGCCCTCTCGCTTCGCAACACCTTCCTTCGCAAGGGGAGGCTCGCCCTCACGCTCTCGACGCTGGTGCTTGCATCAGCCGTCGTGATGTCGGTCTTCAGCGTCCAGGCGTCGATCGAGCGCACGATCACGGACCTCGAGTCGTGGTGGCGCTACGATGCCGAGTTCGTCTTCGCCGACGCCGCAGGATGCCGCGGCGATCGAGGCCGAGGTGGAAGACGTGCCGGGGGTCGTCGCCGTCGAAGCGTGGCCGGCGTTCGGTGCCACGTTCGTCCGCTCGGACGGGACCGAGAACGAGTCGTTCAACATCGTGGGGCTGGATCCGGCGACCGACTTCGTAGGGCCCACGCTCATCGAGGGGCGGTGGCTGGAGCCGCGCGACACCGACGCGCTCGTCATCAACACGGACGCGCAGAACGCCGAGGAGTCGCTGACGGTCGGGAGCGACGTCCGGCTTGGATGTCCTCGGCAAGGAGACGACGTGGCGCGTGGTCGGGGTGATCAAGGGGCAGCTCGGCGGGTCGACGGTCTACTGCGACGCCGAGCAGCTCACCGAGGCGACCGGCATTTCGGGCGTCACGCGCCTTCTGGTTCGCGGCTCGGCGTCCGATGCGGAGTCCGAGCAGAAGCTGCTGACCGCCGTGGAGGACCGTCTGAAAGACGGCGGCTACCAGGTGACGGCGGCTCGGACGCGTGCCGACCTGGCCGACCGGCTGCGGGAGTGGCTCGGGATTCTCGTGGCCTTCCTCGTGCTGATGGCCGCGCTCTTGGCCGCGGTGGGGGTGATCGGGCTCACCGGCACCATGTCCATCAACGTGCTCGAGAGCACGCGCGAGATCGGCGTGATGCGCGCAACGGGCGCGCAGCACAAGTCCATCTACCAGATCTATGTGTCCGAGGGGATCACCGTCGGCTTCATCGCGTGGTTCGTAGGGGCGCTTTTCGTCTACCCGCTCAGCCTGGGGCTGGTGCGCGCGCTCGAGAAGGTCATCGGCATCCCGCTCAGCTACGCGTTCTCGTGGCTGGGCGTGCTGGCCTGGCTCGCAATTATGCTCGTCATCTCAGGCCTTGCGAGCATCGCGCCGGCGTTCCGCGCATCACAGGTGAGCGTGAGGGACGCCATCGCCTACGAGTAGCAATGTTGCCTTGCAGCAAGACAACACATCGCCGCATGTATCCTTGGCCGAAGGACACCCGCACGCGAGGAGACTCCCCATGGCGTTCGTCAGCTTCGAAGACGTTCACAAGGTCTACCACATGGGCGAGGTCGAGATATCCGCCGCGGACGGCGTGACCTTCTCACTTGAGCGAGGGGAACTCGTCGTCATCGTTGGGCCAAGCGGCGCCGGCAAGACCACCGTTCTCAACATGCTCGGCGGCATGGACACGTGCACGTCGGGCACGATCCGGCTCGAGGATGACGAGATCAGCTCGTTTTCCAGCCGCCGCCTCACCGAGTATCGGCGATTCGACGTCGGCTTCGTCTTCCAGTTCTACAACCTGGTGCCCAACTTGACCGCGCTCGAGAACGTCGAGCTTGCTGCGCAGATCGTCCGCGACCCGCTCGACGCGGCGCAGACGCTCGCGGAGGTAGGCCTGGCCGACCGGATGGACAACTTCCCGGCACAACTCTCGGGTGGAGAGCAGCAGCGAGTCGCCATCGCCCGCGCGCTTGCGAAGAACCCGCGGCTGCTACTCTGCGACGAGCCAACCGGGGCGCTCGACTACTCCACCGGCTCGTCGATCCTGAGACTCCTCCAGGACACATCGAACGACACCGGCCGCACGGTCATCGTCATCACGCACAACGCCGCGCTCACCGCGATGGCTGACCGAGTGATCCGCATCAAGAGCGGTCGCGTGGCGGAAACGTGGACGAACGACGCCCCGGTCGCCGCAGACACCATCGAGTGGTAGCGGAGAGGCTTTTCGTGCGCACCGCTGTCCACAAAGAGATCGTCCGCTCGATCACCCACTCGTGGAGCCGCTTCGCGGCGATCTTCGCGATCGTCGCGCTCGGCGCGGGCTTCTACGCGGGTCTTCGCATGTGCGCTCCCGACATGCGGATCACCGTCGACCGCTACCTGGACGAGACGGCGTTCATGGACGCCCATCTCATCTCGACGCTGGGGTTCTCCGATGCGGACGTGGCGGCGGTCGAGCAGGCCGAGGGCGTCGCCGCGGTCATGCCCACGCACATCGCCGACGTCACGGCGACAATCGGGGACCGCCGGGCGACGGTGCGCGTCCACGAGCTCGACATCGCCGCTGCGGCGGCAAGCGACACCTCGTCCGGCGGCAGCGCGGTCTCCCAGGGCCCGTCGTACCTCAACCGGCCGATCCTCGTCGCCGGGCGGTGGCCCAAGCGCTCGGGCGAATGCGCGATCGACCGGAGCAAGGTCTACGCGAACACGGCGCAGATCGGCCAGTCGGTGTCGTTCACGGTGGGCGTCACCACGCTTGAAGACACGTTCTCGCGCACCGACTTCAGGATCGTGGGCGTTGTCGATTCGTCGTACTACCTGGCGTTCAACCGCGGAACCACGACGCTCAACGACGGAAGCATCGACCGCGTGATGTACATCCCCTCCAGTGACTTCGCCGATCCCAAGACCTACACCGACCTGTTCGTCACGATCGAGGGCGCTGCCGCGGCCTTCACGTTCTCCCCTGAGTACGACGCCGTCGTGCGGCCGGTCGCCAACACCCTCAAAGTGCTCGCACCCGCCCGCGAACAGGCGCGGCTTGCCGAGGTGAAGGCCAACGCGCAGAAGGCCCTCGATGAGAAGCGTGCCGAGTACGATAAGGCGAAGGCGGAGGCCGACGCGAAGCTGGCGGACGGCAAGGCGAAGCTCGATGCCGCGGCCGCGACCATCGCGTCGTCGGAGAAGGACCGTGCGGCCGGTCAGCGGCGCTACGATGCGGGCGTGAGCGAGCTCGCCTCGCAGCGGAAGGCCTTCGCCGCGCAGTTCGCCGACGCGCAGCGCCAGATCGACGCGGGGCGGGCGGCGCTCGCAGAGCAGCAGGCCCAACTCGACCAGTTGGCAGCCGCGCTTCCCGTGCTGCAGCAGCAGATCGCTGCCCTCCAGGCGTCTGCGGCCCAGCTCCAGGCCGCCTACGAGGCTGCCCTTGCGGCCGAAGCGCTCGGCAACGTCGTGTCGCCCTCGTCGGCCGAGCTCGCCGCATCCCGTGCCCAGGTGCAGGCGCAGCTCACTGCCGCGCAGCAGGCGTACGCGACGCAGTCGGCGACGTACGCCGCCGGCACGGCTGCGATCGCGACAGCTCGGGCTGAGCTCAGCGCCAAGCAGGCGCAGCTCGACGCCGGGAAACGGCAGGCCGGGCGGGAGTTCAGCGCCGCCCAGCGGACGCTGGATGCTACGAAGCGGCAGCTTGCATCCGGCCGCGCCGAGCTCGTGAAGGGCGAGGCGGAGCTTGCCGACGGCCGGGCCGCGTACGCGAAGGAGAAGGCCGACGCTGAAGCAAAGCTCGCGGACGGGCTCTCGGCGATCGAGGACGCTCAGGCCACGATCGACGCCATCAAGAAGCCCGCGTGGTACGTGCTCGGCCGCGGCACGAACGCGGGCTACGCGAGCCTCACCGCCGACACGGACCGCATCGAAGCGATCTCGCTCGTGTTCCCGTTCATCTTCTTCCTGGTAGCCGCGCTCGTGGCACTCACAACGATGACCCGCATGGTCGACGAGGAGCGGACGCTCATCGGCACGTACAAGGCGCTCGGGTACGGCAGGGGGCGCATCGCTGCGAAGTACCTCGTATACGCGGGACTGGCGAGCATCCTCGGCGGCATCGTCGGCATCCTCATCGGATCCCAAGCCCTCCCGAGGACCGTCTGGCGGGCGTACACCACGATGTACACCGCGCCTCCGGCGCTCACGCCGATCGATCTGCCGGTTGCCCTCATGGCCGGACTCGCGTCGGTGGGCGTGACGCTCGTGGCCACGCTGTGGGCGGTCGAGGCAACGCTTCGGGAGAGCCCCGCCAACCTGATGCTCCCGCGCGCACCGAAGCCCGGGAAGCGCATCGTGCTCGAGCGCGTCAAGCCGCTCTGGTCGCGCTTCTCCTTCCTTCAGAAGGTCACCGCGCGCAACCTCTTCCGGTACAAGAAACGCCTGCTCATGACGGTGATTGGGATTGCCGGCTGCACGGCGTTGCTCCTCACCGGCTTCGGGCTGAAGGACTCGATCGGGGATGTGCTCGGGAAGCAGTACGGTGACGTGTACGCGTACAACACGACGATCGGCCTCGACGTCGACGCCTACACGGCGGTCGTTTCGGATGACGGCAGGCTCGTCGCGTCGGAGACTGCCACCGACGTGGCAGCGGTTCTCAACGACGGCCACGCCTTCTTCGACCACCTGGTCGTCCACATGGAGAGCATCCGTCTCTCGAATCCCGCCACCCCCGCCACGGTCGGGGCCCTGAGCGGCACGGGGCTGGTTTCGGGCGCCGGCTTCGGTGGGAGCGCTGACGAGAAGGTCGATGGCGCTGCGCTCAATGGCTACCTCCTCGCGCCCGCAAGCACCAAGCGCCTGGATGCCTTCATCCACCTGCGGGAGCGGGCGAGTGGACGGCCGCTCTCGCTCGGCGATTCAGGCGTCGTGATCACCGAGAAGGCCTCGGACAAACTGCACCTGAAGGTGGGGGACACGATCGAGATCGAACGCCGCGACACCGGCGATGGCGGAAGCGACGAGCAGGCGGTGGCCCTCACCGTCGTCGGCATCACCGAGCAGTACGTCTCGCACTACGTCTACATGACGCCCAAGGTCTACGCACGGACGTTCGGGCAGCAGCCCACGCATAACGAAGTGCTCGCCATGGCCGTCGCCGACGGGACCGCGGCGCGAGACGCGCTCTCGGAAGCTCTGCTGCAGAAGCGCGGTGTGACAACGGTGCAGTTCAACGAGGACATCACCTCGTCGTTCGCCGACATGCTCGACAGCCTCAACTCGGTGGTCTTCGTCCTTATCTTCTCCGCGGGAATGCTCGCGTTCATCGTTCTGTACAACCTCACGAACATCAACGTGACGGAGCGCCAGCGCGAGATCGCCACAATCAAGGTGCTCGGGTTCTACGACTCGGAGGTGAACGCGTACATCTACCGAGAGACCGCAGCGCTCACGGTGCTTGGCTGCGCGCTTGGCCTACTGCTGGGCATCGCACTTGAGGCGTTCGTCATCACGACTGTGGAGATCGACATCGTCATGTTCGGTCGCTCGATCCACGCGCCCAGCTACGTCAACTCCGCTGCGCTCACGTTGCTGTTCGCGGTGGTCGTGAACCTCGCCATGTGGCCGCGCCTGCGCGGGATCGACATGGTCGAGTCACTCAAGTCGATCGAGTGACCTTTCTGAAGCGGCGGGTGTGTTGGCCCCAAGTGCCGCCAGCGGCGGAATCGCCTTTGCCGGTCGGCTCAGTGCGAGGTCGTGCGCGGTCTGGAGGTTGATCCAGAAATCGGGTGTGGTGGTGAACGCCTGGGCGAGTAACCACGCGGTTTCGGGCGTTACTCCGCGCTTGCCACGCACGATCTCGTTGATGCGCTGCACCGGAATGCCAAGGTGCGCCGCCAGTGCTACCTGCGTAACACCCAGCGGCTGCAGGAACTCCTCGCTGAGAATCACGCCGGGATGCGTGGGAATTCGGTCCTTCGGTCTCATGGTCGCCCTCCAATGCCTCCAAACGATTGCCAGGCGGTGCTGAAAGGTCGCGCAGCGCCACTGCTCCGTCGAGCATGTCTAGCTTCAGCACTGTGAGAGCGACGATTCTGGCCGGGAATCGGCGTGTCCGAGCTGTCTGGCGCCCATGATAGAGGTCTCCAGTCACCCGGTCGCCGAAGCTGACGATCATCAGTCCTCACTCCGATTGAAGATACACGGTTACACGGATATCATGCAAGACGAGGCAGGGAGCGTGCGAGCGGTGCGCGCTCGCCACCTCATCGGGAGTGAACACGACGAACCTAACCGATCTCTCGCTTGCGTCTTGCATGGCCCTTTCTACTTCACCGAGCGTCGTGCTGGAGCCGAGCTGGCGCCTGTCACCAACGAGGCTGCCGATGGGTATACCCCTAGGTGCGGCAGGCGCGATCCGTAACGAGGTCGCTCACATGCTCTACGCATTCGTGGTCACCACTATCATCACGACCATCGCCGAGCAAGGCGACAAGACGCAGGTGATCTCTTTCGCGCTTGCCGGTAAGTACCACTGGTGGCAGGTGGTGGGCGGCGTGCTCCTCGCGAACCTGCCGCTCTCGCTCGCATACGTCCTCATCGGGAGCTTCGCCGGGAGGCTCGTTCCCGAGTCGTGGCTTCTGTTCTTGGGCGCGCTCGCCTTCCTCGTCTTCGGCGTCCTGTCGCTTCGCCCGGAAGAAGAGGAGCCGGAGGGGTCAGGGCACCCGAAGGCATCTGGGATCCCGGCGTACGGCCCTGTGCTCGCGACGGCCACCCTCCTGTTCCTCTCGCAGGTGGGGGACCACGCGGCGCTGGTCACCATGGCGATCGCATCGGACCCGGCAGGACCGCTTAAGGCGCTCGGTAGCGCCGGCGTCTCGATTGCGTCGTTCTTGGCGCGTATCGGCCTCGACGGGACGGGAAGCCTGCCATGGGAATCCTTGGTAGGCGTGTGGCTCGGCTCGGTCGCCGGAAACGTCATCGCGGATGGGTTTGCCGTCGGTGCGGGCACACTCATCGGCCGACGTATGCCGGACGCGACGCTCAGGCGGGTCTCGGCGTGGGTGTTCATCGTGCTCGGCGCGGTGGGACTCATCACGCTTCTTGTGGCGGTGGTTCGATAGCGCAGCAGGCGGGAATATCGAACGCACTGTGACCTTCGCCGTGAAAGGGATGATGGGGATGATGGCGGAGATGGTGACCTCAAAGCTGAGGGGGTGTCCTCCAGACGGAGGGCATCCCCTCAACACGAGAGAGGGTGTGTAGCATGCGGAAACTCGTCGTGAACACATTCATGACGCTCGACGGCGTGGCGCAGGCTCCTGGTGGCCCGGACGAGGACACCGAGGGCGGATTCCGGTTCGGCGGCTGGTCGATGGACTACTGGGACGACATGATGGGGCAGGTCATGGACGCCATCACAGGCGTGCCCTACGACCTGCTCTTGGGGCGCAAGACCTACGAGATCTTCGCCGGCTACTGGCCTAACGCCGAGGATCCCATGGCCGAGCAGCTGAACGCGGCAACCAAGTACGTCGCGTCTAACACGCTCGCCGAGTTGCCGTGGGGACCCAGCGAACTCCTCAAGGGCGACGTGGCTGCCGAGGTGGCCCGCCTCAAGGCCGGCGACGGCCCCATGCTGCTGGTCTACGGCAGCGAGGACCTCATCCAGACGCTGCTGGCGACCGATCTCATCGACGACTTCCACATCTGGACGTACCCGCTTGTCCTCGGGCAGGGCAAGCGGCTCTTCGCCGAGGGAACCCGGCCCCGGGGCCTGCAACTGACCGACTCGAAGACGTCCAGCACGGGCGTCATAATCGCTACGTACAAGCTGGGCGGCCCGCTGCGGCCGAGTGAGGTCGTGGTGTAGGTTGTGCGACGACTGATCTGAGCACGAGAGGTGCAATGCACGAGCATCGCTTCGACCCCGTGGTGACCGAGGCCGTCGCCGACATCGTCCGCGACTGGCCGGCGGTGCACCGCGGCAAGATCTTCGGGCACCCGGGCTTCTTCGCGGGGCGCAAGCTCTTCGCGCTCATCGATGGCCGAGCGGTGGGGCTGCTGCACCTGTCCGACGACGCCCGAGCGACGCTCACCCGCGACTTCGACGCGGGGCCGTTCCTCATCCAGGGCTCGCCGACGCGCGGGTGGATTCTCGTGCCAGCGCTCGAGGTCGACACCGTGCTGGCTCTGGGGCCGTGGCTGCACGATGCGTACGAGGCGGCGCTGGAGATCGCCGAGCGGGGGTAGGCGCTAAGCGACGAGCGAGCGCTCGAAGTGGCGCTCCAGCGCCTCGGCGCTTGGTCTGAGACTTGGGTCCGGTGGAACTCGGAGCAGAGTCTCATGCAGTGGCTCGTACATCGTCCCACTGAGTGCGGACGCGAGCTGGATCCGCATGTTCCCGTCTACGGCTACCAGTCCCAGGTCGAACAGATCATGCAGATCCGCTCTCAGCAAGAGACCGTTGGCAGGGTGATTGGTCTGCTGACCGCGGTAGGGCATTATGTGCGCCGCTTCCAGCGCCGGCTCCGCATCGTATGCGGACATAGCGCACTTGCTGCCGTATGCGGCGAGCATAAGACGCCGGAAGCTCGGCTGACCCTGCCGGCGAACAACCTCGGCGATCACCCGGTTTCGGCCTTGCTCGGGCGCGTCAGGATCGAAGGGTTGTGTGCTGAAGTCGATCAACTGGACCGTGACCGTCCCCTGCTGGGCATTGCTGGCTGCCAGCGGCACTGGTCCGGTGAGGGTGAACATTCCGCTGTCATATCGGTCGATTCGAGCCAGACCGAGCACGTTATATCCCTTGCCCGCGGGAATCACGACACCCACGGGTACGCCGTCGGCCTGGTTCTGAAAGAGAGCCGTGTTCGCGAAATGACGGTTCGGGTCACGAAGATCGTCGTTTGTGCTTCCTTGCTGGTGGTACAGGTAGGACCAGGTGCCGTCGGAAGCGAAGATCGGTTCTTGGTCGGGGTAGACGCCCCTGCTCGTCTGCACGACACTCAGAGCGTAGGGGGTACCGGCTGGTTTCCAGATACCCTTCTGAGCTGAGGTGACCTTGATCGCGAGGCCGACGTCGAAAGGGCGGGTTGCGAAGACGCGTCCTGCGTTCGCTTCGAACCACGCAAGCGCTTCGAGGAACCCAGCAGGCAACGTCGGCATGAGTACCATGGTCGCGAGCACCCCCCATGGTCCAGGATACTCGATTGGGTGACACGCGCATGAAGGTCGTCACAGCGGCCGTAATCATCGAGAACGGTCGACTCCTGCTCGCCAGACGTCCTGAGGGAGATAACCTCGCGGGTCTATGGGAGTTGCCCGGAGGAAAGATCGAGCCGGGGGAGTCACTCCAGGAGTGCATGGAACGTGAGCTTCTTGAGGAGCTCGGCATGAGCTCAGTGGTCGGGGAGGAGATAGCCCGCACGGTGTATCACTACGGACACGGCACTTTCGAGATGGTTGCGCTGCTCGCACAGCGCGGCTCAGAGTATCGTCCGACCTTTCACTCGGAGATCCGTTGGCTGACTCGCGGTGAACTCACCGAGATATCACTGGCCCCGGCGGACGTGGCGCTGCTGGCGCAGCTCGCTCTACGCACCGACTGGCGTTAGACGGCCCTCCTCGAGCTGCTGTGAGGCTTTGATCCCCGGCCCATGAAGGTCCCTCTAGAAAGTTATCAAATACGCCAACTTTTCAGAGGACCCCCAACACGCACCCCCTGCTCTCGGCAAAGAAGGCCTGCCGCCCAGTCAGTCACCGCATGCGCGTCATGATCATCTCGGCGATGGAGCGAAGCTTGTCGGGGCCGATGTCCTGACCGCTCGTACCACACGCCACGCGCAGCGCCCGGTCGCCGTAGCGAACGCACAGCATGCTGTACGGGTCCGCCTTCTCCGGGCCCAGGAATGCCGCATCGCCAAGATTCGCGACGGTCTCGCCCAGCGCGGTCCGGCTGCCCGCCCACTCGACGAACGTGCCGAGGTCCGCAAAGTCCAGCAGGAGCAGCGTCTCGTTGTTGGCGCCAACCTTGTCGACGACCACCTTGAAGGACCCGACGCACGCTGACGTGTCCGATGAACTCACCGGAGTACCAATGCCTCAAAGCGCGGGTGCAAGGGTCAGGTCGTCCCTGCCCAAGATGGTAGTGAAGTCATCCACCGAGATGAGCTCGCCCACCGAGGGGCCGCTCGGGACGGCGGACACGTCAACGTCCACCAGCTGCGCCCGTGCCGCCGCGTCGGACGACTCGGCGCTGGGGGAGGGTTCGGCGGGCTCAGCGGACGAGCATGACGCGAGTACGGCCAGGCACAGGAGTAATGCAGGCAGGGCGGCTGCGATCATCATTCGCGTGGGCCTCATGGCGAACTCCTCTCCAACGGGTCGCTGCGCGTTGTGCGCGTGCCGCCGTCGGTCATCGTGTAGGCGTCAGGTGTAACGGCCGCTCGGCACCCCCAGTGTAGCCGCTGCGTTCTAAGGCCGCTCTAAGGTGAAGCAGCCATTTGCGAGGGCCTTGGTTAGCCGGCCAGCCGTTTGGGTACCCCGATTCATTGGGGAAGCAGTCGATCCGTAGGCGCACGCTTTCCGCTGCGCAGCTTCGCTTCGGGAGGGGTTCACCGTGAAGGGGACGGTCGTCTACGACAGCTACTACGGCAACACGAAGCAGGTGGCGGAGGCGATTGCTGACCAGCTCACGGCCGAGGGCCATGAGGCCGAGGTGCGGAGCATCCGCGAGCACTACCACAGCGAACCGAACGGGGACGTCATATTCTTGGGATCGCCGGTCCGGATGGGCTCGGTCACCGGCCGCGTGAAGCGGTTTGTGAAGAAGCTCGACGCGGACTTCTGGAGGAGCAGGCCACTCGTCGTGTTCACCACGACCCTGAGATTGCCCGACGACGCCAATGCCGAGAAGCGACAGTCGCAAGAGAAGTACGACTGGGGGGCTGGCCGCAAGCTCCGCGACCTCGCGAGAGAGCGGGGGCTGCCCGCCATCGAGGACTATCTGTGGGCTGAAGTCGCGGGCATGAAGGGCCCCCTCACCGAGGAGGCGCTCCCGAAGACGAAGCAGTTCACCCACGACGTCCTCCACTCCCTCACGAGCTGAGGGGGGGACCGTGGTCGGGGAAGCCGAGGTCAAAAGGGTCACTATCCTGATGGATAGCCCGCATAAGGGCGGTGCCACCTACACCGCGTCGCGGAAGATGGCCGGGTCCGCACCGGCGAGTGATGCACGGGACTGGGGCGCCATCGAAACCTGGGCGGCCGGTCTGCCTACGCTCTTCGAACGCTCCGCTTAGTCGATCGGAAGGAGTCGAGCACGATGCCCAAGAACTCCGGCAAGAAGCGCGGCCCGCTCAGGCAGGTGCTCATGGGCTTCGCCGCCTTCCTTCTGGTCGTCGTCCTGGCGCTTGGCGGGGTGTTGTTAGCCACTGCGGCGCAGCGTCGAGAGGACCATGACCTTGTGACTGCCGATGTGGACTTCTCGAAGGTCCCCAACGGCGCGTACCGCGCCAGCTACGATGGCTGGAACAAGTTCAAGGTGCTTGTCACCGTCGCCGGCGGAAAGGTGACGGACATCGAGATCGCCGAGGACTCCGGCAACCCGGCAACCGACGTCACCGACAAGATTGTCGAGCGCATCGTGAGTAGCCAGTCACTCGACCTGGACGCGGTGAGTGGCGCCACGGTCACAACGAACGGGCTCCTGAAGGCCGTGGAACGGGCGCTCGTGGAGCAGCGCACCGAGTAGACGGGCCAACGGGAGCGCTTGAGTCCTGGCGGAAGGGGTGGGCGTCGTGAAGGCAACCGCAGATCTGCGTTCCGAGCACGGGGGCGTCGCCCGGATGCTCGGCATCATGGACGTGATGGCAGCACGCGCCGGCCGCGGCGAGCGCGTCGACCTCGACGACCTGCAGCGGGTGATCGAGTTCCTCCACGTCTTCGTGGACAAGTGCCACCACACCAAAGAGGAACAGCTGCTCTTCCCAGCGATAAGGGCCGCCGGCATGACGGCCGTTGAGCCCGCCGTCAGGTCTCTGCTCGCAGACCACATCCGGGGTCGGGAGTACGTCGCTCGGATCCAGGCGGCGCTCGTACGCCTTGCCGAGCGCGACGAGGCGGCGCTGGCCGACCTCGACGCCGCGATGACGGACTACACCGAGCTTCTGCGCGCGCACATCCACCGCGAGGAGGGCGACTGCTTCACGCCCGCGGACCGCGAGCTTCCGGCCGCCGTCCAAGATGAGCTCGAGGAGGGCTACGAGCGCATCGAACGCGAGGTGGTTGGAGGCGGCGTGCACGAGGCATTCCATGCGCTGCTCGAGCGGCTCGGGGAGGCGTACCTTCCGTAGCAGTCGCTCTGGTATCGTGACGGCAGGCACGGGCAGGCTCTCTTGATGGGGGATCCATGGGACTGCTGGAGATTCTGTTGTGGCTTTCCGCCTGGGCCGTCGGTGCGTTCGTCCTCTACTGGGTGATTCGAACCGCCGTTGCGGGCGCCATCCGAGACGCAGCTCGGAGGCCCCCAGGCGCCTAGCACCGCGTGGGGTCCGCGACCGCCAGATCTCGGCCGAGGTCGGCCCCTGACCACACCATCGCAGAGTCCCGGGTGACCCTTTCCCGGGCCCCTCGGAAAACGTATCAAATATGATAAGTTCCTAGACAGTTCCACAGAGGGTGCCCCAGAGCTCCGCCTCGCAGCTCGGGGCAGCTCCCCTCAACAATTCTCAGGAAACTACTTGACAAGCGAGTTTCCACGGTGGAAACTGTACACACATTGAGTTTCCACCAGGCACAGCAGGAGGATTTCGTGAGCGTCACGCAGCAGCAGATCGCCGAGGTCTTCGAGCGCCGGCTCGGCGAAGTCGGCTATGACAAGACCACTCTGGATGACATCTCGCGTGAGATGAAGATTTCCAAGAAGACGGTCTACGTGCACTTCGACAGCAAGCGTGAGATCTACGCCTACATCGTCGAGCGCATGGCGGCACGGGAGAAGATGCGTCTGGCTGCGTCGGTTGCCACCCTTCCGACATACGCTGCGCGAGTAGAGGCGGTCACGAGGATGGTGCTTCAGTCGGCACGGCAGCACATCGCCGAGACCGGTCAGGAGGAGTGGCTGCGGGAGTATGAGATTGCCGCCGACGCCTTTCTCAAGGCGAACGGGGACCTCATCCGCGAACTCGTCCAGGCGGGCATGGACGCCGGCGAGTTCACGCCGGGCGATGCGCAGCTTGTGGAGAAGATGATCGCCGCGATGATCGTGGAGTACCTGCTCAGCGTGAACGCGGACCCATCCTACGATCGCGACGCGGAACTGCTGGGGCGTGTTCTCCGGTTCGTCAGCTAGGTATCTCGAGGCCCACCACCGAGTGGGCCTCTCTCGGACCCTATGGAAACTCAAGACAGAATGAGTTTCCACGAAGAAGGAGGTAGTGATGAACGACGGAACGACCACCCAGGCCACGGCCGCCTCGACGCTCATGGTGTCGGGGATCCTGTTCGGCGTCGCGACACTCGTGACGCTCGCGATGGGCTATGCGCTCGTCGCCGACCAGGCGCGCCTGGTCGAGGCTTGGGAATGGGTGCGCGGGTTGCCGCTCATGATCCAGATCGGGATGTGGCTGCTCCTGCTGCCGTGGATGGCGGCGCTGTGGGTGTGGGCGCTCCCCCTGGCGCTTCCGGTGCGAGTGCTGCTCGTCGTCGCCATCCTGGCCTTCGCCGAGTACCTGCTCTTCCCGTGGAAGCGGTAGCGCCATGCGCGACTCACAGATGCTCGCCCTGGTTCGCGCGGTCCACACCGCGGTCTACCTGGTGATGGTGGCGGCGATTGGCGCGCTCTTGTACGCCGGCGCCACCGGTTACACCGGTGTGGTGTTGTGGGTCTCACTCGGCCTCTTGGCCGCGGAGACCATCGTCTTCGTCGGCAACCGGTTCACGTGTCCGCTGACAACGCTCGCCGTCCGCTACGGCGCCACGACCGGCCACGCCTTCGACACGTTCTTGCCTGAGCGTGCCACGCGCTACACCTTCCGGTTCTTCGGGTCGCTCATGGCGGCTGGACTGCTGATGCTCGCCGCTCGGCACGCTGGGATGATCGTCTGAGGGGCGTCGCGGCTTCGCCAGCGAACGTCCCGCGGCGAACGCTGGGACGCGTACGCCCGGCACGTGGCGTTCCAGTACTGCTTGGCATCCTCGTAGGACATCTCGACGCCGGCTTCGGGGATGCTGACCTTCAGGTCAAACGCGTTCGGGAAAGTCTTCACGAGGCCGTAGTTCACGTTCTTCCAGCTGAACTGCATGACCACGTCGTAGTTGGCAGGTATCGGATCGCCCGGGTCGTGCCAAATGGGGTCGGGCGCCTCCCTGTCACCGATCAACTCGAACCACGTCCCGTCCGCATAGGCGATGACGTACGCGGTCTTGAGGTCGAGACGGAACACCGGCAACTGCGGCCCCGCCGCAAACGCCGGGGCAACCAGCAGGCCCACGATGGCGACGGCAACCACAGCCGCAAGCAAGACTCTCTTCATGTTCGGACTCCTCTCGGAACGTAGGACCAAGGTGGCCGCCGTTCGTACGACGGCGCGAACCTCTCGCTCCCCCATAGGCACCCCCTCGCCACCCCGCGCCTCCGTGATGAACCCCAAGAAGCGCGAAGACCGACCCGTTGTGGGCCGGTCTCACCAGTAGCTACCCGCCGGACAGCGGTGGCCGTTCATGCATCCGGCAGCTCAACGCTTCCCGCTAACGCCTCGCTATTCCCCATCGAGCGCGCGCGTATGCACGTCCCGGAGACGCGTTTTCAAACGCCCGGTGCGGTCGTGCGCCGAGCCGACCGCAGGCCCCGCGCGTCTTCACAGGAAGCCTACAGCCGGACCGCCCTGCGTGGCACGCATGTTGCGCTCTATCCGATTGCACGGAGCGTAGATGCGCCCACTCGCGGGACCGGTTCCCGCGCGACAGAAGGAGTGATCGTTGATGATGTGGCTGTTCTGGTTCCCGTTCTTCTTTGTGATCCCGCTTGGCATCTTCTGGCTGATTCGGGGCGGCCATCCCGGCGTTGGCTGCTACGGCATGCAGCATTCGACATCGATGCAGACGCCGCCTGCGCCTCCGGCCGGTCCTGATCCGGTCGCGATCGTTCGTCAGCGCCTCGCCAAGGGAGAAATCACCCCAGCCGAGTACGAAGAGATCCGTCGCGCACTGGGGTAGGAAACCTCCCTTAGCGAGTGGGTTTGAAGGCGCACGCCCAGGAACCCTGGGAGCCTTGCGCCGGGGCCCCTCTCGAAACTTATCAAATATGATAAGTTCCTTGACGGCCGCAATCAGGGCACCCCGAAGCTCTGTGGCGCCCACGCAAGCGCGGCGTAGGTGCCACGAAGCTTCGGGCGACCGGTGTCACGCCGACCAGGTCAGGGTCGACGGATCGTGACCGTGCCGTCGGAGTGGCCGACGATGACGATGTTCGCTCGGCGGTGCGCGAAGATGCCGCACGCAACGACGCCGTCGATGGCTTCCAGCCGGGACTCCATGATCGCCGGATCGTCGAGGTCGAGCCCTGAGACATCGACGAGGAGGTTGCCCGAGTCCGCTACATGTCCTTCGCGCACGGTCGACAGCCCGCCCAGCGCCGTCACGGCGTCGTGGACGTCCGGCAGGTAATCAGCTTCAACCTCCAGGGGGACCGCCCACCGGTAGCCCAAATGCGGGACGACCTTCGCGTCATCCACGATGCAAATCCAGGTCTCGGACGCCTTCGCCACGCGCTTCTCGCGAGTGTGCGCTCCGCCGCCTCCCTTGATTGCTCGACCGACCGGGTCGACCTCGTCGGCGCCGTCCACGTAGATCTCGATTGGTTCGGCCACGGCCTCAAGCGGCACAACGAGCACGTCGATATCGTGCAGCAGCGCATCCGTCGCGTGCGAAGTGGAAACCGCCGACGACGGGCGCACGCCCGACAGCCCCAGTTCCTCGATGAAGAGGGCCACCGTGCTGCCGGAGCCCACCCCCAAAACGCGTCCGGGGCGTACGAACTCCACCGCTGCTCGGGCAGCCGCTCGTTTGGCGCTGTCGTCGTGCATGACGGTCCTCCCCAGGATTCAGCCGACTTCAGCCGACACCCTTGCGCATCGCCGCCACCATGGAGCCCAGCAGAAGCACCGTGGTAGCGACCGTCACCAGCCAGAGCGGGCGGTTCACTCGGAACATGGGCACGCCCATGAGCAGGATTGCACCAAAGAAGAGCGCGAGGTAGGGCACCAGGATTTCGGGGCGCGCCGGGGAGCGGAACTCGATGGGGGAGAGGTAGTCGATGACAAGCTCAAGTGCCACGAACGCCAGGTAGACCGCCGGGCCGATCCACTGCCGCCAGTCTGCTCGGGCACGCACGAATCCGACCAGTGCCACCGCGGCCGGTACCGCGAGAGCGATGATTACGTAGCCCAGCCGGTGGTTGAGCTCCATGCTGCCGGTCCGGACTCTGGAGAGGAACCCGGCGGACTGGAGCACGTTCACGCCGTTGACCACGGCCCAGACCGTGAGCATCGCCCACCACGGCCCCTGGGTTGCCTGCGCCTGCATCGCGCTCCTCCGCTGCGATTCCGCCGAGTTGCTCGGCACCCGCGATGAGAGTGTCCCCGTCCTCCGCATCGTGTAAGCGGCTGCAAGGTCGGGCACACACGAAGCAGACGTTCCCCGCCAGCCGAGGAGTACCCATGTGTCGCAACATCAAGCCGCTCTTCAACTTCGAGCCACCGGCGACCGATGACGAGGTCCGCTCGGCCGCGCTGCAGTACGTGAGGAAGATTAGCGGCTTCACCGAGCCGTCGACTGCGAACCGCGTCGCGTTCGATCACGCGGTCGACGAGGTCGCACGCACGTCGGCAGCGCTCCTGGGGTCGCTCGTGACGACCGCGTCTCCCAAGAACCGCGAAGTCGAGGCGGCCAAGCGACATGCCCGAGCAGTGCAGCGGTTCGGGTAGCACGGCGCGCCGGTTGCCCGCGCCAGGTCTCCTCGGCGTGTAGCGAGATCGGTCGAATGGGCATAAGCCCCTCATGAGCGCCGGAGTGAAAGCGGAGGTCTGAACCATGGCGAGATACGAGAATGATGAAGCCAAGAGCCACCCGCTGGTGACCGAGCTTGGCGTGGGCACGTACTACTGGTGTCAGTGCGGCAAGACGAAGACGGTGCCGTACTGCGACGGGTCGCACGCAGGGTCGGGGGTGACGCCGCTCGCGTTCAAGATTGACGAGCCCGTGACCTCCGCAATCTGTAACTGCGGCCTCACCACGAATCCGCCGTACTGCTCGGGCGCTCACGTCGAGATCGAGTAGGGCGAAGGTGGGTACAGACGTGCACATGGGCAGCCGTCGCATACTCGTGCTCGGTCTGGTGCTCGTGGCTCTCGGGGCCGTGGGGTTCGCGGCACTGTGGGCGCTCCCTTTGGGGACGCTCTCACCGGCCGGCCCGGACCGTTACAGCTCGGACGGGCAGCGAATCTACTACACCGGGCTGGATGAGAACGGTGATCCGATTCCCAGGAGCGTGGCGGGATCGCGCATGATGGGCGGCCGGATGATGCGCAACGCCGCATGCGTGGATTGCCACCGCGAGGACGGTCGCGGGGGGACCCTCGGCATGATGATGCGCGGCATCGAGGTCCCGGATATCCGCTACTCTGAGCTCACCTCCTCGCACTCTGAGGGGGACAAGACCGAGCCAGGGTGGACGAGGGCTGACATCGCTCGAGCGATTCGCGATGGGGTGGAACCGGGCGGCCAGTCGCTTCGGGCGCCAATGCCCCGTTGGGATATGACGGACGCGCAGGTACGTGACGTGATTGACTACCTTAAGGAGTTGGATTCGCCATGATGGGATATGGCCGGTACGGATCCGGTTTCAACAACATGATGAACGGCGGGTGGGGCATCCTGCTCTGGCTCCTCTTCGGCGCGCTCATCATCGCGGGCGTCGTGCTGCTCGTCCTGTGGGCCATGCGTTCGTCGACCCGCCACTCAGCCAGCGGCGGGCCGACCCCGCCTCAGGCCGTCGGCCACGACGAGGCTGTCGCCGTCGCCCGGAAGCGCCTGGCAAGCGGTGAGATCACCAAAGAGGAGTACGACCACATCATGGGTGCGCTTGGCGGCTGAGGTCGCCAAAGAGCCCAAGCACTGGAGGAGTCAACAAGCGCGGCCCCTGGATCCGTCCAGGGGCCGTGTTGGATTTCGGCCCTCGCCCCACTGCCCTATGCGTGAGTGTCATAGTATGTTGACAGGCATAGTAATATGCCTGATGATGCTCCGCGAAGGAGGTGGTGACATGGGCGACGCACCCATCAGCAGCGATCTCATCCGCGGCCACATTGACACCATCGTGCTGGGACTCCTGAATACCCAAGACCGGTACGGCTACGAGATCTGTAAGCAGGTGACGGTGTACTCGGACGGCGAGTATGAGTTGAAAGAGCCGACCCTGTACTCGGCAGCGCGACGCATGGAGGCCCAGGGTCTCATCCGCTCGTACTGGGGCGAGGAGTCCCAAGGAGGCCGCCGCAAGTACTACGCGATCACCGACACCGGTCGCGCCGCGTACCACCGCAATCTCGAGGACTGGAAACGAGCGCGCAGACTCATCGACCGCTTGGTCTCGGGCGAGACCGGTAAGGAGTGACCATGGAGGCGATCAAGTACTACGTCAAGGGCGCATTCCAGGGCATCCCTGAGACGCCGGACGTCCTGGAGCAGCAAGAGGAGATCATCGCCGATCTGACGGCGAAGGTCGCCGACCTCGTTGCGGAGGGCAAGCCCGAGGAGGAGGCGCTGGGTGTAGCGATCGCCTCACTTGGGGACCTCTCGCCGCTGGTGGCCGAGTTCATACCCGCGCCACCCGCGCCGGGTGCTCTCGCCGCCGCCGTCGTGGTCCCGCCGCCGACGAAGCGCCTCTACGTGCGCCGACTCGACCTTCACGTGGTGGCGATCAGCCTCGGGCTGGGCGCGGCGATGATGGCCCTGTGCACCGTGCTTGGCGCCTGGACGCGCGCCATCGAACCGGGTAGCGGCCTCGCACTGCTCGTGGTCCTCGCGGGCGCCTTCTGGTGGATCCGCTCGGCATACGAGCGCTTCAAGGACGACCCCGACGCTGCAGAGACCCGCGAGCTGACGTACAGCGACCGGCTGCGGAAGGCGCTGCTCATCTGGGTCGGTGCGAGCTTCGTGAGCATGCTGTTCAACGCCGTGTCTGGGACCGACTTCTGGTTCTGGCCGCTCTGGGTGGCCGCCACGATGTGGCCGGTCGCGGTCATGGTGGAAAGGCGGCTCGCAGCCGAAACGTTCTTCGAGGCGCCCGTTGCTTCGACCGCGTGAAAGCACCGCTGGCCCAGATACGGTGACCCTCTGGAAACGTATCAAAGATGGTAAGTTTCCAGAGGGTTGCGCGGAGGTCCCACCGGCCGGGTCCCCAGCGCGAAAGTGCCTCATCCCCGGCACCTCTGGCGAGCGGCGCTATCTCCGCGCCGCGTCGTAGCTCTCCAAGAGCATCCTCAGCGACCTCGTGCAGGTCGCGTCGCGCCACTCGGCCATCCGCTCCGCGACGCCGGGTGGCAGGTCGCTCGTGTCGCTTTCCGCGTACGCCGAGCTGAAGATCGAGAACCCGGTGACGAAGGCGATCATCGACTGCCAGAGCTCCACCGCATCGTTCAGGCTGAAGCCGAGTTGTGTCAGGAAGACCAGCCCGCTGTCCGGGTCGGTCTCAACGCGCCGGCCGGCGAGCGGCAGCATGTGCGGGTGCGCGGAGAGCACTCGGCGGTACTCGGCGAAGATCGCCTCCATGAGGTCGATCCAATCCGCCGGCAGCGGATCCGGAATCCGCATCTCTGAGCGCATACGGACGAGCGCGCCGTCCAAGAGCGCATCCTTGTTGGGCACATGGTGGTAGATCGAGGCGGCCTCGACGCCCACGTCGTTGGCGAGACGCCGCATGGTGAGTGCCTCCATGCCGTCGGCGTCCACGATCGCGAGTGCGCGTTCGAAGAGCTCGTCTTTGGTGAGCGGCGTCATGCGCTTCCTTGGTGTTGCCATGGCGCAAGGACTCCTCGGAATCTGCCCAAGATCGGGTGTTGACCCTAACGATGTTAGGTGCGATACTGCTTTGGGAACCTAACAGTGTTAGATTAGCACGGTTCGGGCAGAAGAAGCGAGGGGTGGTCATGGCGGGTTCAATAACGCGGCGGGAGTTCGTGAAGGCCGGAGCGGTGATCGGCGCGGGCGTCGCACTCGGCATGAGCGTGGGATGCACGTCGTCGTCGGACGGGGAGGCCCCCGTCGAGACGCCCTCAACGACGTATGGAGGCGGTGGAGCGGTGGACAAGCGAGTTCTCGTTGGGTATGCGACGGGCAAGGGTTCGACGGTCGGCGTGGCCGAAGCGATCGGAAAGACGCTCGGCGAGCGCGGCTACTCGGTGGACGTGAAGCCGATGGGCGACCGGCCGTCGATTGAAGGGTACGACGCGGTGGTGCTCGGCAGCGCGGTGAACGGCGGCAAGTGGCTGCCGGAGGCGGTGTCCTTCGTCGAGGCGAACAAGAAGGCCCTCGGAAAGGTGCCGGTCGCCGTCTTCTGCGTGCACGCCATGAACTTCGGCGACGAGCCGAAGCCCACCAAGCGTCGGCTCGCATACCTGGACGACGTACGAGCGCTGGTCACCCCCTGCGAGGAGGGCTTCTTCGGCGGGGTTGCGCCGCTTGGCGAAGAGACGTCGTTCATCCTGCGCGCGGCGTTCAAGGCGTTCGGTGGTCAGGCGGGCGACAACCGTGACTGGGATGCGATTCGCGCGTGGGCCGAGCAGGTGCCTGTGTAGCTACGGCATCGCGGCGAGCACCACGGCAACGAGCGCGACGGCGACGCCGACACGCTGCCACGGCCGCAGCCGCTCCTTCAGGAAGACCCGGGCCAAGAGCACCACGATGACCGGGAAGAACGACCCCAGCACTGACGCGATTGCGAGCGGCCCCAGCCGGATCGCCGTGATCATCGTGACGTTCGCGAGCGCGTCGGTGACACCCGCGCCGAGCGTCGGCATGAGCGCCGTGCGGTCTACCGGGAAGCCTCCGGCGCGGATGGCCAGTGTGACGGCCACGGCGATTGAGACGACGCGCGCGACCAGCACCGGGATGAGCCCGCTCGCAGTTGCCGTGAACGAGAACGCGATGAAGGCGCCGGAGAAGCCCACCCCCGAGAGCAGCGCGAGCATGAGCGCGCGCCGAGGACGATAGTCGTGCTGGGGCTCGTGCAGCTGCTCGTCCGGCGCCACGCTTACGACAACGATGGCGACGAGCGCCAAGCCGATGCCCGCGAGCGTGACGGTCGAAAGGCGCGTTCCGGCCAGCAGGTCGAAGAGCGCCGGCAGGGCGGCGGAGAGCGCGGCGGAGATCGGCGCGACGATGCTCATGCGCCCGCATGCAAGCGCGCCGAAGAGCGACATCACCCCAATGACGCCGGACAGGCCGGAGAGCGCCCCCCACATAAGGTCGCTCTGCGTCGGGTGCGCGCCCGGCATGAAGAACAGCACGGCGATGCCCAGGAGCACGATGCTCAGCAAGTGTGACGTGCCCGTGACAGCAGGCGCTGAGTCGCGGCGTGTGGCGACGCCGCCGAGGAAGTCGCCGACGCCGAACAGCACCGATGTGGTGAGCGCGAGCAGGATGGTCGTAGTCATGCCGCCCAGCATAACGGATGGCAGCGGCGCTGTTGCTCGCGCCGCCTGCCCCTTTCTAGCGCGCGCGCAGAGGTCGGTCCGGTTTCGCGCCGCAATGACACGATGGGTTCGCAAGCCGCACGGAGCGTGCCGGTTCCTCGGGATCCGTCCAACGGATGGCCCCGTCGAGGTCCTGGTAGCGAACCACCTTCAGGCCCATTCTGCGCCCGGTCTCCAACCGGTAGCCGTTGTCGTCCAACAGCAGAGAATGCCCGGCGTAGCCGCCGGAGATGAAGACGCCCACGGTGTCGGGAGCGCGCGGCGCCGGCGCTGGATGAGCGGTGGATGCGGTCACTCTACTCCTTGACCGGCAGAACGTTGACCGCCTTGACGACAAGGCTGACCTTGTCGCCTACTGCGAGCCCCATCTCCTCGAGTGATTCGGTCGTGAGCACCGAAGCCATCTCACAGGGGGCAACGTCGAACTTCACAAGCGACATGATATCGCCCTGCTTGATGGACTTGACCACACCTGAAACCGTGTTGCGCGCGCCGTACTTCATCGGAGGTCCCTTCTCCCGAGAACGCGTTCCCACACCCTTCGCGTGCGCAATCGCACGCAACACGTGTATACCCTTCCCATGGCCGGCCACCGTGGCGGCGAGCGCCCCCTAACGATCCGTGCCCAGACTCCCGCTGACGGTCACCGCGCGCCGAGGGTCGATTCTGCTACGGTGTTTCTCATCCCCGCGCGAAGGCGCGATGGAGGGCGGCGAGCAGAGGAGCCCACCATGACGGCCCAGGCACTCCCGAACGACCCGATCCGCAGCCAGCTGGTCGAGCTCGGCTTTGCCGGCAGCGGTCCAATCCACCGGAACCTTGCCCCTGCCGAGCTCATCGCTCGCTCGCTCGCGCGCGGCGAGGGCATCCTCGCGGCGAACGGCGCGCTCGTGGTGAAGACCGGCGAGCCCTCAGGCCGCTCGCCCAAGGACCGCTTCATCGTCGAGGAAGAGCCCTTTGCCGAGCAGATCGACTGGGGCGAGACCAACCAGCCGTGCAAGCCGGCGCTCTTCGACCGGCTGCTCGACAAGGCCCGCGGGTATCTGCACGACCGTGACCTCTACGTCTTCGACGGCTACGCCGGCGCCGAGCGCAACTACCGCCTCCCCATCCGAGTGGTCGCCGACGCAACGTGGCATGCCCTGTTCGCCAACACGCTCTTCGTTCGCCCCACGGAGATCGAACTCCAGGACTTCGCGCCCGGCTTCACCGTGATTAACTGCGGCCCGCTGCGGGCCAGCGCGGACTTCGACGGCACGCGCAGCTCGGTCTTCGTCGGCATCAGCTTCAGCCGCAAGCTCGTCCTCATACTCGGCAGCATGTACGGCGGCGAGATGAAGAAGGCGATCTTCTCGGTCATGAACTACCTGTTGCCGCAGCGGAACGTCTTGCCGATGCACTGCTCGGCCAACGTGGGCGACACTGGGGACACGGCGCTCTTCTTCGGCCTCTCGGGTACCGGGAAGACGACCCTTTCCGCCGACCCCCGGCGCCACCTCATCGGCGACGACGAGCACGGCTGGAGCGATCACAGCATCTTCAACTTCGAGGGCGGGTGCTACGCCAAGACGATCCGGCTCTCGGCGGAAAACGAGCCGCAGATCTACCACGCGATCAAGTTCGGCTCCATCCTGGAGAACGTCGTCATCAACCCGCAGACGCGCGCCATCGACTGGGACTCGGACTTCCTGACCGAAAACACGCGGTCCACGTATCCCATCGAGCACATCCCGAACGCGGTCCTGGGAGGCGTTGGTCCACACCCGCGCAACGTCTTCTTCCTCACGTGTGACGCGTTCGGGGTGCTACCACCCATCTCGCGCCTCACGCCCGAGATGGCGAGCTACCACTTCCTCTCCGGCTTCACCAGCCGCGTGGCTGGTACCGAGGTGGGCATCACGGAGCCGCGCCCGACCTTTTCGGCGTGCTTCGGCTCGCCGTTCATGCCGCTCCATGCGTCGCGTTACGCGACAATGCTTGCCGAGCGGCTGACCTGGCACGAGACGGACTGCTGGTTGGTGAACACCGGCTGGAGCGGCGGGTCGTACGGCACCGGCGAGCGAATGAGCATCAACCTCACGCGCGGTCTGTTGAACGCGGCGCTTGACGGCTCGCTAGCCACGGCCGGCTTCGCGCCGCACCCCATCTTCAAGGTGTTGGTGCCCAAGGAGTGCAGCTGCGCCGGTGCGGACGTCCTGGATCCGCGCGCCACGTGGGCGGACACGGCTGCCTACGACGAGACGGCTCGCAAGGTCGCCGCGATGTTCCGCGACAACTTCGAGCAGTACGTCTCGTACGTGCCCCCTGAGGTGCTGGCTGTGGCTCCGGACCCTGGCCCCACGGCATAGCGGTGCATACCTGCAGGTAGAACGCCCGTGTCGGGCTGAGGGCCTCCGGAGTGGTATCATGAGGAGAGTCCACTGATCGATTGCGTGCCGTCGGCCTGACTCGGCTCACGAGTCGGACGTCCTCGACGACGCCGATCCCTCTCGATACTCCAATCGTCCCGAAACGAGAGGCTTCATCGTGCGTAGGTCATCAAGCCAGTTCCGCCCGAACACTCCGGACCCCGCTACCGAGATCGACAGAACAGATGACGGTGGCAGCGGTCTCTACGAAGCATGCATGGCGCGTTTCCCGCGTCCTGACTTCACGGTTGAGTGCGACGCCCGTCACACGGTGTGGGTGAAGCGGGTCGATGGATCGCGCTCGTACGGTCTGCCCCCGTGGTCTCTCCGCCGGAACACGCTTGATGAGGTCATGGAGCGGGTGCAGGGGAAGCTCGAGACGCCCGTCATCAAGCACTAACACCCGGAGGTGCAGCTCATGGACGGACAGATCCTGCTCACGATCATCGAAGCGAACGGTCCGGCCCAGGTAGAGCGAATCCGAGAGATCCTCGCAACTGAGGGCGTGGAAGCAACCACTGCGGAGATCACCTCGGCGCTCCGCCAGCTCGAGGCGCAGAAGAAGCTGGCGTGCACGCCGCGCGCGAACTGGCGCCTTGCGGGGGCCGCGGCCCTCCAGCGCTCCGCCGAGAAGCGTTCCGCGAAAGTGACCGCTTCCCACGGGACTCGCACGCGCGCTCTCATCTACTGCCCGGAGATCATCCGCGACACGCCCGCCCTGCGCAGGAACACGTTCCTGCACTACGTCGGGGACGAGACCGGCGGTTTCCGCCTGCGCGACTACGCGGACGGTGACCGAGTCGAGGTCAAGCACGTCGGCGGCATCGCCAAGACCGCGTTCCTGGAGTCCGCCTACCAGTGGATCAGCGTCGACTTCGACGACGAGGCGTCGGTCACGCCGCTCACCGACAATGCGTTCTGGGAGCGCCGGATCGCTGGCATGAACGTCGAGTACGCGGAGCGGCTCGCCCGCGGCGCAGACGTCATCGCAGAAGGCGCCCGCGTCAGCGCATAGGGCGGGCGGCGCCCAGGCAACTCCGGAGCACGTGCAGCGCCCTCCAAGAACGTATCAGATATGATAAGTTTCCAGAGGGTCGCACAGAGGCTTACCGGTCATGGCTCTACGTGGCGGCAGGCTCTACTCGGCGGCAGCCTCGTCGACGATCGCGATGATCTGCGCCTCAACCTCGGCGGCGATCTCCGTCAGCTGAGCCTCCGGGAAGAACGCCCCGATGAGGCTCGGCTTCATTGTTGAGATGAACACCTCGCCCGCCTCCTCGTACACCATCACGGGGCAGGGGAGCATCAGTCCGATCTTCACGTCGCGTGCGAGCACCTCGCTCGCGTACCGCGCGTTGCACATCTCGACGATGGTGACCCCTTCGCGGTCGAAGTTCTTCTCAGCGAGCGTCTCCGCTACGTCGTGAACGAACTGCACGCGGAACGAGTGCTCCTGGGCCGCATCGACAACCGCCTGAATTGCCTGCACATACGGCTTTTGCGTCTGCACCGTGTAGTCCAGCTCCATGACTGCCTCCGTGACTTCGCTAATCGGTCGGCAAGACTTCATTGACAAGTATACCCCTCGGGGTATCCTTCGCGCAGCGCAGTCTGACCGCGAGCACCGCTACGTCATCGCCAAGGTGATTCCCGCTGAACGACAGTGCTTCCGCGACCACGCCCTCGACGACCTGGTCGGGTGACTCGCCGGCGTGACGTCTGACGGCGTCGATGACCCGCTCCTCGCCGAACAGCGTATTCCCGCTATGCGCTTCGCTGAGTCCGTCGGTATAGAGGAACAGAAGGTCCCCTTGTTGCATCCGCAGCGGGGCGCGATCGGCGAAGCCGATCTTTGCGAACGCCCCGACAAGCGGCCCGTTCGACTCCAAGAGAACGGCATCGCCGTCAGCACGCACGATGATGCCGGGTGGATGCCCCGCCCCGGCGTAGGAGAGCGTGCCGTCCCAGCGGTCGAGGATGGCGAAGAGGACTGTCACGAACGAGTCGAGCGGTGTCGCCCGGAAGAGGACCTCGTTCGTGAGTTCGAGGACACGGGCAGGGCTTCGGCCCGCCTTGTTTGCATGCGCGCGAACGGTGTTCTTTACGAGCGACGTCAGTGCGGCTGCGTTAAGCCCTTTCCCTGCGACGTCGCCGATCGTGATGCCAACACGATGGTCATCCAAATCGAACAGGTCGTAGAAGTCTCCGCCGACACGGGCTGACTGACTGGCTGCGCGATACAGGTTTGCGAACTCGAGTCCCTGCAGCTCCTCCGGAAGCTCGAGAAGCGCTGTCTGCAGTCGCTCTGCGATGTCATGCTCGGCCTGGTAGCGGCGGGCGTTCTCGACTGCGACGGCGGCCTGCGATGCGATCGCCTCGATGATGTCCACTTCTCGAGGGCTAAAGGGCTGCCTCGCGTCCGGGTCGTCAAGCGCGATGTAGCCGAGTGCCGTGTTGCGGTAGGTGAGGGGGGCGTAGAGCGCCAGCCGCCCCGCGTGCGGACGTGTCGCCTCGCGCTCATCTTCAGGCAGTGCGTCGTAGTCCACCAGAGTCGTACGGCCGGTCGCGAGCATGTCGGCAGCCTGTGGGGTGAGGCTGCTCAGTGGGAGGAGCGTCCCGGGCGTGACGATTCCCTCGCCGGCGCCGGCCGCGATTCTCAGCGTCGCGCCATCGTCCTCGACAAGGCCGATCGTGACGCGCCGATGCTCAGAGGCGTCCAGGACAAGCCGGGCGAGGCTCCGCAGCAGCAGATCGAGGTCCCTCCACTTGGTAAGAGCGGCGGCAACGTCCAGAAGCACCTGCGTGTGTGCCAGCTCCCGTCGGATCCGCTCCTGCGCTGCGTACAGCGCAGTCACATCGTGCACCGTGATGACGCCGAAGAGGAGATTGCCGTCAGCATCCAGCACCGGGCCCCCGCTGTAGCTGCCGATGAAGGTGACTCGGTTGGAGGGGATGGATACTTCAAGCTCCCAGTCCGAAAACGACTCCCTCTTGATGACTCGTGCCGCGGGCCACTCGTCCATCGGAAGCTCGCGGCCGTCCAGGTTCTTGACGATGACGTCGTTGAACTCGGAGAGATGTCGGCGCATCTCGGCCTCGTTCGAGAAGCCGTGCATCCGCACGGTTGCCTGGTTCATGCGGATCTGCTCGCCGGCGGGACTCCAGACGCCGACGGCCTCCTGCATATTGGCGAGGACGATCTCCAGCTGCTCTCGAGCGGCATCAAGCTCGCGAGCAGTCTGGGTGCGTCGCTCGACCTCTTCCTCAAGCACGCGAGAGGAGACGGTGGCGTTCTGAAGGCGGCCGGCCATCCGGTTGAAGGAACGAGCCAATTCGCTCAACTCGTCGCGAGTGTCCAAGATGATGCGGTGTTGGAGGTCGCCGCTGCCAACAACCTCGGTGCCGCGGGTGAGCAGCTCAAGGGACTGGCGAATGCTTCGCAGCAGCGTGATCACTGCGACTGCGAGGGCCAGCGCCGTCAGGAACGCATACAACCCGCCGATGGAGTAGACGCGCCGCTGCTCGGCGACGACATCGTCGCCGAGGTGGTTCGCAAGTGCTACCGCCGCAGCATTGGCGTCGCGGGAGCGAAGGAACAGCTGCCCAGAAAGCCGCTGCTCGGCTTCGGCGAAGAGCGGGCCGCCGAGCGCCCCGCCGGGCTCGTAGTTCTCAACGACCCGGTCGAACAGCGATCCGACGAAACCGAGGTCGGTGGCCATCTGCCGCCACAGCGCCTCGTACGCTGGGATATCGCCTGCGGCGTCGTTCACCAGGGAGGTGACGGCCTGATGCGCGGCCTCGAACTGCAGGCGGGGTCGCGCCTCGTGGGTGGCCACGTAGGTGCGCGCCAGGTCGTTGAGCTCGCTCAGGCGTGTGACGATTTCGACCGCCTGCATCTCCTGACGCTGCAGCTGCGATATCCGCGCGTTCGAGTATCCCAATCCGGCGATTACCGCCACGGCCATGAACAAGGGTGCGACGGCCGCGACGGTCAGTCTGGTTGCGATCTTCACCGCTCGGGTCCGGGCTCGATGATGTTGACGTCATCGGGGCTGATCTGCCGAAGTGGCCCCAGGTCGATGAAGCGCAGGAAGTCCGGAGTGGCCCTGCTCTTCCCAGAGTCGGAGATCATCCACCTCGCCTCGTCCTCGAGCGAGAACACCAGGCTCTGATCGAGTTCGGTCATCCAGAGGATGTCCGGCCACAGCTTCCGAAGCGTGGGGGCGTCGAGTGTGGTGCGACGAGACGTGATTTCCAGCGCCTCATCGGGATTGGCGGCCATATACTCATTCGCCCTAACGAGCGCGCGCAGGAACCGTTCCGCGGTTGACGAGTCCGTTCCCGGCGCTCCGGGTGCCACCACGTTCCACGACATCACGTAGAGCCCCGGTTCATCCAGCACCAGCGCGTTGTCGCCCAAGAGAGCACGCAGCTCGCTTGTGAACGGGGGCCATGTGCTGACCGCGTCGACGTCTCCGGTGGCAAGGGCGCTCACGAGCCCGTCCACCGGCAGATCGACGAGCGAGACGCTTTGGGGATCCACGCGGGACGTGACGAGGTAGATGTGCTGGAAGAAGTCGCCCGTCGTGCCCGCTACATAGCCCAGGCGCCTGCCGACGAGGTCCTTGGCGGTCTGGATGCCGCGGTCCTTCCGGGCGATGATGTAGTTGGCCCGGTCGATCTCGGCGACCGTTGCGATGACCCTGAACGTCCTGCCTTCGAGAGCTGCCCGAGCGATTGGCGTTTCCGCAACGGCAGCGAAGTCGAGCTTCCCCGCAAGCGCGTCCGCGAGCGCAACGGCACCGGCCGCGTAGGTGTGGACGTTCGGATCGAGTCCTTCTTCCTCGAAGAAGCCCCGCTCCTCCGCCACGTAGATTGGAGCTGATGCGGGAAAGGTCGTCGCACCAATGTCGATGCGCTCCCGTTGTCCTTCGGCAGCAGGCGCGCAGGAGGATGAGATGACGGCTGCCGCGACCAACGCAGCGGCCGTCACGCGACGAGCAATGCGCGACCGGCCTCTCAGGCCCTTCATCCCGCCCCCTCGCCCTCCCGGGTCCACGTTCTAGGTTGGTGGCGCAGGATTCATGCGTCAATACCCTCGCTGCGGCAGTGCTAGCGAGCGCGCGCAGCTCGCTCGGCCTCGCGCCTGAGTCTGAGGCCGCGCCACAAGTACAGTGACGCCGCCGTGCGGTAGGGGCGCCACGCCTCGCCGATGCTGGCGACATGCTCCCGGTCAGCGCCGCCGTCGATGTCGTAGAGCCAGCCAACGGTCGTTCGGAGCGCGCCATCGTCGACGGCGAGCACGTCGGGGCGGCCGAGCGCGAAGATGAGGAACATCTCGGCGGTCCACCGGCCGATGCCCTTCACCTCAACGAGCGCCTCCACGACCTCATCGTCGGTGAGCGACGCAACGTGCGCGAGGTCGAGGCGCCCATCAGCGACGCGCGCGGCGAGGTCGGTGATGAAGCTGACCTTGCCTCGGGACAGTCCCGCCCCCCGCAAATCGTCGGCCGGCGTCGCCAAGATTCGCTCGGGGGTCACCTCGCCGAGAACCGCCTCCGCGCGCTTCCAGATCGTGGACGCGGCGGCGTCGGAGAGCTGCTGCGCGACGATCGCGCTCGCGAGGGACTCAAAAAGGTCGGTCTCCAGCGTATGCGTGATCGGGCCGACGCGGTCGATGAGCTCCGCCATGACGGGGTCGGCTGCCGTCAGGTATCGCACCTCGGGCGAATCGGGGGTGTAGGCGAGGGCGGGGGTCATCGTGAGAAGAACTCCTCGAGGGGCGTGCCGCCGGCACCGATGAGTTCGGTCTGGACCGTTCCGCCGAACTCTACTCGGAATGCCTTGAGCCCGGCGAGACTTCCGGGGTCGGCGCCGCTCTTCACCTCGAGGCCCAGGACTGAGACGCCGGTATCGAGTACGTAGTCGACTTCGAACGACGAGCCCCGCAGGCTGGCACGCCAGTAGTACAACCGGCTCCGGTCCAGGCGCGCCTTCGCGAGCAGGTTTGCGCCTGCGGCTGCATCCACGACGCGACCCCAGGCGGCCGGGTCAGCCTTCGTGGAAGCAAAGTCCCAACCGCGGACTGCGGTCATGAGTGCGGTATTGTGCACGGCGAGCTTGGGGGTCGAGCGACGTCGCCGGGCGACGTCCCCTGCGTACTTCTGCAGCCCTACGACCAAGCCCGAGGCATCGAGCAGGTCAAGGTAGTGCGCGACGGTAGTCGTGTTGCCTGCATCCTGCAGTGCGCCAACCATCTTCTCGAACGTGAGCTCCCTGCCTGCGTACTCACATGCAAGGTCGAATACCCGGCGAAGCAGCGCGGGCTTGTCGATGCGCGTCATCAGCAGAACATCACGAGATACGGTCGTCTCGACGATGGAGTCGAGGACGTATGAGCGCCAACGCTCGGGCTCGCGAATCAGCGGAGCGGCGCCGGGGTAGCCCCCGTAGAACATGAAGGTGCTCAGATCCCAGCCGAAGGCGTCGCGACATTCAGGGTAGAGCCAATGCGTGTAGGCAATCGTCTCGAATCGGCCAGCGAGGCTCTCCGAGAGCCCGCGCTGCATGCCGAGCGGTGATGATCCTGTCAGGACCACGTGGATCGGCCGTGCGTGGTAGGTATCCTCGTCCCAGAGCTGCTTCACGCGGGCGGACCAGTCGCTGATCTTCTGTACCTCGTCGATGGCGAGAACAGCGGGCGCACCCGACTGAGCCCGCAGCTTCCGAGCCTCGATCCACTGCTCTTCAAGCCAAGCAGACGACTGCAAAGTTGCCGTGTCGGCAGTGGCGTAGTGAGAGGGCAGATCGAGGGCGGCGAGCACTTGGCGCAGCGAGGTGGTCTTGCCCACCTGTCGGGGGCCGAGGAGTATCTGGATGAACCGCCGCGGCTCGCCGAGGCGCTGCCGCAGTGTCTGATTCTGACGACGCTCGTACATATGGTTTCACCTGCGCGTATCTCTTTAACTCAATATCCTGAGTTATTTATCTCAGGCTACAGAGTTGATGTCAAGCGAGCCGAAGTCCAACCGGCCTGGCGCCGCTACCGCATCGCCTGCACCCAGTCGTCCCACTGGCTGCCGTCGAAGATCACGATGCGCACGTCCCGAACCTTGACCGCTCTGCCGAGCGCCTCGCGAAGCGCCTCGACCGCAGTTCGAGCGGCCTGCGCTACCGGGTAGCCGTAGATGCCCGTGGAGATCGAGGGAAAGGCGATGGAGGTGTATCCAAGGCGGTCGGCGACGCTGACCGAGTTGGCGTACGCGTCATGCAGCTGCTCGGGCTCGCCACGCTCGCCGCCGTACCATACTGGTCCCAGCGCGTGGATGACCGACTTGGCTGGGAGGTCGCCCGCGCCGGTCGCCACCGCCTGGCCGGGGGAGAGCGGCCCTCGCTCGGCGATGATGCGCCTGCACTCCTCGGCGATCGTCGGTCCACCAGCAGCGTGGATTGCGCCACAGACGCCGCCGCCTGGGCGGAGGCGTGCGTTCGCCGCGTTCACAATCGCATCGACATGCTCGTGCGTGATGTCGCCACGCACGAGGCGGATGGTGCGACCAGCGATGTTGACCTCGGGCGTCTCCATGGGGCGATTGTACCGCTGTGTGCGCCGAACGCCGTGCCGTTCGTCGCGGAGCCAAGAGACAGCGATGGGGAGCGGAACGCCTGCAACCACCACCGCTAGGGCCGCGGCAGCGCGCCGATCAGGGCGACCGGCACCCCATAGCACTCCGCGATAGTCGCGAGCGTTGCGTCGGCCGTGACGAGCGACGCCTCCTCGGTGATCGCTGTCGCGATGTAGACGCAGTCGTAGACAGAATCGTTCCGGTCGAGCGCTATCGCGAGCGCGTGTCGGGCGATCGGCACAGACGCCACTACTCTGAAATCGAGCCTCTGAGCCGCCATCAGCCGTTCCAGCGCATCGCCAGGGGTCAGTTCGCCGCGACGCGCCTTCTTCCAGAGGGTCTGGGCCACTTCAGCCACCGCATGCGCAGGTATGAGGCATCCTCTGGCCGCGTCGTAGAGTTCGACGGACCGTTCGCTCCATTGCTCGACAACCACGAGCTTGACGAGCACGCTCGCATCGAAGACCGTACCGCTCACCGCGAGTCTCGATCCTCGCGGATGAGTGCTGTCGAGTCGGTTGTCTGCTTTGGCGATGTCTCCTGCAGGTGCCGGATCAGCGCCACCGACTCTTCCTTGTTGAGCTTCACGGACTGCCCAATCGCGCTCTTGATCTCCGCCTGAAGCGAGCGGTGATTCTGCTTGGCGCGCCGACGCAGGTTTTCGAGTACGTAGGGATCGATGTCCCGGATGAGGAAGTCGGTCATGGCGGTGTGCCTCCGTCGACGGTGCGGTATCACTATGATACTACCCACCGCTCGGCCCCCTCGGCAACCGCCACGACCGTCTCCTCGGCTATACTGCCAGCAAGCGTTGACCGCGCTCGAAACGCGGTCCAAACGGCACCTGACCGGAGGCCATCATGCTCGACGCACGCTTCGTTCGCGAGAACCTCGATCTCGTGCGCACCGCGCTCGCCAACCGGGGTGCGGCGTGGGACCTGGAGGGCTTTCTGGCGCTCGATGAGGAGCGCCGCACGCTCATCGGGCAGGTCGAGGGGCTGCAGGCGCGCCGTAATGAGGCCTCCAGGACGATCGGCGCGCTCATGAAGTCGGGCGACCGCGAGGCCGCCGACGCTCGCAAGGACGAAGTCCGCACCATCAACGAGGAGATCGCCTCCCTCGACGAGCGTGCCGCACACGTGGACGACGACGTTCGCGAACTGCTGCTCACGATCCCGAACATCCCGCATGAGAGCGTGCCGGTGGGCGCCGACGAGACCGAGAACATCGAGGTCCGTCGCCACGGCACGCCGCCTGTCTTCGACTTCGAGCCCAAGGCCCACTGGGACCTCGGCCCCGAGCTCGGCCTCATCGACTTCGAGCGCGGCGTGAAGCTCGCGAAGAGCCGCTTCGTCGTGCTCGGCCGCGAAGGTGCGCGCCTTAACCGCGCGCTCATCAACTTCATGCTCGACACGCAGGCGGCGCGCGGCTACCGCGAGTGGTGGGTGCCCGCGCTCGCCAACGCCGAGACGCTCACCGGTACGGGTCAGCTTCCCAAGTTCGAGGACGACCTCTTCAAGACGGGGGAGGGCCTCTACCTGATCCCCACCGCCGAGGTCATGCTCACGAACCTCCACCGCGATGAGGTTCTTGACGGCGACACGCTGCCTCGCAGGTACTGTGCGCACACGCCGTGCTTCCGCGAGGAGGCCGGAAGCGCCGGCCGCGACACGCGTGGCATGATCCGCGTCCACCAGTTCGACAAGGTCGAGCTCGTGAAGTTCACCACGCCCGAGGATTCGATGACCGAGCTCGACGGCATGGTCGCCGACGCCGAGTTCATCCTGGCGGAGCTCGGACTGGCGTACCGCTCTATCGTGCTCTGCACCGGTGACATGGGCTTCGGCGCTGCGAAGACGTTCGACGTCGAGGTATGGTTGCCCAGTTACGACGACTACAAGGAGATCTCGTCCTGCAGCAACTGCTGGGACTTCCAGGCGCGCCGAGCGAGCATCAAGTACCGCTCGCCGGGCGCGTTCAAGGGCTCACGCTTCGTGCACACGCTCAACGGGAGCGGGCTTGCCGTGGGTCGCACGCTGGTGGCCGTCATCGAGAACTACCAGCAGGCTGACGGCACCGTCGTCGTGCCCGAGGTGCTGCGGCCCTACATGGGCGGCCAAGAGATCATCCGGGCGCTCTAGCAGACAGAACCCCTCGCGAGGGCGCCGCTCATCCGCACTTTACGCCCGTTAACCGCGCGAGGCCGTCCCTCGTCGGGAGATTGTAACGGATTCGGTTACAGACTCTCGCAATCTCGGTATCCCCTTCAATCGGTCCATGACGGCACCGAGCACTGCGGCGGCGCCGTTGGTGCAACATGCTTTCCATTCGCCACCCTGCGCACTGGCGAGGAGGGAGAAGAGAGGGATGCTCAGCAGAAGGGACTTCATCAAGTGGAGCGCGGCCGCGGGCACGTGGCTAGCGTGCAAGGAGGCCGCCCCTCGGGGCGGCCTCCTTGCACCCCACTGGGGGGAATAGACTGAGTAGGATCCCTCCAGGATGGAGCAGCCGCATGTCCACGCCCACCGTTCTCACCGTCTTCGGCGCCACCGGCGACCTCATGCAGCGCAAGATCGTGCCCTCGCTCGCGTACCTGCGGGTCAAAGGTCGCCTTCCCGAGCAGTTCCGGGTCATCGGCTTCTCGCGGCGAGACTGGTCGGACGACGACCTCCGTGCCCACGTGCGGGGCATCCTGGAGGGCTACGAGGGTCTCGCACCCGCCGAAGGCGAGGAGCGCGAGCAGTTCCTCCAGATGTTCAGCTACCAGCGTGGGACCTTCGACGACTCACTCGCCTACCAAGCGCTCGCCTTCGACCTCACCGTCATCCAGGAGGAGTGGGGCGTCTGCCCCAACCGCCTTTTCTACCTCGCGGTGCCGCCCGAGAACTACCAGGTGATCTTCGAGCGCCTCGCTGCGAGCGGCATCGCCAGCGGCTGCGACGAGGACACGGGGTTCACTCGGGTATTGGTGGAAAAGCCGTTCGGCAGGGACGCCACCACGGCCAAGGAACTTGACCACCTGCTCGCGAGCCTCTTCGAGGAGGAGCAGGTCTACCGGATCGACCACTACCTCGCGAAGGAGATGCTGCAGGGTATCCTGTCGTTCCGCTTCAGCAACACGCTTTTCGAGCCGTCGTGGGACGCGTCGTTCATCGATCGCATCGACATCACGCTTCTGGAGTCCATCGGAGTGGAGAAGCGCGGCGCCTTCTACGACGGTGTGGGCGCGCTCCGCGACGTGGGGCAGAACCATCTGCTCCAGATGCTGGCGCTCATCGCGATGGAGCAGCCGGCTGACCTTACCGCCGCCTCGGTGCGTGCCGAGCGGGCGCGCTTCCTTGAGAAGCTGCGCGCCCCCTCCGACGACGATATCGCGTCCCGCTCCTTCCGAGCGCAGTACGAGGGCTTCCGCGACATCCCCGGTGTGCGCCCGGACTCGGAGACAGAGACCTACTTCCGCGTGCTCTACACGCTCCACGGCGGCAGGTGGGGCGGCGTGCCGGTCACGATGGAGTCGGGCAAGCGGATGGGCCCCGCGCTCAAGCAGATCGCGGTCACCTTCCGCGCGCCTGACGCGTGCCTTTGCGACACGACGGAGCCGTCTGCGCATGAGAACCGCGTGACCTTCCAGCTGGAACCCGAGGAGACCATCAAGATCCAGTTCTGGGCGAAGAAGCCGGGCTTCGACCACCAGCTGGAGTCTCGCGAGTTCACCTTCTTCCTGTACGAGAAGGAGGAGAAGGTCCAGTACGTCGAGGAGTACGCAAAGCTGCTGCTGGACGCCATCGCCGGCGACCAGACGCTCTTCGTCGCCACCGACGAGATAGACGCGATGTGGCGCTTCACCGACCCGTTCACCCGCGTGTGGGCGTCCGGCGCCGTGCCGCTCGATACCTACGTCCCGGACACGACTGAGGTGCTCGCGCGCGCCCGTGCCAAAGTCGACGCTCCCGCGGCCGGCCGCAGGGAGATCGGCGTGGTGGGCTTGGGGAAGATGGGGGCCGGCCTCGCGCGCAACCTGCTCGATCACGGCTGGCGGGTGGTGGGCTACAACCGCACGCACTCGGTGGCCGAGAGCATGGCGGCCGATGGGCTGGAGCCCGCCGCATCGTTCGCCGAGCTTGTCGGTGCACTGGCGCCGCCGCGTACCGTGTGGTTGATGGTGCCTGCGGGCGCACCCGTGGACGGGGTCCTCTTCGGGGAGGGGGGCCTCATGGAGTCGCTCGAGCCCGGCGACCTCGTGATCGACGGCGGCAACTCTCGGTTCACCGACACGCAACGGCGCGCACCACTGGTGACCGAGCGCGGCGTAGGCTTCCTGGACGTGGGCACGTCCGGCGGGCCGGGCGGCGCTCGGAGTGGCGCCTGCCTCATGATCGGCGGCGTGCGAGAGGACTTCGAGCGGTGCGAACAGCTGTGGCGTGACGCCTCGGTGCGGGACGGTTACCGGTTCTTCGACGGTCACGGCGCCGGTCACTTCGTGAAGATGGTCCACAACGGCATCGAGTACGGGATGATGCAGGCCATCGCCGAGGGCTTCGCACTCATGCGCGCAAGCGACTTGGGGATCGATCTCGACCAGGCTTCGGAGATCTACAACAGGGGAAGCGTCATAGAGTCGCGCCTCATCGCCTGGCTGGAGGAGGCGTTCGATCTCTACGGGCAAGACCTTGCCGGGGTCTCCGGCAGTGTCGCGCAGACAGGTGAGGGCGCGTGGACGGTCGAAGCCGCGGAGGGTCTTGGCGTGGAGGTACGCGTGATCGCCGACGCGATGGAGTTCCGTCGGCGCTCGGTCGATGCGACGAGCTATACCGGCCAGGTGCTTATGGCGCTTCGGAACCGCTTTGGCGGGCACGCAGTGAAGTAGGGCTTGCCGGTCGCGGGACGGGGTGTGCCGCTACGCGTACCCGTACGCGGCAAAGCGCAGGCAAGAGGGGAGCCATCGATTGACCCTCTGAAGAGTCAGCAAGTCTGCTAACCTTTCAGAGGTCAGCTACACAGCCACCCTACTCTCGTCATCGGCCGCCCGGTACCGGCCACAGGCCACCGGCCGCCGGCCACCGGAAACAGGCCACCGCTACGGCCCCGTGCCCTGTCCCAGCACCCGCCAGGCCTCCCCAGCGTTCCGCGCTGTGTACACGAACCAGTGCCGCGTGCCTGGCGGCTCGCCGATCTCGTTTCGCCACCGCGACACGTAGGTGACCGTGAACAGCCGCACATCGGCAAAGTCGCCCTCGAACCACGCGCCCTCTTCGGAGATCTCCGGTCCCGCTTCGACCCGCAGGTCTTCCGCCAGGAGCGCGTCGTCGATCACCGTGTCGACGGCGTTCGGCGCGTGGAACTGCTCGCGCGCGCGGGGGTCCAGCGCCCGCTCGGAGATCCCCTCAAGCCCCCAACGCCGGGCCTCGAAGTAGGCGCCCACGACCTCGCGCGGGTCCTCGGAGGCGAAGCGCGGCAGGAACACCGCCGCGCCGATCGCCTGGTGCGCCACGGCCGCCACGAGCGCGACGATCGCGGCAACAAGCAGCCGCCGGCCCCAGCCGCTGCGCGCACGCGACTCTGGCGCCTCGCTGCTCACTTCTTCTTGATCTCCGCCTTGTGCGCCTCGTACCGCCCGCCCTTGCCCTTGACGAACGTCGCGTAATCGGGAATCTCGTAGACGCGCAGCCGGTTGTCGAGGAAGTCGCTGAAGATGAGCAGCTTGCCGTCGTCGGAGACGTCCAGCGCCGTCGGCTGGTTACCGGCGATGAGCGCGTCAAGCGGCTTGCCGTTGCTCGTGTCGAAGACGAGGATCGAGCCCCACTCGGGACCGGGGATGTAGTACGACTTCGCGTTGTTCTCACCACGGCAGCTGACGAAGAGCATCTTGCCGTCGGGGGTCAGGTCGATGGTGTTGGGCTTCTCGTCAACGTCCACGAACTTCGTGGTCTTGCCGGTCTTCATATCGTGCACCCAGATGAGGTCTTTGCTCATGTCCGAGATGAAGAGCCGCCCCGTCGCCTCGTCCGCCACGATGTGCCGGAGCGCGCCGCCACCTTTGAAGATGGAGGTGGACTCTCCGGTGGCAAGGTCGATGCGGTCGAGGTAACCGCTGTCGAAACCGCCCACGTAGAGATACTTGCCGTCTGCCGTTGCGTACATGCCGCGCGGCGTGTTGGACACGCGCATGCGGCGCACAAGCGCGCCGGTCGCGAGGTCGATCTGGGACACGTCGTCACCCGACCAGTTGCTTGCGTAGAGCGTTGTCTCATCGGGCGAGAGCTGCACCCACTTCGTCCAGGCGCTCTTCGTATCGAACTCGCGGAGCACCTTCCGCGTCTTGACGTCGATCTCGAAGCACTTCGCGGTCTCCATCTGCGAGGTGTAGGCCAGCGTGCCGGCCTTGTTGAAGATCACCTCCACCGCGCCATACTTCCCGATGTCGACCTCGCCGATGCTTGCGCCGGTGCGCGGGTTGAAGATCTGGATCGACGGTGGCCCGTTGAGTATCGATGTCCACGCCTCGCTGCCATCGTGCGTGACCGAGACCCCCTTGGGCGCGCCCTTCGTGCCGATCGTGCCGATGCCGTGCAAGATCTGCCCCTCGGGATCTAGGTAGAGGTCGAGTGTGGTGGCCTTGTCGAGGAAGAACTCGGATTCGTAGGTGTTGTAGCCCTTGAGCGTGATCGAGAGCGTGACCTGCCCGGACGGGATTTCCTTGGCAAATGGCGTCGTGCCCGAGTAGGCGCTCCCGCCGACGCTTGTGACCGTGCACGCCGCGCCCTTCGGGTGCGTGACGATGCTCACGGCTTGTGGCAGCGGCTGCAGCGCGTATTTGAGCCTCTCCCGCCTGCCGCGCTTGAGCGTGACCGAGGTCTCCACCGAGGTGAAGCCGGTCCTCGTGACGACCACCGAGTAGCTGCCGGCCTTGAGGTCCTTCACCTCGAGCGTGCCGCTCGCCGTCTGCGAGGAAACCTGCGATCCCGCGAACTCGACCGACGCGTCCGCGGGCGTCGCCGTGATGCGCACCGACGCCGGACGCGTGAGGAAGAACACCGTGAGGCCGATCGCAGCCGCGACCACCAAGAGCACGATGAGTATCGCGCCAACCGGCGCCCGGTGCGAACGGCGACTCGCGAAGATCGCCGAGTTGCTCCGCACGCGAGCCCCCGGACCGCCGTGCCTGGCAGCGCGAGCTCCACGCGAGCCGCTTGGAGTCGAGAGGCCCTCGAAGTGGACGGTGTCGCTCGTCGCCCTGGACGAGCGGCTGCGGCCCGAGCTGTCGGTGCGCTCGGCCTTCGGCGCGCGCTTCGGCGGTTGGCTCTTCGCGTGCCGTGCCGGCTTGCTGCGTCGCCGGTACTCGTAGTCCTCCACGTCAGCGCTCCCGCTTCAGCTTGCCGGTCATCCCGTACCACGCCATCTTCATGCCGCCTCTGGCCGAGCGCGCGCCCTTCAGCAGGTTGTGTATCTCCCCGGTGGCGTGCCACGCGCCGTCGCCGAGAAAGGCAGCAGTCTCCGCGCCCACAGAATCGAGCGGCACGCCGAAGCAGTCGAGCGCGAGGTCCACGTTGCCGCGGCTGTGCTCCAGCTTCGGGCTGACGATGACGTCCTTGTAGAAGTCCGTGGGCACCATTCCCGGGACGAGTGCGTGGATGTGGATGCGCCGGCAGTCGCGATTCTCCTCGGCGAGGCTCTTGGTGAGGCTCGCGATGGCGGCCTTGGTCGCGGCGTAGGCAGCGGTGTGCGGCGTTGCATCGCCCCGGTAGCCGCGTCCCGCCATGTTCATCAGCACGCCGCCATGCTCGCGGAGGTGCGGGATCAGCAGCCGGCACGCGTACATCGTGCCGAGCAGGTTGACCCGCACGATCTCGTCCAGCTCGGCGACACTGAGTTCCTCGAGCGGTCGGTAGCCCTCGGAAAGCCCGGCGTTGTTCACCCAGATGTCGATCCGGCCGTGGAAGTCGAGCGCGTGGCGCATGAGCTGCTCGACGTCGTCGGAATTCCCCACGTCGGCGGCGAGCCCTGATGCCCGCCAGTCATTGCCCGCGAACTCGTGCATCACGCGCGCGACGTCCGCCTCGGTGCGCGACGAGAGCACCGCGATGGCGCCTGCCCGGGCGCAGCCCTCGGCGATGGCGCGACCGATACCGCGCGTGGAGCCCGTCACGACGACGACCTTGCCGGCGAGCCCGCTCACGAGGCGTCCTGGGCCAAGAGCAGGCGCGCCTTCGCAACTGCCTCTTCCGGGGAATCGGTGACATGCAGAAGGCGGCCACCTGCTCGGCGGAGCACGTCGCCGGGGTCCCACCCGACCGCGATGACCGGCCGGCCGGCGTTGAGGGCGTGGGCGACCTCTGAGAGTGTGCCGGCGCCGCCGGGAAGGGCGAGCACGATGCGGCTGGACAGCACGTTGACGACGTTGCGCGCGTCACCCATCCCCGTGTAGACCGCAACGTCCAGGTACTCGCTCGCGTTGCCGGGTCTGTCGTCGGGAAGGATGCCCAGCACGAGACCGCCCGCTTGGCGCGCGCCTCGGGACGCGGCGTCCATCACGCCCTCGTCGCGCCCGCCGGTGAGGAGTACCCAGCCGGCCTCGGCGATCAGGCGGCCGAGGTTGAAGGCCCGCGCCTCCTCGGCATGACCAAGGGGTCGCCCGGAACCCATGACGCCGATCACTGTCCGCATGAGGCCACCACCGTCTGCGCGAGGCCTACTCCCGCTTGGATGGTAGCGCACGAGCGCACAAAGCGGCAGGGGAGCCCATGTGGGGCTCCCCTGCGGTGCCTCGGCCCAGACCGTGGCGCGTGGCGATCCTTCGAAGGCGGCGCGCCCGGCGCGTGAGGGGGGAGCTCGCGCGGCGCGCCGCCCTGAGGACTACTTGAGTTCGAACACCACGGTCACGTTGGCGGTGATGTCGAGCGTGCCGGGCTGGATCTGCGGAGCGCCCGCGGCCACGTCGGCCGCTGCACGCGTCTCGCCGTAGATGATGGGAACGGAGACGCCGGACTCGTTCAGGCTCACCACGTCGCCGACGCTCTTGCCTGCGGCCTTCGCCATGACCCCGGCCCGTACCTTGGCGTCCGCGACGGCCTTCTCGATCGCCTGCGCGCGGGCGTCCGAGTCCTCGGAGAGCGTCCAGTTGGGCCCCTGGATGTCCGTTGCGCCGCCGTCGCTTGCGGCAGCGATGATGTCGCCGATCTTCTCGACGTCCTTCATCGTCACGCGTACCTGCAGCGATGCCTGATAGCCGGTGATGCGCGGGATCTTGCCGTCGTTGTAGTCGTACTGTGGGTTCAGGCTCACACCGGACGTCTGAATGTCGTCTGCGTTGATGCCGGCCTTCTTGAGCGCGGCGATGAGCGTGTCCGAGCGCTTGGACGCGTCGTTGAGGGTTGCCTTCGCCTCGTTGCCCTGCGTGGTCACCCCGAACGTCATCTCGGCGCGATCGGGCGCGGCGACGTGCTTGCCCTCGCCGAGAGCTGTGACAGTGTTGAGCACTTGCTGACCGGGGGAGGTCACCACCTTCGTCGTGCAACCGGTGAGCGCCAGCACAAGGACTGCGGCGACCGCCACCAGTGCGACGATGTCGGACGTGGTAGTGCGCATGGGACCTCCTCCTTCATATGGGCGAATGGTGGTGCCGATAGCACCGACCAGTCACTAGGACGCATCTACCCGAAGCGGGGTTCGCGCACGCGCGGAGAGACACAGAAGACCCCGCACGCTGGCGGGGTCTTGGGGAAGACTGTGTGGCGCGCCCTGCAGGATTCGAACCTGCGGCCTCCCGGTTCGTAGCCGGACGCTCTATCCGCTGAGCTAAGGGCGCGTGAGCCCACATAGGGCTTGAGTATCCTGCCACCGGGCAGCGCGCGTGTCAAACCTCGGTCCCTCGGCAGGGGGATGTCAAATGGCGGAGAGTGAGGGATTCGAACCCTCGAACGGGCTTCAAGCCCGTTACTCGCTTAGCAGGCGAGCGCCTTCAGCCGACTCGGCCAACTCTCCGCGGCGCGCCCAAATGACGCGAAGGTGATTATACACACCGAGCCGCAGAGCGGCGACATCACCAAGCGGCGCCCGCGTGGTACAAATGGCATACTGTTGGCTCAGTGCAATCCGAGTCAGGACACCCCCGACCCGCAACCGCCGGAGATGCCCATGAAGTCCAAAGTGCTCAAGATCGCGGTTCCCGCCCTCGTACTGTTCGTCGTCATCGCCCTGACGGTCGCGTCAACGGGTGGTCCGGGGACTGTCTACAAGGAGGGCGACATCGTCGGCAAGATCATGACGGACGCCAAGGGCACTGCAACGTACACGACTCCCGCGACTTTCAGCGAGGGTGACCCTGCGCATGAGGCGGCGCACGTCTATCAGGCGTTCGCCAACTACGCCGGCATCGAGCGCGTCGAGATCAACACGAAGGCGCTCACCGTAAGCGTGAAGTACGATCCAGCCATCATCGATGAGCCCTTTCTGAGAGAGTTGCTCCAGAAGGCCGGCTACGTGCCGTAGCGGCCGCTTTCACACCGCGGCGCCCGACGCGTTACTCGCGGCGTCGCAGGTGGAACGTTCTTCCATGGCGGGCCGACCGGCCCCCTTCGATGGGAGGGCGACAATGGTTCAGACGTTCGATTTTTCGTGGTGGCCGTGGCTCGTGGTGGGGGGCATGGCGGTCATCCTGCTGTCGGGCCTTCGGATCGCGAACGAGTATGAGCGCGGTGTGGTCTTCCGGCTCGGCCGGCTGATGGGCATTCGGGGACCGGGGCTCTTCTGGCTGATCCCGCTCGGCATCGAGAAGATGCGGAAGGTCGACCTGCGCACCAACACGGTGGACGTGGAGCGGCAGGAGACCATCACCAAGGACTCGGTCACCATCAAGGTGAACGCGGTGCTCTGGTTCCGCATCATGGACCCGGTGAAGTCCGTGGTGGAGGTCGCCAACTATTACGCGGCGACGTACCAGATCGCACTCACGAGTCTCCGCAACATCATCGGCCAGCACGACCTCGATGAGATCTTGAAGGAACGTGACAAGATCTCAGCCATCCTGCAGGAGATCGTGGACAAGGCCACCGACCCCTGGGGCATTAAGGTCGAAGCGGTTGAGATGAAGGACGTCGAGCTGCCCGCAGGCATGCAGCGTGCAATGGCGCAGGAGGCGCAGGCGGTGCGCGAGAAGCGGGCCCGTCTCGTCAAGGCCGAGGCCGAGCTGGAGGCTTCGAAGAAGCTCGGCGAGGCATCCGCCGTGTTGGCCGCCAACCCCATGTCGCTGGAGCTCCGCCGCATGCAGATGATCACCGAGGTCGGTGCGGAGCAGAACACCACCACCATCGTCATGATGCCGAGCGAATTCGTGAGCCTCGCCGGCACGCTTGCGCATAAGTTCCAGCAGCAGGATACGGAGTCCGGACCGGCGCCAGAGGAGTAGTGGATTGGTCGCACCATGAAGGCGCTCGTGAAGGCCGCTCCCGGCCCCGGCGTCTCGCTTCAGGACGTGCCGGTACCCGCGGCCGGCTCGGGCGAGCTGCTGATCCGCATCGACAAGGTGGCCATCTGCGGCACCGACGTCCATATCTACGAGTGGAACGAGTGGGCGCAGAAAACCATCCACACGCCGCAGATCCTCGGCCACGAGTTCGTGGGGCATGTGGCCGAGGTCGGTGACGGCGTCAGCGGCTTCAGCGTGGGCGAGCGCGTCTCCGGTGAGGGCCACATCGTGTGCGGCGTATGCCGCAGCTGCCGGGCAGGACGGCGTCACCTGTGCACGAACACGGTCGGGGTGGGAGTGAACCGAGACGGCTGCTTCGCGGAGTACCTCGTTATTCCCGCGAGCAACGCGTGGCACATCGCCGACAGCATCCCCTCGCGCATCGCCGCGATCTTCGACCCGTTCGGGAACGCAACGCATGCCGCGCTCTCCTTCGACCTCGTCGGCGAGGACGCACTCATCACCGGCGCGGGCCCTATCGGGATCATGGCGGTGGCCATCGCCAAGCACGTCGGCGCGCGCAACGTGGTCATCAGCGACGTGAACGACTACCGGCTCGACCTGGCCTCGCGGATGGGCGCCACACGGACGGTGAATGTGCAGCACGAGTCGGTCGCTGACGCGACGGCCGAACTCGGTATGGTGGGCTTCGACGTCGGGCTGGAGATGAGCGGGAACGCCGAGGCCTTCGAGACGATGCTCGAGAGCATGTACAACGGCGGGCGCATCGCGCTGCTCGGCATCGCGCCGACGCCGGCGCGCATCGACTGGGACCAGGTGGTCTTCCGGGGCCTCACCATCAAGGGCATCTACGGACGCGAGATCTGGGAGACCTGGTACAAGATGCAGACCATGCTCGAGAGCGGGCTCGACATCGCGCCCGTGATCACGCACGAGCTGCCGTTCGAGGCGTACGAAGAGGGCTTCGCCGCGATGATCAGCGGGCAGAGCGGCAAAGTCGTGCTGGACCTGGGAACTGAGGGCTGATGTTCGGGAGCATGAGAGACGCCCTGCAGGGCGAGATCGCCGCCTTGCGCGAGGCGAGCCTCTACAAGGCCGAGCGGGTCATCGACACGCCGCAAGGCGCGGTCATTCGCGTCGCGGCCAAGCCGGGCGCGCCCGAGCGCGAGGTCCTCAACTTCTGCGCGAACAACTACCTCGGTCTCGCGGACGATCCGCGCGTTGCGGCTGCCGCGCACGAAGCGCTCGACCGGTGGGGGTTCGGCACGTCATCGGTGCGCTTCATCTGCGGCACCTTTGCCGTGCACAAGGAGCTCGAGGCGCGCGTCTCCGCGTTCATCGGGACCGAGGACACAATCCTCTACTCGTCGTGCTTCGATGCGAACGGCGGCTTCTTCGAGCCGTTCTTCACCGCAGAGGACGCGATCATCGCCGATGCGCTCAACCACGCCTCGGTCATCGACGGCGTGCGCCTCACGAAGGCGAAGCGGTACATCTACGCGCACGCGGACATGGCCGACCTGCGCGCGAAGCTTGAAGAGGCGCAGGGCGCGCGGTTCCGCGTGATCGCCACCGACGGTGTGTTCTCGATGGACGGCGACATCGCGGATCTCGCGAGCGTCTGCGACCTTGCCGACGAGTTCGGCGCGCTCGTGATGGTCGATGACTCGCACGCGACGGGATTCGTCGGCGCGACCGGCCGGGGCACGCCCGAGCTCTGCGGCGTCGCGGACCGCGTGGACGTCGTCACGACCACGTTCGGGAAAGCGCTCGGGGGCGCCTCGGGAGGGTGCGTCAGCGGGCGGCGTGAGATCGTGGAGTGGCTCCGGCAGAAGAGCCGCCCGTACCTGTTCTCCAACACGCTCGCGCCGGTGGTGGCGGCCACCACGGTGGCGGTCCTCGGCCTGCTCTCGGAGACGACCGAGCTTCGCGACCGTCTCGAGCAAAGCGCGCGCTCGTTCCGCGAGCGCATGACCGCGGCAGGCTTCGACATCCGGCCGGGCGAGCACCCCATCGTGCCGGTAATGCTCTACGACGAGGCGCTCGCGCACCGTATGGCCGACGCGATGCTCGACGAAGGCATCTACGTCATCGGCTTCAGCTACCCGGTGGTGCCGAAGGGCGCTGCGCGCATCCGCGTTCAGCTTTCGGCGGCGCACACTGACGAGCAGATCGACCGAGCGGTCGAAGCGTTCGTGCGGGTCGGGAAGCGACTGGGGGTCATCACCTAGCGGGGGTGGGCTCGTGCGAGCGCCGACGGGAGGGCCCAAGCCGGGTGCGAGGGCGTGGCTTGTTGCAGCGGGACTCCTCGCTGTGGTCGCCGCCACTTCGATTCTCGGGAACCGGCTGATCCTGTCCGAGTTCGCCAACAGGCCACGGCCGCGCGACCTTCTGTTCGAGCTGCTGCCGTACGTCAGCTGGGCTCGCTACCTCACGGTCATCGCGCTCGTCATCGGGTTCTCGCTGTTCCTCTACTACGCCGTGCGATACGAGCCCACACGGATTCCCGCGCTAACGGCGATCTTCGCCCTCATGTACATCATGCGAGCGGCGTTCATGATCCTCACCCCGCTTGCGCCCGCTCAGGGGGCGGGCCCGTTCGTCTTCGAGGTCCAGCAGTACGGCATGTTTCCGTCGGGCCACATCGCCACGGCGCTGATCCTCGTCCTGCTGACATCCGCCGAGCGGGCCCCGATACTCCGCAAGGTCCAGTCGGCGCTCGCCGCGATTGAGGGCGCGGGGCTCATTCTGGCGCACGGTCATTACTCGATCGACCTCGTCGGTGGAATGCTGTTGGCCCACTTCGTGGTGACGGCCTGGAACCATGGGCGGCTGTTCAACCCGATCAAGCGTCTCACCGGTGCGTGACGGCGGGTTCCTCCTAGCCACGCACCCAGAGCCACAACAGCAACAGGGCCAGGACGACCAGCGCTGCCATGATGGCGGGAGACGTCCAGTCCATCGGCTCGGCCGGTGGTTGCGGCGCCTCCGAGGCTGGGACTGCTGGTTGCGCCGGGATGGCGTTCCTTTGCGGGGAACGAGGCTTTGACGGTTCGCTCAGCAGGGCGACCATCCACTCCGGGAGCGAATCGCTGGGATTGGGGGCGTGCGGCAGGGTCTTCCCCCAGTGCCCGCTTGCCGTCTCCCAGTGCCCGTCACGTGTGCGGTACGCGTACGTGGACGCCCGTCCGGCGAGGACGTCCTCGGTGGGGTAGTACATGTAGGTCCAGGGATGCCAGACGCTGTACACCGGTCCGTCCGGCTCCGCGTCATCGAAGTAGTCGCTCGCGGGCAGGGGCCACCTGTCGGTGTCGGCGGGAGGATGATGGTGCATCAGGCCACGCCGGTGCCCGCTTCTGCACGAGCCCTCGCGGGTGAGCGGGACGACGTCCCCGCACTCCATGCAGTAGGCGACTCGCGGCAGCGGCGCGCAGTCGTCATGTCCTGCCGGGCACAGGCCGGCTTCCATCCACTCGTATTGCCCAAAAGACACGCTGTCGGGATGGCAGGTGCGGCAGTATCCCCACCACGCGCCTTGCGACCAGTCATCCACGGTACTCGGCCCCCTGCGTCGCTGACCGAACCCACATGGGGGCTGTATACGACTCGCGGGGCGGGTGTCCTGCTGGCGGAGGGGGTGGGATTCGAACCCACGAACCCTTGCGGGTCAACGGTTTTCAAGACCGTCGCATTCAACCACTCTGCCACCCCTCCGCGGGTGACACGGCGAGGCGGCTGGCTGGAGCCGGCCTCAGCGCGAGTAGTGTAGCATCAGCGCCATGGAGGCAGACACCACGTATATGGCCCTTGCGCTGGACGAAGCGAGAGCGGCAGCGGCGATCGGCGAGGTGCCGATCGGCGCGGTCGTGGTGTGCGACGGAGCGGTCGTCGCTCGCGCGCACAACACGCGGGAGGTCGATGCCGACCCCACGGCCCACGCCGAGCTCCTCGCCATCCGCGAGGCCTCGCAGCGACTGGGGCGGTGGCGTCTCTCGGACTGCACGGTGTACGCGACGCTCGAGCCGTGCCCCATGTGCGCGGGCGCGATGCATCAGGCGCGGATCGAGCGGCTGGTCTACGGTGCGCCCGATCCCAAGGCCGGAGCCGTCGGCACGCTCTACGACCTCTCCAATGACGAGCGGCTCAACCACCGCTTCGCCGTGACGGCGGGCGTGCTCGCCGACGAGAGCGCGGCGCTTCTCAGGGACTTCTTCGGGGACCTCCGCAGGCGGTAGCGCGCCCTGCTTCTCCTTCTCAGCCTTCTTCTCGTTGAAGGCGATAGTCCTTCAGCACGGGTGGCGGGCCGGGCTCATCCAAGAGCGCGAAGGTCTCGCGCAGAACGCTCAGCTGCAGTTCGCTATCGTCCGGCGCGCCCAGCGCGTACCCGTGCGGGAACGGCACCCACAGCGCCCGCGGCGGGCGGAGGCGCTCCGCCGCGTCGCGAAGGTAGACCTGGCACACGGTGGGAATGCCTGCGCGCTCAATCTCTGCGGCGACCAGACTCACGGTCTGGTTGCAGAGGGGTCAAGCGGGCACGAGGAGGACGACGTCGACCGCGTCATCCCGGAAGAGTCGGGCGATCTCGGGCGCGGAGTCTTCGATGAGGCGTTTGGGCTTTGCGATGTGGCCGCAGAGCGACACCGTCCGCGGCGCGAGTTCGCCGATCTTGCCGGCAGCCGCGAGCTCCCGGAGCCGATCGAGCGGGACGAGCAGGTTCGCGTCGGCACTCAGTCCGGCATGATCGAACGCCTGGCCCGGGAACGTATTGATGAGGTCCGCCGGGTCCATCCCTGATGGCACGACGCGAATCGAGGGGTCGTTCTCCGGCTGCTCGGCGACAAACGGGGGCTGGCCGTCCCCGACCATGCACGCCGTCGCAACCAGCCCGACGCGCGACTGTGAAAGGGGGAGGGCAGGCAGCGCCCACGGTACGGGATCGATCCGGTGCCACTTGTACATCTGCACGAATGCCCGCACGTCGGGCGGTAGCTCCTCAACGGTCGCCACGTGAGAGCCCTCCTTCAGCCATGTGCCGTCACAAGAGCATGTACCCGCTCCCGCGCGGACATCCACGACACGGCTTCCGGGGTGCGCGATACTGGTGTTGAGAACAGGCGGCGGCGCCGAGGGGAGGACCGGTGGCGGAGCCTCACGTGCAGCACACGGGCCTCACCGCCGCGGACGTACGCTCGCGGATAGAAGCGGGGCAGACGAACGCGGTTACAACCCGTACCAGCCGCTCGCTCTGGGACATCGTCCGCGCCAACGTCTTCACCTGGTTCAACCTCATCTTGGGCGTGCTCTGCGCCCTTGTGCTTGCGTTCGGCTCGTGGCGTGATGCGCTCTTCGGCTTCGTGCTGGTCGCGAACACCGCCATCGGCGTGGCACAGGAGGTTCGGGCGAAGGTCACGCTCGATCGGCTGATCCTCATCTCGGCGCCCAAGGCGCGCGTCGTGCGCGACGGCATTCCGGCCGAGGTCGGGGTCGGCGACGTCGTGCTGGACGACGTCGTGACGCTGGCGCCGGGCGAGCAACTCGTGGTCGATGCGGTCGTTCTGGAGGCCGCCGGGCTGGAGATCGACGAGTCCGCGCTCACCGGCGAGGCGGTGCCGGTAGCAAAGCACGCGGACGATGTGGTCATGTCCGGAAGTTTCGTCGTCGCCGGGACCGGCATCTGCCGTGCGACGGCGGTGGGCGCCGGCTCGTACGCCGCGCGCATCGAGCGGGAAGGCCGCCGGTTCGTACGGGCCCACTCGGACATCATGGCGGGCATCAACAGCATCCTGAAGATCATCGCGGTGGCGATGGTGCCGGTCGCCGCGCTCACGGTCTACAACAGCTGGCAGCACTCCGAGGACGCCGCGACGATGGTGACGAACACGGTTGCGCCGCTCGTGGCCATGGTGCCCGAGGGGCTCGTGCTCTTGAGCAGCATCGCGTTCGCGGTCTCCGCCGTCATGCTCGCCCGACGCCACGTGCTCGTGAACGAACTGGCTGCCGTCGAGACGCTCGCGCGGACGGACGTGGTGTGCGCGGACAAGACCGGCACGCTCACCGAGCGGGAGCCGGCCTTCGAGCGCTTCGAACCCTTGTCGGCGGGCGGCGTGGCGGAGCACGGCGGGCTCGAGGCGCTGGGCGCGTTGGCGGCGGCCGACACCTCGCCGGACGAGACGATGCGGGCAATCGGCGCGGGCGTGGCGGCGCCGGCAGGATGGACGAGCGTCGCATCGGTGCCGTTCTCCTCAGCGCGCAAGTGGAGTGCGGTCGACTTCGGAGCGAACGGCGCGTGGGTCCTCGGCGCGCCCGACGTGCTCCTCGACGTGGCGGACGATCCCGGCCCCGCGCGCGAGCGCCTTGAAGGGCTCGTCAGGGAGGGTGCGCGCGTGCTGCTCCTCGCGCGGGCAGATGCGTTGACGCACGAGGGAGCCGCTCCGGCACTGCCGCCGAGCCTCACGCCGGCGGGCTTCGTGCTGCTTGCGGAACGGGTGCGTCCCGACGCCGCGGACACGGTGCGCTACCTCGACGAGCAGGGCGTGGGCATGCGGGTTATCTCCGGGGACGATGCCCGGACCGTCTCGCGGATCGCCGCGACCGCCGGCGTGCCCAACGCTGCCGCAGCAGTCGATGCGCGGACGCTCACTGACGAGGCCTCGCTCGCTGAGGTCATGGAGCGCACGACCGTCTTCGGGCGCGTGATGCCGGAGCAGAAGTCCGCGATGGTGGCCGCGCTCCAGAGCTCGGGCCACACCGTGGCGATGACGGGCGACGGCGTGAACGACGTCGTTGCGCTCAAGCAGGCGGACTTGGGCATCGCGATGGGCTCCGGCGTGCCCGCCGCCCGTGCCGTGGCGCAGGTCGTCTTGCTGGACAACCGGTTCGCCTCGGTCCCGCACCTGATGGCGGAAGGCCGGCGCGTCGTGACCAACGCCGAGCGTGTGGCGAACCTCTTCCTCACGAAGACGACGTGGGCCGCGATCCTGGCGCTTGCCGTCGTGCTCCTGGGCGTACCGTACCCGTTCCTTCCGCGGCACGTCACCTTGGCGGGGAGCGTGGCCATCGGCATCCCTGGGTTCTTCTTCGCGCTCGACCCCCACGGGCGGCCCTACCGGCCGGGCTTTGTGCCTCGCGTGCTGAAGTTCGCCATCCCCTCGGGCGCCGTGCTCGCCCTCGCCGTGCTGGGAGTGTTCATGGTGGCCCGCGGTACGGGCATGCCGGTCGGCGAGGTGCGGATCCTGACGACGCTCGTGCTGGTGATGGTAAGCCTCGCGGTGATCGTCATCCTGGAGTGGCCGCTCTCTGGCTGGAGGGCGGGCGTAGTGGCCGCCATGGCGGCGCTCGCGAGCCTCGCCTTCGTGCTCCCCATCGGGCGCGACTTCTTCGCGCTCGCGGTGCCCACGTGGGGCGAGCTTGGGGCGGCGGCGGGGATCTCGGCGGTTGCGATCGCGCTGATCGCAGTGCTCACGCGCAGTGCTCGCCGAGCGCGGGAGGCGCGCTAGCCGATCTCCCCCGAGCCCACGTCGGAAAACGCCGCCAGCAAGCCCATCAGTCGGTAGACGTCGGTGAAGTTCGATGCGATTCCGAGCGAGACGCGGATGGTATTCGGCACCTTGCCGGTGTGGTCCTCGATAAGGCGTTGGCAGTCTTGGAGCGTCACGTGCGCGGCGGGCTCGGTGAAGCACTCCTCCATCTCGCCGGTCGTGATGCCGTGCGCGACCTCGCCGTCGCCCGGGTTGCAGAAGCATCCGGTGCGGATTGAGATCAGGCGCTCGCCCGCGAGCCGCTCGACCTCGTAGCAGTCGTAGACGGCGCCCGCGGGGTCCATGAGGTAGAACGCGATCGTCGCGCCGCGACCCTCCATCGTCTCGGGGCCGAAGATGCGCGCCATCGGCGCGCCGTTCGCGTGCTGAAGTGCGGTCATCTCGCCAAGCAGCCAGCCCGCCAGGGCCGACACGCGCTCGTGGATAGCGTCCATGCCCACGCTCGCGAGGTGCTCCAAGCCGATCGTCACTGCAGGCAGCCCGAGGTAGTCGACGGTGCCGTCCTCGAAGGCGGCCGCACCCTCAGCGAGGCGGTGCGTGCCCGCCTGCACCGACGCGAGCGTGATCGTGCCGCCGGCGAACCACGGACGGTGGAGCTTGGCGAGTGCCTCGCGCCGCGCGATGAGCGCGCCGGTGCCGGTGGGATAGCCGAACATCTTGTAGAAGGAGATCGGCACGAAGTCCGGCTTGACGGCCGAGAGGTCCAGCCGGTTGGTCGGCACGAACGCCGCCGAGTCCAGGAGTACGTCCCATCCCAGCTCATGCGCGGCGGCCACCCACTCCAGCGGGTGCTGCACGCCGCTGAAGTTCGACTGCGCGGGGTAGGCGAACAGCCGGTGCTCGCACTCGGCAGGTGCACTGAGCGCCGCGGTCACGAGGTCCTCGTCCAGCCGTAGCTCGGGCGGGCGGACCGGCACGTAGACGACGTCAGCGCCACCGCGTCGGGCATACTCGCGAATCCCGTTCACCGAGTTGTGATTGTCGTAGCTCACCAGGTAGCAGGAGCCGGCCTCGAAGGGGTACGCCTCGCCGACGAGCTTCAGGGCGCCGGAGGCATTGGACGTGAAGATGACCTCGTACTCCTCAGGCGACGCGTTGAAGAACGCGAACACCGCCTCGCGCGCCCGCGCGACCAGCTCGGTCGCCGCCGCCGAGGTCGGATTGTGCGAGTGCGGGTTGCCGAAGACGCCCCCTTGGAGCAACTCGTCGTGTGCGTGCACCTGCGAGCGCGCGTAGAGGCCGCCGCCGGTGTAGTCCAGGTACGTGTGGCCACCCTCGTCCAGCCGCCCGTACTCCGCATCGCGGAGGGCGTCGATGTGTGAGGTCTGGGCGTACGCGGGGGCTCCCCGGAGGAACGCCGTGAACGCGGCGATGCGAGCCTCGGGGGAATAGGCGGTTGACGCGGGCTCTTGAAGTGGCATGCGTCTCCTCAGCCGTGCGGCGCGACCGCCATCCAGTGTACACGCGCGGGCCCGTCGCTCGGTCCGCGCGAGAAGCGCGCGCGTTGCCCCGGGGCGGGCAACCTCTGTATACTCGCGGGTGCGCTCGTGCGCACAAGGAGAGTTGTCCGAGTGGCTGAAGGAGCACGACTGGAAATCGTGTGTGCGGTGTTGAACCGTACCCAGGGTTCGAATCCCTGACTCTCCGCCAGGTCAAACGACGTGGGCGCCTCAACCGGGGCGCCCACGTTTATCATGGGCCCATGAAGAACCGCAGGCTCGCCATCATCTTCGCCGTCGTGCTCGTGGACATGCTGTCGTTCAGCATCGTCTTGCCGTTGCTGCCCTACCTTGCCAAGGAGATCGGCGCGTCCCGGTTCCAGACGGGCCTTCTGGCTGCGGCGTACCCGCTCGCTCAGCTCTTCGGCGCGCCGCTTCTGGGGAGCATCTCGGACCGGCGCGGCCGCAAGCCGGTCCTGCTGGTCTCGATCCTCGGCACCGCGGTCGGCTTCGTGGTCTTGGCGCTTGCGCGGGTGCTCCCCATCCTCTTCGTGAGCCGCCTTGTGGACGGCATCACTGGCGGCAACATCTCTGTCGCGCAGGCCTACATCGCCGACGTGACCGATCCCGAGAGCCGCGGGAAGGCGCTCGGTATGATCGGTGCGGCGTTCGGGCTCGGCTTCATTCTGGGGCCGGTCACCGGCGGCCTGCTCTCGGGGATCAGCTACACCGCGCCCGCGTGGGCGGGTGCCGGACTCGCGCTCCTGAACATGGTGCTCGTCGCCGCGTTCCTGCCCGAGTCGCTCAGCGCCGAGAGTCGCGCCCGTCTCACGGCGCTCAAGCGGAAGATCTTCGACCTCTCGGCGCTCAAGGCGGGCCTGGCGCATCACCGGGTGGGGCCGCTTCTCACGATCCGCACCTCGACGGCGCTGTCGTTCTCGATCTTCGAGACCAGCTTCGCGCTGTGGGCGATCGCGGCGCTTCGCCTCACCGCCCGCACGAACGGCCTCGTCCTCGGCTACGTCGGCATCCTCTCGGTACTCGTGCAGGCGTTCCTCATCGGGCGGCTCACCAAGCGCTTCGGCGACGACACGCTGCTCCTGGTGGCCACAGGGCTCGCCGGTGGGGCGCTCCTGCTCTGGGGCTTCGTGCCCAATGTCCCGCTGCTCCTTCTGCTGATGCCGGCGCTCTCGCTCGGGCTCGGAGTCAGCAACACCATCATGTCGAGCGCGCTTTCCAAAGCCGTCCACCGCGACGAGGTGGGCGGCATCCTCGGCATCCAGACGTCGATCCAGAGCTTCTCGCGCGTGATTGGCCCGATTCTTGGTGGCTTCCTGCTGGAGCGCGCGACAGTGTGGTCACCGGGCGTGGTAGCCGGCGCACTGTCGCTTGCCATGGTGCCGTATGCGTGGAAGACGCTCTGCATCAGGCCGGGTCGTCGTGCCTGTGACGAGGCGCTTGGGGGAGACGAGTGAAGCCCGGCGTTCTTTCACCGCACCGGAATCCGCGCGACGGCCGTCGCGTGACGCCGGCTCGCCGTCAGGGGGAGCGATGAAGGAACGCGCCGCGCGTGCGGGGCTGCTCTTGCTGGCGCTGGCCGCGTCGGTCGCGCTGTCGGGCTGCACGCTGCTCCCAACCGTCGCGCTTCCGCCGGACGTCGTCTACCCGAAGATCGAGCCGGTCGCTGACGCCACCCCGATTCCCGCAACCGAGCTCTCGTGGCCGTTCGAGGGCGCCAGTCGCAGGCTCTCGGTGCAGCTGGATTCTGCTGTGTATGAGGGAGCGCGCCGCGCCGAGAAGTCGGTGCTTCTGTTCCGCGACCTCAACCGTGACCAGTGGATCCCAGACTACTACCGCGCCTTCATCGACGAACCGCATCAGGAGCCGCTCTACGACGCGCTCCTCGCCAATCTCCGCGCGCAGCGGGACTCGCTCGGCCTGGATAGCGACCGCTACGCGGAGCTCATCGCGACCATGGTGCAGGGGCTCGAGTACCGCACCGACCCTGTCAACCTGCAGCCGAAGTTCCCGATCGAGACGGTGCACGACCTCGACGGGGACTGCGACGACAAGACGCTTCTGGCTGCCGCGCTGCTCTCACGCGAGGGCTACGACGTTGCGATGCTGCTCTTCTCGGCCGAGGAGCACATGGCGCTCGGCATCCGGACGAACGGCAGCACGTACGGCGACAGTGGCTACGGATTCATCGAACTCACCACACCAAGCCTCATCGGTTGGATGCCCAAGGAGTCAGCGAGTGGCGTCACACTGACCTCTGAGCCGATGGTGGTCCGAATCGGCGATGGGGCGCTCGCCTATGGGGCCGGCGACGAGACCGACGCGCTGCGCAGCGCCTATGAGGACGCCGTCGCGCGGAGCGATCAGCTGGTGGCGCAGATCGAGGCGTCCCAGTCAGCGCTCGACGACCTCGCGGCACGGGTGAAGGCCGAGCGCACCGAACTCGAGCGGCTGCAGGCTGCGGGGAAGATCGCCGAATACAACGCCCGTGTGCCTGGCTACAACAAGCTTGTGGTGGGGTACAACGATGCGGTCGCTGCGCACAACGCTCTCGTGGCGGAGCAGAACGCCGCAGCAGACAGAGCCGGGCGCATCATCGACGGGCAGACCGACCGCTCCGGGCTCAGCCGCTGGCTTGCGGGTCGGGGCTGAGCGGCGCCTAACGACGCTCCCGTGGGCATGACCGGCCGAGAACCTTGTAGACGTGGCAGAAGCCCGTGGTCGCGCTGAGCAACAGGAGCCCGGCCGCGACGTCCAGGGCCACGCCCCACCAGGTCAGGCGACCAACGAAGAGCCCGACTGGGAGCAGAATCAGGCCCAGAACCCCGCGCACGATCCGCTCAGCCTTCCCGACGTTGGTTTGCATGCGCCGCTCCTCGCTGCCTGAATGATGGTTTCGTGACCGGGCTATCCGCTCGCACCGCGAACCATGCCCGCGATCATGCCGCCGAAATAGGGAATGAGCCACACGGCCCATACGACGATGCTGTGGCGGTGGAAGCCTGCTCGCGCCTCGCCGCTGCCGCGGAGCAGCACCCACGTCGCCCAGGTTGCGTGCAGCGCCATGAGCCAGAATGCGGCAGCTCCAGTGATCGAGTGGATGACGCCCGGGTCCTGTCCTGCGGCGACCAGCCGCCCCATCATCGATGTTGCGTACCCGTCGCAGGCGAGCCCGAGCCAGAAGAGGATGACGTGCCAGCCGCGGAGACTCCGCTGGACGCGTTCGGCCATCACGCCCGCCGTGTAGAAGACGAGCGCGGCCGACATGATGATGGCAGGCACTATGAGGTCGCGCGGCATGTGTGCATGGTAACGCTTCTCGGTTGTCCGACCACCGCGCCCCCGCTATACTCGCACGTGCGCTTTGAGCCGCCCGCGTGCGGCTCGCGTCACCCCGGAGAGGTGGCAGAGTGGTTGAATGCGGCGGTCTCGAAAACCGTTTAGCGGGTATCCCCCGCTACGAGGGTTCGAATCCCTCCCTCTCCGCCATTTAGCTGCGAAAACGCGGTTCCGACAGCCCGTTCTGGGAGGTCGGGACCGCGGTTCGTTTCGAGCGTTCTCGGGGCATCTGCGGAAGGACGCTTCATCGGTTCGGGAATCACGGCGGATATGTGACGCTTTCCCCGTCCACCTCGGCGAAAGCGGTCAAACGGTGCAGTCGCGCGGCGCGGGGGCCGATGATGTCGTTGACGGCTATCCCCCGCGCAACGAGCGCGTCTCCGATCAGGGACCGGTGGCAGCGCCACGGGACGGCTTCTGCACACATGACCGCAACGACACTCAGTCCGGCTTCGACCACGAGGTGATCTATGGCGGCGGCGAACTCGGGCGTCTGCATGTAGTCGGCATATCCTCGGAAGGCGTCGTTGTGCCAGCCGAGATTGGGTGAATGAGGCGTGGTATGGCGAAACCCGCCGAGCCCGGGCATGTGTTCGTATGCGATGCCAGCGTCGGATAGCCAATCGGGCATCACGGAGATGTCGAACTGAGGATTGTGGCGCGAGCGAGGAATCGTTCTCACGTCCGCGACGCGCGCGACTCCAAACTCACGCATCAGTGCGACGAACTCTTCAGCCGAGCGCGTGGAATGGCCGACGGTGTGAACCAGCACACTCACGTCATCTCACCCGCTTCGCGGCGGAACGCGCTCGCGCAGCCATCAGGTAGAAGCTCGCAGCGGATCGGTGGGGCCTCCACGCCTCGGCGCGTTTGATGAGCTCGTCGCGGTTCGCGGGACGACTTAGGCCCATCATGTCCCCGGCTTGCGCGCGAACGCCGAGGTCGTCAACCGCAAGAATGTCAGGTCGGCCCAACGCGAACATGAGGAACATCTCGGCCGACCAGGGACCAACTCCGCGAAGACGCATCAGCTGAGACATAGCATCTTCATCGGAAAGCCCGTCGAGCCGGTCCGGGTCGATATCGCCGACAAGGAATCGTCGGGCGGTTTCCTGAACATAGGACGCCTTTTGGCGCGACAGGCCCGCAGCTCGAAGCTCCGCGTCGTCGGCCGAAGACAAGGTCGCGGGAGTGATTTCGACGGCGGCAGAAAGCCTACCGAAGATCGCGCTGGCGGCTCGCTCGGATAGCTGCTGGCCGACAATCGAGCGGATCATTGCGACGAAAGGGTCCGACGGAGACGAGAGACTGACCGTGCCTACTCGGTTGATCACCGCGCCGAGCGCCGGGTCGGCGTTGGCGAGCACAACAGAAACGTCGTCATCGGACCCGTAGTGTATCGAGGGACTCATGAACTGGTGTATACCCACGGTACTTCGGGCGCATGCTCGCCTCGGAATTGAGCTTCGAGCCCTTGCTTAACGGCCGACGATAGCCAATCCGGCTACTTGGGAACAGGTACCCAAGGAGGCTGCCATGACTATCTCCGCTGAGGCCCTGGACTCGCTCAGGGAGGACCAGGCGCTCGAACACGGCGCGATCATTCAGTACGTCATCCACGGTGCGCTGCTGCGGGATGTCGGTATTACGGATCCGGTCCGCAAGATGGCGCGCGAGGAGATGTGGCACTTCGAATGGCTGGCCGAGGCCATTCGCGACCGGGGCGGCGAGCCAACACTCGATCGCGCCCGTGTCCTCCTCCCCACGTCGATGGCCGACAGCATGTTGGTGGACGTCGGCACCGAAGATCTGGCGCTGTCGCACTATGCGCAGACGCTTGAGCTTCTCGGCGATTCGGATCCCGAGCTCAGTCGCCTTATCGAACGGATCGTCGAGGATGAACATCATCACCGCGCCACGTTCCAGCGTCTCGAGACAGAAGTGCGCGCGGGCGGAGAGCCGGCCTACGCCGCACATGCAATCGCTGGTCCCGAGGACCTCGCTGTTGTCGGTCCCACTCTCGGGGTTGAGTATGCGAGCGTGCTCCAGTACCTCTGGAACAAGTACGGGTGCGGCGACTGCGATCAGGGTGAGCAGTACTTTGAGTTTGCCGTGGACGAGATGCGCCACTTGGTCTGGGCCGCGACCTACGTTCCCGGTCTCGGCACGCCGGCGCCCCCTGAGGTTCCCTTCGACAGCGTGCGGGTCGTTCACTCGACTGCCGAGGCACGTGAGGCTGCGGAGCGGCTTGAGGGCGTTGCGGCCGGGTTCTATTCGGCGAAGATTGGCGAGGCAAAGAGCGAAGACCTCGCTGGCGATCTCAGACGCGCCCTCGGCCAGCACGACTTCCATCGGGGCACGCTGGAACAGATGGGCTGAGAAGGGCCGGCACGCAAACCATTCTCCAAACGAACTGGACACACGAGGGTTCGAATCCTCCCTCTCCGCCGGATGCACTACCTGACCAGCGGTTTCTCGGCGCGCCCGGGGACCCGGGGCTGCCCAACAGGCGCACCAACCTGACGGCGAGGACTCGTCGGGTATCCTGAGACCGCACGTGCCGCAGGTTATGCGCAATGCGTTGTGCGGACAAACAGGTGGTTGACGATGCGGATAGGCCTTCTCGGCCCTCATGATGCCCCAGAGCTATTCGCAGCCTTCGGGCAGAGCCGCACCCTCCACGAGCCGTGGGTCACGCCGCCGACGTCTGAGGCCGAGCTGCGGGACGCTCTCGGCACGCCGCCCGACATCCGCTTGAGCTACGGCATCCGTCTCGACGACGGAATCCTGGCCGGAGTCGTGAACATCAATTCAATCATTCGACCGCGCCATCCGCATGCGCGACGGCATCGTCGAGGATCACGGCCTCGCCGAGGAGGTCGAGCGCGATCTGGCGAGGACAACGGCCGTCTCACGTGTCTGCTGCCCCGTCCCTGCAGTTGCGATTGCCTAGCACTCATCCACAGTGGGCTGTAGCCCCCACGGTTCTTGACGAAGGCCCGGACGTTAGACGCTCGGGCCTGCGTCACGGAGTTGGCATCGCCGTGAGGACTCTGCTGAATCCGCAGCATGCAGCGACGGACGCAACCGCACTCTGTGCGACACTGTGAGAAGTGAGACCGCGAGAGACTGCGCAGGTGCGTACGTTGCCGACCGACCCTGAGCCTCAGAAGTCCGTCTTCATCGACCTGCACCAGGACCTGCTGTTTGGCGTGGCACAGCTGGCTGGAGGCTTGCCGGCCTACAGCTCGAACTACTTGACCGGCTCCATTCATGCTGCGGTCGTCTTCTCGTCCTTGTTTCCGTGCCTTCCGGAGAGCTCCCTTCTCCGCGAGCTCGAGGCGCATCACGAACTGCTGAGATCCCACGCCTCCGCCCTGCGTCTCATCACCAGCGTTGAGGATCTGGATGCCGACGATCCGCGCACCGGGGTGCTGACCCACTCAGAGGGCCTGCATCTCCCAAGCGTCGAGCCTGACATGCTGGAACTGCTGTGGACCGAGCACTCTCTACGCGGCCTGTCGCTCACGTGGAATCACGAGACCCCCTACGGGGTCAGCTGCTACGGAGACAGCGCAGCTCCTCTCAAGGCAACGGGCAGGCAGCTGCTCCGCGCGCTGGAGAGAAGCCCTCTCCTCCTCGACTTGTCGCACCTGAACGATGCCGGGTTCTACGAGGCGCTTGACCTGTACGCTCCGCCGGTGCTTGTGACGCACACGTCGTGCCGGGCGATCGTGAACCATCCGAGAGGCCTCACTGACGACCAGCTTCGAGCGCTGGGTAGTCACGGCGGACTGGTCGGCCTGGCGTTCTTCCCGGACTTTCTGGGTGAGAAGGGATCCGTCGGCGAGGCTCTGCGTCACATAGAGAGAATCGCCTCGCTGGCCGGCGAGGACACGCTTGCCGTCGGCAGTGACTGGGGTTCGGCGGGCATGGGCGAGCTGGGAGACACCGCGTCCCTCGGTGGGTTGGTCAGTGCTGTCAGCAGCAGCTATGGTCAAGACCTCGCCGAGAAGTTCGCGTTCGCCAATGCCCGCCACTTCCTTCGCGCTCAGTTGCCGCCGAGCTAGTCTGCGCCCAGCTTCTGATGGAGTTCGGGGAACGCCCGAACCACCATATCGACCAAGCGATCGTGAGGCCGCGTAAGCGCGTCAGTGACCGGGATACCAAGTTCCAACTCGTACAGTCTGATCGCTGAGGTGACCTCGGCATCGGTCATGCTCTCGTGGTTGAGAGTGAGGCCGATGACCTTCGTGTCGGCGAACGTCTGGATGAGGTTGATCTCGCTTGCGGCGCTCGGCCTTGGCACGTCGGGGAAGTCACCCAACCACCGTCGCGCCGGTGCGTGCTGCAAGATGACCGCGTTGGGCTGGCCGCCGCGCAGGATGAAGATGGATGACAGATAGGCGGGATGGCTGAGGGCTCCCTGCCCCTCGATGACGATCGCATCGGGATGCTCGCCCTCGAAGGCTTCCACCACGGCTGCTTCCATCTCGCCTGAACAGAACTGACACGGGATGGCGTCAAGCACCACGCCATAGCGAGCACCCTGGATGAGGCCGGTCTGACCTGTGCCGACCAAGACCGTCTTGATTCCACGATCGTTGAGCGCCTGGGTGAGGATCGTTGCAGTGGTGCGCTTGCCGATCGCACTGTCAGTGCCCAGCACGGCGATGCGCGGACAGGAGACTGTGGCGATGCGCCCGCTGAACACCCGCAGGTTCTTCTTCTCTGCCGGGCGGCGCACGTCGGTGATCGTCACGTGATGCGCTGCTGCCGCCGCCGCGAACTCCGGGTCGTCGTTCAGAAACTCGTGGAGGCCGTTGACGATGTGCATCCCTCGTCCAATGGCTTCGAGTATCAAGCGCCGTTCAGCGGGCGAAAGCATGCCGCTCAGGGGCGCCATTCCGTAGATGAAGAAGTCCGGAACGCCTCCTGCGAGAGCGATCGCCTGCGTCAGGTCGGCACAGATCGGTATGCCGTTGGGCGCGTCGCCAAGCACCTCACCGGAGTCGAGGCCCGACTTCGTGCTGTCGATTATCGAGAGGATCTGGTACTTCTCGGAATGGCGTACCAGGCCATTGGCGGTCTTTCCGTCGGGGGCGCCGAAGTTCCCTTCGCAGTAGACGACAGCCGTACCGCTCATCGGAACGGCATCCTCCATTGGAACCCCTACTTCTCGCGTCATAGGGGGAGTGTACCCAGACTCCGCCCCCACAAGCCCTCGGTTCCCGTCTCCCCGTGCCTCCGGGTGGAGCCCACGGGGCCGGTCTGCGCCATACGCACCTGTGCGGAGCTGAAGTCGCCCGGGGAGGGTATGAACACACCATGTGATTCCACGGACCGAAAGGGGATGGCCATGGCATTCGTCGACAGCACTATTGAGGTCGACGCCGACGTCCGAAGGGTCTACGACGCCTGGGTGGCGTTCGAGGACTTCCCGGCGTTCATGGAGGTCGTGGAGCGGGTCGACGTGTTGCCCGCGGACAGTCTGCACTGGGTCGTCGTGGTCGAAGATGACGTCATCGAGTGGGACGCGGATGTCGTCGAGCACGTCACCGACCAGGGCGTCTCTTGGCGGGCAGTCGACGGCCGGGAGACCGGCAAGGTCACGTTCGACAAGATTGGTTCGGACAAGACGACGATACGCTACGAGCTCGAGTACGATCCCAAGGCTTGGGAAGGCAAGCCCGACACGACGCGTCACTGGATGCGCCGGCGAGTCGAGGCGGATCTGAAGAAGTTCAAGGAGTTCATTGAAGGGAATGCATAGCCCCCGCCGCACGACGGCCTGCTCCACCGCCGGTGCCGAGCTGATCAAGGACACTTTCACGTAGTAGTCCCGGACGATCGAGGCGAAGGGATACGCCCATGGACGAGGTCGAAGGCACGATCTTCGAAGGTGACAGGGCCATCGTTTCCGATGCCGTCCTATTGCTGGATGTTCTCCACACTCCCGAGGGCTCGACCGAAGCCCCGGGGTGGCACGCCCACGTAGCACTTCCGCTCAGCACGGTACTAGAGCCCGGCGTACAGATGCGGCTTGAGACGACCGACGGCAGGTCGGGTCTGATGTCCATTACCGGACCTCCCATAGTCGAGGGCGATCGGGTCCTGCACGTGTTCACCGGCATCGGTCCGCTGGTGAAGCAGGTCTGACACACTCACCCGACGGCAGACGGGAGGTTACATGCATCGTGCGCGGGTGAACACGGCGTGGTGACACGATCGTCGGCCGCCCACCGAGCGGCGGCCGAGGTCATGGCAGCAGCGGTAGCTCAAGGGCTGAGCGCGCTGGACGAGTTGCAGGCGAAGACGTTGCTTGCCGGCTACGGAATCGCCGTCCCCGAGGGCGGCCTCGCGCGCGACGAGGACGAGGCCGCAGCTATCGCCCGTCGGCTCGGCGGTCCGGTGGTCATCAAGGCCATCGGATTGCACATCAGCCACAAGACAGAGCACGGACTGGTCGCCTTGGACCTCCGCGGGGACGAGGCCGTCCAGGCCGCCGCCCGCTCTCTTCTGGCAGTTTCCGAAGGTCAGGACGCCCTGCTCCTCGTTGAGCGGATGGTCCGGGGCGCGCGCGAGTTCATGGTCGGCATGAAGCGCGATCCGCTCTTCGGCCCGGTTATCCTCTTCGGCGTCGGAGGCATCTTCACCGAAGCGCACCATGACATCGCGCTCGGCGTGACGCCCTTGGACGACCGGGACATCGAGGGCATGCTCACCGGAATTAGGGCAAGCGCCCTGCTCGGCGCCTTCCGCGGCCTGCCACCGGTGGATCGCTCGCTCCTGGCCGGCGCTATCCGCGCGATCGCGCGCATCGCTGCGGACCACCCCTCCGTGATCGAGATCGACGTAAACCCTCTCATCGTGGAAGGCGCGACGCCGGTGGCCGCCGACGCGCTCGTGATCCTCGATCCCGCCGCGGAGGGAGAAGGACGTGCGTCCGCTCCTCACCCGCGTGTGACCTCGTCCGCCGACCTGACCCCCCTGTTTGCGCCGCACGCCGTCACGGTCATCGGCGCCTCGAATGACCCCAACAAGTGGGGCGGTTCCCTCCTTCGCAACCTCATCGACGGCGGCTTCGCCGGCCCGATCTACCCGGTGAACGGGCGCGGCGGTACCGTGTGCGGCCTGCCCGCCTTCGCTACCATCGCCGAGCTGCCGACTGTCCCGGACCTGGCGCTGATCGCGCTCAGCGCCGACAAGGTGAACGACGTGATCGAGCAGTGCGGGGAGCGAGGCATCCCCGTCGCGCTGGTTGTCGCTGCGGGCTACTCGGAGGCGGGCGAGACGGGCGCCGCCCTCGAGGCGGAGCTGGTCATGACGGCCCGAGATGCGGGCGTCACCCTCATCGGCCCCAACTGCATGGGCCTGCTCGCGACGCACAGCCGCCTGCACGCCGTCGGTTTTCTGGAGTTGCGGCCGCAAGCCGGCGGCTTAAGCATTGTCTCGCAGTCCGGCAACATCGGCGTGCAGCTCGTCACGAGGGCCGAGCGGCGCGGCGTCGGCATCGACAAGTACGTGACCGTCGGCAACCAGGCGAGTACGAGCGCGCTCGACGTGCTCGACGCGCTCGGGGACGATGCGCAGACCGCCGCCGCCCTCGTCTATCTCGAGGGTACCGGCGACGGCCGACGCTTCCTCGACGTCATGCGCCGCATCACGCCGAAGAAGCCGGTGGTGGTGCTGCGCGGGGGCCTCACGGAGTACGGCCGCCGCGCAGCCGCATCGCACACCGGCGCCATGGCCGGCTCGGCGGACGTCTTCATGGCTGCGGCCCGCCAGGCCGGCTGCTTGGTCCGCACCGGCCCCGACGAGAGCTTGGACCTTGCGCTGTGCCTCACCGCGCTCCCGCTGCCCGCCGGCCGCCGTGTGGCGATCATGACGCTCGGCGGAGGCTGGGGCGTGCTGGCGGCGGACGAGCTGGCGCGCAACGATCTCGAGCTTGCCACGTTGGAGCCTCAGGTTCTCGCGGCGCTGGACGAGCTCCTGCCCGGCTACTGGAGCCGCAGCAACCCCATCGACCTCGTGGCGGCCATAGAGCCGGACCTCGCAGAGCGAGCGCTGACCGTGCTCGCCGAGAGCGAGATGGTGGACGCCGTCGTCGTGCTGGGCATCCTCCGCAGCCCGTCAACCGGCTGGACGGCAGACGCCGCGCCTGAAGTCGCAGCGGCCGGCTTCGGTCGCGGCAGCTTCAACCCCGCCGAGGCCGCCTTCCTCGAGCGCGTGTCCGAGCTCATGGAACGCACCGGCAAGCCGATCATCAACGTCCCGTTGCGCCCGTTCGAGGCCGCGACCTTCCCGACCGCCGCGAGTCACGATCCGGTCATCCTCTACTCGCCGGTCGCCGCGGTACGCGCCCTCGCCGCCATGGCGTGGTACAGGGAGTACGTCGCCGCCCATGCGGCCCCGGCGCCTCGCCGGCGCGCGAAGGAGGGCACGCAGTCGTAGACGCACGGGACCCTTCGTGGCTCCGCGCGCTGACCTCGTCGGCGAAGCCGTCCGTCACAGAGCGCGGGTGCTACGATGGTTGCCGAAGGAGGTGCTGCCGGTGGCGCGGAATCCGCTGGTGAGCAGGCAGCGCTGGGTGCGGCACACCGCCGCGCTTGCGGCGGTGACGGCGGTGACGCTTGCCTTCCTGCCGTTCCGTCAGTCCCTCGGCATAGAGCACTGGGCTTGGCTGTTTCTCCCCGTGGTCGGTGCGACTGCCTGGTTCGCCGGCACAGGACCGGCGGTTGTTGCAGCTGTCGCGGCGTTCGGGGCGAGCAACTTCTTCTTCACGCCGCCTTACCACGAGTTCACGGTCGCCGATCCACGCGACCTCATCCAGCTCGTCGTCTTTCTGCTTATCGCCACGGCGTTCGGGCTACTGACCGGACGATTGCGCGAGCGCGAGATGATCGCTGAGCGCAACGAGGCTGAGGCTACCGCGCTCGCTCGACTTGCGAATGACCTCGCCAAAGGGTCGAGTCCCGAGGAGGTTGCACGCACCGCTTCGATTGCACTTGGCAGACTCGAGGGGGTGGAGGGCGCGGTCGTGTGGATCGCAGAGGCGGAAGGCCCGCGCGCACTCGGCCCCGACTCGCGCCTCGTGACGGAGCAAGACCGAGCTGTCGCAGTCCGGACGCTCGAGGAGATGAAGACCGCCGGTCTGCCAGCCATCGAGACTGGACGCGATCGGCTCGGCTCCGGATGGCTCGCGTCTGGCGCGGCAGACAGCTGTTGCGGTGCGTTCCTCCCGCTCATCGCAAGCACTGGTGGCGAGGGTGTTCTGCAGGTTCTCGCCGACCCGGGTGGGGTGCGTGCCGAGCACGTTCCGTTCCTCATCTCAGTGGCCAATCTACTCGCTGTCTTCATGGAGAACCGACGGGCGATGATGCTCTCCGCGAATTCGGCCGCCGCCCAGGAGGCGGAGCGCCTGAAGTCGGCGATCATCTCGGCTGTCTCCCATGAACTCAAGACGCCGCTCGTCGCGGTCATGGCGACGGTCACCGACCTCATGCAATCCGAACACCCCGGCGACGCAGCTGAGGTGAGGTCACGCCTTTCGTCGGTCGGCGAGGACCTTGAGCGGCTCGACGCCGCTATCGGCGATCTGCTTGACCTCTCGCGGCTCCAGTCCGATTCGTGGCTGCCGCACCCGGACCTCTACGAAGCAGGCGAGATATTCGGCGGCGTTGCGGCGGGGCTGCACTCGAGAGATCGGAATCGATTCATCTTCGACGTCGCCGAGGACCCGTCGCCGGAGGTCTTCGCCGACTTCACGCAGGTCGAGCGCGCACTGCGAGCATTCGTGGACAACGCGCTGCAGTACACGCCACGGGACTCGCCGATCGTGATGGGGGCCCGCCGTCGCGATGGGATGACCGAACTCTGGATCGAAGATCGCGGGCCAGGCATACCCGACACGGAGAAGGCGCACATCTTCGAGCGCTTCTACAGGGGAAGCGTCGGTCTCGCCTCGCCGAGGAGCACGGGGCTCGGCCTGGCGATTGCCGCAGACATCGTGCACGCGAACCATGGCAGCCTGCATGTCGAGGATGCCGAGCCCCACGGCGCGCGCTTCACGATCGAACTGCCGGCGGCAGCATTGGAGGAGGCGGAGTGAGCCGCGCGACTACTCATCCCGTACTCGTGGTGGACGACGAGCCCCAGGTGGTCCGTGCGATTCGCGCGATCCTCGAGTCGAGGGGCTTCGAGGTGCTCGCCGCGACGTCAGGTGCCGAGGCGCTCGAGTGTTTGCTCACGCGGACGCCTGACCTCATCGTTCTCGACCTCACGCTGCCCGACGAAGACGGGCTCGTCGTGCTCGGCCGAATTCGTGAGTTCCTCGAGGTTCCCATCCTCGTGCTGTCGGCGCGCACAGATGAGCAGGACAAGGTCGAGGCGCTCAACGGCGGCGCGGACGACTACGTCACGAAGCCGTTCTCGGCGAGCGAGTTCGTGGCGCGCGTCGGCGTGCTCCTGCGCAGGAGCGATGGCGCCCCGGGCGCGCCAACGGTAGTCGAGGTGGGCGATCTGAGGGTGGACTTTGCCCATCGCCGGGTCGAGCGGTCGGGCAAGGCGGTGGCTCTCACGCCCATCGAATATGAGATCCTGGTCGCCCTCGCCCAGAATCCGGATCGGGTGCTGACGTGGGGACAGCTGATTCAGCGCGCGTGGGGCGGCGAATCCGAGGCCGACGTCGCGAGCCTCCGCGTGCACGTGAGCAACCTGCGACGCAAGATCGAGCCGCATCCGGGTGTGCCGCGCTACATCCTCACCGAGCCGCGGGTCGGGTTCAGGTTCTCGACGCGCTAAGCGCACCCCCGACGACGAATCTTTGCAGCAGCCTTACAGGCGGCTACGCCTTCTTCACTCCTTCGCAATAGCCTGCCTCGCATACTCTGTGAGGTTTGCCTGGCGGAGGAGGGACCCGTGGCTGATCTGTTCATAGATATCCTCTGCGTGGCGGGCGTGCTGACGGCCGCGCGAGCGGTTGTCGCCTATGTGAAAGCAGTGGAGCGACTCTGATGCTCGAGTACGTGATCGTCGGCATGGTAGCCTTCGGCTTGCTCGCGTATCTCCTCTATGCGCTCGTCAGGCCGGAACGGTTCTAGGCGTTCGCCATGGGCTGGACATCGTTCATAGCCTTCGGCGCAATCGTTGTGCTGCTCGCCAAACCAGTTGGCTGGTGGCTCCTGGCGGTGTATGACCGCCGACCGCTGCGTGTGGCGGATCGCGTACTCGGCCCCGTGGAACGCGGTATCTACCGGGTGACCGGGGTCGATCCAGAGGTCGAGTCCCGGTGGGGCGGATACGCGATCGCGCTCATCGCCTTCAACGTCGTCGGGATCATCGCGCTCTTCATCCAGCTTCGCATTCAGAACATCCTTCCCACCGGCTCGGCGTTCCAGCCGATGACCCCAAGTATTGCCCTCAACACAGCTGTGTCGTTTGTGACGAACACCAACTGGCAGGCGTACGCGGGAGAAGCTGCCAGCCCGCTCTCCCAGATGGCGGGGCTTGCGCTCCAGCAGTTCCTGTCGGCTTCAACGGGCATGTGTGTTGCCGCGGCGCTCGTGCGAGGATTCACGCGGGGCAGCTCGCGGGTCGTCGGCAACTTCTGGGTCGATCTCACTCGTTCCTGGCTCTACGTGCTGCTTCCGGTGAGCATCGTTCTCTCGCTTGGATACGTGGCACTCGGCGTGCCGCAGACGCTCGGTGGTACGGTGACCGCGACCACGCTTGAGGGTGCCATCCAGACGATCCCGCTCGGTCCGGTGGCCTCGATGGAAGCGATTAAGGAACTGGGCACGAACGGCGGCGGGTACTTCAACGCCAACTCGGCACACCCCTTCGAAGGCCCGACACCGCTCGCGGCATACATCCAGATGATCGTGATCTTCTCGATCCCGGCCGGCTTCACGTGGATGTTCGGCAAGGCATGCGGCGACACGCGGCAGGGCTGGGCGCTCTTCGTCACGATGCTGCTGATCTTCAGCATCGGTGCCGGGCTCGTCTACACGGCCGAACAACACGCGCCTCCGCCGCTCTCGGGCGCAGGAGCGGAGGGTGCGGCGACCGAGCTCCAAGCCGGCGGCAACATGGAGGGCAAGGAAACCCGTTTCGGCATCGCCGAGTCCTCGCTGTACGGCGCCGTTACGACGTCTGCCTCCAACGGTGCTGTGATTGCGATGCACGACAGCTTCACCCCGCTCGGAGGCGGGATACTCCTGCTCAACATCGTGCTCGGCGAGGTCGTCTTCGGCGGCGTTGGCGTTGGGCTCGCGGGGATGCTCGTCTTCGCCATCCTGGCGGTGTTCATCGCCGGGCTCATGGTGGGTCGCACCCCCGAGTACGTTGGCAAGAAGATCGAATCCCGGGAGATTCGCATGGCGATGCTTGCCGTGCTCGCGGTTGCGGGGTCGATCATCGCGCTCACAGCGATTGCGTCGGTAGTCCCGGCGGGGCTTGCCGGGCCGCTCAACGCGGGGCCACACGGCTTCACTGAGATCCTCTATGCGTTTTCTTCCGGCGCAGGCAACAACGGCAGCGCGTTCGCCGGTTTGGCGGCGGGGAGTCCCTTCTACAGCATCGCTGTGGCGATTGCGATGTTCGTTGGTCGCTATCTGTTCATCATTCCAGTGCTCGCGATCGCCGGCTCCCTCGCCGCGAAGAAGCGCGTTCCGCCCTCGGCAGGAACGCTGCCCACAAACGGTGGCCTCTTCGTCGGCCTTCTGGCGGGGGTGGTGCTCATCGTCGGGGCGCTCACGTTCTTCCCCGCGCTCGCGCTCGGTCCGCTCGTCGAGCACTTTTCGATGCTCGCTGGGAAGCTCTTCTGAGGGGGCCACGTTGAACCAACAGCATTTGACGGACGACGTGCAGCGTTCCCCGCTCGGGACTGGCATCGGGCATGATGCGCACGCACATGTTCGACCGTCGGCGGCAGCGGACTACCGTTCACTCGTCGGCGTGGCCGTGCGCGATGCGTTCATCAAGCTCGCGCCTCGGGCTATGGTCCGCAATCCGGTAATGTTCGTCGTCGAAGTCGGCTCGATAATCGCCACATGGTACTGGGCAGCGGATGTCGTCGGCCGATCAGGTGACGCGGTGTTCACCGGTTCGGTGGCCGTATGGCTGTGGTTCACGGTGCTCTTCGCCAACTTCGCGGAAGCGATGGCCGAGGGGCGGGGCAAGGCGCAAGCGGCCTCTCTGCGCTCCATGAAGACCGACACGACCGCGAACCTGCTCGACGGCGAGAAGACGCGGCAGGTCGCAGCGAGCGAGCTCCGCAAGGGAGACATCGTAGTCGTGCAGCCGGGCGAGCTTGTTCCCGGTGACGGCGAGGTCATCGACGGCATCGCCTCTGTGGACGAATCGGCCATTACCGGCGAGTCCGCACCGGTCATCCGCGAGAGCGGCGGGGACCGCTCGTCGGTCACCGGTGGCACCAAGGTCCTCTCTGACCGCATCGTCGTGCGCATCGCCTCGGACCCAGGCGCGTCATTCCTCGACAGGATGATCGCGCTCGTGGAAGGCGCAGCGCGTCAAAAGACGCCGAACGAGGTCGCGCTCACCGTTCTGCTCGCCGGTCTCACGATCATCTTCCTCATCGTCGTGATGGCGCTCTTGCCCTTTGCGGCGTACGCCGGAGCGCATGTTCCGGTCGTTGTTCTGATCGCCCTCCTCGTATGCCTCATCCCCACAACCATCGGTGGGCTGCTGTCCGCAATCGGGATTGCGGGCATGGATCGGCTCGTGCGGCACAACGTGCTCGCAATGTCCGGTCGGGCGGTGGAAGCCGCCGGGGACGTGGACACGCTCCTGCTCGACAAGACCGGCACCATCACGTTCGGGAACCGGCAGGCGGCGGCGTTCCTGCCAGTCGCGGGCGTGGATGACCGCGAGCTTGCAGACGTGGCACAACTCGCCTCACTCCCTGACGAGACGCCGGAAGGCCGGTCTGTCGTGGTGCTTGCCAAGCAGTACGGCTTCCGGGAGCGCGACTTGGAGGCTGAGAGCGCGACGTTCGTGCCGTTCTCGGCGGCAACGCGCATCAGCGGCGTCGACATCGCGGGGCGTCAGCTCCGCAAGGGTGCAGCGGACGCGATCATCAACCGTGTGACGGCCGCCAAAGGCACTGTCCCGCCCGACCTCGCCGAGATCGTGGAGAGCGTCTCCAGAGAAGGGAGCACGCCGCTCGTCGTGACCGACGGACTTCGGATCCTCGGCGTCATCCAGCTCAAGGACATCGTCAAGGGCGGCATTCGTGACCGCTTCGAGCAGATGCGCGCGATGGGGATCCGCACGGTCATGATCACCGGCGACAATCCGGTGACCGCCGCAGTCATCGCGCGTGAGGCGGGAGTCGACGACTTCCTGGCGCAGGCCACGCCCGAAACCAAACTCGAGCTCATCCGCACCGAGCAGGACAAGGGCCGACTCGTCGCGATGATTGGCGACGGCACGAACGACGCTCCTGCCCTCGCGCAAGCCGACGTCGGCGTTGCGATGAACAGCGGTACCTCGGCGGCGAAAGAAGCCGGCAACATGGTGGACCTCGACAGCAACCCCACGAAGCTCATCGAGGTCGTGGAAGTCGGCAAGCAGCTGCTGATGACGCGAGGCGCTCTCACCACATTCTCCATCGCGAACGACGTCGCCAAGTACTTCGCCATCATTCCCGCGCTGTTCACGACTGCGTATCCGGAACTCAGGGCCTTGAACATCATGGGACTCCACTCTCCCGAGAGCGCGATCCTGAGCGCGGTCATCTTCAACGCTCTCATCATCATCGCGCTCGTTCCCCTTGCGCTCAGGGGTGTGTCCTACCGCGCAGTCGGTGCGGCCCGGCTCCTGCGAGACAACCTGGTCATCTACGGCCTTGGCGGAGTGATCGTTCCGTTCGCCGGCCTCAAGGTCATCGATCTCGTTCTCACGGCATTGGGGGTCGTATGAGCGCAGCGACATCCACGCGGGTCTTCAGCGTTGCGCTAAGGACCTGGCTTGTGAGCCTGCTCATCCTCGGCGTCATGTACCCGCTTGGCATGACGCTGATAGCGCGCGTCGCATTTCCGGACCGCGCCGGCGGCAGCATCATCACATCACCCGACGGCACCATCCTAGGTTCCGCACTCATCGGCCAGGAGTTCTCCTCGGACCGCTACTTCCACGGGCGCCCCTCCGCGGCCGGTGATGGGTATGACGCGATGGCCTCGGGCGGCTCCAACCTCGGGCCAACGAGCGCAGAGCTCGCGAGCACGCTCCGCGCGCGCGCCGAGGAGACGCTGGCGCGCGAACCTGGTCTGGAGGCAGGCAGCATCCCGGCAGACATGATCGCCGCATCAGCGAGCGGGCTCGACCCCGACATCTCGCCGGCGAACGCGCTCGCGCAGGTCCCGCGCGTCGCTCGTGTCCGCGGGATAGCGGAGGACGCAGTACGTGGACTCGTGCTCTCGATGGTTCAAGGGCGCGACCTCGGGTTCGTCGGCGAACCCCGCGTGAACGTTCTGGAGCTCAATCTGGCGCTCGACGGAATCGAGACGCCGTGAGCAGCCGACCGCCAGACGTTGCCGTTGAACTGCCCGAAGGGGTGCTGTCTCAGGGCCACGTGGCGCACCCGCGCGGCCGACTCAAGATCTTCCTGGGCATGGCGGCGGGTGTCGGCAAGACGTACACGATGCTCTCCGAAGCGCATCGGCGTGCTTCGCGCGGGGAGGACGTGGTTGTCGGCTACATCGAACCGCACGCCCGGCCGGAGACCGCTGCCCTCATCGAGGGGCTCGAAGTCGTGCCGCCGAAGCGAATCGCGTACCGCGGCCACGAGTTCCCCGAACTCGACACCCGGGCGGTGATCGGACGTCGTCCCGAGTGGGTTCTCATCGACGAACTTGCGCACACGAATGTGCCGGGCACCGAGCACGTGAAGCGGTGGCAGAGTATCGAGCAGCTACTCGATCTCGGGATCAACGTCATCTCCACGGTCAACATCCAGCATCTCGAGAGCCTCAACGACGCCGTCTTCGAGATCACTGGCATTCGGGTCCGCGAGACGTTCCCCGACCACATCATGGATGCGGCGGACGAGGTCGTCGTCGTGGACCTTACGCCGCTGGCACTCATCAACCGCCTCAGACGCGGCGCCGTCTACGACCTCGCGAAGGTCGACCAGGCGCTCGTCAGGTTCTTCACGCCCGACAAGCTGTCGGCGCTGCGCGAACTGGCGCTTCGACAGACCGCCGACGAGGTTGACGAGCAGCTCCGAGCCGCCGTCACCGGAGAGTCGGGAGCGTGGGCAGGGCGAGAGGTAATCGTCGTCTGCGTGACCGCGCGTTCCGACGCCGTTCGCTTGGTACGACGCGGCTTTCGGCTTGCGGAACGCCTCCACGGCGATCTGCACATCGTTCACGTAGCAGCGGTCGGCGGACGTCTCGCGGAAGACGAGCGGGAGACTCTCAACTACATCTGGGAGATCGGGCGCAACCTGGGAGGCCATCCGCACGAACTCGCAGGCGACGATATCGCCACCGAGATCGTGGACTTCGCAGTCGTCCAGCGGGCAACGTTCATCGTCCTCGGCCAGTCAGTGCGCTCCCGAATCGAAGAGGTTCTCCGCGGCTCGATCGTGACACGGATCATGCGGGAAACGCGCGGCATCGACGTGGTGATCGTATCGGACCGAGAAGAGGGCGACGCCCCACGACGCGCGGAGATGCCCCAGTCGCGACGTTCGCGAACTCATCGAGGGGGTGATCACCGTGCGTCTTAGCCGTGCGCCAATTGTGGATACGAGCGCCATCATTACCGACGCGGACTCGGACCGCGCCGCACTGGAGGCCCTCAAGCCTGGTGATTGGGCGCATCTCAAGGCCGAGCCGGGTAACCATGCGTACAGGAACGCGGTCCTGTTATTCGACGGCATAGGCCGACGACTCGGCCACATCTCACCCGCGCTCACGAAGTCCGTGCGCCCGCGCATGGCCTCCGGGTGGCGCAACTGGTGTCTCATTTCGCAGGTCGTCCCCATGGGATCTGGGGAGGCTACGAAGGGGTCGGTGATCGTGTTTTGCTACGAAGCCAGGGATGAGTACCGAGTCGGGCCTGCGCTCGTGGACCTCTCTACTCGAATCCGCAGGGGCATGCATCACCATGTCTACATCGCCGTCCCATCGCCAAGCCGGAGAGCGTCATTCCATGGTCTGCCTGTCCGCATCGACATGGTCGGGGAGCCGACGCCGAGGCAATGAAATGGCTGGGAACTATGGCTTGGCTATGCGGTTCTTGGCTGGTCTTCGCTCTGGGTAGAATCATCACGGTGTCACCGGTGCATTGCGTCGGGCTCCACGAGAAGGTGACCTTCTTCAACGTCACGTCACTGAAGCTGCCGCATCGCGACGGAGGCCAGCTGCCATGTCGGATTCGGGCTTTCCACAGCGTCACGTCTGATCTCGTCTTCCTCGACGGTCACGGCGTCGTGCACGAACGGGGTCTCGGGCTGGCTTCACACGTCGGCGTGTTGCTCGGCGTGCCGACGATCGGCGTGCCTAAGACGCCGTTCCACGCCATCGACCACCTGCCGGGACCGCAGCGGGGCGACTTCTACGTGCTGACCAAGGAGTGGGGCGCGCAGGGAGCGTCGATCAGGCTGAAGGCCGGCGTGAAGCCGGTCTACGTCTCGCCCGGGCATCTCGTGGACCTGGATAGTGCCATCGCGCTCGCCCTGACGTGGTCGAGCGGTCGGCAACGGGTGCCGGAGCCGCTCGCGGCCGCGCACACGATGTCGGCGCTCGCGCGGAACGCGAGCGCCGGCTCGTAGGGGCCGCTGAACCCTACGCCGGCACGCTGCGCCACGGGCCACGCGGGTACATACAGCCAGAGGCGGAGCATCCCGTTGTCCTGTGGCGTGCCGCCTTGTCCACGGGGACCGCTCTCTGCTATCGCCTGAGGGGGGAGATGCTGGCGATGTCTGGGGACGCAACACCGCAGTCACCGAGTGAGCACGGCAGCGCAGTCGTGTGCTCGGGCCTCACGAAAGACTACGGACAGGAACGCGGTCTGTTCGACCTTGACTTGGAGATCCGTAGCGGCGAGGTCTTCGGCTTCATAGGCCCGAACGGTGCCGGCAAGACGACGACCATCCGGCTCCTGATGGACCTCATCCGCCCCGACCGGGGCACGGCGCGGCTGCTCGGCCTGGACGCACGGCGGGACAGCATCGCCATCAAGCGTCGCGCAGGATACCTACCGGGCGAGCTGCCTCAGTTTCCGCGCGTCCGCGCGAGTCACGTCATCACGCTGATGGCTGGGCTGCGAGGCGGAGTTGATCCCGCGCTCATCGAGACGCTTGCTGAGCGACTCGACATCGACCTTGACCAGAAGTACGAGGACCTGTCGCACGGCAACAAGCAGAAGGTCGGGCTCATACAGGCATTCATGCACCGCCCCGACCTCATCATCCTCGACGAGCCGACACTCGGGCTCGATCCGCTCATGCAGCGGGAGTTCTGGCGGCTCGTGGGTGAAGCGTCGGCTGCGGGTGCGACGCTGTTGCTGTCCTCCCACGTCCTTGTCGAAGTAGAGCACGGCTGCCATCGGATGGGATTGATCCGTAACGGCCGCCTCCTTCGCGTCGGCACGCTCGAAGAGCTTCGAACCACACGCGTTCACCGAATCGATGCAGTCGTTCGCGACCACCCGAATGTCGCCGAGCTCGATGGGATCGAGGGCGTCTCCGAAGCAGTCGTGCAGGGGGACCATGTCACCTGTTCGGTGCATGGATCGGTCGGACCTCTTCTCGCGTGGCTTTCCGCGCGGGACGTGGTCGAACTCGACAGCCGCGAGCTTTCGCTCGAGGAGGTGTTCTTCACTGAGTTCGAGAAGCAAAGCTGAGGCCCGGTCATCGGTCGCCCTCGTGATCGACACCGTGACCTCGCGCCGGGTTGCCGTCCTCGCGTGGGTCCTCGGCGGCGCGGCGGTCATGTACGCAATGGGCGTTGCGATCAGCCAGGAGTTCGCCGACTTCCCGGGTGGAGCAAAGGCCCTCTCGGCGAGTGTCACACGAGCCGCGGAGGGCATGCGGATCATGCGATGGCCTGCCGAGCGGCTGGACACGCTGGGTGGGTACCTCACCTACCACAATGTGACCCTGCTGATGCTCGGCCTCGCCATCTACGGAGCCGTGCAGGGGGCTCGCATGGTGCGCGGCGGAGAAGACGGCCACTCCCTCGAGGAGATTCTCGCAACCGGGTGGACCCGGTGGGCCGTCATCCGCGATCGGACAGCGGGGTTCCTGATCATCATCGCGGTGATTTCGCTTGCACTCGGGCTTGGCACAGCGGCAGCCATGGCTGCAGGTGGTGAGCCGGATCTGTCGGGCTCGCTTCTCACGATGATCGCCGTGGGTCTATGCGGGATGGTCGGCTACTCACTCGGCCTGCTTGTCTCCCAACTCACATCCACTTCTCGTACGGCTGCCGGCGCAAGTTCGATCGTCCTGACAGCACTCTACGTCCTCAACAATGTGTGGCAGGAGCTGGGCGGGTTCGGCGCGGTGCGATTCATCTCGCCGTTCTACTACGCGGACTTCTCCCGTGCGCTCGTTCCCGGCTACGGTCTGGATCTGCCGGCAACCGCAGCGCTTGTGGTGATGAGCCTCTTGCTTGTCGGGTGTGCCGCCTGGGCGTTCAGCCGACGGGACTACGGCGCCCCGCTTTGGGGACTTCGGCGGGGGCGTGCACGCAGAGCTGCGCCGCCGGGTCCAAGGAGCCAGCGGGCGTTCGGTTCGGCGTGGTCGGCGATGCTGTTCCGCAGCCGGTTCGGCTTGATCGCATGGGCCTGCGGCGCGGGCGCCTTATCGCTTCTCATGATGGCGTTGGAGCCGGCAGTGATCGACATGTGGTCGACGTTCAGCAAATACATGCCCGGCACCGGAGGCGGGCCGGGAGTCCCCATGGAGACCGTGTATATCGGCTTCTCGGCTGAAGTCGTCGCGCTCGTGATCGTGGCCTACGTCATCGTGCAGGCGGCGGGCTGGTCGAACGATCTTGCCGAAGGCAGGGTCGAGGCGGTTCTTGCGACGCCCGTGTCTTGGTCGAGGCTGGTGCGGGAGCGGCTGCTCTCTCTGCTCGTCGGTGTCGCGTGTGCGGCGGTGGGGTGCATCGCGGGTCTTGCCCTCGGCTCGACCCTCGTCGAGCTCAAGCTGGACTGGAGCGGCGTCGCTCGACTCGCGGCGGACTCGGTCCTATTTGGGGCGGCGCTGGGCGGATTGGCCGCTGTCGTGGTCGCCGTGTTCCGTCGGGGGACCGGTGTGACCGTGCTCGCCATTCTGATGACTGCGTCTTACCTGCAAGGCTATCTCGCGAAGATGTTCAATTGGCCGACCTGGGTGGAGCAGTACTCGCTGTTCAGTGCGTTCGGTAATCCGTATGTGGAATGGGCCGGGTTGGGTCAGACGACCCTGTTGCTGGTACTGGCCGTGGGGGGTGCTCTCCTTGCGGCGGGGATCGCCGAGCGAACACCCAAGGTGGCGTAGCGGTGATGTCGCAACGCTGCACGGGTAGAGTCTGCGGTACGGCGACAGAGAATGGAGGCGACTCGAGATGACGCTGATGAAAGACATCACGGAGTCGTGGCAGGACACCTTCACCGTGCGCAGGGTCTTTGGCGACCCGATCGAAAAGGATGGCGTGACCATCATTCCGGTTGCCCACATCGCGGGAGGCGGCGGAGGCGGGGCTGGCCCCTCGGACGAAGCGCCCGACGCTGAGGCGAGCGGTGGTGGGTTCGGCGGGATGGCTCGGCCGGCCGGAGTCTATGTCGTTCGCGCGGACAGTGTCGAGTGGCAGCCCGCGCTCGACATCACGCTCCTCGGGTTGGCCGGTATTGCCCTCTCTGCGCTCATTGCGCTGGTGGTTGGCCGGACACTGAGACACAGGCGATAGGTCGGACCGATGTGCACAGCGGTCCCGTGATGCGGGGAGCGGCGCCCGGGGGAGCGAACCTGGTGACGGATGCCGGCGCGACAAGCCTGGCTTACGACGTGTCGGCGATAACGGACCAGCTGTTCATCGCCGCGAGACCCCACTTCCGTCACGTCGAGGAGGTCCGCGGCCTCGGCGTCGACTTGGTGCTCAGCATGATCTGGTTCGCTCCGCCCCGCGTGCTGACGAGACACCCGTTCCGCCTGATCCGCCTTCCGACCATCGATTTCCCGCTGCTGCCGATCCCGCTGTTCATGCTGAGGCGCGGCGTGACCGCTGCCCTACCGGTGATGGACGCGGGCGGGCGAGTGCTCATCTACTGTCTCGCCGGCCGCCACCGGAGCGTCGCAATGGCCTCGTGCATCCTCATCGCTCGGGGGATGACGGCGGACGAGGCGATGGACGTAATCCTCTCTCACCGACCGGTCGCCGACCCGCATGCTCCCCACATCGAGCGTCGCATACGGGCGTTCGAGCGGGACCTACTGCGCCGACAACGGTCGGCGACGGGCCCGACACGGCCACCCGGCTGAGGAGGCTGCTCATGCGCATCAAGGCGGTCATCAACCCCGCGTCCGGCAAGCCGGAATCAATCCTGAGCGTTCTGAACGACGTGTTCGGCACGTCCGGGATCACGTGGGACGTCGCGATAACGCATGGCCCGGGCGATGCGCTCGCCGCAGCCCGCCAGGCCATCGAAGAGGGCTACGACCTCGTTGGAGCGTACGGCGGCGATGGGACCGTCTCCGAGGTTGCCGCCGCGCTCGCGGGAGGCGGGCCGCCCATGCTGATCCTGCCCGGCGGCACGGGCAACGCACTTGCCGATGAGCTCGGCATCCCCACTGGACTGGCGGAGGCCGCTGCCCTTGCCACGGGGGGTCCGCCTTCGATCAGACGCGTCGACCTCGGTCGTTCGGGGGATCGGTGGTTCGTCCTCAGAATGACCATGGGCGTCGAGGTCGCGATGGTTGAAGGTGCGACGCGCGAGATGAAGGATCGTTGGGGCTGGCTTGCCTATGCGTTCGCGGGGCTGCAGGCACTCCAAGAGACCCCAGTGTCCAAGTACACGATCGTGGTCGACGGGCGCACTTCCGAGTGTGACGGCGTGGCCGCCCTTGTCGCCAACTCGGCCAGCACGGGGGTCGCTGGAGTGAGGATTGCCGCGGACGTCGATGTGTCGGACGGCGTGCTGGACGTCATCGTCGTGCAGGCCGCCGACCTCGCCGGACTGCTTGGAAGCGCCAAAGACGCGGCGCAGGGACAACAGCCGCGCCTGCTCAGTCACTGGCGCGGCGCGGAGATACACGTGGAATCGCGCCCGGTGCAATCGGTGCTCTCGGATGGCGAGAAGGCCGGTCGGACGCCCGTCGACGTCACGGTGGTGCCCGGGGCTGTGGGCGTGGTCGTGCCCAAGACCGCCGTGCCCGCAGAAGCAGGGCAGGCATAGTGCGTCTCGAATAGGCGGTGAATCACCTCGCCAGATGCGCCTCGAACCATCCGATGGTGAGCCTCACGACTTCGTCCAGGGTGCCGGGCTCCTCGAACAGGTGCGTCGCCCCGGGCACGATCTCAAGGCGTTTGACCGGTGACCCCAACGCCGCAAACGCGACCCGGTTGAGTTCGATGACCTGGGTGTCGCGACCGCCCACGATGAGCAGCGTCGGTGCCGTTGCTCCACTAAGCCATGGGCCGGCGAGGTCAGGGCGACCCCCCCGCGAGACGACAGCGCCGATTGTGTGACCGAACCTCGCCGCCGCGCCGAGGGCAGCAGCGGCTCCCGTGCTGGCGCCGAAGAGTCCGAGCCTCAGCCCAGCGGACTCCGGTTGATTCGAACACCACTCGATTGCAGCGGCCAGACGCCGTGTGAGCGTGTCGATGTCGAAGCGGTTTTCGTAGTAGCGGTCCTCTTCAGGCGTGAGTAAGTCGAACAGCAACGTGCCGAACGCGCCGCTCGCGCGGAGTGCGGAGGCGACGGCCCGGTTACGTGAACTCAGTCGGCTCGAGCCCGATCCGTGCGCGAAGACGACGACCCCTCTCGCGCCGGCCGGAACGACGAGGTCAGCGGGCAGTGCCGCGCCGTCGATCGGGATCGAGTGTGTTCCGAGGTCGTCCACCGCTCCCCCTCGTGACCGCCCCGCGGCTCAGAGCACAGCCGCGCCAAAGGTGTCCCAGTTGTCCAGGTTCCCGGAATCAAATCCCTTCTTGAACCATCGCATCCTTTGTTCGGACGTGCCGTGCGTGAAGCTGTCCGGCACCACGTAGCCTTGCGCTTCCCGCTGGATGCGGTCATCACCAACTGCGTTGGCGGCTTTGAGTGCCTCCTCCAGATCGCCTGCCTCCAGCAGTCCCCGACCCTGCGCGCGACTGGCCCAGACGCCTGCGAGGTAGTCGGCCTGCAGTTCGAAGCGCACCGAGTACTCGTTGTAATCCGCCTCGCTCAGCTGCTGCCGGAGCGTCTGCAGCTGGTCCGTCACGCCCAGCAGCGTCTGGACGTGGTGGCCCACCTCGTGAGCTACCACATAAGCCATTGCGAAGTCACCGGGAGCCTGGAATCTGTCTCGGAGTTCGCTGAAGAAGCTCAAGTCGATGTAGAGGTTGCCGTCGCTCGGGCAGTAGAACGGGCCTGTGGAAGAGCCGGCAACACCGCACGCGGACTCGACGCTGTCTGTGTACAACACCAGGGTAGGGTCGGAGTACTCCTTTCCCAGCTCGCTGAAGATCCCTGTCCAAACGGTCTCGGTGTCCGCAAGCACCACGGACACGAAGTCCGCCATCTCCTTCTCTTGTGCCGTCTCCACGTAGGGAGTGCCGCTGCCGCGGTTTGCGTTCTGCAGGCTATCAAGCACCGCTCCGGGATCCCCACCCAGCAGAGCAGCCACGAGCATGATGATGATGGCTGCGCCGCCTCCAATCGCCACCTTGCCGCCCGTGCCTCGTCGGTCCTCCACGTTGGTGCTGCCCGGCAGACCTCGCCACTTCACGGATCTCACCCCTTCAGGCTTTCGCACGCAGCCATGACCGTCGAGACATCAGCACTCATTACTGTGAAGTTGGTACCCACGACGTGGCAAACGCCCTCGATGGCGCCGCGATCCCGCGCGGGCCTCGGTGCTCGCCAACTAGTGTGCGATCGCCACTCGCTGCCGAACGAACGCAGCGGAGTCGACGACCGTGAGCAGGAACTCCGCGAGGTCGGCCCGGGAGACCCAGAGACCCTTAGGGACCACCTCGCCGACAGCCGTGCGATATGCGCCGGTGCCGGGGCCGTTGGTGAGCACGGCCGCCCGAACGATGGTCCACTCCATATCGGTTCGGGCCATCAGCTCCCGTTCCATTCGAGCGATATCGGGATAGAGCCGCGCGACCACCGGGATGTGGAGCACGGCTCGGTACGCGAGGGGAAGCGCCTTCGGGCTCGCGCCCGCGCCCTCTGCGGAGACGACCACGAGGCGCTGCACCCCCGCTGCCGCTGTGGCGTCCGCGAGATTGCGAGTGCCCTCGACGTAGACGCGCCCGTTGTCACGCGGCCGTGGGGCGAGTACTGACACGACCGCGTCCTGCCCGGCAATGGCCGAGAGTAGGGTGTCGGGGACGAGGACGTCACCCGTGACCACGCGTAGCCGCTCATGTGAGACCCGCACTCTGGATGGGTTACGGACGAGCGCCGTGACTTCATGGCCGCGATCCAGGGCGAGTTCCGTGAAGAGCCGCCCGGTTCTGCCGCTCGCTCCTGCAACCAGCAGACGCATGCTCTCTCCCCTCTGCACGCTCGCATGCAGTCCTATACCCAGTCATCCCGTCGCTTGGGTAGTCATACCTTGTACCGCTATGTATAATGCTGCTATGTATCGTCCAGCGTCGACGCGCTCTCAGCGATGGCAGGTGAAACCATGGAGATCAACAAGGACCTGATCGCCGCCTCCTCAACGCCGCTCGTCCTGGCCATTCTGACCGAAGACGATAGCTACGGGTACGCGATCCTCCAGCGGGTTCGGGAGCTGTCCGGGGGGCATCTCGAGTGGACGGATGGGATGCTCTACCCCGTCTTGCACCGGCTCTCTCGACTGGGGCTCGTCGAGGCACGGTGGGAAGTCGCGGAGAGCGGCCGTCGCCGCAAGTACTATCGAATCACGCCTCAAGGGCGAGGTCAGCTCGAGGAGCAGCGCCGGCAGTGGCACGCGGTTGATGCCACGCTACGGGGCATCTGGCACGTGCTTTCCCTGTCCGTTCCGGCCACCCGATTGGTGCCGGCCGCCTCACTGCCACAAGGAGCCTGAGCCATGCCCATCGCACAGGAAAGCTCGTATCTCGAAGAGCAGATCGATCAGTGGCGGAGCTATGTCCTGCGCCGACAGGCGCTCCACTCCGTGGATGTTGTGGAGCTGGAGGACCATCTGCGTGAGCAGGTGGCGGGGCTCATGGGCGCGGGTCTCCACGTGGACGAAGCGTTCCTGGTCGCAGTGAAGCGCATGGGTGACCTGGACGAACTCTCCCGGGAGTTCGCGCAAGAGCACTCGGAGAGGCTCTGGAGGCAGCTCGTAGTGATCGATTCGGATGAGGGCGAGACACGAGCGGGCGTCCGGAAGGAAGCTGTCGTCGCCTTCTCTCTGGCCATCGCGGCGGCCCTGCTCATCAAGCTGCCGGCGCTCTTCGGGTTCGACCTGAACGCGGACGCCGGCTTCTACGCCCGCAATCTGAGCTTCTTCGTGCTACCCCTCCTGACCGGTTACTTCGTCTGGAAACGCGGGCTTCTAGGCACCGGTGCGGTCCGTTGGTTGTCTGTCGCCTTTGTTGCGGCGGTCGTGCTCGCCAACGTATACCCGTTCAAGCCCGGGGGCTCTACCGAGATGCTTACAGCCCTGCACCTCCCGATCGCCCTGTGGGTCGCGGTGGTGGGCGTCGCGTACGCCGGCGGCCGCTGGCGCAAAACGGGCGGCCGTATGGACTTCATCCGGTTCTCCGGTGAGTTGTTGATCTACTACGTGCTTATCGCTCTCGGCGGCGGTGTTCTGATGCTCTTCACCTCGTTGATCTTCCAGGCGATCGGCGTCGATGTCGCGCGGGTCTTCGAATCATGGGTTCTTCCATGCGGAGCGGCGGGTGCGGTCCTGGTCGGCTCCTGGCTCGTGGAGGCCAAGCAGAGCGTCATCGAGAACATGGCGCCGGTACTGACGCGCCTCTTCACACCGCTCTTCGCCGCCGTGCTGGTCGCATTCCTGAGCACGATGCTGTGGACGGGTGCTGGGATCAACATCGAACGTGACGTGCTGATAGCCTTCGACCTGCTCCTCGTCATCGTCCTTGCCCTCCTGCTCTACTCCATCTCCGCCCGCGACCCGCAGTCACCTCCCGGCGTGTTCGACGTGGTGCAGGTCGTGCTCGTCGTGAGCGCGCTCTTGGCCGACGCGGTAGCGCTCTGGGCCATCGCCGCGCGCATCACGGAGTTCGGCTTCACGCCGAACCGGGTCGCGGCGCTCGGTGAGAACGTGATTCTCCTCGTCAACCTTGCGTGGTCCGCCGTACTGTACGTCCGCTTCCTGAGCAGGCGCGGGACGTTCCCGGCAATCGAGCGTTGGCAGACGAAGTACATGCCCATCTACGCGCTCTGGGCGGCGATGGTCGTGATTGCCTTCCCGCCGCTATTCGCCTACGTCTGAGGAGTCACAAGGCGGTCGCGCGGGGTATCATTGCCTCGATGAGACCTGTCGAAGTTCCCTTCGATTCCGACGCCTTTCGGGCCAACATCGCCGGCACCGCGCAGGAAGTGGTCATCCCCGATCGCTACCTGCCCGTGGTGCAGGCGGTCGCTGGTTTCTACGGCGTGCGTGCGGACTTGCTGGGGACCCTCGCCGAGTACTTCCACGACTTCCGCAGCGTCGACCACCTGATCGACGGGTTCCAGACCATCCTGCTGCGGGACTGGACGTACTTCGAGCGCTCGGACGATCGCGCCCGTTGCTTCGAGCTGCTCTCGGAGCTGGTGCTGGGTCTTCTCGAGATTCAGCTATCGGAAGACCAAGCGTCGTTACTTCTCCGCCAACTGCTGTCGTGGTGCACCGTGGCGCTCGGCGGCCCGTACGCCGACTCCTACGACGAGTCCGTGCGGACGGCGGGAGAGGCGCTCGCTCGGGCGTTGCCCCAGCATCCGCTTGCATTCCTGGAGCGTGATGCACTGCTGCGCGCCCTCGCCGAGCGGGCTCAGCCCAAGCCCGTTCTCGAGCCGGTGTTCACGCGTCTCTACCGGGACCTGCTTCTCCTGGGCTACCGGCGGCTTCTCGAACGCCTTCCCGTACCGCGGTGGGCGCGGTCGAGTGACGCCGGCCTCGCCGACCCTGAAGCGGTGGCGGCACGATTCTCCTTCCTGGCGCCGGAGCGGATGGCAGAGCTGGTGCAGGCTGCGGAGTCCGCGCAGATGTCGTGGCTTCTCTCGCCGGACCTGCCACTCTTCTCGGCCATCCTCGATCAGGCCATCGATGCGGTCTTCCTCGTGGACGATATCGAGGACCGGTTCACCGTCTGCCTGTACTTCCTCAAGGACGACACCCTGGGGTACCGCCAGAACGAGGTGATAGCCGACCTGCTCGGTGTGGTCAGGCAACTCATGCAGCCTGAACGGCACACGGACGTGGACCGCATCCTGAGCCGCTTGACCCGGTTCTTCCGGACCCACGACAAGCAGTTCCTCCTCATGCGATTCCAGTGCTACGAGACCATCGGCGTGGCTATCGGGGAGGTCGGCAACCCCGAGGCCGCCGACCACCTCATCGAGGACGTCCTGTCCTGGCGGTTCGAATACCCGGACATACGAGGCGCCACGGATGAGTGGGAAACGGTGGTCAACCCCTTCCACCTGCCGAACGTCCGCTGCTGGATGCACATCATCGAGTCCAACCCCTCCCTCTACGAGCGGCTGGCGGCCGCCCTCAACGTGCAGCTGCGTTTAGGGGGCGTCCACGTGGCCGACACGGACCTCTTCCAGCGCGACGTCACTCGCTTCCTCAACGCGGATATCCGGCCCATCTACTTCGTGGCAAAGCAGCTCCTGCGGGCGTTTCCCGTGTACTTCCATGACGTGGGTGCGGAAGGCGAGCTGCGATCCGTCTCCACGGAGTTGGACGAAATCGGCGGTCGCAGGGACACGCTCACCCACTTCCTGCGTAAGCAGTCCCACGCCGAGTCGTCCAACCGGCTGGTCGCCTTCAGCAGGGCGGCCCTGTCGTATTGGGCCACCCTGGACCCTTCCGGGCTGGAACCGTACTTGTCGGCGAACGCGATGACTGCTGTGCGCACGGAGCGTGAGTGGGCCGAAGGGCCGCACACGGTGCTTCAGGGGCTCGGGATGGCACTTGGGGTCGGGAGTGGCACCGACGACAGTGAGGCTCCGGATAGAGAGTCGCTTCTGGACCGGTTGGTCGCCCTCTCGCCGGCGGCGCTTGACGAGCTGGTGCAGGGGCTGAACGTGCCGAATGGGAACGGCTCCGCCAGCCCTCGCCGTGTGGTGCTCATGATTCGAACCCACCAGCTCCTTGCCCAGAAGTACTCGCTCTCCGCGTCCGATGTCGGGCCTGCGGTGAGCGGTCACTTGCCTCTCGACACGAAACTCCGACTCAGGTTCGAGAGGGCGCTCTGCACCTGGCAGAGGCGGCCCACGGCCTGCGAACGTGACCGGCTGCTGGACGTCGCCCTGACGGTGCTCGAGCATCTCAAGGCGACCGTGCTCGATCCCGCTCCCTCTGCCGCGGAGGAGAACCTGTATCAGAAGCGGCACATCGCCGCGGGCATACCTTCCATCTACGGCAACTACAACGAGAGGAAGTTCGACGCGCTGGGGCTGTCCTTCAAGGTAGAGGGACTCGTGGTCCGGCTGCTTGACGACTTGGTGGCAGGCGGCATCGAGACCTACGTGAATCGCAACTCCCTGAGGAACATGGCAGCCGCGATCAGGCGGTTCGAACGAGCCTTGGCAGCAGACGGGGTCGGTTCTCACACCCTCGAGACGAATCTGCTCCTGTTGGAGTCCAGTCTGAGCAGCCGCAGTTTCACGTTCCACCAGTACCGAAACGTGTTCCAGTTCATCGTCGGGTCGGTCACCGAGTTGGCTCGGACGTCGATCCTGAGCCACGATCAGGTGCTGCGCACGGTTCTGGAGTACGACCCCCGGCCATGCGAGGGCCGGTGTCTCTCACCGGACGCCACGGCCGAGATGGTGCTTCGGGAGGTGCTTGTCACAGCCTTGGGCCTGCAGGCACTTGACCGCTATGTGGCCGCTTCGCTGCGCCAGATCTCCACGCTCGCCGGTCGCCTCAGCAACCGGGCCCTCACCCGCATGATGAACTACGACCCCGAACGGTTGATCTCGCCGATTCACCACGCGAAGCCGGAGACCGACGATCAAAGAACCCTGGGCTTCAAGGGCTTGGGCCTCAAGCAGATGGCCTCGTACGGTCACCGTGTCCCCGAGGGATTCATTCTCACCACCGAGCTCATCCGCGTGCGGCCGGCGCTCTCATACCGGCCGCTCTACGACGACACCATCGAGCGCATTCGCACAGCGCTCGGTCACCTTGAGAAGGAGACCGGCCTCCGTCTTGGCGACCCCGACCGCCTGCTAACGCTCTCCATCCGTTCGGGCGCGGCCGTCTCGATGCCGGGCACGATGGCCACATTCGTCGATGTCGGCCTGAACGACACGCTCGCTGAAGCGCTCTCCCGCAAGCCCGGCTTCGAATGGGCTGCCTGGGACTCGTACCGCCGCTTCCTCCAGTCCTGGGCCATGACCGTCGGCATCGACCGGGACTTCTTCGACGAGATCATGAGCGAGTTCAAGGTCCGCTACGGGATCGAGCGCAAGCTCGACTTCCTGCCCGAGCACATGCGGGAGCTTGCCTTCGCCTACAAGAGCCGCGCTCGTGACCTTGGCGTCAGGTTTGAGGATGATCCCTTCACCCAGGTCATCGACTGCGTCAAGAAGGTGCTCGAATCCTGGGATTCGCCCGAAGCAGCGCTCTACCGCCGGTACCTCGGCATAGCCGCCGAGTGGGGCACCGCCGCGGTGGTGCAGCGGATGGTATTCGGCAATCTCAGCCGGGAATCGGGTTCCGGGGTCACGTTCACCCACAATCCGACAGAACCGTATAGCCGCCAGGTCCGGCTGTTCGGCGACTTCACCACTCGAAGCCAGGGCGAGGACCTCGTGGGAGGGCTTGTGTACCCGCTCCCCATTTCCGAAGCGCAGCGTCTCGGCAACCCCACACATCGGGAGGTCGAGCACTCGCTCGAGAAGGACTTCCCCGACGTCTACCGTGCGCTCTTGGAAGTCGCCCGCGACCTGGCGAACGTGAGGGAGTTCGACCCCCAGGAGATCGAGTTCACCTTCGAGTCGGCGTCGGCCGAGGGTCTCTACATCCTCCAGAAGCGGGCCATGGTGCAGGAACAGGGGCAGGACCGGCCATACTTCGACACGTCGTCCCCTCGTTTCGGCTCCCCGGTTGCCGTCGGCACTGGCGTGTCGGGGGGTGCCTACTCGGGGAGGGTGGCCATCACCGCCCGCCACATCGAAGAGCTTCTTGAGGAATCCCCCGGTGACAACATCGTCCTCCTGCGGCCGGACACGGTCCCGGAAGACATCGCTATGATCACCCAGGTCGGCGGTCTGCTGACCGCGCGCGGCGGATCGACGTCACACGCAGCCGTGACGGCCAAGCGCTTGGGCAAGACTGCCGTCGTCGACTGTCGAGGCCTCGAAGTCATCGAACAGCGGGGTATCGCGCTGCTTGCGGGTAAGAAGGTGAAAATGGGGGACTGGCTGTCGATCGACGGTCGTACCGGCAACATCTTCCGGGGACACCTCCCCACGGTGGCGCGTCCGGTCGCATGTCTTCTGAACCAATGCGCCACAACGGAGCCGCCGCCTGCAGGATGAGCATGCACCGCACGACCTGCGCTGAGAGATGACGACCACACGGACAGGAGGTCTGGCCAATGAGCGTGCCGCGTAGGCTCGGAATCAACGGGCTGGGACGGATCGGGAAGCTCACCTTGTGGTACCACCTGGGGCACGACGGCTTCGACAGCTTCGTGATCAACCAGGGTCGGCAGGTGGGGACCTCCCTCAAGTCCGTGATCGAGTACCTCAGCAAGGACAGCACCTACGGGCAGCTGCACCGCTATCTCTACGGTCACAAGGGCAGGCGGGACATCGAGGTAATCGACGAGGCGGCAGGCATCATCCGAGCCTACGGCAAGGAGATCGTCGTCCTGAGGCAGTCCCGCAATCCCAAGGACATCCCGTGGCGCGAGAACGGGGTGAGCCTGGTGGTGGAGTGCACGGGCACCTTCCGCGATCCGTACGCCGACGCCGATGACCCGAAAGGGTCGCTCCGGGGCCATCTTGCCGCAGGAGCGCGGACGGTTGTGCAGAGCTCGCCGTTCAAGAGTAAGTCCAAAGGCGTGCCCCTGCCTGAGGACGCGGCCATCCTCATCAACGGGATCAACCACACTGACTACGACCCCGCCAAGCACAAGGTCGTGTCGGCTGCATCGTGCACGACTACCGCCCTCGCGCACATGATGCGGCCGCTCCTCGCCCGCGATCTCACCCGCAACATGATCACCGCAGGGATGAGCACGGTTCACGCAGTCACCAACAGCCAGCCCATGCTGGATGCCGTCCCGGGCGCTGGTGCCACCGACCTCCGGAAGACCCGCTCCGGCATGAACAACATCATCTTGACCTCCACCAATGCCGCCAAGGCCTTGGAGCAGGTCATGCCCGAGGTGGCCCGCATCGGCTTCATGGCCGACTCGGTGCGTATCCCTACCGCGAGCGTGAGCCTGATCGTCCTCAACGCCACGTTTCAGAGCGAGACCTTGCCTGACGGGACCATCACGGTCGACCGGGAGGCCATCAACGCCATCTATCGCGAGGCCGCCGAAGGAGAGGCGCGGGGCCTGCTCAAGTACAGCGAGGAGCAGAACGTCTCGGCGGACATGCTGGGGGAGGATGCGGCCGTGGTGATTGAAGCGGTCGAGACCCACACTCGCACCGGCTTCGTCGATATCAAGATTCCGGAGTCGCCGTCGGACGGCGACGCTACCCACCGTCAGCACCGCATTCCGGTCACGCACATCAAGGTCTTCGGCTGGTACGACAACGAAATGGGCAGCTATACGCATCGGCTGGGCGAGCTCACCAGCTACATCGCGAAGAACATGTAGAGACGGGCGTCTAGGGGAGGCGGGTCTCGGCGCCGGCGGGCTGCGCGGCGAGGGGTTCGATGCCCCGGCTCCGGACGAGCCTCGCGAACAGCAGCCCGCCTATCACAAGCAGGGGGTAGAAGACGGTTGCGCGCCACAGCAAGGCGGTGGCTGCGGCGAAGCGCGCGTCGGCAAACACGCCGAACACTCCCAAGACCAGTCCCTGGGCGATGCCCTCGCCTCCCGGTGCAGGGATGACAGAGAGAGCGACCCAAACCGTGGCGAGACCCGCCAGGACGGTGCTGGGCTGCAGGTGCTGGCCCTGCGCTGCAAGAAGCAGGGGAATCGCAACGAGCTGCCCAAGTCGCGAGAGGGCGAGCCAGAAAAGCGCGCCCACCAGTGCGCCGGGCCGTCGTCCAACCAAGTCGATCAGCGTGGTCCCGAAGCGCACGATCTCAGCCGGAACGTGCGCCGCCGCAGACTGGATGCGCTCGCTTCCCAGATGTCGGCCGATCCACTGCACTGCCGAGGCGAGTCGTCTGCCGGCCCGATCTGGTTGCCGGACAACGAACAGGGCCGCGGCGGACAGGCCGATCGGCACGATCACGGCGAGCGCGAGCGCTCGTGGGACTCCGGGGATCAGGGGAGCCATGATGGCGGCGACGATGCACATAAGGGCGAAGAACAAGGCCGAGACGATGGCGCGCGCAGCAACGAGCGCCCCCGCTTCGCCCACGCTCACCCCCTCGCGGTGCAACGCCCAGATCCACGCCGGCCCGCCTCCCAGAGCGTACGGAGTGACCGCGCCGGCGAAGCCCCCCGCGACGTAGGCGCGGGTCATCCGCAGCACGTGTGCGGGGCGCAGGCTTCCGCTGAGTGACGCGAGAACTGCCCCTTCACCAAGCGCGCTCAGTCCTGCGAGACCCAGGGCGCCCGCAATACCCCACCAGCGGGTCGCGCGCACCGCATCGCCGACGCCCTGGCGGGTACCGAGCAGCACGATGGTGACGGCCGCGAGCGCGATGACCGTGGCGAACCAGATGCCCGCTCCCGAGCGTACGCGGGTGAGACCGCGAGCGGGGCGGTCCCTCTCACGCGTCATGTTGCGGATCCGACGAAGTCCAGCGCCTCTCCTGCCGCGACCTGCTTGTAGAGGGCTTCGTACTCGTCGAACGTCCCCCGCTCGTCGTGCTGCTGCGACAGCCGGAGGCTTGCCTCGCCCATGCGCTCGCAGCGTTCGGGCTCGAGCGCCGCGGCCAAGGCGCGGGCGAACTCCCGGGGGGAGTCCGTCCACACGAGGATGCCGTTCTCGCCGTCCCGGCAGATCTCAGGGAGCGAGCCCTGCGCTGCGGCCACGATGGGCAGGCCGGTCGCTGCTGCCTGCAGGGCGGGAATGCTTTGGACCTCGTACTCCGAGGCGATGGCGTAGACGTCACAAGCGCGATAGAGAGCGGGTAGATCGGATTCGGGAACGAAGCCCAGCAGGTGGACGCGGTCGGCAACGCCCGCTCGGTGGGCATACTCGGCGAGGGCGTCCCGGTACGGTCCTTCGCCCGCGAGAAGAAGATGCGCAGGCGGGGTAGTCCGCATCTCCGTCATCGCACGCACCAGGACCTCGAGATTCTTGTCCTTGGCGATGCGCCCGACCGCGAGGATTCGCGGGGCGTCCGGCAGTCCGTACCGCCCCGCGATGTCGAGCGGGCTCACCGCCGGGCTGTAGCGGGCGAGATCCACGCCGTTTGAGATGACGCGAGTGCGTGAGGTGAGTCCCTTCCGGACGTACCGGTCGCGGTGTGTGTGGGTTGGGAACACGACCTCGTCCACGCGGTCGTAGAGCGCGATCGAGTAGCGCCAAGCCGCGTCCTCGATGACGTGGTTGGCAAGTTCCCTGCGGGTCAGATACGCGGCCACGAAGCTCGGGACGTAATGACAGGTTGCCACGATGGGCACGCCCAGACGCTCTCGCATCCGCACCAGCTGCAGGCAGAAAGGCAGCGCGTCGTGGGGGTGGATGACGTCCGGGCGGTCGCGCTCGACGATTCGCTCAAGGGTTTCCGCGGAGATGGTCGGTACCGGGCTGGCGGGCCAGTAGGGATTTCGACGTGATGCGACCCTGACGACTCGCGCGCCATGGTCGTCGACGTCGTACGCCTCCAAGCGATCACTTGCGGCGAGTACCGTGACCGTGTGCCCCCTGTTGACGAGCTCGCGCGCGAGCCGCTGCACCACGAGCGTCACGCCGCTGATAGTCGGCGGATACCCATGACTCGTGAGGAGGATGCGCACGGACGGCCCTTCGACGGACACCTGCGACGTCGAGGACTACGTACCCAAGCGCGCGGTCCTTGGAACGCCGCCGCATCCGCTTCGGTCTGACGCGGGCACGGCTCCGGGCTGCCTCGCACGCTGCTAGCCGCCGCCGACCTCTTCGCCCTCATAACCCGAGATGCCGAAGCCGGGCTTGGACTCCTCGAGAACCAGGTCTTCGGCTTCGGTCGGGTCACACGGCTCGGCTTCCCTGTCGACGGCCTCAACCTCGCAGACCTCGCCGCCGACGCCGGCCGGATTGGTGTACTCCTCAGGCGGCGGGGCCGTCCTGCCAACCCTGTCGGCAGACCTCGCGCCCCCGATCGGTCCGGGTTCCTTCGCGGTCATGGGTACCTCCTCTCGACTCGTATCGCGTTTGCGGGGTTCAGGGTCCTGCCGAACGCGGCTACCGACCTGCGCTCAGCTCTGAAGTCCGCGGAGATACTCCGAGTACTCGGCATCCTTCAGGAACGCGAGGACACGCTGTCTGCCCGTCCTCAGCACCACCCACGGTGCGAACTTGAACTGCAAGTGCATTCGTGCCCACTCGCGAAGTCGCTTCAGCGGCGGCAGGCTGCGCAGGTAGCGGCGGTGACCCGGCCCCAGCCTGCGATGCCGTAGCAGCCCCGTAAGAAGGGCCCGTGCAACGCGCCACCTCGAGTAGAAGGCGCGATACTCGGCCGTCACCAGCTCCTGCATCTGCTTGGCGGTCATGCGCGTGGGGAGGATGGAAACGTGCATGCCGTCGAGGAACTTGAGGCGGGGGACATCATGGAACAGGATGCGTCCCGCCGATTCGTGCTCGAGTGTGCTCTTCGTTCCGGGCAGCGGTGTCTCGAACAGATACTGGAGCGAGGTCAGGTGCTTGCGGGCGAATCGCCCGTTGCGCCTGAGCGTCTCGGCCGTATCGCCTGCGAACGCGATGAGCATGCCGTGTACGAGGAGCCCGTAGCGTCGCATCGCACTGACGGCCACGCCGATCCGTTCGCTGCTGATGTGTTTCCCGACCTCGTCGAGGTTGCTGTCCTCGGACGACTCGACGCCGATGCAGATCATCGTCATCGGGGCGAAGTCGCGCAGCAGTCGGAGCAGCTCATGATCCAGCTGGCCCAGACGGTCGAACACGGCGTCCGCCCGAAGCTGGATCGCGATCGACCCGGCGTAGCCTCGCTCGATCGCACCTTGGAGGAAGCGCTTCAGTGATGGCTTGTTGGCCGCCGCGTTGTCGTCGATCAGGAAGACGTTGCCCCGTCCCTCGGGCTGGCAGGCGAGAAGCTCCTCCACGCTGGTGTCCTCATCGCGCAACACGTAGCGCGGCCAGATCTCGTGCACCTCGCAGAACGAGCAGCGTTCGGGGCAGCCCCGGGACCGCCAGACCAGTCCGGTCGTTCGCTTGGCCGCCCCCTCCACGAGCGACATGTCGATCAAGGGGAGGGAGCAGACCTCGTCCCGCGACAGCTGCCGCGGGTCCGGGCCGGACCGGAGCTCGCGGTCCGCGCGCCACATGATGCCGGGCACGCGTCGCACGGCATCGCTCGGTGGAGCCCCCCTCGGGCACTCGCGCACGGCGTCGAGGAACTCCTGGAGTGAGAACTCGGCCTCGCCGCGGATGACGTAGTCGGCCCCCGCCTCGAATGCTCTCTCGGGCGCACACGTGGGTTCCGGCCCGCCGAGCACGATCGTCGCCCGCTCGTTTCGCCGCCGAGCCTCACGCACCAGCTCGGCGGTGCGCGTGAGTGTGCACGTGATCGCGGAGAAACCGATCACCTCGGCGCCCGCGACGAAGTCCCAGTCCACGGACCCCTTGCCCGAGATGTCCTCCACGAACGCTCGCACGTCGAAGCCTGAGTCGCGAAGGACGGTGGCAAGGAGTGGGACCCCGCGCCCCATGGCGACGTGCGAGTAGATGTTCAGCCCGGGTGCGCCCGCCTCGATCAATGCGACGCGCATCTGGTCGGCTGGCTGCATGGTGATCACCTTCCTATCTACGGCTCATACCCAGCAATGTGGGGGCCATGACCGCATGCCGCCCGGCGGCAGCGTCAACGGCGCCCGCTTCTCGTGACGGGAGGCGGGCGTCCACGCTATGTTGAGACAGATATGCAACGAACAGGCGCGTATGTGACGAGAGGGACGCGATGCCAGACCCGAGAGTCGCAGTCATCGGCGGGGGAGCGGCGGGGCTTTCGGCGGCAGTTGCTGCGGCGCGCCTCGGACTGAGCGTGACCCTCCTCGAGGCTGGCGCCCGCGTGGGGAGGAAGATCCTCGCCACCGGCAACGGACGCTGCAATCTCACGAACACCTCCGTGTCCCCCCCAGGATACAACCATCCCGGCTTCGTCGAGCCGGTGCTCACCGCGCTCCCGCCTGACGCGGTGCGCGCTTTCTTCGGGGAGTTGGGCCTGCTCACCTATGCCGACGGCGAGGGGCGCGTCTATCCCGTGACCAATACGGCCAGTTCCGTCCTCGACGTGCTGCGGCTTGAGTGCGCACGCCTCGGTGTCGAAGAGCGTAGCGGGTTCGAGGTCGCGCGGATCTCCGCGGTGCGAGGTGCATCCGGGCTCGACGTCGTCGCTTCTGGCGGCGATCGCCTCCACGCGGACGCGGTCGTGGTGGCCACTGGCGGCGGCCTCTCGCTCCTCGCCGACCTGGGACACGCGAGCGTTGCGTGCGTCCCCGTACTCGGGCCGCTCAAGACCGAGCGGGAGCCCATTCGCGGCCTGTCGGGCGTTCGCGTGCGCTCTGCGGCATCGCTGCTCGTCGGCGGGACGCCGGCTGCGACCGAGCGCGGCGAGCTGCTGTTCCGCGACTACGGCGTGAGCGGCATCATGGTCTTCGACCTCTCCCGCTTCTATGAGGCGGGGTGTGTCCTCTCGATCGACCTCTTCCCGGAAAGCGCGCCCGACGATCTCCGGCAGATGATCTCCGAGCGCTGTACTGCCCTGTCGTGGCGAACCGCGGACACCTTCTTCGAAGGGATGCTTCATGACCGAGTGGCGCAGGCTGTCCTGCGCGCTGCGCACGTCGCTCCCACGACTCCGGTGCCCGAGGTGCCGTGCGAGCGCCTGGCAGCACTGCTCAAGGACTTCCGCCTGAACGTCACCGGCAGGGGAGACGCGGCGCAGTCGCAGGTGACTCGAGGCGGCGCCTCAGTTTCAGGGTTCGACGCGAACACGCTGGAATCGCGGCTCGTCAGCGGGCTCTTCGCCGCGGGCGAAGTGCTCGACGTCGACGGCCGCTGCGGCGGTTTCAACCTGCACTGGGCATGGGCGTCCGGCATCCTTGCGGGGGAGGGTGCCGCTCGGTACGCGGCAGCGCAGGCCGACCAGCTGAAGCCCGGTCCGGGGGTCTCGGTGTGATCCAGATCCGCAACCTCGAGCTCCCGCTCTCGGCGGGCGATCCGTCGTGCGAGAGCGAGATGCGGCGGGCCGCCGCGAGACGCTTGGGGCTCGATGAGCGCCGGGTCACCACCGTCCGACTCCTCAAGCGCTCAGTGGACGCCCGCCGCAAAGGCAACGTCCACTTCGTCGTCACGCTCGGCGTTGTGCTCGGTGTGGCGTTCGGCGCCGTGACCGATGAAGACGAAGCCAGCGTGGTGCGCCGCGTGGCCGACGACGACGTCTTCATCGCTGCGCCGGCGGCGGCACCCGTGCTCGCGAGGCTCGAGGTGGCCCCCGAGGTGCGTCCGGTGGTCGTGGGTACGGGCCCCGCTGGGCTCTTCGCGGCGCTCCTCCTGGCGCGCGCAGGTGCGCGTCCGCTCGTCCTCGAGCGCGGCGACGCGGTCGATGGTCGCATCCGCGCCGTGGCAGCCTTCATCAGTGACGGTGAGCTCGACCGGGACTCGAACATCGCCTTCGGCGAGGGTGGCGCCGGGACGTTCTCCGACGGCAAGCTCGTCACGAACACGCACGACCCTCGTTGCATGAGCGTCCTCGAGACGTTCGTCGACGCGGGCGCGCCCGAAGAGATCCTGTGGCAGGCGAAACCCCACGTCGGGACGGACCACCTCACCGGCGCCGTGAGACGGCTGCGAGAGGAGATCGAGATCCTCGGCGGCGAAGTGCGCTTCAAGACACGCCTGGTCGACCTCGTTCTCGACGCGGATGGTGCGCTTCGTGGCGTGCTGACTGAGGGTGAACGCGGCCGCGAGGAGTTCGCCGCCGAGACACTCGTGCTCGCGACCGGCCACAGCGCGCGCGACACCTACGAGATGCTTGAGCGCCGGGGGGCACGTCTCGCCCAGAAGCCCTTCTCTCTCGGGGTTCGCATCGAGCATGAGCAGCAGATGGTGAACCGAGCGCAGTACGGCCCTATGGCCGAGCACCGTGCACTGGGCGCCGCGGCCTACAAGCTGGCGTACCACGTGCCGTCAGGACGCTCGGTCTACACCTTCTGCATGTGTCCCGGCGGCGAGGTGGTCGCAGCGGCCACCGAGGCCGACGGCGTCGTCACGAACGGCATGAGCCGGTTCGCGCGCGATGGCACCAACTCGAATGCGGCCTTCCTGGTGAACGTGGTGCCCGGGGACTTCGGGGACGACGACCCGCTGGCCGGCGTGCGGTTTCAACGCCGGTGGGAGCGCGCTGCGTTCGAGCTCGGCGGACGCACCTTCCGGGCCCCGGCGCAGCTCCTCGGGGACTTCCTGCAGGGCGTCGCTTCCTCGGAGGCCGGTGCCGTCAGACCGACCTATCCGCGGGGCGTGGAGTTCACCGACGTCTCGCAGTGTTTGCCTGAGTTCGTGGTCGCATCCCTCAAGGAGGCCACGCCAATCTTCGATCGCCGCCTTCGCGGCTTCGCGACGGCCGACGCACTGCTGACCGGCGTGGAGTCTCGCTCGTCGTCCCCGGTGCGCGTGCTGCGCGACGACACGCTCCAGTCGAATCTGCGCGGCGTCTACCCGTGCGCGGAGGGGGCGGGGTACGCGGGCGGCATCATGTCCGCTGCCGTGGACGGCATGCGCTGCGCCGAAGCACTTCTCGAGCGCTATCTCTGAGCGCCACGCGATTGAAGCGAGGTGCGCTCGGGAACGACCCCAGTGAGTGGACATGCCGAACCGAGCATAAGGGGGACCCGACGTGCCCGACAGCGTCTACAAGGTCATCGAGCTGGTTGGAACGAGCCACGAATCCTGGGAGTCGGCCGCGCGGGCGGCGCTCGATGCTGCCGCGGCGAAGCTCAAGGACCTCCGTGTAGCCGAAGTGGTCAAGATGGATGTGCGACTCGACGACAACAAGGTCGTGGAGTACCGCATCAAGATGAAGGTCTCGTTCAAGTACCACGCCGAGATGGACGACTAGCACCTTCTCGCGTCGCCCTCAGCGCCCTGGATGCCGGGCTCGCCCGGCCGACACCACCCAAATGAGCGGCAGCGCCGACGCGCCCATCATGAGCTTGCCGAGCGTGGGATCGGTTCCGTGGAGAACCGTGCCCGCGACCAGCAGCGCCGCGAAGATGATCCCTCCGCTGACCCGGTTGACCGAACGTTCAAGGCGCCGGACCTGCATGATGAGCAGCGGCGTCTGTACGTTGAGGTCGCCGCGCTCCATGAGCGTCAGCACGCGGTCGGCGCGGCCGGGGAGGCCGACCACCACCTGGAAGATCTTCGTCGCTTCGGCGAGGACGGTCTGAACGGTCGAACCGCCGTCGTCGGACACGAGCTTGGACGTGTACGGCGAGATCGAGCTCCACAGGTTGAACTCCGGATCCAGCCCGGAGCACATGCCCGACAGGATCGCGACCGAGCGGCCCAGCAGGAGCAGGTTCTCGGGCAGCTGGAACGGCAGGTTGAGCATCAGCTCGCGGAACTGGAGGGCGAACCGCATCATCTCGTCGTGATCGATCGTGCGCAGATCGCCCATGCTCATGCCGCCAAAGCGGTCGAACACCTGCATGCTCGCCAACTCGATCAGCTTGAGGTCGGCGCTTGGCAGAAGGACGTCGAGCGTCTTGAAGCTTCGTACCAATCGCGCACCGTCCTGCGTTCCCACGGCGATCACAGCCTCGCGCAGACCTTCGCGCAGGTTCTCAGGGACCAAGCCAACCATGCCGAAGTCGACGAAGGTGAGCTTCCACGTGGCCGCGCCCTCCTCGTCGGTTCGCCCGAGCGGTGTCACGAAGAGGTTGCCGGGGTGCGGGTCGGCGTGGAAGAAGCCGTGTTCGAGAATCTGCCGCATATAGGTATCCAGCAGCACTCGTGCAACGTCGGCACGGTCGATTCCGGCCGCGGTGATGGCCTCGTAGTCGCCCAACTTGATCGCGGTCACGTCTTCCAGCGTCAGCACACGGCGAGTCGTGAGCTCCCAGACGACCCGCGGCACATGGACGCGCGGGTCGTCGGCGAAGTTGGCGCCGAATGTCTCGGCGTTGCTGCCCTCGGCAAGATAGTCGATCTCCGCGCGGGTCGTCGCTGCGAACTCCTCAAGCAGAGCGTTCACGTCCGCCCGATCGCTCACGGGCTTGTAGCGCTCCAGCCAACTGCCCACGCGGCGCAGCGCAGCCAGATCGACCTCGACCACCTGCTCGATGTGCGGACGCTGGATCTTGACGACCACGTCGACGAATCCCTGCTCGGCGACGTCAGCCTCGCGCAGGCGCGCCCGGTGCACCTGGCCGAGCGATGCCGCGGCAAGCGGTGTCTCATCGAACCAGGCGTAGTGCTCGGTAAGCGGCAGGAGAAGATCGGCCTCGGCCTCCGCGCGAATCGCGTCGAAGCTCTCGGCAGGCACCTCGTCTTGGAGGCCGGCCAACTCGTCCGTGATCTCGGGCGGCAGTACATCGAGACGCGCCGAGAGGAACTGGCCCACCTTGATCATGAGCCCGCCCATGCGGATTGCGAGCGCGCGGAATCGCGCGGCGGTGCGCCGGTTGCGCTCCGAGCGGCCGCGCGCCGCCACGGCGCCGAGGCCGATCCTCCGCAAGAGAATCTCCCAGAAGATGAAGCCGAGGGTCACCCGGGCAAAGAAGAACACGATGCGCCAGTAGCGGGCGCGCAGTTGCGAGTCCTTCATACATCCTCCGTGGTGTGGCGGGACGGTCCGGGTGACCTGCGGGGCGTCTAGTCCTCAGCGAGGATGGCGTAGAGCTTCTTCCGAGCGTCGGCGAGGACGTCGATGGCTGCGGCGACCTGAGCAGCCGAGCCGCTCCTGCCGATCTGGAAGGCTGCCTGCATGAGCCGGCCGACGGCTTCGCGGTAGCCGCTACCCTCGGAGCCGCTCTGTGCGGCCTCGTCCCAGGGGGCGGGCTGATCGGCGACCGCGGCGACCGCGGCGGCGCCGGCCTCGGTCAGGCTGAAGACCTTCTTGCCGCCGCTCTCCTCGGCGCTGACGAGGCCCTCGTCGGCAAGCAGCTGGAGGGTCGGGTAGACCGAGCCCGCACTGGGGCTCCAGGCGCCGGCGCTGCGCTGGGAGAGCTCCTGGATGATCTGGTAGCCGTGCATGGGCTTCTCCGAGAGCAGGCGCAAAACGGCTGTGCGAACGTCGCCGCGACGCGCCCGCTGGCCGCCGGGGCCTCCGAGGCCATGAGGATGCCCGACCATGCCGAACGGGGGCTTGAAGCCGTGCTTGCCGAAGCCGCTCAGGTGGTCGTGCATGGTGCGCCCACAGGACTCGTGATCGTGGTGATGAGCGTTCATGAGGGGTTCCTTTCGTACTCATCGGACGATATATCGCTATCTGTCGCGATGTAGCAGCACAAGTCGTGCCAGCGCGAGCAGTTCGCGACGCGCCTCGTCTACCGAGCGATGATTCGGTAGCGGATCTCGTCCACCCCGCTGAAGTCGAGGACCCGGACGACACCCGGGCCAAGGTCGAAGGTGCGGCCAGGCGTGTACGGGCCGCGGTCCGCGACGCGCGCGACGGCTCGCCTTCCCTTGTACTCGATCTCAACAAGCGTGCCGAAGGGCAGTGTCTTGTGCGCGACGATCATGGAGTACGGGCCGATCTTCTCGCCGTTGGCCCCGGTCCCCGTGAAGTTGCGTCCGTAGTGTGAGGCGACCGCCGTCTTCCATTCGCCCGAGCCGGTCAGCTCCTGCGTCGGGTCCTCCCGCGCAGGTGGTGGCGGCGTCGATCTTGGCTTCGCCGTGGTGCTCTCGGCCGGTGTACGTGACTTCGCAGCCGCTGCCACGCGCGCCTCATACTCGCGAAGCGCGGCCTCGCTTGCAGCGAGCTCCGACCGTGCCCGGGCGACCTCCCCGGCAAGCTCGTCGAGTGTCTTGGCCTGCTCGGCCTGAAGTGCCATCAGCTGCTCGGCCGATCGTGTCGCTGCAGCGCGCGCCTGCTTGAGGTTCCGGAGGTTCTCCGCATCCTGACGTGCGATCCTCGCTAGGACGTCCCAGCGCGTGACGAAGTCCTGAAGCGTCGAGGCGCCGAGAAGCACCGAGACGGGGTCGAGATCGTCGGTGCGGTACATCGCGATGACTCGCGAGCGCAGCTGTTCGCGACTCTCGTTCTCGGCAGCCACAGCGGTGTCAAGTGCGACGGACGAGGCCTCCATGCGGGCGTCGATTGCTGCCGAGAGGGTCTGCGCCGCCTCGTACTGCTCGATTGCACGGTTGACGGCGGCGCGGTCGGCAGCCGTCTCCGCCGCGGAAGGCGCAGCTATGGCGGGCACACCCCATGAGCCGACGAGGCAGAGTGCGACCACCGTGGCGAAGATACGACGAGCTGTCGTCCGGAGAGACATGTGCACCAGTGTAACAACCTGACGCGAGTGGAGCGCGGGGGACGAGGCGCAGGCCCGATTCACGGGCTGGCGCGCCGCGTGCTTCACGTGGAGTAGCATTGCACCAGGATCGAGCGGGTCAGCACCTCGGACCTGACGGGGCTGGCTGAAATGACGGAGCGTGGAGGAGAGACCATGGCAACCATCTACCTCGCCGGCGGCTGCTTCTGGGGCCTCGAGAAGTACCTGTCGTTGGTGAACGGCGTGCTGGCGACAGACGTCGGCTACGCCAACGGCGTCACGGACTCGCCGACCTACAAGGACGTCTGCTCGGGGCGTACCGGGCATGCTGAGACGGTCCGAGTCGACTACGACCCTGCGGTGTCGCCCCTGGCGTTCCTGCTGGAGCTCTACTACAAGGCCATCGACCCGACTGCGAGGAATCGCCAAGGGAACGACGTCGGGACACAGTACCGGACCGGCATCTACTACACCGACGCCGCCGATCTCCCCGTCATTGAGCGGTCGCTCGCCCAGCTGCGGGAGGGACACTCCAAGCCGATAGCGATCGAGGTCGCGCCCCTTGAGAACTTCACGTCGGCAGAGGACTACCACCAGGACTATCTCGACAAGAATCCGCGGGGATACTGCCATATCGGCTTCGACCTGTTCGAGATGGCGAAGCGAGCCGTCCCCGAGCCGTCCCACTTCCGGGGAGCGTCAGATGGTGACCGCTAGGTCGTGAACGGGCGCGGGTCCTACGAGAGGACCTGGACGCCGACGCCGATAAGGCCCGGGCCGGTGTGGACCACGAGCACCGGGGTGATCTGTCCCTCGACGGCGTAGCCGTACTTCGGCAACTGCGCCTTCAGGGCCGCCAAGAGCTCGTCGGCCTCCTCCTTTGCAGCGCCGTGCATCACCGTGATGTTGTACTCCTTGGCGCCTGCAGCGAACTCAACGGTCTTCTCGAGCGCCAGCCGGAGCGACTTCTTGCGCCCCCTGGCCTTCGCGACGGTGTCGTACACGCCGTCCCCATTGCATGAGATGACGGGTTTCAGGTCGAGCATGGTGCCGACCCTGGCTGCCACGAGTCCGATCCGACCGCCCTTCGCGAGGTACTCGAGCGTGGAGACGCAGAAGAAGAGCTTCGTATGCCGAGCCGCGTCCTCGACCTTGCGGCACACCTCGTCGAAGCTGAGACCCTGCTCGATCAGCTCGCCCGCGCGTATGGCGGAAAACCCGCTCCCGATGCCGATGTTCTTGGTGTCGATGTAGCGGACCTCAAGTCCCTCCGGCGCGGGGCCGAAGGTGCTGAGCATCTCGTAGGTGCCGGAGAGACCGCTCGAGATAGCCACCACGACCACCTGCTCGTAGCCGTCGGCCTTGATCTGCTTGAAGAGGCCGTCGACGGTGGCCGGGCTTGGCAACGACGTCGAGGGGATCTCCTCGACGAACCGGGCAAACACGTCCTCGGGCTGGATGTCCACGCCGTCGCGGTACTCCGCGTCTTTGTAGATGATCGCCAACGGCGCGACGTACATCTTGTATCTGTCGCGATGGTCCTTCGGAACGTCCGAACCCGAGTCGACAAGAATGGCGATCTTCTGAGAAGTCATCTCGTCCTCGATCCCGTCGGAATGGGTCTTGAGACCACGGCGACAGCCGACGCTGGGCCGACTCATCGTATCACCGGCGGCCCGACGGCGCGCATCCCAGTTGCGGCATGGCGCGGAGCCGCTCTCGGGACACTGCCGCGGCGGGCGAGCCCGAATGGGGAATAGACTCAGGGGCACGCGAGGTGGGACCGGTACTTCGAGCGTGACCCGCGCTCCGGAGTGTGACCCGGTGGCGTTTCGGCAATCAAGTGGCGAGTCACGAGTTGAGAGGGGAACGAAGGTATGCCTAAGTTCGAACGTGAAGTGGAGATCGACGCGCCCGTGGAGGCCGTGTGGAAGGTCATCATCGACCCGAACCGCTACCCGCAGTGGTTTCCCGGCGTGGACACTGTCTCGAACGTGGTATCGACCGGCGACGGCGGCAGCTTCGACTGGGCGTCGGAGGGCGGGACCGGCCACGGCACGGTCGTGAGCGCGGAGCCCATGAAACGTCTCGAGATCATGACCCAGATGGGCGACGACAAGGACTCCCATGTCTTCATGCTGAAGGAGAGCGGTGGATTCCTGGGGATGAACGCCGACGAATGCACCGTGACCTACACGCTCGACACGCTCACGGGCGGGGGCATGCTCGGCCGGTTCATCGCGGGCGGCAACCCGAAAGACATGATGCGCGTGAAGAAGGCCATGCATCTGCTGCGAAAAGTGGTCGAGAGCCTCTAGCGTCCGTCCAGTATCCGACAGGAAAGTGGAAGGTGAATCATGGGTCTGTTTGCAGCCATCATCGTAGGTCTCCTCGCCGGCTGGATCGCCTCTATGATCATGAAGACCGGCACGGGCATGTTCAGGAACATGCTCTTGGGCGTCGTCGGCGGCGTCGTCGGCGGGTGGATCAGCAGCCTGATCCTGGGCGTCGACCTGGTGGGCGGGATCAACCTCACGAGCGTCGTCGTATCGGTGATCGGCGCGGTCGTCGTCATAGCTCTCTACCGTCTCATCACCGGCAAGCGCTAGCAGTCGCGCGCTCCTTTGAAGAACGCCCGCCCTTCGCAAAGGGCGGGCGTTCGTGCGTTCCGGAAGAGTGGGGGTGTTCCTGCCCAGCCGCAACTATGCGCGCGGGTGCAGCAGGTACTCTGACTCAATGCGTCTGTCCTGATAGAATGACCCCCACGCACGCATGCGGTGTACCCGCGAGAGCCAGTCGTTCCCAACGCGGGCGCCCGGCCACTGCGGTATTCCTGCACCACTCGCCGCGAAGTGCAGCGGCCGGGCAGAGGAGCAGCGTTGATCAAGCTTGTTGACGTGAATAAGCACTTCGGCACCCACCATGTCCTCAAGGACATCAATCTCGAGATCCCGATGGGCCAGAAGCTCGTGGTCATCGGGCCGTCCGGCTCGGGCAAGTCGACGCTCATTCGCTGCATGAACATGCTCGAGCGGCCCAGCTCGGGACACGTGATCGTCGACGCCGTCGACCTCATGGCGCATCGCGCTCCCATCGCCAAGATCCGCCAGTCGGTCGCAATGGTCTTCCAGTCGTTCAACCTGTACCCGCACCTCACCGTGCTCGACAACCTTACGCTCGCGCCGATCGTGGTCTGCGGCGTGCCGAAGGACGAGGCGACCGAGTCGGCGTTCAAGTACCTCGACCGCGTGGGTCTCCGAGACAAAGCCGACCAGTACCCAACGCAACTCTCCGGGGGCCAGCAGCAGCGGGTCGCCATCGCGCGCGCTCTCAACATGCATCCGAAGATCATGCTGTTCGACGAGCCCACCTCCGCGCTCGATCCGGAGATGATCCAAGAGGTGCTCGACGTCATCATCGACCTCGCCAAGAGCGGTATCACGATGGTCGTGGTCACACACGAGATGGGGTTCGCTTCTGAGGCCGCCGACCGTGTCATCTTCCTTGACGACGGCGTCATCCTCGAGGATGGCACGCCGAAGCACTTTTTCACGAACCCGCAACATGACCGAACGAAGCAGTTCCTGAGCAAGATCCTCCGGTAGCGCTGCGCACGCCGTCCCGGCTGGTCGAGGCCGCACCTGGCCTCTTTACCATAGTCAGTACCGTCAGCGTCACTGCGTGACCCGGGGCGCGCCTCGGGAAGAGAAGGAGGAAGCATGAAGAAGTCAGTACTGCTGTTGCTGCTTTCGCTCGTCCTCGTCGTCAGCGCCTTCGCACTCGCCGGGTGCGGGTCCAAGGAGCCGGCCAAGCCCGCCGGCTCGGGCGGCACGCCCGCGGCAGAGCTCCCCGCCGGGGTTCAGGCCATCAAGGACTCTGGTGAACTCCGGGTCGGTGTCAAAGCGGACGTGCCGAACTTCGGCCTGCTGGACGCTGCCACGAACAAGTACTCGGGCATGGAGATCGACCTCGCCTACGCGCTCGCCGAGCGCATCGGCCTTCCCAACGACGCCGTCAAGTTCGAGGCCGTCACAGCCAAGACTCGCGGTCCGCTCCTCGACAATGGCCAGCTAGACGTCGTCATCGCGACATTCACCATCAAGCCCGAGCGCCTCGAGCAGTGGAACTTCTCGGAGCCGTACTACCAGGACGAGGTCGGGCTGCTCGTGAAGAAGTCATCGGGCATCACCGGTCTCAAGGACCTCAACGGCAAGGTCGTGGGCGTTGCGCAGGGCGCGACGTCGCGCGATGCCGTGCAGGCCGAGGCCGACAAGGCCGGCATCAAGGTCTCGTTCCTCGAGTTCGCGACCTACCCGGAGATCAACGCCGCGCTCGAGTCCGGTCGCGTCGATGCGTTCTCCGTCGACAAGTCCATCCTCTCGGGCTACGTGACCGACAACTCGGTCATTCTGCCTGACGGCTTCTCGCCGCAGAACTACGGCATCGCCAGCAAGAAGGGCACGGACGACCTCACGACCTTCATCAACACGATGCTCACCGACATGGAGGCCAGCGGCGACATGGCCGCCCTGCTCAAGAAGTGGAACCTGAGCTGATCCTTCGGGATCAAGGCGCAGCCACGCATGCCTGATCTCCTCGCGAACATAGGCTTCCTGCAGGAGGGACCGTTCTCGGTTCCTCGGTGGGAAGCACTCTTCGCGAACATGGACCTGCTGTGGCAGGGCGCGCTCGTAACGCTGCTCGTGGCGTCCCTAGGGCTGGCTTTGGCGCTGGCCCTAGGGACCGTCCTCGGCGTGATGTCGTCGTCGCAGTGGCGGCTTCCGCGAGCCTTCGCGCGGGCCTACGTGGAGTTCTTCCAGAACACCCCGCTGCTCATCCAGGTGTTCATGCTCTACAACGCGATACCGATGCTCGTCCCCGGGCTGTTCATCCCGGTCATCGCGATCGGCATCCTCGGGGTCGGGATGTACCACGGCGCTTACATGGCCGAGGTAGTCCGCGCCGGCATCCAGTCCATCGGCCACGGCCAGCTCGAAGCGGCGTTGTCCCAAGGCTTCAGCTACGTCGGGGCGATGCGGTACATCATCATTCCGCAGGCGATGCGCATCGTGCTCCCGCCGCTGACCAACCAGGCGGTCAGCCTCATCAAGAACACCTCGGTGCTCGCGATCATCGCCGGCGGCGACCTGATGTACGCCGGCGACTCCTTCGCCGGACGTTACGGGCACTACGGTCCAACGTACATCGTGGTCGGTCTCCTGTACTTCTTGATGTGCTTCCCGCTCGCTCGCCTCACCCGGCGCCTTGAGTCCCGGACGAGGGCGAGCTAGTGAACACCTTCATGGACAGCCCCGTGATGGTGATGCTGAGCGATCCCGTGCTGTACCTCGGTCTCGGCCAGGGGCTTCTGCTGACGCTCCAGATCGCCGGCATCTCGATCGCACTGAGCTTCGTCATCGGCACCGTGCTGGGTGCCATGCGGTACTCCGGCCTGCCGGTCATCAGCCACGTCGCCGCGACCTACATCGAAGTCGTCCGCAACCTCCCGCAGCTGCTGCTCATCTTGGTGAGCTACTTCGTGCTGGGTCTGCCTGCGATGTGGGCGGCCGTCATCGGTCTCACCATCTACACCGCGGCCATCATCGCCGAGGTCATCCGCGGCGGCCTCAACTCGGTCCTCACGGGCCAGTGGGAGGCCGCGCGCTCGCAGGGCTTCTCGTACCTGCAAGCGATGCGCTACATCGTGCTGCCACCGGCGGTCGTCAAGATGATCCCGCCGATCGTCTCCCAGTTCGTGACCGTCATCAAGGACTCGTCGTTCGCCATGGCGATCGGCGCCTACGAGCTGATGTTCAAGGGGACGATTCTCGCGGCGAAGTACTGGAAGCCCGAGCAGATCATCACGATCTACCTGCTGATCTCGCTCATCTACTTCGCCATCAACTTCACGATCTCGCAGATCGCGCGCCGCATGCAGACGAAGTGGTCCGCGGGTCGCGGTACGATCGGCTCCTAGGCACACCCGTCAGGTCGCCGACCTGCTTCGCAATGCCGCCGCTTGCCTCGGTCGCGTCGTCGATCGTGTCGGCTGCCTTCTCGGCAAGATCCTTCGCCTTCTCGCCAAGGTCGCCCACAGCTCCCCCGAGCAGGTCCTTGGCCTTGTCGAACAGCCCGCCTCCGGCCATTGGTGCTCCTCATATCGCAGGGACAATGCCGTCTACCACCTTCTGCGTCCCCGAGAAGCGAGCGTCCGAATCCCAAGGTGGTGAGTCGGCCTGTCTGCTGGTTTGCCCCGCATGCCGCTCCCCGTGCGCGTGGACTGGTCGGTCGGGGTATTCTGTACCCGTAGGACTGCTCGCAGACGCGCCGCCAACCGGAGTGGGGGGATTCCGACGCTGCAGGTTGTGAGCGACAGCACGTGCGACGTGCCCGAGGCGCTCCTTCGTGAGTGCGGCGTGGTGACCGTCTCGGTGCCGATCGACATCGACGGTGAGGAGTTCCATGAGGGGGTCGATATCACGACGCCCGAGTTCTACGAGAGGATGGCGCGCAGCGCGGCGCTGCCGAAGACCTCGCAACCGTCGCCCGCTGCGTTCGCCGAGCGCTTCCGGGAAGTCGCTTCAAAGGGCCAGGTCATCTGCCTCACGCTCTCGTCGAAGCTGAGCGGCACCTATCAGTCAGCGTGTCTGGGAGCTGAACTCTCCGGCGCGGATGTGACCGTCTTCGACAGCCTCACGGCGTCCATCGGCCTCGGTGTGCAGGTTCTCCGTGCGTGCGAGTTGGCCAAGGCCGGCTGCACCGCCGCCGAGGCGATCACGGCACTGACGGAGTACCGGGACAGCGTGACGACCCTCGTGCTGTTCGATACGCTGGAGAACATCGTCAAGGGCGGCCGCCTCTCCCAGATGCAGGGGAACCTGTCCAAGATCCTCGACATCCGGGTGTTGGCGCGCGACACAGACGGCGTGATAGCAGTGCTGGCGAAGGTTCACGGCAAACACAGGCTCATGGATCGTGCCCTGCAGACGATCGTGGCAATCCGGCCTGACCTCTCCGATCGGGACGTCGGCATCAGCCATTTCGGGAACCCCGAAGGCGCCGAGGCACTGAAGCGCGCCCTGACGGAGCGCTGCCACCCGCGCGGCTTCGTCATCCACGAAATGGGTCCTTCGATGGCGACCTACGCCGGCGACGGCGGCATCGTCCTCGCGTTCTGACGCGCGCGTGCTCAGGTCCCGGGAGGGTTCTCGGCGCGAGAGGGCCTTCCTCGGTATGCTGAGTGGGTACGAACACCTGTAGTCCCTACATGTTGCCGAAGGAGTGGTTCACCGTGCCGCGCGAAACGACTTGGCGACCCCACAGCACGCACGGCAAGCTCTCAGCAGCCCGAGAGGCGGCGCTTCCCGATTCGGCGTTCGCCTTCCCCGCGCAGCGGGCGCTGCTCCTGACCGATGAGGGCCACGTGCGCAGCGCGATCGAGGATTTCCACGACGTGGAGACGGCGTCCGACGAGGACCGCGAGATTGCCTTCGCGAACATCCAGAGGGCGGCCGCCTTCTACCGCGTTCCCATGACCGAGACCGACTGGCGGCAGCTTGGGACTCGGCACGTGGAGCCGGGGTACAAGCGCGTCGAGCGCACCGACCGGTGACGTAGGAACGTCGCTCCCAGCACCTCGGCCACGTCGCCCGGCGTCGCGGGACTCTACCGATCCTCGAACGGCACGTACTCCTGGAGCGGGGAGACGCTCTTGTATGCCGGTCTGATGAGCTTGCCGCCGTTTGCGAGTTCCTCGAGCCGGTGCGCGCTCCAGCCGACCACGCGGGAGATCGCGAACAGCGGCGTGTAGAGCTCCTCGGGGATACCGAGCATGCGATACACGAACCCCGAGTAGAAGTCCACGTTGGCGCTCACGCCCTTGGGCAGCATGCGCTGCGCAGTGATCACCATCGGCGCGACCCGCTCGAAGCGGGCGAGCAGCTCGAACTCTTCGGAGAAGCCCTTCTCCGTCGCGAGTCGCTCCGCGTAGCCACGCAGGACGACCGTACGGGGGTCGGAGACCGAGTAGACGGGATGTCCCATACCGTAGACGAGACCGCTTCGGTCGAACGCCTCGCGCGCGAGCAGCCGGTGCACGTAGTCGGCGATCTGCTGGTCGTCGCCCCAGTCGCTGACGACGCTCTTCAGGTCTTCGATCATGTGGCCGACCTTGATGTTCGCACCGCCGTGACGCGGGCCCTTGAGCGACCCAAGCGCAGCAGCGATGGCGGAGTACGTGTCGGTGCCCGTTGATGAGACGACGTGCGTCGTGAACGAGGAGTTGTTGCCGCCGCCGTGCTCGGCATGGAGCACCAGCATCATGTCGAGCACGAGGGCCTCGAGATCGGTGAAGCGACTGTTCGGGCGGAGCATGTGCAGGAAGTTCTCCGCGGTTGAGTACGAGGGCTCGGGGCGGTGGATCACGAGGCTCTCACCCTTGAACTCGTCGAGATACGCCTGGTAGGCGTAGACGGCGAGCACCGGGAACTTGGCGACGAGGTGCAGGACCTGCCGTAGAACGTTCCGGGTCGTGGTGTCGTCGGAGAGCGGATCGAGGGTGTACAAGCCGAGCACCCCCCGCATCATCGCGTTCATGATGTCGCGGCTGGGCATGCGGATGATGCCGTCGTGGACGAAGGAGCGGGGCATCCTGCGCATGCCCGACAGGTACGCGTCGAACACGTCCAGCTGCTCCCTGTTGGGGAGTTCGCCGAACAGCAGCAAGTAGGCCGTCTCCTCGAATCCGTGCTGGCCGCCGGCCACGAATCCGTCGACGAGCTCGGTGACCTCGATACCGCGGTACATGAGCTGGCCGGGTGCGGGCACGAGCTGGTCGCCCTCGGGTACGGCGCCGACGACGTCGCCGATCCGTGTGAGGCCTGCGAGTACGCCCCGGCCGTTCTGGTCGCGGAGACCGCGCTTGACGTCGTACTCGACGTAGAGCCGCGGATCGACAGGCGCGGCCTTCGCGGCTATGGCGGACCAGGCGTCCAGTGCTTCGCTCTGTCCGGTTGGGACGGCCAGCAGCGCTTCGCCGGAGGTTGTGTCGTCGCGTGCCATCGGGTGACCTTTCGTCTGCGAGACCTTCGAGCCGGGCCTGCTCGGCACGTGGCCGTCGTCATGTGTATCGTCTAGGCTACCCGAAAACGCCGAGCGAGGCAGCCCCGCAAGCCGCTCGACCGCGGGAGTTCTCTCGGGACGGCCTGGGCTCCGCACGCCCCTCGCTGGGGCTTTTCGGGTATTCTCGAAGTGACCTGCTTGCCTCTGCAGCTGCTGAAATGGGGGCGTCGATGGCCGTCCGGGTGATCACCGATTCCGCCAGTTACCTGCCACCGGACGTCCGGAGCACCTACGGCATCGTCGAGGTGCCGCTGTTCGTCCATGAGGGCGAGATCGTGACGCCGGAGACGGAGATCGACGTCGACGCGTTCTACGCTCGGCTTGTAGCGGCGCCGGCCCTGCCCACCACCTCGCAACCCTCACCCCACGACTTCGCGAGCGTCTTCTCCGACGCGATCGCGGACGGCTTCTACGTCATCGCCGTTCTCATCTCTGGAGGCATGAGCGGGACGGTCTCGTCGGCGGAGACCGCGGCGCAGATGGTTCGTGAGTCATCGCCCGGCGCCGGAATCGCCGTCGTGGACTCCCGCGCGAACTGCATGCAGGAAGGCTTCGCGGTCATCGCTGCCGCTGAGGTCGCCACCGCCGGCGGTTCTCTCGCCGAGTGCGAGCACGCCGCCCGCGAGTCGATGCGGCGCAGCCGGTTCCTGTTCACGCCGGTGACGCTCGACTACCTCAGGCGAGGGGGCCGGATCTCTGCGGCGGCCGCGCTCCTCGGCAGCGTCCTGCGGATCGTTCCGGTGCTCACGGCTGAAGACGGACGTACCGGGGTGGCGGGACGGGCGCGCACACACCGCCGTGCCCTCGGCACCATCGCGAAGCTCGTGCGCGCGGACGTCGAGCGGTGCGGTCTGAAGCAGATCGTGGTGCAGACCATCGCCGGCACCGGGCCGGGGGTGGCGTTCAGCCGCGAGTACATCGAGCCCATCGCCGGCGGCCCTGTTCCGGTGATCCCAATCGGCCCCGCCGTCGGTCTGCACGTCGGACCCGCGGTCGGCGTCACGTACGAGACGATCGAGCCCCTGTAGGAGTCGCGGGTGCGCATGGCCCGGACGCGCGAACAGGCGCTCTACGCGGCGGATGCCTCCGCGGCGCGTGATGCCGTGTCGCCCCGCGGGTAGAAACTGTCAAACGGCGTTTGAATGTCGTCGGCGAGGCAGCGTTTCCCCTGAACGTCACGGCACAAGGAGGCCACGGGTGATCGAACCGCAAAGCGCACTCGGGATTCTCATGACCGAGCACCGACTGATCGACCGCGTCGTCGCGGATATGACCCTCGAGCTTGCGCAGATCGCTCGTGGCGAGCACGAAGTCGACCCCGAGTACATCGACACCGTCGTCGACTTCATCCGATCCTATGCGGATCGCTGTCATCACGGCAAAGAGGAGAACATCCTCTTCCTCGAGCTCGTCATGAAGCCGCTTCCCGAGCAGCTCGAAAGCGCGATGCGGATGCTCGTCGACGACCACATCTGGGCCCGAGCGAAGACCGGCGCGCTCGTCGCGGCTACCGTTCGGTACCGAGCGGGAGACCAAGGTGCGGTTGCAGACATCACCGACACGATCACGAAGCTCCTGCATTTCTACCCCATCCACATCGAGAAGGAAGAACGCAGCTTCTTCAGGATGGCGATCGAGCAGTTCACCGCCGAAGAGCGAGAAGCCATGCTCGTCCGGTTCCAGGCATTCGAGCGGCTGATGCCTGTTCAGGAGAAGTACCTCGGCGTGGTCCAGGAGCTTGAGGCGCGGCGCGCCTGACTCGAGAGTGGGAGCGCGAGCGTGTCCGAATCAGGCGACCGCGACGTCCCCGTCAAGGCGAAGGCGGTCCTGATCGACCCGCAGTCGATGACGGTGGTGTGGGCGAACGAGGCGGCAAGCGAAGGCGATGCCGGCGAGGCGCGCGGCATGCTCCCCGGGAACTCGATCGACCGTCTCGTGCCCATGGCCGAAGCCCTCGGGATACCGGAGGCGCTGCGCTCCGTGGCGGAAGCCGGCGTCGCCCGGCATCTGCGCGCCGACCTGGTTTCGATGGCCCGGGGCAGCGTGGCGATGGTCGTCTCGGTCTACCGCCTGCCCGACGGCATGCTGCTCGTCCTCATCGAGAATGCGTGGCAGATGGGGGAGCGGAAGGCCGGTTCTCGGCACGGTTCTCGTTAGCTTCGCGCGCGGGTACAATCAGCCCGTCTCGACGAAGCTACCACGAAGGAGCCACCTGCATGAGAAGAACTGCCCCTTGGGTCGCGCGCTTAGCTGTCACTCTCATGATGCTCGGGTTGCTCGCCGCTGCGGGCTGCACGCCGAGCTCGTCAAGCGCGCCGGATGGCAGCGAAGCGCCCGCTGACGTCACGCCGGCCGCCATCAAGATCGGCACGCTTGCCACGCAGGACGCGCTGCCGTTGTGGGTCGCCGAGGAGGCCGGGTACTTCAAGAAGCAGGGGCTGCCCTCCGCAGAGATCATCACGTTCCAGAGCGCGACCGAGTGCCAGACCGCATTCACCTCAGGAGCGGTCGACGCCCTCATGACCGACATCATCGTGGCGGCCAACCTGCAGGCGTCCGGTACACCGGTCAAGCTCGCGACCGTCATGCTGGGGTCGAGCGCCGCCGAAGGGCGGTTCGCGGTCGTTGCTGCGCCCGGCTCGTCGATCAAGTCCATGGCGGACCTTCGCGGCGTCGCGGTCGGTACCGCCTCGGCCACGATCACCGAGTACATCCTCGACAAACTGATGGAGGAGGCCGGCTACTCGGCTGCCGACGTCAAGCGGGAAGAGGTTGGCAAGATGCCGGTCCGCTTCCAGCTCCTGATGGAGGGGCAGCTGAAGGCGGCGGTCCTGCCCGAGCCGTTCGTGACGCTCGCCGAGCAAGGCGGAGCCACCATCGTCGCCGGCGGCGATGATACGAAGGCGAAGCAGAACGTATCGCAAAGCGTCCTGTGCGTGAGCGCGGAGTATGCCGAGACCAAGCAAGGCGCTGCTGCCGTCAAGGCTGTACTCGGCGCGTGGGATGCGGCGGTTGCGGACATCAACGCATCGCCAAACGACTTCCGGCAGGTCCTCGTCGACAAGGCCCGGTTGCCGGGGCCGCTTGCGGGAACCTACCAGGTCAGCACCTATCCGAAGGCCGCTCCTCCCACGAGCGAGCAGATCCAGACCGTGCTCGACTGGATGCGGGCGAAGGGTTACCTGAAGACAGACCTCACGCCTGCGGAGATGCTCGGCGCGGGGTAGCCGGAGCCTCCACCGGCCGGCAAGGTCGCGGGACGCCGCGCGGCTTCAGCCGCCAAGCAGCATGCCAATCGCGAAGAGCACGCTGAAGGCGAGCGTGGTCTGGCCGGTTCCCGCGAGCGCCTCGTTGAGCGGCCGTCCAACGTGCGTGAACACGATTCGGGTGGTCCGGTACGCGAGGGGGAGCGATAGGAGGACGGCCAGCGTGCTCGCCGGGAGCGCCCGGGCGACCACCGCTGCGACAACGACTAGGTACGCGATGCCGAGGCACGCGGCGAACTCGACCTTCGTCGCGTGCGTGCCGATGCGCACCGTGACCGTCCGCTTGCCCGCGACTCGGTCCTGCTCGACATCCCGCAGGTTGTTGACCACGATGATTGCGGTGATGAGCAGTCCCACAGGGACCGCCATCAGCCACGCGAGCGCTGACGTCTGGCCCGTCTGGACCCAGTACGTCCCGACCACGGCCGCAAGACCGAAGAAGACGAAGACGAACACCTCACCCAGCCCATGGTAGCCGAGCGGGTACGGCCCGCCGGTGTAGGCGATCGCGGAAACGATCGCGGCGATGCCGATCACGAGCACCATGGGGCCTCGCACCCACGTGAGGTACACGCCGAGCGCGAAGGCAACGACGAACACGACCTTCATGCCGGCCTTCACCTGGTCTCGCCGCAGGAGTCCGGACTGCGTCACGCGGAGGGGTCCCAGGCGCTCTGCGGTGTCGGCGCCCCGCTCGTCGTCGTAGACGTCGTTGGCGAGGTTGCTGCCGATCTGCAGCAGGAGCGCGATCACGAGTGCCGCCAGCGCGGGGCCGAGCGCGAAGCCGCCGTCACTCCACGCGAGCACGCTTCCGACGATCACGCCGGATGCTGCCGCGGGCAAGGTCTTCGGCCGGATGGCAAGCCACCAGGTGCCGAGGCGGCCGGCGTTCTTTGGCTCAGCATCACGGTCTGCCGGCAGGCTCGCGCTCGGGGTCATCAGCATCCAATCTCGGGCGACATCATCTGAGGCGCGATCGCGCGATCGCGCCTCAGATGATACGCAATGTGCCCGAGTGAGTCCCCGGCCCGAGAACCTGGGGCGGGCTACTCCGCGGCGCGCGACGACTTCTCAGGTCCCACGAAGACGCGACCATTCTCGACACGGACGTCGTACATGCGGAGCGGCCGAGGGTGACGGAGCGCCTCGCCGACCGCCTCTGCCGCTCCCGTCCAGTCCGTCCATCGGACAACGTGCCCATCGACCAGGTCGAACTGCGACCCGTGTCGTGGACAGGTCACAACGGTGCCCTCGAGGGTTCCCTTTGCCAGGTGCCCGTGCAGGTGTGGACAACGACCCTGCGAGGCGTAGAACGTCTCGCCGACCCGAGCAAGCAGCAGCGTCTCATCGCCGACCTCGACGTCGGTCATCGTTCCACTCGGAAGATCGTCCGCTCCGATCACATCGGTGTAGCCGGTCATCGCACGCTCCAGTCGGTCGTCTACTTGACGGTCACCGTGCCGTTCATGTTCGGGTGTATCGAGCAGTGGTATGAGAAGGTTCCCGCGCTCGCGAACGTATGCGTGAAGGTCTTCCCCTGCGCAAGGCTTCCGGAATCGATTCCGTCATCGCCCGTCACCGTGTGCGTCGCCGAGTCCTCGTTCGTCCACGTCACCGTCTCGCCGACGGCGATCTCCACGGATGCGGGTGAGAATGCGAAGTTCTTGATCGTCACTGTCGCGCCGCCGCCTCCGCCGGTACCGCCCGGGGTCGTACCCCCGCCGCCTCCGCCGGTACTGCCTGAACCGCCGCACCCGGTGAGAGCGGTCAGCCCGAACGTCAAGAGTGCGAGCGTCAACAGGCACACCATCGTGCGTTTCATGAGCCCTCCTCCTTCGAGAGTGAGTGCGCCGACGAGCGGCGTATACGGAATGTTCCCCACGAGAGGGTCATCCTCTCCGGCTTCGAACCGCCTTTGTCCTCAGTCGGCCGCTCGGGTGGTCGAAGGGGCAAGGCCGGGAGCATCCGCTCCCGGCCTTGCCCGAACACGCATGCACGACCGCTCAGCCGGCCACGGCTACTGGGCGATGAGCCCACCGTCCACCGGGAACGGTACTCCGGTCACGAACGAGGCCTCGTCCGAGCAGAGGTAGACGACAGCGTCTGCGATCTCCTCGGGCTTGCCCATCCGACCGACGGGCTCAAGTGCGGTGAAACTCTCCTCAGCCGCCGCGTCACCGCCGGTGATGCGGTCGATCATCTCGGTCTTGATGACGCCGGGACATACCGCATTGACGCGGATGTTCGCCGTCGCGTACTCAAGCGCCATAGCCTTGGTGAGCTGGATGACGCCGCCCTTCGACGCGCAGTACGCCGGCAGGTTGGCGAACCCGACCAGGCCCGCGACCGAGGCCGTGTTCACGATCGCGCCGCCACCCTGCGAGGCCATGTGCTTGACCTCGTACTTGCAGCAGTTGAAGACACCTGTGAGATTGATTGCGATGGTGCGGTCCCAGTTCTCGACGGTGCACTCGCCGCAAGGCGCGAGTGACCCCTCGATGCCGGCGTTGTTGTGTGCGAAGTCGAGATGGCCGTACGTGGCGACGATACCGTCGATCAGCGCCTCGACCTGGTCGGCTTGGGAAACGTCGACCTTCACGAACATCGCGTCGCTGCCCAACTCCTTGATCATGGCGACGGTCTCTTCGCCGCCGGCGACTGAGACGTCAGCCACCACGACCGTGGCGCCCTTCCTCGCAAACGCGAGAGCGGACTGACGTCCGATGCCGCCGGCTGCCCCGGTGACCAACGCGACCTTGCCGCTGAACGCTCCCATGTCCTACCCCTTTCTCTCCTTCTCGGAGCCGCGTCCTTCTGCCGGGCGGTTCCAAGACGACTCCTGCGGGGGAGTCCGCAGGAGTATGTAACTGCGGATAACAAAGTATACCCGCGTTAACCAACGGTCTAAACCAGCCGCAAGATGTGAGTTGACGGTCTAGACCAGCCGTAGGTTGTGCGTTGATCGTGCGCTCGAAAGTGTGGCCCAAGGCCACGCTCAGTGGCGCCGGTTTGGCGTTGGGTCCCTCGCAAGCGGGTCCTAGGCGAGTGTGGAGAGCCCCGCGACGTGGTAGACGAGGAGCGCGGTGTAGACGCCGAGGCTCGCGACCGACAGCTGCAGAGCCCGGCGATAGTGGCGAAGCCACCAGATGCCCCCAGTGACGAGGATCATGACGCCGAGCTTCACGGCGATCGCAGCCGCCGGTCCCGCATCGAACGCCATGCGCATGACCGGGTTTCCCTCGGCGGCGCCCAGCGTGAGCTCGTAGCTCGTCAGGCCGAGGTCGATGAGACTCAAGACGTTCAGGAGCACGAGCACTGAGAGGAGCAGCACGCCGCTATCCCGGTGCAAACGGAGCATCGGGTCTTCCCGCCGATCGAAGCCGGTTCGGCGCTCGGGCCAGCGCAGCGTGAACTGGTGTGCGGTGCGCCGGTCTACCTGACGGCGTTCGCTGATCGCTGTGCTCACACGGGCTCCATTTCGCGGAAACGTGGCGACTGTATCATCCCACCGACGGGTCGGCATCGTCCGGAAGTCTGAAATCGCGCCATTGCTCACGGCCTTTCCTGGAGCCGCTTGAGAATCTCGTTGTTCTGGGCCTCCATGCGCGCGTTCTCCTCCCCGCGCTTTGCGATGCCCTGGAGGATTTCCTCAAGCCGTTCCTCGGCAGCCTTGGTGTTGCGGAACGTGGCCTCGGCCCGCGCGTCAGCCTGCTCGGACTCGAGCTTCTGGCCGAAGAGGATGACCGCCAGCAAGACGAGCTGGAGGAACGTCTGGGCGACCCACGACACGATCGGCAGCGGCTGGAAGCCCTGGGAGAACGATGCCTGGATGGCCGCGGGCAGCGAGATGAGCGCGATTGCGGCGAAGAGGTACGCGCACCACATCGTCGCAACGGCATTGGTCACCACTACGCCGAGCTTGCGATTGAACTTCGCGATTCCGCCCTCGGCTCCGTGCATCTGGTTGAGGATCTCGTCGTGGTGGACAGCCATGTGCGTACACCTCTTCCGTAGACCGATTCGCGCCGGCAGATGGTGCTAGAAGCGAGCGGCCAGCCCTGCGGCGACCTCGAGGACGAGCAGCGCCGCGAGGCGCACGGTGCGGCCGTCAGGGGCGTCAGACAGGGCGTCGACCTCGGTGATGTCGATAGCCCTCACGCGCGCGTCACGCGCCAGCATGTGGGCAAGTTCGCGAAGCTCGTCCGCGGCGATGCCTCCCGGCGCCGCTGCCGGGCACCCAGGCACTGCGGCTCGGTCGCAGACATCCACGTCGAGGTCGATGTAGACCGGCCGGCCACCGCGCCCCGCCACGGCGAGCGCCTCGCCGGCGATCTCTGCCATCGGACGGTCGCGGACCTCGGCACGGTGGACGACCGTGATGCCGTGCTCGGCCGCCCGTTTCGCGTAGGCCGCAGAATTCGCGAAGTCCGCGATACCCACTTGGACGACGCTCGTGCCCGGTAGTCCGGCTTCGATCAGGCGTCGCACCGGCGAGCCGTTGCTGATCCCGTCGCGGATGTCGTGGTGGGCGTCGACGGTCACGAGGCCCCACCCCGCGAGGCGATCTCCCGCCATCCCGCGCATCACCGAGTAGGTCACCGAGTTGTCGCCGCCGAGCGCAACAAGGAGCCGGTGGTTGCCGCTCGCGGCAGCGATCGCGGCACGCACGCACTCCTCGCCGTCAGGGCCGTCCGGATCCGGGATGTCGCCGAGGTCGACAGCGGTCAGCCCTGCCAGGTCGATGCCCCGGCTCCCGGCGAAGGTGGAGTAGCGCATGAGCGCCTCGCGGACGGCGGCAGGAGTGGCGTGTGCACCGGTGGGAGAGATCGACGACCGGAAGGCGGGGACGCCGATGAGCGCGAGGTCGGTCTCCGGGGGCGCGACCTCGACGCCCTTGGCAAGCCACAGTCCCGCGCGCGGCCAGAGGGGGTCGTTCGGGAATGTAGAGGAAGTCACCACTCGTCCAATCCTCGGCACGGCTGACACGCATTGTGAGAACCTAGTCGAGTATGTACCACCGCACGGTCCTGCCACAGCCTCATCCGATCGAGAGCGGGCCCAGCGCTCATGGAAGCAACCGTCACCATCGGTCCAGACCGCCTCTCCCCATCCGACGTCATCGCCGTCGCCCGCGGCGGCGCCTCAGTGGAGATCGCAGCCAGTGCGCTCGAGGCGATCAGGCGGTCGCGCGCCCACGTCGAGCGCCTCGCGGCCTCGGGCGAGCCTGTCTACGGCGTGAGCACCGGTTTCGGTGCGCTTGCGACGCGCTACATCGAACCTCCGCTCCGGCGCCAGCTGCAGCACTCGCTCGTGCGTTCTCACGCGGCGGGCAGCGGGCCGTCCATTGAGACTGAGGTCGTGCGCGCTCTCATGCTGCTTCGCCTCTCAACGCTCTGCGCGGGGTTCTCGGGCGTGCGCGCCGAGACGGCACAGGCGTACGCCTCGATGCTGAACGCGCACATCACGCCGGGCGTTCCCGAGTACGGGTCCCTGGGCTGTTCGGGGGACTTGGCGCCGCTCGCGCACTGCGCGCTCGCCATTACGGGTGAGGGAGACGTCGTCGATGCCTCCGGGCGCCGCCAGTGCGCTGCCGACGCGCTCGAGGCTGCGGGGCTCGCGCCCATCGAGCTCGACGAGAAGGAGGGCCTTGCGCTCATCAACGGGACCGACGGCATGCTCGGCATGCTCGTTCTTGCGATCGCCGACCTGCACGCGCTGGTACGCGTGGCCGACGTCTCGGCTGCGATGAGCCTGGAGGCGCTGCTCGGCACCGACGCCGTGATGGCGGCCGACCTCCAAGCGCTGCGGCCGCATCCCGGGCAGGCAGCGTCCGCGCGCAACATGACGCGGCTCCTCGAAGGCTCGGCGATCATGGCGTCGCACCGCACGGGCGATCGGCGCGTGCAGGACGCCTATTCGCTTCGCTGCGCGCCGCAGGTCGCCGGTGCCGTGCGCGACACGGTGGCGCACGCGGAGACGGTGGCGGTGCGCGAACTGCACTCGGTCATCGACAACCCGGTGGTCATGCCGGACGGCCGGACAGAGAGCAACGGCAACTTCCACGGTGCGCCGGTCGCCTACGTGCTGGACTTCCTCGCGATCGCGGCCGCGGACCTCGCATCGATCGCTGAACGCCGCACTGACCGCATGCTCGACGTTCACCGCTCGAACGGCCTGCCGCCGTTCCTCGCGGACGACCCGGGCGTGGACTCGGGACTCATGATCGCGCAGTACACGCAGGCATCGATCGTGAGCGAGCTCAAGCGCCTCGCCGTGCCGGCGAGCGCGGATTCGATCCCTTCCTCGGCCATGCAGGAGGACCACGTCTCGATGGGCTGGAGCGCCGGGCGGAAACTCAGGCGCTCGGTGGATGGCCTCGCGCGCGTGCTCGCAGTCGAGGTGCTCGCGGCTGCCCGCGCGCTCGACCTGCGTGCGCCGCTCGAGCCTGCCCCGGGCACCGCCGCGGCACTCGCGGCGGTCCGCGACGTCGTCCGTGGCGTGGGTCCCGACCGTTACTTGGCACCGGAGATCGAAGCGGTGCATCAGCTGGTCGCCGGCGGCAGTCTGCTCGCCGAGGTCGAGCGTGTGGTCGGGGAGCTGGAGTGATGAGCGGTCGATCGGCGTCGGCCGCGCGGGACGGAGGCACAGCATGACCTCAGGACCGCGACCGGTGCGTGCGCCGCGGGGCTCGGCACTCACCGCGAAAGGGTGGCCGCAGGAGGCCGCCCTGCGCATGCTCATGAACAACCTCGACGCCGAGGTAGCCGAGCGTCCTGACGACCTCGTCGTCTACGGCGGCACGGGCAAGGCGGCGCGCTCCTGGGAGGCGTTCGACGCGCTTGTCCGCACGCTCACGACGCTCAAGGCCGACGAGACGATGCTCGTGCAGTCGGGCAAGCCGGTGGGCGTCATGCAGACGCATGAATGGGCGCCGCGCGTGCTCATCGCGAACAGCAACCTCGTCGGCGACTGGGCGACCTGGCCCGAGTTCCGGCGGCTGGAGGCACTCGGCCTCACGATGTACGGCCAGATGACTGCCGGCTCGTGGATCTACATCGGTACGCAGGGGATCCTGCAGGGCACCTACGAGACGTTGGCCGCGGTGGCCGCCAAGCGCTTCGGCGGTTCGCTTGCGGGCACGCTGACCGTCACCGGCGGTTGTGGCGGGATGGGCGGCGCCCAGCCACTCGCGGTGACCATGAACGGTGGTGCCGTGCTCGTGGTCGACGTCGACGCTGGACGCCTGGAGCGCCGCGTGCACGACCGCTATCTCGACGAGTGGACGAGCGACCTCGACGACGCCGTCGAGCGGGTACTGGCTGCCAAGTGCGCGCGCCGAGCGCTCTCGGTGGGACTCGAGGGCAACTGCGCGCAGGTGCTGCCGGAGCTCCTGCGCCGCGGTGTCGAGGTCGACGTCGTGACGGACCAGACCTCGGCGCACGACCCGCTCAGCTACCTGCCGCTTGGCATCAGCGTCGCGGACTGGCACGCGGAGGCCGAGCGCGACCCCGAGGGCTTCACCGAGCGCGCTCGCGCTTCGATGGCGGTGCACGTCGAGGCGATGGTGGGCTTCATGGACGCCGGCGCCGAGGTCTTCGACTACGGCAACTCGATCCGGGCTGAGGCCGAGCTTGGTGGCTACGGTCGCGCGTGGGCGTTTCCGGGCTTCGTGCCTGCCTACATCCGGCCGCTCTTCTGCGAAGGCAAGGGGCCCTTCCGCTGGGTGGCGCTCTCCGGCGAGGCAGCCGACATCCACGCGACCGACGCCGCGATCCTCGAGCTCTTTCCCGAGAACGACCCGCTTCGCCGCTGGATCACCCAGGCAGGCGAAAAGGTTGCCTTCCAGGGGCTTCCGGCCCGCATCTGCTGGCTTGGCTATGGAGAGCGCGACCGCGCAGGCCTGCGCTTCAACGAGATGGTGGCTGACGGCCGACTGAAGGCGCCGATCGTCATCGGGCGCGACCACCTGGACTGCGGCTCGGTCGCCTCGCCCTACCGCGAGACCGAGGCGATGCTCGACGGCAGCGACGCCATCGCGGACTGGCCGGTCCTGAACGCGCTCGTGAACGTGGCCTCCGGCGCCTCGTGGGTCTCGTTCCACCATGGCGGTGGCGTGGGCATCGGGCGCTCGCTCCACGCGGGGCAGGTGAGCGTCGCTGACGGGACACCGCTCGCCGCGCAGAAGCTCGCACGCGTGCTCACCAACGACCCCGGCATGGGCATCATCCGCCACGTCGACGCGGGCTACGACCGCGCGGTCGAGATCGCGGAGGAGCGCGGCGTGAGGATTCCCATGCGTGAAGGCGATGCGTCCGAGGGGGCGCCGAGCCGGTGACCGCGACGCTGATCACCGGCATCGGCGAACTCGTCACGTGCGATGCGGCGCGGGGTGACGGAAGCCCGCTCGGCATCCTGCATGACGCGGCGCTCGTGACGGAGCACGGTCGCGTTGCGTGGCTCGGGCCCGCCTCCGTCGCGCCCGCCGCGGACGAGCGCGTGGACGTGGGAGGCCGCTCGGTCATCCCGGGCTTCGTCGACAGCCACACGCACCTCGTCTTCGCCGGCGAACGTTCCGCTGAGTTCGCTGCGCGGATGGCCGGGGACCCGTACACCGGCGGCGGCATCATGACGACGGTCGCCGCGACGCGCGCGGCCACGACCGGGGAGCTTCGCGCCAACGCCCGCCGTTTGCTGGCGGAGATGACGGCTTCTGGCACGACCACCGTCGAGGTCAAGAGCGGCTACGGGTTGACCGTCGCCGACGAGCGCCGGCTGCTGGAAGTCGCGCGCGAGTTCACCCGCGAGACGACGTTCCTCGGAGCGCACGTCGTGCCCGCTGAGTATGCGGACGATCGCGCGGGGTACGTGGCGCTCGTTGTGGGCGAGATGCTCGAGGCATGTGCCCCGCTCGCACGGTGGGTCGATGTGTTCAGCGACACGGGCGCGTTCGACGAGGCCGAGACGCGCGCGGTGCTCGCCGCCGGCGTCGCGGCCGGGCTTCTGCCGCGCCTCCACGGGAACCAGCTCGACTACGGGCCGGGCGTGCGGCTGGCGGTCGAGTTCGGCGCGGCGAGCGTAGATCATTGCACGCACCTGAGCGACGCCGACGTTGTCGCGCTCAGCAGCGCGGACGTGGTCGCGACGCTCCTGCCGGGCGCTGACTTCTCCACGCGCGGACCGTATCCGGATGCGCGGCGCCTCATCGAGGCCGGCGTGACCGTCGCGCTCGCCACCGACTGCAACCCGGGGTCGTCGTACGTGACCTCGATGCCGCTCATCATCGCGCTTGCGGTGCGCGAGCTGCGCATGACGCCTCCCGAGGCGCTTCGTGCCGCCACCGCCGGTGGAGCGACGGCACTCCGCCGTGACGACATCGGTCACCTCGCGCCGGGTGCCTCAGCGGACGTCGCCGTTCTCGATGCGCCGTCCTACACGCATCTCGCGTACCGGCCGGCCGCGCCGATCGTGTCGGCCGTCTGGAAGGCCGGCGAGCAGGTGTTCACTCGGGGCTGACTTTTCTGGGACTACGCCCCGCCCTCCGCGCGCCGTGCCGACTCCTCGAGCGCACGCAGCACCGCCTGCAGCGTCGGCGAGCCGCCCGAGCCCTTCCGCACGGCGGCGAAGATCCGACGGCTCATGACCGGCTCCGCGAGCGGCTGGATGACGATGTCGAGGCCGCGAAGGTCCGTCATCGCCGGCGCGATTCCCACGCCAAGGCCCGCTTCCACTGCAGCGCCGATCGCTCGGAAGTAGTTGCTCTCCAGCACGACTTTCGGCTCGAAGCCCGCCGAGTTGGCCACACGCCTGACCGCCTGCCGGCTGGCTGCCGATTCGAGGGCCACACACCAGCGGTCCTCAGCGAGATCGGCGAGGCGCACGGGACCGCCCGCCTGCGGATGCCCCTGAGGGAGCAGCGCGACGATTTGCTCGGTCATGAGGTCGTAGCGGTCCAGCCCGGGCTCCTTCGGCAGCGGTACGAAGTCCCACTCGTGTGAAAGCGCGATGTCCAGCTGGCCGGCTTTGAGCGCCGGTATGGCTCGCACGGGCTCCAGATCGCTCGCCACCACGTCGAGTGAGGGATAGCGTTTCGCGAGCGCCGCCATGGCGGGAAGGGTGATCGTCTGCGCGGCCGTCTGGAACGTCGAGAGGCGGACGTGCCCCGAGACTTCGCGAGAGAACGTCGCAAGATCCGCGAGCGCGACCTCGCAGTCACCGAGGATCGTCTCAGCATGCTTCACAAGCCGCTTGCCTGCCTCGGTCAGACGCACTGAGCGCGCGGTCCGCTCCAACAGCGGCACGCCCACTTCCCGCTCGAGGACCGCCAGCTGATGCGACGCAGCCGGGGGAGTGAGGTAGAGCGCCTCCGCCGCAGCGGCGATGGTTCCGCGCGCCGCGACCTCCCGAAGGATCCGCAGCCGGTTGGTGTTGAGCGTTTGCAGTTTCACTGACACTCCAACCATAGAAGAACGCGATGCTTACCGAATAGAAACACAAATGTACTTTTGTCTCAAGCGCGCCGAGTATACAAGAGGAAGGTAATTCCATACGACGCGGAGGTCCTGATCATCACAATGGTTGTCGCTCTCAAGGTCATGCTTGCGCCAATGCTCATCGCTCTATGCACTTTCGTCGTATACCGGCGGGGTGAGGCCGCTGGGGGATGGCTGCTCGGTCTCCCGCTTGTCTCAGGCCCCGTGTCGGTTCTGCTCTTCCTCGAGCACGGCTACGGCTTCGCCCGCGACGCGGCCAGTGGTGCCCTCCTGGGCCTCGTGGCCGCTGCGGCGTTCTTGTCCTGCTACGCGCTCATCGCACTGCGCCAGTCGTGGTGGAAGTGCCTGATCGCCGCCACCGTCGCGTGTGCCGCCACGGCTGCTGCGCTCGTCGGGATGCACCCCAGCTTTGCGGGGACCATCGCCCTCGTGCTGCTCGTCCTTGGAACGCTTCCCTGGGTGATGGGCGCGCCTCATGTGAGCACGTCACGGACCGCGCCGGCGGCCCCTGACCTTCTCGCGAAGATGCTCGTCGGAACCCTCGTCGTCTTCGCGATCACCACGGCGGCTGGCTTCCTGGGTGCGAAGGTCGCCGGCGCGCTTGCGCCGCTGCCCGTCATCGCGGCGGTGATGGCGGTCTCCCTCCACCGTGCAGAGGGGCATGAGGTCGCCGACAACCTGCTCCGCGGGACGGTTGCAGGTACGTGGGGTGGTGCTGCGTTCTTCGCGGTCGTCGTGCTCATGATGGCACCCGGCTACGCGATCGAGACGTACGTGCTCGCGACGGTTGCGGCCCTTGGAGGCGCGATGGTCGCGACACGGGTCCAGAACGTGGCCGAGCGCGAGCTCGAGGGCGAGCACTTCCACGCGATCACCGAACCGGCGCTTACGAGCTGGCGGACGCCGGCACCGGCATCCCGGGTGCGCTGGTAGCACCCTCGGGACGTACCGCAGCGCTCAAGGCGGTGCGGGCGTGGCAGGATATCGTACGCCCCAAGCGAACAAGGGCTTTCGAAGGCACATCCGTGCCGCCCGTGCTGGGCAGCCCACGCGGGGCAACTGTGTGGACTTCCATGAGGGGACGCCACCATGTCCGCTGACACACTCGACGCAGCAGTCCAGACGTCGCCAAGCCGCAGGTCCAAGCTCGTGAGCCTCGGCCTGTGGGCGCTCGCCGTGCTGCTCACGCTCGGCTGCTTCATGTATCAGGACAAGACCGGACCGACGTACCCGCTTGAGGGAACGATCGACACGGCGAAGGGTCAGGTGAGATTCACCTTCCTCAGGAGCGAGACCCTCGGAACGGACCTCAAGATCATGCTGAACGACCCGGTGCCCGACGGCGTGACGGGCACGGTGCGGTACCGCCGCTACCGCTCGGACGACGAGTGGTCGACGGTCAAGATGCAGCCCGGCGAGTTCGAGTTCTCACGGCGCGGCAGCGTACGGAAGGTGAGCGGTGTTGGCGTGGAGCTCCCCGCGCTCGACAAGCGCGCGGGCAAGTATGAGTACTTCGTGCTGCTCGACGATGGCAGTGGCGAGCCCTTCTCGGTGACCGGGGAGAAGTCGGTCTATGCGCGCTACAAAGGTGCGGTGCCGATGCTGGTCCTCGCAGTGCACATCCTCACCATCTTCGCGTCGATGATGCTCGCCATCCGCACAACGCTTGAGGCGATGCGCAAGGGCGGCAACTTCAAGTGGCTGCTCTGGGCGACGATCATCTCGCTCATCGCTGGCGGGTTCATCATGGGCCCGCTCGTCCAGTGGTACGCGTTCGGCGTGTGGTGGTCGGGCGTGCCGTTCGGCTTCGACTGGACCGACAACAAGGTGCTCGTCGAGCTCGTCTTCTGGGTGTTCGCGCTCGCTCTGAACTGGGGCAAGCGGCGCGCAACGTGGCCGGTCCTCTTGGCGGGTGCCGTGACCCTCGTCGTCTACTTCATCCCGCACAGCATCTTCGGAAGCGAGTACGACTTCACCAAGGGTGCCGGACGCGGCACGACCGGCTAGCTCAGGTCACCGGACAGGTGCGACCCATCGCCGCCGAGCACGTCCTCCATCACGGCTCTGAGCGGATCCCCTACACGGTCGTCCGCTCGGACCGGCGCACGCTCGCGCTCATCGTTGCCGCCGACGGCTCGGTCCGCGTGCGCGCGCCGAGGCGCGCCTCCGAGCGCGAAATCGTGCGTTTCGTCGAGGGGCGTGCCGCGTGGATCGTCGCGAGGCGGGGCGCGGCAGCGGCGCGGCAGCGGCTGGCACCTCGGTATACGACCGGCGATTACCACCCGTACCTCGGGCGTGATCTCCGCCTGGAGGTCGAGGTCGGCCGGCGCGACGAGGCTCGCCTCGAAGGGGACATCGTGCGCGTGACGATCGCGGGTGAGCCCTCGCCCGAGCGGGTGAAGAAGGCCCTCGACGAGTGGTATCGTGCCGAGGCCCTGCGCTACCTGCCGGAACGCGTGGCGGCATGCTGGGCCGCCTTCGCTCGCCCAGCCGAGACGATGCCGGCCATATCCGTGCGGGTCATGCGCTCGCGCTGGGGCAGTCTGACCGCGAAAGGCCGGATGTCCCTCAGCGCCTACCTCATGCGCGCACCCGCGAAGTGTGTCGACTACGTCATCTTCCACGAGCTCTGCCACCTGCGCGTGCGCAACCACAGCGCGGCGTTCTACCGCGAGGTCGAGCGCTACGTGCCCGAGTGGCGGCGGCTGCGCGTCCGGCTCCGGGATGCGAGCGTGCCCCGAGCGGGCGGCTCCGACACGCCCATGGTGCTAGGATAAGCGGCACGAGAGTCGTGCACGTGTGACCCTGACGACAGGAGTGGTGTGCGATGCCCGGTAGTGCTTGGACGTACATGTGGCTCGGGCTCACGGTGGTGCTTGCCGTGGGCGAAATCGTGACGGCCGGCTTCTTCCTGCTTCCCTTCAGCATCGGTGCTGCGGTGGCTGCGGTGCTGTCCGTCCTCGAAGTCGCCCTGGTCTGGCAGTGGGTGGCGTTCCTCCTCGTGACGGTCGTCAGCCTCTTCTACTTCCGCCGCTTCGCGAACCGGGTCAACAAGGCGCCATCGATTCGCACCGGCTCGGCGCGCCATATCGACGACGTCGGCATGGTGATCGAGGACCTCACCGACACGACCGGGCTTGTTCGCATCGGCCGCGAGCAGTGGCGTGCTGAGGCGCCCGGTTTCGAGCCCGTGCCTGCGGGTACCAAAGTCCTAGTGACCTCCATCGAGGGCACGCACCTGGTGGTCCGCCCGGTCGACTCGGGCAAGTCGTAGGCAAGTCTCGAAAGGAGGCGTGAGCGTATGGACCCAATCGTCGTAACGCTGATCGGCGTCTTTATCGTGTCGATCCTCTTCGTCTACACGGCTGCGGCTATCCGCATCGTGCGGCCGTACGAGAAGGGTCTCGTGGAGCGGCTCGGCAAGTACCAGTCGACGTACGAGTCGGGCCTGCACTTCATCATCCCGTTTATCGACCGGCTCTCCAAGGTCGACATGCGTGAGAACGTGGTCGACGTGCCTCCCCAAGAGGTCATCACCAAGGACAATGTCGTCGTGACCGTCGACGCCGTCGTGTACTACGAAGCCACCGACCCTGTGAAGCTCATGTACAACGTCGCCAACTTCTACGTGGCGGCCACTAAACTCGCCCAGACCAACCTCCGCAACGTCATCGGCGAGATGCAGCTTGACGAGTCGCTCACGAGCCGCGAGAAGATCAACGCCGCGCTTCGGCAGATCCTCGACGACGCCACGGACAAGTGGGGCGTGCGTGTGGTGCGGGTCGAGCTGCAGCGCATCGAGCCGCCGAAGGACGTCACCGAGGCCATGCACCGCCAGATGAAGGCCGAGCGTACGAAGCGTGCCCTCATCCTCGAGGCCGAAGGCGACAAGCAGGCGGCCATCACCCGCGCCGAGGGCTCCAAGCAGGCGGCGATCCTGGAGGCCCAGGGTCAGGCCACGGCCATCAAGGAAGTGGCCGACGCCGACAAGTTCAAGAGGATCGCGCTCGCCGAGGGCGAGGCCCGCGGGATCGAGAACGTCTTCAACGCCATCCACACGGGCAACCCGACGAACGACGTCATCGCGATCCGCTACCTGGAGTCGCTCAAGGCGATCGCCGAGGGTCCCGCGAACAAGGTGTTCCTGCCGCTGGAGGTCACCGGCGTCATGGGGAGCATCGCCGGCATCGCCGAGTTGTTCCGTGAGGGCAAGCCCGCGATTGCGGCACCCGCGCACGTGGAGAAGCCGAAGGTGGAGGCACCGAAGATGGAGAAGCCGTCCGAGGGCTAGACGCCGCTCGCGCCAGTTGTCCTGAGCCCGCTCCTCGACGCCGGGGAGCGGGCCTTCGTATACTCTGAGGGTTCGACTGCATACACCAGTCGCTGATCGGGCGGCTTTTGCCGATACATGCTGTGCGTCACCCGCAAAATGGAGGAGTCCGTAGCCGTGAAGAAGAAGACGATCGTGGTCGCGCTCGGCGGCAACGCCTTGCTCAGGCGCACCGATCCGATGACCGCCGAGGCGCAGCGCGCGAATATCCGGATCGCCGCCAAGGCGCTCGCGCCGCTCGTCGAGGAGTACAATCTCGTCCTCGCTCACGGCAACGGGCCGCAGGTGGGACTGCTCGCGCTCCAGGCTGCCGCCTACCACGATGTGGAACCGTATCCGCTGGACATCCTCGGCGCGCAGACCCAGGGCATGATCGCCTACATGCTCGAGCAGGAGATCGGCAATGTCGTGCCGTTCGAGAAGCGAATCGCGACCCTCCTCACGATGGTCGAGGTCGACCCGGACGACCCGGCGTTCGACAACCCGACCAAGTTCGTGGGCCCGCAGTACGACAAGGCCGAGGCCGACGCGCTCGCGAAGCGCAAGGGCTGGGCCTTCAGGATGGACGGCAAGAAGTGGCGCCGCGTTGTGCCCTCGCCCGAGCCCAAACAGATCTTCGAGATTGAGCCGATCCGTTGGCTCGTAGAGAAGGGTGCGGTCGTCATCTGCACGGGTGGCGGAGGCATCCCCACCATGTATCAGGGCGACGGTGAGCGGACGCTCGTTGGCGCTGAGGCGGTCATCGACAAGGACCTCGCGAGCGAGCTACTCGCGCGCAAGCTCGAAGCCGACGTCTTCGTCATGGCAACCGACGCCGAGGGTGTGTACGTCGACTTCGGCACGCTCGAGCAGCGACTGCTCGGCACCGTCACGCCGGCCGAGCTCGCGCGCTACCAGTTCCCGGCCGGCTCGATGGGGCCCAAGGTTGAAGCGGCGGTCCGGTTCGTCACCTCGACGGGGAATCGCGCGGCGATCGGCAGGCTCGAGGACATCACGAAGATCGTCGAGGGCGCGGCGGGTACGAACGTGGTGCCCGACGGCGCAGGTTCCTAGTCGCGACGTGGCCGCCGGCGCTACGCGCTTGCCCAGCGCGTGAGCGCGAGGATGGCGACGTCGTCGGAAAGGTGCCCTCCGGCATACGCCAGCACGGATGCCATGACGGCCTCCACCACGACCTCGGGATCGTGACACGTCTGCGCGCTCAAGACCTCGGCCAGACGCGCCTCGCCGTAGAGCCCGTCGCCGTCTCGGGCCTCCGTGAGGCCGTCCGTGTAGAGGAACAGCAACTCGCCCTCGCCAAGGCGAGTCTCGACATTCGAGAAGGTCAGGCCGCCGAATGCGCCGATGATCGATCCGTTCGAGCCGAGTTCGGCCACCGCGCCATCCGACCCGAGGCGCATCGCGGTCGTGTGTCCCGCGCTGCAGTACGTGAGCGCGCCGCTCGCGGGATCGAGGAGCGCGAAGAAGGCGGTCGCGAACACGTCCGGCGCCGAGTCTCGGAGTAGGACGTCGTTGGCGGTGGCCATGACGCTCGCCGGTGTGCTGCCCGGATCCATGGCCTTCACCCGGATCGCGTTCTTCGCAAGTGAGGTGAGCAGCGCTGCATCGATCCCGTGGCCCACGATGTCGCCGATCGTGATTCCGACGCAACCATCGCTGAGCGAGAACAGGTCGTAGAAGTCGCCGCCCACTCGCGCGGTGGTGCTCGCCGAGCGGTACGCGTGCGCGAACGTGACGCCTTCGACATGGGCCGGCATGAGCAGCAGGGCGCTCTGCAGTTTCTCCGCGACGTCGTGCTCCGCCTGGTAGAGTCGCGCATTCTCGTGGGCCAGTGCGAGCGAGACACTGAGCCGCGTTGCGAAGTCGATCTGCTCATCGGTGAATGGCTGAGGGTCCTCGATGCGATTGAAGAACACCACGCCGACCACCGAGCTGCGGACGACCATCGGGAACGCCATCGCCGCTTTGATGCTGTACTGCTCCACGAACGCATCGGGCATCCGCGGGTCCGCGACCGCGTCCGTGATGATCACCGGCTGCAGGGTCTCCCGGATGAGCGTCGAGACAGGATTGTCCGCGTCCGTCATCCGTTCACCGATGTACTCCGGTTCGAGGCCGATGAGCGCCGCACGGACCCAGCCGTTGCCGTCGCGGAGGTTGACGCCCGCGGCGTCGCAGTCGAGCGCCTCGCGCGACCGCCCCAGCACCCGAGCGAGGATCTCGCGGAATACGAGCGTGGAATGAAGGATGGAGTCGATGTCCGTCAGTGCCGCGTTCAGCCGGGCGGACTCGCGCTCGCGCTCGATCAGGCGCGCGTTCACACTGGCGTAGGCCTGCAGGTTCTGGCGCGCCTCCTCAAGTGAGACGGCGAGCTCGCCGATCTCGTCAGTCCGCCCCAGCGAGACCGGCTGGTCGAGCTCGCCTCTGCCGATACGCTCCGCGTGATCCGCGAGCGTGACGAGCGACCGGCGAATGCGGTCGGAGATCCAGCCGCCGACGACGAGCCCCAGTGCCGCGAGCAGGGCCGAGAGCGGGACGCCCCAGCGCAGGCCGCGGTAGAACGGGGCGAGGGCCTCGTCCGCGTTCACTGCCGAGCCGGCGGCCCACCCGGTGCTGTCGATTGGCACGAACGCGGCGATCCGTCGACCACCCAGCGGGAACGCGAAGTTGCGGGTCGTGGTCGCCGACCCCGAGAGCGCAGACTTCACGAAGGGGAAGCGGTCGCCCCACCGATCGCGCTTCAGAGCCAGCTGCACGTCCTCGTTCTGGAACACGACCTGGCCCTGGGAGTCGATGACGCTGATGCCGCCGCTCGGGACTCCGACGGGGAACTGGTCCGACAGCAGCCGGACGTCCACGAGGAGCATGATCGCGCCGGCAGAACGGTCGGGTGTCGCTTCGATGCGCTCCGCCACGTGGAAACCGACCACCCCATTGTCGCCGCTCTCGCTCGGTTCGATGCCGGCGCCGCTTGGACCTGTCAGCGCCTGCCGCAGTGCCTGGTGATCGGACAGGTTGTGGCCGGTGATCCCTGGCTCGCTTGCGGCGACGACCGTCCCGTTGATGTCAGTGAGCGCCACGTAGGCGGCGGGATAGGTCGACTCGAGCCGATCGAGCTCGAGCGCAGTGAGGGCCGAGGAGGCCTCGCGCGACATCATGTCCAAGCCCGAGAGATGCAGCGTTCGCTGGATCTCAGAGACGAGAAGGCGGAACGAGGTTGCGGACAGCCGCGCGTACCCGAGGCGCTGTTCTTCCACCAGCGAGACTCGCGTCTCATACCATTGCTGGTACGTTAGCCCGAGGATGACCGTCAGCGGCAGCGCCACGACGAGCCATATGGCGGCGAGCTTAAACGCGATACGAGCACGCACAGGTCCTCCAGCTCGAGCGAGTGCGGTCCGAGCGCAGCCGGTCTCGGCTACCTCGCCCGCCCCGGCGTTTCCGATTATAGCGGCTCGGACGGAGCGAGACTGCGCGCATCACCCGAGGCGTGGGCCCGCGACGAGATGTTGCGGCTCATCAGGCTGCACAAGCTCCCGATCGAGATCCAGCCCGGCCTGAATCCTGACTACCCGGCGGGGTTCACGCTTGACAGCCCTCCTCTCGCACCATATAGTTCGTGAGTCTAACTATTAGGAGGGCAAAGTATGACCCCCGACATCCCAACGACGCCACCCACCGGTGACTGGTCAGCCGACTCGGCTGCCTACCGCGTCGCCCGCGTCACTGCACACACCGTTCCTCGCGTCATGGCTGCACTTGCAGCCAGCCTCCGCGAGAAGGACGACAGCCTGCACCCCGCACAGATGCAGGTGCTCATGATGATGCACGCCGGCGAGCTCAGTCCGAGCCAGCTTGCCAAGCGCCTCCAGGTCTCGTTGCCGACGATCTCCAAGACGGTCTCGGTCATGGAGCGCCGCGGCTGGATCGAGCGTTCGGCCGACGAACACGATCGGCGGCGCGTTGCGCTCCGGCTGACGAGTGAGGGGCGCGAGACCGTTCGTGCCGTGCTGACGTACGGCATCGAGGAGCTCGCGAGGACGTTGTCCGTCGCTACTGACGAGGAGCTCGACACGATCGAGGCCGGCATGCACGCGCTTCAGACAGCCCTATCGCGATCGCACGAAACGTACGGCTACCGGCACTGTCGCCGGGAACACCACGAGAAGGAGTCCACCCGATGATCAGGCTGCTGACCACCTACCTCAAGCCGTACTGGAAGCAGGTGGCGCTCGTGATGGCGCTCGTGCTCGTACAGGCGATCGCGAACCTCTACCTGCCCGAGCTCAATGCCGACATCATCAACAACGGCTTGGCCAAGGGCGACACCGACTACATCATGCGGATCGGCGGCATCATGCTTGTCGTCACGCTCGTTCTCGGGATCGTCTCGATCGTCTCCGTGTACTGGGGATCGAAGACCGCCATGTCGTTCGGCCGTGACGTTAGGCACTCAGTGTTCCGTCGGGTGCAGGACTTCTCGCTTGCCGAGATGAACCGCTTCGGCGCGCCGTCGCTCATCACGCGTACCACGAACGACGTGCAGCAGGTGCAGATGGTCGTGGTGATGGGGCTCAACATCATGGTACTCGCGCCGTTCATGGGGATCGGCGGCGTGATCATGGCGCTCCGCCAGGACGTGCCGCTCTCGGGCATCATCGCCGTCGTCATCCCGGTGCTCGGCATCGTGATCGGGCTGTTGGCCACCCGGGCGCTCCCGCTCTTCAAGACGATGCAGGTGCGCATCGACCGGGTGAACCAGGTCATGCGAGAGAAGCTCTCGGGCGTCCGAGTCATCCGCGCGTTCGTGCGCGAGGCTCAGGAGGAGCGGCGCTTCGACGTGGCCAACGCCGACCTCTCCGCGACGATGCTCTCGGTGGGTCGCCTGTTCGCACTCATGATGCCGGCGGTCATGGTCATCTTCAACCTCACGCTCGTCGCCACGATGTGGTTCGGCGGTCTGCGGATCGACTCCGGCGCCATGCCCATCGGCAACCTCACGGCGTTCCTCACCTACATCATGCAGATCCTGATGTCTGTCATGATGGCGACCATCATGTTCGTCATGATCCCGCGCGCCGCGGCATCCGCCGAGCGCATCGGAGCGGTGCTCGATACGAAGCCGGAGATCACCGACCCCGTCGACCCGGTGGTACCAGCCGAGCGACGCGGCGTCGTCACCTTCGAGGACGTGGAGTTCCGCTATCCCGGTGCGGAGCAGCCCGTGCTCTGCGGCATCTCGTTCACCGCTCGACCGGGGCAGACGACAGCGGTCGTCGGAAGCACCGGCAGCGGGAAGTCCACGCTCATCAACCTGGTGCCGCGCTTCTATGACGTCACCGGCGGACGGCTGCTTCTCGACGGCGTGGATGTCCGCGACATGACGCAGGCGGAGCTCTGGAGTCGCATCGGCTTTATCCCGCAGAAGGCATTCCTGTTCAGCGGCACCGTGGCGAGCAACCTCCGCTACGGGCGTGACGAGGCGACGGAGGCGGAGCTCTGGCACGCGCTCGAGGTCGCGCAGGGGGCCGGTTTCGTCAAAGCGATGGACGAGGGCCTCGAGGCGCCCATCAGCCAGGGCGGCACGAACGTCTCCGGCGGCCAGCGCCAGCGTCTGGCGATCGCCCGCGCGCTCGTGAAGCGGCCCTCGGTCTACATCTTCGACGACAGCTTCTCGGCACTCGACTTCAAGACCGACGCGGCTCTCCGCTCGGCACTTGCCCACGACACGCGCAACGCGGCGGTCATCATCGTTGCCCAGCGCGTGAGCACCATCATGCACGCTGACCAGATCGTCGTGCTCGACGAAGGCACGATCGTCGGGACCGGCACCCACGAGGAGCTCATGAAGACCAGCACGACCTACCGCGAGATCGTCCAAAGCCAGCTGACCGAGGAGGAGGTCGCATGAGCGAGAAGACAACGACTCCCGCTGCCATACCTCCGCGCGGACCTGCCGGCCCCGGTCGCGGGCCGGGCGGGGGCGGGCCCATGATGGGCCCCGGCGCCCATGCCATGATGGGCGCGGGCGCGAAGAGCAAGGACTTCAAGGGCTCGCTCAAGAGGCTCGGCGGCTACCTGAAGCCGCATCGGGCGGCGCTCGCGCTCGTCATCGCACTCACCATCGTGAGCGTCGCGTGCAGCGTCGCCGGCCCGCGCATCCTGGGCACGGCCACGAACCTGCTGTTCGAAGGCGTCATCGGCAGGACCCTGGGCGAGCAGCTGCCGCCGGGCACCACGCAGGCGCAAGCCATCGAGATGCTGCGGGCTGCAGGGCAGAACAGACTCGCAGACATGATCTCTGGCATGACCATAACCGTGGGCAAGGGCGTCGACTTCGGCCTCATCGCGAAGTGGCTCATCCTCCTCGCCGGCGTGTACATCCTCGCAGCGCTTCTCAGCTGGGCGGCGGGTTACATCATGGCGGGCGTGACGCAGAAGACCATCTACGGCATGCGGAAGACGGTCGACGAGAAGCTTGCTCGGCTGCCGCTTAAGTACTTCGACGACAACGCCCGCGGTGACACGCTCAGCCGCGTCACGAACGACATCGACAACATCGCCCAGACGCTGCAGCAGAGCGCGACGCAGGTGATCACCGCGCTGCTCACCATCGTCGGCGTGCTTGGCATGATGTTCTGGATCAGCCCGCTTCTGGCGGCCATCTCGCTTCTGGTGATCCCGGCATCGGTGCTGGTCACCATGTTCATCGCGAAGCGCTCGCAGAAGCAGTTCGCCGCGCAGTGGGAGCGCACCGGCGTGCTCAACGGCCACGTCGAGGAGATGTTCACCGGCCACAGCGTGGTGAAGGTCTTCGGTCACCAGAGCGAGGCCGTCGAGATCTTCGACCGCGAGAACGAAGGGCTCTACGAGGCCTCGTTCAAGGCGCAGTTCATCTCGGGCACCATCCAGCCGTCGCTCGGGTGGCTCAACAACCTCAACTACGTGGGCGTCGCGGTGATCGGTGCGCTGCGGGTGGCATCCGGCACGCTCACGCTCGGTGACGTGCAGGCGTTCATCCAGTACTCGCGGCAGTTCACGCAGCCCATCGTGCAGACCGCGTCGATCGCGAACGTCCTGCAGTCGGCCGCCGCCTCAGCCGAGCGCGTCTTCGAGCTTCTGGACGCCGAGGAGGAGACGCCGGACACAACAGCGCCGGTCCGCCTCGAGCAGGCCACCGGTCATGTCGAGTTCCGGCACATCTCGTTCCGCTACAGGGAGGACGTGCCGCTCATCGACGACCTCAGCCTGGAGGCCGAGCCCGGCCAGACGGTCGCCATCGTCGGCCCCACCGGCGCGGGCAAGACGACGCTCGTCAACCTCCTCATGCGCTTCTACGAGCTCGACGGCGGTTCGATCCTCGTCGACGGCGTCGACACCCGCGACATGACGCGGGACGACCTGCGGCGAATCTTCGGCATGGTGCTGCAGGACACGTGGCTCTTCAAGGGCACCATCCGCGAGAACCTCGCATATGGGCGCGAAGACGCCACCGAGGAACAGATCATGGCGGCGGCCCGCGCGGCGCACGTCGACCACTTCGTCCGCACGTTGCCCGAAGGCTACGACACCGTGCTCGACGACGAGAGCTCCAACATCTCGCAGGGGCAGCGTCAGCTGCTGACGATCGCGCGCGCGTTCCTCGCGGACCCGCGGATCCTCATCCTCGACGAGGCTACGAGCTCGGTCGACACCCGCACCGAGGCGCTCATCCAGCAGGCCATGACCGCGCTCATGCGCAACCGCACGAGCTTCGTCATCGCGCACCGGCTCTCCACCATCCGCGAGGCGGACACCATCCTCGTCATGAACGAGGGTCGCATCATCGAGCACGGCCGGCACGAGGAGCTCATGGCGGCCGGCGGCTTCTACTGCGATCTCTACAATAGCCAGTTCGTGGAGGTGCTCGACGAGGCGGTGTAGGGTAGAAGCCGAGTATCGAAAGGGAAGGCGGTCGGCCATGGACAGGGGCTTCATCACCGAGGAGATCACGAAGGCGATGCGCGCGCACGACAAGCATCGCCTGGCGATTCTGCGCCTCGTGAAGAACGAGATCGACATCAAGGAGAAGGACGCGAAGCGGGAGGTCACCGACGAAGAGGTCGTGACAACCCTCAAGAAGGTGTTGAAGCAGACGAGCGAGACCCTCGAGGGCTCGTTGAAGGTTGGCACTGACGCCGAGCGCACCGCGCTGCTGCAGGAGCAGGTGGGCATCCTCACTGCGTATCTCCCGCAGCAGGTCTCCGGCGACGCGCTTCTCGCCGTCATAAATGCTGTGCTCGCCGAGGGTGGGTTCGCGGGCAAGCGCGACATGGGCCGCGCCATCGGGCAGGTGGTCGCCGAGACCGGCGGGAACGTCGACAAGGCCGAGGTGGCGCGCATCATCGGCGCACGCCTTTCGTAGTAAGCGCGCTCGCGCGCGAGGGGAGGGTGACGCGATGATCGACACGACCGCGATTGACCGGTGGCTTGAGGCGTACCAGGTTGCTTGGCGCACGGACGCGCCCGAGGATATCGCAGCGCTCTTCGCGCCCGACGCCCGCTACTTCACCGCGCCGTTCCGCACGCCGAAGGCCGGTGTGGACGAGATCGTTGCGTGGTGGGTCGGCCAGGAGAACTCAATAATCCCGTGGAGGTTCACCTGTGACGTCTTCGCCCGCGAGGGCGACCGCTGCGTCGTGCGCGGCGTGACGGGCTACCCCGAGGGATTTGAGCCCGGCGACGCGGCAGAGACCTACGACAACATCTGGCTCGTGACACTCGATGCCGAGGGACGCGCCACCGAGTTCATCGAGTACTGGATGCTTCGCGACTGATCCGACGCGCTCGGCCCTCCAGCGGTAGACTGTGAGCATCGGACGGACGCGAGGAGGCACGTTGGCGAAGGTCGGACGGCTGCACGTGATAGCGGGATGCATGAGCAGCGGCAAGACGGGGGAGCTCATCAGGCTGCTCTCGCGCCATGCCGTCACTAGTGACACGATTATCATCTACAAGCACGCGGTGGACTCACGCGACGGCGACAAGGCGCGCTCGCGGCTGGGCACCGAGATGACGGCACTCGTCGTCGACGGCCCTGAGGGCATCGACGGCAATGGCTACCGCGTGGTGGCCATCGAGGAGGCGCAGTTCTTCGGCGAGGGGCTCGTGCCGGTGGTTCAGCGCCTGCTTGCCGAGGGACACCTCGTGTACGTGACCGGTCTCAACCAGGACTTCCGCGGCGAGCCGTTCGGCGTGATGCCGACCCTCATGTCGCTTGCCGACGAGATGTCGCTGCTTACCGCCATCTGCCAGAAGTGCCACGGCGTGGGCACGCGCACCCAGCGCATCATCGACGGGAAGCCGGCGCCGTGGGACTCGCCGCTCATCCTCGTCGGTGGCGGCGACTTCTACGAGGCGCGCTGTCCCGACTGCCACGAGGTACCGGGGCGGCCCGAGTAGGGAACAATCTCCCGTGGCGCAGCGCCCGCTCCCGAGCGCACGCTTCCGTGCGAGCACTTGGCGGTGGAGGATGCGTTCTCGGCCTTCGCCGAGTGGGCCGCGATGCCCAACAAGGTGGAGTACTGAGGGCGCTCCTTGGTTCAGCGGCCTTTATTCCGCGTTGCGTATCCTCGGCACCTCTGCTTGCATGGGGAAAGCCCCAGGGCGCGACGGCGACAAGGCCCCGAGCGGACGAATAGAGGAAGGGACGACCTCGTGACAGCAGTTGCCCCAGGCGTGCATTCGGAAGTTGGCAGACTCAGGACGGTGCTCGTGCACCGGCCCGGCGTGGCGCTCGACAGGCTGACGCCCGCAAACCGCGCGGACTTCCTCTTCGATGATCTCGTGTGGGTTGAGCGAGCGCAGCAGGAGCACGACGCGTTCGTCGATCTCATGCGCAGGCGCGGGGTCGAAGTCCTGTACCTCCAGGAGCTGCTTGCCGAGACGCTCGCGCACTCGCAAGCCGCGCGCGCCGAGGCGATCATCGGAGCGGTCTCCGCCTACTCGGTGGGCGTGTCGCTCGTTGCTGACCTGCGGGCGTTCCTCGCGGCGCTTAACTCCGAGCGGCTCGCCGGAGCGCTCCTGGACGGCCTGCTTGTCTCCGAGCTCGACGGCATCGACCTTGCGGCGCTCAGCCGGCGCTCGCTCGGCGCGGTCCTGGCCGAACCGAGCAGCTTCGTTATCCCGCCGCTTCCCAACACGCTCTTCACGCGCGACTCCAGCGCGTGGCTCTACGGCGGCGTCGTGCTGCCGCCGCTCTTCTGGTCGGCGCGGCGCCTGGAGGTCGTGAACCTCTCGATCATCTACCGCTACCATCCGCGGTTCGCCTCGGCGGACTTCGAGTACTGGTACCCGCCGAGCGGCGACGCCGGAAGCTTCGCCTCGGAGGACTTCAGTCAGGGCACGTCGCTTGAGGGCGGCGACCTCATGCCCCTCGGCAACCGTACGGTGCTCGTGGGGATGGGGGAGCGCACGACCGGCCGCATGGTTGAGCACCTGGCAAGCTCGCTCTTCACCGCCGGCGCCGTCGACCGCGTCATGGTCTGCCGCATGGCGCAGAAGCGCGAGTACATGCACCTGGACACGGTCTTCAACTTCGTAGACCGCGACGCGGTGACGCTCTTCCCGCCGGTCGTGGACGACATGCGCGTCTACAGCATCCGGCCCGGTGACAGTGCCGAGTCGTTCGACATCTCGGAGGAGCGCGGGCTCTTGCCGGCGGTCGCCGACGCGCTCGGCGTGCCGGAGCTCCGCGTGATCGAGACCGGCGGCGACGCCTTCCAGTCCGCGCGAGAGCAGTGGGACGATGCCAATAACGTCGTCGCGCTGGAGCCGGGCGTGGTCGTCGGGTACTCGAAGAACACGCGCACCAACGCGAAGCTTCGCGCCGCCGGCGTCGAGGTGCTGGAGATTGAGGGCGGCGAGCTCGGCAAGGGCCGCGGCGGCTGTCACTGCATGACATGTCCCATCGCGCGCGACGGGCTGGAGTAGGGGAGCCACATGAACGAGACGCTCGCGCTCATCGAGGCTCGGTGCTCCACGCGCGTCTTCGCGCCGACACCGGTAACCGATGACGAGAAGGCCGCCATCCTCCATGCCGCGCTCCGCGCGCCCACCGGCGGCAACATGCAGCTGTACTCGATCATCCAGGTCGAGGACCAGGCGCTCAAGGACCGCCTCGCCGTCACGTGCGATGACCAGCCCTTCATCGCGAAGGCGCCGTGGGTGCTCGTGTTCGTGGCGGACCTCCAGCGGTGGGTCGACCTGTTCGTGGCCTCCGGCGTGGAGCGGCTTGAGGGCGTCACGCGCCGGCTGACGCCGGGCGCCGGTGACCTGCTGCTCGCGTGCAGCGACGCGCTGATCGCGGCGCACACCGCCGTGATCGCGGCCGAGTCGCTCGGCATCGGCTCGTGCTACATCGGCGACATCCTTGAGAACGGGGAGATCCACGCCGAGCTGCTGAGCCTGCCGCCGTACACGCTCCCCATCGCGATGCTCTGCTTCGGTCGGCCGGCGGGCGAGCGCCACGACCAGCCGCGCTACACGGACGGCGTCATCCACACGAACCGCTACCGGCGCGCCACGCCGGACGAGCTCGTCGCGCTCGGCGAGCGCCTCGGAAGCGAGCGCAACCCGCACGGCTTCAAGCCGGGCATCGAGAACTTCGGCCAGTCGATCTACGAGCGCAAGTATACGAGCGACTTCATGCGCGAGATGAATCGCTCGGCGGCGTGGTGGCTGGAGCGCTGGCAGACCCCGCTCGCCTGACGTTGGGGAAGAGCACCGCCATCCAGTAGTGCCGGTCGGCGAGAATCAGCGCGGTCCCCACACCGAGGTAGATGGCGCCCATGAAGCCCGCGCCGGCGCTACTCGGGTGAGCGACGACGCGCCGGAGGATCATGCCCCCGCCCATCATGAGCGCGATGAACCCCCAGGACTTGCGTGAGAAGAAGCCGAAGAAGCTCGCGCGGCCCCGCTCCTGGATGCGCGCGATGGCCTTCTCTGCCACTCGGTCCAAGAGCAGGTGTGCCTTGAGGACGCCCAGCGCGAGCCCGATCGCTAGCGCCCACGCGTGCCACGTCCCGCCGCCGGCCAGATACCCGAGGCCGCGCACGATGAGGATCGAGGCGCCGATCAGCCACATGATGGCGGCCGCGTGCAGCTGGACGCGAACCCCCACAGGCAGGAAGCGGGTATGCCAGGCGGTCGAGCGCTGATCGTCGGGCACAGCGGACCTTCCGGACGTCGGCACGGGCGGGCGGGCATGCGAGCGGTGAGGCTCGTCCAGCATAGCGAACTCCACGCCGAGCCGCTCCTCGAGCCTCTCCCTTGTTCCGGCGTCGAGCGCGGCGGATACTCGGTCTCAGGCGCCGGCGCGGCCAAGAACGAACCGCGGCCGCTCGTCCGTGGGGCGGAGATCGACCGGATGGAAGACAAGCTCGACCGTGTTACCGAGCTTGCGGAGGCGCGCTAGAGTGCTGGACGACGTGCTCGACTGCCTGGTATGCCCCCTCTGCGAAGCGCGGCTCTCGCGCCGCGCAGGCTCGCTCCGCTGCGAGGCGGGGCACTCGTTCGACATCGCGCGTCAGGGCTATGTGAGTCTGCTTCCCGGCGATGCTCGCACCGGCACCGCCGACAGCGCCGCGATGCTCGAAGCGCGGGACGCCTTCTTCGCGGCTGGCCACTTCGATCCCATCGTGCGCGCCGTCGCCGAGCGGGCCTCCGCGCTCCTCGCGGGCGGCGGCGCCGGGTGTGTCGTCGATGTGGGCGCCGGGCCGGGCCGCTACCTCGCCGCGGTCCTCGACGCCGCACCCGGGCGCGCGGGCGTCGCGCTCGACCTCTCCAAGCACGCGGCTCGTCGTGCCGCCCGCGCGCATCCGCGCGTTGCGGCGGCGGTCGCCGATACCTGGGGGCGCCTGCCGGTCGCAACAGGCGCGGCGGCGCTCGTCCTCGACGTCTTCGCGCCGCGCAATGCGGCGGAGTTCCGCCGCCTCCTCGCTCCCGGCGGCGCGCTCATCGTGGTGACGCCCACCGCCCGCCACCTGCGTGAGGCAGTCGAGGCGCTCGCGTTGCTCGCAGTCGACGCGGACAAGGACGAGCGCCTTGCAGCGCAGCTGGAGTCGGACTTCATCCTGGAGCGCGAAGAGGTCGTCGAGGTGCCGCTGGCGCTCTCGCGCGCCGACCTGGAGCACGTCGCGCTCCTGGGACCCAGCGCTTGGCATGTGGACGCTCACGCACTCGCCGCCCGCATCGCGGAGCTTCCGGAGCCCTTCGCGACCACGGCATCCGTCCGTATCGCGACGTACCGTCCGCGCTGACGGGGGGCTAGACGTCCACCCACTCGGGCAGCGGTCGCTTGTCGGCAACCCACTCCTCAGCAAAGTCGCCAGCCTCGGCGATCTTCTCGATGGGCAGTCGCATGTACTTGCCGTGCGCCTCGACCGCCACGGTGCCGTCCTCAAGGAGAATCTCGCCGGTACCCTCGAAGAGGCGTCCGTGGTCCTTCGTGATGCGGCAGAGAGCCGTGATCTCGCCATCGAGCGGGACGGGTCGGCGGTAGCGCACGCTGAGCTCCACCGTCACGCCCCACGCTCCCGGATCGCCGACGCTGATCGCGCGGCCGATGGTCTCGTCGAGGATCGTCGAGGCGATGCCGCCATGGAGGCGGTCGGGGTAGCCCTGGTGCTCGGTTCGCGGCGTGAACACGCCGGCAAGCTCGCCGTTCTCGAGCTCGAAGAACCGCGCGTGCAGTCCGGTTGGATTCTGCGTGCCACACACGTGGCACATGCGGCTGACGCCCTGGGCGGCAAGCACTCGGTGCTTCATCAAGTCTCCTCGGAGAGTCCGGTCGTCTGTGCCGCAGCTAGAGCTTGTAGCCGATCGTGCGCAGCAGGCCGTGCCGCCATGTCGCGCCGGACTCGTCCTCCACGCCCAGCGGAGACTCGCCGTCGATGACGCCCATGATGCCGCGGCCCTGCTCTGTCGCCGCCACGACGACCTCCACCGCGTTGGCGGTGGCGCAGAAGATGCGGCAGACCTCGGGCACCATCTTGAGCGCGTTCAGCACGTTGATGGGGTAGATGCCTTCGGCCAGGTGGAGCACGAACGTATGGCCTGCGCCGATGGCGAGCGCATTGCGCGCCGCGAGCTCGACGAGCGCCTCGTCGGTGCCGCTCGTGCGCACCAGCCGCGCGCCCGACGCTTCGCAGAACGCCAACCCGAACCCGATGCCGGGCACTGCGTTCACCATCGCCTCGTGGATGTCCTCGACGGTCTTGATGAAGTGCGACTGCCCGAGGATGAGGCTCACGGCTTCGGGCTTCTCGATGACGACGGTCGTGAGTTCCATGGGATTCCCCCCGAGGTCGGCGCTCACATCTCGCAATGCTGCCATCTTACCGCCCCGCCGAGCTGACGGCGCGGTGACAGCGCGGTGACCCGCCGGCGGCGCGCGGCTCGTGGCATGTTAGCCGGGTGGTATGTAGACAGTAGGAAGTTCAAGGCAAATTCTGGGCGGAAAGGTACGCACGATGACGCGCCGGGGCCGGATAGAGAGGGCGGTGCTCGCAGTCGTGCTGACGGCGACTTTAGCGCTCGTCGTCGCGTGCACCGGTGCGGAGCCGATTTCCCGTGCCGTGTGGCCCCAAGCGTCGAGGGAGCGCACGCTTCCGCCGCCCGTGATCCCGCCGGCTCCCGAGCCAACGTCCACGCCCGAGCCCGAACCTGCGCCAACGCCGCCCTCGCCGCAGCCCACACCCACGCCCACCCCCGCGAAGCCGACCGACAACAAGGTCCGCAGCTGGTACTACGTCGCGAACACCACGCACGCGGTGCCGGGTGTCGCCCCTGGCGCGAAGGACCTGCTGAAGAAATACAACGGACGCCACATCGGGCCGGACCCGAAACGCGTCTACCTGACGATCGACCAGGGGTACGAGAACGGCAACACGCCGGCAATTCTCGACGCCCTTGCGCGCAATAACGTGAAGGCGACGTTCTTCGTGACTGAGACGTACGTCCGAGCGAACCCCTCCCTCGTGCGCCGAATGGCTGACGAGGGACACGTCGTCGGAAACCACAGCTCGACGCACCCGACGATGCCGTCGCTCGCCGGCAACGCCGCCGCGTTCAAGGCCGAGTTCACAAAGACCGCGAAGGCCTACTCGGAGATCACGGGCAAGAAGATGGCGATGATCTTCCGCCCGCCCAAAGGCGAGTACAGCCCGCTCTCGCTGTGGATGACGCAGCAGCTGGGCTACGAGAGCATCTTCTGGAGCTTCGCGCACCGGGACTGGATCGTTGACGACCAGCCGCCCGTGGACGTCACCGTCAAACGGATCCTCACCGGCAGCCATCCCGGGGCGATCTATCTGCTGCATGGCGTCTCGTCGAGCGACACCCAGGCGCTCGATGCGGCCATCGCCGGGCTTCGCAAGCAGGGGTACGGGTTCGGCACGCTCTAGGCGTGCGATAATCGGCGGGCGCCGGCCGGCGCGACCGTGAAGGGAGCCCGCGTGCCCCAGAACCCCTCATCCCCGGAGGCCGTCCTCGACGCGCTGATCGCCTCGGTTGTGCTGACAGATGCGGTGTACGAGGAGGCCGCCTGGGCACGGCTCGACAGCCTGACGAAGCCGCCGCGCTCGTTGGGGCGCCTCGAGGAGATCGCCGCACGTGTCGCACGCATACAGCGGACCGACCACCCCTCGGCGGAGGGCAAGGCAGTGCTGCTCATGGCGGGGGACCATGGGATCGTTGCCGAAGGCGTCGCGCCGTACCCGCAAGAGGTCACGCAGCAGATGGTTGCGAACTTCGCCGCCGGCGGGGCCGCCATTAACCAGATCGCGGCGTCCGTCGGTGCCGAGGTCGTCGTGTACGACGTCGGCGTCGCGGGCGACGTGTCGCTACCGGGCATCGAAGTCCGCAAGGTAGCTCGAGGCACACAGAACGCCGCTGCCGGGCCGGCGATGACCCGCGACGAGGCGGCGCGCGCCGTCCTCGTGGGCGTTGACGCGGCGCGTGAGGCGGCCTCGCGGGGCGTCCGCATCATCGGGACGGGCGAGATGGGCATCGGCAACTCGACCGCCGCTGCGGCGCTCGTGGCCGCATACACGGGCCTCGATCCGAGCAGCCTCGTCGGGCCGGGGACCGGGCTCGATGGTGCCGGTGTCTCGCACAAGGCCCACGTGGTCGCGCGCATGCTCGCGGTGAACCGAGTCACCGACCTCGATGCGCTCGGCGTGCTCGCGGCCGTCGGCGGGCTGGAGATCGCCGCGCTCGCGGGCGTGGTCATCGGCGCAGCATCCGAGGGCGTCTGCGTGATTGCCGACGGCTACATCTCAGGCGCAGCCACGCTTGCGGCGGTCAGGCTTTCCCCTGCGACTCGCGACTACGTGCTGCCATCGCACCTGTCCCGCGAGCCGGGGCATCGACTGCTGCTCGATGCGCTCGGCATGGAGCCGCTGCTTGCGCTCGATATGCGGCTGGGCGAGGGCACGGGCGCGGCGCTCGCGATGAGTATCGTGGATGCGTCGTGCCGGATGCTCTCGGGCATGTCCACGTTCGCTGAGGCGGGCGTGTCGACCGCCGGGTGACACACAAGAGGCCGGGCAGCTCTGCCCGGCCTCTGGACGAATCGCTCTTCCACCCCCGACCGGTGAGCGGTGCAGCTACTTGACGATGGGCCCGAGTGAGAGCGAACCACGGCTCACCAAGTTCGCTTCAGGAGCGTAGGAGTAGCCGGCCTTCGCGATCGACGTAACGGTGAACGTGATGGTTCCGCTCCTCCGTGTGCGCTTGCTTGACAGCCGCACCGTGCCATCCGCGCCGGTGGTGCCCGTTGAGATACCTGTCACGAGGCCCGTCCACGCGCCCTTGACGGTAGAACCTGCCACCGGTCGACCGCTACTGTCGACGACCAGCACTCTGGCTTGAGCGTATCGGTCGGTCCTGACGGTGACCGCGGCCATCGTGATTGCGGCAACGTGCAGCCCGCTGACGGCTGTGCCGTCACCCGGGACCGCCGAGCCCGTGAGCGACCACTGACCGAGGCTCGCGTAGTCCGAGTAGCCGGTGATCGGATCGCCCGTGCCGACGCCGCGTACGGAGAGCGTGTACGTGCCGGCCACCACGACCGTGCTGATCGACGCGGCGAGCGCCGCGGCGGGCTGGGAGGAAGCGACGAGGGTTCCGTTCGCCGCGCGAAGCTCGAGCGCGATGTCGAGGTCCGGGCCGCGGGTGGCGGGTGCTGCCTGGGCGGTGAACTGTCCCGCCCCAACGCTGATCGAGAGTGCGTCGACGTCGCCCGCGCGGCTGATGAAGCCGCTCGCTGCGAACGTCGGTGACGCCACAACAACCGTGGCCCCCACCGCTGATTCTGCGTGGTCGTCGGCGCGATAGGCGAGGCCGTTCGTCTGGATGACGCTGAGGTCGTCCTCGGTGTTGTTGGCACCGGCGTACTCACCGCGGCTCCACTGCGTCACGTTGCGGGAGTAGCCGCTGCCCATGATGGGAGCCCAGCCGGTCTCGCCCGTGCCGTGCCCGGCGTAGTACTCCGTACCGGTGGTCGTGCCGTCGTGGTACAGGCCGAGCGTGTGTCCCACCTCGTGGCTGCATGCCTCGGCGATGCTCTTCTCACTGTTGGCGAGTTTCTCGGGGAAGATGAGCGCGGGCTTGTAGGCGTCCGACGTGTAGGCGAACACGCCCACGTAGGCGATGCCGCCGTAGCTGCCGAAGTAGCTGCTGATGGGGCTGATGAGCGCTCGCATGCCGTAGTACTCGTCGCTCGCGCTGCTGCGGGTGATGCGGTCTTCGCCGGGGTACTCGGTCGTCACGTCGACGTCGAACGGCGCGTAGTCTTCAGCCACCCGGGCCCAGATCTGCGCGATCGTCGTGCGCTCGGCGTCCGTGAAGACCGAGGGGTCGCCCCCGACATCCCATGCAGGGGCGATGATGGTGGTGTAGGTCGAGTTCCACGCGGTACCGGAGATCGTGTGCCCGTCGAAGTCCAGGTAGATGACGCGCTTCGAGCCGAGCTTGCTATGGAGCGAGAACGCCTCAGCCGGACCGGCGGCGACGTCCGCCCCGGCAGGGTCCCCGGAGATCGGCGCACCGGGCCCTACTGCTGCCGGGGCTTCGCGGTAGAAGAGCGAGCCGCTCTGGTCGACGAAGAGGCGCCTGTCAGAGCGAAGCGCTCTGGCCAGCGCGGCGGTCGTCTTGCCGTGCGCGGCGGCTACTTTCGCCAGGTCCGCCCCGAGTACGCGGATCGCCCTCTCGCCGGAGAGCTCACGACCCAGATGGAGTCCCGGTGATCCGGGCGCGGGCGTGACGGCGAGCGCGGAAAGCGCAGGGGCGCTGATTGCGGCGCAGAGGGCCACGGCGAGGATCAGGGAAATGGACGAACGAACGCGCGCTTGCATGGCGCACTCCTCAGACGACGCGCGGGACAGCCCCGTACGCACTCAATCGGCAGAGCAGGGCTCAAGCTTGAGTACCGCAACTCCGCTGCCACGTGCCGCGGTGGAAAGGTGACGGTTGCTCAGAGGAGGAACCCGTTACCTGCGCAGCTACTACGGTGCCACGATGCGGAGGGCCTCACCACTCTGAAGGTCGAGCAGATAGAGCTCGCCCGCGTCATCTTGGCCGAACCCGGCGATGGCACGCCCCGTCTCGGCGACGAGGGCCATCTGCCAGCGGGTGCCCGCGCGACGAAGCGCCCACACGCGCCCGCTCGAGTAGTCAGCGTAGAAGTAGACTCCGAGAAGGGCGGCGGACCGCTTCCCGCGGTAGACGAACCCGCCGGCGACGGACTCCCCGGCGCTGTGGTCGTACTCGATGACCGGCATCGTGAACCCCGCAGGATCGCGTTTCGCGTCCGGCGGATAGGGGTGCGTCCCCTCGAAGCGGTTCCAGCCGTAGTTCCGGCCGCCGGAACGGGCGGGCTCGACGTCGATCTCCTCCCACTCGTTCTGCCCGACGTCGGCGATATACAGCTCGCCGGTGGACCGATCGAACGAGAACCGCCACGGGTTGCGAAGCCCGAGCGCCCATATCTCGGCCCGGTACGCCGTCTGCCCGATGAAGGGGTTGTCGAGGGGGATACCGTACGGCCCGGGGCGCGACACGTCGATGCGCAGCATCTTGCCGAGCATGGTCGCGGGGTTCTGGGCATTGCCCTGGGGGTCGCCCCCGCTGCCGCCGTCACCGAAGCCGATGTAGAGGAAACCGTCCGGTCCGAACGCGAGCTGGCCGCCATTGTGGTTGGCGTACGGTTGCTTCACCGTCAGCAGCACCTCGGCGCTCGCGGGGTCGGCTCGGTCGGGATCGGCCGACACTCGGTACCGTGCGATGACCGAGTTGCCTGCAGTATTGGTGTAGTCGACGTAGAAAGCCCCGCTCGTCGCGTAGTCGGGAGGGAAGGCCACCGAGAACAGGCCGCGCTCGCCGCCCGTGCTGACGAGACCTGAGAGGTCGAGGAACGGCTTGGGCAGCACCGCACCGGCCTTGGCGACCCGGACGCGCCCTGTGAGCTCGACCACGAACAGGCGATCCGACCCGTCGCCGGCCCCCACCGCGAGGACCGGCTGTTCGAGCCCGGAAAACGCGGGTTCGAGGCTGACCGTCGGCGGCCAGACGGGTTCCGGGGTGGGGGTGGGAGTGGCCGGCTGGCCGGGCGTGCCCCCGTCGACGACCTGTGGGGCGCTCGGCGTGCAGCCCGTGCCGAACACGATGAACGCCGCGAGGCCGAGCATCAGCCCGGCGCGCCACCCGAGGTTCCGCCCACTGTACACGTCCGTCGCCTCCACCCGGAGTCTGCCCGCCACGTTGACAGGTCTATTCCCTCATCGGCCGCCTCCTCCTTGTGTGACGCAGCGCACAGTCCGAGGCTACAGGCCCCGAGAAGGCATGCCGATACTCCCTTCAGGTACAGCGGAGCTCGATTCCGCATGACCTGATTAAGCAGCTGTACCAGGCATGCTAGCGGTCGAAGGGGCGTTCGTGAGGATTCGCAACCGGGTCATGGGGTGGGGCGCGCTGGCGATGATCGTCGTCGGCGCGATGCTGCTCGGGCTCCTGTGGAACCTGATGCTCGCCAACGCAGAGCGCGTCGAGGCAGCTGCCGCACAGCGGCAGGCGAGCCGCGCGGTGGCGGTTATCGACGGCAAGGTCGAGTCGCTTGCGAGTAGTGCGCTCCGGTGGTCCGCTCAGGTCAGGCGCAGCAACTTGGGCTCCCAGACCGGCGCGCCCGTGGCGCTCGCGACCGAGGACACCGAGGCCCCGGACTGCGACCTGGTCGTGGTCTGCGCACCGGACCGGCGGGTGCTGCGCGTCGTGGGTCGCGGATCCGAGGAGGGCGCGCGGCTCTCGGCTTCGAACATCGAAGGCGTGCTCGTCACCAACGACGAGCTCAACCCAGCGGCCGGCGCTCCCGACGGGGCCGCGGGGCTCGTGGCTCTTCCCGACAGCCGCTTCGCGCTCATCGCCGCTCGGCTCATCACCTTCACTGACGGCTCGACGTCGACGGCGGCCACGCTCCTCGCCATCAAGGTCGTCGACGCCTCATTCCGGTCGAGCGTGACGGACCTCACGGGTCTTGAGGTTGAGATCCTGCCGCTCGACAGGGCCCGCACCGTGACCGCTCCTGGGGATATCAGCGTGTGGCCCGCGTCGAACGAGACGTTTGCAGGCGAGGCTGTGCTGACGGGAACGCTCGGGAACCCGGTCGCCGTCTTGTCGCTGCAGTCGCCGAGGCAGGTGCGCGCCGAGACCGTTCGGGCGCTGCGCCTTCTGACCGGCGGCGTGTTGGCCCTGATCGTCATCGCGGCACTCGTGCTTGGGTACGTCGCTGAGAAGGTCGTGATGCGGCGGCTCGCCCGCCTGTCAGAGCAAGTGGACGCGGTGGCCACCGGTCGCTCGAGCGGCCCCGTACACATCAGCGGGCACGATGAGATCGCGTCGCTCGCGCGGCACGTGGACTCCTTGGTGGAGGCTCAGGCCATGACCCGCGAAGAGCTTCAGGGCGCGCAGGCCGTGCTTGAGGAGCGGGTCGAGTCTCGCACCGATGAGCTTCGAGCCGCGGTCGCCAACCTGCGCGAAGAGATCGAGGAACGGCAGCGCACAGAAGAGGCGCTCTTCGAATCGGAGCGGCGCTTCCGAGGTCTCGTCGACAGCCTCTTCGACGCCGTGCTCACCATGGACGAGAGCGGCACCGTCCTCTTCGCCAACGCGGCGGTCGCGAGCGTCTTCGGGCAGCAGCCGGCCAGCGTCGTCGGCTCCTCGGTCAGCGAGCTCTTTGAGCCTGCGTCGTCGCGGCAACTCGTCCAGCGACTGGCGCGCGGCGTCAGTGCCCCCGTGAACGACCTTTCGCTCAAGACGCGGGGCGTCGGTGGATCGTCGCACGACGTCGACGTCACGCTCACCCCAAGCCGTGGTCCGCTCGGTGTGGTGCAGGGCATCGTGCGTGATGTGACGACGCGCCGCCGCTACGAGAACGAACTTGTGCACATGGCCAGCCACGACTTCCTCACCGGCCTCAGCAACCGGCGGCGTTTCGAGGAGGAAGTCGAGCGAGCCGTGTCGCAGGCGCTCCGCCGCGAGAGTCCGGGCGCGATCCTGTGGTTCGACCTGGACTACTTCAAGGAGGTCAACGACACGCTCGGTCACCGTGCGGGTGACGAGTTGCTGGTGAAAGTCGCCGAGACGCTCGTCCGCACGGTCCGAAGCGAGAGCCTATTGGCGCGGCTGGGTGGCGATGAGTTCGCACTCCTGCTCTACCAGGCCGACGCCATTGAAGCGCGCCACGCCGCGGAGCGCGTGCTGAGCGAGATCAAGAACCTGCCGTTCAGCGTCGGCGGCAACATCGTCCGCACTTCGGCGAGTGTGGGTGTGGTGCTTTTCCCCGAGCACGGCGTCGAGGTCGAGGAACTGCTCACGCACGCCGATGTCGCCATGTACCGAGCCAAGGAGCTGGGCCGCTCGCGCTGGGTGATCTACTCGACGGAGGAGGACTGGCGCGACGACCTGCACCGTCGTCGCTCGTGGGCCGATCGCATCCAGCGCGCGCTCGATGAGGGCGGCCTCGTCGCCTTCGCGCAGCCGGTCGTCAACGTCTCGGACGGCAGCGTGCGATCCTTCGAGCTCCTCGTTCGCCTCCAAGAGGCTGACGGCACGCTCGTCAACCCGGACGCGTTCCTCGGGGCGGCGGAGCGCGTAGGACTGATCCGTGAGGTGGACCTGTGGATGGTCCGCGAGGCGATCGCGCTCCTCGGCGAGTACCGGAGCGAAGAGCTGCGGCTGGAGGTCAACCTCTCGGCGAGGACGTTCGCCGACCCGTCGTTCTTCATCGAGGTCGGGGAGATGCTCCGCCGAGCGGAGGTTGCGCCGGAGCGCCTCGGCATCGAGATCACCGAGCGCGCCGTCATGAGTGACGTCACGCGGGTGCAGGAGTCGCTGCGCATCATCAAGCAGTTGGGGTGCAGGCTCGCGTTGGACGACTTCGGCTCGGGCTTCTCCGCGTTCTACCACCTGAAGCACCTGCCGCTCGACGATCTCAAGATCGACGGCGACTTCGTCGGGCGGCTGGGAGAGAGCGTTGCCGACCAGCACCTCGTGCGCGCGATCGTGGAGATGGCGCGCGGCATGGGGATGCATACGACCGCCGAGTTCGTACAGTCAGAGGGAACGATGAGCCTTCTGAAGCAGTACGGTGTCGATCACGCGCAGGGCTTCGGCGTTGCCGAGCCCGGCCCGGCCGTCGAGGTCATCAAGCGCGCGCTCCACATTCCCGTCACACCACCGGCTCCGATCAGCGCAGCGTCGTAGCCGGCTGGGCGACGCAAAGCGCCCCGGGACCTCCTCGGCTCCGGGGCGCTCCTCTATCTACGCGCTCGTGATCTAGCGGCGGGGCGAGATGCCGCGCCGTCCGCTGCCGCCGCGGCGGCCCATGACGCGGCCTCCGAAGACGGTCCTCGATGCCCGCGCAGCCTGCCGCTCGGGATCCGGCACGATGCGGGGCTGGCTGTCGTAGACGAAGCCGTCGGCGTCCTTGCACTCCAGGACGGCGCCGATCTTGGTCTCGATGTCGCGAAGCGTGTCGTGCTCCTCGGGACTCAAGAGCGAGACCGCCGCGCCGCTCCGGCCGGCACGCGCGGTGCGGCCGATGCGGTGGACGTAGTCGTCGGGCGAGTTGGGGAAGTCGTAGTTCACGACGTGGCTGACATCATCGATGTCGATGCCGCGGGCGACGACGTCGGTTGCCACCAGCACGCGGCAGCGGCCGTCGCGGAAGCCCTGGAGTGCCTTCTGGCGCTGCGCCTGCGAGCGGTCCCCGTGGATCGCCTCGCTCGTGATGCCCGCGCGGTGGAGGACCTTGGCCACGCGATCGGCACGGTGCTTCGTGCGAGTGAAGACGATGACGCGGTCGTGATCGCGGGTGTTGAGCAGATGCACGAGGAGTTCGGCCTTCTGCACGCCGCTCACCGGGTAGACGCTCTGCCGAACGTTCTCGACGAGCGTCGCGGTGGGAGCGACCGAGACCTCAACCGGCTCGTGAAGCGTTGAGCCGATGATGCGAAGGACGTCCGACGACATCGTCGCCGAGAAGAGCAGGTTCTGGCGCTTCTCCGGCACCTTCGCGAGGATCTTGCGCACCTGCGGCCAGAAGCCCATGTCGAGCATGCGGTCGGCCTCGTCGAGGACGAGGATCTCCACCTTCGACAGGTCCGCGACGCCGCGGTCCATGAGGTCGAGCAGGCGGCCAGGGGTGACGACGAGGAGGTCCACCCCGCGCTTGAGCGCGGTGAGCTGCGGCTCGTAGCCGACGCCGCCGTACGCGACGGCGACGCGGTGGCGCGTCAGCTTGGCGACCTGCTTGGCGACGCCTTCGATCTGCAGCGCCAGCTCACGCGTGGGCGTGACGACGAGCGCGCTCGGACCGCCGGGCTTCGCCTCGATCATCTGCAGGATGGGCAGCACGAACGCGGCGGTCTTGCCCGTGCCGGTCTGCGCGCAGCCGACGACATCGTGGCCTGCAAGGACGTGGGGGATGGCATCGCGCTGGATGGGGGTGGGCGTGGAGTAGCCCATGGCGGCCACCGCCTCGAGGAGTCGAGGCGAAAGGCCCAAATTGTCGAAACTCAAGAAAGAGCTCCCTTCTCGTGCGCCGCATCGGGTCGCACTGCGTGGCAGACGCAGTCGTTCCGACACTGCACGAGGGGAGCGAAGGACAACCGGGTCTTAGTTTCGGCGCCCGCTTCGGGCGCACATCCAGACAAGTATACGGGCTCAGCAGGGAATATGCGAATTCCGCGGCGGGGCGCACCGCTCGGCTATGCTTCGAGGGGCACGGAATCGGCACCGAGTGAAGGGCTGGAGCAGTGGACCGCGAGGAGTACTTCGCCGCGAATCGCGCGCTGTGGGACGGCTGGACCGAGCTGCACGTCCCCTCGGCGTTCTACGACGTCGAGGGCTTCAAGGCCGGGCGCGACCCGCTTGATCGCGTCGTCTCCGAGGGCGTCGGCGACGTGAGCGGGCTATCGCTCCTGCACCTCCAGTGCCACTTCGGGTTGGACACGCTCGGCTGGGCGAGGCGTGGCGCGAGCGTGGTCGGTCTCGACTTTTCGGAGTGCGCCGTCGCGCATGCAACGGCGCTCGCAAGCGAGCTTGGGCTGGATGCTCGCTTCGTGTGCGCGAACGTGTACGACGCGCTTGATGCGCTTGAAGGCGAGCGGTTCGACGTCGTGTTCACGTCGTATGGGGCGATCTCGTGGCTGCCGGATCTGGGGCGCTGGGCTGAGGTCATCGCGGCGAGCCTGAAGCCGGGCGGGCGGTTCTTCATCGCCGAACACCACCCGTTCCTGTGGATGTTCGACGACCTCACCAGCAAGCGGGAGCTGGTCTTCCGCTACCCCTACTTCGATGGGGAGGCGCTGCGCTTCGACGAGAAGGGCTCGTATGCAGTGCCCGATGCGGACTTCGAGGCGGTCTCGTACTCGTGGCAGCACACGTTCGAGGAGATCATCACCTCGCTTGTTGGGGCGGGGCTGCGCATCACGTCGCTCGCCGAGTATCCCTATCTCGCGTTCACCTGGTTCTCGTTCATGGAACTGGCCGAGGACGGCTTCTGGCGCATGCCCGCCGACATGCCCCAGCTGCCGCTTATGTTCTCCGTGACCGCGACGCGTGGCCCGGAGGCGCAGGAGTAGACTGGCTCTGACGGACTGGATGCGGCGCTTCCGACACGTGCCGGAAGCGCTCGGTCGGGCATCCTCGGGGGGCGACTCGTTCACAGGAGGCGTGAGTGTCGGCGGTTATCGAGTGCGCGGGCCTGACCAAGTACTACGGCAAGACACGCGGTGTTGAAGATCTCACCCTGCGTGTTGAGCGCGGTATGACGTATGGGTTCCTCGGGCCGAACGGCGCCGGCAAGACCACCACCATCCGCTGCCTGCTCGGCATGCTCAAGCCGACCACAGGCTCGGCGAGCCTGTTCGGTGAGCGGGTCGTGCTTGACGGGGCCGAGCTCAGGCGCCGCATCGGCTACGTCGCGGGCGAGGTGCGCCTCTACGAGCATGAAACGGGCCGCTGGCATATCGACTACCTCTCAGGCTTGCGCGGCGCACGGCCGAGCTCGGACAAGGACCTGTGCGAGCGGCTTGGCTTCGACCCATCCCGCTCGGTGCGCCAGCTCTCGAAGGGCAACAAGCAGAAGCTCGCCCTGGTGCTCGGCCTCATGCACGACCCGGAGCTGCTGATTCTCGACGAGCCGACGAGCGGGCTTGACCCGCTCAACCAGCAGACGGTCTTCGAGGTCATGGGCGAGCGTATCGCCGAGGGCGCGACGATCTTCCTCTCAAGCCACGTCTTGTCCGAGGTGGAGAAGGTGTGCCAGCGTGTCGGCATCCTCCACGCGGGGAGCCTTATCGCCGATGAGGCGATGGAGGACCTGCTTCAGAAGCGCATGCGCCGGCTCGACGTGACCTTCACCTCGCCCGTGCCTTCGGGCCTGCTCGACGGCATCCCCGGTGTGACCGGTGTCGAGCGGTTCAACGCCGAGCAGGTCAGGGCGACGATCATCGGTGACGGCATCACCGAAGTGCTCCGACGGGTCGCCGCCTTCGACGTCCGCGACATAGAGATCGAGCGCGCGTCGCTGGAAGACGTGTTCCTGCGCTTCTATCGCGGGGAGGCGGGCGCGGGCGCTCACGCGCCGGTCGCGTCGGAGACGGAAGGCGGTGAGCGGTCATGACGTGGACGCTCTTCGTGTCGACGCTCCATCAGCGTCGCAAGCCGCTCCTGTGGTACGCGGTCGGGCTGGCTTCCTACTCGGTGATGATGGCGTGGTACTACCCGATCATGCAGTCGTCGGGTTACCAAGAGCTCATCAAGTCGATGCCCAAGGAGTTCATCGAGTTCTTCGCGGGGTCCGGCACCGACCTCTCCACCTTCGGCGGCTACATCGCCACCGAGTATCTCGGCTTCATGTGGGTGCTCATCATCGCGAGCGCCGCGATCCTGTTCGCCACCAAGTGCATGTCGGGTGAGATCGCAACGGGCACGATGGAGCTCGTGCTGTCACAGCCCGTGCCGCGCCGCACGCTCGTGGCGGTCCGTCTGGGTGCGCTCTTGGTGTATCTCGTGATTCTCATGGCGGCCACGATCGTTCCGCTCTACGCAGGCGGGGTTCTGCAGGACGTGAAGATGGACGTGGGGAACCTCGTGCTTCTCTCCGCGGCCGGCCTGCTGCTCTCGATCGCGATCGGGGCGGTCGCAATGGCGGTCTCTGCCGCATCGAACGATTCGGGGAAGCCCGCCGGCATCGTCGGTGGCGCGCTTGCGGCCATGTGGCTGCTGGGGTTCCTTGCCGGCAGTGTGACCTGGGCTGAGAAGCTCAACCCCATCAACCTCTTCCACTACTGGCAGCCGGCCGCGATCATCGACAAGGGCACGGCGGATGCAGGCATGTGGTGGTTCTACGGCGCGCTTGCCCTGGTGGGCGCCCTCGCCGCAGTCGTCGTGTTCTCTCGGCGAGACGTGTCGTAGCAGGTGCCGGCGCTGAGCGGCCGATACATCGCCACCTGTCCGAAGGGCGTTGAGGCGCTGCTCGCGCGGGAGCTCCGCGACCTCGGTGCTGCCGAAGTGACCGAGCGATCCGCGGCCGTGACCTTCGCAGGGCCGCTCCCGACGGCCTACCGGGCATGCCTGTGGTCCCGGCTCGCCAGCCGCGTGCTCCTTGAGCTCGCCGAGTTTCCGGCAGCCACCGCTGAGGCGCTCTATGACGGGACCATCGCGATCGCGTGGGAGGAGCACATCTCCCCCGACGGCACGATCGCAGTCGACGCCGTTGGCTCGACCAAGGGGCTCACGCATAGCGGCTTCGCGGCGCGCAAGGTGAAGGACGCCGTTGTCGACCGGTTGCGCGAGCGGTTCGACCGGCGGCCCTCGGTCGACCTCACCGCACCCGACGTGCGCCTCAACCTCCGCTTGCACAAGGAGCGGGCGACGCTTTCGCTCGACTTGACGGGGTCCCCGCTCCACGAGCGGGGCTATCGCACTCCCGGCGAACAGGTGGCCGCGCCGCTCAAGGAGAATCTCGCCGCCGCGGTTCTCGTGCGCGCCGGGTGGCCGGAGGTCGCTGCCGCTGGCGGCGCCCTCATCGACCCCATGTGCGGCTCGGGGACGCTGCTCATCGAAGGCGCCCTCATGGCGGGCGACCGAGCGCCGGGTCTCCTGCGAACGACGTGGGGGTTCGAGCGGTGGTTGGGTCACGATCCCGACGCATGGGACGCTCTCCTGGCCGAGGCCGATGATCGCGCGGAAGCCGGACTCGAGCGGCTGCCGCTCATCGCCGGGAGCGACGCCGATGCGAGCGCGATCGAGCTCGCGAGAGCGTGCGCCGGGCGCGCGGGGCTGGCCGGACGCATCACGCTCGAGGTGGCCGACGTGGCCAGCCTCGCGCGCCCGGCGGACGCCTCAACCGGCCTCGTCGTGACCAACCCGCCCTACGGCGTCCGCCTCGGCGAGCGCGCCACCCTCGGTGCGCTTTACGCCACGCTCGGGAGGCGGTTGGCCGCCTCGTTCACGGGGTGGCGCGCTGCCGTGCTCACGCCCGACGCGGAGCTTGCGCGCGCGACCGGGCTGCGCTCGAGCGCTCGGCACCGGCTCTACAACGGCGCGATCGAAACGGGCCTCTTCGTCTTCGAGATCACGCCGGGGGCCGTTCGCGCGGAGGTCCGTCGCGCGCCGGACGCGCCGCCGGGGGCCCGGGTAGACGACGGCGACGGCGACTCGCGTCGCGCTGTGGGCTCGACCGCCATGCCTCGCTCGGCGGGCGCCGAGATGGTCGCGAATCGGTTGCGCAAGAACCTGAAGCACCTCTCCAAGTGGGCGCGGCGCGAGGGCGTGACGTGCTTCCGCGTGTACGACGCCGATCTGCCCGAGTACGCTGTGGCGGTCGACCTCTACGAGGAGACCGGAAGCGGGCGCCGCCTTGCCCACGTGCAGGAGTACGCGCCGCCGGCCTCGATCGACCTGGAGGCGGCCGCGCTCCGTCTGGACGAGGTCGTCGAGGTGATTCCGGACGTGCTCGGCGTCGCTCCCGGCGATGTCGTGGTGAAGGTGCGCCGGCGGCAGCGGGGAGAGGCCCAGTACGAGCGCCAGGCGGCGACCGGCGAGTTCATCGAGGTCGCCGAGGGCGGGCTGCGCTTCCTCGTGAACCTGCGGGACTATCTGGACACCGGCATCTTCCTCGACCACCGGCCGGTTCGCGCGCTCGTTCGCGAACTCGCCTCGGGTCGCCGCGTCTGCAATCTATTCGCGTACACCGGCGCAGTGAGCGTGTACGCCGCCGCCGGCGGCGCCAGCGCGACCGTGACGGTCGACATGTCGTCCACCTACCTCGGCTGGGCGAAGCGCCAGATGGCACTCAACGGCTTCGCGGAGGGCCGCACGCACCGGTTCGAGCGCGCGGACGTGCTCGCCTGGCTGGACGCCGAGGCGGAGCGCATCGCCGCGGGTACTCGCGAGCCCTACGGTCTTGTATTCGTCGATCCGCCGACGTTCTCGACCAGCAAGAGGATGGGCGAGCGGACGTTCGACGTTCAGCGTGACCACGTCGCGCTGCTGCGCGCGTCTGCGGCGTTGCTCGCTGACGACGGCGAGCTCGTCTTCTCGAACAACTACCGTCGCTTCGTGCTCGACATCGCCGCCCTGCCGGAGCTCGACATCACCGATGTCACGGCGGCCACAATCCCGCCCGACTTTGCCCGGACGCCGCGAATCCACTCATGCTTCCGGATTCGCCTGACCAAGGAGGACGCGCCCCAATGAGCGACGAGCTCCGCGCCGCACCACCGCGCGTCATCGACTTCCACACGCACGTGTTCCGGGACGACGTGGCCGAGCGCGCGATCGACAGCATGTCCGACGACGTGCGCTACCACGCGTACTACGACGGCACGGTCGAGGGGCTTTTGACTGCGATGGACGAAGCGGGCATCGCGGTGTCGGTCCTCGCGCCGGTAGCCACCTCGGCCAAGCAGGTGAGAAGCATCAATGACTGGACTGCGTCGATGATGAGCGGCCGGCTAGTGGCGTTCGGGGCGATGCACCCGGGCTACCCGGAGCCCGGCGTCGAGATCGCGCGAATGGCGGCGTTAGGGATGAAGGGCATCAAGCTCCATGCGGAGTTCCAGTCGTTCCACCCGCACGAAGACCGGCTGCGCCCGATCTATCAAGCCGCCCAGGAGCATGGCATGATCATGCTCTTTCACGCGGGCAGCGACCCTAAGTTCGATACCGTCTCGGGATCGCCCAAGGTCTTCCGCGAGCTTGCCACCGAGTATCCCGGGCTGACGTTTGTGCTCGCGCACATGGGCGGCTACCAGATGTGGGACGAGGTGGCCGCCGAGCTCGTCGGGCTGCCGGTCTACTTCGATACATCGCAAGCCACCGAGTTGCTCTCGCCCGAGGATCTGGCGGCGCTCATCCGCGCGCACGGCACGGACAAGGTGGTCTTCGGGAGCGACGGTCCGTGGGCTGACGCGGCTGCCGCGCTCGGCGCCCTTCGGACCGCCGGATTGAGCGCTGACGAGCTCGAGCGCATCCTCTGGAGCAACGCCGCGCAGCTGCTTGGACGTGTCTGATACTTGCACGTGCATTCCTCAGCGCAACTGTGTATACTGTCGCGCGGGCCCGGATGAAGGCCCTTTGGATTCGCGGCGTGACCCTCCGCGTATCGTGGAGAAGTGGTCACGTCGCATTGTTTTGCCCTGAGGGGCGGAAGGAATGGTTTGCATGGCTGAGGGAACGGTTAAGTGGTTCAACGCTGAGAAGGGCTATGGCTTCATTTCGCACGAGGGTGGCGACGACGTGTTCGTCCACTTCTCCGCGATCGAGGGCGATGGCTTCAAGAGCCTCGACGAAGGCCAGGCGGTCTCCTTCGAGATCACTGACGGCCAGAACGGCAAGAAGCAGGCGGCGAACGTCCGCAAGATCTAGCTTCACACAACCTCACAAGGTGATGAAGGGCGGCCCATGGGCCGCCCTTCACTGTGTTGTACAGCTGCGAATGGGCAGGGCCGGTTCACAAGGCGGCAGCCCTCGATGGGGTATCGTGGACTGACCATGACGCTCACGGTGCTCCTCTCGCTCGCCACCTCGCTCTTCTTCGGCGGCTCCGACTTCCTCGGAGGCGTTGCCAGCCGCAAGGACTCCGCGTTTCCTGTCACGGCGACGTCGCAGCTCCTCGGCGGGGCGCTCATGCTCGCAGGAGCCCTGCTCGTCGGGGGTACGCTCGCACGTGGGGATGCGGCGTGGGCGGCGCTCGCGGGCATCTGCGGCGGCGTTGGCGTCACCGCACTCTACGGCGCGCTTGCCACCGGGCGCATGAGCATCGTGGCGCCAGTGACCGCCGCGCTCTCGGGCGCGGTGCCGGCGACGGTCGACCTGGCACGGGGCACCACGATCGCCCCGCTCACGGTGACGGGTATTCTGCTCGCGCTCGTCGCCGTTATCGTCGTCAGCATCTCGCCCGAGGACGACGGTGGCCCGGTCTTCCGCCGCCCGTCGGCTGCAATCGTGCTCGCGGTCATCTCGGGCCTGGGTTTCGGCGGATCGCTCCTCTCGTTCTCATTCACCGCTTCGTCGAGTGGGCTGTGGCCGCTCGTTGTGGCCCGTGTCGTCTCTCTCACGTTCGCCGGCACCTTCGCGCTCGTTCGCACGCGACACCTCCTCGCGTATCGCGAGGCGAGACCGGCAGCGCTCGGCGCGGGGGCGCTTGACGCCGCCGCCAACGTCACGATGATCAACGCCCTGCGCTTGGGGCCGCTCGCGGTCGCCGCAGTGCTCTGCTCGCTCTACCCCGTCGTCGTGGTGCTCTTGGCTCGAGGCGTCCTCGGGGAGCGCCTGCGCCCGCTCCAGCGGGCAGGGGTTGCGCTCGCTTTGATCGCGGTCGTGCTGACCGCTGTCACGTGATGCGGCACCGCACTTGCAGGGTACCGAGTGAGTGCTATACCTAGGGTGTACACGGTGAGCGCGGAGAGCAGGGCGACGGGCATGACGGCCGGTGAGAGACGAGCTCTCACGCGGAGGCGGCGCACGGTTGCGGCGTGTGTGGTCCTCGGCGCGGTTTCGCTCGCCATCGCGGTGCCGAAGGTGGCCGGCTGGCTACAGTGGCACACGTTCCTTCGCAGCGTTGACGCCATACCGGCGGTATCGGGTGAGCCGACGCGGCCCGTGACGCTCACGTTCCGCTACGCGGGCAGACTGCAGGTGCTTCAGGTGGCCGTACCCGAGGCTGAGGTCGCGCAGTCAGCGCGGGTTCGCACCGCAGACCTCTTCCCCCTGCGCGACGCCGTGCGCGAGCGCTACTTCAAGCATCTGGTACTCGCCGTGAGCCGCAGCGGGACTGTCCGATCGCTCGCCGACGAGCTCCGGATCATCCGACTGCGAGAACGGCTGGACACCGACGAGTACCTCGAGCTGATCACGCGTGCCATCCAGGAGATTCCCTACGGCGTGGTCAGCCGCGAGTTCCTGCTGCCAGCCGAAGTGCTCGCCGGCCGTTCGGGCGTGTGCTCGGAGAAGAGCGTGCTCCTCGCGGCGCTCATGGCGCACGAGGGCTACGACACGGCGCTCCTGATCTTGGATGCCGATGGGCACGTGGCGGTCGGTGTCGGAAGCGACGAGCCGGGCTACCTCGGCAGCCGCTTCGACTTCGTCGAGACGACGGCCGGCATGTACGTCGGTCAGGTGAAGGAAGCATACCGGGGCGTGGGCCCCGTGCCTCGAGCGCCTCAGATCGTGTCGATCAGCTCGGGCACGCGCTACCACGCTTCTGCTGAGGTCGACGTGATCATCCGCTTCCTCAGACAGGCGCAGCGGGACCGGAACACGTTCAGGCCGTACATTGAATACGCGGCGACGAGCACCGGTATGCATGCCGAGCGCTACAAGCAGCGCGCGTACGACTTCACCCTCGCCGCGGATGTTGCCGCCTTCATCATCGAAAACGCCGACGACCGCCACCGCGTCTACCTCGACCTCACCGGTTCCGCGCGCGATCGCATGCTGGTGATGGCCGGGCATCCGTGGGTGGCGTACTGAGCGCCCGGCTCGACAGCCTCGCCGGAGATCGACGCGTGACCCCACGTCGTGGCGACGGCTACGTCGTGGTCGTCGGCGGCGCGAACACAGATATCGCTGGCTTCACCGAGCGCCCGCTCGTCCAGCGCGACTCGAACCCTGGCCACGTGCGCGTAAGCTCAGGTGGCGTGGGGCGCAACATCGCCGAGAACCTCGCCCGCCTGGGCGTTCCGACGCGCCTGGTGGCCGCGTTCGGCGAGGGCCACGACGCGCGAGCACTCGTCGAGGCGTGTCAGGAAGCGGGCGTCGGCGTCGTGGAAGTCCCGACGCCCGGCGTGCCGGCCTCGCGGTATCTGGCGATCCTTGATGATGCCGGCGACCTTGCGCTTGCGGTAAACGACATGCGCGCGACCGAGTCGCTCACTCCTGAAGCACTCGACGTGCATGTGGGGCTGCTCTCAGGTGCTGCGGCGATCGTGCTCGACGCCAATCTCGCGGCTGAAACGCTCGCCTCTCTGGCCGAGCGTTTTGCCGACGTGCCGCTCGTGCTCGACTGCGTCTCCGTTCCCAAGGTGTCGCGCGCCCGATCGATCCTCGGAGCGCTCTGGGCGGTGAAGGCCAACGTTGCCGAGGCATGCGCGCTCTCGGGTGAGGAAGCCGCAGGTCCGCTTGAGGCGGCACGTGGCTGCGTGCGCGCCGGGGTGACCCGTGCGTTCGTCACGGCCGGTGCGGAAGGCGTTGCATGGGTGACCCCCGAGGGCGAGGGCACCTTCGTGCCTCCTCCTCTCGACGTGGTGAACGCGACCGGCGCGGGCGACGCCTTCACCGCGGGCCTGGTGTACGCTTTCTTGGCGGGCTTCGACGCGCGGCGGGCTGCCCTTCTCGGGAGCGCGATGTCGCGCCTTGCGCTCGCAAGCGAGCAGACCGTGAGTCCGGAGATCTCTGAAGAGCGGGCACTGGAAACGATGGAGATGATGCTGTGATGCGCGAGTACCTGAATGCCAGTCCCGAGGTTGCGGAGGCGCTCGCTGCAGGCCGTCCCGTGGTGGCGCTTGAGTCTACGATCATCTCGCACGGTTTCCCGTATCCGGCGAACGTCGAATGCGCGCTCGAAGCCGAGCGTGTTGCCCGCGAGGAGGGCGCCCTTCCCGCGACGGTCGCCGTGCTCGGCGGCCAGCTGCGGGTCGGGCTCACCGGGGCGGACATCGAGTACCTGGCGACCACCCCGGGCATCGCGAAGGCGAGCCGGCGCGACATCGGGACGCTCATCGCGCGCGGCGAGGACGGCGCCACGACGGTCGCCGGAACCATGCTCGTGGCTGCGCTCGCCGGCGTCCGCGTCTTCGCGACCGGCGGCATCGGCGGCGTGCACCGCGGGGCGCCGGAGACCTTCGACATCTCGGCGGACCTGCAGGAGCTGGCGAGCACGGACGTTGCCGTGGTGTGTGCCGGCGCCAAGTCGATCCTCGACCTGCCGCTGACCCTCGAGTACCTCGAGACGCACGGCGTGCCGGTGCTCGGCTTCCAGACCGACGAGTTCCCGGCGTTCTACACGCGGACGAGCGGGCTCGGCGTTGATGCCCGCCTGGAGACCCCGGATGAGATCGCCGAGGTGCTCCGCGTTCGCCGCGCGCTCGGTATCGCCGGCGGCGTGGTGATAGTGAATCCCATTCCCGCCGAGTACGAGCTCCCGCACGAAGAGATCGACGGCGTGATCGAGCGCGCGCTCGGCGAGGCGACGGCGCAGGGTGTTCGCGGCAAGGCAGTGACGCCGTTCCTTCTGGGACGGATCCACGAGCTCACGGGTGGACGGAGCGAAGAGGCAAACAAGCAGCTCGTCTACAACAACGTGCGGCTCGCGGCCCGCATCGCCTGCGCGCTTGCAGACGGCGATCGGTGAATCCGGACGCTCAGGAGCGGTCACGCGACCGCTTCGGCCGCTTCGCGCGCGACGTACGTGGACAGCGAGTCTCACGCGCGCGGTGCCGACCTCGACCGTCTCCTGACGCTCGCGGCCCCGGAGCCGCAGTGGATCGCGCTCGATATCGCGACTGGCGGTGGACATACCGCGATCGCGCTCGCGCCGTACGTTGCGCGCATGGTCGCCCTCGACCTCACTCCCGAGATGCTCGGTGCGGCCGAGGAGCACGCGGGCGAGCGGGGCGTGCCCGGAATCGAGTTCGTGCTGGGTGATGCCGAGTCGCTGCCCTTCGAGGACGGGACGTTCGACCTCGTGACGTGCCGGATTGCGGCGCACCACTTTCCGCACGTCGGCGCCTTCTTGGCGGAGGTTGCCCGGGTGCTCGTGCCGGGCGGGCGGTTCGTGCTCCAAGACCAGTGCGTGCCGAATACCGCGACAAGCGGCGCCTATCTCAACGTCTTCGAACGGCTGCGCGACCCCAGCCACGTCTGTGCGTACTCCGAGGAGGCCTGGGCGACGCTCATCGAGCGCGCGGGCCTGCACATCGACGCTGTCGAGTGCTTCGAGAAGCGCCACACCCTTGAGCAATGGGCAGCGATGCAGGCCGCCTCGGACGAGGTCGTCGTCCGGCTGCACGAGCGCATCGACGAGGCGTCCGAGGCCGTGCGCGCGTGGATGCGGCCGGAGGGCGCCGGTGCCGAGCGGACGTTCACCATCCATCACGTCGTCATCGCGGCCCGCGCGCCAAAGTAGCGCAGCGGCCGATCACCAGAGCCGGTAGACGCCGTCCCGCTCCTCGACGCGCGCGGCAAACCCGAAGAGCTCCGAGAGTCGCTCCGAGGTCATCAGCTCGGCCTTGTCGCCGTCGGCGATCACCCGGCCGTCGCGAAGCATGATGATGCGATCGACCTCGGGGACGATGTCGTCGACATGGTGGGTGACGAGCACGAGCCCGCGCTCAGGCGTGGCGAGCGCTCGAAGGGTCCGGAGGAAGCTCCAGGTCGCGCGCGGGTCGAGGCCGTCGCACGGCTCGTCGAGTACGAGCGTCGCAGGTTCGCTCGCGAGCGCCCGTGCGATGAGGGCTCTGCGGGCCTCGCCGGTCGAGAGCGTCCCGAAGGCTCTCGACGTGAGTTCCTCGATGCCGAGCTCGGTCAGGAGCGTGCTCGCGCGGTCGCGCATCGGGGCGGTCACTTGCGTCGAACGGTAGAGGCCGACCGAGCCGAAGAAGCCCGAAAGCACCACGTCGCCGACCGAGACGTCGTCGGCGTAGTCCTCCTGGAGCGCGTTGGAGACGACGCCCAGCAGGCGGCGCGCCTCCATGAGGTCCCACCGCTCCCGGCCCGCGAGCAGCACGCTCGGGCCGTCATCGCGTGCGAGCGGGCGGACGTCGCGCGTCAGAAGTCCGATGAGGGTGGACTTGCCCGAGCCGTTCGGTCCGAGGATGGCGACGTGCTCGCCTGCGCCGATGGCGAGGTCGTCGACGTCAAGGATCGTGTGCCCATCGCGCACGACCGTCGCGCGGTGAAGCAGGAGGAGCGGCGTGTTCATGCGCTCCATGGTAGGTGAAGCGAGGCTGACGCGCGTGCGGACCGGTCTTGCCTCGGCACGGCCATTGCAGTCATGCTGCGTTGGACGGTCTCACGTCAAAGACGGGACGATCCCGCGAAAGGGGAGTCACCAGATGTTCTTCGGTGCCTACGGATTGCCGATCTTCATCCTCGCCACGGTTCTCGGCCTCGCCACACAGGCCTTCGTGAAGAGCTCGTATCGCAAGAACAGCCAGCAGATGCTGCCGATGGGGCTCACCGGTGCCGAGGTCGCGCGCCGCGTGCTCGACTCCGAGGGGCTGTCGCGCGTCTCGATCGAGGTCACGCCGGGCACGCTGAGCGACCACTACGATCCGCGGACCAACGTCCTCAGACTCTCGCAGGACGTCTATGACGGCGCGAACGTTTCGGCGGCGGGCGTCGCGGCGCACGAGGCGGGTCACGCCGTGCAGCATGCACGCGGTTTCGCGCCGGCGAAGGCTCGGATGGCACTCGTGCCGGTCGCCAACCTCGGCTCGCGGGGGGGCCCGATCCTCATCATGCTCGGCCTCGTCTTCGCCACCGCCGGGCAGTTCTCCGACCTGCTGCTCAATCTGGGCATTGGGCTGTTTGCTGCCGCCGTGATCTTCCAGATCGTCACGCTGCCGGTCGAGTTCGATGCCTCTCGGCGGGCGCTTGCCGCGCTCACGACCACCGGCTCCATCGTCCCCGGACAGGAAGTCGGCGCGCGCCAGGTCCTGACGGCGGCCGCACTCACGTACGTCGCCGCGGCGCTCATCTCGGTCCTCTACCTGCTGCAGTTCATCGGACTCTCTCGCCGCAGCTGACGCGCAGGACCGCTCGGGACGCCGGGCGTTCCCGTGCATCCACACGCTCCGCGCGGCGTGCGCACGTCAGGGCAGGGCGGTATACTCACAAAGCCGCGTCGTGATGCCTTGGGACCGGGTCCCGGACGGCGGTACGCTGTGAACCTGGTCAGGTCCGGAAGGAAGCAGCCATAAGCGGCCTCTGCCGGGTGTTCGGGTCCCGGTCCCAGGGCATCATCACACGCAGGGCCGGGTGGCGCGTCCGTCCGGCCCTGCCAGCATCACGGGCGGCGACGCACAGGGGCGCATGAGGGTCTCGGGAGGTTCACCAGTGGCACACCGGTCGTGGTACCGCACCTACCGACCCCAACGCTTCGACGATGTCGTCGGTCAGTCGCACATCGAGCGCACGCTGCGCAACGCGGTCGAAGAGGGGAGCGTCGCGCACGCATACCTCTTCACCGGCCCGCGTGGCACCGGCAAGACGACGACCGCGCGCATTCTCGCCAAGGCGCTCAACTGCGAGAAGGGCCCCACGCCGGAGCCGGACGATACCTGTGACGACTGCGTTGCCATCACGGAGGGCCGTCACCCGGACGTGCACGAGCTCGACGCCGCCTCCCGCACCGGCGTGGACGCGGTCCGCGAGGAGATCATCGGTCGCGTACACTTCGCGCCCACTCGGGGGCACTGGAAGGTCTACATCATCGACGAGGTGCACATGCTCTCGACGGCGGCCTTCAACGCGCTGCTGAAGACGCTCGAGGAGCCGCCCACCAACACGGTCTTCATCCTGTGCACCACGCACGCCCACAAGGTCCCGGAGACGATTCACTCGCGCTGCCAGCGCTTCGACTTCCACCGGCTGAGCGTCGAGGAGATCGTCTCGCGACTGCGCTACATCGCCGACGCGGAGGGTGTCACGGTTGAGGATGGCGCGCTCGCGCTCATGGCCCGCCACGCGCTTGGCGGCATGCGCGACGCCATCACCACCCTTGAGCAGCTCGCGTCGTTCACCGGCGGTCAGATCACACGCGTCGACGTCGAGGGGCTTCTGGGCGAGGTCGACGCGGAGGTGCTCTTCGAGGCCGCGGACCTCGTGCTGGAGCGCGACGTCGCGGGCGCGTTCGCGCTTGTGGCATCGCTCGCCGAGCAGGGCGTCGACATGACGGAGTTCGTGAAGGCCTACGTCCGTCACAGCCGTGACCTCTTCGTTGTGGCTGCGGTCCCGAGCGCCGGCGACGCGGTCGATGTGACCTCGAGCGACCGCACGCGTCTTGAGGCGCAAGCGCGCGCCTTCGGCCTGGAACGGCTGGCCCGCGTGCTCGACGTGCTCGACCGGCTCTCAGGCGAGATGCGCTTTGCGGCCGACCAGCGCTTGGCCGTGGAGGTCGCTCTCACGCGACTCGCTCGGCCGGAGACAGACCTCACGCTGGAGTCGCTCGCCGAGCGGATCGCTGCGCTCGAGTCCGGCGCGCGCGTGCCGCCGCCGGTGACGCACCGCGCGGCAATCGTGGCGCCCGCCGAGGTGCCCCCGGCCCCCGCCCCAAGCGAGCAGCCGGTGCCCGCACCCACGGCTGAGCCGACACCACCGGCGGATGAGCCGATCGTGGCTGCCACCGCGGGTCCGCTGGACGCGATGACGGTCAAGCGGGCGTGGCCGGCGGTACAGGCCGAGTTCCGCAAGCTCCGACCGTCGCGCTCGCACCTGTTCGACAACACTGAAGTCGAGCTCGCAAACGGTGAGCTTGCGATCGAGTTCCCCGCAAACCAGCGCTTCTCCCTTGAGATGGCACAGGCGCCAGAGACGCTGCAACTTCTGCGGCGCTGTCTTGCAGACGTGCTCGGCGTAGCGCCACCGATCGCCTTCAGGCTCGGCCGCCAGGGAGCGTCGGTGCCCGATAGTGTCGGGTGTCCCGAAGCTGAAGCGCCTCCTGCTGCAAGAGCGGAACCGGACCAGACGCCGCATGCCGCCCAAGGGGGCTCGGCTGCGGCTCAGGACGCGGCGCTCTCGCCCGAGGACGTATCGCGGTTGTTCATCGACCAGTTCGGCGCGGAACTCCTCGCCGAGCACGACCATGGCGACGGCTCCTAAGCGAGCATTCGTCAGGAAGGAGCAGCATGAAGCCGAACATGGCGAACCTCATGAAGCAGGCCCAGAAGATGCAGGCCGATATGGCTCGTGTACAGGATGAGCTCAAGGACGAGCGCGTCGACGTCTCGGTCGGTGGCGGCGTGGTCAAAGTCGTCATGACCGGAGAGCTTGCGCTGGAGTCGGTGAGCATCGATCCGGCCGCAGTCGACCCCGACGACGTCGTGATGCTCCAGGACTTGGTCATCGCCGCGGTGAACGAGGCGATCCGGCAGGCGCAGGATGTCGCCTCGCGGAAGATGGCCGCCGTGACCGGCGGGCTCGGCCTACCGGGGCTCATGTAGCATGGCGTTCTACGCTGCTCCCATCGCCCGTCTGCTCGAGGAACTCGAGCGACTGCCGGGCATCGGGCCAAAGTCCGCGCAACGCCTCGCATACCACATCCTGCGTTCGGATGACGCCGCGGCGCAGCGGCTTGCCGACGCGATCGTCGAGGTGAAGCGGTCGATCCACTTCTGCTCGCAGTGCTTCAACTTCGCGGAGGCAGATCTCTGCGACATCTGTTCCGCGCCGCGCCGGGACGCCTCGATCATCTGCGTCGTCGAGGAGCCCCGCGACGTCGTTTCGATCGAGAGGACCGGCGAGTTCCACGGGCTGTACCACGTGCTCCAGGGAGCGATCTCGCCCATCGATGGCATCGGCCCCGAGCAGCTGCGCGTGCGCGAGCTGGTGAACCGGCTGGCCGACGGGAGCGTCAAGGAGATCATCATGGCGACGAACCCCAACGTCGAAGGCGAAACGACGGCGCTCTACGTGGCGCGCCTCGCCAAGCCGCTCGGCGTGAAGGTGACGCGCATCGCCTCGGGGCTTCCCGTCGGCGGGGACCTCGAGTATGCCGACGAGGTCACCCTCGGCCGCGCCATCGAGGCACGCCGGGAGCTCTGAGATGGAAGCCACTCCCTACCGTTCACCGATGAGAATGCCCGCCGACCGCCGCGCTCTCGGCGTAGCCACACGCGTGTCCCGTATCCTAGATTGGCTACGCCGGAATCGCGCGCTCGTGCGCTGGGATTCCGTGTGACTCGCAGTCCCGAGGAAGGGGAGACCATGCAGCAGCTGACGGAGATCCGTTGGCATGCGCGTGCAGGCCAAGGCGCCGTCACGGCAGCCAAGGTCGTCGCTGAGACCGCGCTCGCCGCGGACCAGTACCTGCAGGCGATGCCCGAGTACGGGCCGGAGCGCATGGGCGCGCCCATCAAGGCGTTCACCCGCATCAGCTCGGTGCCCATCGAGATCCACTGCAACATCGAGAACCCCGACGTCGTTATCGTGCTCGACGACTCGCTGCTCGACATCGTCGACGTGGCCGAGGGCCTCGTCGAGGGTGGCGTCATCATCGTCAACACCTGTACACCGCCGGCGCAGGTCCGTGCGGCGCTGGACATCCCGGCAAGCGCGAAGGTCGCGTGCGTGGACGCCTCGGGAATCGCGCTCGACACCATCAAGCGGGACATCCCCAACACGCCGATGGTCGGGGCGCTCATCAAAGTCGCGGGCGTCATCGATATCGACGGGTTCAAAGGGCTCCTCGCAAAGAACCTCAGCAAGAAGTTCGGCCAGGAGATGATCGATGCCAACTGGGCGTCGGTCGACAGGGCATTCGAGGAGGTGACGGTCGGGTGAAGTGGGACGTCTCTGAGATCGACTCCTGGACCTACAAGCAGTTCCCGCCGGGCGCGGTGATTCCCGAGGCCGGCAACAGCGACGACTACGTGACGGGTGGCTGGCGTTCCGAGCGTCCGTGGCGCGACGAAGAGAAGTGCACGCAGTGCCTGCTCTGCTGGATCGTCTGCCCGGACACCTCGATCAACGTGGCGGACGAGAAGGTCACGACCTACGACCTCGAGCACTGCAAGGGCTGCGGCATCTGCGCGCAGGTCTGCCCGGTCGATGCGATCGAGATGGTTCCTGAGGGCTGCGACCTCCCGGGGGTGAAGTAGATGCCCACGCACAAGACACTCGCCGCAACCGGCAACAGCGTGGTCGCCGAGGCCATGCGCCAGTGCGCCCCTGACGTCATGGCCGCCTACCCGATCACGCCGCAGACGACCATCGTCGAGGAGTTCGCCGCGTTCGTGGCCAAGGGCCGCGTGCACACCGAGTACGTCACGGTCGAGTCCGAGCACTCAGCGATGAGCGCCTGCATCGGTGCCTCGGCCGCCGGCGCCCGCGTCATGACCGCGACCTCCTCGCAGGGCCTCGCGCTCATGTGGGAGGTGCTGCACATCGCCTCCGGCATGCGTCTGCCCATCGTCATGGCGAACGCCAACCGTGCGATCTCCGCTCCCATCAACATCCACTGCGACCACTCGGACATCATGGGTGCGCGCGACACGGGCTGGGTCACGCTCTTCGCCGAGACCGCGCAGGAGGCCTACGACAACACGATCATGTCCGTGCGCATCGCCGAGCACCCGGACGTGATGCTCCCGGTGATGACCACGCTCGACGGCTTCATCACGACGCACTCGATCGACCGCGTCGATGTGATGGACGACGAGTCGGTCGCTCAGTTCGTGGGCGAGTACGTCCCGAAGAACGCGCTCTTGAACATCGACGCGCCCGTCGCGCACGGTTCGTTCGCGGGCCTCGGCGGGCCGTACTTCGAGTTCAAGAAGCAGCAGCGCGAGGCCATTGAGAACGCCCGCGCCGTCGTGAAGGCCGTCGGTGCCGAGTACTCGGCGCTTTCGGGCCGCCCCTTCGACGTCGTCGAGACCTGGGGGATGGAGGATGCGGAGACCGCGATCGTCGTCATCGGATCCACCGCGGGCAACGCGCGCCATGTCGCGCGCCAGTTGCGCGCCGCGGGTGACAAGGTGGGCGTCGTGAAGATCCGCTGCTGGCGGCCGTTCCCGTACGCGGAGCTTGCCGCCGTGCTCAAGGGTCTCAAGGCCGTCGCGGTCCTCGATCGCTCCGAATCGTTCGGCGCCGAGGGCGGTCCGCTCTTCCTCGAGGTCAGGAGCGCGCTCTACGATCTCGACACGCGCGTTCCGGTGGTCGACTACATCTACGGCCTCGGTGGCGCCGACGTGAAGCTGGAACTCATCGAGCGCGTGTACGAGGACCTGTCCGACATCGCCGCGGGCACCGCGGCTCCCGCCGGGCTCGTCTACCTCGGCGCCCGAGAGGAGGCGTAAGCATGGCGAACCTCAAGGAGCTCACCCATCGCGAGGACCGGCTCGCCGGCGGACACCGCCTGTGCGCCGGATGTGGCGCTTCGATCGCCGTCAGGCAAGTGCTGCTCGGCGCCGGCGAGGACCCGATCGTGGTCGGTTGCGCGACCGGCTGCCTCGAAGTCTCCACGACCATCTACCCGTACTCCTCGTGGCGGACGCCGTTCATCCACAACGCGTTCGAGAACGCGGCGGCGACGGTCTCGGGCATCGAGTCGGCGTTCAAGGGCCTCAAGCGCGCGGGCAAGATCCCGGCAGATAAGCGCGTCAAGTTCGTCGCGTTCGGCGGCGACGGCGGGACCTACGACATCGGGCTGCAGTCGCTCTCCGGCGCCATGGAGCGAGGTCACGACATGGTGTACGTGTGCTACGACAACGGCGCGTACATGAACACCGGCATCCAGCGGTCTTCGGCAACGCCTAAGGGCGCGTGGGCCACGACGGCTGAGGTCGGTGTGGCGCAGCAGGGCAAGCGGCAGCGCCGCAAGGACCTCACGCAGATCATCGCGGCGCACAACATTCCCTACCTTGCGCAGGCGTCGATCTCGCACTGGAAGGACCTCACCACCAAGGCCGAGAAGGCGTTCGCGGTGGAGGGACCGGCGTTTCTCAACGTCTTCGCGCCGTGCCCCCGCGGCTGGCGTATCCCGTCGAACCAGTCGGTCGAGATTGCAAAGCTCGCCGTGCAGACCGGCTTCTGGCCGCTCTACGAGGTCGAAGACGGGGTGTTCCGTCAGACGGTCCGCGTGGTCAACCGTAAGCCGGTCGAGGAGTTCCTGAAACCCCAGGGCCGATTCAAGCACCTCTTCAAGCCGGAGAACGCGGCGCTCTTGGCGGAGATCCAGGCGGACGTCGATCGCGCATGGGACCAGCTGCGGTCGCGCTTCGTCCAGTCGTAGTCGTCGTTCGTCGAGCCGCCACGCGCAAGGGCCCCGGTACACACACCGGGGCCCTTGCGGTGTTAAGATACCTTTCGGCAACCGGTGGGGAGTACGATCTGTGAGACACCGCGGGGTCCTGATCGGTATCGCGCTGCTGTTCGTACTCTCATCGACGAGCGGCTGCTCGACTGCGGACGGCGTTCGCTCGCCGCTCCGAGGCCCCGCAACGATCACGGTCACCGGCTCCCGGACCTGCATCCCGCTGATGGACATTCTGAACGAAGGCTTCCGTGGCTCCGTGGAGCTCGCCTACCTGCCGAGTGTCTACTCGAGCGGCGGGGTCGAGGGTGTTGCCGACGGTGACGCGGATATCGGGTTTGTCTCTCGCTCCCTCACCGAGGAAGAACAGGAGCTGGGCCTCCGCTACGAGCCGCTCTCGTGGGACGCGCTGGTATTCGTCGTACACCCCTCGGTCACCATCGACGGCCTCACGACGCAGCAGATCCGTGGCCTCTACTCCGGTGAGATCACCAACTGGCAAGCCGTGGGCGGTCCCGACCTGCCGGTCACAGTCTTCGACAGGGCCGAAGGCGGGACCACGAAGATCATCGTGCGGCGCTACGTGCTTGGCGATGACCTCGAGATCACGCCGAGCGTCGTCGAGGTCGCGCAGGAGACCGACATGGCCGACTCGATTCGCGCGACGAGCGGCGGCATCGGCTTCGTCTCGCTCGGGTGGGTGACCGCGCGCAAACTGCACGTCCGTACGCTCGCCCTTGACGGGATCGTCCCGGACGTGGGAACCACGCTTGCGGGCACGTACCCGCTCGCACGCCCGCTCGGTGTGGTGGCCCGCAAGGACGCTCCAGCGCGTGTGGAGCACTTCCTCAAGTGGGCGACCGGGGACGAGGCGGCGGCGCTCATCGCCAAAGAGGGGTACGCTCCGGCGCGGTGAGGGCGGCGTGCATCCGATGCTGCGGATGCTGGTAGACTATGCTGCAACTCTCACCGAGACGTCGTGACGTCTCGGTGTTCAGTACACCTCAGGAGACGACAGTGGCGCTCGTAGTCCACAAGTACGGCGGTACCTCGGTCGGGACGACCGAGCGCATCCGCGCGGTCGCGCGCAGACTCGTCGCACGGCGGCAGGCCGGCGACGATGTCGTCGCGGTCGTCTCCGCCATGGGACACGTGACCGACGAGCTCGTCGCTCTGGCGACCGAGCTGTGTCCGGAGCCACCGGACCGCGAGATGGACATGCTCCTCTCCACGGGCGAACAGGTCTCGATCGCGCTTCTGGCTATGGCCATCCACGCCTTGGGCCAGGACGCGGTGTCCTTCACCGGCTCCCAGGTGGGCATCATCACCGATCCCGTCCACGGCAAGGCGAAGATCACCGCTGTTCGCGCAGAGCGCGTGCGCCGGGCGCTCGCCGACGGTCGCATCGTGATCGTCGCCGGCTTCCAGGGCATGACGGAGGACGGTCAGATCACGACGCTCGGCAGAGGCGGCTCGGACACGACCGCGGTTGCAGTCGCCGCCGGGATCGGCGCGGACGTCTGCGAGATCTACTCGGATGTGGACGGCGTCTACACCGCCGACCCCCGCATCGTCCCGGCCGCCCGGAAGCTTGCGGCAATCAGCTACGAGGAGATGCTCGAGCTGGCGGCGAGCGGCGCGGGCGTCTTGCAGCTTCGGAGTGTCGAGTTCGCGCGCAATCACGGCGTGGTCATCCACTGCCGCTCCAGCTTCAACGACAGCGACGGGACGATCATCAGGGAGGCGGACGACACCATGGAGCAGGCCATCATCTCGGGGGTGACGTACGACACGTCGGAGGCCAAGATCACCATCCGCGACGTACCCGACCGCCCCGGTGTGGCGGCAACCGTCTTCACGCACATGGCCGACGCCAACGTCAACGTCGACATGATCATCCAGAACGTGTCGGAGAAAGGTATGACCGATATCTCCTTCACGACACCGACTGGGGATCTGGGGCGGGCACGACGAACGGCCGAGGTCGTCGTCGCGGAGCTTGGAGCGCGGGACTGGGTCGTCGACGAATCGATTGCGAAGGTATCGCTCGTGGGAGCCGGCATGAAGACACACCCGGGCGTTGCGGCTCAGATGTTCCGGACGCTCGCCGAGGCCGACGTGAACATCGACCTGATCTCCACGTCGTCGATTCGCATCTCGTGCGTGATCGAAGGCGACAAGGTAGGTACGGCGGTGCGCGCACTGCACACCGCGTTCGGGCTGGACGCCGGGGCAGTGACGGCGGAGGTCTCTCTGGGGTGCGGGGAGGGGTTGTAGGCATGGCGTGGGACAAGGTACTTCCCGCTCGCCCGGTGGTGGCCGTGGCCGGTGCCACGGGCGCCGTCGGCATCGAGATGCTCAAGGTGCTCGAACAGCGGGCGTTTCCGGCGGCGCGTGTCGTGGCGCTCGCGTCGTCGCGGTCGGCGGGCAAGCGCCTCCCGTTCGCCGACAGCGAGCTCGTCGTGCAGGAGATGACGCCCGCGAGCTTCGAGGGCGTCGACATCGCACTCTTCAGCGCCGGCGGCTCGGTGAGCATGGCGATGCGCGACGCGGTTGTAGGAGCCGGTTGCGTGATGATCGACAACTCCTCTGCCTTCCGGATGGACGACGACGTGCCGTTGGTGGTGCCGGAGGTGAACGCCGGCGACGTGATGCTTCACGCCGGCGTCATTGCGAACCCCAACTGCTCGACGATCCAGATGGTCGTCGCGCTCAAGCCGTTGCACGACCTTGCGCCCATCGAGAGGGTGGTCGTATCCAGCTACCAGGCGGCATCGGGTGCCGGTCAGGCTGCCATGGACGAGCTCTACGAACAGTCGGCGGACTTCCTCGCGGGACGCGAGCTCACGGTCCAGCAGTTCGCCCACCGCATCGCGTTCAACTGCATCCCGCACATCGACGTCTTCCTCGACGACGGCTCCACGAAAGAGGAGTGGAAGATGGTCGTCGAGACCAAGAAGATCATGCACGCGCCGGCCATCGAGGTCGCGGCCACGTGCGTCCGCGTGCCGGTGCTGCGATGCCACTCGGAGTCCGTGAACGTGCAGTTCGCCGCGCCGGTGGGCCTCGACGCCGCACGCGCGGCCCTCGCTGCGGCCCCCGGCGTCACGCTCATGGATGATCCCGGCACGAAGTCGTATCCGATGCCGGCGCTCCTCGAAGGCACCGATGACGTCTACGTCGGGCGGCTGCGCGTGGATCCCACGGTCCCCCACGGCCTTCAGTTCTGGTGCGTGGCGGACCAGCTGCGAAAGGGCGCAGCTCTGAACGCCGTGCAGATAGCCGAGGCCCTGCTGCCGCGCTAAGATTGGCCTGTTTGGCAGGCGCGTCGCCCGAAGCTGATTCCTGCGGGGGGCTGGGAGGAGCGGACGGATGGCCGAAGCGAACGTGCTCATCATCGAGGACGATGCGACCATCGCTCGATTCGTCGAGCTGGAATTGAAGCACGCCGGCTACGACGTCATGCGCGCTGCCGACGGACCTTCGGGACTGAGCGTGCTGGACTGCAATCACGTGGACCTGGTGATTCTCGACCTCATGCTTCCGGACATGGATGGCATCGAGGTCGCGCGCGAGGTGCGTCGACGCGGCTGCGATCTACCGATCTTGATGCTCACTGCCCGGGCTGAGACGCACGACGTCGTGTTGGGTTTCGACGCCGGCGCGGACGACTACATGCGCAAGCCCTTCGAGATTCCCGAGCTGCTCTCCCGCGTGAGGGCCCTGCTCAAGCGGACCCGGCCTTCCCCGCAGCAGTCCGGCCCGTACGAGGCCTCAGGGGTGCGCGTCGACCTCGACAAGCGCGAGGCGGTCCGCAACGGCGAACCGATCGATCTGACAGCGCGCGAGTTCGATCTGCTGGCATACCTTGTGGCACATGCGGGTCGCGTGATCTCCCGCGACGAGATCCTCTCCTCCGTCTGGGGCGAGCGGCAGGGCGCCGACAGCAACGTCATCGAGGTCTTCGTCTGCCACCTCAGGAACAAGATCGAGGACCGCGAGAACAAGATCATCCAGACGATACGGGGAGTCGGCTACTTCTTTGCGAGGGGCTAGATGCGCCCGTATTCCCTGCGGGCGCGTGTCTTGTACCTCGCGATGGCGTTTGCGGTGCTGCTCGTCGGTAGCGTGACCGTCGCAACCTACTTCCTCATCTCCGACGGCATGGCGCGCTCGGCCGAAGGAACCGCCAGGCGGCTGTCGTCGCTTGCGTCCCGTTCGGTGAGCAAGACCGCCAATGACGCGATGATCGCCGCTGCAGCGGCCGGGTACACCGGTGCGGAGCGGGATCGGGTCGCCATGCGGACGCAGCTCGACACGCTCCCCACATTCCTGACGATCGGCGGAGCCGAGGACGGGTACTTCGCGCTCTATTCGCGGGACGCTTCCGGCACCCCACTCGTGCTCAGGTGGTCGAACGACGAGCGAGCCCTTATCGGTGCCGACTCGGTACGGGAGGCGGCCGCACGCGATCGGCGTCCCATCCCGTCAATGCCCGTGCCTCGTCGGCCGCTCTCAGGCCTGTTCGCGAAGGCGAATCTCGGCGTGTATGCGTGGCACCTTGCGGTACAGCTACCCGACCGCTCGATCGGGGTCATGGATGTCGTGTATCACCCCGCGCGCGAGGAGCAGATCCTCGACAGCGCACGGGGGCCGATGCTCGCGCTCTCGGCGCTCGCGTTCGTGGTCTCGATCATCATGATGCAGGTCATCATGGGGTGGGTTCTCTCGCTCGTCGAAGAACTTCGTGCTGCTGCCGACTCGGTGGACGCCGGCCAGCTGAGCGTGCGCCTTCCCGAGCACGGTTCCTCGGAGATCTCACGGCTCGCCAAGTCGCTCAACGACCTCCTCGATCGGCTCCGGAAGCGAGCCGACATGCAGACGCGCTTCGTGGCCGACGCGTCCCACGAGCTCGCAACTCCCGTTGCGGGCATCAGGGGCTACGTGAACATCCTGCGTGACTGGGGAGCCGAGGATCCCGAGATGCGCGCCGAGGCCATCGAGGCGATCGACCGCGAGTCGCGCCGCATGGCCCGCCTGACGAGCGACCTCCTCTCGATGATCAGGAGTGAGGTCACCCTGGAACTCAAGACGGAGCGCTTCGACATCAACGCGGCCGCGCGCGAGGTGCTCGCGAGCGCGGCCACGCGCTACATGGATAAGCAGCTCGAGTTCATCGGTCCGGAGGAAGGCTCACTCTGGCTGGAAGGTGACCTCGAGCACACCGAGGAAGTCCTCTCGATCCTCGTCGACAATGCGTGCAAGTACACCCCGCCGGGCGGTCGAGTGCAGCTGACGACGCGGCGGCAGCGCGACCGCATCATCGTCGATGTCACCGACACCGGCGTCGGCATCACCGAACAGGACCTGCCCAACATCTTTGAGCGCTTCTACCGCAGTGACACGTCGCGCACGAAAGACGTGGAGGGCTTCGGACTGGGGCTGCCCATCGCCAAGTACATCACGCTTATGAGCGGGGGCACGCTCTGGGTCAAGAGCGTCATCGGTTCAGGCACGACGTTCACGGTCTCGCTGCCCCGCAAGCGCGCCAAGGAAGCGTAAGCCTCGGTGCGCAGGACCCGGTACATCGCGCAGGCGGGCGTGATCGCGGCAGTCTACGCGTCGCTGACGCTTATGACGCTCCAACTGCCGAGCCAGCTGGGGTGGGGCCTCGTGCAGCTCAGGATGAGCGAGGCCGTCACCGTGGTCGCGTGTCTGACGCCCGCCGCGATCCCGGGCTTGTGGCTAGGAGCCGCTGCCGCCAACGCGTTCATGGTCTCGCAGGTGGGTCCGCTCGCGCTCCTCGACGTCGTCTTCGGATCGCTCGGTTCGCTCCTCGGCGCGGCGTGGGCGTGGCGCTTCCGCAGCAGGCCGGCCGTCGCGCTCGCCGGGCCGGTTGTGGCCAATGCCCTCATCGTCCCCGCGTACCTGCCGATACTCCTGAAGGGGCTCGGGCTCTACCGCGTGCCGCTCGTGGGTATCGACCTCGAGGGGCATTGGGTCATGATGTACCTGTTCGGCGTTCTTGCGATCGGCATCGGGCAGGCGATCGTCGTCTACGGGCTCGGCTGGCCGCTCCTCAAGACGCTTCGCCGGATGGGGATCGACCGGTTGCTCGGGCAGGACTGACACGGGAGCGACATGACGGCAGGCGTTCGCAGAGGCGGCAGGCACGAGGCGGCGCCGGGCCCGCTCATCGAAGCGCGCGGCGCTTCCTGCGCTGCGTGCTGGGAGTGCGTCCGCTCGTGCCCGGTCCGCGCGATCCGCATCGTTGACGACCAGGCCGAGATCATCGCCGAGAAGTGCGTCGCCTGCGGGCAGTGCGTCAGCGCCTGTGGCACCCACGGCTTCGGCGCGCGAGACGACACCCCTGCGGTCCTCGAGCTGCTGCGCGGCGGCCGTCCGGTCGTCGCCGTGCTCGCGACGGAGTTCATCGCGGCGCTTCACCCGCTCACGGTTGAAGACATCGGTGCTGCGCTCGACGCCCTCGGGTTCCATGCGGTCGAAACGACGCTCTTGGGCGAGGAACTCGTCGCGCAAGAGTACGAACGCCTGCATGCACGCGATGACGCGCTCCTCGTGCTGCGCTCGACGTGCCCCGTGGTCGTGGACTTCGTGCGCGCCTTCCATCCGGCGCTCACGGGAGCGCTGGCGCCGATCGTGCCGCCGTACATCGCGCAGGCCGAGCTCATCCGGGAGCTCTATCCTGCGGACGTCGCGATCGTCTACGTGAGCCCGTGCTTCGCTCGCAAAGACGAGATTCGCGACGCTCAGTTCGCCGGTGTCGTCGACGTCGCGATCGACTTCCTCGAGCTCTCGCGCCTCATCAGCGGCGCCGGACCGCTCACGGCGGTCGGCGACCCTCACGCGCCCTCAGTGCACCGCCCCACCGTCCTCAAGGAGATCTCGCTCACGGACGGTTTCCCGCGCACGACGCTCGCCGGTCGCGACATGACCGACACTCGTCTGTGCGTCGTACGTGGGCTCGAGGACCTCGACCACTTGCTCACCGCGATCGAGGCCGGTGAGACGGCTCCGTGCATCGTCGACATGCTCAACTGCGAGGGCTGTATCGACGGCCCCGCCGTCAATCCGGGTCTGTCCGTGTTCGCCAAGCGGAACATCGAGATGGCAGCCTACGAGATGCCGGGCATCACGCGCGTCAGCACGCGTTCGCTGCTCGGCGTCCTCCCGGCCGTGCCGGTCGTCCGGTCGTTCGAGCCGCGCCCGTGGTCGCTGCCGGAACCCTCCGAGCAGCAGATCGACCGGGCGCTTCGTGAAGGCGGATTCGCATCGCGGGCAGACGCGCTCGACTGCGGCGCGTGCGGGTACGACACCTGCGTCGAGCATGCAGCGGCGGTCATCAGGGGCGAGTCCACGTGGCTGATGTGCCTTCCCCTGCAGCGGCAGCGGCTTGGTGAGGCGGTCTCGGAGACTACCGCGCTGCAGACCGTCGATGCGCTCACGGGGCTTTGGAATGGCCGCGCCTTCTCAGAGCGCCTGGCGCTTGAGGTCGCGCGTTACCAACGGTACGGCACGTTGCTGTCGCTCGCGCTCATCGACATCGACGGGCTCGGCGCGATCAACGAGGCGTACAGCGAGGTCGCCGGAGATGCCGTGCTTCGCGCGCTCGGGGAGATGCTGCGAGGGCTCACTCGGCGTACCGATGCCCCGGCGCGCCTGCATACCGACCGTTTCGCGCTGCTGCTGCCGGGGGTGAACAAGACCGCCGCGTTCGCGGTGGCTGAGAAGCTTCGCGCCGAGCTGCGCGAGCGGCCGCTTCTCCGGGTTGCGCAGGGCGCTCTCGAGGGGAATAGACTTGGTATCGATGTGACGGTCTGCATCGGCATCGCGTCGGCAAGCCCCACCACGCACGATGCAGACGCGCTCCTGACGGCTGCGGACGCAGCCCTCGGGTCGGCCATGGCGGCGGGGAGGGACGAGTTGCGCCTCGCCGCAGGCTAGGAGTGAGCGTGCACGAAGCGTTATTGTGGGAGGCCGATGGCGAGCGGGTGCACTGCCTGCTCTGCCCCCATGACTGCCGGATCGCTCCCGGCGCGCGCGGTGTCTGCGGTGTCCGCGAGAACCAAAGCGGGCGTCTGATCGCGCTCACGTACGGTGTCGTCTCCTCCGTGGCTGTCGATCCGATCGAGAAGAAGCCCGTCTTCCACTATCGGCCGGGGACGCTCGCGTTCTCACTCGGCAGCGTCGGGTGCACCATGAGGTGCTCGCACTGCCAGAACTGGCAGATCAGCCGCGGCCGTCCGGGCGAGGACGGCCTCGAGTTCCTCGAGCCGGACGCCGCCATCGCGCTCGCGCGCAGCAAGGGCTGCCAAGGCGTGGCGTTCACCTACAACGAGCCGGTCATCTGGATCGAGTACGTTGCAGACGTCAGCCGCCTCGCCCACGAAGCCGGCCTCTACACCGTCATGGTGACGAACGGCTACATCACCGAGGCCGGCCTGGACGCGCTTGGCGGCCTGATCGACGTCTGGCGCGTGGACGTCAAAGGATTCGACGACGCGACGGTCCGGAAGCTCTGCAAGGTCCGCTCGGTGGCACCGATCTTGGCGATGGCGGCGCGCGCCAAGCGGCGGTGGAGCATGCATGTGGAGGTCGTGACCAACGTCATCCCGACGGTCAACGATGATGAGGCGACTCTCCGCGGCATCGCTCAGTGGATCGCGACGGAGCTGGGCGAAGACACGCCGTGGCATATCACGCGGTTCTTCCCGTACCTCGATCTCGCGCACCTTCCGCCGACGCCGCTCGCAACCCTGAAGCGCGCGGTCGACATCGGTCGAGAGGTAGGCCTTCACTTCGTCTACCTCGGCAACACGGACGCGCCGGGTGGCGAGGACACGCGTTGTCCCGAGTGCGACGCGCTGCTCGTCGAGCGCGAGCGATACACCACGCGTCGCCGCGAACTCGAGGATGGCCGGTGCGCTGCATGCGGGCGGGACGTGGGAATCGTGGAGGCGCCGTCTACAGGTGGTACCTGAGGACGATAGCGCTATGATGTCCCCAGACCGCCACGTGGTCCCGCCCACCACTCCCGACAACACCTCAGAAGGACCCTGCCGTGGAAGCAAGTGTGATCATCCCGACGTTCTGGACCCGCCGCCGCACGCGCGGTTCCGAACGGCGCAGCCCGTACCGCTACGACCACCCGACCCCGATCGACCAGGACGGCACCCTTCCTGAGTGCCTGCGGTCGCTCCAAGGCGTCGAGGGACTCTGCAAGGTTGTGCTCATCGTCGCGACGACCGACCCGTCGGTCGAGCACGCCGCAGAGGACCGCGTTGCGGGCATCCTCGCAGACTTCCCCGAGCTCGACTCCCTCGTTGTCGGTCCCGCCGAAATGGGCTCGATCCACCGGCGCATGGAGCAACTGGAGTTCGCCGACATCCTCAGCGGTGTCAGCCTCGACGGCTACGGCGCGGTCCGAAACGTCGGGCTGATGGTCTCGGCAGCCCTCGGCTGCGACCTCGCCGTCTTCCTTGACGACGACCAGATCATCACGGACCCGGCGTTCCTGACGAGGGCCATGGAAGGGATCGGGAGCCGCACGAAGGACGGCAAAGTCATCCTTGCAAAGAGCGGGTACTACACGGATGTCGAGGGTCGCCACCAGGTGGCACGCGACGTCGCGTGGTCGGATTTGTTCTGGCGGCAAAACGAGGCGTACAACGAAGCGCTCGCGGTGGTTGCCGCCCCGCCGCGCATCCGGCCGTCCACGCTCGCCTTCGGCGGCTGTTTTGCCCTCCACCGCCACATGTACTGCGCGGTCTCGTTCGACCCATGGGTCGTCAGGGGCGAGGACATCGACTACGTGATCAACGCCCGCATGCACGGCGGCGATGTGTTTCTCGACGGCGAGTGGCACGTGGTCCACCGCCCGCCGCAGGTGCCAAGCGAGGCCGCAGCGTTTCGGCAGGACGTGTTCCGCTTCATCTACGAGCATCGGAAGCTTGAGTTCTCGGCATCGCAGGTGGATCTGCGGCAGGTGACGCCGTCGTCCCTCCAGCCGTATCCGGGGCCGTTCGTGGACTCGTCGATCAACCGGCGCGCTCGGGCGACCGCGCTTCTGCGAGCGCTCGCCGGCAAGGAGTCCAAGGAGTACCTGGACATCGCGCGCCACGCGATTGCTGCCGCATCGGACTTCGCTCGTGACAACTGCGAACGCTACTTCGCGTTCCAGCGCCGGTGGCCGCTTCTGATGGATGCACTGTGGGAAGACGTCGCGCTCAAGTCGCTCTTCACCGGCGAGCGCCGCATGGACCGCAGCGCGATCACGGGACGCTTCCCGGCACTCCGTCCGGACTGATGAGCCCGAGCGAGTTCCTCCCGCCGGTAGCCGTCGGCCTCGCGGCCGGCTATCTGTCCGGCCAGTTCGGCATCGGCGGCGGGCTCGTAACGACGCCGGCCATCCGTCTCCTGCTCGGGTATCCCGCGCTCGTCGCTGTGGGGACACCGCTCCTCGTCGTGCTGCCCACGGCGGTGACGGGTGCCGTCGCCTACGCGCGTCGCGGCCTCGTCGACGCCCGCGCCGGCTTCGTCATCGGGGCCGCCGGCGCGGCTGCGTCCGTCGCCGGCGCGCTTGCCACCCGGCTCGTCGGCGGCCCGACTGTCCTCGTCGTGACCGCGGTCTTGATCCTCTGGATGGCAGTCGACATGGTGCTGCTGGCACTCCGGGACGAGCCGAGAGGGCCTGAGGAGGCGCCGAGCGTGCGGCGTCACGTCCCTGCCCGCCACCGGCTGGCCGGACTTGTCGTGCTTGGACTCGTTACCGGGCTGTACTCGGGCTTCCTCGGCCTCGGCGGCGGTTTCGTGGTCGTGCCGTCGCTCGTGCGCTGGTTCGGCGTCGACATCAAACGGGCGCTCGGCACGAGCCTCATCGTGGTGGCGGTTCTCGCGGTCCCGGGGAGCATCACGCACTATGCGCTCGGGAACATCGATCTCAAGCTTGCGGGGCTGCTCGCGCTCGGCGTTGTGCCCGGCGCCCTCTTGGGCGCGAAAGTCGCTGCGCGTGCTCAGGCTCGCACCCTCAAGATGGCCTTCGCAGCGCTCCTGGTGGTTACCGGCCTCGTGCTCGGTGCGAGCGAGATCGGGCTGCTGTAAGCATCGGTCGCACCCGTCGGCTGTCGGTCCCGGCCGATTGACAGGGGCATGAGGCCCTGAACGCACCGTCCGCTATACTCGCAGCACGATGTGCGGACCTTAGCGCGTGCTCCAGGCCGTGAGAGAGCGTGGCACGCTGCCGGTGGCGCACCTGCGCGTTGACGGAGGGTGAGGATGGCGTCGAGTCGCCGATCGTGGACGGTCGACCTGATGCTGGTGATCGCGACGACGATCATCGGTTTGGTAGCCGCCGCGGCGCTCATCATCGATGTCCCCCGGATGGTGTTCACTGTCGTCGTCGTAGGACTCGTGCTCATCGCGCTCGGCATGGTCGTCGCGCGCTTCCGCACCCGCCCGGACCATCTCCGCGCGATGCAGTCGCAGCAGATACTCGAGATCGCGGACCGCTCGCTCGTTCACCTCCGACGAGGGCTCGACTACGAAACCGCGCAGGCGGTCTGCCGCCTCGCCCTCGAGGAGAGCGAGGCAGCCGCCGTCGCCATCACCGATACCGAGCGCGTCCTCGGTTTCGCCGGCATCGGGCAGGACCACCACGAGGTCGGTGGCCCGATCCTCACGCGCGCCACACGCGAGGCGATCGAGGTGAACGAGCACCGCATCCTCGGCACGCGGGAGGAGATCGGCTGCCCGAAAGAGGGGTGCCTGCTTCGCGCGGCTATCGTCGTGCCGCTGCAGTCGCGTGGCGAGCCGGTCGGGACGCTCAAGTTCTACTACACCACAGCGCGTCTGCTGAACGAAACGCAGGTCACGATGGTCGAAGGGCTCGCACAGCTGCTCTCAACGCAACTGGAGCTCTCCGAGCTGGAGGCGCAGACGCAGCTCGCGTGCCGCATGGAGCTCAAGGCGCTGCAGGCGCAGATCAACCCGCATTTCATGTTCAACACGATCAACACCATCGCGAGCTTGATTCGCACGGACCCCACGCGGGCCCGGGAGCTGCTCCGCGAGTTCGCACGGTTCTACCGGCGCACCCTCGAGGAGAACCAGGAGCTCGTGCCGCTCTCGCGTGAGCTGGAGTACGCCCGGAGCTACCTGATCTTCGAGCGAGCCCGGTTCGGCGACCGCATTCGCGTGAGCGAGCGCGTCGGGGCCGGCATCGAGGACGCGCAGGTTCCGGCCTTCATCCTGCAGCCGCTCGTCGAGAACTGCGTGCAGCACGGCATGCGCCCGGATGGGCCGCTCGATATCGAGATCGCGGTCGAGCGGCATGTTGGCGCCATCACCATGTCGGTCAGCGATGACGGCCTCGGCATCGAGCCCGACGCGCTCGAGCGCGTCCTCGAGGCGGGGACCGGCAAGGGGCTGGGCATCGCGCTTCGGAACGTGCAGGATAGAGTGCGTGGACACTACGGTCCCGGCAGCGGACTTGCCATCACGAGCGAGCGCGGTGTGGGTACGACCGTGACGGTCACGCTCGTACAGAGCCGTACCGACCCGAGCGGGGTGGATCGTGCTTAAGGCGCTGGTGGTCGATGATGAGGCACCTGCCCGCTCGGAGCTCCGCTTCCTTCTGGGTGAGCTCGGCGGGGTCGAAGTGATCGGTGAGGCGTCGAACGCCGCCGAGGCGCTGCAGCTGATCCGCGCCATCCCGTACGACGTCGTGTTCCTCGATGTGGACATGCCGGGGCTCACGGGGGTGGAGCTTGCCGAGGCACTCAATGCCGCCGAACGGTCGCCCGCCATCATCTTCGTGACGGCGCACAGCGAGTATGCGGTGAAGGCGTTTCAGGTGGCGGCCACCGACTATCTCGTCAAGCCCGTGGAGTCCGATCGCCTGCGTCAGGCGGTGGAGCGCCTCCGTCCCGCGCAGGCAGCGCCGGCACGTGTCGAGCGCATCCCCGTTGAGAAGGCCGGGCGCAAGCTGTTGCTCCAAGTGGGCGACATCTTCTACATCATGGCGAAGGACGACTACTCCTACATCTACACCACCGAGGATCGCTACCTCTCCACGCACTCGCTCGCGCAGCTTGAGACCCGCCTCGAACCACAGGGCTTCTTTCGCGTCCACCGGCGGTTCGTCGTCAATCTCTCCCAGGTGAAGGAGATCGTGCCGATGTACGGCGGCACCATGCTGCTCACCTTGAAGGACGCCGGCGCAAGCCAAGTGCCCGCCTCTCGGCGACGCGTCCCGGCCCTCAAGCGGGCGCTCGGCCTGTAGCGATGCTGGTCGGCGTCATCTCCGATACACACGGCGTGCTGCCCGAGGCAGTCCACGCCGCCTTCAAGGGCGTCGGGCACATCATTCACGCCGGCGATGTCGGCGCCGAGCGGATCCTCGACGAGCTCGGTGCGATCGCGCCGGTGACCGCGGTGAGCGGCAACTGCGACCTGGGGGCCTTAGCATGGCAGCTTCCCGCTGTCGCCAGGCTCGATGTCGACGGCTGCCGCATCGTCGTCGCCCACAAGCGTGCCCTCGTTGACCGCTCGCTCGAAGGTGCGGACGTTGCTGTCTACGGTCACACGCACGCCGCGCATACCGAGTCGGTCTCCGGGGTGGTCTTCCTTAACCCGGGAACGGCGGGCGGCGACCTGCGCAGCGGGCGCCGGCATACCGTCGCGGTTCTCGACTGTGCCGCTCGCCCTCCGAAGGCACGGTTCATCGAGATCTGATCTCGCTCGTCCACGCGTGCAGCTCCGGTGGACGGTGGCCCTCGCGAGCGGGAACGGCGGAGATGCCGCGCTTGGGCCCGCGCATGGCCGTTCACCGGCGCGAACGCCCCTCCCGCCGAGGCTCCGCCTCCGCACGCGACGCAATCGTTCCTCCTGCCGCGCGGCGGGGCTACCTTCTTCTCACGGACGGGCGTACACCTGCGCGCTCGCCGTTGTGGAGGAGGTGACTCACATGGAGGTCTGCATCAAGGGGGCGGCAGAGGACCTCAAGCTCGGTGACGTCCAGGAGATCTGCCACCAGATCGGCAAGATCCTCGTGCCGACGGACGGCTCGGAACCGGCCGTCGCTGCCACGGAGTACGCGGTGCTCCTGGCGAAGACGTTCGGCGCCACGGTCAAGGCGATCTTCGTTGATACCGGCATGGAGGCGTTGGAGTACCCGGAGGAGATCATGGACGACGACGTGTACGAAGGCGTACACGCCTCGGTCAAGGGTCTCGCCATTGCGAAGGTGATGTGCGAGCGCAACGGCGTCGAATGCGAGGTTGAGCTCGTGAGGGGCGGTGTCGCCAAGCGCATCGTCGCGACGGCGCAGGAATGGGGCGCCGACATGATCGTCTGCGGCGATACCGGGCGCACAGGACTCAAGCGCATCGCACTCGGGAGTGTGGCCGAGACGGTCGTCAAGGGCTCCCCGATTCCCGTCCTCGTCGTGAAGGTCGACTAGCACGCCGACGCGTTCGGCTTCGAATTCTCAAAGGAGGTGCACCATGCGAGACACGATGGCAGGAACCGACATGACGTCGGGCGGCGATTCAACACACATCCGCCACGGCGAGCACGTAGACACGATTGAGAGCGTCGACACCGTGTTCCGCGCCCAGCGGAAGCTGAGCTTCACGTACGGCGCGGTGTTCTTTGCGGTGACCCTCGCCATCCCGGCTGCGTCGGTGTGGTGGAAGGGTTGGTACGCAACGCCCATCTGGGGCGGCTTCACGCTCAACTACCTGTTCGTCTCGCTCATCTACTTCGTCTTCCTGTGGGTCATGGCCTGGACGTACTCCAAGCAGGCCGACAAGCTCGATGAGACGCTCATGGACATGGCCGATGAGATCTCGGCCAAGGCCGTCGGAGAGGAGGGGTAGGTCGTGAACACCATCGCAATCGTTCTCGTTGTCGCGCTCATCCTGTTCACCATCGCCCTCTCGATCTTCTCTCGTCGCTTCACGCGTACGACCGCCGACTTCTACCTTGCCGGTCGCAAGGTCGGCTCGTTCAGCAACGCGTCGGCGATCTCCGGAGACTACCTGTCGGCAGCGTCCTTCCTTGGCGTTGCCGGCGCCGTCTACGCCTCCGGACTCGACGGCGTCTGGTACGCGGCGGGCTTCGCCGGCGGGTTCATGGTCGTGGTGCTCTTCATCGCGTCTGCGCTGCGCCGCTTCGGTGAGTACACGGTCGCCGACTTCGCCTTCGGGCGGTTCGGCAGCCACCGAGTTCGCCTCATCACCGTGCTCGCCGTGCTTCTGACGTCGCTCTTCTACATGGCGCCGCAGATGTTCGGCGCCGGTACGACGTGGCAGGTGCTCGTCGGCAGGGGCATCTTCGGTCTGGACCCGTACACGTCCGGCGTGGTCGTCGTCACTGCGATCATGGCGTTCTACGTGGCTGTGGGCGGCATGAAGGGAACGACGCTCAACCAGATCTTCCAGTTCTGGTGGCTGTGGTTTGCGATGTTCTTGGTCGTCGTATTCGCGTTCGGCAATGGCTTCAGCTACCCGAAGGCGCTCGCCGACGCGTCCTCCACCCCGATCGTGAACACGAAGCAGATGACGGTCGCCGAGCTCACGAAGCCCGATCCCGTCGCAGGGAAGACCCCATACGAGGCAGCGGCGAGCGATCATGACCGCAGGCGAGCTCGCCAAGGTCGACGAGTTCATCGCGTCGGATGCCGAGGGCAAGGTCCCGGTGGCGCTGCCGTCCAAGAACAAGCTGCACGAGCTTCGGGCGATGCTGTTCCGTGAGCCGGGGCACCGCTACAACGCGTTCGACCAGTTCTCGATGGTGCTGGCGTTGGTGCTCGGCACGGCCGGTCTGCCGCACATCCTCAACCGCTACTACACGAACCCGTCCGGTGCGGCGGCGCGCCGCTCGACGTTCTGGGTGCTGGTCTTCATCGGGACGTTCTACATCCTCGCCCCGATCGCCGGGCTCGCGGGTATCGGCTTCATCAAGGAGCATCTCGCCAATGGCGGCACCATCAATGCAGCGACCGTTCACGGCTTGCTCGTGAAGCCCGACCAGATCATGCCGACACTGGGCTCGATCCTCGGTGGGCAGTGGCTCATGGGAATCGTCGCCGCTGGCGCCTTCGCCGCGATGTTCTCCACCATCGGTGGCCTGCTGATCGCAGCAGCTTCCGCCGTCGGTCACGATGTCTACGAGAAGTACGTCAACCCGAACGCGACCGAGGCCAAGCGCGTCGTCGTCGGGAAGGTCTCCGTGCTCGCATTCGCGCTCATCGCCATGGGCATCGGACTTGCCATCCCGAAGTTCGGTCTCGACCAGGCCTACCCCGCGCTGATCGCGATGATGGTGACCTGGGCGTTCTCGGTGGGTGCGTCCGCCTTCGTGCCGATGCTGCTCACCGGCATCTGGTGGAAGGGGACGACCGAGCGCGGGGCGACCGCCGGCATCGCCGTGGGGTTGTCGAGCGCAATTCTGATCATCTTCCTCAACATCCTCCAGCAGCTCGGTACGGTCGGAAAGGACGGCATCCTCGGGTTCTTCGGTGCGCTGACCTTCCCGGTGCTGTTCACCTTCCCGCTCGGTCTCCTGACGATCATCGTCGTCAGCAAGCTCGACGGGCAGCTGCCCAAGAACGTGGACGAGATCTGGATGCGGATCCACGGGACCGCGAGCGAGCGCCACGAGAAGCAGCACGGACTCGACAAGGTCGGGACGATGTTCGCGAAGTCCAAGTAGGAGAACCGCCCATTCGTTTGGAGGCCTACCCCCCCGAGGCCTCGTAAGTTCGGAGGCGCCGGTCGCCCGCGAGAACCGCGAGCGGCCGGCGCCTCGGCATGTGCGGCGGGCGATGCGCGCTACTCGGTCGCGCGCTCCAGGTCCTCGGCGAGCGCGGAGATCGTCTCCGGTGTCGCGTCGGGCAGGTCGACCCTGAGCGCGCGACGGTCGGCTGCCGCGAGCGTCACGAGATCGCCCTCGGCCTGCGCTCGGTGAAGCGCACCGAGGCGATACCGTTTCCCCGGCACCTCGAGGTCGTCACGGTCGCGCGTGGTGATGAGGAGGAACGCGCCGTTGGGCGCCCCGCCCTTGTGCAGCTGCCCGGTGGAGTGCAGGTAGCGCGGCCCCAGCTCGAGGCAGACCGCGCGTCCGGTAGCGCGGGAGAGCGCCGTTGTGGCGTGACGGAGCGGCCCGAGCAGCTGCTCGTCCTCAGGTACGTAGGCGAGGACCGCAAGGTAATCGCCGGGTTCGAGGGAGCTCACGAGCGCCCCCAGAGCCTCCGCCCGGCTGTCGGGCAGCGGCTTTGGTTCGGCGAGCGTGCCGGCGAACGTGATCCACGATCCGTCGAGGTCGACCGTGGCGTGCGGTACCTCGACGGCGCCGCTCAAGATGTCATTGGTGGCCTTCTTTGCCTGCGTGACGTTGGGTTCATCGAACGGGTTGACCCCGAGCAGGAATCCCGCGAGCGCCGTTGCCCACTCCCAACGGACGAACTCGGCGGCAACATCGAGGGCGCCATCCACGATGAGCTCGAGCGTCGGGTGCTCCGAGGCGATCGCGCCGGCCCACTCGGCAAGCGGGGCGTCCGACGTCTCACGGATCACGACGACGGCTCGGTCGTCGCTGTAGCCGCTGGGCAGCGCCGGCGCGTGCTCGATCACCGGCACGACGCCGATGCCGTGCTTGCCAAGCGACTCAGCCACCAGCTGCTCGACCCACAGGCCGAACGGCGCGAACGATGCCGAGGTCGCCAGCGTGAGCTTGTCGCGGCCCGCCGCATGCGCGTCGGCGATCCAGGCTGCCAGCAGGGCGGCGGGGCTCTCAGCGGCCTCACCCGCGCACGCCACCTCCATCCCGTGCGCGCGCTCGATGATCGGCGCGAGGGCGATGCCCGCGAGCGCAGCGGGGCCAAGCCCGAACACCGTCAGCGCCGAGTACCGCCCGCCAACGCTCGGGGGCGCGGTGAGCGCGACGCGCATGATCTCGCGCTGTCGAAGCTTCTCGAGTGCCGAGCCGGGGTCGGTGATGACGATGCAGCGGCGTCCGGCCTCGGGGCGCGACACGGACTCCTCGAGCCAACGGCGGGCGATCGCGTAGAGGGAGAGCGGTTCGATGGTGCCGCCCGACTTGCTTGCCACGATTACGAACGTCGTCGCGGCATCCAGTGCGTCGAGGGTCGTGCGGACCTGACGGGGTGACGTCGTGTCGAGGACGTGCAGCACCGGCGCGCCGTCGATCGGGCCGAGCATGCGGGTGAGGACAAGCGGCGCAAGCGAGGAGCCTCCCATCCCGAGGAGCAGGATATCGGTCGCCCCCTCGGCCAAGATCGCAGCGGCCAGGTTGCCAAGGAGCGTGAACCGCTCGGGTGCCTTCGCGGCGAGGTCGGTCCACCCAAGCCGCTGCCCAACGGCGATACGCACGTCGATGTCGTCGGAGAAGAGGCTCGTGTCCCGCTCGGCGAGCCGTCTCACCGCATCGGTCTCGATCAACCGCTCCAGTGCGCCCACGGTTCGCCCCTCTCTAGACGTCCCCTTCGGGCACGATGCCCGGCGTCTCGATACCTTGCTGTGGTTCCATTCTAGCCACTCGGATGCCTCCTGCGACGACGAGCGCGCCGCCGATCGCCGTCGCCAGCGTGACCGGCTCGTTCAGGAAGGCGGCCGAGAACAGTACGGCGCTCACCGGTTCGGCGTAGGTGAGGGCTGCCGCGTGGTCGGCCCGCACGCGTCGAAGTGCCGAGAGGAAGAGGAGCCCGGTGATCGCCGTGTCGACGATGCCGAGTGCGGCGAGCGCGCCCCACTCGATCGCGCCGCTCGGTCCCGGCATCAGGAGCACCGCCGGCAGCAGGACGAGACCGGCGGCCAGGTACTCGCCCGTCATGTAGACGACAGAAGGCACGTCTTTGACGACGCGCTTCACGTTGAGGATGAGGAACGCATAGGTGAAGGCCGACGCGAGCGCGAGTGCCGCGCCCAGAAGCCGTCCGCCGTCGCCGAGGGAGAGGTCCTGCGGGCCGATGATGGCGATGATGCCGCCGAACGACAGCACGAGTGGCAGTACGATCCTGCGATCGAAGGGTTCCTTCGCGACGAGCGGGGTGAACACCGCGACGATCACGGGGCCGCAGTAGCCGAGAAGCGCGGCGATGGCCACGCTCGTGAGTTGCATGGCACTCAAGTAGAGCACCCAGTTGAGCGCGAGCAGCACCCCCATGCCGAGGATCGCGAACCGCCGGCGAACCGGCACGGCGCGCCAGGTCTTCAGCTGTCCCGTGACGAGACCCACAGCGCCGATCGCGGCCCCGGCGAAGACGACCCTCCAGAAGACGATCACAACAGCGTTCGTATGCACGGCGCGCACGAAGAGCGGGATCGTGCCCCAGGTCACCGCGGCAAGCGCGACCTTCAGGAGCGCCGACCGAGACTCGTCACGGGTGCCGGTGACCGAAGCGGGAGTCATGGCGTGTGGGCCGGCGCCGGCAGGCGTCAGCAGATCCTCGGGAGCTGCTCGCCGACGAGCATGTCCATGATGCGAGTCGCGCCGAAGGCCGTCTTGACGTAGACCTTGCCGGCGGGTCCGCCTGCGACCGAGCCGACGATCGCGGCGTCGGCACCGTACGGGGCCCCGAGCATCGCTGTGAGCGCCGCGTCTGCCTGTTCGGGCGGGACGACGGCCACCATCTTGCCCTCGTTCGCCACCTGGAAGACGTCGTAGCCGAGCATCTCGCACGCACCGCGCACCTGCTCGTGCACGGGGACGGCGTCCTCCTCGACGGTGATGCTGACGCCGGATGCGCTCGCGAGCTCGTTCAGGGTGGACGCGAGGCCGCCCCGCGTGGGATCGCGGAAGCAGCGCACGTCCGGTGCGGCCTCGAGCACGGCGGCGACCAGCGCGGCGAGCGGCGCGGCGTCGGTCTTGATGTCGGTCGAGAACGACAGCCCCTCGCGGGTCGACATCACGGCGATGCCGTGGTCGCCGAGCGTCCCGGAGAGCAGCACGACGTCGCCGGGGCGGCAGTGCGAGCCGGAGAGATCGAGACCCTCGGGAAGGACGCCCACGCCGGCGGTGTTGATGTAGATGCCGTCGCCGTGCCCGCGCTCGACGACCTTCGTGTCGCCGGTGATGATGCGGACCCCGGCCTCGGCGGCGGCGTCACGCATCGAGACGAGCACGCGCCGGACGTCGTCGACCGGCACGCCCTCCTCGAGCACGAAGCCGACCGAGAGGTAGAGGGGCGTGGCCCCCGAGGTGGCGATGTCGTTCACGGTGCCGCAGACGGCGAGCCGGCCGATGTCGCCGCCGGGGAAGAAGAGCGGGCTCACGACGTAGGTGTCGGTGGAGAGCGCCACGCGCGTGCCGGGGAAGTCGGCGACGCCGGCGTCGTCCATGCGCGCGAGCACCTCGTCGCCGAACCCGGCGATGAAGACCTCCTCGATGAGGTCGCGCATCATCGTGCCGCCGCTGCCGTGGGCGAGCAGGATGTGGTCCTGGTGCATGGAGCCTCCCTCGGGCGTCCGGGCGCGTGCGGTCCTCTACGCCTTGCCGTAGTCGGTGTAGCGGTAGTACGCGGCGCACGAGCCCTCCGAGGAGACCATGCACGGCCCCACGGGGTGTTCCGGCGTGCAGCCCCGAGCGAACAGCTTGCACTCGTAGGGGAGCACGACGCCGCGAAGGACGTCGCCGCACTGGCAGCCGCGGATCTCACGCGGCTCCGGCGGCGTGACGGGCACGCGTACGCGGGCGTCGAAGGAAGCGAACTCGGGGCGGATGGCGAGGCCGGTGCCGGGGATGACTCCCAGGCCGCGCCACTCGGCATCCGTCGGCTCGAAGACCTCGTGCAAGAGCGGCGCGCGCGACGCTGTTCCCCTCGGGCATGACCGCGCGCGTGTAGGCGATCTCGATCTCGGCGCGGCCGTCCGAGAGCTGCTTGGCGAGCATCCAGACGCCCTGGAGCACGTCGACGGGCTCGAAGCCGGTGATCGCGCCGGGGACGCCGTAGCGCTCCGCGAGGAAGCGGTACGGTTCGCTGCCGATGATGGTTGACACGTGGCCGGGGAGGATGAAGCCGTCGATCTGCACGTCCGGGTCGTTGACGAGCGCCTCGAGCGCGGCGGGGACGGTCTTGTGGAGGGAGAGCACCGAGAAGTTGGTCACACCACGCCGGGCGGCCTCGCGGATGGTGATTGCGATCGTGGGCGCGGTCGTTTCGAAGCCGACGCCGAGGAAGACGACGTGGGCCTCGGGGGTAGCCTCGGCGAGCGCGAGCGCATCGAGCGGCGAGTACACGACCCGCACGTCGCGCCCGTCCGCCTTCTCGCGCGCGAGCGAGGAGTACGAGCCCGGGACCTTCATCATGTCGCCGAACGTGGTGAGGGTGACGCCGGGCTGCCGCGCCATCTCGAGCGCGATGTCGATGTCCGCGTTGGCGGTGACGCACACCGGGCAACCCGGTCCCGAGAGCAGCCGGATGTTCGCCGGCATGACGTCGCGGAGGCCGTTCTTCGCGATCGCCATGGTGTGCGTGCCGCAGACCTCCATGAGCGTCATCGGCCGGTCGCGGCTCTCGTCGATCGCGGCCACGAGCGCGCGGGCGTGCTCCGGGTTGCGAAACCCGCCGCTGAGGTCCGTCGTCACGGGCGCGTCGGGGCTGGGAGGTCGCAGCGGCGCGAGGTCCTCAGTGCCGGGGAGCTCCATCTGGCGCAGGAGTTCGAGCGTCTCGCTCGCGGCCTGTTCGGAGATGATCTCGAGCGCGAATCCTGCGTGCACCAGGACGCGGTCGCCGAAGCTTCGCTTCAGGCACCATGTGCGTGCTCACCCAGCGGTGCACGCCGAGGATGTCCACCTCGGCCATGCCGTTGTCGTTCTGCTCGCTCACCAACAGCGCGGGTATGCCGAGGCACATGCGCGACTCCTCCCAGCGGTTCCTACAGCTCGTGACGCCGTGCCCACGCGACGACCGCCTGCCCGAACGACACGCCGCCGTCGTTGGCGGGGAGCCGAAGGTGGGTGATCGGTCGAAGCCCCGCTTCGGCGAGTCCGCTGACGGCCCCGCCGAGCACGAGGCGGTTCATGAACACGCCGCCTGCAAGCGCGACGGTCTCGATGCCCGTGGCAGCCGAGGCCCGAACGCACCCGTCAACTATAGCCCGAGCCACCGCACGGTGGAAGCGAGCCGAGATGGCCGAGGCGGGGACGCCCGAAGCGACGTCGTCGAGGATCGCAGCGAGCACCGGGCGGCTGTCGATGACGAACGGCCGATCGGGTGCGGTCTCAGCGATTGCGAACGCGTACGAGCCGGGCTCCGCGTCGTCGGCGAGCGATTCGAGCTCGATGGCCGCCTGGCCCTCGTAGCGCGCGTCGTCGCGCACGCCCGCGAGCGCCGCGACCGCGTCGAAGAGCCGGCCCGCGGACGACGTCATCGGCGTGTTGATGCCGCGTTCGATCATGCGCAGGAGCGTGGTCTCCTCGCCGGGCGCGAGGCGTTCGCGGAGCGGCGCCGCACCCGGGTGCTCCAGCAGTTCTGACGCGGCAAGCGCACCGAGCGCCATGCGGACGGGGCGGCGAATAGCGGCGGCGCCGCCGGGCATGGGCAGGTACGCGAGGTGTCCGAGGCGCTCGAACGACTCCCATGTGGCCAGCAGGATCTCGCCACCCCAGATCGTGCCGTCCGGTCCGTAGCCGGTGCCGTCGAGCGCGACGCCGATGACGGGTCCTCGCTCGGCATGCTCGGCCATCACGCTCACGATGTGCGCATGGTGATGCTGGACGCCCACCATCGGCAGGCCCAGGGACGGCGCATGCTTCGTGGCGAGGTACTCGGGGTGGAGGTCGTGCGCGACGATCTTCGGCTGCACTCGGAAGAGCGTGCTGAATGCCTCGATCGTGTGCTCGAACGCCGCGAACGTCTCCGCGTTCTCCATGTCGCCGATGTGCTGCGACACGAACGCGTGTCCGCCCCGCACGAGCGTCACCGTGTTCTTCTGCTCGGGGCCAAGTGCGACGATGTCCGCGTCCGAGGTGAACGGCAACTCCAGCGGGAAGGGCGCGTAGCCGCGCGCCCGCCGGATGAACTCGATGCCCGTCGGCCCGATGCGCACGACCGAGTCGTCGTAGCGCGCGCAGATGTCGCGGTCGTGCATGAGGAATGCGTCGGCGATGGACGAGAGGCGTATCACCGCCTCGGAGTTCCCCGTGGCGATCGGCTCCTCGCTCAGGTTGCCCGAGGTCATGACGAGCGGGCGCCCGACGTCTTCGAGCAGCAGGTGGTGAAGCGGCGTGTACGCGAGCATGACGCCGCACTCGCGCAGGCCGGGGGCGATCGAGGGCGCGAGGGCAGGGGTGGGTCCGCCGCGAGTTTCGCAGCCGGGGGAGCCGCCGAGGGACGCGGCGAGCGTCTCGAGGCGGCGAGGGGCCCCGGCGAGGACTGTCTGAGCGCCGGACCCACCCCTGCCCTCGCTCGCAAGCGCGCATCCGGAGCAGCACGATCGGGGCGGCGGGGCTCGCGAGCAGCGCCGCCTCGACCTCGGAGACCTCGCAGAGGCCGCGCGCCTCGTCGATCGAGCGCACCATCACCGCGAGTGGCTTGCCCCAGCGGCGCTTGCGCTCGCGCAGGCGGGCGACGGCCGTTTCGTTCGTTGCGTCGCACGCGAGCTGGAAGCCGCCGAGGCCCTTCACGGCGAGGATGCCGCCCGCTCGCAGCGCCACTGCGGCTGCGGCGAGGATTGCGTCCGATCGCGCCTTCTCGGCACCGCGCTCGCGGTGCGGGCGGGGAGTGACCTCGACCTTGGGCCGCCAGCGCCAATCGTCGGGGACCTCGTCAGCGTTGAAGTAGAGCCGCGGGCCGCAGACGAAGCATGCATCCGGCTGGGCGTGGAAGCGGCGGTCCGCCGGATCGGCGTACTCGGCCGCGCATTCCGGGCACATCGGGAAGTCCCGCATCGTCGTCATCGGCCGGTCGTAGGGGACGTCCTCGATGATCGTGAAGCGCGGCCCGCAGTTCGTGCAGTTGATGAACGGGTAGCGGTGCCGGCGGTCGGCCGGCTCCTCAAGCTCGGCGCGGCACGCGTCGCACGTGGCGATGTCGGGGGAGACGAGCGTCATCGCGCCTTCCTCGGCGCGCGACGCGATGATCGAGAAGCCGTGGTGTTCTTCGAGCTCGACCTCTTCGGCGACCACGGAGGTGACGACCGCCATCGGCGGGGCTTCCTCGGCGAGCGCGCGCTCGAACGCGTCGAGTTTGGTTGCGGAGCCCTCGGCCAGGCACCAGACGCCGTCGGAGGCGTTGCGCACCCAGCCGGTGATGCCGAGACGGTGAGCGAGCCCGTACACGAACGGGCGGTAGCCGACGCCTTGGACGACGCCGGTGACGTGCAGCGACCGTGCCGAGCGTATGGTCACGTTCGGCGCAGGCCGTCTGCGACGAAGCGGTTGTTCATGAGCACGAACAGCTTGTACGCCTGATCGAGCAGCTGCATTGCGTCGTTGCCCATGCTCTGGTCGAGCTGCTCGCGGGGGCTGTTGAAGGGCGAGTCGTGGATGAAGGCGTTGCGAGCGCCGCGCATGTCGCGCCAGCGGTAAGGGAAGTCACGATAGCCAAGCTCGGCGGCAGCGTCTTCGAACTCCACCCCGGTGAGCGCCGGGAAGATCTTGCCGATGCGCACGCCGATGGCGCGCTGGCTGTCGATCAGCACGCGGCGCACGTGCACGTCGGCGCCGTGGGCCTCGAGGATGCGGTCGAGGATGTCCTCCAGGATGGTCTCGAGGAGCGCCATGACCAGGATCACGACGATCTCGTAATCACCGTCATGGTTGTACGAGCGAATGCGCTCATCAAGGCGTCGCACGCGGTCCGTCGGGAAGCGTCGTCGCTCAACGCCCGCAGCGCCGCACTCGGGGCACGGGTGTGCGGGGTCCAGGAAGCGCGGGTCGCCGGAGATGTAGCCGCAGACGGGGCACTCCCAGTAGTCGGGGGCGTGGCCGTCGGCCTCGGCGAACACCGTTGTGTGCTTGGGTGTGGGTTTGGCGCTCATGCTACCCGGATTGTAGCAGTCGGCAGCGGCTCGACGTGCTCACGCCCCGAGCCTGACGGCCCAGGGCAGCTCGAGCCCGTGGCGCGACAGCAGCGCTTCGTCGGAGAGGATCTCCTCGCGCGTGCCGGTGGCTGCAAGCCGTCCCTCGTCGAGCACCACGGCTCGGTCGCAGAGCGCCCAGGCGAGGTCCATGTCGTGGGTCGCCACCAGCATCGTTGCGTTCAGACCGCGCAGGAGCTCGATCATGTGCCGCCGCGCCCGCGGGTCAAGGTTGGACGTCGGCTCGTCAAGGATCAGCAGGTCGGGGCGCATCGAGAGCACGGTGGCGAGTGCCACGCGCTTCTTCTGCCCGAACGACAGATGCTGCCCGGCCTTGCTCGCGACGTCGGCAAGCTCGACCGCGTGGAGCGCTTCGTGCACGCGCTCCTCGGCGGCCGCGCGTTCGAGTCCCATGTTGTGCGGTCCGAACGCGACATCGTCGTAGACGGTGGTCATGAAGAGTTGGTCGTCGGGATCCTGGAAGACGAGACCGACCCGCGCGCGTACGGCGCGCACCGTCGAGTCGCTGATGGCGACGCCTCCGACGGACACGCTGCCCGCCGAGGCGCGGAGCACGCCGTTGGCATGCAGTATGAGCGTGGACTTGCCGGCGCCATTGGGGCCAAGGAGCGCGATCCGCTCGCCGGGCATGACCCGAAGGTCGACGCCGAGGAGCGCCTCGGTCCCGTCGGGATAGGAATAGCGCGTGCCCGAGAACTCGAGTGTCGGCTGCAGGGTGTCGTGCATAGGGTGCTCCTCGGTCAGTAGAGCCAGATGGCGGCAGCGGTCATGAGTGAGCAGGCGACGAGCAGTGACTCCGGCGCACCGAAGGTGGTGTGCCGGTCGATCGGCAGCGTTCCGTCGAAACCCCGCGCGAGCATCGCCGCGTGGATGCGCTCGCCGCGTTCGTAGGCGCGCACGACCATCGCCCCACCGAGGTTGCCGTACAGACGGACGAGGCCGGCCCCGTGGAGCGCCGGCGCGCGGCTGGCCACGGAGATGCGCAGTGAGTGCAGCTGCCGGCCGAGCACGGACGCATAGCGGTAGATGAACGCGAGCAGCATCACGAGGACATCAGGCACACGCAGGCGGCGAAGTGCGCCTAAGAACTCGGGCACGGGCGTCGTCGCGCTGACGAGCACGACCGTGAGCGTCGAGAGCCAGGCCTTGGAAAGGATGGCGTAGGCGGCGAGCCAACCCACCGCTGCCTGCGGCCCGAACAGGCCGCCCGTGTTGAGCGACCCGGCGGATGCCTGCAGGGGCGCCAGCAGCGCGATGGTGCCGGCGAAGGGGAGTACGAGGGCACTCCTCGCGAGCACACGCAGGAGCGGCAGACGGCCGACGGCGACGAGCGCCGCGAACAGCACGATTACCAGCGCGAACTCTGCTGCAGCGAGCGGCGGTGACGTGACGAACGCCACGATGAGCGCAAGTCCACCGAGTATCTTGGCGCGCGCATCGAGCATCGAGAGCGGCGAGACGATCGCCGCGAGCGCCTCGAACGAGGTTGCGTGGACGTGGGCATGCGAGCCGAGCGTGACGTCGAGGGCCCGCGCGTGGTGGTGCGCGTGTGCGTGGACGACACCATCATCATGCCGGTGCTCGTGAGCGTGCATGCCCTCTACAGGAGGGTCCGCCGAGGGCCGGTCGGTGTGTCGGTGTGTCTCGGTCATGCTGCTAGGCTCCGGCTCGCGGGCGACCGCGGATCGCCCTGATGCCAACGTAGAGGAGGACGCCGGTGAGCACGAGACCGACGGCGCCGGCGAGTATACCCGCGAGCGTCTCGTTCTCGACGCCGGGCAGGAGGTAGTCGGGCATCGGGCTTCGCACGAGCGCCTTCTCCGCGAACGCAGCTCCGAGGCCCTTCTCGAAGTACACGAACTCGAGGCCGTCGGGGCGTGTGGACGCGAGGAAGGAGAGCCCGGCGGCAGCGACTGCCACGATTCCGAGCGTGATTGCCACGCCGCGAATGCGCACACCCTCGCGGGGGCGCTCACCGGCGAGGAGGTCGGGCCGGACGCCAAGGAGGTACGAGACGAGCCCCGCCGTGATGAGCCCCTCGCCGACGCCGATGAGTGCGTGCCAGAAGCCCATGGCGCCAAGCCCTGCCACGAGCGGCACACGTCCTGAGACCCACAGCATCGCTGCTGCCGCGAGCGCGGCGGCGAAGCAGCCCGTCCACGCCGCGACGAACGCGGCCACCGCCTTCCGCGAGCGGGATGCGGCGCCACGCGTCAGAAGCAAGTAGAGCCACCAGCCCGCGAACGGACCGATCACGCCCATTGTGAGGATGTTCGCCCCGAGGGCCGTGATGCCGCCGTCGGCGAAGAACAGCGATTGGACGATGAGCACGGCGGTCATGACGAGCACGGCAGGCCAGGGCCCGAGGATGATCGCCGCTGCGGCGCCGCCTGAGAAGTGGCCGGAAGTCCCTCCGGCCACCGGGAAGTTCAGCATCTGCAGCGCAAAGACGAGCGCCGCAAGCACTGCCATGAGCACCAGTTGGCTCTCGCTCATCGTCTGGCGAACCCGGCGCACAGCAAGTCCGACGGTCGCTGCAGAGCCCGCCCATGCGGTCACCCAGGTTGTAGTGCCGAGCATGCCATCGGGAATGTGCACGAGAACCCTCCATCAGCGACACGAGCGTGCGTGGGTTTCGTGCGGCCCTTCGTGGGAACGCGCTGCGGTCCTCCGTGGGGACCTTCAGAAGAAGCGTCAGAGGCGCTCGACGTGCACGTCGTCCTCGCCGACGTGCATCTGCTCGACGGCAACGTCGAGCTTCTCGCGTGCCTCGCCGAGCAGCACGGTGACCTGCGCTAGCTCCTGGCTCGCAATCGTGCGTCGGCCCTGGTCCGCCAGGTGGTGCAGCTGCTCCAGCCACTGCTGCGAGAGCGCGAGCGAGTCGTTCACCATCGCGATGGCCAGCTTCATCTGGCCCGTGTTGACGCCACCTTCACACATCCGAGTGCTCCTCTCTGGTGCGGCGCGTGGGCCGCGTCGCGGTCCTACGCCGTGCTGGAGAGCACGACCGTGTGGTCGAGCAGGCGGACCTCCTTGAGGACCGCATCGACGACGCGGTTCGCGCCATAGAGGTCGAAGAGCCGCAGCCGGCCGTCCTCCGGGACGATCGTCGTGACGTCTTCGACCGTTTCGATCTCAGTGCCGTCCGGGTCGGTGATGATCACTTTCGCCTCGCACATCTCACACCTCCTTGTCGAGCATCGAGGCCACCAGCGCGATGGCCTCATCCATAAGGTGGGGCAGCGGGTTCTTCGTGATCCCGACCAGGTCGATCCTGGGATTCGTCAACGGTAGCATGACTTTGCGTGCCGAGCTAAGCGCGAGCGACTCGGCCATCAGCGGCGTGACCTCGCCCATCATGGAGTCGGGGATGAGCACGGAAAGCGGGCCGATGACGACGTCCGCCTCGCGCACGGTGATCCGAACGGCATTCTCTCCGGTGGCCCCGCGGTTCGCGCCGGCCTTCATCATCGCTGCGGTTGCAGCGGAGTTCGTCCCCACTGCGAGGAGTTCGACGCCGGCCCCGAACGCCGTTCGGAGCCGGGAGACGATCTCCTGACCGATCCGTCCGCCCATGCCGTCGACGACCATGACGCGAAGCGAGTGCACGCGCTGTCCCTCCGCTAGCCGAGATGCGGCGAGAGTTCCTCGACCAGCCGCGCCTTGGGACGAGCGCCGACGATCGTCTGCACGACCTCTCCGCCCTTGAAGACGAGGAGGGTCGGGATCGACATGACGCTGAACCTCATCGCGGTCTTGGGGTTCTCGTCCACGTTGAGCTTCGACACCCTGAGCGTACCCGCATACTCGGCTGCCACCTCTTCAAGCACCGGTTCCATCATCCGGCACGGGCTGCACCACGGCGCCCAGAAGTCGAGGAGTACCGGCTGTTCGCTCTTAAGCACGTCAGCTTCGAAGCTGTCGTCCGTCACGTGCGTCAGGTTCTCGCTCATCGGGTGGCTCCCTTCACGTGCCGGTTGACGATCAGATCGCGCAGACGCGCTCATCGATATAGCGGAGCGCCTCGAAGGCTGCGGAGGCGCCCTTCGCAGCGGCCGTGATGACCTGCTTGAGATCGGAGTCCGTCACGTCGCCCGCAGCGTAGATACCCGGATACGAGGTGAGACCGTTGTGGTCGACCTTCACGTATCCCGCCGCGGTGAGGTCACAGAGCCCGTGCACGAGATCGCTCTTCGGCTCGACGCCCACGAAGATGAAGATGCCGTCGAGGGGGAGGACCTCATCGGGTTCGCCCTTGGTCGATACGAGGCGTACCCCCGCAACCTTTCCGCCCGCACCGATGACTTCCGCCACGCCACGGCTCCAGCGCATCTCGATCTTCTCACTGGCGAAGCACTTCTCCTGGATGCACTTCGTCGCACGCAGCTCGTCGCGCCGGTGGATGACGTAGACCGTACGCGCGAACTTCGTGAGGAACAGTGCCTCCTCGACGGCTGCATCGCCGCCGCCGATGACGGCCACCACCTTGTCGCGGAAGAACGCGCCGTCGCAGGTCGCGCACCACGAGACGCCGCGGCCCGTGTACTCGGCCTCGCCTGGAATGCCGAGCTTCTTCGGAACCGCCCCGGTGGCGAGGATCACAGCCATCGCGCGGACGCGCTCGCCCTCGCTGTTCGTCAGCACGAAGTCGAGGCCGTCGGGCTCGATCGACTCGATGCTCGCGAACGTGCGGAACTCCGCACCGAAGCGCTCGGCCTGCCGGTGCATGAGATCCCCGATCTCCGCACCGGTGATGCCATCCGGAAAACCGGGGTAGTTCTCGACCCAGTCGGTCGTGACGATCTGCCCGCCCGGCATGCCGGTCTCGAAGACGACGGTCTTCGCTCGCGCGCGCGACGCGTAGAGTGCGGCCGTGAGGCCGGCCGGGCCGCCACCGATGATTGCGATGTCGATCTGCTCCACGTCAGGCATCTCAGGTGGTTCCTCCCAGGTACTCACGGATACCGAGCGCGTCGACGTCGAGCTCCTGGCCGGCGGCCTTCGCCTCGGCGACGACTGCGATCAGGTTGCTCTTCGCCTGATCGGCGATGATCTGCGTGTGCGCGTCGGCGTCCTTCGTGATCTCCATGACCTTCTTGAACTGCAATGCGGCGGCCTTGAAGTCAGATCGACCCTTCCAGTAGAAGATGCCGAGGTTGAAGTTCGCGTTCACGTGATTCGGGTCGGCTTGCAGGACGGTGGTCGTCTCCTGAATAGCGCGGTCTGTGGCTCCCGAGTAGAAGAGCATCGCGGCCATGTCGGTGCGTATGTCGGTGTCGTCGGACCGGATGTTCAGATACCGCTCGTAGTACGAGATCGCCTTCTGGGCAAAAGATACGTTCCCGGTCTGACTCTGGAGGCCGTAGTAGGCGTTTCCCACCTCCGCCAGCGCTTCGGCGTCCGTGCCGTCCTTCTGCAGCGCGATGAGGCCGTCGAGCAGGTTCCGGTACGGCTCGCTCAACTGATCGCGGAACTCCGTGGGGACGCCTGCGGTGTTGTTGCCGCTGCTGAGCGTGGTCGTGTAGTAGGCGAGTGCCAGCACGCCGGCGAACACCGCGAGTGCGATCGCGAGGATGGTCAGCGGTACGCGGTAGCGCTGGAACGGGCGGACGATGTACGTGCGGGTCCAGCCACCCTCAGCCTCAGCGCGCCGTTCGACGTTGATGCCCAGGGCCTGTGCCTTGAGCAGCATGTTGAGGTCATTCGTGACCAGCAGAAGATCGCTGCACCCCTGATTGCATACTTGGTACGCCACCGCGAGGATTCGGTCGTCGGCATTACGGCCGGTCAAGCCTTCGGGCAGGTCGATCTCCGACGACAGTGGAACCACGCGGACCGTCCCGCCGTTGGGGAGTTCCACCCCGTCCACGAGACGCCCCTTTTCCGACAGCTCGAACAACATCCGGCTGACCTGGCGGCCGCGGAAGCGGAGATCAGGATCGACCCGCTGGGTCTTCAACTTGTCGATCTCGCCGAGCACGGTCTCCGGGATGATCACTTCATCTCCGGCGAACGAAAGCAACGTGTCGGGGTTAGCGAGCAGGACGTTCGTATCGAGCACGATGGTTCTCATGATGGTCCCTCGATCTTCGTGGGCCGCGCGTCTCATGGCTACGTCAGGCGTCGCCAACCCCCGTGTCCTCTGCGATGTTACCAGCAATCGCCGCACGCACCCTACGGCGGATGAAGACGAGCATGCCGATGAGGAACAGCACCACGATCCCCACCCAGGCGAGGCGGTCCAAATACGACGCCCGCACGGTGAACTCCGTGCTTCCCAGCTCAACATCTGCGGCGAGGATACGTACATCCAGGCGGTCCGAGATCTCATAGTGCATGTCCACGGGCACTGAGACCACGTTCTCGCCGGGGTCGAGGGTGATGGCGCCCGATGGCGGCGTCACCCGGACTCGTGGCGCGGTCGCTACGATGACGACGTCCAAGGGCCTTCCGCTGCCATTGGTGATGGAGATGGGGACCCTGCCCGTTCGGTTGGCGAGCGTAACGTCGGAGCCCACGACCGCCACCGTCGAGAAGATGCCGCCGATGCGGTCGGCTACTGAGGTCGCGAACTCGCGTCCTCGGTCGAGCGTGCCCTCGGGCTGGTGGTCCGCGGCCCACGAGAGGCTCTCTGCGGTGAGGGTGTTCTTCCGCGCTGCTTTGGCGTCTGCGTCATCGCCGCCGAACGCGGCCACGGCTGCCCGCATGAGCCTGCTCGCAGCTGCCACGTCCGCCCAGTAGCCTTCAGGCCACGCGGGGGGCGTGGGCGCCTCCACGAGTGAGCCGGTGGCAGGCCCGCTGACGTTTGCTGCATCGTGCAAGGTCGTGGCCCGCGCCCATGTGGCGGCGTCCAGCCATTGCAGCGCATCCTCGACCATTCGAGCGGTCTGGTCGGTTCCCGCCCCGAGGTCGATGATGAGCGCCATCGTGCCGGCGCCGTCTCTTGACTCAAGCCGTTCGAAGATCACATCGTAGAACGCCCTGCTGTCGCCGAGCGCGACTGCCTCGGCCAAACGGGAGTCGGGAACCACGGCAAGGAGGCCGCTGCCGACGTCGTAGACGCCGGACGTGGCGGTGGCCTCGCCGGTTGCGATGGATGCAGGTGCCACGGCGATCGTGCGTGTGCCCCGCTCTGCGAGGAGCGGGAGCGCGCTGGCCGGCACGAGGTCCCCGAGCACGATCCCGGATGCGGAGGGCTCCACGCCGAGCGCGGTCGCCACGATCGGGTCCCCGAGAGCCCAGTGCTCGCGAAGGTCTCCGATGAGGCCGTACGCGGCCATGCTCGCCAGGTCGGGGTCGGCATAGGGGACGTCGAGGTACTCAGCCTTGGCGGATGTCGCGAGCGCGCGCAGCTGCCTGAGCGTGTCGGCGGCCCCCAGCGCGGCGTCGCTCGCCGCGGGAACCTGGTGCACACCCGCGGGCCCCGTCGTCTCATAGCCTGCCGCGACCTGCATCCACTCTTCGAGGAGTCGCGGCGCGATGGCGATCGACAAGTCGCGCCCGGCTCTGCGCCCGGCGATCTCGGCGAGACGTGCAGCGTCGGCGCGTGCGCCGCGCGCGCGTTCGGGGTCTACCACGAAACGGCCCTCAGGATCGACAGCAGGCACGCCTGACACGCGGGCGATGACGGCGACGGGCACCGGGGCCCGGTCGGCATCGACGACGAGAAGCCGGCTCTCGACCTCGGTCGGCTCGGCGCCGGTCGCGAGGATGCGGACCTCGATGGGGTAGCGCCCCTCGCGTGCCGTGAAGTCCGTCAGCGCGCGGCTGAACGGCACCGAGAGTTGGCCGGCCGGAGAGTTGGGGCGAAGCTCGGTCTTCTGGAAGAGAAGCGCTCCCGTCGGGCTGTACAGGCGCAGTCGGACTTCGAGGTATTCGGCTTGAGCCGCAAGCGTGACGAGAACCGTCGCGTCAAGCGCCCCGCGCGTGGTCACTGAGGGCGAGGGAAACGCAACGCTCGCCGTCACCGCTTGCTCGACGACCGGCGTGACCGGCGCGGCGTTCGCCGACAGGCTGTGTCCGGCTATTGCGGCCAGCGCAACGACGAGCAGCGCCCCAAGAGGCGTGCCGAGAAGGCGCCACGGTCGGGAAAGCGACAGCATGCACATCCGTCCGGCAGCTGTTGGCCGAGGTGGCAGGGCAGCTGCGATTAATGGAGAAGTACTAGTCTAAGGATTATCGCACGGAAGCACCGCGCGCCATGAACACCGCGTGAAGGGACGTTCACGGAATGTCGACCAAGGACGAAGCGATTCGCGTTCCGGAGATCCTGCCGCTTATCCCGCTTCGCGACCTTATCCTGTTCCCCAACCTCGTCGTGCCACTGTTCGTGGGCCGTGAGCGTTCGATCAATGCCCTTGAGGAAGCCATGCGTGAGGATCACTTGGTCGCGCTCGTCACCCAGCGTGCGGCTGAGACACAGGATCCCGAGCCGGGCGAGATCTACGAGATCGGCTGCGCCGTCTCGATCCTTCAGGAGCTCAAGCTTCCGGACGGTACCGCGAAGGCCCTCGTCGAGGGGCGTCAGCGGATACGGATTCTCGAGTATCTCGAGCGGGATCCGTACCTCAAGGTGCGTGTTGAAGTCGTCGAGGAGTCGGCGGAGGCCGACGTCGAGGCACGAGCGCTGATGCGGAACCTGCTCGCCGACTTCGAACAGGCCTCACAGCTCGGCAAGCCCATCCCGCACGAGGTGCTGCTTGCGGCAAGCGCGATCGAAGAGCCCGGACGGCTGGCCGACTTCGTGGCCTTCCACCTCAGCCTGAAGGTGGAGGAAAAGCAGCAGATACTCGAGGCGATCGACCCCAAGGCGCGTCTGAAGAGGACGTCGGACTTCCTGCGCAAGGAGCTCGAGATCCTCGAGCTCGGCAGCAAGATCCAGAATCGCGTGAAGGAGTCGATGTCCAAGTCGCAGCGCGAGTACTTCCTGCGCGAACAGCTCAAGGCGATCCAGCAGGAACTCGGGCAGTTCGACGAGATCCAGGCCGAGATCGAGGAGTATCGCGAGAAGATCGCCGCGTCTGGCATGCCCGAGGCCGTTCGCGAGAAAGCCGAGAAGGAGGTTGGGCGGCTCGAGAAGATGCCGCAGGCCGCCGCGGAAACGGGCGTCATCCGGACGTATCTCGACTGGCTGTGCGGACTCCCGTGGGCGGTCCATGACGAAGAGAAGCTCGACCTGGTGGCAGCGCAGGAGATCCTCGACGAAGACCACTACGGCCTGGAGAAGGTCAAGGAGCGCGTGCTCGAGTACCTGGCCGTGCATAAGCTGACCGACCATATGCGTGGCCCGATCCTCTGCTTCGTCGGCCCTCCTGGCGTCGGCAAGACCTCGCTCGGAAAGTCGATCGCCCGCGCGCTCAATCGCAAGTTCATCCGCATGTCTCTTGGCGGCGTCCGCGACGAAGCGGAGATTCGCGGACATCGGCGCACCTACGTCGGCGCGCTTCCGGGGCGCATCATCCAGTCGATCAACCAAGTGGGGACGAAGAACCCCGTCTTCATGATGGACGAGATCGACAAGGTGGGCATGGACTTCCGCGGCGATCCAACCTCCGCGCTCCTCGAGGTTCTCGACCCCGAGCAGAACAACTCGTTCCAGGACCACTACCTCGAGGCGCCGTTCGATCTCTCCGATGTCATGTTCATCACGACCGCGAATGTCCTCGACCCGATTCCGCCTGCGCTCCGCGACCGCATGGAGGTCATCCACTTTCCGGGCTACACAGAGGACGAGAAGCTGCACATCGCGAAACGCTACCTCGTGCCCAAGCAGGTTGCCGAGCACGGGCTGACACCGTCGCGCCTCATCTTCACCGACGGAGCGCTCAAAGAGATCGTACGCCGCTACACGCGTGAGGCGGGCGTGCGGAACCTGGAGCGCACCATCGCCACCGTGTGCCGCCAAGTTGCGCGCAAGGTGGTCGAGGGGCGCAAGGGGAAGACGACGGTCACCGAGCGCACGCTGCACAAGTATCTCGGTCCGGACAAATTCACGTTCGGTCTTGCTGAGGAGCACGACGAGGTCGGCGTGGCGACCGGTCTCGTTTGGACCGAGGTCGGTGGCGACGTGATCTTCATCGAGGCGACGTCCATGGCCGGCAGCGGCACGCTCTCGCTCACGGGGCAGCTCGGCGACGTCATGCGCGAGTCCGCGCAGGCGGCCGTGAGCTACGCGCGGTCGCGGGCTGCGGACCTCGGCATCGACCCCGACTTCAACTCGAAGCTCGACTTGCATATCCACGTTCCGGCAGCGGCAATCCCGAAGGACGGACCCTCGGCGGGCATCACGATGGCGACCGCCATCGTCTCGGTGCTCACCGGACGCAAGGTCCGCCGGGACCTTGCCATGACCGGCGAGATCACCCTTCGCGGCAAGGTGCTCCCCATCGGCGGCCTGAAGGAGAAGCTGCTTGCGGCGCACCGCTCTGGTGTCACGACGGTGCTGATTCCCAAGGACAACGCGCGCGAGCTTGAGCTGATTCCGCCCCACGTGCTGGATGAACTCGAGATCATCCCCGTCGAGCACATGAACGAGGTGCTGGCCCGCGCACTCGTGGGTCAGAGCGCCACGCTGCCCAAACGATCGTCAGAATGAATATTCCTACCAGAGAGGGACTCGGTTCACCCGTCGGTCATCCTCGAGCGAGGGTACACTTCTGGTGAAGAGAGCAAACGCCAGCGTCCGATGCAGCTGGAAGCTGTTGGGAAGGACGGGAGAAGGGGACATACAGGCTAGACGCGGCCGGGGCACCGCTTCAAATCCATAGAGCGTTTCTTGGGAGACAATGAAGCGCCAGGGTGTAGCGGTCACCGGGTACCTGGCGCGGAGTCAATGGTGAGACCGGCCCACGTTCGTCGGGTCGGTCTTCTGTGTTGTGCGGCCGCCCAACCCGCGAACCAGGCATTGGAGTTGGCTGTTGGGTTCACACGAAGGGGAGGAGCGCATGATGGCAACACTCACGAAGGGCACGAGGTGGACGCGGTTGCTGTCCGCCTACATCGCCCTGGTTCTCATGTTCATGGTGATGGGTCCCGTGATGCCGGCCTACGCCTGCCACGGAAGCATCAGCGTCACGAAGGTGGCCGCCCCACTCAGCTTGCCTGAGCCAGGCGGGGTCTTCACGTACACCTACGTGGTGAAGAACGACACCGACGTGGACCAGACCCTCAAGAGCGTCACCGACTCGGTCATCGGCCCGATCGCGCTCCCCGCCGACGTCACGCTTAGCCCCGGTGAGTCCACGGTCGCGATGACCGGAACCAAGACCTACACCGAGGTGGGAACCTACCCGAACACCGTCACGGCTGTTGCCACTGACAAGTACGGCCACACCCACACAGCGACGGCGAGCGCCTCGGTCAAGGTCACCAAGGCCACTCCGGCCCTGACGCTCGACAAGACGACAACGACCGAGTGCTTCTCCAAGGTCGGCGATGTCATCACCTATACGTACAAGGTGACGAACTCCGGCGACGTCATGCTCCACGGGAGCGGGTGGGCCGTCATCGACGACAAGACCACCGTTGACGTGAGCTCCGTTGCGTGGTGGCTCGCTCCTGGCGAGTCGTTCACCGTCTCGGCGAGCTACACCGTGACAGAGGCGGACTTGGCGGCAGGCGAGGTCACCAACATCGCTTACGCCTCGGGCTACTTCGGAGATGCGATTCCCGTCATCTCGAACAAGGACTGCGTCACTGTCCATCGCTGCACCAAGCCCAGCATCAGTATCACCAAGGTCGCCGACCCGCTCTCACTCCCTGAGCCCGGCGGTCTGTTCACCTACAGCTTCGTAGTAACGAACAACGGTCCGGTGGCTGTGACCCTGGAAAGCGTCACCGACTCCGTCATCGGAGCGATCTCACTCCCCGCGGACGTCACGCTCAACCCCGGCGAGTCCACGGTCGCGATGACCGGGACCAAGACCCACACCGAGGCCGGAACGTACCCGAACACCGTCACGGCCGTCGCGAAGGACAGCAAGGGTAACAAGGCGACCGCCACGGCGTCCGCCTCGGTCACCGTCACCGAGGTCAAGCCGAGCATCAGCATCACCAAGGTGGCCGACCCGCTCAGCCGTCCTGAGCCCGGCGGACTCTTCACCTACACCTACGTCGTCACCAACAACGGCATCAAGACCGTGACCCTTGAAACTGTCACCGACTCGGTCATCGGAGCGATCTCACTCCCCGCGGACGTCACGCTCAGCCCCGGTGAGTCCACGGTCGCCATGACCGGGACCAAGACCTACACCGAGGCCGGCACCTACGCGAACACGGTCACGGCCGTCGCCAAGGACAGCAAGGGCAACGAGGCCGTCGCTAGGGCAAGCGCGTCGGTCACCGTGACCGACGTCAAGCCGATCATCTCCGTCACCAAGGTCGCCGACCCGCTCAGCAGGCCTGAGCCCGGCGGACTCTTCACCTATACGTTCGTCGTCACCAACAACGGCGTCGAGACGGTCACGCTCACGAGCGTCACCGACGACAAGATCGGCCCCATCACCCTCCCAGCCGACGTGACGCTCGCCCCCGGCGAGTCCACGGTCGCCATGATCTCCACGGCGACCCACGTCGAGGCGGGCCTCTACCCCAACACCGTCACCGCCAAGGCGGTCGACAACGAGGGCAACGAGGCCGTCGCCACGGCGAGCGCGTCGGTCACCGTGACCGACGTCAAGCCGATCATCTCCGTCACCAAGGTCGCCGACCCGCTCAGCAGGCCTGAGCCCGGCGGACTCTTCACCTACACGTTCGTCGTCACCAACAACAGCGTCGAGACGGTCACGCTCACGAGCGTCACCGACTCGGTCATCGGAGCGATCACGCTCCCGGCCGACGTGACGCTCAGCCCCGGCGAGTCCACCGTCGCCATGATCGCCACGGCGACCCACGTCGAGGCGGGCCTCTACCCCAACACCGTCACCGCCAAGGCGGTCGACAACGAGGGCAACGAGGCCGTCGCCACGGCGAGCGCGTCGGTCACCGTGACCGACGTCAAGCCGATCATCTCCGTCACCAAGGTCGCCGACCCGCTCAGCAGGCCTGAGCCCGGCGGACTCTTCACCTACACGTTCGTCGTCACCAACAACAGCGTCGAGACGGTCACGCTCACGAGCGTCACCGACTCGGTCATCGGAGCGATCACGCTCCCGGCCGACGTGACGCTCAGCCCCGGCGAGTCCACCGTCGCCATGATCGCCACGGCGACCCACGTCGAGGCGGGCCTCTACCCCAACACCGTCACCGCCAAGGCGGTCGACAACGAGGGCAACGAGGCCGTTGCCACGGCGAGCGCGTCGGTCACCGTGACCGACGTCAAGCCGATCATCTCCGTCTCGAAGGTCGCGAATCCGCTCTCACTCCCCGAGCCCGGCGGCCTGTTCACCTACACCTACTTGGTGACCAACAACAGCGTCGAGACGGTCACACTCACGAGCGTCACAGACTCCGTCCTCGGCGCCATCCCGCTCCCGTCCGACGTGACGCTCTCCCCGGGCGAGTCGACCGTCGCCATAATCGCCACGGCGACCTACGCCGAGGCCGGTTCGTACCCGAACACGGTTACCGCCAAGGCGGTCGACAACGAGGGCAACGAGGCCGTCGCGACGGCCGACGCGTCGGTCACCGTGACCGACGTCAAGCCAGACATCTCGGTCACCAAGGTCGCCGACCCGCTCTCTCGTCCTGAGCCCGGCGGGCTGTTCACCTATACGTTCGTCGTCACCAACAACGGCGTCGAGACGGTCACGCTCACGAGCGTCACCGACTCGGTCCTCGGCGCCATCCCGCTCCCGGCCGACGTGACGCTTGCTCCTGGCGAGTCGACCGTCGCCATAATCGCCACGGCGACCTACGTCGAGGTCGGTCTCTACCCGAACACCGTCACGGCAATCGCTGTCGACAATGAAGGCAACGCCGACACCGCGACGGCCGACGCGTCGGTCACCGTGACCGATGTCATGCCCACGCTTGAGGTCGTCAAGAGCGTCACTCCGCTCGAGATGAATATGCCGGGTGGCTCGTTCGATTACAGCGTCACCGTGACGAACACGAGCGTTGAGCCAGTGAAGGTCACGTTGGTCGAGGACGATGCGTACGGCATCGTCTACCAGTGGATCGCGGAAGCCCCTGAGATCTGGCTAGCGCCTGGCGAGTCGAGAGTCTTCGAGTTCGCCATGGACCACACTGCTCCGGGCGAGTACCCCAACACGGTTGAAGCCACCGTCCAGGACAACGAGGGCAATACCGCCTCTGCCACTGACGACGCCGTGGTGACCGTCTGGAATCCCGCCATCCGGGTCGTCAAGTCCTCGGATGCCCCCGACAACTTTGTGGCCCGGGGCACCTTGGTGACGTACACGTTCGTCGTCACCAATGTGGGCGACGTGGACCTCTTCAACGTCGTCGTGACGGATGACAAGCTCGGCGTGGTTGGAACGCTGGAGACGTTGGCAGTCGGAGCGTCTGAGACCTTCACGGCGTCCGCAACGCTGAACGACACGACCACCAACGTGGTGGTCGCCACGGGCGAGGACAAGAACGAGAACGAGGTCACAGATCAGGACACGCTGACCGTCGAGACGTTCGTTCCTTTCACTCCGCTCGACCTCGCAATCGAGAAGATCGTCTCGAACGCCACGTTCGAGCCTGGCGACGTGGTCACCTACACGCTGCGCTACCGGAACCTCGGCATGCGGCCGGCCACCGGCTTCACCATCGTCGATGACTTCGACGAGCGGTATGTCAGTGTGCTCGACGCCAATGGCGGAGTCGTCGCCAACGGCAAGATCACGTGGACCATCGCCGGCCCGCTCACATCGGCTGACGGCCTCCAGACGCTCACCTACACCGTCCGCGTGAAGGCTGACATGCCTAACGGGACCACCACGGTGGGCAACATCGTCGTCATCAGCCATCCCGACGACGAGGACCTGACCAACAACCGTGACGAAGCAAGCATCTTGGTGAAGGAAGAGCCGTTCCTGCCCTTCACGGGCGGCGACGCGATGCTGCTGCTCATGGTGGCGTTCCTGAGCGCGGCAACCGGCCTCTTCCTGCGCCGCAGAGCCGCGTAGATCGTCGCCAGCCGCACCGCCGCAGTCTCCCGCGACGTGTGACTGAGAGGAGGCCGCCCGCAAGGACGGCCTCCTCCGCTGTGGTAACGCTGGCGGCCCCGGGAGGAGAGAGGGCTCCCGGGGCCGCCGGAGGGGTGCCGTGGATGTCGGAGCCTAGCGCGGCGGGACGTTCTCGCCCCAGTCGATCGTGCCGTTGTCGCGCCAGTCGATGATGTGCCAGACCTCGTGGTTGAGAATCCTGCTGAGGCTTGCTGCGTGCGACGGGCTGATGATGACGCGGCCCGAGGTGTAGAGCGCGATCGCCTGGTAGCCGCGAGCGTCGCCGAACGAGACCGTGGTCCCCCTGAGGATCGGGTGCTTGGCGATCAGGCCGGCGAGGATGCTCCGTGCCTGACTGAGCTCGCTTCCGGCGGGCTTCGCCGTCACTCGCGCGCTCGTGGTTCGCGCGGTGCTGCTCGAGCGCGTGGCGCGCGTCGTGCGCGTGGTACGCATGGCTGCCGCGGGTTCCGGCTCGGCGATCGGCGTTGCCTGCTTGAGCGTGACGTCGACGACGAGAGCGGCTGCATCGGGAGCGGCGATCGTCTTTGAGGCTGTCGCCACTGCCTCAAGCCGCGGCTGTGATGCGACAGCGGCGTCGACGGTGCGCGGCGGGAAGAGCGAGAACCCGCCTGTGACTCCAAGCGCGACGGCGACGATGGTCGCGATGACCGCGAGCCGGGTGCGTGTGTCTCTCAGGTGCAGCATCGAAACGTCCCCTTCTCAAGTCCGAATGCGACGCCGGCTCGTCCCCTTGAGCTTCGCCAGGGGTCGAGCCGGCTGTGCCAGCATTCGTCCTCGGCAGTCCGGCCGTCGTGGGGAGCACGTGGCTCCCGGTAGACCCGTGACTTTGCGTCGTCCGCCTTTCGGCGGAGGTGCCTTTTCGGGATTCGTTCCGGTGTGCGCTTGTCAATCGCCGTACACTTGCACTATCGGCCCCGACTGAGGGTGACTTGAGTCCGACAGCCCTCGTCATAGGGACGATTCGATACTCCTCCCGGAGGATGACTGTTGAGACGGCGCGAAGAGAGGTGAGCGGGTGCCCGCACGGGTTGGAAAGCTGCTCTCTCACGTGCTCGGCAACGTGCTCATCGGCGTCGCGATCGGTCTCGTCGGCTACAACGCCGCGACGGCGGGGGTCACGGCGCTCGAGCAGTCTCGCCTGCGCCAGGAGCTGACACGGTTCCAGGAGACGGTGCCGGGCGCCGTCGAGTCGACGTCGACCCCCGGCGGCCAGACGGACGTACCACGGTTCGACTACGACGCGTGGGAGTTCGAGGATGGCGCGTACTGGGCCGGGCTCGCCACCGGCTCGGTCTTCGGTCGCATCGTCGCACCTGCCATGCGCCTCGACTCCGTGATCGTGAAAGGCGTCGATCCGCGTGACTTGAGGAACGGACCCGGCTGGGCGCCCTCCACCGACCTGCCGTTTCGAACCGGCAACGTCGGCATCTCGGGACATCGCACGACCTACGGTGCGCCGTTCCGCAGGTTGGACCGGCTCTCCAATGGCGACACGATCGACGTGTTCTCGCCCTACCGGCGCTACCGCTACGTGGTACAGCGGCAGCTCATCGTGACGCCGGACAAGGTTGGGGTCTTCAACAGCACCGCGGAGCCGACGCTCACGCTGACGGCGTGCCACCCCCCGTTCAGCGCGCGGTATCGTATCGTCGTGCAGGCGCGCCTCATCGACGTGCGCCGCATACAAGACATCCCGAGCGAGGAGTAGCGCATGCGCATCATGGTGACCGGCGGTGCCGGCTTCATCGGCTCGAACTTGGTCTGGACGCTCGTCGGCGCGGGTCATGCCGTCCTGGTGATCGACGACATGAGCACCGGCCGGGTCGCGAACCTGCACCCGGCGGCGTCCTTCCGCACGCTCGACATCCTTTCGCCCGAGTTCCCGACTGTGCTCGCCGAGTTCGCGCCCGACGTCGTTGTTCACCTTGCGGCGCAGACGAGCGTCCCGGCGTCGGTTGCGGACCCCGAGCATGACTGGACGGTGAACGTCGAAGGCACCCGGGCGGTCGCGAGGGCGGCGGCTGCCGCCAACGTGAAGCGGGTGCTCTCCGCTTCTTCGGCGGCGGTCTACGGCGAGCCGGTGGTCGTCCCGCTACCGGAGACCGCTCGGAAGACGCCCATCAACCCGTACGGGACGTCGAAGCTCGCTGCGGAGTCCGCGATCGCCGCTGAACTCCGTGGAACCGGGACGGACTTCGCCTCGTTCCGCTTCGCGAACGTCTACGGGCCACGGCAGGACTGGCAAGGGGAGGGCGGTGTCGTCGCCATCTTCACCGCGAAGATGCACGCGCGAGAAGCGGCGACGATCTACGGCTCCGGCCAGCAGACGCGCGACTTCATCTACGTCGGAGACATCGTCAGGGGCATCCTCGACGCGATCGACGCCGATGAGCCGCTCGCCGGCGCGGGCGAGGACGGTCCGGCGTACAACCTGTCCACCGGCACGCAGCTCTCCGTGAATGAGCTCGTCGCGCACCTTCGATCGGCGACGCGCTCTCTCGGCGACCTGAAGTACGCGGACGCCCGTGAGGGCGATATCGAGCACAGCGCGCTCGATCCCTTGAAGGCCTACGAGACGTTCGGGTTCCGGGCAGCGGTCCCGATTGAGGCCGGTCTTGCCCTGACGGTGAAGTGGTTCGCGCAGAACTCGTGACCACGCCCGCCGACATCGCGGATGCCGAAGAGGCAGCCCTCTTCAAGGAGAAGGCGCTTGCCGAGTTGGCGCTCGCTGACCGGCACGTTGCGGCTGCTACTGCCGCCGCGTGGTCGGGCGACCCGATGGCCGCCGTCGCTCTCGTGAAGGGCGTGCCTGGGCCCGCGGAGGCTTCGGGCGCGGACGTGCTCTCGGGGCCAGACGGGGAGGCGGTGGCGAAAGCGCTCGCTGCCCTCGGGTACTCGGGCACGGTCTTCGCGACCCTCAGCAGGACCGACGCCGCGTGTGCGTCCGAGGGCGGCCCTGCACGGCTCCGCGAGCAGATCGAGGCGGTGGAGCCCGATCTCGTTATCGCGCTCGACCGCGCGGCTGCGGAGGACGTCTCGTTCGCGTTCGGTTGCCCCCTCTTGGAGCCTGGTCATCCCGTGCGCGTGTCGGGCCGCACGCTGCTGGCGCTGAGCGGGATGGAAGCCTCGCTTGGTGACGAGCATCAAAAGGCGCTCGTGTGGGCCGAGTTCAGGTCGCTCCTGCGCGACCCGGAGGAAGACACGCGGGGCGCCATCGGGCGCCCCGGGGACCAGTCACTCCTCTGACGAGCGCGTCAGTCTTCTTCGTCGACTTCCTCGATCGCGCCCATCGGGCACTCTTCCATGCAGGTCGCGCAGCCGGTGCAGGCATCATCGTGCACAACGGTCGCGACATCTCCGACGAGCTCGAGGACGCTCTCCTCGCACGCGTCCACACAGATCCCGCAACCGGAACACTCGTCTTCATTGATGATTGGACGGGGCATGTCAGCTCTCCCTCGTGGTTCCTCTAAGGCGTGCGCGCACGGGCGGTCAGAGTCGGACGTACCTTACCCGACGGTCTTGGCCGCTGTAAAGCGCGATTCTCGGCTCGGGGCGGAGGCCGTCGGTGCCCATTCGGAGGAACGTCCGCGGGGATGGTTTCGGCGACGCTGCGATGGGGTAGATAACCAGGAGTCCATCAGAAAACTTGACAACAGTACACTAAGATTTTATCGTGGGGAACCGGCGCAGGTACGTTGCTGCGCGGCAGCGTCTGTTCACGCATCCGGATGACCGTGTGCGAAGCGTATGGGAAGGAGCTTCCAACAATGGGCAAGATCATCGGAATCGACCTCGGAACCACCAACTCGGCGGTAGCGGTGCTCGAAGGCGGCGAGCCAACGATCATCGTCAATGCCGAGGGTGACCGCACGACACCATCGGTCGTCGGCTTCCGCAAGGACGGCGAGCGGCTGGTGGGCAAGACCGCCAAGAACCAGGCGATCACCAACCCTGAGAACACCATCAAGTCGATCAAGCGCTTCATCGGTCGCAAGTTCGAGGAGACCAAGAGCGAGCGCGGGACTATCGCGTACACCGTCGAGAAGGGTAAGGACGGACGGGCCGTCGTCGCCATCGAGGGCAAGCATTACACCCCCGAGGAGATCTCCGCGATGATCCTGCAGAAGCTGAAGGCCGACGCTGAAGCGTACTTGGGCGAGACCGTCACCGAGGCGGTCATTACCGTCCCTGCGTACTTCAACGACAGCCAGCGCCAGGCCACGAAGGACGCGGGCAAGATCGCAGGCCTTGAGGTCAAGCGCATCATCAACGAGCCGACGGCAGCCGCCCTCGCATACGGGCTCGACAAGGGTCACGAGGACCAGACGATCCTCGTATTCGACCTCGGTGGCGGCACGTTCGACGTCTCGGTCCTCGAGATCGGCGAGGGCGTATTTGAAGTGAAGTCGACCTCGGGTGACAACCACCTCGGCGGCGACGACTGGGACCAGCGGATCATCGACTGGCTCGCCGACAAGTTCAAGGCGGATCACGGCATCGACCTTCGCGTCGATAAGATGGCCCTCCAGCGGCTCAAGGAGCACGCGGAGAAGGCCAAGATGGAGCTCTCCACCACCCAGACCACCCAGATCAACATGCCGTTCATCACGGCAGACGCGTCGGGTCCGAAGCACCTCGATTACACACTTACCCGTGCCGAACTCCAGAAGATCACCAGCGACCTCCTTGACCGGGTCAAGGGTCCGGTGGAGCGCGCCATCAAGGACGCCGGCATCAAGGCGGCCGACATCGACGAGGTCATCCTCGTCGGCGGCTCCACCCGCATGCCCGCCGTGCAGGAGCTCGTCAAGGGCATCACCAAGAAGGATCCGCACATGGGCGTCAACCCGGACGAGGTCGTGGCGCTCGGCGCGGCCATCCAGGGCGGCGTGCTCGGCGGCGACGTCAAGAACATCCTGCTCCTCGACGTGACACCGCTTTCGCTGGGCGTTGAGACGCTCGGCGGTGTCATGACCAAGATGATCGAGCGCAACACCACCATTCCGACCCGCAAGACCGAGACGTACACGACTGCGGCCGATGGTCAGACGAGCGTGGAGATCCACGTCCTGCAGGGCGAGCGCGAGATGGCGGCGTACAACAAGACGCTCGGCAAGTTCACGCTCGCGAATATCCCGCCGGCGCCACGCGGCGTGCCGCAGGTCGAGGTGACGTTCGACATCGATGCCAACGGCATCGTGAACGTCTCCGCCAAGGACCGCGGTACGGGCCAGGAGCAGAAGATCACCATCAGCGGCTCCACGGCACTCTCGGACGACGAGGTCGACCGGATGGTCGACGATGCCGAGGCGCACGCGGACGACGACCGCAAGAAGAAGGAAGAGGCGGAGGTCCGCAACACCGCCGACACGTTGGTGTACACGACCGAGAAGACCATCAAGGACTTGGGCGACAAGGTGCCCGAAGAGACCAAGACCGCGTGCGAGGACGCTATCGCCGAGGTCAAGAAGGCCCTTGAAGGCGACGACGTCGACGCGCTCAAGGCAGCCAGCGAGAAGCTGCAGGAGACGAGCTACAAGCTTGCGGAGATCGTGTACCAGGAGGCTCAGGCCGCCTCCGCACAGGCTGAAGGTGAGCCCGCCGGCGAGCCCGCCGGCGACGAGGAGGTCGCCGACTACGAGGTCGTCGACGAGGAGAACTAGTCATGGCCGAGCGGACGCACAGAGGCCCCGGCGGAGGCATACCCTCCCGCCGCGGTCCTCGGGACGAGCGCCCTGCGGAGGCCCCCTTCGGGGGCGCCTCTGCAGGAGCCGCGCCGATCGACCCCGAGCTGGAGCAGGACCTCGGAGCGGAGTTCCCGCTCCGAGGTGACCAGCTTGAGTCGGAGCTTGAGCAGACCCGGACCGAGGCTGCGCAGCATCTCGACACCGCGATGCGCCTGCAGGCGGAGTTCGACAACTACCGCAAGCGCGTTGCGCGCGAGAAGACTGATCTCACCTCTCGGGCTGCCGAGCGTGTCGTTTCGGAGCTCCTTCCGGTGCTTGATAATCTGGAGCGGGCCATCGACCACACACTGGAAGGTGGCGAACTCGACCAGCTCCTCAAGGGCGTCGAGATGGTCCACCAGCAGATGAACGACGTTCTCACCAAGGAGGGTGTCGAGATCATCGACCCCTTTGGAGCGGCATTCGACCCGCTCGTCCATCAGGCTGTCGGGACCGAAGAGGACCCGGACGTCCCGGATGGAACGTGCGTCAGGGTATTGCAGCGCGGCTACCTGCTTGGCGGTCGCGTCGTCCGGCCCGCGATGGTGATCGTGAGCCACGGGGGTCCGGCCCGTAAGGAGTAGCGATGGCCGCGGCGAAGGACTTCTACGACATCCTCGGCGTGAGCCGGACTGCCTCGGCGGACGAGATCAAGAAGGCGTTCCGCAAACAGGCGCGTAAGCACCACCCCGACGCGGGCGGCTCAGAAGAGCGCTTCAAGGAGCTCAACGAGGCGTACGAGGTTCTCTCAGATACAGAGAAGCGCGCCCAGTACGACCAGTACGGGCAGTACTTCGGCGGGAACGTCCCGCCGGGCGCGGGCGGCCCGGGAGCCGGGTGGCCTGGCGGCGCAGGAGGTCAGGCGTACACGAACGTGGACCTGGGCGACCTCGGCGACCTGTTCGGCGGTCTGTTCTCCGGCGGCGGGCAGGCAGGCCAGCGTCGCTCGTCGGCGCGCCGCGGCACCGACTTGCAGTACGACGTCACGCTGACCTTCGAAGAGGCGCTTCACGGCATCTCCACGAAGGTCGACGTCAAGCGCGCCGAGACGTGCGCAACGTGCAAGGGCTCGGGCGCCAAGCCCGGGACCTCGCCCACCACCTGTCCTACGTGCGGTGGCACCGGGCATACGACGCAGGGGCAGGGGCTCTTTGGTTTCTCGCGGCCGTGTCCGCGCTGCGGTGGCAGTGGCACGATCGTCGAAAACCCCTGTCCCACATGCAAGGGGAAGGGTTCCGTCACGCGCGTCCGGCCGGTCACGGTGAACATCCCCGCGGGCGTGACCGATGGCGGCAAGCTGCGCTTCAAGGGCAAGGGCGAGCCGGGCTCCGGCGGCGGCCCCGCGGGCGACCTGTACGTGGTCGCGCACGTGAAGCCGCACCCGTACTTCACTCGGGACGGCGCGGACGTGGTGATGGAGCTCCCGGTGACGTTCGCGGAGGCGGCGCTCGGTGCCGAGGTGACCATACCGACACCGGACGGCTCGAAGGTGCGTCTCAAGATCGCCGAGGGCACGCAGGACGGCAAGGTCTACAAGGTCCCCGGCAAGGGAGCGCCCAAACTCAAGGGCAAGGGCAATGGTGACCTCAGGGTGCGCGTGAAGGTCGTCGTCCCGAAGAAGCTCTCCGCCGAGCAGAAGGACGCGCTCCGCTCCTTCGCGGGCGTCAAGCCTGAGGACGTCCGAGCGCACATCTCGTAAGGCATGACGCGGTGACCGAGGAGGAGTCGTGAAGATTCAGCGCGGCGGCAAGGACCGGCCGCTCTACATGATCAGCGTGGCCGCCGAGCTGGCCGGCATGCACCCGCAGACGCTCCGCATCTACGAGCGCAAGCGCCTTGTGCAGCCGCAGCGCTCGGCCGGCAACACGCGCCTGTACTCGGACGCCGACATCGAGCGCTTGCAGCTCATTCAGCGGCTCACGCAGGAGGAGGGCGTCAACCTCGCCGGCGTGATGCGCATCCTCGAGCTTCAGACGCAGATCGAGCGGCTCGAGTTGATGCTGCAGGTGGCGCAGACCGAGGCGACGAGTACTGAGCGGCGGATCGCCGAGGAGATCCAGGCGGTCCGGGCGAGCCTGCGCGCCGACATCGTGCACGTGCCGCGGGGCGGCATCGTGCGCCGCGGGTAGGCGGGAGTGACAGGACATCTGGCTCGTAGGAGTTGAGTGCAATGCGGTTGGACAAGTTGACAGTGAAGGCCCAAGAGGCGCTGCAGGCGGCGCAAGGCATCGCCGATGATGCGTCGTCGCAGACGATCGAGCCCGAGCACCTCTTGAAGGCGCTCCTCGACGCCGCCGAGGGCATCGTGCGCCCCATCGTGCAGAAGGTCGGGGCGGACCCCGACACGCTGGAGGCCGAGGTCACCTCGGCGATCGAGCGGATGCCGAAAGTGAGCGGGAGCGGCGTGTCCGGTCCGGCGGGCATCGGTCCGCGCCTCAACACGCTACTCTCCGGCGCGTTCAAGCACGCCGAGAAGCTGAAGGACGCCTACGTCTCCACGGAGCACCTGCTCCTCGCGTGCGCTGAGGACGGCGGCGAGGCGGGGCGGCTGCTCAAGGGTGCCGGTGTGACGCCCGATCGCCTCACCGAAGCGCTCGCCGAGCTCCGTGCCGGCGCCCGGGTCACGGACCAGAATCCGGAGGCGCAGTTCCAGGCGCTTGAGCGGTTCAGCCGCAATCTCACGGCGGCAGCGCGTGACGGCAAGCTCGACCCGGTCATCGGGCGGAACGACGAGATCCGCCGTGTCATCCAGGTGCTTTCGCGCCGCACCAAGAACAACCCGGTATTGATCGGCGAACCGGGCACCGGCAAGACCGCCATCGTCGAGGGTCTGGCGCAGCGCATCGTGGCCGGCGACGTGCCCTCCAGCCTTCGTGACAAGGACGTCGTCGCGCTCGACTTGGGCGCCATGGTCGCCGGCGCCAAGTATCGCGGCGAGTTCGAGGACCGCCTCAAGGCAGTGCTCCGCGAGATCGAGCAGGCTGAAGGCCGCCTGATCCTCTTCATCGACGAGCTCCACACGCTCGTCGGCGCCGGCGCGGCCGAGGGCGCCATGGACGCCAGCAACATGCTCAAGCCCGCACTCGCGCGCGGCGAGCTTCACGCCATCGGCGCGACGACGCTCGACGAGTACCGCGAGCACATCGAGAAGGACGCGGCACTCGAGCGGCGCTTCCAGCCGATCTTCGTAGGCGAGCCAAGTGTCGAGGACACCATCGCCATCCTCCGCGGTCTCAAGGAGAAGTACGAAGTCCACCACGGGGTGCGCATCACCGACGGCGCGATCGTGGCGGCAGCCACGCTCTCGGACCGCTACATCGCGGACCGCTTCCTGCCCGACAAGGCGATCGATCTCGTGGACGAGGCAGCAAGCCGCCTGAGCATCGAACTCGACTCCAAGCCGACCGAGATCGACAAGCTCGACCGCCAGCTCATGCAGCTGCAGATCGAGGAACAGGCGCTCCAGAAGGAGACGGACGTCGCCTCCACCGAGCGCCTCGAGGCGCTCCGCGCCGAGATGGCCAACCTCACCGAGCAGGCCTCGGGGCTTAACGCGCGCTGGGACAGTGAGAAGCGCATCATCGATGACGTCAAGCGCTTCAACGCCGAGCTCGACGAACTCAAGATGGAGGCCGAGCGTGCCGAGCGTGAGGGCGACCTGCAGCGCGCTGCCGAGGTGCGCTACGGGCGCATCCCGGCCACCGAGCGAGCGCTCGCCGAGGCTGACGAGAAGCTGAAGGCGCTCCAGGCCGGCGATCCGATGCTTCGCGAGGAGGTCACCGAGGAGGAGATCGCCGAAGTCGTCTCTGCGTGGACCGGTGTGCCGGTGAGCCGCCTCATGCAGGGCGAGCTCGCGAAGCTCGCAAACCTCGAGGAGCTACTGCACGCGCGCGTCGTGGGACAGGACGAGGCGGTTGCTGCCGTCTCCTCGGCGATCCGTAGAAGCCGCGCAGGCCTTTCAGATCCCAACCGCCCCACCGGGTCGTTCATCTTCATGGGCCCCACCGGCGTCGGCAAGACGGAGCTCGCCCGCGCGCTCGCCGAGTTCCTCTTCGATGACGAGCGCAACATGGTGCGCATCGACATGAGCGAGTACATGGAGAAGTTCAGCGTCCAGCGCCTCATCGGCGCGCCGCCGGGCTACGTCGGCTACGAGGAGGGCGGACAGCTCACGGAGGCCGTGCGCAGGCGTCCCTACTCGGTAGTGCTGCTGGATGAGATCGAGAAGGCCCACTCGGACGTCTTCAACGTGCTGCTGCAGGTGCTCGACGACGGCCGCCTGACCGACGGCCAGGGCCGCACGGTGAGCTTCCGCAACACGATTCTCATCATGACGAGCAACGTGGGCAGCCAGTTCATCCAGGAGTTCGCCGCGGAAGGCGACGAGACCCAGATGCGCGAGGCGGTCGAGGCCGCGCTCCGCATGACGTTCCGTCCCGAGTTCCTGAACCGCGTGGACGACATTGTGCTCTTCCACCAGCTCACGCTCGATCAGATCGGCGCGATCGTGGAGATCCAGCTGCGCCTCGTTCGCGAGCGGCTGGCCGAGCGCAAGATCGCCCTCGAGGTCACGCCGGCGGCGCTCGAGCGCATCTCGCTCGACGGCTTCGATCCGGTGTTCGGCGCGCGACCGCTCAAGCGCGTCATCCAGCGTGAGGTCGTGGACCGCATCGCGAGGGCGCTTCTGGAGGGCCGCGTGGGCGAGGGCGATACCGTCACCGTGGACGTCGTCGGCGACGAACTCGATGTGAGGAGCATTACGCACGCGGCCGGGTGAGGCGTGCGGATGAGACGTCACGTCCGCACAATGCGGGGGCCGTCGCGTCTCGCAGAGCAGCATCTCGTCGCCAGAACCTCGCCGGCGTCGGGCTCTCCGGGAGTCCCGAATTGGAGACCCGTGCTCGGGCACCGAAGCAGCATGCGAAAATGTTCACAAACTTGCCGGAATTCGTTGTTATTCGGTCCGCAAGGGGGAATACTCAGTGTAGAGCCAACGAGGCGCATGCTGCTGAGGAGGTGAGCACAATGACCGCGCTGGCGTATGCATTGATTGCGGTGTTTGCAGTGCCACTTGTCTTTGGCAGTCTGGCCATTCTCGCGTTCCTCGGAGCCACCATCTTCGGCATCTTCGAGGAGACAGCCCAAGACATCAAGCAAGCGGTACACCACGGCCGGGTTGCTTTCCACACCTGAGACCGAACCGCTCAGCTTCTCCGCTGCCACCCACGGGTCTCTCGCGGGGGGCTACTGCGTACCGGCGTCCAGTCGGATCTGCTTGTGGGTCAGGACGACCGGGATCGTGATGAGGTTCGTGCGCGAGCCGTCCTTCGGTGAGGGCTCGTAGAAGACGACGGAGCCTGTCGTGCCTTCGCGTTCGGGCGAGACGTAGAGCGGGACGAGCGCCTCGAAGGTTCCGCGTGTTCCCGTTCCGGATCTCGCTTCTACGCGCTGCTCGGAGAGCACGGTGCCGTCCGCGGCGCGGATCTCAACGCGGAAGACCGCCTCGAAGACGTTGGCGCTTCCCGCGACGATCACCGTACCGCTGTTCGCGCCCGGGATCGGCGATCCTGGCAGCGGGCTCTCGACGAGGATTGCCGGCAGCAGCTCTTCGAAGTCGTCCCTGGTCAATGGATGGTCGATGATGATGCCCTCGCCGCTGAAGGTCTCAACCACCACACCGTCGAGCTTGAAGACCACGCCCCGGCAGTCGGGGAACTGCGTCAGTGCGCAGACGATCTGCGCGAGGCGCAACGACATCGATAACGTCCCACCGCCATCGTCGAACGCGCCGCTGAGGTCGACCGTGTTGATGCCGGTCGCACTGACCGTGAGGTCCAAGAGCTTCGTTCCTGACGGAATCGCGGAGGTGAAGCCGTAGCCTCGCTCGGCCTCGTTGGGACCGGCCAGGGTCTCGATGACCGCGAGCTCCTGCGGGCTTTGTTCACTCTCGGAGAACCTGTAGTGGAGCGAGGCGCCGATCTTCTCGTCGCGGGCGAAGTAGACCTTCACCCCTTCGACGTAGTCGTCGGCCGGCGGCGTGCTGGTGGGTTCCACCGTGTCCGTCGGCTCCACGGAGCCGTCGTCCGGCTCGTCCGGCTGTCGCGCGCAGGCGCCAAGTCCCACCGCCACAACAAGCACCAATCCCAGGACTGATAAGCGCCGAAGCATGGTCGTGGATATCGCGCCCACCGGGGGCTCCTCTCCTCGGAGATCACACTGTCGTTGTACCCCGGCACCGCACATCGCCTCCCACTTGAGTGCGAGCGTCAAGCAGCCGATACAAGAACCGGAGACGTGTGCTCATCCGATCTACCCCGGGAGGCCCGGTGCCGAACTCCTCCTCGCATTCCTCGGTCCCAACCGACGCGGCCGACAAGGCTCTGGCGCTTGAGCAGGCGTTCGCCGAGGCACCGTTCCCTGTCGCGCTGTGGTCGTCGACGATTCTCCGTTTCCGCTGGCTGAATCGTGCGTGTACCGCGCTCACGGATGGCGACCAAGCCGCATGGGACGTCCTCGGCATGCCGTATCGCGGCTTCCTCTCCGAAGCATCGTGCGCGTCGCACCTGATCGATGTCGCTTACACCGGTCAGCCGTCCGTGGATCCCTGGTACGCGCGAGGCGAGGGCAGCGACGAACGCGTGTGGCGCCTCACCTATCTGCCCGTTCCGGCACATTTGGGTGATCCGGCCGACGTGCTGCTGACCGCGGTCGAGATCACACAGAGCGCCCATGCGGAGCTTGTCGAGCGGCGGAAGCGCGATGATCTGTACGCTGCCTCCTCGCTCATCAACGCGACGATCCTCTCCTCGCTCGACGCGGAAGAGATCCTCGAGCGTGTGCTCGCCGAGGCAACCGCAGCGCTTGAGGCGGACTGGGGTTGGCTTGCCGAGCGGGCGTCAGGCTCATGGGTCTTTCGCGCGGTGCACGGGTGGCATGCCGACATGGTCGGGACGGCCTTCGAGGACGACGAGATTTCGCTGCCTGGGCTTGCCGCGAGACAGCGCTCCGTCGTTCACGCGAGCGTCGGCGGCTGCTCCGCTGAGCATCGCGCGCTCATGGAGCGCCACGGCATCGGTGCGTTCGCGCTTGTGCCCATCCAGAACCGCGGCGAGGTCACCGCCGTGCTCGGCTTCTGCTGGGACGGCGCCTACGTCTTCGGAGACGCTGCTCGCGCCCTCACGAGAAGCCTGGCAGTGTCACTGCCTCTCGCGCTGGAGAACGCCCGACTCTACGAGGAGGAGCAGTCGCTCACTCGCTCGCTCAGGTTCGCGCTGCTGCCGGATCCTGCCGGTCTCCCCGGCTTCGAGGTGGGACACCTCTATCACGCGGTCTCGCGCTCCGCGCCGATCGGCGGGGGCTTCTACGATCTCGTGCCGCTTGCCGGAGGACGTGCTGGCGTGATCATGGGCGACGTTCGTGGCAGCGGTCCGGAGATTGCGGCGCTCACCTCGGCGGTACGCTCGACGATGCGAAGCGCGGTCCACCGGCTCGCCGCGCCGGCGAGCGTGCTCGCGCGCACGAACGAGTTCGCGTGTACCGTCAGCGACCGCGGCCTCGCCACCACGGCGTTCATGGGTCTCATCAGCCCCGACGGGCGACTGGAGTACTCGGTGGCCGGGCATCCGCCGCCGATCGTGCTTCGCTCCACGGGATCGATCGAGCAGCTCTTCGGAGACAGCGCGGGCCTCGGATCACGCGCGAGCGCCGGCTTCACGGTCCGCGAGAACAGGCTTGGCCACGGTGACCTCATGGTGCTCTACACGGAGGGGCTCACCGGGGTCAACGATCGTCAGGGACAGCGATTCGGCACCGAGCGGCTGATGGACGCCGTCGAGGCATGCGCAGGAATGGCGGCCCGCGATGTTCCTGAGTCGCTCTTCATGTCCGCGTTCTCACACGGCGAGGGCAGGATCGACCGCGAGATTGCCATACTCGCGCTCAGGCGCTGCACGGCCGCATAGGGTCGGCTACCGGACCTCACCGTCGCGGGTGACGTAGGCGTCGTGCTCGTAGCACCACAGCCAGTCCCCGCCGGGGCCATCCGGGTTCGCCGGGCCGAGCAGCGCGTGGCCGGTCTCCTCGAAATGGCGCCGCGCGTGGCGGTTCCTCGACGAATCGCAACAGCCCACGTGACCGCAGACCTTGCACACGCGCAGTTGGACCCAGGTGTCGCCGGCCTCGACGCAACTCGGGCACACTCGGATGTCGGTGGTGAGGCCCAGGTCTGCGTCGTCGGCGTGCTCGCACTTCATGGGGGCTCCTCTGGCGGGTAGTAGTCACCCGATGATACCGCGGCACGCCCTGTCGTGGCGGTGGCTCCACGATGCGCTACCATGGGCTCTGGTCGCTCGCGGGGGCTCGCTGTGGCGGCTCTGGCCGTACGGCGAGGGCGCCGTATCCGCGCCCAAGAGGAGGGGACGTGAGCAGCAAGCGCATGTTCGCAAGCGACAACGCGTCCGGGGCGCACCCCGACGTGATGGCCGCGCTCGCCGAGGCAAACCGCGGGCACGTGCACGCGTACGGCTACGACGAGTGGACGACGCGAGCGGTCGAGGTGGTCCGCGAGCGCGTCGGCGCACCCGCCGCGGCCGTGCACTTCGTCCTCAATGGGACCGGCGCCAATGTCACGGGCCTGCAGGCGGTCATGCGCCCCTACGAAGCGGTCATCTGTCCGGTCACGGCGCATATCAACATGGACGAGTGCGGTGCGCCCGAGCGATTCACCGGTGGCAAGCTGCTCGCGGTCGCAACGCTCGACGGTAGGCTGACGCCGGATCTCGTGGAGTCAGCGATCGTAGGCGTCGGCGTCGAGCACCACTCGCAGCCGCGTGTCGTGTCGATCACGCAGTCCACCGAGTACGGCACCACGTACCGTCCCGAGGAGATCCGCGCGCTTGCCGACGTCGCGCACGCGCACGACCTCGTGCTCCACATGGACGGCGCACGGATCAGCAACGCTGCGGCATTCCTCGGCTGCGACCTCGGGGCGATCACAACCGACGCGGGGGTCGACGTGCTCTCGCTCGGCGGAGCGAAGAACGGGCTGCTGTTCGGCGAGGCGGTCGTGTTCTTCGATGCCGAGCGTGCCGCCGACTTCCTGTACATCCGCAAGCAGTCAGCGCAGCTGGCGTCGAAGATGCGGTTCATCTCGGCACAGTTCATCGCGCTCTTCGGCGGCGCGCTCTGGCACGAGAACGCAGCCCACGCGAACGAGATGGCGCGCCTCCTGGCGGCCGGATTGGCGTCGGTGTCCGGCGTGCGGATCACCCAGCCGGTCGAGGCGAACGAGGTGTTCGCGGTGATCGCGCCGGCGCTCGCCGCGCGCTTGCGCGAGGTCGCCGACTTCTACGCGTGGGACGAACGCGCCAACGAGCACCGGCTGGTCGCGTCGTGGGACACGACTGTCGATGACGTCGAACGGTTCGTGGAGGCAGCGCGCGCGTCGGGTGAGTAGGCCTCAGCCGGCGAGCTTCCTGATCACGCTGAGCACGTCCTCCGCGTGACCTTCGACCTTCACCTTCGGCCATACGTGCGCGATCGTCCCGTCCGGACCGATGAGGAACGTCTTCCGCTTCGCGGTCACGCCAAGGACCTCGCGTGCCCCGTATGCGTCGATGATCGCCTTGCTCGTGTCGGAGAGCAGCGGAAAGGTCAACTCGAACTTGTCGATGAACCGCTGCTGCACCTCGGGCTTGTCCGCACTGACGCCCACGACCAGGGCGTTCAGGGCCTCCAGCTCGGCCTTGTGAGCCTGGAAGTCCTTCGCTTCGTGCGTTCAACCGGGTGTGTTGGCGCGGGGGAAGAAATACACGACGACCCACTTCCCTCGCTGCTCACCAAGCGAGAATGCGCCGTCGCCGGTGGCGGTGGCGCTGACGGCCGGGGCGGGATCGCCGACGGAGAGTTCGACGGGGTCGGGCATGGGTGCTCCTTCCGATGCGTGACCTCCAGTATGTACCGCTCTGCTACCATTGCGACACTCCCGAGCGGGGGCTCTCAGGCGGCGGACGCTCGGACAGAAGCGGCAGGGTAGGGCCTCAATGCGGTTCCTCATCGACGGCTACAACGTGACCATGTGTGACCCGGCGACGCGCGAGCTCGCCGCCGGGGAGCAGCGCTCCGCGCTCGCGCGGCGGCTCGGCGCGCGGGGCCGCGAACTCCTCGGAGCAGGAGCGATCACGATCGTGTGGGACGGGCGGTCCGACGGGCACGGCGGGAGTTCGGGGCCGGTCACCGAGCGCTACGCAGGCGATGTCACCGCCGACGAGATGATCGTGGCGCTCGCCACGCCGGGCGACACGGTGGTGACGTCCGACCGGGAGGTCGCCGAGCGCGCGACTGCGCGAGGTGCGCAGGTGCGCGGCGCGGATGTCGTGTTCGAGGCGGCCACGGGCACTCGGCCGAAGCGCCGGCGACGCGCCGCGGACGCGGGACTTCCGCCCGGAGCGAATGACATCACGCGGGAACTGAAGGACCTGTGGCTCAAGGACGAGGAGTGAGATGAACGGCGTCATCGTCAACGTGCTTGCGATCCTCCTGGGCACGGCGGTCGGGCTTGCGTTTGGCGGCGTCATTCCCGAGCGGATGCGCACGACCGCGTTCAGCGGGATCGGGCTCGCGACCACCGTGATCGGCGCCACCATGGCCATCGGCGGCCTGATCGATCTCGGTGCATCGCATCTTGGCGACTACGCGCCGCTCGTGCTCGTCGGGAGCCTGGTGATCGGCGCGATCGTGGGCGAGGCGCTCGGCATCGAGGCGGCGCTCGAACGGGTCGGACACTGGCTGCAGGACGTCGCAGGGCGTCTCCCGTTCCTCGCGCCTGCAAAGGCGACCGAACCCGGCGAGAAGGGCCACACGCTCGTCGACGGCTTCGTGACGGCGAGCCTGCTCTACTGTGTCGGCGCCATGACGGTGCTCGGGTCCATCCAGAGCGGCATGGGCGAGCCCTCGACGCTCTATCTGAAAGCCACGCTCGATGGGTTCGCATCCATCGCGCTCGCATCCACGCTCGGTGCGGGCGTCGGGCTGTCGGTGATACCCGTCTTGATCATCCAGGGGGCGATCGCGCTTGCGGCCTCCGCGGTCGCACCGCTCATGACGACGGCGGTCATCGACTCGATCCGCGCGGCCGGCGGCGCGCTCATCCTCGCCATCGGCTTCGACCTCGCCGGCATCAAGCGGCTGCCCGTCGGCAACCTGCTGCCGGCGATCCTCGCCGCGGCGGTGTTCGCCTGGTTCTTGGGGTAGGCCGGACCTGAGCTACGCGCTCTCGCGCCAGCCGCTCGGGACGAATGCGCTCGGGCAGACGTCATTGAGGAAGCACGCCCCGCAGATCGGCCGCTTCGCGTCGCAGATCGCGCGGCCGTGCGTGATGAGATCGTAGTTCACGCGGTGCCAGTGCTCCCGGGGGAAGAGCGACATCAAGTCCTGCTCGACTTTGTTCGGGTCGTTCTCGGTGGAGAGCCCGAAGCGGTGGGCGAGGCGGAACACGTGGGTGTCGACCGCGATGCCCTCCACTTTGCCGAACGCGTTGCCGAGGACGATGTTCGCGGTCTTGCGCGCCACGCCGGGGAGTGTCGTGAGCCCCTCCATGGTGTCGGGAACCTCGCCCCCGAAGTCGGTCACGATCTTTCTCGCCGTGGCGATGATGTTCTTCGCCTTCTGGTGAAAGAAGCCGAGTGACTTGACGTACTCCTCGACGTCGGACTGGTCGGCGCTCGCGAGCGCGGTGGGATCCGGATAGCGCTCGAAGAGCGCAGGCGTCGCCTTGTTGACGCCGACATCCGTCGTCTGCGCCGAGAGGATGACCGCGATGAGCAGCTGGTACGGACTTACGTAGTCGAGCGCGGGGCGGGGATCGCCGTACGTCTCGGCGAGCCGTGCCGCATAGATCGGTGCCAAACGCTCGCGCTCGGCTCGCGGGAGATCGGGAATCGGCTCGGACGACTGCCGAAGAGCGCTCATCGGTCACCGCCGCCTCTCTGCGGGTTGGGGCCGGTACGGCGCACCGCGGATTGACCTTCCTCTCTTCGGAGCATACGCTACAACCCCCCGCACCGCCTCGCCGGCTGCGGGCTTTCGTGCTGTTCGCATGCTATCGGAGGTTGCCCGAGTGACGCTTATGGAACTCATCGCTCCCGCGCTCGCTCGCGACGTCGTCGTGTCCCGGGCGGCGGCCGAGCTGGCGGCCGGACGCGATGTCACGCTCGCAGCGAGCGGGCTTGTGCGGCCGGTGTTGGTGGCCGCGCTTGCGGCGGAGCGCACGACGCCCGTGCTCGTCGTCGTGTCGGGCGAGGACGCCGCCGAGCGCTTTGCGCGGCAGACGGAGGCGTACCTCGCGCGAGAGCGCGTGCTGCGCTTGCCGCTTCGCACCGACATGCCGTGGGACGATACCGCGCCGGACCTCGAGGTCGTCGGCAGGCGGGCCCGGGCGATCTACGCGCTCTCCCGCGGCCGCGCCGTGGTCGTGGTCGCAAGTGCCCGCGCGCTCCTTCGCCAGGTGCCGCCGCAGGGCTCGCACGTGTTCGACCCGCTGGAGATCGTGAGCGGCGGCACGTTGGACCTCGCGGAGGCCGCGCAGGCGCTCGCTCGCATGGGCTACACGCGCGCCGAGAAGGCCGAAGAGCGAGGGCAGTTCGCCGTCCGCGGCGGCACCCTCGACGTCTTCCCCTCGGACGGCGCGTACCCGGTGCGCGCGGAGCTCTTCGGCGACGACATCGAGTCGCTCAAGCGCTACGTCCCGACGACGCAGCAGACGATCGGCGACGTGGAGGCCGTCGAGGTCTTCGCGTGCCGCGAGGTCGCGCTCGGCACCCGGTCGGCGCAAGCGGTCAAGCGAGCGCTCGAGAAGCAGACGCGCGGCAACGACGCGCTTGCCCACGACCTCGCGCGCATCGGCGACGGCGTCTACTTCAACGGTATCGAGCGGTATCTGCCGCTCATGTACCGCCCCGGCACCGTGCTCGAGCACGTGCCCCCCTCGACGCTCATCGTCGTGGCCGAGCCGCGCTCGCTCTTCGACGACGCGACGCGCTACCGCGAGGAGGTCGCGGAGAAGGCGCGCGCCGCGAAGGTGGACCTCGAGGGACTCTTCCTGACGCCCGGGAAGCTCGACCTGAGCGCGGGGCAGCGCTTGACGTTGATCTCCGTGTTGCGCGCCGGGTCGGCCCCCGACGGGGCGGTCGCTTCGCGCCGCCCGGACGTCGCGGGAGGGGAGACCGCGTTCATCGCGGGCATCCGCTCGCTCCTCTCGAGCAAACACACGGTGGTGCTCGTCGCCCGCGATCATCGCTCCCGGCGGCGCGTCCACGACGTGCTCGGCGAGGCAGGCGTGCCGCTCGTCGACGTCGTGGCGGACCCGACAGCGCCGCGACCGGCGGGCGCGGTCGTACTCGTCGAGGCGGACGTGCCGGCCGGCTACGTGCTCGGTCAGGCCGGGCTCGCCATCGTGAGCGTGGACGACGTCTACCCGCGGGCGGTGACCGGTAGGCGCGCGCGCTCGGCCGAGGACCCGACGCGCATGACGTTCGACTACAAGCCGGGCGACTACGTCGTGCACGCCACGCACGGCATCGCGCTCTTCCGCGAGGTCATGCGGCAGGAGGTGCTCGGCGTCGAGCGCGACTACGCCGTGCTCGAGTACGCGAAGGGCGACAAGCTCTACGTTCCGGTCGACCAGCTGGACCGCGTGACGAAGTACGTCGGTCCTGAGGGGAGCGCGCCGCGCATCACTCGGCTGAATACCGCCGACTGGTCGCGCGCGACGAAGAAGGCGCGCACGGCGGCTCGCAAGCTCGCGTTCGACCTCGTCGACCTCTACGCCCGCCGGGCGTCGGTCGCCGGCTTCGCGTTCTCGCCGGACACGCCGTGGCAGCAGGAGATGGAGGCGGCGTTCCCCTACGTGGAAACGCCGGACCAGCTCGTGGCGATTGCCGACGTGAAGGCCGACATGGAGTCCGACAAGCCGATGGACCGTCTCGTGTGCGGGGACGTCGGTTACGGCAAGACCGAGGTGGCCATCCGTGCGGCGTTCAAGGCGGTGCAGGACAGGAAGCAGGTGCTCGTGCTGTGCCCGACGACGATTCTCGCGCAGCAGCACTTCGTGACCTTCTCCGAGCGCTTCGAGCCGTTCCCCGTGCGCGTGGAGGTCCTCTCGCGATTCCGCTCGGACGAGCAGCAGAAGGCGGCGCTGGAGGGCTTCGCCAAGGGCACCGTCGACGTGCTGATCGGCACGCACCGCCTGCTCTCGCGCGACGTGTCGCCCAAGGACCTCGGACTCGTCGTCATCGACGAGGAGCAGCGCTTCGGCGTCGGGCACAAGGAGCACATGAAGCACCTGCGCGAGCAGATCGACGTGCTCACGCTCACCGCGACGCCCATCCCGAGAACGCTGCAGATGTCGCTCTCGGGCGTTCGCGACTTCTCCGTCATCGACACGCCGCCCACGAACCGCTTCCCGGTGCACGTGCACGTGGGCGAATGGGACGCCGATGTGGTGTCCGGCGCCGTGCGTCGCGAGATCGAGCGCGGCGGTCAGGTCTACTACATCTCCAACCGAGTGAAGTCCATCGACGCCGCGGTCAAGCGCGTCGCGGCTGCGGCGCCGGAGGCGCGTATCGGCGTGGGGCACGGCCAGATGTCCGAGCACCAGCTGGAGCGCGTCATGGAGGCCTTCTCCGCGGGGGAGATCGACGTCCTCGTGTCGACCACGATCGTCGAGTCGGGCATCGACAACCCGCACACCAACACGCTCATCATCGAGGACAGCCAGCGGCTCGGACTCGCCCAGCTCTACCAGCTCAAGGGGCGCGTCGGGCGCTCGCACGTGCACGCGTACGCGTACTTCCTCTTCCCGACGCACGTCTCGCTCACCGAGCAGGCGTACGAGCGCCTCGCGGCGGTCCAGGAGCACACCGAACTCGGGAGCGGCATCAAGATCGCCATGCGCGACCTTGAGATTCGCGGGGCGGGCAGCCTGCTCGGTGCCGAGCAGAGCGGGAATGTGAACGCGGTCGGGTTCGACCTGTACGCGCAGATGCTCCGCGAGGCGGTCGCGGAGGTTCGCGGCGAGCCCGTCCTCGCGTTCCCGGAGGTCCGGGTCGACCTGCCGGTCTCTGCGTTCCTGCCCGAGGAGTACATCTCCGACGTCGACGAGCGCGTGCGCTTCTACCGCCGCCTCGCCGGCGCGCTCACCCTCGAGGCCGTCGACGCCGCCGTCGCGGAGCTCCGCGAGCGCCACGGCGCGCTCCCCGCGCCGGCCGCCGACCTCGTCGCAGTGGCCCGGATCCGCGCGCTCGCAGGCGAGGTCGGCGCCACGAGCGTGTCGCTCGTGCGCCGGCGCGTGCGTATCGCCGGCGTGACGCTTTCGACCGAGGAGCGGGGTGCGCTCGCGCCGGCGGGCGCGGTGAGTGAGCCGCGCGGCGGCGGCGTGTTCTTCCCGCAGAGTTATGAAGAGTCAGCAACGGACGCCGCTCTCCGTGCACTGGGTGCTATACTCAGCGCTGTCCGCCTTCCGATGACTGAGTAGCGGTTGGCGGGCATTATCGCGTTACCATCGCTGGCGAGGCGACTGCCTGCCGGCCCGTAATCGTTCAGGGAGGACCCGCGTGAAGACTGTCACCCGTATCACCGCCGTCGTGTTGGTGCTGGCGCTTGCGCTCACCGCCGCCGGCTGCTCGAAGAAGAACTCGGCCGTGGCGAAGGTCAACGGCGAAACGATCACGAGCGAGGTCTTCGAGGCCTACGCAACCTACGCCGTGAAGCAGAACCCGGGTCTTGCCACCGCCACCGCCGGCGATCCCGAGCTGGTCAAGTATCGCCGGCTCGTGCTCGACAGCCTCATCAACTCGGAGCTCATCCGCCAGGCTGCCAAGGCAGAGGGCGCGTCGTTCAGCGATGCGGACGTCACCAAGAAGCTTGACGAGATCAAGGCCTCCTATCCTGACGAGGCGACGTTCAACTCCATGATCGAGTCCTCCGGGATGTCGATGGACCTCGTGAAGCGGACCGTCGAGGACAACCTCTACTACGAGTATCTCTACGACAAGGTTGCGCCGGCCTCCGAGGTCACGACCGCGCAGGTCGAGGCGTACTACGCGGAGAACAAGGCGCAGTTCGACCAGGAGGCGCAGGCCACACTGCAGCACATCCTGTTCGCCACTGACGACAAGGCTACTGCGGAGACCGTGCTCAAGGAGATCAAGGGCGGTGCCGACTTCGCGGCGATGGCCAAGAAGTACTCCAAGGACACGGCTTCCGCCGCCAATGGTGGCGATCTTGGCACCAAGCCGTACTCGACCTACGTGACGGGCTTCAAAGAGGCCGCCCAGGCGCTCAAGGTCGGCGCAGTGAGTGACCTCGTCCAGAGCGAGTTCGGCTGGCACATCATCAAGAAGACCGCGGAGACGCCGGCGACGACCTCGAAGCTCGAGGACGTTGCGCAGCTCATCCGCGACACGCTCGCGCAGAACGGCCGGGACGCCAAGTTCGACGAGTACCTGACCGCGAAGAAGGAAGCCGCCAAGATCGAGATCCTCGACAAGGAGCTCGAGGCGGTCGGCGATCAGACCACCCCCGGGCAGTAGACGTTGAGCGACGCTGAGGCGCTGCCGGACGCAGGCGCGTCCGGCGTCGGATTGGCGTTCGAGCGGTTCATGAACGTGATTGCGGCCCTGCGGGCGCCTGACGGGTGCCCGTGGGACCGAGAACAGACGCACGAGAGTCTCGCCAAGCACCTCATCGAAGAGGCGTACGAGACGGTGCATGCGATCCACACGGGCTCGTCGGCCGATCTGGCCGACGAGCTCGGTGATGTTCTGCTCCAAGTCGCCCTCCACGCAGAGATCGGGCGAGAGTCGGGGGCCTTCACCATCGACGACGTCATTGCGGGTATCGATGCGAAGATCCGACGCCGACATCCGCACGTCTTCGGCGACGTCGTCGCCGATACACCCGAGCAGGTCATGGCGAACTGGGACGAGATCAAGCGGGGCGAGAAGGCAGAGCGCGCCGCGGTCGAGGCCGCCGAGCTCGCCGAGCCCGCCGAGGCCGCCGCGACCGCAGGGGTGCGGCCGGGCGTGCTCGGCGGAGTGGCCCCCGCACTTCCGGCGCTCATGTACGCGCAGAAGCTCTCCCGCCGGGCCGCTGCCGCGGGATTCGAGTGGGACTCCATCGAGGGCGTGTGGGACAAGGTGCACGAGGAGATCGCCGAGCTCAAGGAGGCGGCCCCCGGATCGGCGGAGGCTGCCGACGAGGTCGGCGATCTGCTGTTCACGGTCGTGAACGTCGCCCGGCACCTCGGGGTGGACGCGGAAGACGCGCTCCGCGGCATGTGCGCGCGCTTCGTCGGGCGGTTCGAGTCGATGGAGGCGTTTGCCGCCGCCGAGGGGGTCGACGTGCGCGAGTTGGGTATCGACGAGTATGAGCGCCTTTGGGCGCAGGCGAAGCAGGCGGAGGGTCGCGCGAGCGGCCCTGAGAGGGGACAGGAGATCAGCCGATGAGCTACATCACCGATGTCATGGCGCGCGAGGTCCTCGATTCGCGCGGCAATCCCACGGTCGAAGTCGAGGTCATGCTCGATGACGGCTCGTTCGGCCGTGCAGCCGTGCCGAGCGGCGCCTCAACAGGTGCGTTCGAAGCGGTCGAGCTTCGCGACGGCGACAGCGCCCGCTATCTCGGAAAGGGCGTGCTCACCGCCGTCCACAACGTGAACGAGATCATCGCCGAGGAGCTTGTCGGTATGGACGCGAGCGACCAGCGGGCCATCGATGAGTTCCTGATCGAGCTCGACGGCACCGAGAACAAGAGCCGCCTTGGCGCGAACGCCATCCTCGGCGTCTCGCTCGCGGTGGCCAAGGCCGCGGCCGAGAGCTGCGAGCTCACGCTCTACAGCTACATCGGCGGCTGCAACGCCTCCACGCTGCCCGTGCCGATGATGAACATCCTCAACGGTGGGGCGCACGCCGACAACAACGTCGACCTGCAGGAGTTCATGATCATGCCGGTCGGCGCGGGCACGTTCGCCGAGGGTCTGCGCATGTGCTCGGAGATCTACCACACGCTGAAGAAGGTGCTCCACGACCGCGGCCTCGGGGCGGGTGTGGGCGACGAGGGCGGCTTCGCGCCCAACCTCGCCAGCAATGAGGACGCGCTCAAGATCATCTCCGAGGCCGTGACGGCCGCCGGCTACTCGCTTGGCGAGCAGATCATGTTCGCGCTCGATCCCGCCTCCACCGAGTTCTACGACGCCGAGCGGGGCGTGTATGTGCTTGCCGGCGAGGGTCGCGAGCTCTCGAGCGCGGCGATGGTGGACTTCTACGCCGGCCTCGTCGACCGCTACCCGATCGTCTCGATCGAGGACGGTATGGCCGAGGAGGACTGGGACGGGTGGCGTCTCATGACCGAGCGCCTGGGCGACCGGATCCAGCTCGTCGGCGACGACGTCTTCGTCACCAACACGGAGCGGCTCGCGAAGGGCATCGACATGGGAGTCGCGAACTCGATCCTCATCAAGCTCAACCAGATCGGTACGCTGACCGAGACGCTGGAGTGTATCCAGATGGCGCACCGTGCCGGCTACACGACCGTGATCTCGCACCGCTCGGGCGAGACCGAGGACACGACGCTCGCCGACGTCGCGGTTGCGGTGAACGCCGGACAGATCAAGTCGGGCGCGCCGGCTCGCTCGGACCGCGTTGCGAAGTACAACCAGCTACTCCGCATCGAAGAGGAGCTCGAGGGCTCCGCCGTCTACCCGGGCATGGACGCGTTCTACAACATCGGGTAGCGCGGAAGGAGCCGCCGCGGTGGGACCGCCTGCTCGCCCTCCCGGGAGCCGTCACCGGTACAGGACCCCGTTGTGCTTCAGCCAGCCAGCCGCATGGATCCCTTCGGGGTCGTGGTGCGTCCAGTGGATCACGCCGCCTTCATCGTTCCATTCATATACACCGTTGAACTCGACCGTATCGCCTTCGAGCAATCTGGGAATACGCGGAGCTACGTCGATGTTGTGAGCGACCAGTACGGTCTGCCCCGAGTGCAGTTCGAGTACAAAGCGCTGATGTCGGCCGCCGTTTGAGTCGTCCGACAGGACACGGATCACGGTGCCTGACCCCGCGACCTGTACGCCGCTGAGCTGCTCGTCGTAGGCGTTTGCGATGACCTGATCGCTCGCATCCGATGGAGCCGAGGTGGTTGGGCTGCAGCCTGCAAGCAGTGCGGCCGCGATCAGGAGTGCCGCGATGCGCCGGATCACGTTGATGCCCGTGACCTTTGGGGTTCAGCCGGATTCGACACCGCTGCTCCAGTCTCCGCGCGTCTCGGGCCTTCGGCTGCGCGCCGCTCGACTTGCAGGATACGCCAACGCTTGTCGCGTCGGCTGGCAGCGCTACTCAGCCAGGGAATGAGACCGCCTGGGCAGCAAGCAGAGCCATCACGGCGCAGTTGACCGCGACCGTCAACCAGAAGACTAACTGGAAGGACGCCTTCCGCGTCTTGTGGCGATACAGGCGCTGCGCCACCAAAGCGCCGGGCCAGCCGCCGAGCAACGCAAGCATGTGCAGGGTGCTCTCGGGGGTGCGCCGGCGACCCTGCTCAGCCGCTGCTTTGTCCGTCCCGTAGGTCACGAACGCCAGCACGCTGAAGAAACCGTACAGGCCGAACGTCGCGGACGGCAGGACGCCGAGCGCGATCAGGAGGAGGAGTAGCAGCGCAAACAAGCCGGCGACGACGAGCGGTGCTACGAGCGGTTCCGGACCGGGCCGTGGCGGGCGTGCCGACCGCTCAGGCAGCGTTGGCACAAGATACGTGATCCCGGTCGCTCGGGGTCGGTTGCGCTCGTCGTGCTCGAGTGTGTACTCGACGAGATCCAGCGTCGCGGGACGTCGCTTGTCGCGCGGGAACTCACTGATGTGGGCGAATGCGCGCGGGTCGCCGTCCAATGGAGTGACGAAACCGAAGCCCCGGTCGTCGTTCCATTCTGTCAGCCTGCCGCGCGCTCTCATCCGATCCCTTCTCTGTCAAACGTTGCGCGCATGACCCGCGCGCCGAGCCATTCCAGTCTAGCCGAGACCTCGTACCGGCGGGTTGACGCGCCTGTTCGGTGGGGAGGCATTCCCGGCAGCCGGGGGGATGTTCGCGTGGAGGGGTCAGGCACGGTGCGGCAGGGGAATACTCGATGTGACGCTTGCGGCAGAGGCCGGAAGCCGCGCGACCGGATCCTTGAGTTGGAGGCAACCCGTTGAGCCGTTCAGTCACGTCACCATCGAGAAACCACAGAGTCCTTCTGCGATACATGGAGATTCTGAACTCCGGCGACTTCGAGCATCTGGCCGAAGTGCTGGACCCCGACTACGTGCAAGTCATCCCCCAATCGGGTGAGATCCTGCGTGGCATAGAACCCTTTGCACAGATCATGCGCAATTGGCCATCGGGCCAGGGGCATCCGGACTTGCTGGCGGCACAGGTCGTTCCAACCGAAACCCACGATGTTCTCAGCGCAGGGATCGGTCCGTTCCCGACATACAGCCTGATCAGAATCGAGGGGGACGGGGACACGCTCACCTCGTACTCCCTCGTGCGCTACCCGGACGACGACGACTGGTTCAACGTAAGCATCGCCACGTTGCGGGACGGGAAGATCGTGAAGGAGCTCTGGTTCTTCGGGCCGATGTTTGAGGCTCCTGAGTGGCGCTCGCCGTGGGTGAGGATCATGACTCCGGAGGAACAGCTCGAGCTGGTGGGGTTCAAGAAGGACTAGCGAGCCCGTGGCGACGCTCGCGTCGCCGCACGTCCACCGAGTGTGCCGTCCGACAGGAGGTCACGTATGCCGCGCACCAAGATCATCGCAACCATCGGTCCGGCTAGCGACAGCCCGGAAGTACTGCGCACGCTCGTGGACGCGGGGATGTCGGTTGCGCGGCTGAACGCGTCGCACTCGTCGCGCGAGGAGCTAGACCGCCGGGCGCACGCTGTCCGAGCCGCCGCCGATGCTGCCGGTCGGCACGTCGCTGTGATGCTCGACCTCGGCGGGCCGAAGATTCGCGTTGGGGAGATGGCTGCCGGAACCGTGCTCGCCGCAGGCGCGCGCTTCGAGCTTCGCGGTGCTGAGTGCGTCGGGGACTCGACAGGCGCGTGCGTCACGTACGCGGGGCTCGCGAGTGACGTGCCTGTGGGAGCGGCAGTGCTTCTGGACGACGGGCGCATCGAGCTTCGCGTGACAGCGGCAGGGGAGGGCACCCTGACGACTGAGGTGCTCACCGGCGGTCCGCTCACCAGTCACAAAGGCGTCAACGTCCCGGGCGTCCGGCTCGGCGTCGAGGCCCTCACCGAGGCCGATCACGCGGATCTCGCGTGGGGTCTCGAGGCGGGCGTCGACCTGATCGCGCAGTCGTTCGTCCGCTCGGCTGATGACGTCGAGCGGCTCCGCGCGCTCATCGGCACGGCAGCGATTCCCATTGTCGCCAAGATCGAGAAGCACGAGGCCGTGGCCGAGCTCGACCGCATCGTCGAGGCAGCCGATGCCGTGATGGTCGCGCGCGGTGACCTGGGCGTGGAGACCGCGCCCGAGCAGGTCCCCGTCATCCAGCGGCGCATCGTGACGGCGTGCCGCCGAGCGGGAAAGCCGGTCATCGTCGCCACGCAGATGCTGGAGTCCATGACGACGGCGACGCGGCCCACGCGCGCCGAGGCCTCAGACGTCGCGAACGCCATCTTCGCGGAGGTCGATGCGGTGATGCTCTCCGCCGAGACGGCTGTCGGCGCGCACCCGGTCGAGGCGATCGCCACGATGGTGCGTATCGCGAAGGTCGCCGAGGCCGCACTCGCCGACCGCGCGCTGGAGGTGCCAGAGCCGGGCGGGCGGTTCGACGTGACGCGAGCGGTCAGTACCGCGGCGGGCCAGATCGCGCGCGATCTGGAGCTTGCAGCGATCGTGACGGCGACGCAGTCCGGAGCCACGGCCCGGGCGGTGGCGGCCCACCGGCCGCGGACACCGATCGTCGCGGCCACGCCGCAGCCCGTAGTGGCACGGCGCCTCGCGCTCGTCTGGGGAGTCACGCCGCTTGTCGTGCCGCAGCACGGCTCGATCGACGAGATGCTTCTGCAGGCGGCTACCGCCGTGCGCGACGCGGGAATCGCAGCCCCAGGTTCGCTGGTGGCGCTCACCGCGGGGGTCGCGGTCGGTGTGGCCGGCTCGACGAACTTGTTGCAGGTCACGCGCGTGTGAGCGTGCTGCGAGCACTGCTCAGCGCACACTCCGCCCGCCTCCACCTCCACTAGAGGTCCAATCTGTTTGCCCTCAGACGTCGGAGTGCTATCATGCACGGCAGGTGGGCGCTTCGCGTCCGCTCCCATATCGCCGCCTGAGCCTACACGCAGCAGAAAACGGACCCATGACCGCAGCGCGCAGGACGAACACCGGGGCATCAGCGGGCGCCCGACGGACCTCCCCGACGAGGAAGGCGCCGGCTCGGGCCACTACTCGAGCCTCCTCCTCCACCGCCACGAGCGGTTCGGCAGCTCGATCCGGCTCTCGCAAGACGACCACCACTCGCGCCACCACCACGCGCTCGCGCTCGGCTGCACCCGTCCGCGGCTCGAACGCCACGCGTCGCCATCCCGTCGCCCCGAAGCGTGCGCGCCGTCGCCGTACGCCCGTCGATCGCCGGGTCATGAGCGGCGTCATCGCCGTCGCCGTGGCGCTCGCCGTCTGGGTGCTCTACCCCGCGTTCCAGCTCCAGTACCAGCAGGAGCGCGAGAAGGCAACGCTCGAGCAGGAGCTCGCTGGGCTGCAGGAGCGCAACGAGACGCTGCTCGCCCAGGTCGAGCGGCTCAAGACGCCGGAGGGCGTCGAAGAGGCCGCTCGCGAGCGGCTTGGCCTCGCCAAGGCCGGAGAGCGCGTCTACATCGTCACCGAAGGCGAGGCGACCCGAGCGCCCGAGCCCGACGTCTCGAAGCAGGCGAGCTCGGTGACGGTGCCCAAAGCCGCGCTGCTCACCCAGGCACTCGACTACATCTTCGGCGTCAGGTAATGCCGCCAGACGCCGACACCGTACGCCTCCAGCTTGGTCGACCACCCCGCGAGCCCTGGCGCGTCGCGCAGCGGTGCACCTTCGGCTTCCCCGCAGTCATCGCGACACCGTCGCGTCTTGCCAGCGCCGAGCCCTTTCCCACGACCTTCTACCTGACGTGCCCGCACCTGGGCGCGGCGATCGCGACGCTGGAGTCGGCGGGCGAGGCCGAGCGCTGGGCGTCCCGGCTTGCCGCGGAGCCGGCACTTGCCGCGCGCATGCTGGCCGCAGACGCCGCGTATCGCGAGGCGCGTGCCGCCGAGAGCGCCGGCGACGACGCCTGCGCGGGGGTGGGCATCGCAGGGCAGCGCGATCCGCTCGCGACGAAATGCCTTCACGCGCACGTGGCAGCCGCGCTTTCGGGTATCGATGACCCGGTGGGGCAGGGCGTCCTCGAGACGCTCGAGCCGGAGTGCCGCGACAGCCGCTGTGGCATACCCGAAGGAGCGTGAGCGCGGGGTGGAGACCGACAGGCGCCGCCTCGCGGCGATCGACATCGGCACGGTCACGACGCGGCTGATGGTCGCCGACGTGTCCACCTCTGGCGTCGAGGAGATCGCACGCCGCTCGCGTATCACGCACCTTGGCGAGGGCTGGACGTCCACAGGGCGCTTGTCCCAGCAAGCGATGTACCGGGTCGCGGCGTGCGTGGCGGCGTTCGCCGAGGAGGCGCGTACCCTCGGCGCGAGCGAGATCGTGGCGATTGCCACGAGCGCGGCGCGCGATGCCGAGAACAGCGCGGACTTCCTCGAGCGCCTCGAGGCGACCGGCGTGCGCCCCGAGATCATCTCCGGCGCGCGTGAGGCGTACCTCACCTTCCTCGGCGCGACGTTCGACCTCGGCGCGGACGACACGCTCGTCGTCGACGTCGGGGGAGGATCGACCGAGCTCGTGTTGGGCTCGCGCGACGAGGACGGCACAACCACCATCGAGTCTTCACGCTCGATCGATGTCGGCTCGCGCCGCGTGACGGAGCTCTTCCTCGCCTCCGACCCTCCCACCCGCGCCGAGCAGGACGCGGCGCGCGAGCACATCACGACCGCGCTCCGCCCGTACTTCGACGGGCTTAAGACCAAGCCGCGCGACATGATCGCGGTCGCCGGCGCGGCCACGAGCCTCGTCGCCATCGAACTCGGCCTGGACCCGTACGACTCCGCGCGCGTCCACGGGCACCGTCTGGGCGGCCATACGATCGCGGACATCCGCGAGGAGCTCGCCGCGCTCAGCCTCGAGCGGCGGCGGCAGGTCGTCGGTCTCGAGCCCGACCGCGCGGGCGTGATCGTCGCGGGCGCACTCATCCTGGAGACGGCCACCGCGCTCGCGGGGCTCGATTCGACGCTCGTGAGCGAGCAGGATATCCTCTACGGTATGGTGCTCGATCGCTTCGGGGGTACGTACGAGGTGGTACCTCCCGAATAGTCCGGTGTGCACTCGGTCGGTGCATCAGACCGAGAGGGGATATGAGGCGGCGTATCCGAACTGGTACAGGAGGGGGCCTTAAAAGCCTCTGGCCGAAAGGCCGTGTGGGTTCGAATCCCACCGCCGCTACCACAAGTGTCCGCTAGCGCTGTCGTGCGAAAGGAGCGTGACGTGTCGGTCGACTCGGTTTCTCGGCTCTGCGAAGCGCTCGTGATGCGCGATGCAGGCGCGGCGATTGAAATGATCGAGGAGGCCAAGGCGCTCGGGCAGACCGACGACCAGGTCTTCGACGCGCTCTACGCGCCCGCGCTCGCGTGCCTGGGTGGCGCGTGGGCCACCGGCGGCATCGACGAGGCGACCTTCGCTCGCTCGGCGGTCATCGCCGACCAGATCGCGCCGTTCGTCGTGCCGTCCGCCGTTCCGCGCGACCGGGGCGTGGGCGTGGTGATCGGCACCGCGAAGGGCGACCGCCACTCGGTGCTCAAGAACATCGTCGCCTCCGTGCTCTCCGAGGACGGCTATCGCGTCTCCGACCTCGGCGTGGGCGTGCCCACGTGGGAGTTCCTCGCCGCGATCGAGCAGACGGGCGCTCGCGTGGCCATCGTCTGTGTCGAGTCGACGCCGGCGGTCCTCGGCGTGCAGCACCTGCGCAGCCGGTTGGACCGGCGCGGTCGCAACGAGGTGATCGTGCTCGCGGCAGGCGGTCTCTTCGCCGCCGAACCGGCCCGGGCGCGCGATGCCGGCGCAAGCGGCGCCATCACGAGCGCCGCGGGCGCACTGACGGTGCTCGCGCGCGTGACCGAGGACCTCCTTACGCTGCGTGGCGGTGCGCGATGAGCCGGACGAGGCCGTCGGCCACAAACGACGCCATCGACCTCGCACGCGGCGGTCGGATGGATGCCGCGGTGCGCGTGTGCTACGAGACGCTTGCGCTCGACGACCGCGATGCCCGCATCCACGCGCTCTTCGCGACTTTGATGCTTGAGCTGGGATGCGACGCCGAGGCGATCGCCGCCGCGACGCGCGCGATCGAACTCGACAGCGCCTGCGCGCCCGCGTACCTCGCGCTGGGGCTTGCGTACGACCGCTCGGCGACCACGCGCGACCAGGCGCTGCTGGTCTGGCACGAGCTCGCCGAGCTTCTGCCCGATCTCCCCGAGGCCCATATCCAGCTTGCCGAGGCCTACGGTGCGGTCGACATGGACGACGACGCCGAGGAGAGCTGGGAGCGCGCGCTTGCGCTCGATCCCCAGAGCCGCCGCGCGCTGTGGGGCCGCGCGCTCGTCGCGCTTCGCCGCGAGGGTGTCGGACCCGCGCTCGAGCACCTACGCGCGGCAGCCGAGGTCGACCCAGAGCACGACGCGTTCGTGAGCTCGCTTGCGCGGCGAGCTGCCGCTGCTGCAGCCGGCGAGGCTGCGGCGGACGACGCGGCCACAGCCGCTCACGTCGCCGCCATCGACGCGCTTGAGGCTGACGACGCGCTCGAGGCGCTTCGCGAGGTGCGCGCCGCGCTCGCCATCGACGCCAACGACGCGCTCGCGCTCGCTCTCGCGTCGGTTGCGTTCCAGCGGCAGGGTGCGGACCACGAGGCGCTCGCAACGGCGCTCCGCGCGCTCGAGATCGATCCGAACCTCCCCGTGACGCTCGCCGTGCTCGCCCGAGCGCTTGGCGGATGGCCCGGCCTTGCGCGCCGACGAGCGCGCGTCATCATCGCGCTCGCCAAGACAGCCCCGGGCGAGTCACACGCGCACGTGCTGCTTGCCGAGTCGCTCCTCGGCCTCGCCCGCTTCGAGCACGCCGAGCGCGCATACCGTGGCGCGCTCCACTTGGACGCCGCGAATGTCCGCGCCCGCTTCGGGCTCGCGCTCGTCCGGCTCATCCAAGGGTCGCACGGCGACTCGGCATTTGAGGCGCGGCAGGCGTCTGCGCTCCACATCCGGGAGAGCGGGCTTGCGTGGCGGCTCTTCGACGGCGAGCCGACAGGGGAGGAGGCGTAGATGGACGACGCTCCTGTCCAGGCGTTCTTCGTCGGCGTCGACTACCAGCCGATCGATGACGAGCGTCGCGCCGGCGACTGGTATGAGCTCGACTACCCGGGCGACTTCGCCGCCATCGCCGCAGGGGGACTCCGCCGGTTAAGGCTCACGTGCGCCTGGCGATTGATGGAGCCGCAGGTCGGCCAGTACGACGAGGCGGTTCTCGCGCGCCTCGACGCGCTGATCGCCGCCGCCGCTGCCGCCGGCCTCGAGGTCGTGCTGTGCTTCTTCGCCCACGACTCCCTGGCGGCACTCTCCGAGGCGCCGTGGGCGACCGGGCGCGATGCCTACACGGACACCTACGTCTTCGAGCGGCAGGCCGAGTTCGCTCGGCACATCGTGAGCCGCTACAAGGAGGAGCCCGCGATCGTCGCGTGGGAACTCGCCGACGCTGCCTATCTGCGTGGCTTCACCACCGAGCCGGCGCTCGAGGCGTGGACGCTCGCGCTCCGAGCCGCCGTTCGCACAATCGACGAGGACCGCCCGCTCCGGCTCGGCATCGACGCCGAGACGCATCTGCGCGCGACGGGCGTGGATGCAAGGCCCGCCATCGACCTCTGCGAAGAGGCGGCGGTCGAGTCCTCGGCCGAGTACGCCGCCTACGCCGTCGGCGGCGCCCCGGGCGGGCGCATCGGCTCCCATTTGGACGGCTTCCTGCTCCGCCTCGCGCTGGACGAGCTTCCCGCCGTCGCTGAGGGCATCGGCCCTCGCGATCTGGAGGGCTCGCCCGCTGAGGATGTCGTCCGGCTCAGGACGGGCCTCTACTCGGCGCTCATGAACGGCGCGAGCGGGGCCATGCTCCGCCGCTGGCGCGGACTCCTGACCGAGCCACGCGCGCCGTACCACGTCGATCCCGAGGAGTCGCTCGCGGGCGTCTGCCTTACCGACGGCACGCCGACGGCCATGCTTGCGGAGGTCGGACGGTTCGCTGCGGTGGCGGCTGCGGTCAGCGGCTACGAGCTCGTGCCCGACCGCGTCGCGGTCCTGATGCCGGCCGAGCGCTACCAGGTGCTCCCGTCGCTTGCCGGTATCCGAACGCCGCGCACCTGCCTCGCTGCGTACGTGGCGGCCAAGGAGGCGCACCTCCCGGTGACCGTCGTCCGCGAGGGCGATCGCGTCGTGCGAGTGCACGTGATGATCGTGCCTGGCGCGAGCGCGCTCGACGCGGAGACGTGGCGCTCGCTCGCTGCGTTCGTGCAGGCCGGCGGCGCAGCGGTGCTCTCGTACGGCGGCGGCGATGCCGATCCGACGCTCCGCGAAATCTTCGGCGTCGAGTTCCTGGGCGACGACGGGCCGCGGACGTCGCTCTCGTGCCGGGTCGCCCAAGCCGACCTTCTCCCCGGCGTGTCCACCTTCACGTCGCCGATTCCGGTCCCGCACTTCGCTCGGCTGGGCGGCGGCTCGGCAACCGTGGTCGCGACCGATCGCGACGGCGCGCCGCTGGTGACGCTCCGCCAGTACGGGCAGGGGAGGGCGCTCTTCGTGGCGGCGCCGCTCGAGCGCATGCTCTCCGAGGCCGACCCCGCGTCGGCACCGGATGCCGTGTGGACGCTCGTGCGCGGCATCTATGCAGGCGTGGCGGGCGCGTCGGGAGCGGCCGCGGCGCTTCGCTGCGATCGGCCCGACGTCGAATTCGCGCACTTCATCGGCACCGACGATGACATCGTCGTGCTCCTGAACCACGCGGGTCTCGCCCAGAGTGCGACGCTCGTCTTCCCGCGCGAGGTTGCCGACGTGAGCGACGTTCGCGGTGGAACGCCGGTGCGCGTGGCGTCGACGGCGTTCGGCGTGCCGCTCACCGCGTTCGGCACTGCGTCGCTCCGGGTCACGTACCGGGGCGACGCCGGCGAGGGCTAGGCCCGCCCGCAACACCAGCCCCGCGCTCCGCGCTTGCCGTCACTTCATCAGCAGGACTTATACTGAGTATCGTTACTCGACGCGAATCGGAGGTCGTTGTGGAGCCTGTGCGCCTGACACAGCTCTCCAGCAAGGCGGGTTGAGCCGCTAAGTGGGGTCCGGGTGACCTCGCTCGCGTGCTCGACCAGATCAGCCCGGGCGCCTCGGAGGACCTGATGGTCGGCTTCGAGACGTCAGACGACGCCGCGGTCTACCGCCTCGGCGATCAGGCCGTGCTGCTCACGGTCGACTTCTTCACGCCCATGGTGGACGACCCGTATGACTTCGGGCGCATCACGGCGGCGAACGCACTCTCCGACATCTATGCGATGGGCGGGCGACCGCTCACGGCGATGAACCTTCTGGCGATGCCGTGCTCGCTTCCGCCGGAGATCACTGCCCGAGTGCTGCAGGGCGGCGCGGACAAGGTGCGCGAGGCGGGCGCCGTCATCGTCGGCGGGCACACCATCGACGACAAGGAGCCCAAGTACGGGCTCTCGATCATGGGCGTGGCGCGGCCCGAGGACGTCGTGCGCAACATCGGCGCGCTCCCCGGTGACGTTCTCGTGCTCACCAAGCGGCTGGGCGTGGGCATCCTGAACACGGCACTCAAGCAGGGCCTCGAGACCGAGGAGTCGCTCGCCGAGGTCATCGGGAGCATGGCGCACCTCAACCGAGCGGCCGCCGAGGCGATGGTGGCAGTCGGCGTTCACGCCGGGACCGACATCACGGGCTTCGGGATCGCGGGCCACGCCCGCGAGATGGCGCTCGGGAGCGGCTGCGCGATCGAGCTCGACCGGACTGCGTTGCCGCTCTGGCCGGGCGTGCTCCGGTACTCCGCGGACGGCGTGAAGCCCGGACGCACGGCTGACGTGCTGGCGTTCCTCGAGCCGTGGGTGGACTGGGGCTCGGCAGGCGTCGACTGGCAAGGCGTGCTCGCCGACCCGCAGACGTCCGGCGGACTACTCATGGCGGTCGCGCCCGAGAAGCTCGACGCCCTTGTGGCAGCGCTTGCCGAGCGAGGCGAGCCGGCGGCCATCGTCGGCCGCGCACTCGAAGGAGAGCCGGGCCACATTATCGTGCGATAACGGCGCAGCGCTCACTCGGGGGCCTGCCAGACGGAAGGACAACCGATGGAGAAGGTCGTGTTCGTCAATTCGGACCGGATCGGCGAGGGCGACGACGAGCTCGGAGCCAAGCTGATGGGGAGCTTCCTGTACTCGCTCGCGCGCACCGAGGTCAAGCCAGAGGCCGTCATCTTCATGAATGCGGGCGTCACCCTCACCTGCCGCGGCTCGGCCGCGCTCGACGACCTCAGGCTGCTTTCCGAGGACGGGGTGTACATCTACTCGTGCGGCACGTGCCTCGACTGGTTCGACCTCACGGACCAGCTCGCGGTCGGCGAGGTCGGTACGATGAGCGACACTGCGGAGCTCTTCATGACCGCGAGCGACGTCGTGAGCGTGGGGTGAGGGCGGGCGTCCGCTCGCCGCACGACGCTCGTGGGCTAGAATAGCCGCATGGACACTCAAGCGCTGTCTGCGCGCACTCCCCAAGGTCGACCGGCTGCTCGAGCGCGAGGACGTGGCCGCGCTCGCCGCGGTTCACCCGCGCCTGCTCGTCACCGAGGCGGTGCGCGAGGCGATCGAGGCCGTGCGCGCCGAGATCCTCGACGGCGGCTCGCCCGATGCGAGCGAGGACGCGGTCGCGGCGCACGTCGCCCGGCTGGTGGCCGTCAAGGCGCAGTCGTCGCTCCGGCGCGTCATCAACGCGACCGGCATCGTCGTGCACACCAACCTCGGGCGCTCGCCGCTGGCCGAAGCCGCGGTCGAGGCGGTCGCCGAGGTCGCGCGCGGCTACTCGACGCTCGAGTACGACCTCGCCACAGGCGAGCGTGGCAGCCGCCACGCGCACGTCGAGGAGCTCATCTGCCGGCTCACCGGCGCCGAGGCCGCCATGGCGGTCAACAACAACGCCGCCGCGGTGCTGCTGGGCCTGGCCGGGCTTGCGCGCGGCCGCGAGGCGATCGTGTCGCGCGGGCAGCTCGTGGAGATCGGCGGCAGCTTCCGCGTGCCGGACGTGATGCGCGAGAGCGGCGCGACGATGGTGGAGGTCGGCACCACCAACAAGACGCACCTGCGCGACTACGACAACGCGATCACGCCCGCGACGGGGCTGCTCCTCAAGGTGCACACCAGCAACTACCGAGTGGTGGGCTTCACCGAGGAGGTCTCGCTCGTCGATCTCGTGTTGCTCGGCGCCACGCGCGGCGTGCGCGTCATGGAGGACCAGGGCTCGGGCGTGCTCGTCGACCTTCGGACCTGGGGCCTCCCGCACGAGCACACGGTCGCCGAGTCGGTCGCGGCCGGCGCCGACGTCGTGACCTGCTCGGGCGACAAGCTCCTCGGCGGGCCGCAGGCGGGCATCCTCGCGGGCAAGGCCGAGGTGATCGCGCGCGCTCAAGAAGCACCCGCTCGCGCGTGCGGTGCGCCTCGACAAGATGACGCTGGCGGCGCTCGAGACGACGCTCCGCCTCTATCTCGATCCCGAGCGCGCTATCCGCGAGATCCCCACGCTGCGCATGCTCTCGGCGCCGGTCTCCGAGATGGCCGAGCGCGCCGTCCGGCTCGCCGACGCCATCGCGAAGTCCTGCGGCGACGCGTACCTCACCGGCACCGCCGAGGACGTCTCGCGCGCCGGTGGCGGCGCGCTGCCGATGGCGGACATCCCCACGGTCGTCGCGGCGATCGTCCCGCAGCGCATGAGCGTGACCGAGCTCGAAGCGCGCCTCCGCTGTGCCTCGCCCCCGATCGTCGCGCGCATCAAGGACGGCCGCCTGCTGCTCGACCCGCGCACGCTCACCGCGGCCGATGAGGCCGAGGTCGTCTCGGCACTCACCGCGCTCGCGGCCTCGCCGGAGGCGTAGGTCTCGTGACCGGTTCCTCGCTCGTGCTCGGTACCGCCGGTCACATCGACCACGGCAAGTCCGCGCTCGTCCGCGCGCTCACCGGCACCGACCCCGACCGGCTGCCCGAGGAGAAGGAGCGCGGCGTCACCATCGAGCTCGGCTTCGCGCAGCTCCAGCTGCCGAGCGGCCGCACGATGGGCGTCGTGGACGTCCCCGGCCACGAGCGCTTCGTCCGCCAGATGGTGGCGGGCGCCACCGGCATCGACGTCGTGCTCCTCGTGGTCGCCGCCGACGACGGCGTCATGCCGCAGACGCGCGAGCACCTCGCGATCATCGACCTCCTCGGCGTGCCGAAGGGCGTCGTCGCGCTCACGAAGTCGGACCTCGCCGACGAGGACTGGATCGAGCTCGTCGCCGAGGACATCCGCACGCTCATCGAGGGCACGTCGATCGACGGCGCGCCGATCGTCCCGGTCTCAAGCCGCACGGGCGCGGGGCTGCCCGAGCTTCTCGCGGCCATCGACGAGGTCGCCGACGAGGCCGCCTCCCGCCATGCCGAGTTGCCGCTGCGCCTGCCGGTCGACCGCGTCTTCACGATCGCGGGCGCGGGCACCGTCGTGACCGGCACGATGTGGTCGGGGAGCGCCGTGCGCGACCAGCTCGTCGAGCTCTACCCCTCGGGAAAGCGGGGGAGGATCCGCTCGGTGCAGATGCACGGCGCGCAGGTCGAGAAGGCGGGCGCCGGCAACCGGGTGGCGCTCAACATCGCGGGACTCGACAGAGACGAGATCGAGCGCGGCGACATCGTGGCCGAGCCGGGCTCGCTCAGCACGACCGATCGCTTCGACGCGTACGTCACGTATCTCGCGAGCGAGGAGAAGCCGCTTGAGAGCGGCACGCGCGTGCACGTGCACCACGGGACGCGCGAGGTGCTTGGCCGAGTGCTCTTCATGGACGCGCCACTGCTGCAGCCAGGCGAACGCGGCCTCGCGCAGATCCGGCTGGAGGAGCCGCTCGCGCCCCGCTACGACGACCGCTTCATCATCCGCAGCTACTCGCCGATGTGGACGATCGGCGGCGGCGTGGTGCTCGACGTCCTGCCGCCCCGCCGCACGACGCTCCGACCGCACGAGCGCGAGCTCCTGGAGGCGCTGCGCGCGCACGACCTCTCGTCCGCGGCGCTCGGGCTGCTCGCGGCTCGCGCGATCCCGATGACGTCGGCGCAGGTAGCGCAGGCGCTCGGGGTACCGAGGGCCGGCGTTGCGAGCGACCTCAACCAAGCCGCGCTCGAGCGCCTGAAGGTGGGGAGCGACACCTACTACGTCACCGCCGAGGCGCTGGAGGCGCACCTGCAGGCGGCCGAGCGCGAGTTGCTCGCCTACCACGACGCGAACCCCAACGCGACCGGCCTCGGCATCGCGGCGCTTCGCGACAAGGTCGACCGCCGTCTCGAGCCGAAGGTGTTCGACGCGCTGCTGGCGCTTGCGGTCGAGCGCGGAACGATCGTGCTCGCCGGCGGCGAGGCGCGCCACCCGAAGGCGGCCTCGGTCGCGCTCGCGTCAGAGGCCGAGGCGACCGAGAAGCTCGCGGCGCTCCTCGCGCGCCAGGCGCTCGCGCCGGCGACGCACCGCCGAGCTGGCGGCCGAGGCGGGCGTCGACCTCGGCGTTGCGCGCAAGGTGCTGGGCAGGCTGGCGGATGCGGGTACCGTCGTCCGGCTCGGGCCGGACCTGCACTTCGACGCGAAGGCCGTCGATGACGCACGGGAGAAGATCGTCGCCTACCTGCGCGAGCACGGGACGATGCTCGCCAAGGACGCTCGGGACGCCACCGGCAGCAGCCGCAAGTACATCGTGCCGCTGCTGGAGTACTTCGACGCGCGCGGCGTGACGAAGCGCGATGGCGACGAGCGGACGCTCGGGCCGCGGGGGTAGGGCGGCGTCCGGGGCGCAGGCCCCCTGCTCCGTGAGGTGCCGCGGTTTGACACCCTCGAGCGTGCTCCGCAGAATAGCCGCTTGGAGGCGAATGGGTCCTGGTGGGCTCCGCGGTCTTCAAAACCGTTGTGGGGCGTGAAGAGCGTCCCGGGTGGGTTCGATTCCCACACGCTTCCGCCATATGCTCTGGACTGCGGGAATCCTTCGAAACGGGTTCCCGTACCATTGAAAGGTCCCCGCGTCACTCTTCATCCAACGAGGCGACCGCTAATGTTCAGCCGGACGTGTTGTCATCGGCCGGGCGAATTGTGAGCAGAAGGTGAGCGAAGCCGCGCAGCATCAGATGGGTCGTCAGGCCGACACCCAGAAGAGCTCCGACGAAGGCCACGGATGCCATCACAGCGAGGGATATGTCGCCGCCGCCTTCGTTGCCAAGGACCCTCGTGACAAGCATGACGGTCGGGTAGACCTCAAGCGCTCCCCCGACCGCGATGAACACGGACACCAGGAGTACCGCCCAAGCCGTCGCAGTCATCGCCTTCGCGAGGCGCTGACTCGCCTCTGGGATGTGCGTCATCTGAATCCCCCGGTCGTCGACGTCTCTTGCCATTCTACGCACAGCGCCTGGGCGATACCGAAGTGGCGAGCTTCCCACCGGGGGCTACCCGCCCGTGCCAGCGAAACCAAGAGACGCCGATTCCCACGCAGCCCGCAATCAGTCGGGATGCGCCAGTTCGGCAATAGCCTTCACCGTCTCCGGCTGCGGCTCCGCAGCCTGCATGTGGCCGACATCGATCTTCTCGAAGCTCGTGTTGTAGCCGAGCTTTCGCATCCGCGCGGCCATCGAGTTGGTCGCGTCGAAGTCCAATGTCGCGACAAAGAAGCGGAACTCAGCGTCGCGGCGCGGCGGGGCCTTGTCCAGGTAGGTGTCGGGATTGATCTTGTCCCACGTCGTGGGATCCTGTCCGTAGAGCCGGCGAAGCTCCTCGTTCCAGAGCAACTCCCGAAACGGCACCACACCGTCAAGCGACACATAGGCATCGGGTAGTGCACTGACCTCGTGCGGAAAGGCGTCGGTGCCGAAGCGATCGCCGGCGAGCATCGCGGTCATGGCGGCAGCGGCGCCAAGCGAGTGCCCGACGATCACCACTCGCCTCGGGTCTCCGCCGTACCGTCGCGCGTACAGATGGATGAAGCGCAGCGCATCCGCAACGTCGTCGAGCCCGTCCGTGACCGTCTGCGTGCGGGAATCCTCGGCTGAAGGCAGGGTGTCGTCCCAATCGGGCAGGAAGACGGAGGCGCCCTCCTCGGCTACTGCGCGGGCAAGCGGCTGGTAGAACTCGATTCCTACGTCGTGGCCGTGGAGGATAACGACGCATGGGGTCGGACTGGCTGTGTCAGTTGAGACCACAGCCATCATGGTCCCCGGTGTGTACTCGACGTATGCGACGCCGTTCAGCACCGTCTCGATGAACTTGTCAACGGGCTCCACACGCGGCACCTGGGGCGCTCTCGCTTGGTCCGGCGCCCTGGCTGCCCTGTCAGCGCATCCCGACAGGAGCACGAGCGCTGCAACGATAACCGCAATGCACCTCATGCGGCGCCGCTCTCAGCGACAGGCGTGGTCTCGGTCGCTCTTCGGCGCGCAGGGCACTTCCGCCAGTCGTCGAACCAGAAGCACCGCTTGCATCGCCGACAGGCCACGATCTCGTCCGACCTGCCCTCGATCGTCTTCCGCGCCCAACCGGGATCGGCGAGCATCGATTGACCGACGAAGACCAGGTCGGCCATGCCGTCCTGCAGCGCTTGCTCCGCGGTCTCCGGTCGGCGCACACCCCCGCCACCGATGACCGGTATCCGCAGGACCGACTTCGCTTCGTGGGCAAGATGCAGCCGCGCGGAGTACGGGCTGCCCTCCGGCCGCACGGATTCGGGCATCCCGCTGCCGCAGGAGATGCTCAGGAGAGGTGCCCCTTCGTCCTCAAGCCGGCGGGCAACCGATAGTCCGTCAGCCAACTCGAGACCGCGCCGACGGCCGTCGGCGATCCCGAGACGGCAGGTCACGAGCGCCCTGTCACCGACCTCATCTCGCACGGCTCGGTACACCTCAAGCAGGAAGCGGTTGCGGTTCGCGATGCTGCCGCCATATCTGTCGACTCGCCAGTTCTTAGAGGGTGACAGGAACTGGCTGAAGATGTACCCGTGGGCAGCGTGGATTTCAATCACGTCGAAGCCAGCCTCCGCAGCCCTGCGGCCAGCGTCCCTGAAGGCGTCCCGAATCCTGACAAGGGCGGATGTCGCGAACTGCTGACGGACCAAGCGAGCCAGGATGGGGGGCACTCGACGACGGGCGTCCTGTCCGCGAGCCTCCGCAAACGCCGTCGCACCCGCATGATGAATCTGTATCCCGGCAATCGCTCCGGTGGAATGGATGACCTCGGCGATCCTCGCGAGGCCGCTCACGTGTTCGTCTCTGTAGATGCCGAGTTGGCGTCTGTCGATTCTGCCCTCGGCGAGGACGGCCGTGCCCTCCACGATCATCAAGCCTGGGCCCGCGGATTGCCCGTAGTGGTTCCTGTGTGCCTGCGTTACCATGCCGTCGTCGGTGGCGAGGAACGTGACCATCGGAGGCATGACGATCCGATTGGGCAGCACTACCCCTTGAACAGGGAACGGGGACAAGAGCAGGTCGTACACGGTGAGCCTGCCTCACGCTGTCTCGAGTACGGACAGACGTGATTGTCCCACAGGATCAGCGCGGATGCCGCCATGGGAGGAACCAGCACCGACAGAGCCGGTGCTTCCGACATGGAACGCGCCTGGAAGACGCGCCCAGCAACAAGTTGTCGTACGCGCTTACAGGCGCTTCACCAGGTTGCCGAGCGCCAAGACGGCGAAAGCGGCGGCAAGCAGCCACCCCCAGTATCCGAACCACGTGAGTCTGGCGACGCCGCCGGCTACCGCCAGCACGACGGCGATCCAGAAGGTGATGGGCTTCGGAGCCGTGAGTTGCATGTCAGCCTCCCCCTCGGACGTGGGCTGTTCGCCCACACGACGCCAGTACGACGCAACGGCGCAGTCAAACCGTCCGGCATCTCCGTTGCAGTGCGATCGTCAACTCAAGCCGCCTCGTCAGGGGACCGTCCCTTCACCTCGGCTCCCTAATCGCTTCATATGCCGCAAGTGCCCTCGCGCGCGCTTCTGCGTGGTCGACCATCGGCTCCGGGTACTCCGTAGTGCCGAGCTCGGGCACCCACTGCCGCACATACGCATCGTCCGGGTCGTAGCGTTCGGCCTGTGAGGCCGGGTTGAAGATGCGGAAGTACGGTGCGGCGTCGGCGCCCGAGCCCGCCACCCACTGCCAGCCGAAGGTGTTGTTGGCGAGGTCGGCGTCGACGAGCCGATCCCAGAACCAGCGTGCGCCGTCCTGCCAGGGGAGCAGCAGATCCTTCGTGAGGAACGAAGCGACGATCATGCGCACGCGGTTGTGCATCCACCCGGTCGCGGCGAGCTCCCGCATGCCGGCGTCCACCAGCGGATAGCCGGTCATACCGCGCTGCCACGCGTCCAGCGCCACGGGGTCTGAGCGCCACGGGAAGGCCTCGAACTCGGAGCGAAGCGGTCGGTCGGTCGTGTGCGGCTCCGCGGCGAGCAGATGCGCGGCGAAGTCGCGCCAGACGAGCTGTCGGACGAAGGCGGCGGCGCCCGGGACCGGTACGCCGTCCACGTTCAGCGGCGGCAGGTCGTGTGCGTCGTGCCAGAGTGTCCGAGCGGAGATCTCCCCGAACGCCAGGTGCGGCGACAGCCGAGAGGTGCCGTCGAGGTCGGGGCGGTCGCGCGTCTCGTCGTAGTCCTCGGCGATCTCGGCGAAGAAGCGAGCGGCGCGGGCGTGCGCGCCGGCCTCGCCGGGCGCGAAGCGGGTGTCGAGTAGCGGCGGAGCGTCCGCGCCCGGCGTCAGCAGCAGCGTGGGCTCCGCGCCGACCGGCGCGCGCTCCGGCGCAGGCACGCGAGCGGGCGCGCGGAGCGGGACGTCGGGAGCAGGAGCGCGCATCACCGCGCGCCAGAACGGCGTGAAGACGCGGTACGGCGTGCCTGCGCCGGTCACGATCGCGCCGGGCTCGTGCAGGAGCGTGCCGGGGAAGTCGCGGACGGTGAGCCCGGCGCGATCGAGCGCCCGCGCGGTCGCGGCGTCCGCCTGCGCGAGCGACGGCTCGTAGCGGCGGTTCCAGAACACGGCGCTCGCGCCGACCTCGGCCGCAAGCGCGACCAGCACCTCGGCGGGCGCTCCCTCGCGGATCACGAGCGTGCCACCGCGCTCGGCAAGCGAGGCTCGAAGCGACTCCAGCGACCGCGCCAGCCATGCGCGGGAGGCGGCGCCGGGCGCCCACGCACCGTGCTCGGCGGGGTGCCAGACGAAGACGGGTAGGACTCGCTCGGCGGAGGCGCACGCGGCGGCAAGCGCCGGGTTGTCGGCGAGGCGCAGGTCGTTGCGGAACCAGACGATCGCGGTCGAGGCCATGCGCGGTCCCATCAGGTCGGGTAGATTCATGACAGCCGCGGAAATGGCGGCACCGAGAGGAGTATCCGTGCCGGGAGTCGTCGGGAGCAAGACGCCGAATCGAATGCCGGACGACGACTGACGAAAGGACATCACCATGGACGCACTGCAGGCGATCCTCTCGCGGCGGAGCATCCGCGCGTACACCGACGAGCCCGTCAGCGCCGAGCTGATCGAGGTGCTGCTGCGCGCGGCGATGGCGGCGCCCTCGGCCGGCAACCAGCAGCCGTGGCGCTTCGTGGTGGCGACCGAGCGAGCCACGCTCGACGCGATGGCGGAGACGACGCCGTACGGCCGCATGCTGAAGCAGGCGCCGCTCGCCATCACGGTCTGCGCCGCCGTGGGCGACCTCAAGCACCCGATGATGTGGCAGCAGGACTGCTCGGCGGCGGTTGAGAACATCCTCGTCGCGGTGAACGCGCTCGGCCTGGGCGCGTGCTGGCTGGGCTTCTGGCCGAAGATGGAGCGCGTCACCCCGCTCAAGGCCGTGCTGGAGCTGCCCGAGGGGATCGAGCCGCTCAACGTGATCGCCATCGGCCACCCCGCCGAGGAGAAGCCGCCCGCGGAGCGCTTCGACCAGGGCAAGGTCCGGTACGAGCGGTGGAGCTGACCGCGTGACCGATACCGCGCCGCTCCTCACCGCGCGCGACATCGTCGCCGAGCGCACGCTCGACGGCCGTGTCGTGCGCGTCCTCGACGGCGTCTCGCTCGAGCTCGCGCCGGGCGCCATCGTGGAGCTCCGCGGCCCGTCGGGCGTCGGCAAGACGACGTTGCTGCTGGCGCTCGCGCGCCTGCTGCCCGGCGCGACGGGCGCGCTCGCGCTCGGCGGCGTGCCCGCGGCGGAGATCTCGCCGCAGGTCTGGCGCACGCAGGTGGCGCTTCTCCCGCAGCGGCCGGCGCTTGCCGCGGGCACGGTCGCCGAGAACCTCGCGCTTCCCTGGCAGCTCGCCGTGCGCGAGGGCGCCCAGGCGCCGTCGGCCGACGAGCTCCGGGAGGCGCTCGACGGCGTCGGGCTCGCCGACGTCGCCCTCGAGCGAGACGCCCGGCAGCTCTCGGTCGGCCAGGCAGCGCGCGTCGCGCTCTTGCGCGTGCTGCTCACGCGGCCGCGGGTCCTCCTGCTCGACGAGCCGGATGCCAGCCTGGACGACGCCAGCGCGGCGCTGATCGCTCGCGCCACGGCCGCGTTCACAGCAGACGGCGGCGCGCTCATCCGCGTGAGCCACCTGCGCGACGATGCCGCCGCCACCGCGCGCTACCGCCTCGAGGGCGGCCACCTCACGACCGAGGCGGTGCTCCGATGCCCGCTGACGGCGTCATCGCGATCGGGTGGGGCGAGCTTGCGCTCGCGACGCTCTTCATGCTGGTGACGGGCGCGCTCTCGCTCGCGATCGGGCTCGGGCTCGTCAAGGACCTCGCTCTCGGCACGGTGCGGACGTACCTGCAGCTGCTCGCGCTCGGCTTCGTGCTCAGGTGGGTGTTCGACGTGCGGCTGTGGTGGATCGTCGTGCTACTCCTCGGCGTGATGACGGTGACGGCCACGCGCATCGTGCTGAAGCGCGCGCCGGACGCGCCGCCGGGACTCTTCGGCTCGTCGCTCTTCGCGATGGCGTTCACGGCCATCACGGTGACGTTCGCGGTGACCGCACTCGTCGTGCGCGTGCCGGTCTGGTACGAGCCGCGCTACGTCATCCCGATCGCCGGCATGGTGCTCGGGAACTCGATGACGGGCATCGCGCTCGCGCTCGAGCGGCTGTTCGCCGACCTCGAGTCGCGCTCGGGCGAGGTCCTCTCGCTCACGGCGCTCGGCGCGAGCACGTGGGAGAGCGCGCGCGACTCGGTACGCTCGGCTCTTCGCGCGGGCCTCATCCCCACGATCAACTCGATGGCGGCGGCGGGCATCGTCTTCATTCCGGGCATGATGACCGGCCAGATCCTCGCTGGCGCCGACCCGCTGGAGGCCACCAAGTACCAGATCGTCGTCATGCTCATGGTCTCGGCAGCGACCGCGATCGGCTCGATCATGGCGGTCATGCTCGCGTATCGACGCCGGTTCACGGCGGAGGGCGTCTACCTGAGCGCGGGCGACCGCCCGCAGTCGTAGCGGCCGCCCCATCGCTCGGCTGATACGTTCCCGTATACTGTACGGACACACATCGAGACCGCGGGCGGGCGTCTGTCTGCCCCAGGGAGGGTCATGACGATCTTCGAGCTCTACCTGAAGCGACAGGCGAAGCGATTCGACAGCTACCTTGCCACGTTCTTCGCCGACGGCGTGCACGAAGACATGACCCGCTACCTCTACGGTCCGCTGCGCGTGTTCTCCAAGAACGCCGGCAAGCGGCACCGCCCGCTCATCTGCATCATCGCGTGCGAAGCGGTGGGTGGGGATTCGAAGAAGGCGTGGCCGTCTGCCGCCGCCATCGAGCACTTCCACACCGCGGCGCTCATTCACGACGACATCGAGGACGGTTCGCTTACCCGGCGCGAAGAGCCCTGCATGCACGTGAAGGAGGGCGTGGGGCTTGCCATCAACGCGGGCGACCTCGCGCTTGCACTCGTGTGCGGCACCGTCGTTGACGACCAGGGTCTCGACGATGCGACCAAGCTGCGCGTGCTCGCCGAGCTCGTGGCGATGACCACGCGCACCATCGAGGGCCAGGCGCTCGACATCGGGTGGGCGCGCGACGGGCGCTTCGACCTCACCGTCGACGACTACCTGGTGATGGCCAACCACAAGACCGCCTTCTACTCGGGCGGTGTGCCGCTCGCCGTCGGAGCCATCATCGGTGGCGGTACCGAGGTGGAGATCGAGGCGCTCCGCGACTTCGGCATGGCGGCCGGCCTCGCGTTCCAGATCCAGGACGACGTGCTCAACCTCACGGGCACGAAGGAGTCCACCAAGAAGGACTTCCGGAGCGACCTCACCAACGGCAAGCGCACGCTCGTCGTGCTGCACGGGCTCGCGCAGAGCCCGCGGCGCGAGCGGCTGCTGGACGATCGTCGCGTCACGGACCGAGGACCCCGCAGTGCTCGAGGAGGCCGTGGAGATCCTGACCGAGGCGGGCAGCATCGAGTTCGCGCGCGGGTACGCCTGCGGTCTCGTCACCGAGGCGAAGGCCGCGCTCGAGAAGGCGCTCGAGCCGAGCGACGCCCGCAGTCTGCTGCTCTCGATGGCGGACTTCTTCGTCAAGCGCGTCAGCTAGCCGCGAATCCAGCAGCTCCAGCCGCGCTTCCCGCCGCCGTTGGGTATGAGTGAGTAGGCACGTTGTCTGTCCGAAAGGAGCCCCGCATGCGTGCGGTTCAGGTGAGCGAGAACATCTGGTGGGTCGGCGCCATCGACTGGAGCCTCCGCGACTTCCACGGCTTCGAGACGCCCGACGGCACGACCTACAACGCCTACCTCGTGAAGGGCGAGACGGGCATCGCGCTCATCGACACGGTGAAGACGCCGTTCGTGCCCGAGCTGCTGTCGCGCATCGCCTCGATCGTCGACCTTTCCGAGGTCACGCACATCGTCGTCAATCACTGCGAGCCCGATCACAACAGCGGCCTGCCCGACGTCATGGCGGCCATCCCGCAGGCGCGCGTGGTGGCGTCCGTCTCCGGCGTCCGCAACGTCGCCGAGTACCACAACGGCCTCGTCGTCGAGCCCGTGAAACAGGGCGACGTCATCGACCTCGGCGGGCGGACGGTGACGTTCCTGCCGATGCCGATGGTGCACTGGCCCGACTCGATGTTCTCGTACTGCCCCGAGGAGCGCGTCCTCATGCCGAACGACGCGTTCGGGCAGCACGTCGTCGTCCTCGGAGCGCTTCGCCGACGAGTACGGCCTGGACGGCGCGCTCCGGCAGCTCGGCATCTACTACGCGAACATCCTGCATGCCGCTCGGCACGCAGGTGGGCAAGGCCGTCCAGAAGGTGCTCGACACCGGCTGGGCGATCGACGTCATCGCGCCGTCGCACGGCCTCATCTGGCGCGGCGACACCATCGCGCCGATGCTTGCCGAGTACGCGCGCTGGACGGCGGGGGAGAAGCGCGACAAGGCCGTCGTCGTCTTCTCGACGATGTGGGGCTCGACGGCGTCGCTCGCCGCGAGCATCACCGACGGCATCACCGCAGGCGGCATCGAGGTCGCGATGTACGACCTCGCGATCGACCTCGCAGGCGCACATCGCCTACGAGCTCCTGGAGGCGAAGGCGCTCGTTCTGGGCTCGCCGACGCTCCACCACGGCATGCTCTACCGAGTGGCCGGGCTCCTGCAGTACCTTGAGGGGCTCCATCCCACCGAGCGGATCGCCGGCGTCTTCGGCTCGTTCGGGTGGGGTGGCGGGGCCGCCGAAGGCGATGCGCGCGCGGCTGGAGGAGATCGGCTTCGAGCTGCCGTTCGAGGACTTCACGCAGAAGTTCCGGCCGACGGCCGAGGACCTCGCCAACGCCGAGGCGTGGGGCCGCACGATCGCCGAGGCGGTCAAGGCGAGATAGGGCGGCTGCCGCGATGCCGGGCGGGCCGACCTTCGACGAGGGGCAGCTGCTGCACCTGAGCGACCGCGCCGAGTGGCGGGCATGGCTGCAGGAGCACTACCGCTCCGAGCGCGAGGCCTGGCTCGTGTCCTACAAGGTGCACACGGGCAAGCCGAGCATCTCGTACAACGACCAGGTCGAAGAGGCGCTCTGCTTCGGCTGGATCGACAGTATCGGCCGGCGCATCGACGACGACCGCTTCGCGCGGCGCTTCACACCGAGGCGACCCGGGTCACCGTACTCCGAGGCGAACAAGGCGCGGCTGAGGGCGCTCGTGCGTGAGGGGCGGGTGGCTCCGGACGTGCTCGCGGGGCTTGGCGAGCGTGCTGGGCGACGAGCCCGCCCCTGACGCCGACCTCGAGATTCCCGACGACATCGCCGCTGCGCTCAAGGCGAGCCCGCCGGCGTGGGAGAACCTGCAGGGCTTCTCGCCCGCGTACGTCCGGATCCGCATCGGCTACGTCGAGGGTGCCCGGAACCGCCCCGAGGAGTTCGAGCGACGTCTGCGCCACTTCGTGGAGATGACGGCGAAGGGCAAGCAGTTCGGGTACGGGGGGATCGAGAAGCACTACTGAGTGCTGCGCACAGGCGTGGCACGCCGCGAGAATCGCAGTCCCGCGTCGTTTCAGTCGCGAGTGCCGACGCCGGCACGACGCCTCCGCCGACGACTCGGTCGCCTTGGTAGAGGACGACCGACTGCCCGGGCGCCAGACCGTCGGTCGGCGTGTCGAACTGCGACGGTGAGGCCGGCGGCGGTCGGCGTGGCCGTGGCTGGCAGGGGGAGCCCCCGGTACCGCACCTGCGCGAGCACGCGCGCGGGACCCGGCAGCCGCCAGACGCTCTCTTCGAGCGTCACGCTGCTCCTGCGCAGAGCGCGTCCGAGGCGCCCACGATGACCGCGTTGCGCCTCGCGTCGATCCGCACCACTCGGTACGGACCCTCCGGACCGCTCAGTCCCAGACCCTTGCGCTGGCCCACGGTGTAGCGCGGCGATGCCCCGATGCGTGCCCAGCACCGTCCCCGCCGTGTCCTCGATCGGGCCGGGCACACCGGCCTCGGGGTGGCGTGCCGTGACGAAGGCGGCGTGGTCGTCGGTGAAGCACACCTCCTGGCTCTCGCGCCGCGCCGCCGTGGGCAGCCCCCGCGCCTCGGCCAGAGCGCGGACTTCCGGCTTGGTGAGGTCGCCGAGGGGGAACTCGAGCATCGCCAGCGACTCAGGCGGCACTCGGTACAGGAAGTACGACTGGTCCTTCCGGCGGTCGGCGCCGCGCTCGAGCCACGCCTGCCCCTCGGCCCGCGCGATGCGCGCGTAGTGGCCCGTCGCGAGGGTGTCCGCGCCCAGCCGTCTGCACGCGCTCCAGGAACGCGCCGAACTTGATGCGCTCGTTGCAGCGCACGCAGGGGTTGGGCGTGAGGCCGGCGGCGTAGTCGGCGCAGAACGGCTCGACCACCTCGGAGGCGAACTCGGCGGCCATGTCGAGCACCACGTGCTGGATGCCGAGCGCGTCGCACACGCGGCGGGCGAGGAGCACCTCCTCCTCGCCGCAGCACGCGCGATCGGCCAGCTCGGCGAGCCCCAGGCGCATGGTGACGCCGAAGACGTCGCGGCCCGCCTCGAGGAGCAGCGCCGCCGCCACCGAGGAGTCCACGCCACCGCTCATGGCGACTGCGACGCGGGACATGGCGGAAACCCCCTCGAGGAGCGTCATCTAGACGCACGAGAGCCCGAACTGGACCGCGGCGCCCACAGCGCGCTTGTACCCGTAGCATAGGACACTCTGGCATGACTCACGGTCCGCAGCACGGATGGCACAACACCGACGCTCTGAGGCCAATCGGCTGCGGTCACGAGAGTGCCCCCCGGAGTCGGGTGAGACTCCGGGGGGCACTGCTGCGGCAGTGTGCGCGAAGAACAATTCAGTCGGTCGCGGTCCACTTGTCGCTCAGCCCGGTGGTCGCCCCCAGGAATCGGACTTCGCTGATCGTCGCCTTGTTGGCCTTGACGGCAGCAGCTGCCTCGGCGTTCAGCGAAGCAGTCGGCGTGAGCAACATGATCGAATCGCTCTTCCCCTGGAGCACGGCGCCGGCAAGCGCGTCGGCGAAGTCCTGTCCCGTGGCCATGGCGACCTTGTCCCAGGCGAGCCCGGCGTTCGCCACGCCGTATCGCGCTACCTTGATGGCGGTGTCGTATCGATTGGCGCCTGCGAGCCGCGTGACGCTCCCGAGTGCCCGCAGCCTGGACTCGACGGGAGAGCTGGACGACGTTCGTGCCACCAAGGACGAGTGTCCGGGTGACGCCGGCGGCCTTCATCGCGGCGACGAGTCCGGCATCATCGCGCCAGCGCGGGTTGGCGAGGTAGATCGGCCAGCCCTTGGCTGCGGCGAGTGGCGAGGCGCCGAGGGCGTCGGGGAAGTTCGCTCCCGTGGCGACGAAGGCGGTGCCGTCGTACGCCGGCCCGAGCAAGGCGATCGTGCGCGCTGCCACCTTGTTCGCGGTCTCGTAGCGGTCGGCACCGGCGATCCGCTCCACGTTGCCCGCGCCCAAGAGCTTCTTGAGCTTGTCCTCCACGGCGCCGCGACACCGCTGCAGGGCCACCGAGGACGATCGCCTTCTTGGCGCCGAAGGCGCGCAATCTCGGCGGCTACTTCTCCGGGGAGGCTCTTCTGGTACGTGAGCAGGATCGGGGCGTCGAGCGCTCCCGCGAGGGCGGAGCCGCCGAGGGCATCGGGCCAGTCGTACCCGGTGGCGACAACGACGTACTCCGACGTCTCGAATGCCATCGAGGAGGCCGCGACAGCGGTGTGAATCCGGCTCTTGCCGCGGATGTTCACCTTGGTGACGATCCGTGGAGGTGGTCTCGGAGATCGTGAAGTTCCTGGTGTGACGTGCGGTGTTGCCCGAACGGTCGATCGCCGTGACCACCAACGTGTGGAGCCCGGCAGCCGACGCTGTCGAGCCGCTCGTGAAGGGCGCAGCGTCGAGGGTCGCGGTCGGCTGACCCAGCGCGAGGCCGCTGCCAGAGTCGAACGCCGAGAAGGTGATGGTGACGGGCGCGCTGTAGGTGCTGCCGTTCTCGACGCCCGAGACCGAGATGACCGGCGCGACCGTGTCCGCAGGCGCACCGCCGGCGTCGTCGCGCTCACCGTCGCGCTCGCAGCCGAGGCGTTGGGCGCAGGCGCGTTGTCGACGGCCACGACGGAGAAGGTGTAGGTCGTCTGCAGGCGAGAGCCCGGTCACGGTCGTCGAGGTCCCGGTCACGGTCGCCTTCAAGGCGCCGTTCATGTAGACGAGGTAGTGCTTGACGCCCGAGAGGTCGAACGACGCGCTCCACGACACGACGACCGACGTCGGGCTCGTGGCGGACGCGGTGACGCCCGTCGGGACGGTCGGCGGGGTGGTGTCGACGGGGAGCGGGTCGGTCGTCGCGGTCGCGGTCGCGCTGCTGCGCCGAGACGTTGCCCGCGCTATCGACCGCCGTGACGGAGAAGCTGTAGGTCGCCCCGGCAGCGAGGCCCGTGACCGTCGCTGTGGTCCCGGTCACGGTCGCCTTCAGGGCGCCGTTCATGGAGACGCGGTACTCCTTGATGCCGCTCGCGTCGCTCGACGCGCTCCACGACACCCGGATCGAGTCGGTGCCGAGCTTGGTCGCGGTGACGCCCGTCGGGGCGGCAGGCGCGGTGGTGTCCGGCACCGCCGGCGTCGTCGCGCTCACCGTCGCGCTCGCACCCGAGGTGTTGGGGGTAGGTGCGTTGTCGACGGCCATGACGGAGAAGCTGTAGGTGGTCTCAGGCGAAAGACCCGTCACGGTCGTCGAGGTCCCGGTCACGGTCGCCTTCAGGGCGCCGTTCATGTAGACGAGGTAGTGCTTGATGCCCGAGAGGTCGAACGACGCGCTCCACGACACGGCGACCGACGTGGGGCTCGTGGCCGACGCGGTGACGCCCGTCGGGACCGTCGGCGGGGTGGTGTCGACGGGGAGCGGGTCGGTCGTCGCGCTCACGCGTCGCGCTGCTGCGCCGAGACGTTGCCCGCGTTATCGACCGCCATGACGGAGAAGCTGTAGGAGGTCCCGGGCAGCGAGGCCCGTGACCGTCGCCGAGGTCCCGGTCACGGTCGCCTTCAGGGCGCCGTTCATGTACACGCGGTACTCCTTGATGCCGCTCGCATCGCTCGACGCGGTCCACGACACCCGGATCGAGGTCGGTGCCGAGCTCGGTCGCGGTGACGCCCGTCGGGGCGGCAGGCGCGGTGGTGTCCGGTGCCGCCGGCGTCGTCACGCTCACCGTCGCGCTCGCGCCCGAGGTGTTGGGCGTCGGCGCGGTGTCGACCGCCACGACGGAGAAGGTGTAGGTGGTCTGGGGCGAGAGGCCCGTCACGGTCGTCGAGGTCCCGGTGACGGTCGCCTTCAGGGCGACCGCTCATGTACACGCGGTAGTAGCTGATGCCGTCGACCCGAAGACGCGCTCCACGACACGGCGACCGATGTGGGGCTCGTGGCGGACGCGGACAGACGCCGGTCGGGAACGGTCGGCGGGGTGGTGTCGACGCGGGAGCGGAGCGTCAGGTCGTCGCCGATCGCGGTCGCGCTGCTCGCCGAGGCGTTGCCCGCGTTGTCGACGGCCACGACGGAGAAGCTGTAGAAGGTCGAGGGCACGAGGCCCGTGACCGTCGCCGAGGTGCCGGTCACGGTCGCCTTCAGGGCGCCGCCGGAGTACACGCGGTACTCCTTGATGCCGCTCGCATCACTCGACGCCGTCCACGACACCCGGATCGAGGTCGTGCTAAGCGCGGTCGCGGTCACGCCCGTCGGAGCGGGAGGCGCGGTCGTGTCGGAGAGCGCGTCGCGCAGTAGGACGATACCGTCCCTGGCGGGCAGGGTGACCTGCGTGACGAGGCTGCCGTCGTTCAGCGCCGGGGCCTGCGTGCCCTTGATCTTGCGGAAGGTGCCGCCGAGCGTGACGGTGCGGGCGACCGTGTCGGGGTTCACGAGGGCGATGCCGCCGGTGAAATCGCGCCGCCACACGTTGGAGCCGACCGAGTACGCAGCGCCTGACGGCTGGCCGAGGTAGCCCTTACCGATCCCGCCGTCGTCGTACTCGTCGAACCAGTGGAGCACGTTCTTCTGCGGCGACGGTCGCGTGCCGCCCCGATGGGCGAAGTAGCCGTCGCCCATCAGGCAGGTGCAGAGTGCGAGCCGTAGACTCTGATAGCTCGTTCCAGAGAAGTACGAGACCATGGTGTAGAAGTTCGGGACGTTGGTCCATGCCGTGTATCTGACGAATTGTTGCGCGGGCGACCAGGGGCGAGTCCCCACGAAGCGGCCCTTCCAGTCCTCCAACGACTGATCCGCCGTGGGCCGGCCCTCGATTGCGACCCCGCCGTCACAAGATCGGGGCTGGCGCCGTCGTTGGCGATGATGACCGCCGTTGGCTCTTCGGCGCGCATGTAGGTGAACATCTGCCGGATGCCGGTGCGCCAGGTGGTGTCGAATGCCGCGTAGTCGGATACCGCAACGTTTGGATTGGCGACGGTACCGATGCTGCGGATGGGGGGCATCTGGCTGTAAGTGAGCCATTCTTCCGAGCCGTCGATCATCATGCCGTCGTAGTCGCGCGCTCGGTAGAAGGCGATGTTGCGCCGGGCCACCCACTTGTTGGCCTTCTCCGGTGCGGGCGATGCAAACTCGCCGGTAGCCTTGCCTTCAGGGCAGGAGGCGGTCATGTTCAAGTTGACCTGTCCCGGCCATTGAGTGACTACCGCGTTGACCTTCGTTCCCGATGAGTGGGCCGCGGCGGCGGACCCCGCCCACCCGCGCTTGACGGTCAGGGTCCCCGGAGTCCCGTTCGAGACCCCCGTGACATACATGTACTCGCTGTCCGCCAGAATCAGGTCGCCGACACGGAACTTGGCGGCATCCACGACGCTGACGCTCAGGCTCGTGGCACCGGTCGATGTGACCCCCTGTGAGAGGGTCGAGCCCACTTGTAGGAGCACCCACGAGCGTGGAATGGCCCCGAGACGTTCGGCGTCGAAGGCGGGATCGTTACCGGCCACAGAGAAGTACAGTTCACGCGCCGACCCCTCGGACATGAACATCATGTCCGGGTTCGCGGCGAGGATGGAGCTGCGGTCCTGGGTCGGGTGAGAGGGGCGGTTCTCGTGGAGCATCACATAGTCGCGCTTCGCGATGTCCGCGGCCGGGGCGGTCCCCGGCCACCACGCGGCAAGACGCGGGAAGTCCGGTTGGCTCACGGCGCCTCGTGCAGGCTGCGCTTCCAGGCTCGGGATTAGGAATAAGGCGACGATCAACAGGATCGCCCCTGTCCAACCGGTCACCAGCCGCAGTCTCGGCGTGTCGAGTCGGGCGGTCGGCCGCATGTCTTTGACCGCAGCGGTCATCTCTACTCCGTCCTGTGGCTAGGGAGGTTTCGACGCTGAAGCTACGCAAGGTCTATCGGCTCGGTGTAGGAGTTGCTTGAGTGGGATAGGCCGAGCGGCGCGGCTGGTGATTCCGGTCACATGGCTAGCGATCAGGGTTGGCGAATGGCCGGGTATTCACATCGGTTTTCGTCCATGACGGACTCATCGCCGATACCCGCGCTTGACTGGATAGGGTTCGAAAGAACCAACCACCGTGTGACCTCCAAGGGTGTGTGATTCAAGAAGCCTCTTCGCGTTTGCAGTGCGTGACAACCTTCACGGCGCCCTGATAGAGTGACCTGTGACTCTCAGCCCGGTGAACCGACAGGAGGTGCATGTGGGGCTTCGCGACTTTGCTAGCGCGGTGGGGCGCGCCGTGGATTGTCGTCATCGTGGCAGCATCGTGACGCTCGTGTCCGTCGGGGTGAGCTTGCTGCAGGCGCCGACCTACCAGGGACAAGCCACGGTGCTGTTGACCCAGCAGAACGCGGGAGCAACGATCTTGGGCTCTCCCCAGCCGCCGTATACAACGAGCCGCAGCGTGAGGTTCAGACTCAGGTCGACGTGATGCGGTCGCGCGCTTCTCGAGCAGGTCATCCGTGCGCTCGATCTCAGGACGACGCCGACCGACCTGCTCAGGCGTGTGAGCGTCTCAGTGGATGGGCAGACGAACATCGTGACGATCGACGTCGCGGACGGGTCTGCAGCGCGCGCCGCAGACACCGCCAACGCGCTTGCCGAGGCGTACGTCGGCTGGTCGCGGGACCGCCAGCGCGAGAGCATCCAGGCCGCAGTCGATGACGTCCAGGGACGCCTTGCGTCTGCACGGGCGCAGATCGTCGCCATCCAGGCCTCGATCTCCGCGGGTGACACGTCGGGTGCAAAGCAGGTGGAGCTGCAAGCCGCCAATAGCCTGTACGCGACACTCGCCGACAATCTCGAACAACTCAGGATGATGGAACAACTCATGACTGGGTCCGGCAGCGTTTTGGCGAGCGCAGTGCGCCGATCCCGTGCCGGTGTCGCCGAAGCCCGTGCGCAACGGAGCTCTAGGACTCGCGATGGGCCTCGTTCTCGGTCTTGGAATGGCGTTTCTCGCCAAGACGCTGGACAACACGATCAAGTCGTCCGACGAAGCCGAGGAGATCTACGGCGTGCCGGTGCTTGGCAGCATCCCCCTGGAGAAGCGTAAGAAGCAGGACGCCCCGCGCCTAGCGCTGGTTGAACGACCCAGCGGCCCCACGGCGGAGGCCTACCGTATGTTGCGCAACAACTTGGGCTTCATCAACGTGGAGCACGACATCAAGACGGTGCTCGTGACGTCGGCGGCGCCGTGAAGGAAAGTCCACCGTAGCCGCGAACCTCGCGGCTGTCCTGTCCAGCGCCGGGGAGAAGGTCGTTCTGGTGATCTGCGACTTCCATCGACCTGGCTCGACCGCATTCTTCGACGTGGACACCGCGATCGGCCTGTCGGACGTTCTTGTCGACACGAGGGACGTTCGGGACGCGCTCCAGCGGCCCGCGGGCTTCCAGAGTCTCTGGGTGCTTCCCGCTGGCAGCATGCCGCCGAATCCGAGCGCGCTGCTCGGGTCGTCGGCGATGGGGAAGCTGATCGCGAGCCTAGCCGAGTCAGTGGACTGGGTCATCCTGGACTCCGCTCCTCTGCTCGCGGTGGCCGATGCGGCGGCCGCGGCCACGCCGGGTGGACGGTGTGCTTATGGTCACGCGTGCCAATGTGTCGACGCGCGATGCCGCACGCAAGAGCCGCGAGCAGCTGGAGAAGGGTCGGCGCGCGCATCCTCGGTGTCGTCCTGTGCGGTGTCGAGGACACGCTGGCCGGCGGCGACTACGGCTACTACGGAGGACTGGCTCGTCTCCGACCGCATGAACGGCTCGAAGTGCCGGGGGGCGCGGCATGCCAAGTCGTCTTGAGGGTCCGGCATCACGAGTTCTCACGAGCGGCGACAAGGCGGGAGCAACAATCATGGTCGCTGACCTGTCCTGGCTGCAGCGGACCGCGAAGTGGAGGTCGACGTGCATGCGCTCGTGACAGGCGGTGCCGGTTTCATCGGCAGCAACTTGGTCGAGGTGCTTCTCCGACTCGGGCACGAGGTTCGGGTGATCGACAACTTCTCCACGGGTCACCGCCACAACCTCGCGCCTTTCCTCGCAGACATCGAGCTCGTGGAAGGGGATCTCCAGAGCTACGAACGGGCACATGCCGCGGTCAAAGGCTGAACGTGGTCTTCCACCAGGCAGCGCTCCCGAGCATCCCGCGCAGCGTCCAAGATCCATTGACCACGAACGCGGTCAATATCACCGCCACGCTCAACGTCCTTTTGGCCTCGCGTGACGAGGGGATCGGGCGTGTGGTCTATGCTTCGTCCTCTTCGGCGTATGGCAACAGCCCGGTGAACCCCCGCAGAGAGGACGCGGGACCGCAGCCGCTAGCTCCCTACGCGGTGGCGAAGCTCGCCGGGGAGCACTACTGCCAGGCGTTCGCGAATGTCTACGGCATGGAGACCGTGAGCCTGCGCTACTTCAACGTCTTCGGCCCGCGCCAGGACCCGGACAGCCAGTACTCGGCGGTCATTCCGAGCTTCATCCGCTGCATCGCTTCGGGTGAGGCGCCTGTCATCTTCGGCGACGGACGGCAGACGAGAGACTTCACCTTCGTAGACAACGTCGTCGCGGCCAACGTACTGGCGGCCACCGCACCGATCCCGAACGGTGAGGTGTTCAACATCGCATGCGGCGATTCCGTCACCGTGAACGCGTTGGTGGACGAGTTGGCCGACATCATGGGTGTGACCGTAGCGCCCGTTACGCGCCGGCCCGTCTGGCGGACGTGAGGGATTCACAGGCCGATATCAGCAAGGCACGACAGGTTCTCGGTTACGAGCCACATGCAACATTGCGCGAAGGGCTCGAGAGGACCGTCGAGTGGTTCACGACCCGCGGCTAGCGGGCGATATGCGATGAACCCCATTCGGTCACGGCTCGACGGCGTACGCCGCACACTTCGCGAGGATGGCACCCTGCGGGCCGTCCTAAAGCACACGGGCTGGCTCACGGGTTCTAGCGGCGCGCTCATGATGCTGCTGCAATGGTTCAAGGCAGTTCTGACCGCCCGTCTGCTGGGCATAGCAGTGTGGGGCATGCTCGGGGTGGCGTTGAGCTTCTGCGGCATCGCGGGCAGGCTCCTTTCGTTTCGGATGAACGAGTTTGTCGTCAAGTGGGTGACCCAGCTTAAGGGGAGATGGGACCGACGAGGGCAGCGACGGCGTTCAAGCTCGCTCTCGCAGGCGACGTCGGTAGTCGCTGTGCTTGCGTTCGCTGTCGTGGAAGCGCTTGCAGGCTGGGGCGCGTCGACGTTCGCGAAGAACGCGGGATTTCGCATGGGTGTTCCGTTCCTTGGCGCTGACAATCATCGTGTCCAAGCCGGGCGCGAGTCCCTGATTGGCATGTTGCACGTTAATCGTGACTTCCGTACGCAGAGTCTGGTTCAGACGGCCTGCCAGACCGCCGGCGTGTGTGCCATCGGCGTGGTGTATCTGGTCGGCGGGGACCTAATGCCGTGGTCGGAGTGCTCGTAGGCACCGAGGTCCTCCTGGCAGCGTCGATGTGGACGGTCGGCCTTCGACGCCGCGCGCAGCGTACTCTCGGACGGCTGGACGCGCCAACGCGTTGTCAGACTCGGTGGGCTCGGACGCGAGATGGGACGCTTCGCGGTCCTGTCGAACCTGACCGGCACGCTGAACAGCCTCATGAACGAAGGGGACCTGCTCGTTCTCGGCTTCCTTCGCAGTCCCAGTGGAGGTTGCATACTACAAGCTCGCCAAGTCCATCTGCCAGTTGGCTAGCTCTGCCGATGATGCCTCTTGTCTACGCCTCGTATCCGGAGTTCAGCGCCGCCGCAGCACGCGGTCGTGGACTCAGTTCAGAACCCTGATGCGCCGCGGCAGCAAGGCTGCCGCCCTCTGGCTCTTTCCGGTGTCAGTCGGACTGGTGGGTCGCGGCACCGTTCGCGATTGCGACGCTTTACGGACCCTCGTTCGTGCCTGCGGCAGCCGCCCTCGACCATTCTGCTCATCGGGGTCGTCGTCGACGGGGTGCTGTTCTGGACCCGGGTTACACTGCTGTCGATGGGTGAGCCGGGGTATCCCACGGCCGTCTACCTGTGGACAGTCAGCCGGGAAGTACGCGGTGGCGCTCTCTTTGTCTTACCCGCCGGGCGGCTATCTCGCAATGGCTGCTGTCAGCTCACTGGCGGTCGTTGGGATGGAATGCGCTGACGGCTCGGCGCCTTTGGCAAGGCTGCGGACTAAGGAGAGATGAATGAGGGTAGCGGAGGAGCCGGCGAACCGAGTGCGCGGCGGCGTTGCATGCCGCCGGAATTCGAGTACGCAAGCGCGCTGGGCTCAGCTGCGGCGCGGGGACGCGGACGAGAATCAACATGGAGCTGCCGCAGCATCGGAGGACGGAGATTCAGATGCTCTGGGCAGCGTCGCGCGGGATCGACGCTCACCGCGACAACGGCGTGGCGGACGTCGCGCTGCGTCGCGGACGCGCAGCTCTGCGCGCGCGCGCGCGTCCGAGGAGAGCGGCGGGTGCTATTCTGGACGCGAGTGACGCTGCTCGCGAAGGGCGAGCCATGGTATCCCGCAGCGTCAGCTCGGGCGGCGGGGCGAATACGCGATGGCGTTGCGCCTCGTACGCGCGGGAGGGTACCTCGAGTCGCTGGCGGGCGCTCAGTCGCACTTGCGGAGCGAGAATCAACACTTGCCGGCGTAGTCTGACAGGCTACGGACTGGAGAGTCGATGACAGTGATGGGTAGCGATACAGGTGCTCGGACGCGATCGAGCGGCGGCTCGTCGTGCGCGTACGTTGCCTTCGACGTAATGAACGATTGGGCGCACATCGTCCAGATTCTGGCGATGTGTGATGCATTGACGACCTCCGGTGTCGACACGGAACTGCTCATGTATCCTCCGAACGACGCCGAGACTCCGAGTGCCGCTGAACTGCGCCAACGCTACGGGCTCCACAACACTCCGCAGATCTCGTGGATTCCTCTCGATGCGAACAGGGGGGTTCGCTGTCTTCGCCTGATCGTCGAATCATCCCGCGCCAGCCGACACTGCACCTACGCCTATGCTAGGACCGCACTACCGGCTCTGGGTGCGCTGCTCGGAGGGGCGCGTCACGTGTTCCTCGAGTTCCACATGCCGACGCGGGAGCTCGCTCCAACCGGCTCGCCTTCAGGATCGCTCGCCACAGCAAGAGACTGCACATTGTCTGTATCTCCAGACGACTCGCCGGAATGATCGCGAGACAGTACGGGCTCGAGGAATCGGCGCTCATCGTCGAACACAACGGCACAGCTTCCCGATTCGCGATGACTATCGCGTCGACTCTGCCGCCGGCCGGCGGCTTCGCGCGATGTATGTGGGGCTACTTGCTCCGAGGCCGCGGCCTCGAAACCATACTCGACCTGGCCGAGCGCCATCCGACCGTTGACTTCGTCATCGTAGGAGGGGAGGCTCCTCCCGGACGGCTGCCCGACAACGTTTCTGTGCGGGCAGCGGTCCCTCACGCAGACGTCCAGGAGCTGCTGTCACAAGCGGACATCCTGCTCATGCCATACACGCAGGACGCGATGCTTCCCGACGGGAATGCGGGCACGGCGGAGTACTGCTCGCCGACTCAAGATGTTCGAGTACCTGTCCGCGGGCAGGAGCATCATCGCGTCGAACCTTCCCTCGATCGCCGAGATTCTTGTGGACGAGTCGAACTGCCTGCTCGTGGATCCCGATTCGGTCGAGGAGTGGTCCGCTGCCATGGGGCGCCTCGAGCGACGATGCAGGGCTGCGAGCGCATCTTGCGCACGGCGCGGCAGAGACGGCCGAGCGGCACACTATCGTGGGACGCGTGCGCCGGATACTCGAACACGTCGGGAACGCGGAGTGAGCCGGCCGGCCAGAGGAGGAGACGCGGTCCGGCGGCTCCCCTGGACGGCTAGCGAGCGCTACGTCTGGCTGGCGACGGTGGCGCTCCTTGCCCCAGCGCTTGGAGACCTTGCCGGGCGGTGGCCGATACCGGCCCTGCTCGCGTTCGCAGTTCTTGCTCTCTCGATCGGGACGGTAGTGGAGTCGTGAGTTCGCGCTGGGCGCGATCTTGGTGTCTTCACTGGTCATGCTCAGCATCACCTACTGGTTCGGACTTCCCTGCAGGCCTCGCTGCTCACGAAAGCTCTCATCGGTCTGTTCGCCTTGACTGTGGTGCTCGACTTGGGTCCGGGCAATCCGCTGCGCGTCCCGGTGCCCTTGATCATGTTGATGGCCGTCTTGGCAGTGTCTGCGGCCTTCGGCGCTGGCGGGCGGTTCGTGGCATTCCAGTCCCTGGCAGCCTACATTGCCGGTCCGATCGCCTACGTTGCGATCGTGCACTCGAGTATCACGATGAGATCGTTGAAACGTCTAGCACTGATTGTTCTCGCCATCGTGGTGGCTCAGGTGCCTATCGTGATGGTCCAGGCTCGGTTCGCAGTCAACGTCGACCGGATCGGCGGCACGTTCGGCAATTTGGGCGGCACCTCGCTTCTCGCGGTGGTGATGGCTTTCGCCTGGACGATCGCCGTCGCGCTGCTGTTCGGCCGCAAGCGTGTTTGGCTGTTGCCCGTGGGTTTGGCGATTGCCGCTGTCCTACTGATCAGCGAGGCGAAGGCGGGGTTCGTCTTCTGCGCTCTCGGAACGATCGCCGTGGGATTGACCAAGGCCGTCGCGAAACCGAGGCGAGGAGCATTCGTGCTGCTGCAGTATGGTGCCATCAGCGCGGCCGCTCTTGCGGCCCTGTTCGTCGGGTATCGCTATGTCGGCAGCCTACTACCCGGAGGACAGACGATGGCCAGCTACTGGTTGGCGTGGCTGAAGGACCCGTCGGCCATCACGGGCTACCTGTTCTCGTACGGGCGCGGCGGCCAAGCAGGTCGGCTTGAGGGCGTGAGGCTGGTACTGAACCAGAGTCGGACGATTGCGGACCTGCTGATCGGCCGGGGCCTCGGGCTGCTCAGTTCGTCGGCGCTCCTCGGGCAAACCGGCCTGTCCTCTGAATTCGTTGGCACGTTCGATTGGACGACGAGCGCGACTAAATCGCTGCTCGAGACTGGCCTGCTGGGAATCCTGCTCTACCTTGTCGCCGTCGGATTCGCGTGCGGAGCTGTGGTGAGGTCGTGGGCGTCCCGCGTCGACGAGCTGGGCGTCGCGGTAGGCGCCGCGGCGGTGGGTTCGGCGGCCGTGTACGTCGCTGCGGCTCTCTACGCGAACGCGTGGTTCACGGACGCGATCGCGGTGTTGTTCTGGTGCCTCATGGGCATGGCGGTGAAGTGGGGACGCCTTCGATTGGCAGATCCGGACCGGGGGCACACGTTCTCCACTGCTACTGCCGGACGCGCGGGCCTCCTGGAGAACGGTGGCGAAGTGGCGGAGGCCGGTGACGGGTGATGCGCATAGCGATTGACGTTCCCACTTTCCCTGTGGGCGGTATGGAGCACCAGATCGCACAGCTGGCGCGTGGGCTTGCGACGCGGGGGCACTCCGTGTTGCTCCTCATCAACAAGCGTGGGGGGGCGTTTCGCAACGTCCTGAACCACCCCAATGTCAGAGTCGTGGAACTTGGACGTATGTCGCGCTACGACGTGCGCGTGCTGTGGGACATAGCCAGTCGTCTCCACGCGTTCCGCGCCCAGGTCCTCCTATGCGAGATCTACAACGCGACCCTGTGGGGCAGGATCGCCGGCATCGCGCTAGGCACACCTGTGCTCACGGCCGAGCATGTCGCCTTGCGGGCGCGTCGCAAGCGCGACATGGAGTTCGCGAACTTCGTCCTGGGACCTTTCACACGTGCAGTGGTGGCATGTGCCTCTGCACAACGGCCGTATCTGGTCGCGGAGCGCAACCCAGTCGGGAAGATAGTGGTCATTCCGAATGGTGTGGACCCAGTGCAGTTTCACCCCGAAACGGAGCGGCGAGCGCTGATGAGGCGCGCTTGGGGCGTACCAGACCAAGTCACTCTCGTGGGTATTGTTGCGGCGCATCGTGCCGAGAAGCGGCATGACCGGTTCATTCGTCTCGTTGAGACCTGCTCGGCCGAGGGGGCCGATGTCTACGGGGTCATGGTCGGAGGCGGGGAACTGCTGGAGACGAACCGTAGTGCCGCTTCCGCCTCCCCTGCGGCGGGGCGCATGGTTGTTGCAGGACCCGTGTCTGACATGCAGTCCGCCTACTGCGCGTGCGACATCGTCGTCCTGATGTCGGACAGCATCGAGGTGTTTCCGCTGTCCTTCCTAGAGGCACAGGCGTGCGGTGTCCCCGTCGTTGGCTTCGACCTGTGTGGCGTGCGCGAGACGATGCGGGACGGCGTGACGGGGTACTTGGTGCCCCGAGACGATGAGGCTGGCATGGCGCGACGCGTCCTCGAGCTGTCGCGCGACCCCGTCCTTCGCCAATCGATGGGCGCCGCCGGACGTGCCTGGGTATCCGAGAACCTCACGGTCGACTCGATGGTCGCCACCTACGACGCGCTGCTGGAGCATGTTGTTGGCGCGCGGGCTTCGCGTGAGTGCGTGGGTTCGCTCGTGAACGAGGACAGAAACGCAGTGCGAGAGGGCACACCCGATAAGCCGTGTCCGCAGGGGCAACCTCATAGCTTCCATTGCGAAGGAAAGTAGGTCGACGATGCGGGTTCTTCTGGCGCACAGGTTCTTTCGCACCTTTGGCGGTGCTGAGACGCTTGTCTTCGAGACCGGGAGGCTGTTGGAGGAAGCCGGACATCAGGTCGCGTTCCTCTCGACCGAGCATCCGGACAACTGGGAGTCGCAGTTCAGCGAGTACTTCATTCGCTCCTACGACTATGCGGGGGGTGGCCCGTATCAGCGGGCGCGCGCACTCGGCACAGCGATGTATTCGCTCTCGGCTAGACGGTCGACAAGCCGTCTGATAAAGGACTTTCGGCCCGACGTGGCGCACGTGCACGGCATCATCTCGCAGATGTCGACGTCCGTGATAGATGCGTGTGCGAAGGCACGCGTGCCGGTGGTGATGCAAGTCAACGACTACAAACACATCTGTCCGAACTACAAGCTCTATCACCACGGTCGGCTTTGCGAGGAGTGCAAGGGCGGCCGTTTCTACAACGCGCTGCTCAACCGATGCTGCCACGACTCACTGGCGTACAGCGGGGCGTCTATGCTCGAGGCCTACGCGGAGGCCGTTCGAGGATCGCTCCGCAAGCGGGTCGATCTGTTCCTGTTCCCCAGTCGATTCATGGCTGACAAGACAGCGGAGTTCTGGGGCGCAGGGACCTTCCGCTCGCGGACGCTGCGAAACCCCTTCACGCCGCCTCCGGTGGCGAATGTCGGAGACGGTGAGTACGTGCTGTACTTCGGTCGCTTGAGCGACGAGAAGGGCGTCGAGCAGTTGCTGCGTGCTGCCGCGCTCCTGCCCGAGATTCCGGTGCGCATCGTCGGGAACGGTCCGCAGGAGTCTGCTCTCCGCGCGGAGGCCGCGGACGCAGGGCTCCGGAACGTGGAGTTCCTGGGACCGGTCTGGGGGGAGGACATGGACGGTGTGCTCCAGCGGGCGCGCCTAGTCGTAGTGCCTTCGATGTGGCACGAGAACTTCCCGTATGTGATCCTGCAAGCTTTCGCTGCCGGCAAGCTGGTTGTCGGGTCCAATCGGGGCGGGATTCCTGAGATGCTCGACGATGGAGCGCGCGGGCTCTTGTACCCCGCCGACGAGCCCGCGATGCTTGCGGCCGCGATACGGCTGGCTTGGGCGGATCCGACGCTGTGCGAGCGGGTGGGAACGGCAGCGCGCGAGTGGGTTGTGGCGGAATTTGGTGCTGCGAACTTCGTGCGGTCGGCTATCGAGGCTTACGAAGAAGCGCTTGGATCACGCTCACCTGGGAACCGGACAACTGGAGTCCTGACACGAGGGGCGCGGGCGTGAACCGAATCTACATTGCCGGCTGTGGCGGAATGCTTGGCCTGGCGTTCCACGAGGAGTTCAGGGGTCAAGCGGACCTCAAGTGCACCGACATCGACGTCAACGAGGATTGGCTGTCGTACCTCGATTTCCGCGATCTCGACCGGTACAGGGAGGATGTCGCCTCGTTCTCGCCGGACTGCCTATTCCACCTGGGAGCCTACACCGATCTCGAGTACTGCGAGACGCACCCCGACGACGCCTACGCCACCAATGCCATGGCCGTCGAGAACGCGGTCTACATAGCGAACGAGCTGGACATACCGCTTCTGTACATCAGCACCGCCGGCATCTTCGATGGCCACCGGGAGGTCTACGACGATTGGGACGCTCCCAACCCGCTCGGCGTCTACGCCCGAGCCAAGTGGGCCGGGGAAGAGTTCGTCAGGCAGAATGCGCGCCGATACCTCATCTGTCGCGCTGGGTGGATGATGGGCGGCGGCCCCCGCAAGGACAAGAAGTTCGTCCAGAAACTGATGCAGCAGTTGCGCGATGGCAAGACCGAGCTGAATGTCGTCGACGACAAGTTGGGAACACCGACCTACACTCGGGACTTTGCACAGAACGTGCGCCTCCTGCTTGGAGTCCGGCTGCTGGGGTCTCTACAACATGGTCTGCCAGGGCATGACGAGCCGCCTAGAGGTGGCGCAGGCCCTGGTTGAGGAACTGGGGCTCGAGCGACAGGGTGACCGTGAAGCCAGTCAGCTCCGGCTTCTTCGCGCAGACCTACTTCGCGCCCCGCCCGGACTGCGAGCGGCTGCTGAACCGCAAACTGGCGTTGAGAGGCCTGGACGTGATGCGGCCATGGCGTGATGCCCTGTCCGACTACCTGCGAACCGACTACGCGGGCTACCTCGAGGGAATTGACCTGCAACCGCGAACCAGGAGCGACTGAATGAGCCCGCGCGCAGCGATAGTTGTCGAGAACCTGCCCGTTCCCTTTGATCGCCGGACCTGGATGCAGGCCCAGTCCCTTCGAGACGCCGGCTATGACATTACTGTCATCTGCCCCAAAGGCAAGGGACTCGACAAACCGGAGGAGCAGCTCGACGGCATCCGTGTTCTTCGCTACGACCTGGTCGAAGCTGCCTCGATGTTGGGGTATCTGCGTGAGTATGTGCAGGCCGTGACCCTGGAACGCAAGTACCTCCGCAGAGTCGCTCGCGAGGCACCCCTGGATGTCATCCAACTCTGCAACCCGCCCGACGTTCTGTTCTTGGTCGCACTGTGGCACAAGTTGCGGTACGGGACTCGTGTCGTCTTCGACCACCGGGACCTGAGTCCCGAGATGTTCGAAGCCAAGTTCGGCCGGAAGAGCCTCTTCCATCGAGCACTCCTCATAGCGGAACGCCTGACCTTCGCTACCGCTGACTCCACCATGTCCATGAACGAGTCGAGCCGGCGGATTGCGATAGAACGCGGGAAGATCGACCGGGACGCGGCATTCATCGTCATCAGCAGCCCGGACCTCAGCGAGTTCGTCCCCACGCCGTGCGAAACGGACTTCCGGAATGGCCGGCGCTACCTGGTGGGGTACGTCGGGATTATGGGGGAGCAGGACGGAGTCGATCTCCTCGTACGTGCGGCACACGAGTTGATCAGCCGGTATTCGCGCAACGACGTCCAGTTCCTCCTGATCGGGAACGGCTCAGCCTTCGATTCACTTCGCGAGCTGACGCACGACCTTAGACTCGATGATTTCGTGACCTTCACCGGGCCGGTTTATGGGGAGCCGATGCGCGCCGCACTGAGCAGTTGCGATGTCGCCGTCGTCCCGGACCCCAAGAACTCCTACAACGACCATTGCACGATGTGCAAGGTGCTCGAGTACATGGCCCTTGGCGTTCCAATCGTGCAGTTCGACCTCGTTGAGAATCGCGTGTCCGCTGGCGACGCTGCGGCATACGCCACGGACAACTCACCTGAGAGTCTTGCCGAGACCATCGCGAGCGTGCTCGACAGCGACCCGGATAGTATCGAAGAGATGAGACGCCTTGGCCGGGAGCGCGTCGGTGGGTTCGACTGGCAGAGGCAAGTCCCACAGCTGCTCGCCGCGTACTCGTACGCGCTGGCGGCGGCGCGGAAGTGAGGATGCCGGTTGCCACGCTTGGGCATCGTGAACGCGGAACAGAAGAGGGGTTCTCGAGACCGAGTCGGCCAACTTCGCGAGGCTCGGGCGTGACGTCGAGACGCTGTCCCCCGCGTTGGCCAGCCTGATGACATGCCCTTGAGTAAGCGGATTCTGATCGCTCTGAGCCGCAGCCGGTCGATCCAACCTCGACGTTCGACGAGATGATCCAGGTGGACTTGTTCTACACTCAGAACTGATCTAGTTCGCTCGACCTCTCGCTGCTGCGCGGACGGTCTCCGCGGTGCTCCCCGGAGGGCGCGTACCAGGGCTCAGGTGCGCTCGAACTCGGAAAGGCGGACGTTGAGAGACTCACGGATGACGCGTGTGCTAGTCACCGGCGGGGCTGGGTTCCTCGGATCGCATCTGTGCGAGCGGCTGCTCGCTGACGGCTGTGATGTCCTGTGCGTGGACAACTTCTACACCGGCACGAAGGCCAACGTCGCGCACCTCTATGAGCAACCCACGTTTCGAGCTGATGCGGCACGACGTGACGTTCCCGCTCTACGTCGAGGTCGACCAGATCTACAACCTCGCGTGCCCGGCCTCGCCTGTGCACTACCAGTTCGACCCGGTGCAGACGACAAAGACGAGCGTCCATGGGGCGATCAACATGCTCGGCCTCGCCAAGCGGGTCAAGGCCCGGATCCTGCAGGCGTCCACCAGCGAGGTCTACGGCGATCCGACGGTCCACCCCCAGCCGGAGTCAGTACTGGGGGCGCGTCAATCCCATCGGGACTCGCAGCTGCTACGACGAGGGCAAACGCTGCGCGGAGACCCTGTTCTTCGACTATCGGCGCCAGCACAACCTCGGCATCAAGGTCGTGCGCATCTTCAACACCTACGGGCCGCGCATGCACCCGAACGACGGGCGCGTGGTGAGCAACTTCATCATGCAGGCACTCCAGGAGCAGGACATCACCATCTACGGTGACGGGCTCGCAGACCCGGTGTTTCTGCTACGTTGACGACCTCATCGAGGCCATGGTGCGGATGATGGACACGGACGACGACTTCACCGGACCCGTCAACATCGGGGCGACTGGCGAGTTCACCATCAGCGAGCTGGCCGGAGAAGGTCATCGAACTCACGGGGTCGTCATCCAAGATCGTGTGCCACGACCTGCCGAGTGACGATCCCGTTCAGCGTCGCCCCGATACGACCCTGGCAGAACGGCACTGGAATGGGCAGGCGACCACACCGCCTTGATGTCGGTCTCCGGCGCACCATCGACTACTTCAAGGAGACGTACGACTTGTAGCGGCTCGGCCGCGCTTCACTCGCTGACGGGTGACAGTCGCTCCTTCCCGAGTAGGAACATCACTCGGTACGACCGGGTATATCTGACCCGAGACGCGTTTCGCCGCCAGCAAGGTGCTATTCTGGCGAAACCCGCGGGAGAGCCATGGGGGGCTTACCGCCGCGAGAGTGTGCGTTGTTCGCGCTCAAAGGGGACCGTCGCAAAGGGGGATGGCATGAGTGCGCACGGCGCGGCGGCGGCCGGTCTGCTGGACGCGCCTCTGTACGAGGAAACGCTCGCTGGCAAGCTCGTCGGTCTTCATGAGGCGCACACTGCAATGCCCAGGGCGATCCGCCGTCGGCGAGTCGTTGCGGCTTTGCTCGTGTCCGACGCGGTGATGCTCTCCATCGCCGCGGTGGGCGCCACGCTCGTGCGGTTCGGCGGGCTCTCCGCGTATATCGCGTCGCAGCGGGGACGTGGTTGCACAGTACGCGCTCGTGTCGGTAGCGGCCATCGCACTACCGCTTCTCTTCATGCATGCAGCGCGTCTCTACGACCTGGACCTCCTTGGGTGGGGATCGGGCGAGTTCAAACGAATCGCGCGGTCACTAGCGATGGCAGTCGTGGCCGTCATGCTGCTTATGTTCTTTGCCGGCATGCCATATCTCTCGCGCGAGTGGATCGTAACGGTCTGGTTGCTCGGTGCCGCGCTGGTCATTCTCGGGCGCGTCCTTCTGCAGGTCGAGGGGTCCCGCGTCGTGCGCCGCGGCGGATGGCTTCGGCGACCCACGTTGGTCGTCGGATCCAACGTCGAGGCGGCGGAGGTTGCGCGGATTCTGCAGGCCAATCCGGATTCGGGACTGCTCCCGGTGGGCTGTCTGACGACCTCTCTCAAGGACAGGTTGTCTCTCGACTACTGCGCGCCGACGGTCAGGTCGCTGGGCCATGCCCGGAACCTCGTCGACGTCGTGCAGGAACGCGAGATCGACACGGTGGTCATCATCGCCTCGGCGTTCGACAATGAGGTCCTCCAGAGGATGATCAAGGAGCTGCGTGACCTGCAGGTTAGCGTGCTCATGTCCCCGGGACTGTCGGATGTGCTCCCGAGCCGCGTCGTAGCGCGCGCGATCAGCGGCATCCCGCTCATCTCACTGAAAGGCGTTTCCCTCACCCCGGCCACGCTGAGGACGAAGCGGGTGTTCGACGTGTTGGTGGCGGGCCGATCCTGGTCCTGGTCGGTCTGCCAGTGTGGGTCGCGCTTGCCGCCGCCGTCAAAGTTCTCCAGTCACGGCCCAGTGTTCTTCAAGCAGGCCCGCACCGGCCGTGGCGGCCGCGAGTTCAGGATGTTCAAGTTCCGCTCAATGCGTTCGGATGCGCCAGAGCTGCACGCCGAGCTGGCGGCCGAGGCGAACGAAGCCGACGGGTCATATTCAAGATGAAGAACGATCCTCGAGTGACCCCGGTCGGTTCGTTCATGCGCAAGTTCTCGCTGGACGAGTTTCCTCAGCTGATCAACGTGATGAAGGGCGAGATGAGCCTGGTCGGCCCCCGTCCTTGCCCACCTACGAGACGAAGGACCTTACCCGGAGCAGGAGCCGCCGCCACGAAGTGCCGCCGGGCCTGACGGGACTCTGGCAGGTGTCGGGCAGGTCGAAGCTGAGCTTCCGCGAGATGGTGCGCTTGGACGTGTTGTACGTCGACAACTGGTCCGTGGGACTCGATATCGCGCTTCTGGCTCGCACGTTCTCTGCCGTGCTATTCAGTCGTGGGGCGTACTGACCCGTACTGAGGCCTACGCGAGTGGCGGCTGCCGGGTTCTGCTGCGGGTCCCTCGCGGTGCCACAACGCCGGGCTCATCCAACGCGGCAAGCGCATCATCAACTGGTGCCAGCGTGGCTCAAGTGCACTCTCTAACTTCGAGCGCGAGGTCGAACAGGCTGAGTTGACAGTTGCGCCCGAGGCTCTGACCGAGGTCGCTGCGCAGGCGCTCAAGCACGGTACCGGCGCGCGCGGACTGCGCTCGATACTCGAGTCGCTCCTGCTGGACACGATGTGAGACCTGCCGAGCGAGAGCGACATCGAGCAGGTCGTGGTCACCGAGGAATGCGTCCGCGGCGAGACGACGCCCACCGTCGTGAGACGCGGCATGGGCGAGGCAAGCGCGTAGCACTTCGAGCCGGCCGGGACCCGGGGGTCCGCCGCTCAGACAGAGACTTCCCTGGGACGGTTACGCCTGCTTGCCCGGATTCTCAGGTGAGGTCTCGCTGGGCGAGACTGTCCTCAGTGTGCCGGCCGGCGTGACCCAGGCTCAGACCGACCGTAGGTGTCCTCAGACTGATTCGTCCGCCGGCCGCGCCCACCTCGGTTCCAAGCGCGCACCGGCCGGACGGACGTGACCTGATAGGAGCCTCTGGAGTGGACTCATCTCTGTCGTGTCCGTCCGGGCCGGTCGATGCGTGCCACCGATCCCTGCTTCAGGAGAGAGGAGCGGCACACATGGCAAGCATGCCACGGGACGGCACGTTGATCACGGTCGGAGTCGACACGCATCGCGACACGCACGTCGCGGTCGCGCTCGACCAGACGGGGGAGTTCTTAGGCTCGATCGAAGCCGCCGCGGAAGGGAGCGGGTACCGGTCGATCGAGCGGTTTGCGCGCTCCTTCGGTGGAGTCTCCGCCTTTGGGGTGGAGGGGACGGGCTGCTACGGGGCCGGGCTCTCGCGCTTCCTTTCCGCTCGCGGGCACCTGGTGGTCGAGGTCGATCGGCCCGTCCGCGCGACGCGAAGGGGGTGCGGGAAGAGCGACTCCGTCGACGCGCACGCTGCGGCACTCGCTGTGCTCTCGGGGCGAGCGAGGGCATCTCCCAAGGCCCGGGACGGTACGGTGGAAGCGATCAGGGCGCTCGATCTGGCACGCCGCTCGGCAATCCGTGCCAAACACCAGGCGGTGAACCAGATGCGCTCGCTGGTGGTCTCGGCCCCCGAGCCGGTCCGTGAACGCCTGCGAGCGCTCACCTCCCCGATCCCTCGTGGCGACGTGTGCGTCATTCCGTGCACCAGGCGCCGAGACTGTCAGCGACGCGACCAGGTTCTCTCTGAGGATCCTCGCGCGCTGGGCCAAGACGCTCGAGGAAGAAGCCGTCGAGCTCGATGAGCTGATCGGGCGGCTCGTCGGTAGCCGCGGCGCCTCGGCTCGTGGAGCTCTAGGGCGTGGGGGCCCAGGTCGCTGCCGCACTTCTCGTCGCTGCCGGGGACAACCCGCAGCGTCTGAGGAGCGAGGCGAGCTTCGCGCACGTGTGCGGCGTGGCGCCTGTGCAGGCCTCGTCGGGGCTCACCACCCGGCACCGCCTCAACCGCGGCGGCGACAGGAGGGGGCCCTCGACGCCCGCACCAAGGCCTACGTCGAGCGCAGGACCGGTGAGGGTCTGGAGCAGGCGCGGAGGTCATCCGCTGCCTGAAGCGCTACGTGGCTCGCGAAGTCTAACGCTGCCTGCCGATTGGAGAACAGGCTTGACAAAACCATAGGAGCATCAGTCCTCGGCGGGGGCCCTCGGCGCTCGGACGCGCCACGAAGGCGCCTCCTCGCGCCTTCCCCGCCTGCGGAACTCGCCGCCGACCCCCACGTCCCCGCCCTGGAGGTCGCGATCGTGTCCTAGCGAGCCTCCCTGCCAGAGGGGGGACCCCACAGGACTGGCAGGTTTCACGGGGCCGCTGCGTCTCAGAGCACCGACGCGCTCAGGCGCCCGTCCCCCGAGGGGGAGCGAGCGCCTGGGGCAAGCGACGGCGAGTCGCCTGAGCGCGT
>CAWFNW010000003.1:0-585000 GCA_963817405.1 uncultured Actinomycetes bacterium
GATGGGCAAACGTATCGCGTCTGGGCAAAGGTCGGGACGATCGAGCGACTCAACCCGCTCTTCCCGCGTGAGGCGGCGCAGGAGCTGGCGTTCCAGGGCCGAGAGCCCGTTGACTCCGTAATCTCAATGTCGCGAGAGATGATTACTGCCACATGCAAAGTGGTTGGCGTTCAGCGTGACGGACGTCTCGAGCCTCCGAAGTACCCTGTTCAACCGGCGGGCCGCGTCTACGTCCCGCCGGCGACTGAGATCGAGTCGTTCCTCGTTGGCGAGACGCCGGATCACCGCCGCCTCTACCTAGGTACCGAGCGCGGTAACAAGGATGTGCGCGTCTACGTCGACGCGCACATGGTCGTCTCCCGCCACCTCGCAGTCCTGGCCTCGACGGGTGCTGGCAAGACCGTGGCGACACGGAAGATCCTCGAGGAGCTGATGGCAAAGGGCTACCCGATCCTCATCTTTGATCCGCACGGAGACTACTCGGGTCTGCACATGGCGAAGCGCACCGAAGTCACGACCTACCTGCCGCAGATTCGTCTGGCTGACGAGGAGTTCGATCAGGTCATCAACTACGTTCGAGGCTTGTCGAGCGAGGTCATCACGCCCCCGCAGGAGCAGTTCCTCGCCGCGGTTATGGAAGTCCTCACCGATGAGTCGAAGCACTCAGCGCTCAGCGCCGCGCTCGTGGACCACGAAGTTGGTGGCCTCGTGAAGACTCTCGCCAACGACCACTTCTACGCGGTTGCAGAGGTTGCAGAGAAGATCGCGGCTCTGAAGGGCATGGACGACCGCGCTCCGCTGCCGCGAGACATATCTAAGCTTTCGCTCGGCTTGAATGCGCAGGCTGCCACCGCAAACGCAGTGCGCCGACAGTGCCGCAAGGCCGGCTGGCAGTACTGGAACATGATCAAGACCAACCGGAAGTACTCCGACACGTCCACTCCACTCCCTTCGACCAAGGAACTGCACTCGGTCATCAAGAAGGGTGCGGTAGCGATCGTCTCGCTCGAGGGCTACTCGGACGCCCTGCGGCAGTCCATCGTGGCGAATATACTCTCGAGGCTTCTGAGCGACCGCATCGACGACAAAGTACCGCGATTCCTGACAGTCATCGAGGAGGCGCACAATTTCATCCCGGGGTGGACCGCCGGCGGGAATGGCGATGCGCCGTCGCTCCCGGTCATCAAGCAGATAGCCACCGAGGGCCGTAAGTACGGCATGGGGCTCATCTTCATCTCCCAGCGCCCCAGCCGCATCGACGCAACCGTTCTCTCGCAGGCGAACAGCTACCTCATCCTGCGCATCGTCGAATCCGAACGATCAGAAGATACATTCGTGATGTAGTGGAGACGATGGGGGAGGACGAAGCCAAGGCGCTTCCAAACCTCAATACGGGCGAGGCTCTTCTCTCCGGGCTCTTCACGCGGATTCCCGTGATGGTGAAGGTCGAGAAGAGCCGAAGCGAGGGCAAGCACGAGGAAGATGACTTCATGAAGGAGTACGACACTCCGCCTCAGGCGGCGATGGCGGCGGAAGACCTGGCGCTGGGGCGGCTACGACAACCAGGAACTCATGCGCACGATCATCTTCTCCGACGTCCACGGCGAGCCCGGCATCATCGCCGCGGTCGTCGAGCACAGCAACTACAGACCCGGCGTCGACCGGCTCATCTTCGCCGGCGACGCCATAGAGATCGGGCGGGACTCGCTCGGCTGCCTGGAGCTCCTCGATGAGCTCGGAGCCGAGTGCCTGGTCGGCAATCACGACTACGCCGCCTTCGCCGGCTGGCCGATCGAGCCCGAGCCCGTTCCCCACGACGTTCTCCACCGAGTGGGCGAGAACCTCATCTCCGGTCGCTGGCGCCTTGCCGCCGAAGCCGACGGAGTCCTCATCACCCATGGCGGCGTGAGCGAGCTCTTCCGTGACGCCTACGAGCAGGCCGGCAGCGTCGCCGGTCTCGTCCAAACGCTCAACGCCGGGCTCGAGCGCGCGATCCAGTCCTACCTCACCACCGGCGACGCCGAGTTCGACGAGTCCGGTCCCCTGTGGTGGCGTCCCGGCTGGGGAGTGGAGCCGCTGCCGGGAGTCGTGCAGGTGGTGGGTCACTCGCCGCTGGAGATGATGCGCGCCCGCCGCGACGCCGAGGACTGGGGAGCGCGCGGCATCTACCTCGTCGACCCCTACGTGCGCGGCTGGAAAGTCCGCCGCTTCGCGCCGCCACCCCCGGTGCGCTACGCGGTCATCACGGACGGCGCGGTGCGGGTTGTCGCGACGTAGTACCGCACAGGGGTCTTTACTTCTGTCGCCAGAGCGGTATCATTTGATTACGCACACGGCGGCGGGAACAGCCGGAGAGGAGTTGAGCCGCGGCTGTTTGGAGGTCGCCGATGGTGCCGCATGAGGTCGTCCTGTTCTTGGAACTCGTTCGTCGGGCACACGCTCAGGGCAGTCTGGTCTACCGCGGTTCGAGAGCCAAGAACATGGCCACCCTTGCCGCGCTCGGGTGGACACGCAGCGATATGTATAGGTGCGTCGCCGGCTTGCTTCCTGAGCAGGCGCTCGGGGTTCCTCGGGACAACCGACACCCTGAGCATCCTGATGAGCGAGTCTGCGAGTTTGGGACTCACGTGGAGGATCACGAGGTCTACATCAAGGTGACTGCGGCAACGCAGGCGGGTCAGGTGCTCGGTTGTGTGATCTCGTTTCACGTCGCGGAGCGACAGTTGAAGTTTCCGTTTTCCAATCGAAAGAGCTGAGGTCGTGGAACAAGTTCTCTGTCCTGAGTGCATGAAGACCACGGACTACAACGTGGTCACGCGTCGCGAGACGCTCCCTGTTCGGGGGGAGGACGTCGACGTCGAGGCGAGGGTGGCGGTCTGCGGCAAGTGCGGTGCCGATATCGCCGTCGACACCTTGGACGACGCCACGCTCCAAGCGGCCTTCGGCGTCTACAGGGCACGCCACGGGCTGCTGATGCCAGAGCAGATCCGCGAGATCAGGGGGAGGTACGGCCTCGGCCAGAAGGCGTTTGCGCGCCTGCTGGGATGGGGGGATGTCACCTTGTCGCGCTATGAGACAGGCTCGCTGCAGTCCAAGTCCCATGACGCCAGCCTCCGGGCGGCCGAGGATCCCGGCTACGTTCGGCGGATGTACCAGCTCAACGGCGATCGTCTGACGCCGGATCAGGCAGACACGCTCATGTCGCGCCTCGATCATCTGTCGCCCGAGCATGAGAGTCTGATCGCCCGCGAGCAGCCGGCGCGCTACACGTGCTCGCCCGCGACCAAGAAGCTGGCCGAGATGATGATCTACTTCGCCGAGTTCCCGCGGATGTGGCGAACCAAGCTCAACAAGATGCTCTTCTATGCGGACTTCCTGCATGCCAAGCGACACGGGGTCACCATCTCTGGTGCCAGCTACGTGCACATGCAGTTCGGGCCCGTGCCCGGTGGCTTCTATGCCCTCCAGGGCCAACTCGTCGACGAGGCCAGCTTGGATGAGGTCCCGGCGGAGGCTGGCGATCGCGAGGGGACGCTCTTCGTGGCTCGTAGAGCCGCGGACCGCTCGGTGTTCTCCGAGGGCGACCTTCGCGCCCTCGAAGACGTCGGCGCGCACTTCGCCAGTTGGTCGGCGGGACAGATCGTGGAGTACTCGCACCAGGAACCCGCGTGGCTCGAGACCAACGACCGCGAGACGATCCCACTCACCTACGCGGCGTCGCTTCGTCTGAAGTGACGCGGCGCGTCTCATAAGTCAGCAAATCTACTCACGCTTCAGAGGGTCCCCAATACCCTCACCCCGCTCCCGCGCGCATCACGATGGCGCGGCGCAAGCCTCACCATGCATCCACTGTATTGAACTTTGTGGTATAAAGTTCAATAAGGAGGAGTCATGTCGTACTTTGTGGACCAATACTGGATGTCAGATGGCGGTGGCGTGACGCGCCTCGACCGCCAAGGCTGCGCCTATCGCGCCTATGTCCCAGACCCGCTGATGGGCCGCTCGTTCGTGTTTGACGGGGACGTTGCAGCCGATGTCGCCGATGCCGAGGCCGCCGTCCTGCGACTCAACAATCAAGCAGCATCGCTCGTGAACACCGAGGTCATTGCGCGCATCCTGCTGCGCACAGAAGCGGTTGCCTCGTCCAAGATCGAAGGGCTGCGGGCGAACGCTCGCCGTCTGTTGCGTGTCGAGGCGGCACGGGAGCTCGGTATGACCGCGAGGCGCGACGTCACGGCCGAGGAAGTCCTCGGCAACGTGGACGCCATGGCTGAGGCGCTGTCTGCAGCTGAGCGTGACGAGGCCGTCACAGTCGAAACGATTCTGCGCGTCCATGCCGCGCTTCTGGCCAAGACCCCACTCGACGACCACGCAGGCAAGGTTCGCGAGGAGCAGAATTGGATTGGCGGCAGCAACTACAATCCGTGCGCGGCGGCGTTCGTTCCACCGCCACCGGACCTGGTGCCAGACCTGCTCGCGGACCTGGCGGCATTCTGCAACGACGATTTCCTGCCGGCGGTGGCACAGGCTGCCATCGCGCACGCGCAGTTCGAGACGATTCACCCGTACGTTGACGGCAATGGCCGCGCGGGGCGTGCCCTCGTCCATCTGATTCTGAGACGCCGAGGACTCGCGCCGCACACGGTGCCGCCGGTGTCCCTCGTGCTCGCGACGCTCTCGACGGACTACGTGGCCGGCCTCACGGCATTTCGGCATGTGGGGGATGCAACCTCGACGGAGGCATCCGCCGGCGTGAACCGGTGGGTCGCGCTCTTCGCGGGGTGCTGCACGCGGGCTGTGAGAGACTCGGGCGCGTACGAGTCTCGCGTCCGCGAGATTCAGAACGGCTGGCGGGACAAGGTCGGTTCGGTGCGCCGGAATTCAGCCGTCGACGTACTGCTGGACACGTTGCCGGGGACGCCCATCATCACTACCACCGGTGCTGCGCGGATGCTGGGACGAAGCTTCAGGGCCGCGAGTAGGGCCATCGACGTACTGACCCAAGCGGGCGTTCTCCACCAGGTGAACGTGGGCAAGCGCAACCGCGCCTTCGAAGCCCGTGATGTGATCGACGCGTTCACGGACTTGGAGCGACAGCTCGCAAGCCCCACCGGGGACACACGTGCTACTGCTCCAGCGCGCCCGGTGCCGGCGAGGCGGTCATCAGGGCCTACTCCGCCCACTCGACCTTCGTCTTAAGGTCGTTCATCCACGTGTAAGGGATGACTCCCTCGCGCTGCAGTCGTCCGACGACGATGCTCGGCGCGATCCCCAGGTCCTCCGCGAAGGTGAGGACCTGAGCCTTGCTCGGCCGCCCGGCCGACACGAACCCCGCGTACTCGGCCGAGGGGACGAGGAAGTCCGCAGCGAACGCGTTCGCGCGATCCTCCAAAGGCCCCCCGCCATCAAGGTCACTGATCCGTGACCGGCCCCGGTCGTCCAGCAGGAGGTGCCCCGCCTCGTGGAAGAAGCTGAACCACACCTGGTCGTCTGTCTTATAGCGCAAGCCAAGCTGGATGACGGCGCGGGACCGGCTGGCCCACCAACTCACCGCGTGGCAGCGCGTCTTGGGCAGGTCAGGCACGAAGACGACCGCGACGCCAGCCGAGGCGCATCGCTCGATCATCACCGGAAGCCATTCGTTGGGTGAGAGGCGGCTGGCAGCCCTGAGCTCGGTCAAGACGCGTCGAAACGCGGCCTCGTCGAACGGCTCCGTGCGAACCTTCTCCGCCGCCCGTTCGCCGGCGCGCAACCAGGCAGTGACTGCAGGCGTGTCTGCGGTGTAAGCAGTGCTCATACGCGCGGCAAGCCGCTTCGGGGCGCTCCAGTACTCCCGGTACGCGTCGACAGACGAAACGCCGAAGAACGTCAGGAGCTTCTCAGCCTGCTCGGCCGGGCTCGTCTCGCGCGCGACGAAGCCCTTGTCCGCCATCTCCTTGAGCGGGAATGACCGAGCCCACTCGGCTCGCTCGCCGGACTCGGCCACCTGCTGCTGGCGGGCGAGAAGGCCTCGGTAGGTCGCCTCTGACCGGTTCCAGAAAGCCGCCGGAACGCCAAGCACGCGCTCGAGCTCGATGGCAGTCTCGTAGGTGAGCGGGGCCTTGCCGTTGACCAGCTGGCTGACGAACTTCTCGCTTCTGCCCAATCGTGTCGCGAAGTCCACCTGCGAGATCGCACGATCATCGAGGATCTCTCGGATGGTCTCCCCGGGTGCTACGGGAACGTCGGGCGCCCATACCCGCCGGGTCTCAGTCGCCATGGTAGTCTTCCACCTCCAGGATGGTGATCGCGTCCACTGCGCTCCAGTTCAGTCCGCCGTCTGCCTTGGTCGGAGGCGGCTCGATGGTGGGCCTGAAGATGAGCCGGTAGTTCTTCGTCACATCCATCGCCAGCTGTCCGTTCCGGTCACCGTGGAGCTCATGGCATCGCCCGGGGAGAGCGTGCAGCTGCTCCAGGTGCTCCGAATCGTGCAGCTGCGTCAGCCGGATGTTGAGCCTCTTCGCTCGCTCGGCTCCGAACTCGCGGACGCGTGCCCTGTCGGTCGCGAAGGCGGATTCGAGCTTCTTAGTCGCGAACGTGATCTCCACACGTGTCCAGCCACGATGAGTTTACCGATACGGTAAAGATAGAAGAGTTTACCGGAATGGTAAAGAGGCGGTGTCGCACGCCCCACCCTCGTCTCACGCAGCGCGTCTGCAAAGTTAGCATATATGCTAACTCTTCAGAGGGTCCCAAACACCCACCCCCTACTCCGTCGAGAGCGTGTCATTCCCGTCTGCTACTCTCTTCTTGAAGCGGTTCTCCACCGCTCACGGCGCCGATTTGAGCTACAGCTTGCGGGCGCGGTACAAGTGCAGCTAAAGCGTGGGTCAGCCAGAGCTGGCCCCTCGCGGCCGGCTTTTCGCATCTGTGCCGCCCCGCCCAAGAGAAGGGCAGGGCCGAAGATGAGCACAGGCAGCAACCCCGACCGTCCCACCGACGAAGTCGTCCGCTTCCGGGACCCCATCCACGACGGCGGGCACGCGTGGGTCCTCGCGCACGACGCCGCGGACTGGTTCTACGAGTGTCTGAAGTGCGGCGATCGCGTCCACATTCTCTCGATCGAGAAGATGAACCAGGCGTTCGAGCATCACTACGCGTACATGCCGCTCAATCACCGCGCGCCGTGGAACCAGGCCAAGCCGATCACGATGATCCACGCGTCTGGCGAGCGAACCGTGGAGCAGCGCCCACCGTACCCGCCCTGTCCCAAGGCCGACGCGCCGCTGCCGGACGTCGCGCTCCTGAAGCGCGGACCGTTAGTCGCCGTGCCGCAAGAAGAGCGATAGGGGGTCAGAGATGCCGGCTCATCCCTACAAGGTCGTGTTCTCCGGTCGCGCGGAGCCAGTCCCCCTCATCGCGCACATCCCGCACTCGCAGACCCTCATCGGGCCGCTCCAGCGCCGGCAGATCCTCCTCAGCGACGAGGAGCTCCAGCGCGAGCTCGTCCGCATGACCGACTGGCACACCGACCATCTCTTCTCGTGGGTGCTCGAGATGGGCGGCTCGCTCTTCATCTACCTGCTCTCGCGCCTCGTCATGGACCCCGAGCGCTTCTCAGACGACGCCCGTGAACCCATGGCCGCCAAGGGCCAGGGGGTTGTCTACACGAAGACCACGGACGGCCGAGTGCTTGCCACGATCACCCCCGCCGAGCGCGAACTCCGCATCACCGAGCTCTACACGCCCTATCACGAGGGCCTCACCGCGCTCCTCCACAGCGTCCTCCGGAAGGAACCGTGGCTCTACCTCCTGGACTGCCACTCGTTCAGCACAACGCCGCTGCCGCACGAGCCGGACCAGACGCCCGACCGCCCCGACATCTGCATCGGCACCGACTCCTACCACACGTCGCAACCATTCGCCGACCGCCTGCAGGAGACCTTCGCTGCCGAGGGCTTCCGCGTCGCCCAGAACGCCCCGTTCAAAGGAACGTACGTGCCGGAGGCCTTCCTGCACACGGACGCGCGCATCAACTCGATCATGATCGAGGTCCGCCGCGGCCTGTACTGCAATGAGGAGACGGGGGAGCGCCTCCCTGAGTTCGACGAGGTCCGCGCCGCCCTCCACCGAGCGGTCTCCAGCGTCCTCAAGCCGCGCCCCTGAGAAGTTACCAGATATGCTAACTCTTCAGAGGGGCCCCAACACCCCCACCCCACACCCGCGCGGGTATAGTCTGCACAAAGCGCCGGGAGAGGTGGAGGGGCGATGGGAGGGCGAGGTGAACACCGCACAGGCGCCCGCTGGCCCCTGCTGTTCGCTCTCCTCCTGCCGGCCGCCCTGCTCGCCTCCGGGTGCTCCTGCAGCCGCACGGCCACCCCGGGCCCGCCAGGCGCGGGGAGCGGCCCTCCCACGCTGACGCCGCCCCCCGCAACCAGCACGCCGCCCCCTGCAACCAGCACCCCGCCCCCGCCTCAGGGCTACACACTCACAACTCCCTCGGGTCCGGTCCAGCTGACCGCGGCCCAACTCGCCGGCCAGCGCGTCATCTATAGCTACAAGGGGCTGGTTCCGCCGTCTGATCTCCTCGCGGCCATCCGTAAGGGCGAGGCCGCCGGCGTCATCTTCCACGCGTACAACGTCGAAGGTCTGGACCAGATCCGCCACGTCATCGACCAACTCCAAGAGGCCGCCCAGAGTCCAGGCAATCCGGTGCGCGCGCCGCTCCTGCTCATGACCGACCAGGAGGGCGGCAAGGTCAGCCGGCTGCCCGGCGGGCCCAAGCTCTCAGAGAAGCAGATCGGCGCGTCGGCGGATCCTGTCGCCGAAGCGACGAAAGCCGGCACGGAGGCAGGGACGCTACTCGCGAGCGTAGGCATGAACGTGAACCTCGCGCCCGTCCTGGACGTGTACCGGCAAGAGGGGGACTTCGACGACTCGCTGCAGCGCTCCTACAGCACCGACCCCGCCGTTGTGGCGCGGCTGGGGCTCGCTTTCATCGCGGCCCAGCAGAAGACCGGTGTGTTCGCCACCGTGAAGCACTTCCCCGGGCTCGGCTCGGCGACAACCGCGCAGAACACGGACGCTCGGCCGGTCAAGATCGCCACGTCGGTGGCCACCTTGCGCGCCATCGACGAGGTCCCCTTCGCGCAGGCCATCGGGCAAGCAGACGTCCGCCTCGTTATGGTCTCGTGGGCCCAGTACCCAAGCATGGCATCCCGTCCCGCTGGCCTCAGCGAGAAAGTCGTGGAGACCGAGCTCCGAAGCCGTTTCGACTTCCGCGGCGTAACGATCACCGACGGCCTTCGAGCCCATGCCTTGGACGCCTACGGCAGCTTCGGGAACCGCGCGGTCCTCGCGGCGGGCGCCGGCATGGACCTCGTGCTCTGCGCGGATGCCGAACCCTCTCTCGGCCTGGCCGCGCGCGCCGGCCTTCAGGCGGCGCTGGAGCAGAACCGTCTCGGCGCCGCGAGGTTCACGGCCGCGGCGCAACGCGTGGTTGACCTGCGCTACGCTGTCCGTTAGCAGCGCGCCTCCGTGACCGTGGCCGCCCGTCGGGGAATGGACTGGACGTAGCAGCGGCGCCGCCTCCCGCGTCGCAACGTGGATCACGAAGGGACGAGTTCATGACCGACACACGCGGCACTGCCAACCCCGCGCCACCAGCCGCCGAGCCGCTCTCCCTCGCCACCACCGTCGACATCGCACCCGGGGTCGCCATGCCCCGGCTCGGCTTCGGCACGTACAAGTCGGCGCCGGGTAGGGAGGCGCGCACGTCCGTAGAAGCCGCGCTTGAGCTCGGCTACCGGCTCATCGACACCGCGGCGCTCTACCAGAACGAAGCAGATGTCGGCCAAGTCCTCCGCGAGAGCGGCATCCCGCGCCACGAGCTCTTCGTCACCACCAAGGTCTGGGACTCGGACCAGGGCTACCACTCCACGCTCGAGGCGTTCGAGAAGAGCATCACCAAGCTCGGCTTCGACTACGTCGACCTCTACCTCGTGCACTGGCCCAACCCGCGAAAGGGCCCCGACACGTGGCGCGCGATGGAGGAGATCCACGCGAGTGGCCGCACGCGAGCCATCGGCGTGTGCAACCACCTCCCGCACCACCTTGAGGCGATGCTCAAGCTCGCGAACGTCCCGCCGGCCGTGGACCAGGTCGAGTTCCACCCGCGTCTCCAGCAGCCCGACCTCCAGCGCTTCTGCGCCCAGCACGGCATCACGCAGGAGGCGTGGGCGCCGATCATGCGCGGCGGCGTCTTCCACATCCCGGAGATCCTTGAGATCGCGACGCGGCACGGCAAGTCAGCCGCGCAGGTCACGCTCCGCTGGATCCTGCAGAAGGGCGTCGTCGCCATACCCAAGTCGGTCCACCGCGACCGCATCGCCGAGAACGCCGACGTTTTCGACTTCACGCTCTCGGCGGAGGAGATGGCGGTCATGGACGCGCTCGACACCGGCGAGCGCATCGGCCCGCATCCCGATCGGCGGTAGGAGGGGTTACTCGCTCTCCAAGAGCGACCGCGTGCGGTGCAATGAGAGGTACATCGGGACGGGGCGAGGCCGCACGGCAGAACCTCCGCGAAGAACGGCGCGTGACTTCGAAGCCCAGCGACTCGTAGTAGCCCACCGCCGCAGGAATCGCGTCGACGACGACACCCACGCACCCAACGCGGTCGCGCATCGTCCATCCGACGCGCAGCGCGAAGCCCACGAGAGCGCGACCGACGCCGGCGCCCTGCGCACGGCGGTCCACCGCCAGCCGGGCGAGACGCAGGACCGGCAACGGGTACCGCGGGTACGCGACGTCCGGATCCGCCGGCAGATCGTCTCGCTCCAACGCTCCGGCGGCGAGCGTCACGTAGCCGGCGATGAGTCCGTTGGCAGTAGCGACGTAGGTGACCCCGATTCCCAGCGCATCTTGGTTCTGCCATGCAAACTGCGACAGGAAGCGGTCAAGTCCAGCATCACCGCTACTGAACGAGCCGACCGGATCAGAAGCCCTCAGGCTCCGGAGTTCCATCGGCCTCACCTCGCAGGAGCGCTCTGAGCGCAGGGGTCGGTTCCTCAGGATGCAGCATTTGGTGCACGACCCGGTCGTACGACTCGTTTGTAAGCACGAGGACCGACGGCACCAAGTACTCGGCAGGAATCGCGTCCGCTGACGAGAGGTAGCTGTCGAGCGCCTGCTCGAGGATGTAGCCCTTCTTCAGGCCGGTCTCGCGGGCGAACTCGTCGAGCCGCCGCTTTGTCGTGACTGAGACATACGCAGAGATCTGGGTCTGGTCATCGCTCACAGAAATCGCCTCCTGTAGAAGAATCTAGCAAGTTGTAGAGTGAGGGGCAAGAGGTCACGCGAATCAACTAATCTCCTAGGAGACTAGTTGGCTAATCACCTAATGCCGCTGGCGACGGTGCAGACGCTAGCCCTCGCCGAGCGCCCTTCGCAGTCGCTCCAGCACCCGCTCTGCCTGCGCGGTCTGCTCCGGATCGCCGCTCGCTTTCGCTCGACGGGCAGCGGCGAGCGCGCTCAGGAGAGCTACCTCCGCGACGTGCGCGGCATCCGCGAGCGCGTCGCGGTCCTCCGGGCGCGAGCCTGCACTCTCTGCCATCACGGGCGACTCGTCCGGGATCCACAGGTCTCGGTGAGGCATCGCGGCTGCCTGCGCATGAGGTCGTGGGGGCGTCCGCCTGCCGGCTCCGGACGCTGCCGGGCCCAGGGCGTCACCGATCGGCGTCTGGCTGAAGATGCCGTAGCTGCGCGCGCGTGCCGCCCGCTCGCTCCGAAACGCATCGTCGCCTGGCTCATCCCGGTAGTCAGCCATCGCAGTACTCCCGAGCGTCATCGACGACTCGCTCCGCATCTTCTCGGCGGCGTGTTGGCTGCTCTCGCGCCCGTAGCGGTTGAGCATCCGGTTCGCGATCGTCTCGCTCATGAGCTCCTCGACTGGCAGTCCGAAGTGCTTGGCGAGCGACTCGACCGACTCGGGCGAGGGGAGCCGTTCACCGCGCTCCACGCGCGAGAGCATCGCAACGGACAGCCCGGTCGCCTCGGACACCTGCTCGAGTGTTTCGCGGCGCATGTGGCGCAGCGTTCGAAGCCGCAACCCGAAGTCGTGTTCGTTCATCGTCGCACCTCCTTGGTCGATTCTACACCATGGGCAAACGATTTGACACAAATGGCAAGGCTCGTATACGATGGTCTTTGACAGAAGTGGCAAGTCCATTGCCAACCATGTCAGACCCGCCCGCCATACTGGCAGGCGTCGACCCAAGGGAGGGGTTCGCATGACACAGGTTCAGCCCAAGGAGCAGGAGGATCGCAGCATCCTCATCAACTTCGTGCTCGACAAATCGGGCTCGATGGACGTGATCCGCCAGGCCACCATCTCAGGCTTCAACGAGTTCCTGGGGGACCAGCAGCGCGAGGGCGGCTCGGCGCGGATGACGCTCACGCTCTTCGACACGCGCTTCCACACGGTGGTCAGCGCGGAGCCGGTGGAGCGGATCGTGCCGCTCAGTCCCCACACGTACCAGCCTGGTGGCATGACGGCGCTCTACGACGCCATCGCGCACACGATGAAGATCACGGACGACTACGTAGCCCAGCACAAGCCAGACCAGGTTCTCTTCGTGATCATGACCGACGGTCAGGAGAACTCCAGCCGAGAGTTCGACCGTAGCCGCATCCTCAAGATGATCGAGGACCGGCAGAACGGTCCGCACTACGAGTTCATCTATCTCGGGGCCAATCAGGACGCCTACGAGGTCGGCCGGAGCATCGGCGTGCACCGGGACAAGTCGCTCACGTACGAGGCGTCGCCCGAGGAAGCGCGACGCACCATGACGCGCGTATCGCACAACGTGCGCGCGTATCGCCGGCATGGCGAAGCGCAGGCTGAAGCCGGCCTGATGTTCTCGGGCGACTTCGAGGCGAGTGGCGCCACGTCGTGGGAAGAGCACCGGGCGCAGCGGGACGCGGCCAAGCGCGCGGACGCGCCGGACGCCGCCCCCGACGCCCCCGAGGACGGGGAGTAGGAGGGGATCAGCATGAACGCAATCATCTCAACGCTGCTCGGGGCCATCCAGCTCGGGGAGCCTGTCACGGACGCCGGCCTGACCCTCATCCCGGTCTTCGGGCGGTTCGACGGCGTGCCCGACTTCGTCACGCTCGGCGAGGCCATCAGTGCCGGCACGCTCATCGTGACCGAGGTCTCGCACGGCGGTTCGGTGCCTACACTAAAGGCCCGAAACACCGGAAAGGCCGGCGTCCTCATCCTCGATGGCGAGGAGCTCGCCGGTGCCAAGCAGAACCGAGTGCTCAACACCTCGGTCTACCTGAGGCCGGGCGCAGAGATCATCATCCCGGTCAGCTGTACCGAGCACGGGCGCTGGAGCTACCGCTCGCACGAGTTCGTCGACTCGGGTCACATCTCCGCGCACGCGGTGCGCCACGCCACGCTCGCGTCCGTGACGGCCAACGTGCGCTCGTCCGGCGCCTACGACTCTGACCAGGGGCGCGTGTGGAACGAGGTCGCGCTCCTGCAGGGCCGCCACGGCGTTCACTCCCCGACGAGCGCCGCCCGCGACGTCTATGAGGGCATGGCCGACTCGCTCAGGCGGCGCGAGACCGTCTTCGAGCGAGTGCCCGGCCAGCTCGGCGTGCTCGCGCTCTGGGGCGGACGGGTCGTCGGCCTGGACGTGGTCGGCAACGCCGAGGCGTACGAGAAGCTACACGGTCGGCTCGTGCGCTCCTACGCGCTCGACGCGCCGCCGTCGCGGGTGGCCTCACCCGATGCGGATCGCCGAGTCGCACGAGAGTGGCTCGTCGGTATGGCCGATGCGCAGGTCACGCAGCACGAGTCGCCCGGCGACGGCGTCAGCTACCGCCTGAGCGGCAGCGACCGCGTCGGCTCGGTCCTCGCCGTCGACGGCGCCATCCTGCACGCGGTGGCCTTCGCCACGCAGGTCGGCCCATCCTCGATGACGAGCGCTACCCCGGCTTCGTCGAGCGCCGCGAGCGCTTCCCGTGGTAGAGCCGTGGTAGAGCCGACGCGGCGCCCGTAGCGGTCCCCACTCGCGCGTGCCAGCCGAAGCGTGGTATACACAACATATACACACCCATCGCACCTGCGTTCAGACGCGGGTGCGGTGGCGTTCGGCTCTCGGCAAGGCGGGCGGTGCACCATGGGACGCATGATCAGGAAGCAGATCGTCATCGAGCCCGACCAGGACAGGCTTCTCGCGGATCTCGCGCGCCAGCTCGGCGTCTCCCAGTCGGAAGTCGTTCGGATGGCGATCGAAGCCTTCGCAGGGGATGTCCGTTCCGAAGAGGAACGCGGGCGAGCCTTCGAAGAGCTCATGGAGATGTTCAAGAACTCCACGTTCGAGATGCCGGTGGATGAGCATGGCAACCGTGCATGGACGAGGGAAGGACTCTATGAGCGCGGTACTCGTTGACACCAACGTTCTGGTGTATGCCGCCGCCCGGAACGCAGAGGCGAAGGGGCGTACCGCGAGAGCCATCCTCCTCACACTGGGTCCGCGCGTGATCCTCTCGGCTCAGGTGCTTGCAGAGTACGCCAACGTTCTCACGCATCCTTCAAAGCACGCTGTGCCGGCCGAGCGGGTGGCGCTACAGGTCGGCCGCCTTTCCTCGAGTTGGCGGATCCTGCCGCTGAACACCGCGGTGGTTGTGACGGCGCTGCATGCCATGCCTCGCTGGCAGATGCCCTATTACGACGCGCAGATCTGGGCCGCTGCCGCACTCAACCGGATTCCCGTCGTCCTCTCCGAGGACTTTCCGTCCGGCGCCACGCTCGGCGGCGTTCGCTTCGTGAACCCGTTCGAGCCGGGATTCAACGTCGAGGCCCTCTAGGCCGCGGCGCGTCTCACCCCGTTCAGGTCTCGTTCCGACGGGCGTCAGATGGCGCGTTCGCGCCCCGGCCACAATCGGTTCACGCTGGCGGTCGCACGTCGAGCGTCTTACAATCAGACCAGGAAGTAGGACGCCGCTCCAATCGTTGGTGGTGACTCCCATGAAGGTGCGCGTGTCGTCGAAAGGCCAGATCGTGCTGCCGGCGGAGATTCGGAAGAAGTATGGCATCGAGGCGGGAACCCACCTCACGCTGGTCGATATGGCAGGCGTCATCTACCTGGTCCCGGTGGGTGCGGACCCGCTCGGCGAGCTCACGGGTATGCTCGGAGATGTCGAAGGTCTCTCCTCGGAGGCGCTCCTCCGGGAGCGGCGCGCCGAGCGCGACCGGGACGAAGCCAGGTAGTCGGCGGTGGCGCCAGTCCTCGTCGTAGATGCGCAGCCCATCGTGGCGCTTGTCCGCGGTGAACCGGGCGCGACCCAAGTCGCGGCCCGCCTGATCGACGCGCTGAGCCGCGGGTCGGTCGTCATGTCCGCTGTGAACTGGTGCGAGGTCATGTACCTTACTCGTCGTCACGCCGGCCCACAGGCAGCCGCGGAGGTGGCCGCGCGTCTGGAGAGGCTGCCGGTGTCTGTCGTTGACGCGGACGTCTCGCTCGCCGGCTTTGCCGCCGCAATCAAGTCAGACCACCGAATGGGTCTCGGCGACAGCTTCGCGGCGGCGCTCGCAATGGTCACGGGCCTGCCCTTGCTCACTGCTGACGCCGACTTTCTCCCGCTTGCCGAGCACGGTCTCAAGCTCGACTGGCTCGGCTGAGCTGCGGCACGCCCCGCGGCGCTCGCGTGTCACACCCGCGCGCTACGATGCTGTGTCGAACGGAGTTGATGCGCATGGCCAGGACGCTTTCCAAGTCACGATTCCAGAAGGGTCTCCAGTGCGAGAAGGCCCTCTGGCTGCAGGTGAATCGCCCGGACCTCAAGCCGCCGGTCCCTGAGACGCAGCAGTGGATCTTCGACCAGGGCTCGGAGGTGGGCCGCCTCGCGCAGGGGCTCTTCCCGGGTGGCGTCGAGGTCACAGAGGACCACCTCCGCTCGGCCGACGCGCTCGCCATGACGCGCCGCTTGGTCGACGAGGGCGCCACGATCCTCTACGAGCCGGCCTTCGAGTTCGACGGCGCGTTCGCGCGCGTGGACGTTCTGGTCAACGCCGGTCACGAGGGCTGGGATCTCTACGAGGTGAAGTCCACCGGCTCGCTCAAGGAACAGCACATCAGCGATGCGGCGGTGCAGGCCTATGCCGTCGAGGGTTCCGGGCTGACGGTCCGTTCCATCAACATCGTGCACCTCAACACCGCCTACGTGTACGCCGGCGCTGAGTACGACATCACTCAACTCTTCACCGTGGTGGACGTCACGCAGCAGGCGCGCGCGTTCATGCCCCAGATCCCGGAAGCGCTCCGGTTCCTCCAAGGCGTGCTTGAAGGGCCGGAGCCGGAGATCCTCATCGGCTCTCGCTGCAACAGTCCCTACGAGTGCGACTATGCCCAGTACTGCCGCGCCTTCCTGCCGGATCGGCATCCCATAACTGAGCTGCCCCGCCTCCAAGAGCGGCAACTCCATGACCTGCTCGGCCGCGGCATCACGTGCATACTTGAGATCCCGGATGACTTCCTCGTCCTCACGGCAAGCCAACGCGGCGTCGTTCACGCGGTGAAGTCGGGCGAGCCGGTCGTGGACGCCGCCAACCTCGCTCGTGACCTCGCCGGACTTCGCCGGCCGGTCGCGCACCTGGACTTCGAGACCGTGATGCCGGCGCTCCCGCTCTGGCCCGGTACCCGGCCCTATCAGACGATCCCGTTCCAGTACTCGGTGCACGTCCAGCATGAGGATGGCACGCTGGAGCATAGCGAGTACCTGCATGCCGGCGTCGATGACCCGCGGCGGCCGCTCGCGGAGCACCTCGTGAGCGATCTCGCCGGCGAGGGCTCCATCGTCCACTACACGAACTACGAGAACCGCATCCTGCGGGAGCTTGAGCTCGCCTTCCCGGACCTCGCGCCACGGATCGCCGCAATTCGCTCGCGGCTCTTCGACCTCGAGGGCATCGTCCGCCAACGCACGAAGCACCCGGAGGCGCGGGGACGGTCCAGCATCAAGTACGCGCTCCCGGCGTGGTGCCCGGATCTCTCGTACGACGGCCTCGCCATCGCAGACGGCCAGACAGCCAGCGTCCGCTACTTGCGCATCCTCAAGGGCCTCGCGGACGCCGAGGAGGCGCGCACGACGCTCGAGGACCTCGAGACCTACTGCGCGCTCGACACGCTCGCCACGGTGCGGCTGCTGGATGAGCTCTTGGCGCGGGTTCAGGTGCCGGTCGGACACGGGTAAGAACCTCCCCCTATGCTGGTCGCGAACCATCCACGGCGCTCGACATCGGCCTGAATGGGTACGTACAATGTGCGTACACACCGCCAGTCGACGAAAGCGTGCCCAATGGACGCCTCCAAGCCCAACTCCGCCCCGAACAAGGCGGAACGGTTCAACATCCGTGTGACGAACGAGGAGAAGACAATGGTGGAGCAGGCTGCGCGCGCATCGCGCGTCTCAGCCAGCCAGTTCATCCTCCAGGCTGCCCTCCGCTCCGCCGAGGAAGTCCTGGCAGATCAGGCAGTCTTCGTCTTGGCGCCGGTGCAGTGGGAAGCGTTCGTCGAGCGGCTCGATAAGCCCGTGCGCATCGTGCCGGAACTCGAGCGTGCCGCGCGGGAGTCGGACGCCTTCGGTGGCCGCTAGGCCCCACATCGCGCGCCCCGAAGCGCTGGCTCCGGAGCATGTCACGGCGGGCTTCTCGTGCGGCGTCCCGGCCCTCGATGAGTACCTCATCCGATGGGCCCCCGCGGACCAGCGGGCGGAGAAGTCTCGAACGTACGCGGCGGTTGCCGGGCGGAAGGTCGCCGCGTACTACTCGCTCGCGGCCGGAGCCGCCGTTCCCGTGGACGCGTCTGAGCGCGTGACGCGCGGCCGGGGCGCTCAGCCGATTCCGGTTATCGTCCTGGCGCGTCTTGCGGTCGACGCCGCGCACCAGCACGCGCGGCTGGGTGAGGCGATATTGCTCGATGCGCTGGTTCGGTGTGCATCGGCCGCTGACGTCATCGGCGCCCGTGCGGTCTTCGTGCACGCCGCAACCGCCACCGCACGCGGCTTCTACCTGCGATACGGCTTTGAGGCGTCGCCGGGAAGTCCCCTCCACCTCATGCTGCTCATGAAGGACGTCCGCGCAACGCTGCGGCTGCGCTGAGCCCCGCACCTCGCGGCGGGCAGTCCGACCCTGCCGCACCCTCTACGAAGTTATCAAATATGATAACTTTCCAGAGGGTCCGGCAAGGGACCCCCGCCACGCGCCCACACCCCCGCCACGCGCCCACACCCCCGCCACGGCCCACACCCCCGCCACGGCCCACACCCCCGCCACGCGCCCACACCCCCGCCACGCGCGCTACTTACCCTTGAGAATCGTCCCCAAGACGCCGCGGATGATCTGCCGCCCCACCTGGCTGCCGATCGCGCGCGCCGTGCTCTTCCCGAACGCCTCGAACATCGAGTCCTTGCGGCTCGCCGGCCGAGCCGCGGCCTTGGCAGCTGCCGCATCCGCCTTCGCCTTCGCCGCGGCCACCTTCGCCGCCTCCGCCTCGACCTTGACCTGCTCGGCTGCCGCGGCGGCGGCAGCGTCGGCTGTCGCTTCGGCCTCCGCGCGCGCCTTCAGCACCTCGAACGCACTCTCGCGGTCGATCTGCGCCTCGTAGTGGCCGGCCACGAGCGAGCCCGCAATGATCGCCTGGCGCTGCTCGGGCGTGATCGCGCCGATGTGCGAGTGCGGCGAGATCATCATCGTGCGCTCCACGACCGACGGCGTGCCGTCGACCTGCAGGAGCGAGACAAGCGCCTCGCCCACGGCGAGCTCGGTCACGGCGGTCTCGGTGTCGAACGCGGGGTTCACTCGGAAGGTCTCGGCCATCGCCTTGACGGCCTTCTGGTCGCGCGGCGTGAACGCGCGGAGCGCATGCTGCACCTTGTTGCCCAGCTGCCCGAGCACGGTATCGGGGATGTCGATGGGGTTCTGCGTCACGAAGTAGACGCCCACTCCCTTGCTGCGAATCAACCGCACGACCTGCTCGATCTTCTCGAGAAGCGCCGGCGGCGTGTCGTCGAAGAGCAGGTGCGCCTCATCGAAGAAGAACACGAGCTTGGGCTTCGGGAGGTCGCCCACCTCGGGCAGGCGCTCGAAGAGCTCCGACATGAGCCACAGCAAGAGCGTCGAGTAGGCGCGCGGCGAGGTCATGAGCTTGTCAGCCACAAGCAGGTTGACGATACCCTTGCCGTTCGAGTCAGTCTGGATGAAGTCGAACAGGTCGAGCGCCGGCTCGCCGAACAGGCGGTCGCCACCCTGCTCCTCAAGCTGCAGGAGCGAGCGCTGGATCGCGCCGATGCTTGCCGAGGAGACGTTGCCGTACGTCGTGGAGATCTCGCTTGAGTTGTCCGCGACGTACTTCAGCATCGCGCGCAGGTCCTTGAGGTCGAGGAGCAGCAGGCCGTTCTCGTCCGCCACCCGGAACGCGATGGTCAGCACAGCCTCCTGCGTGTCGTTCAGATTGAGCATGCGCCCGAGCAGCAGCGGCCCCACCTCGGAGATGGTCGTGCGCACGGGGTGCCCTTGCTCGCCGTACACGTCCCAGAAGGCGACGGGGGCGCCGGGTCCCTCCCACGGCGTTTCCAACCCCAGAAGCGCCACGCGCTCGTCCACGCGCGCATTGCCGCCGCCCGGCTGCGAGATGCCGGAGAGGTCGCCCTTCACATCGGCGGCGAAGACCGGCACGCCGATCGACGAGAACGCCTCGGCGAGCACCTGGAGCGAGACGGTCTTGCCGGTGCCGGTGGCGCCGGCGATGAGTCCGTGGCGGTTAGCCATCTTCGGCAGCAGGCGGACCTCGGTCTCGCCCGCCTTGCCAAGCAGCAGGCCCTCGGTCGGATCGGTCATGGTGAGCTCCCCTCTGGTTGCTGTCCCCTCAGCAATGGTACGCCAGAATCCGCCGCGCTGTGCAGCAGCGATGCGCGCGCCACCAATCATCCGCCGAACGCATATGCGATGCCGTTCAACGCCCCACAAACGCCGCTGAGCGGTGTGACGCGCATCACAGTTGATGAGCCCGAGGGCAGCGGCGTATCGTGCGCAGTACGTCACGATTGTGGGTACATTCGTGACAAGCATCACAGTAAGGCTGCAGCGGGGGCATGCAGTCGATGCTCCGTCGGCGGGCTTGGGATTCCGGACAGGGGGTCTCCAATGCGAAGCTGCAGCCTCGTTTTCCGTCCGCACTTCCCGCCGTCCTCGCCGCCCGTTTGGGCGCTGCCGTTCCTGATCCACTGCCGAGAAGGTCCGCACCCAACGCGGTGACCCCGCTGCGGTTTCTTTGGCTTCAGGGGTAAGAAGGTTTCTGACACGCGGGGCAAGCAGAAGGAGGAGGGAAATGCGCAACCGCGCATTCGCGCTCCCCAGGGGAGGAGAGGGACAGATGAGAGTTAGGAGAAGGCTGCTGCTGTCTTCGTTGGCGCTCGCGCTGCTCATGGTATTGAGCGTGGTGCCCGCGATGGTGGCGGCGCCGGCGACGGACATCGGCTCGGCAGTGAGCTCCATCGGCATGTTCAGCGATGCCAAGTGGACCGCCCACTACGTGACTCCGAGCGACGAGCAGATCGAGCAGCTCGTCGAGGACGAGGGGATCCCGCTGGTCAGCTCCGAGGCGAGGGCCTCTGCTGTCCAGGCGTTCCGGCAGGAGTGGGCGCAGCGCAACCCCACCACCCCGAACCCCAAGAAGCTCGAGACGATGGAGAAGAACGAGCGCAAGGGCAAGCCTGACGAGACGACGACGCCGCAGATCATGAGCCTCGCCGTGCCCGTGGAGTTCCCCAACAGCGATACCTTTGACGCCTTCGACGCAGATGGAAACCCGATCACGGTGACCACAGAGGGCCCGCTCCACAACGAGATTCCGGCCCCCGGCCCCCGGGACAACAACACCATCTGGTACAAGGATGCTACGCCGGCGCTCTACAACGAACTGTACTTCGGCGTGGGACCCAAGGCCGGTGTGATCGTCGATCACCCGAACCTTGGCAGGGTGGATCTCCGTGGCAACACCATGGCGAACTACTACCTGGAGCAATCCGAGGGCAAGTTCGTGCCCAAGGGCTCGGTCTATCCGAAGTGGTTGCGGGCCCAGCACTCTGAAGGCTGGTACGGCGCCGACAACGAGACGGGCAGCAACAGCAACGTGCGCGCCGACGACCTCGTTCGAGAGGTCATCGATGCGGTGAAGGCTGATAACCCGAGCTTCCCGTGGCAGAGCTATGACGGCAACGGCGACGGCGTCGTGGACAACTTCACCGTCATCCACGCCGGCATGGGGCAGGAGGCCGGTGGCGGCCAGCAGGGCACGTTCGCCATCTGGTCACACGCGTCTGCCATCAACTACCCGACGGGCTACCTGGCGAGTGCCAAGGGTTCGCCGGGCTCGCCTGACCGCGATATCTACGTTCGCGAGTACAGCATGGATCCGGAGAACCTCGACATCGGCGTCATCGCCGAGGAATTCGGCCACGCAGCGTTCGGTCTGCCCGACATCTACACCACCGATGCGCAGGCCTCGCCATCCAACTGGTCGATCATGGAAGCCGGTTCCTGGAACGGCATCCTCGGCGGCATGCAGCCGGCGCCGTTCCCGCTTGTCTTCCGTTATCTGGTCGGCTGGGCCAAGCCACTCGAGCTCGACTACACGACCCGCGCGACCACTGCCGAGGTCGGCCAGCTCTCGCTTCGTCCGAAGGGCACGAAGCAGGGGATCAAGATCAACATGCCGGACCAGGTGATCGACACGCCGAACCCGCTTGGTACGGGCAAGGCCTGGTGGTCCGACCGGTCCGACTTGGCGGACTTCTATCTGGCTCACGACTTCGACCTGGCGGGCACCACAGCGCCGATCTTCTCCTTTGCCAGTGCGTGGAGCTTCGAGGCCGACTACGACTACGGTTACTTCGAAGTCTCCGATGACGGCGGCGCCACGTGGGTCAAACTGCCGGACATGGACGGCATCTTCGTCGATGACGGTATGGGCACGGGCGACGTTGGTCTCAACGGCGAGGGTCAGGGCACCCTGCGCTTTGACCTGGCGGGCTACGCCGGCAAGAAGATCACGCTCCGCCTGCACTACACCAGCGATGTCGGCGTGCAGTGGGCCGGCTGGTGGGGAGATGACTTCCTGCTCGCCGACGGCGCGACCACACTCTTCTCCGACGATGTGGAAGCCGGGACGGACGGCTGGACGACCAATCGATTCGTGATCGTGCCGCTGACTCGGATCTATCCCATGTACTACATGGCCGAGTGGCGCAACAGCAGTGGCTTCGACCGCGGGTTGAAGTACCCCTACACGACCATCTACAACAACGAGCAGACGAACGAGTGGCAGGTCGATCGCGTCCCGTACACAGTTCCCGGCATGTTGTTGTGGCTGCGCAACGGGGCCTATGACTTCGACTACACCCTCTACGACTCCCTGTACGATCCGCCCAGCTATGGGCCAAAGCACGCACTGCTCGTGGTGGACAGCCACTACTGGCCGCTCGAATGGAACGGAATGGGCACGAGCGGCGTGAACTTGAAGCTCAACGCTCGAGCCCAACCGGGCAACGCCACCTTCACGCTGCAGAAGACCACCCCGTTTACCGCGCGCCGGTCGAACGCAGCGGGCGAGATTCTCGAGACCAGGACCTTCGGTCCTCTGCCGCCCGTTTCGCAGTTCCACGACTCACTGGGCTACTACCCCGGCCTGAGATACCATGTCGATTCCGATCCAGACGTGGAAGGCCTGTACTTCTGGGACGCTCCGGCCAGCCTTGCGGTGCCCGCGAAGGACCCCTACACGACGAAGATCACGTGGGATGACAAGACCCCGGCGACGGATCTCTATGGCGCTGACCTCGGCGACACGATCCTCGGCACGGGCGATCCTCGCGATGATGGCGTGCAGTACGGCCTCAACATCGCGGTGCTCGACAAGGCACGGGACGGCAGCTGGGGCAAGATCGCGGTCTGGAATGCCACCTCGCTCGCGGGCTTGGAGATGAAGGTGGACAGGGCCACGGTCGAGGCCGGAGAGACGATTACGTACCAGCTCAAGGTGCGGAACCTCGGCCCCGCGCCGCAACCCTTCGCTGTCAGCGACCCGATTCCCGCAAACACGACCTACCGGAGCGGCAGGTACTACGATGCCGCGACGAAGAGCATCGAATGGGCGGGGACCGTCAAGCCGAACCAGACTCTGGTGACCACGTTCACGGTGAAGGTGGCTGCCGGGACAGCGTCGGGCACGGTGATCACGAACAACGCGGTGCTGTCCGATGATGCTTCGGGCTCCAGCGCCTCGGCGACGACTAAGGTCAAGAAGTGCTGGTGCCACCATCATGGTTGGGGCGGCCACGTGCTCGTGAACTAGCGATGCTGGCAACCTGACCGCGACGAATGGAAGGGCGCCCCGCGGGGCGCCCTTCCTGATGCAGAACGCGATGCCGCCGCCGGGTGAGGGGAGACACCGGCGGCGGCAAGCCGTGCGGCCTCCGGGTGACGAGTCCGGAGGCAAGATCGATCGGGACTACGCGTCGATCGGGATCGCGCCGGAGAAGTCGTCGAGCGTCTGCGGGCCGTCGAGCTCGATGCCCTCGCTCGAGAAGACCTTGACCTTCTCGCCGTCCAGGTAGAACTCAACCGCGTCGATCGTCGGGAAGGCCTCGAGCGTGTACACCACCTGCGCGAGTCGCGCGAGCATCGCGAACGACCCGCCGCCATCGTCGAACTCGCCCGAGAGGTCGACCTTGGCGACCTTGTCCTTGATGCTCAGGCTCAGGAGCTTGGTCCCCGCCGGAATCGCCGTGCCGATCGCGGGCCAGGTCGTCTTCTCGGCGTCGGTCGGGCCGGCGATGAGCGCCTTCACGGCCGCGGTTGCGACTGCCTTCGTGTAGGGGATCGTGCGCTGAACGCCGAGAGCGTTCTCGCCGGCGGAGATCCAGTAGAGCGACACCGTGAGTGTCTTGGGCGGGTTGGCAGGCACCGCCAACGCGCTGCCGTCGTCATCGGGTTCCACGGCCGGCGCCATGTTCGCGGGTTCAGGCTCCACGGCCTTCGTGGGCTCAGTGCTGCCGTTCGTGTCCTCGGTCCCGTCCGTCTTGTCGGTGACCGACACCGTGTCCTTCTTCGCGCAGCCTGCGCTCAGTGCGAGTGATGCGGTGAGCGCGACGGCGAGCAGAAGAACAACTCCAGTACGCATCGTGCGTTTCATCGTGCGCCTCCTCAATCAGCCAACCCCTCGTTCAATGTACCGTCGCCTGTGGGGAGCATGCCGCTGCGTTGACGAGGCGCAACCGGGCGGGAGCCGTACCGTCAGGCACGGCGCGGGCCTGCGCATGACCCTCTGAAGAGTTATCAAATATGGCAACTTTCCAGAGGGTCCCGGACAGAGGCTCATCCCGCGCGCTGGGTATCATCGTTGTGGGGACCGATTGCCCAACCGAGGGAGGCTGCAGCATGACAGACGAGCACACGGAGAAGACCGCGCCTGCAAGCGACGATACCGGGCTTGTAGAGAAGGCGTTCCTCATGGGGATCGGCGCTGCGATGCTCGCGAAGGAGAAGGTCGAGGAACTCGCAGACGATCTCGTGAAGCGCGGCAAGATCACTCGTGAGGAGTCGGACAGCTTCGTGAACCGCCTCGTGGATGAAGCCGACAAGTCGGCGACCTCGGCGCAGCAGGCCGTGGCGAAGGAGACCGAGAAGGTCGTCGAGAAGATGGGGCTCGCCTCCAAGAAGGACCTGGACGACGTTCACGCCGAGCTCACGGAGATCAAGGCGATGTTGGCGTCGCTCAGGCCGATGGACCGCGGGCCAGCAGAGTCGTGACGCCGAGGCGCGTGGGGCCCGTCCCCACGAAGCATCTCGATCGCTACCGGCATATCGCCGGGGTTCTCGCCGACGAAGGCCTGCATGCGGTCGTCGATGTCACGGGCTTGCGATCGCTGGCGCCCAAGCGGCGCTCGGCTGCGTTGCGGGCCGACCGGCTTTCGGTCGAGCAGCATGTCCGCCGGGCGATCGAGAAGCTCGGCGTGACCTTCATCAAGGTCGGCCAAGCAGTCTCAACGCGCACGGACGTCATTCCGCCGCGCCTCGCAGACGAGCTCCGGAAGCTTCAGGACGAGGTCACGCCGGAGCCGTTCGCAACGGTCAAGGACGTCGTGGAATGTGAGCTCGAGCAGCCGCTCGAAGTGGCGTTCGCCTCCTTCGATCCCGAACCTATCGCCGCCGCATCCATCGGGCAGGTCCATCGGGCAACCCTCCCGGATGGCACCGCAGTTGCCGTCAAGGTCCAGCGCCCGGGCGTGCGCGAGCAAGTCGACGTCGACCTTGAGATCGCGCTCGCACAGTCGCGTTGGGCGGCTGATCACGCGGAGATGCTCCGCGATATCGATGTTGTGGGACTCGCCGAGGAGTTCGCCGACGCGGTCAAAGGCGAGCTCGACTACGTACGCGAGGCGCGCAACGCCGAGCGCCTCTGGCGCGCGTTCAAGGACGACGAGGGCGTGGTATTCCCTCGGGTCCACTGGTCGCACACCACGTCGCGCGTGCTGACGCTCGATCTGATCGATGGCGTACGCATGAACCGCATGGCAGAGCTTGATGCGGCCGGATTCGACCGCGCGGTGCTCGCCAACCGCGGCATCGAGTGCTACATGCGGCAGATCTTCGAGATGGGCTTCTTCCATGCGGACCCGCACCCCGGCAACTACCTGGCGCTTGAAGGGAATCGCGTCGCGTTCACTGACTTCGGCCGAGTCGGCTCGCTTTCCGACGAGTCGCGCGAACGCTTCACGGACCTCCTCTGGGCGGCGGTGAACCGAGACCCTGAACTCGCCACGGACACGTTCCTCGCGATGGCGAGCAACCAGCGAATCGACGAGGCCGCGCTCCAGCGGGAGGTCACGCGGCTGATCGGCAAGTACCACGGTCGCGAGTTGGGGCTCATCAACCCTGCCGAGCTCTTCGGCGAGGTGCTCGGGCTCATCCGCGACCACCGACTCGGCGTGTCGAGCGACTTCGCACTCGCGATCGCCACGCTCGGCCTCTTGGAGGGCGTCGGCACGATGCTCGACCCCGAGTTCGACTTCGCGTCGGTCGCCGCGCCCGTGACCGAGCGCATCATCCGCGAGCGGTCGCACCCGGAAGAGCTCCTGCAACGCTTCGTTCGCGGCTGGCGGCGAAGCGGCCGCGTGCTGGAGTCGATGCCAGGCGCCGTCGACCGCCTCATGCGGCGCCTTTCGCGCGGTGACTTGCGGGTCTCGGTGGCACCGCGCGACTACGAGGACCTCGTCGAGTCGCTGCACGAACTCGTGAACCGCCTCGCCTTCGCGATCATCGTGGCCGCGCTCGTGATCGGCTTCTCCACGCTCATCGGCGCCAAGATCGCGCCGGTGTGGATGCGCACCGTCGGCGAGGTCGGGATGTTCTTCGCGTTCGGCGTGTCGCTCTGGTTCTTCGGCTCCATCATCTGGACGCACTACCGTGGGCGGCGCACCCGTCGCTGAGCACCTCGCGGGTGGCACGAATCGTCCCCGTCCGACATACTGATTCGTGCGTCCGCCGAAGTGCGGACGTGCGCGCGAACCGCCTCGGAAGAGCGGTCGCCCGGTCCGGGAGCGGCGGAAGGCGTCCGCGGGACCGATCACATGAGGGAGCCAGCTCATGGCCGGCATCGTCCTCGTCGGCGCCCAGTGGGGCGACGAAGGCAAGGGCAAGATCACTGACCTCATCGCCGACGACTTCGACTACGTCGTGCGCTTCCAGGGCGGTAATAACGCAGGTCACACCGTCATTCACGGCGGGCGCACGCTGAAGCTTCACCTCATTCCCTCGGGCATCATGTATCCGAATATCACGCCGGTCATCGGCAACGGCTGCGTCATCGACCCGTACGTGCTGCTGGAGGAGATCGATCGTCTCGAGGCCGACGGCATCTCCACGCACCGGCTCCTCATCAGCTGCAACGCGCACCTCATCATGCCGTACCACCGCGACCTCGATGGCGCGAGCGAGCGCCGGCTCGGCTCGCAGGAGATCGGCACCACTCGGCGGGGTATCGGCCCGGCGTACATGGACAAGGCCTCGCGTATGGGCCTCCGCATCCAGGACCTCACCGACGAGCACATCTTGCGCAAGAAGCTCGAGGCGGCGCTCCCCGAGAAGAACGACATCCTCCACAAGCTTTACGAACTGCCGACGTACACGGTGGACCAGATCGCCGAGGAGTACCTCGCGTACGCCGAGAAGATCCGGCCGCACATCGCCGAGACCTCCGTCATTCTGAATACCGCGCTCGCCTCGGACCAGTGGGTGCTCTTCGAGGGCGCGCAAGGGACGCTCCTCGACCTCGACCACGGGACGTATCCGTTCGTCACATCATCAAGCTCGACGGCCGGTGGCGCGTGCACCGGCACCGGCGTCGGCCCCAAGCGGATCGACCGGGTCCTCGGCATCGCGAAGGCGTACATCACGCGCGTCGGTTCCGGCCCATTCCCCACGGAGCTGCACGACGAAACGGGCGAGCTCCTCACGCGCATCGGTGGCGAGTACGGTACGACAACGGGTCGCCAGCGCCGCTGCGGCTGGTTCGACGGCGTGATCGCGCGCTACGCCGGCCAGGTCAACGGCCTGACCGACCTGGTCATCACGAAGCTCGACGTGCTCTCGGCGGTCGACACCATCAAGGTCTGTGTCGCCTACGAGTACGAAGGCCGCCGCTACAACGACCTGCCCATGCACCAGACGGCCTTCCACCACGCGAAGCCCGTCTACGAGGAGCTTCCGGGGTGGGGCACCGACATCACGCACTGCCGGACCTTCGAGGAGTTGCCGAAGGCGGCGCAGGACTACATCGGATTCCTGGAGGACCTTGGCCGAGGTGCCGGTGGCGATGATCGCCGTCGGCCCCAGCCGCGAGCAGACGATCATGCGCCGCTGGGAGTCACGGCAGTAACTTGAGCCAGCGGCACGCGGGAGGTTCCGGCTCTCCAGAGGTCGCAGACGGGGATGCCGGGTGGTCCGGCGCTCAGACAGTCCTCGCCTGGGACCCTCGACACAGAAAGACCGTGAAGTCGGCTGCAGAGCGTTCCCGAGGAGCATCCGCCGGAACCGATCGTCCGCCGGCGACACCGTCTGAAAACTTATCAGATATGATAACTCTTCAGACGGTCCCCAAGAGGGTCCCCATGAGGGTCCCCAAGAGGGTCGCCGTAAAGCCGGCCCCAGGTCCACCTCTTCGATCCCCCAGAGCCCGTGCGTCGTCGCACGCGAGAGCCCGGGGCGCCGTGTGTCTGCTAAGATTCCTGTGCCGAATCAACGTCAGCGCGCGGCCCCGGCAAGCTGGCGCGCCTTGCGAGAGGAAGTCCGTCTGATGCGCATCCTCGTCCTCGGCGGTGGCGGCCGCGAACACGCGCTCTGCGTCGCCCTCGCGAAGTCCCGTCACGCCCCCGAGCTCTTCTGCGCCCCCGGCAACGGTGGCACGGCGGCGATCGCGACGAACCTCCCGCTCGAGCTCGACGATCCGGCGAATGCGCTCGACCTCATCGAGCGCATCGGGGGCGTCGACTTGGTCGTCGTCGGGCCCGAGGGCCCGCTCGTCACCGGCATCGCGAACCTGTGTGAGGTCATGCACGTCCCCTGCTTCGGCCCCACCGCCGACGGCGCGGAGATCGAGGGTTCGAAGTGGTTCGCGAAGCAGCTGATGGAGCGGCACGGCATCCCCACGGCGATGGCGGCGATGTTCGACTCCGAGGATGAAGCCGTGGTGTACGCCGAGGAGCTCGGCGCGCCGCAGGTGGTCAAGGCCGACGGTCTCGCCGCGGGCAAGGGCGTCACCGTCGCCATGGACATGCAGACTGCCCGGCAGGCGATCTCTGACTGTTTCGCCGGGATGTTCGGCGACGCCGGGCAGGTGGTCATCATCGAGGAGCTTCTCGAAGGCCCCGAGTGTTCGCTCCTCGCCTTCACGGACGGCACGACCGTGCTTCCCATGGTGCCGGCGCAGGACCACAAGCGCGCGCTCGACGGAGACCTCGGTCCCAACACGGGGGGCATGGGCGTCTACTCCCCGGTGCCGGCCGTTGACGAAGCTACGCTTGCCGAAATGGTCTCGATTCTGGAGCGAACGGTCGTCGGCATGGCCGCCGACGGCATCACATATCGTGGCGTCCTCTATGGCGGCTTCATCCTCACGGACGAGGGGCCGAAGGTCCTCGAGTACAACGCCCGGTTTGGCGATCCGGAGACACAGGTCGTGCTGCCCCGGCTGAAGACAGACCTCGTGGACGTGATGCTCGCCGTCGCCCAGGGCCGGCTCGCCGATATCGCGCTTGAGTGGAGCGGGGACGCGGCCGTCTCCGTCGTGCTCGCCTCGGGTGGATACCCCGGCGACTACGACAAGGGCAAGACCATCACCGGCATCGAGGTCGCCGAGAAGGTGCCCGGCGTGACCGTCTACCACGCAGGCACAGAGATCACCGAGGATGGCCCGCTCGTCACCGCGGGCGGCCGCGTGCTCAACGTGACGGCGCTCGCGCCCACGCTCGCCGAGGCACGCGAGCGCGCGTACGAGGCGGTCGGGCACATCAGCTTCCAGGGCATGCAGTATCGGACCGATATCGGGCAGAAGGCCCTGGAAGTCCCCGGAGAGGCATAAGCGGCATGCTGACCGAACGCGTCCTCACGCGCTCCGTCGAGATCGCGCAGCGCTCGTACTTCGCCGAGAACCCGACGCCCGTCGAAGGCTTGCCCGGCCCCCAGGCCGGCAAGCCCTACCTGCTCTACGCGCACGTGCCGTTCTGCGAGCGGCTGTGCCCCTACTGTTCGTTCAACCGCTTTCCGTTTGCGGAGGACCCGGCTCGGCGGTACTTCAAGAACCTGCGCGACGAGATGCGCCTCATCGCGGCCAAGGGCTACGACTTCCCCGCGCTCTACATCGGTGGCGGCACGCCCACGATCCTCGTCGACGAGCTTGCGCAGACGATCGACCTCGCACGCGAGCTCTTCAGCGTCCGCGAGGTGTCCACCGAGACCAACCCGAACCACCTCATCCCGGAGAAGCTGGATCCGCTCAAAGGCCGCGTCCAGCGCTTGAGCGTGGGCGTGCAGAGCTTCGACGACGGGCTTCTCAAGCAGATGGACCGCTACGACAAGTACGGATCGTCCGAGGAGATCCTCGAACGCATCCAGTCCATCGAGGGCATGTTCCACTCGCTCAACGTGGACATGATCTTCAACTTCCCGAGCCAGACCGAGGCGCATCTCATGCGCGACGTCGAGGTGCTCAAGGAAAGCCGCTGCAACCAGACGACCTTCTACCCCCTCATGGCGTCGCGCTCGGTGGAGATCTCGCTCAAGCGGACCGTAGGCATGGTGGACTACGGCCGCGAGGCGCGGTACTACGCGATGCTCTCCGAGGCGCTCTTGGACACCTTCGAGCACGCCACGGCCTGGACGTTCTCGCGCACGGGTGGCGGCATGATCGACGAGTACATCGTCGACTACGAGGACTACGTCGGCATCGGCTCGGGGGCCTTCAGCTACCTCGACGGCAAGATCTACGTGAACACGTTCTCGCTCCGCCGCTACAACGAGGCGCTCGAGGCCGGGCGGCAGTCGGTGTCGCTCGGCTGCAAGCGCTCCACGCTCAAGGACCGCATGCGATATCGCTTCCTGATGGACCTGTTCGGGCTCCGCCTGGACAAGGCCGAGTTCAAGCGCGACTTCGGCATGACGCCGGAACGGGGCCTCTTCCCGGAGGTGAGCTTCTTCAAGGTGGCCGGTGCGTTTGCCACCGACACGGCCGGCGAGTTCACGCTCACGCCCAAGGGTCGCTACCTCACGGTGGCGATGATGCGGACGATGTTCGCCAACCTCAACAGCCTGCGCGACTCGGCACGCGCGGGACTTCCCGAAGACGAGCGCCAGCTCCTCTTCGGCGACGGAGCGGGGTGCGGGACGGCGGCCAAGGAGGCATCGTGCGGCTGAGCAGGACACTCGCGCTGTGTGTGGCCGTGGTTCTGGCGCTTGCGGGCGTCGCGGGATGCGTCGATACGCGACCGGCGAACGCCGCCATCGCGGCAGCGAACGCCAAGAGCGTCGAGTACTCGGAGCTCGACGGGGAGGTCGGGCTGCTCATGGACGAAGCGGGCGCGGTGGAGCTCACGCCCGAGGGAGTGAAGGCCGGCATCGAGAAGCTGGACGAGGCGCTCGCGAAGCTTGAGGAGCGCAAACAAGTCGTGGCTGACATGCGTGCCCAGTTCGCGACGATTCCCGAGATGAAGGTGCCCGAGCCGGTCCGTGAGTACGCTCGCAAGCAGATGGCGATCGCAGACCTGCTGCTCGAGATGGACGAGACCAACATCGTGTTGGTGACCGACACCCGTGCGCTCTACGACCTCGTCGCGACTCAGAGCACTGACACGGCGAAGGCCGAAGAGCTCTCGGCCCGTATCGAACAGACCGCGACGCGGCTGGGTGAGCTCGACCGTGAGATCGCAGCCGCCGAGCGCGAAGCGGACGACTACTTTGAAGAGCACGATCTCGGCGGGAAGTAGCGCACCTATGATCGTGGACAACCGAGGAGGACAGTCGATGAGTGCAGCGCCGCTGGTGGGAATCGTGATGGGCTCGACATCCGACATGTCGGTCATGGAGGAGTGCGCGAAAGAGCTTGACGCGCTCGGCGTGCCCTACGAACTCGTCGTCGCTTCGGCCCACCGTCAACCGGCCAAGGTCCACGAGTGGGCGGCCTCTGCCGAGGCACGCGGGCTCCGCGTCATCATCGCGGCGGCGGGCAAGGCCGCGCATCTGGGCGGGGTTATCGCTGCGGAGACCCCGCTGCCGGTCATCACCGTCCCGATGAAGACGAGCGACCTCGGCGGGCTCGATTCGCTGCTCTCCATGGTGCAGATGCCCACCGGCGTTCCGGTCGCGTGCGTGGCCATCAACGGCGCGAAGAACGCCGCGATCCTTGCCACGCAGATGCTCGGCACCGGCATGCCCGAGTACCGCGAGCGGGTCGCGGCGCTCAAGCGGGAGCTCGCCGAGGGCTAGGGCTGAACGGGTTCGTCGATCCTCGCCAGTAAGCCAAGTCCCTCGCGCACGACTGAGCCAAGTGCCGCCGTACTGCCGAGGCAGCGGACCTTCCCCATCGTCGCTCGATTCGCGATCAGCGTCTCGGTGACCTGCGCGTCGAGCAGCTTCGGCGCTGTGAGGAAGAGCACGGTGCCCAGCTTGCCGGCCATCGCCCCGCCCGCGAGCGCATCGGGGAAGCTCGCACCCGTGGCAACTGCGGCGTTCGTGACGGAAAGCCCCTGCGTGTCGCGCCCGTACATCGCCACCGCGTGTGCCGTGGCGTAACGGTTCGCTCCGGCGATGCGCCTCACGTGATCCACGCCGAGGAGCACCCCAAGTTCGTCTTCAACCGCGGTCGAGACCGCGCTCGCCGCGCCGAGAATCACGGCCTCGCGTGCGCCGACGGCGCGAATCGCCGCGACCGCTTCGGGCGAGAGCATGTCGGGCCGGGTCAGGATGATCGGCCGCTTGGCCGCGTAGCTGATCGGGGACGCGCCAAGCGCGTCCGGGAAGTTGGCGCCGGTTGCGATGAAGACGGTCGTGTCCGCGACGCCTCCGCCCGCGCGGGACCGGAGAGCGGCCTCTTCGGCCAGCATCTGCGCGGTGCTGTACCGGCTGTCGCCGCCGATACGCCGTACCTGGGAGCCGCTCACGGCCGAGCGAAGCGAACGCTCGACGTCTGCGGAGACCGCGGGCGTGCCGCCGACGATGATGATCTCGCGCGCACCGAGGCGCTTGATCTCCGTGATCAGCTCGCTCGGCGCCGCGTCTGCCCTCGTCAGGAGGACCGGGCAGGCGAGCGCTCCGGCGAGTGCCGACGCGCCGAGGGCGTCGGGCCAGTTCTCGCCCGACGCGACGATGACTGCCGCGCTCGAGCCATCGGCAAAGGCCGCCCGCGAGGCCGCGGCGGCGGTGCTGTAGCGGTTGGTGCCCTCGACCGGCGTGATGAGCCCGGTGTAGTCGAAGTTGCCGGTGATCCCGGGAAGGCGCATGGGCACGTACGACTGGTCGTTCCCCCAGTACGGGTAGGGTGTGACTCTGATGATCGTGCCGTCGGGAGTTGGCGTGCTGTTGCGCGAGGCCGAGGAGCTCATCTCGTACGCGTAGTACTTCGTCCACTGAGGATCGGCCCAGCCGCCGAAGACCACGGCGTGGTTGTTGTACGAGATCAAGACGTCGCCGGGTTGCAGCGCGGCCTTGCTCGTGAGCTCGGAGACGTACTTGAACGTGCGCGTGGACTGACCGGGAACGCTGAGAGCCCACGCCATTGAAGCGAACCCCGAGCAGTCACGACGCCAACCGGCCTTCGAGGAGGTGACGCTGTCTCCGGCAGCGTTCGCCCATCCGGTCTGGCTGTAGGGGATTGCCCGGGCGACCCAGACCTCCGCGCGCTCCATGACCTGGGCGCGAGAGAGTGCCGCGAACGCGGGGGAGGCCGGGACCAAAACGAGGAGACACGCAAGCACGTAGGTCAGCACGATGCGGGTCTTGCTACGCATTCGTCGCTCCAGTCAGAAACGGGTTGCCCATCACCCGTTTCTATCGGCAGCTGGGGACGAATGCTTCAGTCCTGCGGCCCGCCCAGCCCGTCCGAAACGAGATCGCGCTACTCGAGAACGACGAGCGTGTCGGCGTCTGCCTGGACGGGGTACGACTCCCGCACCGGACCGGTGATCCACACCTCTACGAGCATTCCCCGCTTGAGGTCGCCGAAGCCGATGCGCTCGTAGGTGTCACCGACGCGCTTCATGAGCAGCGTATCGGCCGTGATCGCGAGCGATGCCTTGTCGAAGGCGAGGTGTTTCGGCGAGGTCTCCTCGACAAGCACGGCGCCAAAGCCGCCCTGACCCGGGGTGATCGAGGTGATTGCGCCGATGATCGACGGGACGCCCTTCGGCGGCGCGAGCTTCGTGCCGCACCCGATGGCACTCACGACGAACGTGGCGAGCAGGAGCGCGAGCACGATGCGGGTGGCGGTTGACTTCATGGAGGCCTCCTCGGTCCGGCAGCTGCCCCATCTTCTCATCAGACGTATCCCCCATGCGCGCAGTTTCGGTCCCTGGCGACGCACGGACTCTCTCGGTTGCTGCCGCCTTTGTTCAGTTGGTCGATAATGGGCGGACAGAGCCGCACCACGGAGAGGTGAGCGCATGCCGCACCGCCCATACGAGGACGTCCGCGTCGAGGGGCACCTGATCGACTCGGGCATCATGTCGCAGATCATGGATACGATCGTCGCGTTCGACGGCGAGTTCGAGACGCTCCGTTTCGAGGTGGGTCGGACGAACACCGACCCGTCCGTCGCGGAGCTGCGGCTGAAGGGCCGCGACGAGGAGCACCTGGACGAGCTTCTGGCGCAGGTGCAGCAGCTGGGTGTCGAGCCGATGAACCCCGAGGACGCCTCGCTCGCGCCGGCGCCCAAAGACGGCGTCTTTCCCGATGGCTTCTACTCGACCACCAACCTCGAGACGGCGGTTCGCGTCTCGGGCCGGTGGACCCCCGTGGCCGACCCCGAGATGGACCTGGGCATCCGCGTCGATCCGGACACCGGCGCGGCCGACAGCGTCCCGATGATCGAGGTCCGTGCCGGCGATCGCTTCGTCGTCGGCCACGGCGGCATCCGCGTGCGGCCGGTGGAGCGCCCTCGTGACGTCCAGGCCTTCGAGTTCATGAACTCGGCGGTCTCCTCGGAGAAGCCGAAAGCACAGGTCGTGGCCGAGGTGGCGCGCATGCTGCGCGACGTGCGCGCCCGTGGGCTCGACGTCATCGCAGTCGTCGGTCCGGCGGTCGTCCACACCGGCGCGGCACAGCATCTCGCTCGGCTCGTGCGCGCGGGCTACGTGAACGTCTTCTTCGGCGGCAACGCGGTGGCCACGCACGACATCGAGTCCGCGCTCTTCGGCACCTCGCTGGGTGTGTCGCTCGCCACCGGCATCCCCACGCTCGGCGGGCACGAGAACCACCTGCGCTCGATCAACACCGTTCGCGCGTGCGGCGGCATCCGCGAGGCGGTCGAGCAGGGCGTCCTCACCGAGGGGCTCATGCACACCCTCATCACGGCGGACGTTCCCTACGTGCTCGCCGGCTCGATCCGTGACGATGGCCCGCTGCCCGACGTCATCACCGACGTCGTCGAGGCGCAGCGTGCGATGCGACCCTACTGCCGCACGGCGGGCGCGTGCATCATGCTCTCGACCATGCTCCATGCCATCGCAACGGGCAACATGCTGCCCGCGAACGTGATGACGGTCTGCGTTGATATCAACCCCGCGGTCGTGACGAAGCTGGCCGATAGGGGTAGTTTCCAGACGATCGGCATCGTGACGGACGTTGGGCTGTTCTTGGAACTGCTCGCCAACGAACTCGAGAGGTGATGCACCGTGACTGATCGCATCGAGCGTACCGAGGAGGAGTGGCGGCGCATTTTGCGGCCCGAGGAGTATCACGTGCTTCGGGAGGCGGGCACCGAGCCGCCGTTCGTGGGCGAGTACGTCGACCTCGATGAGGAGGGTATCTACCGGTGCCGCGCGTGCGGGAACCAGCTCTTCGAGGCCGGGACGAAGTTCCACTCGGGCAGCGGCTGGCCAAGCTTCTGGAAACCGCTGACGCCTGACGCGGTCGTTGAGGTCACGGACACCAGCCACGGCACGACGAGGACAGAGATCCGCTGTGGCCGCTGCGGCTCGCACCTGGGGCACGTCTTCACCGACGGTCCGGACCCGACGGGACTCCGCTACTGCATGAACTCGCTCGCGCTCAGCTTTGATGAAGGCGCGACGCCGGACGAGGAGTAGCCTCGCAGACCGCCCGTCACGGGCGTGTGCTTGAGATGATGCTCGTGACCTCCTCGGCGACGGTCTCAAGCGCCGCAAGCGCCGCCCCGATCGCGGGACGCTGTGCGCTGCCGCTCCGTATCGCGACCAGCACGTAGCGCTGGACCGTGACGTCGGTCGGCGAGCGGTACACGACGCCGGGATACGCCGCGAAGAGCGCCAGCGGCGGCACGAGAGCCACCCCCAACCCGGCCTCGACCGACGCCAGGATCACCTGGTAGTCGTTGCTGTGCAGGTCGAGGCGCGGCTCGAATCCGGCCTCGTTGGCCACCCGTTCCATGACCTCGTGGAACGGTGAGCCGTCCCTGCCGACCAGCCACCGGTCGTGGGCAAGGTCCGCCATCCCCACGGGTCCCGCCGCACGGGGGTGGCTCGTTGAAAGGGCGAGGTACATCGGCTCGGCCAGAAGCATCCGGCGCTCGATGCCGGGATCGCTGTGCTCGGGAAGCCGGTCGAACCCGTAGGTGAGGACGACGTCGAGCTCCCCGGTCTTGAGCATCGGGAGGCTCTCTTCGGGCTCAAGGTCGACCATCGAGAACGCAAGGTTGGGGTAGCGGCGCTGCAAGAGCGCAAGCGCCGGCACGAGGAGGGCGCGCGCGGCGGTGGGGAAGGCGCACATGCGGAGCCGTCCCGCAACGTCCCCCGAGATGGCGGCGAGGTCAGCCTCAGCCTCCTCGAGATCGGCGAGCACGCGCTCGGTGTGCGCCACGAGCCGCTCGCCCGCGAACGTCAGCCGCACGCTCCTGCCGGCGCGCTCCAGAAGCGGGGTTCCGGCCTCGCGCTCAAGCACGGCGAGCTGCTGGGAGACGGCAGACGGCGTGAGGTAGAGCGCCTCCGCGGCAGCGGCGATGCTGCCGCGTGACGCGACCTCGCGGAGCAACCGCATGCGGTGGACGTTGAGCATTAAGCATAGCTTACGATATACACAAGTAACCGTGAATGGATTTGACGCTTCTGGGGGCCGATACTAGCCATACAAGCACTGTCGAGCTCTGAGGAGCATGCCATGAAACTCCAGGACAGCTTCAGCGAAGGTCTCATCTATCCGGGTCGCGCACTCGTGCTCGTCGTGGCGATGTATGCGCTCCTGACCCTGCTCTCCTCCATCCAGGTCTAGCGACCCGGACTCCGGACGCTCCCCCCAGCGCCCGGGCGCACCTCCGCTTCGGTCTCCGCCTGAGAACGGACCGAGCGGCCCTGTCGAAAGCCCGGCCACCCCCTGGCCGGGCTTTCGCGCGTTTGCACACGAGTGCAGACGCCGGGACTGCAGAGCGTTACCATCTGGGTAAGGGAGCGCCAGCTCAGACTCCCACTGGTTGGCAGAGAGGGGTAACCATGTTCAAGGAGTTCAAGGAGTTCATCGCGAAGGGCAACGCCATCGATCTGGCTGTTGGTGTTGTCATCGGCGCGGCGTTCGGCGCCATCGTCACGTCGCTCGTCAAGGATGTCATCATGCCGGTGGTCGGCTTGGCGCTTGGCGGCGTCGACTTCGCCAACAAGTTCATCGTCCTCAAGGGCGGCGGCACGTTCCCCACCCTCGCAGCGGCGCAGGAAGCCGGCGTTCCCACGCTCAACTACGGCGTCTTCATCAACGCGATCGTGGCGTTCATCATCATCGCGTTCGTGATCTTCCTGGTCGTCAAGGGCGTCAACAAGCTGCGCCCGCCGGCACCGGAGCCCGTCACCAAGGACTGCCCGCACTGCCTGACGGCCGTGCCCGTGGCTGCCACCCGCTGCCCGGCCTGCACGTCCGATCTCTAGGACTCGCACCGCGAAGCCCCGTGTCTGCCGATAGCGGCGGGTGCGGGGCTTCTCGCATGCTCGGGTACACTAAACGGGTAGCTGCACGCGCGAAGGAGTCCGCATGAAGAAGCGCCTCGGTCCGTCCGAACGGCTCTATCCGATGCCCTGCCCGCTCGTGCTCGGCGGCACGCTCGCCGACGCCGATGCGCTTGCCTGCGCGTGGGTCGCCATCGGCGGTTCAACGCCTCCCACGGTGATGATGGCGCTCCGCCGTACGCGGCGTACGCTGGAGCTCATCCGAGCGACGGGGGAGTTCACGGTGAACACGCCGCGCGCGGACCAGGCCGCGGTCGTCGACTACTTCGGGACCACCAGCGGCCGCGCGCACGACAAGTTCGCCGAGTGCGGTTGGACGCTCCAGGCTTCCTCGATCGTCTCCGCGCCGATCATCGCCGAGTGCCCCTACAACCTCGAGTGCCGCGTCACGACCGAGGTGGAAGTGGGCGAGTACGTCATCGTCATCGCCGAGATCCTCGAGGCGCACGCCGAGGAGTCGATACTCGATGACACTGGGGCCAACGTGGACGTCGCCCTCCTGGACCCACTCATCTACATCCCGGGTACCCGCGAGTACCGGCGCATCGGCGAGAAGGTCGCGGACGCGTACAGCGTGGGAAAGACGATGCCCCGTGCCGGGGCTCGCGAGGGCGACGACGCGTAGCGTGTACGAGTCCGACTACATCCTGCGCATCATCGCGCAGCTGGGCGGCCTGCTGAGGCGGGCCATCGCGGAGCTCCGTAACGATCCTGCCGAGGCGCTCCGGCTTGCCGAGGAGGCGGTTCGGACGTCGTCGGACGCGGGACTGGCGCTCATCGATGCGTTGAGCGCCGAGGGGTTGGTCGCCTACGTGAGCGCCGGCGGCGACGTCGACGTGGCGCGCGCTGTCGTGCTGTCGCGCGCGCTGCAGGCGCGAGCCGACGCGCTGGAGGCGGGCGGAGGCGCGGCGCGGGCCGCGGAGCAGCGCGCGAAAGCGGATGCTCTGCTGGCTGCCGCGCGAGCGGCCCATCCCGACCTCACTGAGTCGGTCGAGCACGAGCTCGACCGCGAGGTGGCGCTCGATGACTGACACCTCCGCGCCGCTCGGTGGACCGGAGCCGACGCTCGAGGCGTTCGGCTACTCGGACCGCTGGCGGGCGCTGTTCGCCGACGTCGCCGGGGAGGGACATGTCCCCGGCCGCGTGGTCCGCGCGGACCGCGGATACGCCTTCGTCGCCACCGGCCAGGGCACGGTGCGCGCGGAGGCATCGGCGCGCATGCGCAACGCCGCGCGCGGTCCGGACGACTTCCCTGCCACCGGTGACTGGGTGGCTCTCGATCCCGCGCCGGAGCACGACATCCCGGTCATCGAGGCGGTGCTGCCGCGCGCCTCGGCGTTCATGCGCGGCGACCCGGGCAAGACCGCGGCGGTGCAGGTGCTTGCGGCGAACGTCGACACGGTCTTCATCGTCCACCCGATCGCCGAGGCTCCCAATCTGCGGCGCATCGAGCGCGAACTCTCGCTCGCCTGGGAGAGCGGCGCGGTACCGGTCGTCGTGCTGAGCAAGGCGGACCTCTCGTCTGATGTCGACGCCGCGCGCACAGCCGTCGAGGAGATCGCGTTCGGCGTCGATGTGCGCGTCGAGAGCGCGATCACGGGCGACGGCGTCGAGGCGTTGCGCGAGTACGGAGCGGGCGGGCGCACCGTCGCGCTCATCGGCCCCTCGGGCGTCGGCAAGTCGAAGCTCATCAACGCACTTGTGGGGACCGACGTGCAGGCCACACAAGAGGTGCGCGTCTCGGATGGCAAGGGCCGGCACACGACGGTCGCCCGCGAGCTGATCTTGCTGCCGGGCGGCGGCATCCTCGTCGACACGCCGGGCATGCGCGCCATCGCACTCACCGATTCCGAAGAGGGAATCGCGGCGGCATTCCCTGAGATACAAGGCTTCGCCGAGCGCTGCCGCTTCAGCGACTGTACGCACACGGCCGAGCCCGGCTGCGGCGTGCTCGCAGCCCTCGAGAGCGGCGAGCTCGCGCCGGAGCGGCTGGAGAGTTACCGGAAGCTCTTGGCCGAGGCGCGGGCTGCGGCGATCCGCTCGGATGCCCGACTCGCATCGCTTGAGAAGCGCCGGTGGGCGTCGCTCAACAAGTCGCTGAAGGAGCACCACAAGTACGGTGGGCAGCTCTGATGCGGTACGTGGCGCTGCTTCGTGCCGTCAACGTTGGCGGCAACAACAAAGTGACCATGCCGGACCTCAAGGACGCCTTCGAGGCCGCCGGTATGACCGCCGTGAGAACCTACATCAACTCAGGCAACGTCATCTTCGCCTCGGAAGCCACGGACCGTGCGGGGCTGGCTACCACTCTCCGCGACGCCATCCGCCGACGCGCCGGATTCGATGTCGATCTCATGCTGCGCGACGTAGAGGAGCTGCGGGCCATCGTCGGCGCGCTGCCCGACCACTGGCGCAACGACAGCTCCATGAGGTGCGATGTGGTGTTCTTGCGCGACGGCATGGACGCCGCTGTCGTGCTCGAGGAGCTGCAACCCCGGCCGGGCATCGAGGACGCGCTGTCGCTACCGGGAGCGATCGTCTGGCGCGTGGATCGCAAGAATGCCACTCGGAGCCGGCTCACGAGGATTGTCGGGACGCCGCTGTACAAGCAGGTGACCGTGCGCAACTGCAACACCGCTCGCAAGCTTCTCGAACTCATCGAGGGATGATTCGGATCGCTCCGCCGGCCTGGCGCCCCGATCGTGCCCCTCTGGAAAGTTATCATATGTGATAAGTCTTCAGAGGGTTCACACTACCCACCCCCCACTGCGCCCAGCCCGCGCCGAACCCAGCCCAGCCCCGCACCCAGCCCTATCCGCAGCCCCCCGGCACCGCGCACGGCGAGCTTGGCGAAAGATGCCCTGACACCGCCACCGGGATCGTCCGCGCCCGCTCCGGATGCAGGATGCACGTCGTGTCCTCGGCCATGTAGTCGCCTTCGCGCTGCCATGCCTTCGCGCGGCAGCCGCGGCAGATGCGGCTGTACTCGCACGCATCCGGGGCGCACCCCCCCTCGGACTCTTCGAGGTCGATCTGGTAGAGGGCCGCGGTCGCCTCGGGGAAGCTCATCGAGCGGATGTTGCCCACCGTCCAGTCCTGCGCGAACTGGCAGGGCATGATGCCGCCCTCCGAGTTGATGTTCATGTGTCCCTTGCCCACCGGGCAGGCGCTCATGATCTTGAGGCGCTCGAGGCCCTTGCTCACATCCACACCACGCTCGATGAAGCGCTCGGCGATGTAGGGGATGACCGAGGGAAGCGCCCCGATGTCGTACTCGAGCGTCACATCCGGGTCCAGCATGTCCTCGACGACGAAGTCGGCGAGCTCGCGCCACTCCTCGACGGTCACGCGCGCGTCGTCCTCGCCCTCAGAACGGCCGGCAGTGATGAGGTCGCAGATGTAGACGAGGCCGCAGTCCAAGTCCTTCGCCATCTGGATGACGTCGTAGATGTACGGCAGCGTGTCCTTCGAAAGCGCGGACTTCAGCACCACGCCCACGCCCTCGGCGCGGAGTGCCTTGGTGGCCGCCACGATGCGGGCGTGCGTGCCGGGCACGCGCACCATCGCATCGTGGAACTCAGGCGGGCCGTACATCGAGGTGGCGATCCACCGGACACCGTACTCGGCGAGGCGCTTCGCGGCGGCCTCGTCGATCATCGTGCAGTTGGTGGAGATCGTGGGGCGGACGCCCTGCGCGTTCACCTCGGCGAGGATCTCCCAGAAGTTCGGGCGGATCATCGGTTCGCCGCCCGAGAGGAAGACGACCGGCACGCCAACTGCGCCCATGCGCTTCACGAGGTCGATCGTCTCGGCGTCGGACAGCTGGTCGGGCAGCGTATGCGCATCTGCGGCCATGTAGCAGTGGTCGCAGAGCAGGTTACAGCGGTTGGTGATGTTCCAGATGATGTCGGAGGGACGCCCGAGCTGCGCGCTCTTGAGGGCCTTGTTCTCGACCTCGGCCAAGGGGCCGTCGAAGAAGAGCGAGCGGACGTGAGCCATGCGGGAGTCCTCCTCGGGAAGATGCGTGCGGCCCCTGGCCGGCGGGCCGGCGACGAACCGTATCAGGGTAGCATCCGTGCAAGGGGCGCGCCAAACCCGACCGGCAGCGACCGGCTTCTTCCCACACGCACAGGCGGCGGTCCCGCGTGCACGGGACCGCCGCCAACGCTTGCATTCCGTGCGGTGCTACTTCGTCTCCGTGATCGCGATGATGTTGCCCTCGGTGTCGGTGAACCACGCCATCCGCGAGCCGGGCATCTCCGCGACCCCGCCCACCGTGTGCAGGCCGGGCAGATCGTACTCCTCGAACGTCACGCCGCGGTCCTTGAGCTCGGTCATGACGGCGCCGAGGTCATCGACCTCGAAGCCGGCAACGGTATGCTCAGCGACCGTTCGTGCGCGCTTGTACACCATCAACTGTGTGCCTCCACCAGCGCTGACGAGGAAGTAGTCGGAATCCGAGAGAGAGGAGACCGCAAGTCCCAGGGTTTCCGAGTAGAACTGCCTCGCGCGCTCGATGTCCTCCGCGGGAAGCACCGCGTGGACGGGCGATGCGGCGAGGCGTGTGGTCGTTGCTGCTGTCATGTCAATCACCTCCCAACGAAGAGAACATACCCACATACCCCGCAGGGTATGCAGCGTGACCATCGGTCGCTCAGCGGCCGAGCAGCTCCTCGATCGCACGGCGCGTCTCCTCGAGCTCCGCGCGTGCCGCGGCGAGCTGCTCCGCGGAGCCGATGTGCTCGAGCACCATCACTGCCTCCTCGAGCTCCCAGATTGAGTCACCGAGCGGGTGTGGCGCCGCCGCGCGGTCCCCGGCGTCATGGGCCGGCTCGATGTGAGGTCTGTCCGGGCAAACGGGGTCCGCGTCGGTGCGGAGCCGGTAACCGACTCCCCGCACCGTCACGACGACGTCAGGCGCGCCCGCCAGCGCCAGCTTGCGCCTCAAACGAGACACATGAACGCTTACCGAGTAGGGGCTGAAATCGGGGGCGTTCTGGTCGCCGTCAGCGAGCTGATCTTGGGAAAACACCCAGCCGGGATGCGAGGACATCTGCATGAGGATGTCGAACTCGCGTCCCGTCAGGTCGACAGGGCGCTCGCCGACACGCACGAGGTGCTCGTGTGGGGACAACCGGAGCCCGCAGGTGACGAATTCGTCCGATGTCGGCATCGCTGCGCCCCTTCGATTCTTGGGTGCAGAGAGGAGATACCCACATCCACGGGGACGGCTAACCGGGCTTCCCGCGCGTGTTGGCAAACGTACAGCCTCTGTTCGGCATTACTTCACACATGAGGTGGATATAACTGGTAGCGAGTTACTGGAACCAAGGGTTTGGGAGTGCCCAAGCCCCGGCCAGTGGAGGTGTTTACGATGACGACAACGAGGAAGATGCTGGTAGCCTTGGTCGCCTTGGTCGCGGTTCTGATTCTCGGTGCAGCCCAAGTGGCTGTGGCCGCGGATACCCAGTACCGGGGCACAAGCGCGGTCTACAACGAGGAGGGTTTCGGCCTGCTGAAGCCGTCCCTGCCCTTCACGGAGTACCGCCCCGCGAGCACGACCTACAACGAGGAAGGGTTCGGCCTGCTGAAGCCGTCCCTGCCGTTCACGGAGTACCGGCCCGCGAGCCCGACGTACAACGAGGAAGGGTTCGGCCTGCTGAAGCCGTCCCTGCCCTTCACGGACTACCGGGCCACGAGTTCGACGTACAACGAGGAAGGGTTCGGTTCCTTAAGTAGTTAAGGAGCTGGGTGCGCGGGCGGGACGCTCTCGCCCCAGTCGATGTGCTGATTGTCACGCCAGTCGATCACGTGCCACACCTCGTGCTCGATGATCTGATCGATGCTCGCCGTATGGGTGCGGCTGATGAGGATCCGTCCCTCGGTGTGGTACGCGATCGCCTGGTACTCCAGAGTGTCACTCATCTCGACGGTCACACCTTCGAGGATAGGGTGCATTTCGATTTGAGCCGCGAGGGCGGCGCGAGCCCGCTGGATGTCGGATTGAGGCGCGACCGCCCCGTTCGTGCTGTGCGCTGAGGAGGGGAGCACGACGACGGCGAGCAGCGACAGCATCACCGCGGAGAACACGCGGATGCCGGAGTAGAACGAGAAAGCGCGAACGTGGCGCATGAGCATTCCCCAAGGTGTCGCCGAGTACATCTCGTGGCAGCTCACCGCCACGACGTCCACGCTAGGGAATGTCGTGCCATCGTTGGGACTTGGGACTTATTGACAGGGCAGAGATGAGCAACGCGCCCGCGACATTTGGCGCGCATCGTGCTACCCTGTACCGCCCCTTCGACAACTTCTCTGGAGTACCCTCATGCGCGCCACTGACGTCCGTAACATCGCAATCATCGCCCACGTCGACCACGGGAAGACCACCATCGTGGATCGGCTCCTGCAGTCCACGCACGTCTTCCGCGACAACCAGCAGGTGGTCGACCAGGTGCTCGACAGCAACGACCAGGAGCGCGAGCGCGGCATCACGATCCTCGCGAAGAACATCTCCATCCGCTACAAGGACGTGAAGATCAACGTCATCGACACGCCCGGCCACGCGGACTTCGGCGGCGAGGTGGAGCGCGTCCTCAAGATGGCCGACGGCGTGCTGCTCATCGTCGACGCCTTCGACGGTCCCATGCCGCAGACGCGGTTCGTCCTCCGTCACGCCTTGGAGCACGGGCTCAAGCCCGTGGTCGTGGTCAACAAGATCGACCGGCAGGGCGCCCGCCCGCACGAGGTCATCAGCGAGGTCTTCGACCTGATGGTCGACCTTGGCGCCGACGACTCGCAGCTGGACTTCCCCATCATCTACACCTCGGCGGTCAACGGCTACGCCCGGCTTGAGCCGGACGACGGCAACATGGACATGACGCCGCTGCTCGACGCGATCTTGCGCCACATCCCGGTACCTGACGTCGACATGAACGGCCCGGTCGCCATGCAGGTCTGCACGATCGACTACTCGACGTTCGTCGGGCGCATCGGCATCGGGCGCATCTTCAGCGGGACGATGTACTCGGGGGACAAGATCCTCGTCATCAAGAACGACGGCAGCCGGTACCAGGCCGTCGTCAAGCAGCTGTTCACCTTCGAGGCGCTCGGTCGCGTCGAGGCCGAGCACGCGCACGCGGGTGACATCGTCGCGGTCGTGGGCGTGGACGACGCCGACATCGGCGACATGTTCACGAGCCGGATCGACCCGATCACGCTTGCGCCCATTCACGTCGAAGAGCCGACGATGTCGGTCGTGTTCGAGCCTTCGACAAGCCCGCTGGTGGGGCAGGAGGGGACGATCGTCGGCGGCCGCCAGATCAAGGAGCGCCTCTTCCGTGAGGCCGAGTCCAACATCTCGATGAACATCAGCGAGCTCGACGACAAGACGGGCATGGAGGTCGCGGGTCGCGGCGTGCTGCACCTGTCGGTGCTCATGGAGACCATGCGCCGCGAGGGCTATGAGTTCCAGGTGGGTCGCCCGCGCGTGATCCTGAAGACGGACGAGCACGGCAAGAAGCTCGAGCCGATCGAGCAGGCCGTGGTCGACGTGCCTGCCGAGTATGCGGGCAAGGTCATCGAGATCTTCGGCTCGGCCGGTGGCGAGATGACCGACATGGTGCAGCGCGACGAGCACGTCCATCTCGAGTTCCAAATCCCCACTCGCGGTGTCATGGGCCTGCGCACGCGCGTGCTCAATGCCACCCGCGGCGAGGGAACGCTCTTCCACCACTTCGCCGCATACGGTCCGTACCGCGGCGATCTGGGCGGTCGCCAGAACGGCTCGCTCATTGCGATGTCGACGGAGAGGTCGGTCGCCTACGCGCTCGACGCGCTGCAACAGCGCGGCAAGATGTTCGTCGGTCCCGGTGTCATGTGCTACGAGGGCATGATCGTGGGGGAGCACGCGAAGAGCGGCGATCTCGTCGTCAACGTCGCGAAGGCGAAGCAGCTCACCAACACGCGCGCGGCGTCCGCAGACAAGAGCATCATTCTCGCGCCGGCGCTCACGTTCACCCTCGAAGAGGCGCTCGAGTACATCGAGGATGACGAGCTCGTGGAGGTCACGCCCAAGAGCATCCGGCTTCGCAAACGGCTGCTGAACAGCAAGGACCGGAAGCGCTCGGACCGCTCGGCGTAACGCTCGTCGGAGCCAGCCAGCCGCTCATCGCGATATTGCGACCTTGGCCTGGGGCTCGCTATACTAGTCGCACGGGCGCACGCCCGAGGACGCGATCCGGCGTACCGCCGTTGCGAGGAGGTGATCCAGCGTTGAGTAGTCCAAGCATCGCTGCGGAGGTGTCCACCTCGTAGGACGGCGCATTCCGGGCCGATGTGGCCGGCGCGAAGCGTCACCTGCAATCAGGACGAGTGTCGCTGTCTAAGCAGCGATGGGAGAGGGTCGCCGACGTCGGCGGCCCTCTCTGTATTTGCGGGGGGCGAGTGCTATCGTTGGCGACATCATGACCGGGCGCGGTGCCGTGCCGTCGTGCCGGCTACGAGCACATGGGGAGGAAACGATGAGCGGCGACGCGACGACCCCGCACATCCGCGTGACCGCCGACGGCCCCTATGAGGTGACCGGCGGGGTGCCGCTTCTGCGCTGCACGATCGTCACCAACGACGACGGCGAGTCGATCGGGTGGGAGGAGACCGCGGAGATCGACGTCGGTGACGAGTACCTGCTGTGCCGTTGCGGCCGGTCCAGCGACAAGCCCTTCTGCGACTTCAGCCACCTCGCGTTCGCGTTCGACGGTACGGAGACCGCGTCGCGAACGGCCTTCAACGAGGAGGCCGTCTGCCTCGACGGGCCGGGATTCCGCCTGAAGGACGCGCGGAAGCTCTGCGCCGAAGCGCGCTTCTGCGATCGCGGAGGGGGTTTGTGGAACCTCGTCGCGCACACGCACGAACCGGACATCCTCGCACTTGCGCGCGAAGAGGCCATGCTCTGCCCCTCGGGCAGGTACGTCGCGTGCGATCCGGACAGCGACGAGCCTGACGAGCCGTCCTTCGAGCCGTCGATCGCGATGGTCGAGGATCCTGCCCTGGGCGTGAGCGGGCCGCTGTGGGTTCGGGGTGGCATCCCGGTCATCGGCGCCGACGGAGTTCCGTACGAGGTGCGCAACCGGGTGACACTCTGCCGCTGCGGACACTCGTGCAACAAGCCGTTCTGCGACGGATCGCACGTGACCGAGAAGTTCGTCGATGAGAGCGCCCGGTGACAGGGCGCTCGACCGTCGCGGTCGTTCGCTGCGAGACCTATGAGGCCGAGGCGGTTCACGCTGCGCTCGGCCGCGGCTTGGACCTTCTGGGCGGCGCGGCCGCGTTCGTGCGACCTGGCGAGCGCATCGTACTGAAGCCAAACCTGCTTGTTGCCTCTGATCCGGATGCGTGCGTCACGACGCATCCGAGCGTCTTCGAAGCGGTCGTGCGTCACCTCGGGGCGGCGGGTGCGGCGCTCTCGTACGGCGACTCCCCGGGCTTCGGCAGCACGCAAGGTGCAGCGCGCAAGTCGGGTCTTGCCACGGTCGCGGAACGTCACGGCGTCCCGCTCGGCGACTTCAGTGACGGCCGTCTGCTGTCGTTTCCCGAGGGGCGGCTCGTCAAGCAGTTCTTCATCGCCAACGCCGTGCTCGAGGCCGACGGGCTCGTCTCGCTCGGCAAGTTCAAGACGCATCAGCTCACCCGGCTGACCGCCGCGGTCAAGAACCAGTTCGGCTGCATCGTGGGGATGCGGAAGAGCGAGCTCCACGCGCGCATGCCTGACGTCGACCGCTTCTGCCAGATGCTCGTGGACCTCAACCGAGCGCTCGCGCCTCGGCTGTACGTGGTCGACGGCATCGTGGCGATGGAGGGCAACGGCCCGAGAAACGGGGACCCGCGTCCCATGAACGTGCTGCTGCTCTCGGCCGATCCGGTGGCACTTGACGTGACCGTCGCACGAATGATGGCGCTCGACCCCGCGCTCGTCGGCACGATCACGTTCGGCGAGGCGTTTGGGCTCGGGACGGCGAGCGCGGTCGACTGGGTGGGCGATCCGGTGGAGGACTTCGTCGCGCCGGACTTCCGAGTGGTGCGCACTCCGGCATCCACGACGGGTCGTGACGGCGGCAGGCGGCTCGCGCGCCGCCTCATCGTTCCGCGGCCGGTGATCGATCCTGAGCGCTGCACAAGCTGCGGCACGTGCGTGACCGTGTGCCCGGTGGATCCGAAGGCCGTGAACTGGCGAGACCCGGCGCGCGACCGCGGCACGCTGCCACCACGGCACAACTACACGCGCTGCATCCGCTGCTACTGCTGCCAGGAGATGTGCCCGGAGAACGCTATTCGGGTTCGCATCCCGCTGTTCGGCCGGGTGCTGCACGGCAGCGAACAGCGGCACACCGCCGGGAAGCCGGCCCCGGATCGTCCGTCGACCACTGCGGAGGAGCGATGATCAAGCACATCGTGACGTGGCGCCTGAAGGATGAGGCGCTCGGGCGAGACAAGGCGGCCAACCGGGCACGGCTCTGCGAGATGCTCGCTGCGCTGCCACAGACGTGCCCGACCATCCATCACTTCGAGTTCGGCGTCGACATCGCCGCTGCCGACGGTCCCTGGGATGTCGCCATCTACTCTGAGTTTCAGACGCGCGAGGACCTCGACGCGTACCAGGCGCACCCCGAGCACATCAAGCTCAAGGAGTTCGCCGCAGCCATCGTTGACGGCCGAGCGGTCGTGGACTACGAGGTCTGAACCACCGGAATCATGATCTCGGTCAGGATCTGCTCGGGCGGTACCTCATGCGGGTCGTTGAGGTACGCCTCCATCGGCGGACCAGACACCTGAAGCCCCTGTTCGCCGATCCAGGCTATGAGGCGCTCGTAGGCGGGTGCGACTCCCTCGTACGGGCCCTGATGCATAGTCGTAGCCACGGTCATGTAGGGAACCCGTGTTATTGCCAGTCCCTCGGCGTCCGGTCCGTACGTCACCGCGCCTCGTTCGACGGGCGCCCAGATCTCCCAGATCGCCTCAGCCGGCTCCACTTCGGCCGGGTCGTTGAAGTAGATCGCAACCGGCATCCCCTGCGGCACGTGACCGTTCGCCTGCAGCCAGCCGTAGACCTTCTCGAACGCGGCGGGCATCTGATCGAACGGCCCCCGCATGGCAAGCGTTGCACACGTCTCCGGTCCCCACTCGCGAACCGCGCACTCTGCCATCGGTACCACCTCCTCAGATGACTATTCCCACGATGTCCCCCCGCAATCGACGTCAGGCGATGCGCGGATGCTACGCTGGGGGCGCGAGAAGGGAGCGTCGATGGGCCTCAGATCGACGGGCAGCGGTGACCTCGAGGCGGTTGCGGCCGTCAACCGCGCCGCATTCGGAAGCGATGTCGAGGCCGCCCTCGCGGTCGCACTCATGCACGACGCGGCGTTCCTGCCCGACCTGTCGATCGCTGCCGTGGACGACGACGGAGTTCTCATCGGTCACGTGCTGTTCACGCGAGCGTGGCTGGTCTGTGACCATGACTCGCCGGACGTCCCACTCTTGTTCCTTGCGCCCCTTGCGGTCGTTCCCGAGTGGCAGGGTCGCGGGGTGGGAACCGCCACCGTCGGTGAGGCGATTGCGCGAGCTCGCATCGCGGGCGAGGTCGCCATGGTCGTTCTCGGCGATCCTGCCTACTACGGGCGCTTCGGGTTCGCCGAGGCGACGCCGCGCGGGGTTCGGGCGCCGCATCCCGTGTCTGAGTACGGCTGGCAGGTACTCGAACTCTCGTCCGGAGCGCTCGGCGGGGCCGCCGGGACGGTGCGCGTGGCACCGCCGCTCGACGACCCCGAACTGTGGCGTGAGCCCGACGGGGAGAAGTCTCCGGCCGGTGACCGGGCGTGCCGCTAGTCGGCGGCGCCCGGCGTGTCGCTGATCTCGCCGATCTTGTCGATCTCGATCTCAGGTCCCGCCTGCCGGATGGACGCGCCATCCAGACGCTTCCCGGTGGCAACGACGGTGCGGCCTTTGAGTCCCTCGAGCTGGTCGGCGAAGTCGGCGCCATTGGCGATCACCGCGACGACCCCATCGCCTTCAGGGCTGCCGGTGATGGCCCAGAAGCCCCCCTCGAGGTCCCTCCATTCGAGGGTTCCGACGGCTTGGACCTTACCGCCTTCGATGTCGTAGAGCCCGTTTGCGATCCGAGTGCCTCCCGCAGCTCCGTTATCTGCGGGCGGCGTGACGACGTCGGGCTTCTCGGGTGACTTCGCACAGGCCGTGAGCGCCAGGGCGATCACGAGGATGAGGACGAGTACGAGCGGCATGCGAGCGGTGTTCGCGAACATGGTCGTCTCCTTGCTTATCGGGTCCGATGACTCTCAGACGGCTGAGATGCGCGGCCGGTTCGGGCCGCAAGGTATCATCGTATGGTTACCCAGTTGAGACGAGTCTCACGATGCACATCGACACGGGCTTCAGACCTTCCACGCATGGCTTCGGCTTCCCCAACGCATGGCACGACCTCGTGCTGGGCGTCATTGCGTCGCGCGGGCGTTGCGGTGGCATGGTCTTCGCCGCACTCGACCGGTTTGCCGCGCGCGTGCCGCTGACTCCCGCAGAGCGGGCTCAGGGATTGCCCGACCACCGGACGCCGCTCGCGCGCTCCATCTGGCGGCGACAGGTTGAGAGCGTTCTCACGCGTCTCGGAAGTAATCTGTGTCGCTTCGCGCTCCTGACGTACCTGCCATCGGGCGCACCGGGAGGGACCGCGAGTACGAGGCAGAGTGAGCTCCCGCGCGTGCTTGCGGCGCTCGAGGCGGGGCAGCCGGTGCCGCTCGGTCTGGTGAGCGGGCTGAGCGTGCGGCACCTGGCGCAGAACCACCAGGTTCTGGCCTATGCCGCCGACGTCGAGGGCGTCCTTGCGCGGATCCGCATCTACGACCCGAACTTCCCGCACCGCGACGACGTGGTGCTGGAAGTGCCGATTGCGGGCGTCGGCGCCGCGATAGAACGCGCGGGTGCCCGACAGATCCCTTGGCGGGGCTTCTTCGCCGAGCGCTATACGCCGGCGTCAGTTCCAGGCGCCGCTATGGGTGCTCGTACGGGAACACCGCCGCGGGCGATACGGCGCAGTGCTTCCACCGGCGCTGTCGCGCTGCTGGCTGCGGCGGCCGGCGCCGCGGCTGCCGGGTGGCTGCTCGTGCGTCGCCGGCGGCGCTAGACCGCCATCCACCCCTGCAGCCTCCGGGCGCGCTTCGCGCCCCCGCTAGAGAGTTATCATATTTGGTAACTTTTCAGAGGGTACCAAACAGGGTCCCCGCACACTCCCCGCGCACGCCTGGCCGCCCACCCCGCACCTCCTCGCGGACGCACGGCCGCCCCCCCGCACACTCCCCGCGCACGCCTGGCCGCCCACCCCGCACCTCCTCGCGGTCGTCCTAGCCGTCGCCAGAGCCAGTCGGCCACGGCGTCCGACCGTCTGCCGCCGCCTGCAGGGTCTGATCGATGCGCCGCGCGCGCGTCGCGGGACGTTTCGCGCTGCCGATCCAGTAGAGCACCATCTTCTTCGGTGACGGGGAGAGTCCGGCGAAGAACGATGCGGCTGCGGGTATCGTCTCCAGCGCCGCGGCGAGGTCTTCCGGCACAACGAGATTCTCGACGTCGTCCAGAAGCTTCCACGAACCGTTTGCGCGCGCGGCCTCTATGGCGGCGAAGCCCGCCGGCGTCATGAGCCCCTGCTCGATCAGGCGTGCCACCCGCTCCTTGTTCGAGGGCGACCACGTGCCTCCGGGTCTTCTGGGCGTGAGCCGCTGCTTGTACCGGTCGGCATCGAGCCGGTTCACGACGCCGTCGATCCATCCGAAGCGAAGCGCCTCCTGCACCGTCTCCTCATAGGTGAGCGTGGTGCGGGTGCCGCCCTTCTTGCCGATGGCCACCCAGATCCCCGGCGAGGATGCGTGATGCTGCTCAAGCCACGCTCGCCACTCAGCACGGTTCGCCGGTTCAAGAAGCGGTATCTCGTCGGGCGCGGCGCTCACCGGGCTGACGCCTCGGCGAAGTGCTGCATCACCATGAGCGCGCGGAGCGTCAGCCAGCGACTCGGCTTGCCGCGCTGCTCGACGTCGGCAAGCATCTTCCCGTTGAAGGTGGTGCGCAGCGTCCAGCGCATCTCCTCGTCGGCGGCGTCGCGAACGATGGCGAATGCCTCGGCGTACTCCTTGCGCATCGGCTCGCCGTGGAGCGCGAGCGCGTAGAGCGCCTCGAGCACGTCGGAATTGTACGAGAGCGGGTAGCCAAATCGGAGCCACCCCGCCTTCTCCTTGTAGTGCAGCGTCGGGTGCTCGCCGAGGAACCGTTCGCGGTGGGCGAGCCGCTCGGCGGCGGACATCTTGTACGTGGCCTCCTGGTACTCGCGGGCCTCCTCAGGCAGAGAGCGGAAGATGCTCTTGTCGCGGAGCTCCGCGATGCACTCGTCGCGAAGGTCCTCGGCGCCGTCGGGCCAGGCGTCGCGCGGCACCTCGGCCAAGAAGAGCAAGAGTTTCGGTGTCAGCATGTGGCAGTAGCCGTTGAGCTGGCAGCCGAGAAGCTCCCGGCACCCGATGTGGCCGAGCTCCCGATAGAGCGCCACGCAGTGCCCGAGCGCGGCCTTGACGCGCTCGTCCCGCTCGTAGCCCAGCCGAGCAAGCGCGCGGCCGACGTTTGCCGTCAGGCACGGAATCGAACCGTGCTGGCGCGCATTGGAGCAGCTCCAGGAGCCGTCAGCCAGCTGGCGGCTGAATGCGTACTCCGCGGCGCGTTTGACCCGCTCGTCGTCTCCATTTGCGTACAGCTCGCCGAGGAAGTGGATCTGCCACAGCGAGCCGCCGTACTTGGCGTAGTCTCTCGGCGGCGGTGCCCACGAACCGTCGTCCGCCATGAGGTCCAGGATGCGGGTGACCGGCGCGTACTCGTTGCGGCGCGCCCAGAGCGCGTCAAGCGCGCGAGACCGGGGCTCGCCCAAGAGCTCCCACCGCGTGAGTGCCGCGACGGCGGGGTTCTCCTCTGAGAGCAGCCAGTCGCGGGTCGCCGTCGGAATCCGCGATGCGATGCCGGCGCTCATGCCGATCCCTCCTCCGCTGATGGTTCGTTGAGGGTAGTACCCAATTCCGCGAGGGGCTGAACGCAGGCGACGAAGCCTCGCGAGGCGCGCTCCCTCACGCGCGATTCAGGTAGGTGATCGACGTTTGCAGCACCGTGGCGATGCCGACCCAGACCAGGTAGGGCACGAGCGCGATCGCGGCGAGGCGGGCATGCGGCCAGATGGCGATCATCGACCAGACGATCGTGACGAGGACGACGATGATGTCGAGCTCGGCGAGCACGAGGTTCCTGAGCCCGAACTGTATCGGCGTGAATGCGACATTCGCCGCCAGGTTGATGAGCACCGGCCAGAGGACCGAGCGTGGTATTTCTCCGCGAAGGGCCTGGACGATGACGAAGCCGTACGCCACCAGAATGATGGGGTAGAGGATGCTCCACACGGTGCCGAAGAGGCTCGCGGGCGGGGCCCACGATGGCTTGGCGAGTGTCTCGTACCAGTTCATGGTCGGAGTGTAGCGCGTTTCGGCCGAGCAGGGCTGTGACGCATCACCAATGGTCTAGAATGCGTTCAAACGCATACGTAGAGCGTGCCGACGGCGGGCTTCCTCCTGAGCGCACGACCGAGGAGGGGGCGCGCATGCAGCCGGTGAAGATCATCCCGTGTCTCGACATGAAGGACGGGCGCGTCGTGAAGGGCGTCCACTTCGTGGGACTCCGCGATGCTGGCGATCCGGTCGAGAATGCGCGCTTCTATCGCGAGGCCGGCGCCGACGAGGTCGCCATGCTCGACATCGCAGCCACGGTGGAGAACCGGAAGACCCGTCTTGAATGGGCGCGCGATGTCGCCCAGGCGCTAGCCGACGTGCCGCTCACTGTCGGCGGCGGCATCGCCTCGGTCGCAGACATCGAGGCGCTGGTCTCGGTTGGCGTCTCAAAGGTGTCGATGAACAGCGCCGCGGTCGCTCGTCCCGAGCTCGTGAGAGAGGCCGCCGACGCATTCGGCTCCGAGCGCGTGATCGTCGCGATCGACGGCCGCCGCAATGCCGAGATGCCCTCGGGCTTCGAGGTCGTCGTGAGTGGCGGGCAGAAAGGCACCGCCATCGACTGTGTCGAATGGGCACGTCACTGCGAGACGCTGGGGGCGGGCGAGCTCCTCCCGACGAGCATGGACGGCGACGGAACGCTCGCGGGCTACGACCTGCCGTTCACGCGCGCGATTGCCGACGCGGTCGCGCTACCGGTAATCGCCTCAGGTGGGGCCGGCACGCTCGAGCACTTCTACGAGGGCGTCGTGGAGGGCCATGCGACGGCGCTCCTCGCCGCCTCGGTGTTCCACTTCCGCACGTTCACTGTGCGCGAGGTCAAGGAGTACCTGGCCAAGCGCGGGATTCCAGTCAACCGCTAGTTACGCCAGCGACCGCCGCGCCCGCGGCTGTCCGAGCCCGCCACACGTAAGGGAGCGTACATGCCGCGCCGCGACGACATCGAGAAGGTCATGATCATCGGCTCGGGGCCGATCGTCATCGGCCAGGCCTGCGAGTTCGACTACTCGGGCACACAGGCGTGCAAGGCGCTCCGTGCGCTCGGGTACAAGATCGTGCTCGTGAACAGCAACCCGGCCACGATCATGACGGACCCGGTCATGGCAGATGAGACCTACATCGAGCCGCTCAACATCGAAACGCTCGAGGAGATCATCGCCACCTCGCGGCCAGACGCGCTGCTGCCGAACCTCGGCGGGCAGACGGGGCTGAACCTGTCCCTGGAGCTCAACCGTCGCGGAATCCTCGAGAAGTACGGGGTGCGCATCATCGGCGTGAGCCCCGACGCGATCGAGCGCGGTGAGGACCGCCTGGAGTTCATGAAGACGATGGAGCGTCTGGGCATCGAGACGGCGCACGGCGTGACCTGCGAGAGTGTGGAGGATGCCGAGCGCATCGCGACCGACTTCGGCTATCCGGTCGTCATCCGCCCTGCATACACCATGGGCGGCACGGGCGGGGGCATCGTCTACAACGTCGAGGAGCTCCGCACCATCGCTGCGCGCGGCCTGCAGGCGAGCATGGTCGGGCAGGTGCTCGTGGAGGAGTCGGTGCTGGGCTGGGAGGAGCTCGAGCTCGAGGTCGTTCGCGATGCCGACGGCAACATGATCACGGTCTGCTTCATCGAGAACGTGGACGCCATGGGCGTGCATACCGGCGACTCCTACTGCACCGCGCCGATGCTCACCATCTCCCCCGAGCTGCAGTCACGGTTGCAGCGGTACAGCTACGCCATCGTCGAGGCGATCGAGGTCATCGGCGGGACTAACGTACAGTTCGCGCACGACCCGGTCTCGGACCGCGTGGTGGTGATTGAGATCAACCCGCGGACGAGTCGCTCGAGCGCCCTCGCATCCAAAGCGACCGGGTTCCCGATCGCGCTCGTCTCCAGCCGCCTTGCCGGCGGCCTCACGATGGACGAGATCCCGTACTGGCGCGACGGCACCCTGGAGAAGTACACGCCGTCAGGCGACTACGTGGTCGTGAAGTTCGCGCGCTGGGCGTTCGAGAAGTTCAAGGGCGCCACCGACAAGCTCGGGACGCAGATGCGCGCTGTGGGCGAGGTCATGTCGATCGGCAAGACCTACAAGGAGTCGTTGCTGAAGGCGATCCGCTCGCTGGAGAACGGCCGTATGGGCCTGGGCTTCGCGAAGGACTTCCACAGCAAGAGCCTCGACGAGCTCATGGCGATGCTCGCCGAGCCGACGAGCGAGCGGCAGTGGGTGCTTTACGAGGCGCTTCGCAAGGGGGCCGATATCGACGAGCTCTCGCGGCGAACGCACATCAAGCGCTGGTTCCTCGAGCAGATGGCCGAGCTCGTCACCCTCGAGGAGGCGGTGCTCGCCTACGCGGGCGATGCTGGCGTTGCAGGCGCGGGCGGGCGTGCCGGCGAGCCACTCCCCGACGACCTGCTCGGGCGGGCGAAGCGCGACGGGTTTGCCGACGCGTACCTTGCAAAGCTCCTCGGAGTGAGCGAAACGAGCATTCGCGAACGCCGCCTGGCGCTCGGCATCAAGCACGCGTACGAGCCGGTGCCGGTCTCCGGCGTGCAAGATGCCGCGTACTACTACTCCACGTACAACGCCCTCGACGCGGTGCCGGTCTCAAGCCGGCGCAAGATCATGGTCCTCGGCGGCGGTCCCAACCGCATCGGCCAGGGCATCGAGTTCGACTACTGCTGCGTGCACGCCGCGTTCGCGCTCCGCGAGCTCGGCTACGAGACCATCATGGTGAACTGCAACCCCGAGACGGTCTCTACCGACTACGACACCTCGGACAAGCTCTACTTCGAGCCGCTCACCGTCGAAGACGTGCTCGCGATCCATGACAAGGAGCGGCCCGACGGGGTCATCTGCCAGTTCGGCGGACAGACGCCGCTCAACATCGCGCGCCAGCTCGAGGAGGCCGGCGTGCCGATCGTGGGCACCAGCCCTGAGACGATCGACCTTGCCGAGGACCGCGACCGCTTCCGCACGATGATGGAGACGCTCGGCATTCCGATGCCCGAATCAGCGATGGTGTCCACGCTGGACGAGGCACTCGCCGCCGCCGCAACCATCGGCTACCCGCTCATGGTTCGCCCGAGCTACGTGCTCGGCGGGCGTGGCATGGAGATCGTGCACGACGAGGAGATGCTGCGCACCTATGTCGCGGCGGCCGTTGACGTCACGCCGGAGCGCCCGCTGCTCATCGACCGCTTCCTGGAGAACGCCATCGAGTGCGAGGCCGACGCGATCGCCGACGGCACCGACGCGTTCGTGCCCGCGGTCATGCAGCACATCGAGTACGCGGGCATTCACTCCGGCGACTCGGCCTGCGTCATCCCTCCGGTCATCATCTCCGAGGAGCACCTCGCCATCATCGACGACTACACGCGCCGCATCGCCGTCGAACTTGGCGTCGTGGGGCTCATGAACATGCAGTACGCGATCTCCGAGGACGTCGTGTACGTGCTCGAGGCGAACCCCCGCGCGTCGCGCACGGTGCCGCTCGTTTCGAAGGTCTGCGATATCCAGATGGCGCCGCTCGCGACCCGCGTGATGATGGGGGAGAAGCTCAAGGACCTAAAGCTCCAGCGGCGGCACATCCCGCACTTCGGCGTGAAAGAGTCGGTCTTCCCGTTCAACATGTTCCCCGAGGTCGACCCGCTGCTGGGCCCCGAGATGCGCTCCACGGGCGAGGTTCTCGGTATGGCCGACTCGTACGGTCTCGCGTTCTACAAGGCGCAGGAGGCCACCGGCACGAAGTTGCCGAGTGAGGGCACGGTGCTCATCACCGTCGCCGAGCGGGACCGCGAGCGCGTCCTGCCGGCTGCGCGCGAGTTTGCCGCCATCGGGTTCCGGATCATGTCGACGGTCGGCACGGCAGCGTTCCTGGCCGAGCACGGCATCGCGACGACTCCTGTCCTCAAGCTCCACGAAGGGCGTCCGAACATCGAAGACGCCATCACCAACGGCGAAATCCAGCTGGTGGTCAACACGCCGGCCGGCAAGAGCAGCGAGTTCGACGACTCGTACATCCGCAAGGCGGCCATCAGGCACCGCGTGCCGTACATCACGACGACCTCGGCCGCGCTCGCGGCGGCCCAAGGCATCGCGGCGCACCGAGCAGCACCGCGGACCGTACGGTCGCTGCAGAGCTACCACGCGAGCATCGGGTAGGCCGCCTACTTCACCACGATGAGGGTCGCCGTCGTGACGCCGTCGGCCTCGGGGGTTGCGGCGACGAGGACGCTGGAGCCGACCGCCAGGTCGGCCGCGCCCTCGGCTTTGGCGATGATCGTATCGGCATCCCTGTAGATGGTCTGCGAGCTTCCGCTGCTGAGCTTCAGCGTAATGGTGTCATCCGCAACCTCGATTACTTCACCCTCGATGAGCCCGCCACGCATGCCGCGGCCGGCGCCATCTGGCGCGCTGCCGCCCGGCATCTGGTCGCCGAACTGCTCCTGCAAGAACGCCTGGCGCTCCGCATCGGTCATGCCTTCAAGCTGCGTCCGCTGCTCCTCGGTGAGGTTGCCCATCGGGCCACCGAAGCCGCGACCCGTGCCGCCGGCAGCCTGTGCGCCGCCGGCTCCGCCCTTCGCAGTCTGATAGGCGGTGCCGCCGTAGAACGCGGCACCCAGAAGGACGACGGCTCCAAGGACTATCAGTGCTGTCTTGACGCTGTTGTTCATGGTGTCTCCTTTCGCGTGCCCCTAGCGCGACGCGAGCCGACGCACGAGCGCGCGTGTTCTCCTACTGGTATCTGAGCGCCTCGATCGGGCTCAGGCGTGCAGCCCGACGTGCGGGGTAGTAACCGAAGACGACGCCGATGACCGCGCACACGCCGGTGGCGAGCAAGACGGCGTCGAGCGTGATGATTGCCGTGATGCCGAGAAGCCCGCCGGCGAGCGCGCCGATGCCCCAGCCGGCGAGGATTCCGAGAAAGCCGCCAATGAGGGTGAGCGTCACGGACTCGGCGAGGAACTGCGCGGAGATGGCGCTGCTGTCGGCGCCGATCGCCTTCCTGAGGCCTATCTCCCGCGTGCGCTCGGTCACCGTGGTGAGCATCATGTTCATGATGCCGATGCCGCCCACGAGTAGCGAGATTGCGGCGATTCCAGCGAGAAGCGTGGTGAACGTGCCGGTCACGTCGGAGACGGTCTGCATGAGGTCGGCCATGTTCATGATGGAGAAGTCGGCGTAGTTGACGTCGGCGATGCCATGGCGCTGCAGCAGCAGCCCTTCGACAGCGTTCTCGGCGAGTGTCATCTGGTTCTCGTCGACAACGGTGAGGGTGATCGACGACAGGTACTCACTGCCGGTGACGTACCGAGCACACGTGGAGAGCGGGATGAGCGCGGCGGAGTCGACGTTGGTGAAGCCCGACGTGCCCTTCTCCTTGAGCACGCCCACGACGGTCAGGAGCATGTTGCCAGAGCGCACACGCTTGCCGACCGGGTCGACACCTTCTCCAAAGAGGGTCTCGGCGAGCGTGGCGCCCAGCACGACGACCTGCGCATACTTCTCGTCATCGCGGTCGGAGATAAACGTCCCCGACGTGACCTCGAGCCCCTTCACTCCCGCATACGCGGAGGTGACGCCCAAGAGCTGGGTGTTCGTGTTGTTCTCGCCTGCGACGAGCTGTCCCATGCCCTGCGCCTGGGGCGCAGAGCCGCTGATGTAGGAAAGCTGACTCAGCGCCTCGGCATCCTCGCGCGTGAGCGATTTGATGTCGCTCGCACCCCCGCGCGCGCCGGGGCCTTGCTGGCCGCCAGCCGACGGGTAGACCGTGAGCAGATTCGAGCCGGCGGACTGGATGCTCTGCTCGATCGTCGCCTGACTGCCCTGGCCGATCGCCACCATGGCGATGACCGAGGCGATGCCTACGACGATGCCGAGGATCGTGAGACTCGAGCGCACCTTGTTCGAGGTGAGCGAGTGGAGTGTCTCCGAGATGAGGTCCGTGAACCGCATCAGGCGTCACCGACCCCGGTGCGCGCCAGATCGCCATTCCCACTGCCGTACTGTCGGATGTGCGCGCTGGTGCTCGCTGCGTCCTCGACGATGAGGCCGTCTTGGATGCGGACGACGCGGCGCGTCTTCTGCGCGATGTCGGGCTCGTGGGTAATAAGGACGATGGTGCGCCCCTCGTCGTTCAGCTGCGCGAAGAGCCGCATCACAGAGTCTCCGGTTGCGGTGTCCAGGTTGCCGGTCGGCTCGTCTGCGAGGATGAGCGACGGGTCGTTCACCAGCGCACGAGCGATCGCTACTCTCTGCATCTGGCCACCGGAGAGTTCGTTTGAGCGATGCGTCCAGAACTTCTCCTCAAGCCCCACCGCTTGGAGCGCTGCGGCGGCTCGCTCGTCCCGTTCGTCTCGCGCGACTCGCGTGTAGAGCATGGGCATAACGACGTTGCGCATGACCGAAGAGCGCGGCAGCAGATTGAACGACTGGAAGACGAAGCCCACGGTCGTGCGCCGCATCTCGGCCAGCTCGTAGTCGTCGAGCGTCGCGACATCCTGTCCCTCGAGCTGGTACCTGCCCTCGGTGGGCACGTCCAGGCAGCCGAGGATGTGCATGAGCGTCGACTTGCCCGAGCCCGAGGGTCCCATGATCGCCGCGAACTCGCCCGGTTCGACGGTGAGCGAAACGCCGCGCAGCGCGTGCGTCTCCACGCCGGTCCCGTCGTAGACCTTCGTCAGGTCGCGCGCCTCGATGACCGGCGTGGCTGAAGCGGTCGTGCTAGTCACGGAAACCGCCGCCCATGCCGGGAATCATGCCGCCACCGCGTCCGGTCTGGGTGGAGCCGCTCGCGGAGTCATCGACGGTCTGGGTAACAACAGTGTCGCCCTCGCTGATGCCCGAGAGGATCTGCGTTTGCGTCGCGCTTGCGAGGCCCGTTTCAACGACGACCTGGCGTGGCGTTGTCGAGCCCTCGTCGAGAACCTGCACGTAGTACGCGCCGTTGCCGTCGGACTTCACTGCGGCGTTGGACACCAGGAGCGTGTCCTTGGCGACGTCGGTCACGATGGTCGCGGCTGCCGACATGCCAGAGCGAAGCCCGGGATCGGCAACGTCGAGCGAGATCCAGACGTCGAAGGTGACGACGCCGGACGAGTTGCTGCCCTCGTCGGCGATCTCATACACCTTCCCGGTGGCGGTGAGGTCCGGATACGCATCGAAGGTGATCTCGGCGCGCTGCCCGATCGTGAGCGAGGGAAGGTCGACCTCATTCACCGTGAGGTGGATCGCGAGCGGCTGCTCTGGGGCGATGACGACGGGTGCGCTCGAAGAGGAGCTCGTGTTCGACGCCCCGGTCGTAGCGGAGGTGTTGGCGCCCGATGACTGCGTGTTGCCACCTGAGGCAGACACGCTGTCGCCCGCCTCGATGTTGAGCGCGTAGACCACGCCCGAGGACGGTGACCTCACGGTGAGGTCGTCCTCAGCATCCTGAGCATCCTCGTAGTCGATGAGCGCCGTGGCTCTTGAGGCCTTGGCTGATGCCAGCCCAGCCTTCGCAGACGTCACCTCAGCTTCGGCCGCCGCGATATCGGCGGAGCTCACCGTGGTGTTGGGTTCCTTGGAGCGCGCCTTGAGATCGGCGAGGCTACTCTGCGCTTTTGCGATCTGGGCGGAGGCCTGTGCGACCTGCTGCTGCGACTGGCGGTAGCCTGCGAGCGCCTTGGCGGTGTTCGCCTTGGCGCTCGCGGTATCGAGCGTGAAGAGCACCGTGCCCGTCGTGACAGAGGAGCCCTCGGACACCTTCACCGACGCCACCTCGCCCGACACTGCGGGATAGACGTCTGTGGTGTTGTCGACCTCCAGGTTGCCTGTCCCCGACACGGTCACCGAGATCGTTCCGACGGCTGCCTTCTCGGTCGTGTACGTGGTCGTCGTCGTGTCGGCTCCATTGCCCCGGGTCACGAAGTAGACGGTGAGTCCGACCGCGACGAGCACGCCTGCGGCGATCCAACCCCTGTAGCGGCGGAACCGCTTTGAGAGCGCCATGCTGCACCTCCGTTATTGTCCTGTACGACACCACGGTACGGCGCGGGGTAGATGGCTGCGTCGGACGTGGGGGGCGTTTCCGCGTACACCGAGTGGAGTACGCGCGCGATGCTACTCGGTGCCTGGGCCGGCGACTACGAGGCCACTTTCGTAGGCGATGACGACCAGCTGCGCCCGGTCCCGCGCGCTGAGTTTCATCATCACGCGGGACACGTGCGTCTTGGCGGTCGCTGGGCTGATGAACAGGTGCTTCGCGATCTCGTCGTTGGAGAGGCCCTGCGCGACGAGCGCAAGGATCTCGTGTTCGCGCTCCGTGAGTGCGTCGAGCTCAGCGGGGCGCGCTCGCCGGATCTCAGGGCGCGACGCGAACTCATCGATGAGGCGTCGCGTCACGCTCGGTGCGAGCAGCGCGTCGCCGCGAGCAACGACACGGACGGCCTCTGCAAGCTGCGCGGGGTCTGTGTCCTTCAGCAGAAAGCCACTGGCCCCCACCCGGAGCGCCTCGTAGACGTACTCGTCGGCGTCGAAGGTGGTCAGTACGAGCACGCGCGTGGTGGCGCCGGCGCCACCCTCCTCGAGGACGCGGCGCGTGGCCTCCAGCCCGTCCATCACGGGCATGCGGATGTCCATGAGCACGACATCCGGTCTGAGCTCGCGGGCTTTCAAAATCGCCTGCTCGCCGTCTTCGGCCTCGCCAACAACCTCGATATCGGGAGCCGTCTCAAGGAGCACGCGAAACCCTGCGCGTACCAAAGCCTGATCGTCGGTGATGAGCACCCGGATCGTCATGACGAACTCCTCGAGAGGGGGATACTGGCGTAGACGCGGAACCCGCCGGTCGGAGCGGGGCCCGCCATGAACGCGCCGCCGAGCGCCTCAATGCGCTCGCGCATGCCACGCAGGCCGTGGCCGACGTCGTCGGCAACCGGCTCGGTTGGGCCGCTGCCGTCGTCGAGGACCTCGATCTCGAGCCGTCCGGCGATGACCGAGAGCGCGACCTGCACGCTCGTGGCGCCGGCGTGGCGCACGCTGTTCGTGAGTGCCTCCTGGACGATCCGATATGCGGACACGGAGGCGAAGGCCGGCACCGAGGCGAGATCACCGTGCACGGTGAGATCGACGGCGAGGCCCGAGTCGCGGACCGGCTGGACGAGTCGTGCAACGTCGGTGATGTCCGCGGCGGGAGCGAGCGGCGCGTTGCCCTCGCCAGTTCGGAGCACGTCGAGCATCGAGCGAAGCTCGCCGAGCGCCTCCTTGCCGGTCGAGCGGATGTGCTCGATCGACTCGCGCGCACGCGCGGGGTCGGTGTCGATGAGTGCGGCGGCGGCGCCGGCCTGCACGGTCACGATCGAGAGCGAGTGCGCGACGATGTCGTGTACTTCGCGCGCGATGCGGATGCGCTCCTCGTCAACTCGGCGCAGCGCCTCCTCCTCACGCGTGCGCTCGGCGTCGAACGCGCGCTGCTCCACCTCAGAGATGTATGCCCGGCGGTTGCGTGCCGCCTCTCCGAGGAGCATCGCGGCGGCGATGAGCGCGAATGTCCCGACAGCCTGCGCCATCCACCGGTCCGAGGAGAAGGCGATCAGCGGGACGCCGGCTATGAGGCCTGCCACGAGCAGCGCGACAAAGCCGGTGTGTCGCTTTGGGCTGAAGGCGGCGAGCGAGTAGATGGCGATCATCGGGCCGAGTACGGTGAACGTCGGCGGCAGCGGGTGGATGGCGTATGCGGCCGCGAAGGCCGTCGAAACGGCGAGCGCCACCCACGGCGCAACGCGGCGGAAGGCGAGCGGCAGGAAGACTCCCGCCGCGACCGCGTAGGCGAGCAGTCCCGAGCCCGGCGGGAGTTCGCGCACCACGAACGGGCCGTGGGGCACCGGCGCGGCGGCGCTGCGCAGGGCGTCGAAGAGCCAGATCTGCGCGCATGCGAGGAACGCCAGCCCGAACGCCAGCGCGATGTCGAGGAGGCGCGGGTCGAGGGCGGCGAAACGCTCCTTGATGTCGTCGAGTGTCTTCGTCATGGCCACATCGTAGCCGCGTGGCGATACCCTGACGAGCGACTACCGGTGTACGTTGGCATGCGCCGAGCGGAGTACGCGCGGACCGAGGCGCGCCGGATTCTCGCGCCGTGATGCGCCCTCGGCGATAATGGAGTCTCGAGGTGTGGTTCGCCTCTCCGCACGCCGCTTTGCGAGGAGCCGACGATGATCGAGCGATACACGCGCCCCGAGATGGGCCGCATCTGGGACCTCGAGAACAAGTTCGAGATCTGGAAGCGGATCGAGGTCCTCGCCTGCGAGGCGCAAGCTGAACTCGGCATCGTGCCCGCCGAGGACGCCGCGGTCATCCGGGAGCGCGCGGCGTTCGAGGTCGAGCGCATCGACGAGCTCGAGGCGACGCTCAACCACGACGTCATCGCCTTCCTCACCAACATGGCCGAGCATATCGACGCAGACTACGGGCCCGAGGACCCGAAGCCAAGCCGCTGGGTGCACTACGGCATGACGTCAAGCGACCTCGGCGACACGGCGCTCTGCTATCAGATGACGCAGGCGCAGGACCTCATCATCGAGGACGTGCGACGCCTCGGTCGCATCTGCGTGCGGCGAGCGACGGAGTTCAAGGACACGCTCTGTGTCGGCCGCACGCACGGAATCCACGCCGAGCCGATGACGTTCGGAATGAAGTTCGCGGCGTGGGCCTGGGCGCTCAAGCGTGCCGAGGGACGCCTCATCGCGACTCGCCGGTTCTCGTGCGCCTGGGGCGCGATCTCCGGCGCCGTGGGCTCGTACAGCAACGTCGACCCGTTCGTCGAGAGCTACGTGTGCGAGAAGCTCGGACTCACGCCGGACCCGCTCTCAACGCAGGTCATCGCGCGTGATCGCCACGCGCATGTGCTTGCGGTACTTGCGACCGTCGCCGCCACGGCCGAGTCGATCGCCACGGAGATCCGCGCGCTCCAGAAATCCGACACGCTCGAAGCGGAGGAGCCGTTCACGAAGGGCCAGAAGGGTTCCTCTGCGATGCCGCACAAGCGCAACCCGATCACCGCGGAGCGCGTCTGCGGCCTCGCTCGCGTCGTCAAGGCGAACGCGCAGGTGGGCTTCGACAACGTGGCGCTCTGGCACGAGCGCGATATCTCGCACAGCTCGGCGGAGCGCGTCGTGCTTCCCGACAGCTTCATCGCGACCGACTATCTGCTCTCCAAGCTGGAGTGGATCCTCGACGGTCTCGTCGTCTATCCCGAGCGGATGCGCGCGAATCTTCAGTCCACGCGAGGTCTCATCTACAGCAGCCGAGTGCTACTCGCGCTTGTTGACACTGGGATGAAGCGCGAAGACGCGTACGCCGTTGTTCAGCGCAATGCGATGCGCGTGTGGGACGACATCCAGCAGGCGAGGAGCGGCCCAAGCTACCGCGAGCTTCTGGAGGCGGACGCCGAGTGCCCGCTGACCGCCGCTGAGCTCGACGCCATCTTCGACCCGCGGGCGTTTCTCGCCCGCTCGAGCGTGCTCTTCGAGCGGCTGAAGGACTGCACGTTCTAGGAGGCGTCGATGCGGTTCACGGTTCGCACGACCACGCGCGAAGAGTTCGTCGACATCACCCGAGAAGTCGCCGACTTCGTGACGCTCATCGGTGTCGAGGACGGTGCGGTGCTCGTCTTCTGTCCGCACACCACTGCCGGGATCACCATCAACGAGAACGCCGACCCGGACGTGTGCCGCGACCTCGTCGACGGGCTCGCTCGGATGGCGCCGTGCGACGTCGGGTGGCGGCATGCCGAGGGCAACAGCGACGCGCACCTCAAGGCCTCGCTCGTCGGCCCGAGCGTGCTCGTGCCCGTGGAGACCGCCCGGATGGTGCTCGGGACGTGGCAGGGCATCTACCTCGCCGAATTCGACGGACCGAGGACGCGCTCCGTCGACGTCACGCTGCTCCCCGGCGTTCGGTAGACCGGCGCAGTCCGCGGCGATCAGCGCCGCGAGAGGTAGATCCAGTACGTGTCGGCGCGACCCTGCAGCGTGACATCGAACGGTAGCGCGTCCGCGTTGCCGAAGACCTCGCGCAGCTCGGTCTGCAGCATCGGTGACTCGGCGGACGACCAGATCACCACCAAACCGCCCTCGTTGAGACACTCGCGAGTCTGGGCGAGAAACTCAGGCCGGTAGACGGCCTCGTTCTGGTCGTACACGAGGAAGCCGGGGCCGTTGTCCACGTCGAGCAAGACGAGGTCGTACGTTTCGGGATTCGCGTGCGCGACCACCTCGCGGATGTCCGCGACGATCACGTCGGCGCGTTCGTCGGCGAGGTACACGGGACCGTGCGGCACGGTGCCGTCGCGCATCCACCGCACCAGCGCGTCTTCGATCTCGACGACGTCGACGTGCTCCACCCGGGGATCCGCGAGCACTTCGTGGAGTGTGAAGCCCAGGCCGAGCCCGCCTACCAGGACCCGGCGCGGGTGTGCGACCTGCGCGAGGGCCACGGCCGCAAGCCCCCGCTCGCTTTCCGTCTCGAGGGTGTCCATGACGAAGACGCCGTTGACGCGCAGCTCAAGGATGCGTGGAGCGTCGGGTCCGGCGTCGGCGTCGAAACGCTCCCGAAGGACGACTTCCCCACGCAGTGAGGTTGCACGCGCAACGTCGGCGTACTCAATGTGCACCTTGGACTCCTGCGCCACGGGTGAACGGACGTCCCTCGTGCTTGTCGCTACCCCAGGATCTGTGCGAGATAGGTCGCGGCCTTTTGCCCCGAGTCGGGTGCGATCGCCACGGCGACACCGGATCGACCCGGCTCCGACAGGTACATGAGCGCGCCGGCAGCGATTGCCGCGGCCGACGGACCCACCATGAGCGCCTCTTCGCGGTAGAGCCGTCGCGCGGCCGCGTCCGTCATTTCGTCATCGACCCACACGATCTCGTCGATCACCGACATGTCGAGGTTGCCCGGCACGTTCGTCTCTTCCATGTTCTTGAGCCCGGAGATGTGGTGGCCCCGGACGGGCTCGATGCCGATCACCTTCACGCTCGGGTCCTGCTCCTTGAGGTAGCGCCCCGTCCCCACGATCGTGCCGCACGTCCCGAACCCCGCAAAGAAGTAGCGCACCCGCCCCTCGGTCTGCGCCCAGATCTCCGGACCCGTGGACTCATAGTGCGCGCGGGCGTTGTCGGGGTTGTCGTACTGGTTCGGCATGACGTACTGATCCGGATTGGCGTCTCGGATCGCCTCCGCCATCTTGAACGCGACGTCCATCGGGTGGAGCCCGGATGTGTCGTCGGCGGGGGTGAGGCGCACCTCGGCGCCGAATGCCCGCAAGAGCGCGGTCTTCTCGGGAGAGAGCACGTGTGGAGCCGTCGCCACCATGCGCCTACCCATAAGCTGCGCGATTGCGGCGAGCGCGATGCCGGTGTTTCCCGACGTGGCCTCGATGACCGTCTTGTCGCCGAGTTCGTCACGCTCAAGCAGGCCGGCGAGCAGCCACTTCGCGGTGCGGTCCTTGATCGAGCCGAACGGATTCACCCACTCGCACTTGATGTAGAGGGCGACGTCCGGGTTGGGGAGTACGCGTGCCACGCGGACGATCGGCGTTGGATGCTCGACGTCACCACACATGTCGAGGAGGTTGTCGTACCGGGCGAGGCGGGAGTCATTACCGAGACCCTCGTGGGATCCCTCAGTCGTCGAATGGTCTGCGCCAGTCATCGAGTACTCCGTCTCCACGGTCTCCTGCTCACGACCGCGAGCGCCAGCGCGCACGCACGACACAGCATACCGCGAGCGATTGTGCGCGAGCCCGTTTGAGCCGGCGCCAGTAGCCTCAACGCTACTGGCCGTGCCGGACTTGTCTGACCCGTCGGTGTGTGTGGAGCACCGTGGCGTCCATCGGTACGACGCTGATGGTGCCGTCGATCTCCAGGACGGCCAACCTGACGTCGCTGGCATCCGCGAAGCCATGCTCACGTATTGCGGCGTCGAGCTCCTCGCGCGTCAGGTCCTCGCGCTGGAGGTTCGCCTCGATCACGGTTCCCTCGGTCACCAGCACTCTGGGCTCGCCGAGGAGCAGCTTCCGCACGTTTGGCTGCGTGTCGACCGCTCGGCCGACCACCCAGTTGGCACCGAGCAGCGTCGCCACGGCCACCACGCCACCGATGAGCGTGTTGTCGGGTCCCACCATCGCGTTTTGCACGGCGTTGGCAATGAGCAGCACGAGCACGAGGTCGAAGGGTGTGAACTGCCCGACCTCCCGCTTCCCAGTGAGGCGCAGTCCGAACACCATCACCACGTAGACGACAAGGGTTCGAACGACGATGAGCACGAGCGGGGTCCCGCCGGCGATGAGCTGCTCGACACCATGCTGGCTCCAAAGCGTCCCCACGATATCTCCCCTCAGCGGTGCGCTGCGTCAGGCACCATTCGCCGAATCATCGCGCCACGCGTCTACTTGCGGATCGCGCAGTCGCGCTCGAGCCAGTCGAGAAGCGTCGTCAGGTAGTGGTCGAGGGAGCGTAGGTACTGCTCGCTGATCAGCCGTCCGTCCGTGTCGAAGGCGTCCCTGGCGAACGCCACCGCGAGCTCAGCCTCGGAGAAGACGGGTGCACGAAAGTAGTACCAGCTCTGCCGCCAGTGCAGCTGGCCGCGGATGGTGCCCATGTAGCCGGTGCTCGCGCCCATGAGCGCCATCGGTCGGCCGAGGAGCGTCGGATCCAAGTGGGGGCGGCTCAGCCAGTCGATCGCGTTCTTGAGGACACCCGGAACACCGTAGTCGTACTCCGGGGACACCAGGAGCACGCAGTCTGCTGTCTGGATATCCTCCTTGGCCCTCACGACGGCAGGCGGCGGATCGCCCTCGAGGTCCTGGCAGAAGAACGGGAAGTCACGGATGTCGATCTGCTGGATCTGCAGGCCCGCAGGCGCTCGCTCGATGACGGCGTTCAGCAGGGCTTGGTTGAAGCTACCAGTGCGCATCGAGCCGCAGATGGCGGCGATACGGCGCATGCAGGACCTCCCGACTGGGGCACGGACCGATGAGTGCAAGTATAGCCGCAGGGGTACGAAGAGAGTGTCGAGCGGAATGGCTGAGGGCAGCCGGTGCGGCCAACGACACGGAGGAGCGACGATGGGGACCTGTGAACACGTCGACAGCATTCCGGTCCCCGAGCCAGAAGCAAGCGGCGAAGGCTGCAAGGAGTGCCTGGAGATCGGTCAGTCCTGGGTGCACCTGCGCAAGTGTCTGGTGTGCGGGCATGTCGGCTGTTGTGACAGCTCGATCGGGAAGCACGCAACCGCCCACGCTCGCGAGACGGGTCACGCGATCATTCGTTCGTTCGAGCCCGGTGAGTCATGGCGGTACTGCTACCTGGACGAGACGATGCTCTAGCGTATCCAGAACGAGGCCGCCTGCACGGTTCGCTCGCAGACGGCCTTGTGGGAGTCGCAACCCCGTCGGCGCAGACTACTTCGGCGCGCCTGTCTCGTCGACGATCTCCGCATCGGGCGCGTTTGACTTCACCGACTCGACGCCGTTCTCCATCGATGCCGGCGACGAGTACATCTGGCTGCGGCCGATCTCCTGAGCGTTGGCCGCCATGAGGACGAAGTAGGGGCTGCCATCTTTCGCCGTGCGACGCTCGTAGCGTTCGTCCAGCGGGGCGTTCTTCTTGACCGACTCAACGCCGTTAAGCGCGCCTGGCTTCGATGCATACGCCTGGCTGGTGAGGACGGTCTGGCCGTTCGCCGCTTTCAGGTTGAACCTGAACTGCCCGTTTGCGGCGTCGGCAAGTACGAACTTCCCGGACATATGCGCTCCTTCCAGAGGGGGGTGACACTGTAGAGAAGATACCCATACGGCCGAGCTCGTGCTCACGCGGATGCGATCACGGCCCACGCCAGGAGCAGTTGGCCCGCGTAGTACAGGGGAAGCCCGACGACCTTGTTGGCAAGGCTCGGGACCATGAACCGCTGTCTCAAGACCGCTGACGTCCGAGAGCCCCACCAGAAGCACGCCTGCCGCGATCATTCCGCCGGGTCGTGTGATGCCGGTTGCGACGCCTGCGGCAAGGTCGAGGGCGAGGATGCCCATGTAGACGGCAATGGCCGCGCGAAGGCGGTCGGGCAGGTGCGCTCGGGCCCATCGCCAGACGAGTACCACCAGCGTGCCGGACGCGACTGCGGCGATCATGAAGGTGGCGGGCGCGAAGCCGCGGGCAAGGAATCCTGCAACGTAGCAAAGGTGCATCGTGAGGAACGCCGCCATCCCGCCGACGAACGTCCACGTCTCGTGGCGGGAGAGAAGCGCGTCACCCACCAACGCGACCACGAGCCCAGCCGCGAGGGCCACACGCCACGCGTCCGCCGGGATGCCGGCCGAGAAGGCGACCGCGATGAAGAAGGCTGAGGCGAGGACCTTGAGGACGTGATAGACAACGTGGGCCTCGCGTTGGAACGCCACAACCGCGGCGGCGCACAGAACGAGCGTCAGGACTGTCGCGACGGTCGGCACCGCACTCCCCTCATCCTCATGCTGTGCGATTCGCCTCATGATACGCTCGGCGAGCGCGGGCTTGCCGAGGCGTGGGAGAGCGCAGCCTGATTCGGCCGAGCCCGTCTGCACGCTACCCGCGCACAGCCTCGATGGCCTCTGCGAGCGTCACGGTCGCCGGCGCTGCAAGCGCCTCGGCGATGCGTGCGTCTTCCAGCCGCTCGGCGATCTTCGGGCGTGCGCAGCAGATCGCGACGACGACGCCGTGCTTCTCAAGCCGGTCGACCGCATCACGGAGCGCGACGATGGCTGTGAGGTCGATGAAGGGCACACGCTCGAGGCTGATGACCACCGCGTGTGGCTCGGTATTGGTATGCAGCAGCGCCGCCTCGAACTGCTCGATCGCGCCGAAGAAGAACGGGCCGTCGATCGTGTAGACCATGACTCCTTCGGGGAGCGCGACCTCATCCCCGGGCGTGCGTCCGGCGACCTCGTCGCCATCGAGCAGGCGTACGTCGACGGCGGCGGTCATGCGGCGGAAGAAGTTGAGCATCGCGAGGATGACGCCCACCTCGACCGCCACGACGAGGTCAGTGAAGACCGTCAGCACGAGCGTCACCAGCATGACAGCCACGTCCGAGCGGGGCGCGCGGCGCACCGTGCGCACTACGCGGCCGAGGTCGCTCATGTTGAATGCGACCACGAACAGGATCGCAGCGAGCGCGGCAAGCGGCACCGATGCCGCAAGCGGCGCAAGCGCGACGACGACGAGCAGGACGGTCGCCACATGGACGACGCCGGCCAGCGGGCCGTTGCCGCCGTGCCGGACGTTGGTGGCCGTGCGCGCCACGGCGCCCGTCGCCGCGAAGCCGCCAAAGAGCGCGGAGAGCATGTTCGCAGCACCCTGGCCGACGAGCTCCTGGTTGGAGTTGTGCTTCGTGCCGGTCATGCCGTCGGCGACCGTCGCGGAGAGGAGCGACTCGATCGCGCCGAGGAGCGCGATTGCGAACGCCGGGCGGACGAGCTCGAGTGCCGTGGTGAGCGTGATGTCGGGGACCCCGAAGGAGGGGAGTCCCCGCGGAATGCCGCCGAACGCGGAGCCGATGGTCGCGACGCCCTCGGGGTGCGCGATGCCCACGAAGGCCGTGCTGGCGACGAGCGCAACGAGCGGGCCCGGAACCGCGCCCAGCACCGGAATCCGCGGCCAGAGCACGATCAGGAGGACGCTCGCAACGCCGAGGAGCGTGGTGGCCGGGTGCAGCTGCGGGAGGGCGCCGAGGAGCCCCAAGAGCTTCTCGTGGAAGGCTTCGGCGGCCACAGGCTCCAGGCCGAAGAAGTTCTGCCACTGCCCGATCCAGATGACGACAGCGATGCCGGCGGTAAATCCGAGGATCACCGACTCGGGTATGAAGCGGATGACGTTCCCAAGCTTCGCGAGGCCGAAGATGACGAGCATGCCGCCCGCGAGCAAGGTGACCACCTGCAGCCCTGCGAAGCCGTACTGCGCGGTGACGCCGGCGAGCAGGACCGCGAAGGCGCCGGTCGGGCCGGCGATCTGTACCCGGCTGCCACCGAAGAGCGTGACGACGAGGCCGGCGACGATCGCGGTGTAGAGGCCCTGTTCGGGCTTGGCGCCGCTCGCAATCGCGAACGCCATGGCGAGCGGGATCGCCACGACGCCGACGACGAGGCCGGCGACGAGGTTGCGGATCCAGTTGTCGCGGTTGAGCAGGCCCGCGCGCCACGCTTCAAGTATCGCTGGCATGAGTCCGATTTCCCCCGGGGATGAATGCTCAATACCGTATCAGACGCGGCGGCTTCCGGCGGTTACGGCTCGGTGCCGAGTGGCGGAGTCCTCTCCGGGACGTGAAGCGGCCCCCGAAGCCGGGGGCCGCCAAAGCGCGCTGGGCTTGTCAGTCTAAGCTGCGGCTAGTAGGGCTCGACCAGCAGCTCGTAGAACGCCTGCGGGTGCTTGCAGGCCGGGCAGACCTTCGGGGCCTCCGCGCCCTCGTGCACGTAGCCGCAGTTGCGACACTTCCAGCGCACGACGCTGTCGCGCTTGAAGACGGTGCCGGCCTTGACGTTCGCGGCGAGCGCGCGGTAGCGAGCTTCGTGGTGCTTCTCGACGTCCGCGATCTCGCGGAACGAGGTGGCGATAGCCTTGAACCCCTCCTTATCCGCAACCGCGGCGAAGTCCGGATAGAGCGTGCCCCACTCCATCAGCTCGCCGTCCGCCGCGTGCTTGAGGTTCTCGACGGTCGTTCCGATGCCGCCCGCCGGATAGCTCGCGGTGATCTTGGCGTCGCCGCCCTTGAGGTGCTTGTAGAACACCTTGGCGTGCTCTCTCTCGTTCTCCGCCGTCTCCAAGAAGAGCGCGGCGATCTGCTCGTAGCCCTCTTTCTGAGCTGCCGACGCGTAGAAGGTGTACCGGTTGCGGGCCTGGCTCTCGCCGGCGAAGGCCTTCAGGAGGTTGAGCTCGGTCTTGGTTCCCTTGATGGAAGGCATGCAGGGCTCCTCTCAGTCGTGCTAAGTGTGGTACCCCCCGAGCATACCCGAACGGCGCTGATTCGGGCTGCGTTTCGGCTGCCCGAATTGTGTTCCCCATCACACTTCTTCGGGAACGTATAGAAGGTAGGTGTCCGGCGCCGCGGGGCAGACGACCGGGCCTGTTCCTGCTGTCGGAGCACGGAAGGGGTGGACACATGGTACGGAGAATGGACCGCAGCATCGCCGTTCTGCTCACGATCGTCTTGACCGTGGTGCTGGCGGTGAGCCCGGCACTGGCAGTGGCCAAGCCGGACGTCCTCAAAGGGGTACCGCACGGCGGGCCAAAGGCGTCGCCGACGGTGAAACTCCAGTTGCTCGCGATCAACGACTTCCACGGGCAGCTGCCGTACTACAACGCAACGCTCGGCGGGGCGGCGGTGCTGAGCGCGTACCTCGACAAGTTCGAAGCCGAAGGCCGCCGCCGATGGTTGCTCAGACGATGCGCCTTGGCGTCGGCGACCTCATCGGCGCAAGTCCGGCGGTATCGGGCCTGCTGCAGGATGAGCCCACCATGCATGTGATGGACATGCTCGACTTCGAGTACTCGGCGGTCGGTAACCACGAGTTCGACGAGGGCATCAAGGAACTCTACCGCCTGCAGTGCGGCGGCTGGAGCCCCATCACCGGTCCTCTCACCGGACGCTGGTCCGGCACCGACATGAAGTACCTCGCTGCGAACGTGGTGTTCGCAAGAACCGGCGAGACGATCTTCCGGCCGTACGTCGTGAAGCGCATCGGCGGGATTCCGGTCGGGTTCATAGGCATCTCGTATCAGGACACGCCGACGATCGTGACGGCCGCGGGTACCGCGGGTCTGAAGTTCCTCCCCGAGGCCGAGACCGTGAACAAGTACGTCAAGAAGCTCAAGCGGCGCGGCGTCGAGGCGATCGTCGTCCTCATCCACGATGGTGGAGCCGGCAAGGCCGACGGTAGTGGACCGATCACGGGTCCGATCGTCCCGATCATCGAGGCGATGGACCACGAGGTCGACGTGGTCATGACCGCGCACTCGCACGCTGAGTACTGGGGCACCGTCGACGGCAAGCTCGTGACGCAAGCGTACTCGGCAGGGCGCGCAGTCGCCGATGTCGACTTGGTGCTGAGCCGTGCGACGGGGGACGTCATCACAAAGACCGCGCGAATCGTGCGCACCGTGCGCGATCCGAAGCCGGCATGGTTGGTCGAGGATCCCGCAGTCGCCAAGTACGTCGCCTCTACCACGGCGCTTCTCGCTCCCATCATTAACCGCGTCGTGGGGACGGCAGCGACGGACATCACGCGCACGCAGAACGCGGCCGGCGAGTCGGCGCTCGGCGACCTCATCGCTGACGCGCAGGCGTGGGCGATGGAAACGCCCATCGCGATGATGAACCCTGGCGGCATTCGAGCGGACCTGAATGCGGGAGAAGTGTTGTGGGGTGAGCTCTTCGCCATCCAGCCCTTCTCGAACAGCCTCGTGGCGATCGATCTCAAGGGTTCCGACATCCATGATGCGTTGGAGCAACAGTGGATGGGTGGCAACGCCGGCACGGCTGCCAAGGTGCTGCAGATACACGGCATCTCGTACAAGTGGGACGCGGCAGCGGCAGCGGGCAGCCGGGTCAATCCCGCCGACATCCTTGTGGGCGGCGTACCGATTGATCTTGCGGCCACCTACCGCGTCACCATGAACAACTTCCTTGCCGATGGCGGCGACAACTTCGCGGCGTTCAAGAACGGAACGAACCGGTTGATCGGTGGCTTCGACCTTGATGCGCTGGTTGACTACATCATCCAGCTGCCGCAGCCGTTCAGCGCGCCAATGGGAGGCCGCATCCAGCTACTTCCGTAGGACTAAGGAGAAGCATCGCATGAGTGATGACAACGACATGACCGGCACTGCAGCGCCGCAACCAGACGCGCCGGCACCCCAGGCGCCACCGCCCACGCCCGAGGCCGACCCGTGGCGTGACGTCGTCGCAGGCTTCGAGACCCTGGCGACCGCCATCGGCCGCTGGGCGAAGTCGGTCGTGGACGACCCGGAGAATCGCCGTCGCGCGCAGCAGCTCAAGGAGCGGCTGGGGGACGTAGCACGGGACTTCGGGGACGCGGCCGACAAGGCCGCCGACAAGATACGCGGCGCTGCCGAGAAGCGAGAGCAGCAGCGACCCGACGAGGCTGACGCACCAGAGGCAACGCCTCCAAGAGGCGACCGAGCGGAGTAGCGGAGTCGGAGCGGAGTGTGAGGCGGGCGTCGAGGTTCGGCGTCCGCCTCCTCTTGCCTCTATCGCTGCATCACAAGAGAGTGATAGAGTAGTCGTGCTCCAACCGGTCGTCGAAAGGGCTCACATGCTGTCCATCGCGCTGCCCAAGGGAAGCCTCGGCGAGCAGACGCTGCTCCTCTTCGAACAGGCGGATCTCGAGGTCCGCAAGTCGAGCCGTGAGTACAATCCCACGATCGCCGACCCGCGGATCGACAAGGTGAAGATTCTGCGCCCGCAGGAGATCCCGGTCTACGTCGCTCAGGGCTACTTCGACCTCGGCATCTCGGGCTTCGACTGGGTGACCGAGTCAGGCGCCGATGTCGTCGAAGTCGCCGAGCTGCCGTACGCGAAGACCGGCACCGGTGTCGTGAAGATGGTGCTCGCCGTTCCGGAGGAGTCTCCCGTTCACGTGGCTGCGGACATCGCGCCCGGCAGCCGCATCACGACCGAGTTCCCCAACGTCACGCGCGCGTACTTTGAGAAGCTCGGCATCCCGGTGGAGGTATCGTTCAGCTACGGCGCGACCGAGGCGAAGGTGCCCGAGATTATGGACGCGCTCGTCGACCTCACCGAGACCGGCTCAACGCTGCGGCGCAACGGGCTGAGGAGCGTCGATGTCGTGCTCACGTCGACCACGCGCCTCCTGGCCAACAAGGATGCCTGGACCGATCCGGTCAAGCGCGTGGAGATCGAGGAGATCCGCACGCTCTTGCTCGGTGTCATCGAGGCGCGCGGCCGCGTGCTCCTGGAGATGAACGTGTGCGCCGAGCGGTTGGAGGCGGTCATCGCTGAACTGCCCGCGATGAAGCGGCCGACGGTCAACCAGCTCTATGGGTCGAAGGACTACGCGGTAGCCACGGTCGCCGACAAGAACACCGTGAACGTGCTGATTCCGCGCCTGAAGGCCGCCGGCGCCGAGGACATCCTGGAGCTCGCGATCAGCAAGATCGTGAAGTAGGAATCTGCCCGGCACGCTGGCACGCTGTTTGCGCTGTGCACCGCGTCCGACCGACGCGGGGAGGCAGCCACCGGCGTGACCAGGCGTAACGGCATACTGAGCGTCTACGGCCCCGTGCTCCTCGCGGCCGTGCTGATCATGGGCGTGGCGCCGACCTGCATCATGCCGGGCTGCGACGTCAGCGGCGCCGCCGCGGACACCGGCGCCTGCGCGCCTGCCCTCGGAGCACCCGCGTCCCGGTCAGCTGAGCCCCGGTTCATCTCCGTGTGCGGCTCGCATTCCACCCAAGCCCCCGCACCGCAGCCCTGCCATGAGGGCGGCCGCGCCACGGTCATGACGCACGGTATTCCGGACGCCATGACTGCGTCCGCCGTCCACCTGCCTCCGGCAGCCGCGCTCGCGCAGCTCATCGAGCTGCCTGCCGTCATCACGAAGGCCCAAGTCGCTGAGGTCTCGGGCGCGCCTGAGGCACCGCCACCCGACCCACTCGGGGTTCGCCTGTCCATCTGATCGCTCATCGTGTCACAGTAGAGGGGACGCTTTCGCCCTCCCTCGCCTGGCCCTTCCTGACACGAGGAGACGATTCGTGAACCTGTTCCTCCCCATGCTCGGCGTGGGGCTCGTCACCAGCATTCACTGCGTGGCCATGTGCGGCCCGCTCGTGCTGACGTATGCCGTCAAGGGCGCCGAGAAGGGCCCATGGCTGCATCGCATGCTGCCGCACTTCGCCTATCAAGGCGCGAAGATCGCGAGCTACGTGCTCGTCGGTCTGGCGCTTGGCGCGCTTGGGTCGCTCTTCGACTTCGGTGGACTCCGGGGCTGGGTGACGGTCTTCGCCGGTATCTTCATGGTGCTACTCGGCCTGCAGATGACCGGGAAGTTCCCGGTGTTGCGTCGTCTCTCCTTCCGCCCGCCCAAGGCGCTCATGAACGCGCTCGGGTCGATGCGGAAGAAGGCGAAAGCCGACGAGGTCGCCGGGCATGCGAGCCTCGCGACACCCCTCGCGTTCGGCCTGCTGACCGGCTTGATGCCGTGTGGGCCCCTTCAGTCCGCACAGATAGCGGCGGCCGGAACCGGCAGCGCAGTCTCCGGCGCGCTCGCGATGCTCGGCTTCGGCCTGGGTACCGCGCCGCTGATGCTCGGCTTCGGCGCCGTTTCCGGCGTGCTCTCGGCCAAGTTCAAGCAGCGCATGATGGTCGTGGCCGCAGTCTTCATCGCCATTCTTGGCCTCGTCATGTTGAACCGAGGACTCATGCTCATCGGCTCGCCGGTGACGGCGCAGTCGATCAAGCAGGCGGTCGTCGGATCCCCGACGACCCAGCCGAACGGCCAGCCGCAGTACGCGGTCGACGCCGACGGCGTTGCCGTCGTCCAGATCGCCATCGAGAACACGCGGTTCATCCCGCAGTCGGTGAACATCCCCGCTGACCAGCCAGTACGGTTGGTGGTGGATCGCCGTGAAGACAACTCGTGCTCGGACCAGCTGGCGGTTCCGCAGCTGGGTGTGCTTGTCGACCTGAAACCGTTCGCAACGACGACAGTCGATCTACCGGCCGCGAAGGCCGGCACCTACACGCTGACCTGCGGCATGGGCATGATGAGCGGCTCGCTCGTCGTCGGCGCGGCTGCAGCAGCGGCTGCGGGGGCGACCTTCCCGCTCGGCGCCGTACTCGCGGCGCTCGCAATCGTCGGACTCGTCATTGCACTGTGGGCGACATCGCGCACGTCCGGCACACGGCTCAACCCGCGCGAACTGATCGTGCTCGGCGTGGTCGCCCTCGCGGCCGTGATCGCCGGCTTGTCGCTCGGCGGCATGTTCGGCAACTGATTCTGCAACCCAAACACCGAAGGAGACTCTCATGACTGAAGCAAAGAAGACCGGCAATGGTGCGCTTCGCTCCGTGCTCATCGCGGGCATCATCATCGCCGCGTTCGTGGGCTCGTACTCGCTGGCCGCAGCGCGCTCGAAGGGCGCCGTATCGTCTGCGAAGTCGCCCAGCGGCCTGACGCAAGCGGGCAACGGCACACCAGGCGCGCCCGGTGGCGCTGGTTCCGGTGCCGCGTGTGCCTGCTGTGGCGGCGCGGGCTCCAGCGAGCCCGTCGAAGGCGCGGCGGCCGTGGACGGCGACGTGCAGCGCATCACCGTCGACCTGTCGAGCGGCTCGTACAACCCCAACGTCATCAAGCTCGTCCCCGGCGTTCCGGCCGAGATCACCTTCGGTCAGAGCTCGGGCTGCACCGCGCAGGTGATCTCGAAGGACCTCGGGTTCTCCGAGGATCTCACGAGCGGTCCGGTGACGGTGAAGGTGCCCGCCCTCAAGGCCGGTACCTATGAGTTCAGCTGCGGCATGGAGATGGTGTTCGGTTCGATCGTCGTGGAAGAGGCCCCCACCAGCTGATCTCTCGCCGGAATCACGATTCCGGATGAGCGAATCTCCGAGAAGGAGTAGCGTTGTGACTACCATGACTACTGAGAGACAGCGATACCGCGTCGACGTGGACGGCATGCACTGCCACGCCTGCGAGCGCCTCGTCTCCGATCAGGTCTCAGCCATCCCCGGCGTCGACGGCGTCGTTGCCGACGCGCAGGCCGGCTTCGTGACGTTTCTCGCGGACCCTGCCGAGCTGGATGCCGGCGCCATCGCGGCCGCCATCGTTGCGGCCGGTTTCGCGCCGGCCGCGGGAGCCGTGCCCGTCCTGATCGAGGGCGACCCTGAACAGGACGCTTCGCAGGAAATCCCGCTCGTCGGGCCGGCGGAGCCCGAACCACGAGTATGCCCGGTCGTCCCCGAGGACGAGGCGCCCGGCGCGGAACCCGAACCCTCACCCGTGACGTCGGCGCCTGCAGGAGCAGGCTCCCGCACCGTCGAGGCGTCATTCGCGGTGACCGGCATGACATGCGCTTCGTGCGTTGCCGTCATCGAGAAGGTCGTCGGGCGGCTGGCGGGCGTGGCGTCGGCAAATGTGAATCTCGCCACAGAGAAGCTCGTCGTTGCCCATGACCCGACGGTCTCAGACGTGCACGCGATCGCGGCCGCGGTCGAGGCGGCGGGCTACCACGCGATCCCGCTTGCGCCCAGCAAGGCGCCGGCGCCCGCCGCGACCGGCAGCGCCCCTGGCTCGGTCACGCTCGGCATCATCGGGATGACCTGTTCATCGTGCGCGATGGTGATCGAGAAGACCCTCGGCAAGGTGCCGGGAGTCGCATCCGCGACGGTGAACCTCGCAGCAGAGACGGCAACCGTGGCCTTCGATCCGACGCTGGTTGGCGTTGATGACCTCATCGCCGGCGTGAAGAACGCCGGGTACGATGCGGTCCTGAAGGTGGAAGCGAGCCCCGGCGCGGCGCCGGCTGAAGACATCCAGCGCCTCGCACAGCAGAAGCATCAGCGCGATGAGCAGACGCTGTTCGTGCTGTCGCTTGTCCTTTCTTTGCCGCTGCTTGTGCTCATGGTGCCATCGATCATGGACTCGGTATCGATGGGCGTCGCCACATGGCTCGCGAACACCTTCGGTGGGGCGTGGGACCCGATGATGGTGTTCAAGTACATCGGGCTGGTCCTCGCGACCCCGGTCCAGTTCATCGCTGGCGCGCAGTTCTACAAGGGCTTCTATCACGCTCTCAAACGGCGTGCCGGCAACATGGACACGCTCGTTGCAATCGGCACGAGCGCGGCGTACTTCTACTCGCTCGCGGCGACCTTCATCCCGGCCTTGGCCGCCGAGCCGGTCTTCTTCGAGACCTCGGCACTGCTCATCACATTCGTCATCCTCGGCAAGCTCCTCGAGGCGCGCGCGAAGGGCAAGACGAGCGACGCCATCAAGAAGCTCATGGGCCTCGCCGCAAAGACGGCGCGAGTTGTTCGCGGCGGCCAGGAAGTCGATGTGCCTATCGAGCAGGTCGTCGTCGGTGACGTCGTCGTCGTCCGACCCGGCGACAAGGTGCCGGTCGACGGCGTGTTGATCGACGGGCGCTCCTCGGTGGACGAGTCGATGCTCACCGGCGAGTCGATTCCGGTTGAGAAGAACCCCGGGGACACCGTCATCGGTGCCACCATGAACAAGCTCGGGTCATTCAAGTTCCGCGCCACCAAGGTCGGCGCCGACACCGCGCTTGCGCAGATCGTGAAGCTCGTGGAGGACGCACAGGGCTCGAAGGCACCGGTGCAGCGTTTCGCCGACCGCATCAGCGCGGTGTTCGTTCCCGCGGTGGTGGGCGCAGCGGTCCTCACGTTCCTCGTGTGGCTGTTCGTCGTACCGAACTTCGTCGGCCCCGAGTTCTACGCCGCCGCGACGCCGTTCGTCAGGGCGCTTCTGGCCGGCACCGCGGTGGTCGTGGTGGCCTGCCCGTGCGCGCTCGGCCTGGCGACGCCGACCGCCATCATGGTCGGCACCGGCAAGGGCGCTGAGAACGGCATCCTCATCAAGAACGGAGAGGCGCTCGAGACCGCGTACAAGATCAACGCGATTGTCTTCGACAAGACTGGCACGCTCACGCACGGCAAGCCCGTAGTGACCGACATCGAGCTCGCCGACGGTCATGACACCGCGCGCGTGTTCATGATGGCTGCGGCGCTGGAGCGCAACTCGGAACACCCGCTTGCGGAGGCGATCGTGGCGCACGCCAAGCTCAAGGGCGTCGAGCTGCCTAAGGTGGAAGGCTTCACTGCCATTCCGGGTCACGGTGTTGAGGGCACGGTCGCGGGCATGCGCGTTGCCTTCGGGAACCGCAAGCTCATGGCGCGCGAAAGCATCGACATCGTCCGCTTCGAGGATCGCATCGGCGCGCTCGAGGCCGAGGGGAAGACCGTCATGCTCGTGGGTGTCAACGGCGAGAAGCTCGCGGGGATGATCGCGGTTGCGGACACGCTCAAGGACAACTCGCGAGAGGCCGTCGAGCGTCTGGGCACGATGGGCGTTCAGGTCTACATGATCACCGGCGACAACCGTCGCACGGCCGAGGCGATCGCCGCCCAGGCGGGTATCGCGCCCGACCACGTGCTGGCCGAGGTACTGCCCGAGAACAAAGCCGAGGAGGTCGCGAAGCTACAGGCCAGCGGCCTGACGGTGGCGATGGTAGGCGACGGAATCAACGACACCCCCGCGCTCGCGCAGGCCGATGTCGGCATCGCTATGGGCGCTGGCACCGACGTGGCAATGGAAACGGGCGGCATCGTGCTTATCAAGAACGACCTGCGCGACGTCGTCACGGCGATTGAGCTTTCGAAGCGCACCATGCGCAAGATCCGCCAGAACTTCTTCTGGGCGCTCGGCTACAACACTCTCGGCATCCCGATTGCGGCGCTGGGGCTCTTGAAGCCGGAGATCGCCGGCGCGGCGATGGCGCTCTCGAGCGTCAGCGTTGTCACGAGTTCGCTCATGCTGAGGCGCTTCAAGCCGAGCATGCGGACCGTCGCCTGACACCGCACACGATCCGGGAGCGGCGGCGCCGTCGCCGCTCCCGCTGCGGTCTGCTAGCATCGGCGGCGAGGCAGTCTCGGCCCCGACCGCCCCCGAAAGAGAGGTCAGGTCCTCGTGAAGCGAGTATCCGCGCGCACGGTCGCCGTGGTCGTGGCCGTCGCGGCTGTGATGGCCTTTGCGGTGTGGGCATACGGGACATCGCAGCAGCCCCGGTCGATGATGGGCGTGGTCGTCGCTAGCGGCAAGGCCGTGCTTGAGGTCTCGGACCAGCAGCTCGAACCCGGCGCGGTGCTGATCACTCGCGTGGTGGCCCCGACAGACTCTTGGGTCGTGGTGACGAGTGCAACCGCGACGGGGTCGGCAGGGGTTCGCGTTGGCATGGCCCGCGTCACCGCCGGCGAAACGCGGGACCTGAGGCTCGTGCTCGATGCCGGAGCCGACCCGGCACGAGACCAAGTCATCACCCTGCACGCCGATCGAGGCATCGTCGGGCGCTTCGAGTTCGATTCGCGGCGCCTCGCGACGAGCCCGGATAAGCCGTACCTCGTCGACGGGGTTGAGCTCTCGAGCTCGGTCCTGAGAGACGCGGTGGTTTCCGGCTTGGCTGTGACCTCGGGTTCCACGCCCGCTGCAGAGATCAGCGCGAACCCCGGCACCGTTGCGCTCGAGGTGGCCCAGCGCCTCCTCGTGCTTGACCACATGGTTGTCGATCGCGTCCGCGCCCCGGAACCTTCGTGGGTGGTCGTGTATCTCGTCGGCAAGAGCGGCCGCCCGGGAGCTCAGGTCGGCATCGCCGCCGTCCCGGCGGGAGAGAGCGCCGGGGTCTACGTGCCGATCGACCCAAGCGCGGTTCTCACGAGGAAGTTGCTGGTGACGCTCCAGGCCGACCGTGGAGTAGTGGGGACCTTCGAGTTCGACCCGGCCAGCTTCAACGGCAGCCCCGATCGGCCGTACGCGGCGCTGGGTTCCGAGGTGTCAGCGGTGGTCGAACTGAGAGAATTCGGCGCGGGATCCGGCGACAAGGACGGATCATCCGGCGGGATGTAGCGCTGAGAAGCGCCCTCGGAGTCCCTGCATCACGGTCCACGCACCGTGCTATAGTGCCGTCCACACGGAAACGGCAAGGGGAGTCATGGCCGAGGAACGCCGCATCGGGCTACCGCGCTCGCTGCTCTATCACAAGTTCCATACGCTGTGGACGACGTTCTTCGAGGAGCTCGGCTGGCGTACCGTCACGAGCCCGCCCACGAACCGTCAGCTGCTCGAGCGCGGCGTTGCGCTCGCGGTCGACGAGTCCTGCGTCCCGATGAAGGTCTTCCTGGGGCACGTCGAGTCGCTCCGTGGCCGGTGCGACGCCGTCTTCGTGCCGAGGGTCGAGTCGCTCATTGAGAGCGAGCACGTCTGCGTGAAGTTCATGGGTGCCTACGACATCGTGCGCAACACGCTGCCTGACCTGCCGCTCGTGACCTACGACGTCGACGCCGAGCGAGGCATTCACGAGCGCGCGAGCATGCTCAAGCTGGCGCGCGAGCTTGGCGCCGGGCCGCTCAAGGCGAGGCGCGCGTACGCCCGAGCGACGGCCGCGCAACGCGCGCACGACGTGGAGATGGTGCGTCTCCAGGAGTCGGCCTTGGAGACTCGAGACCCTGAGGCGGTGCGCATCCTCGTAGTCGGCCACTCGTACAGCCTCGCCGATGAGCTCATCGGCAAGCCGATCCTCGACTACCTCGGCTCGCTCGGCGTCGAGGTCCTCACCTCGGACGCCATCGACAAGCCGAGAGCTCGCGAGCTCTCGCAGGCGATCTCGCCCACCATCAAGTGGACGTACAACAAGGAGCTTCTTGGTGCGATCGAACTCTACCGAGAGCACGTTGACGGCATCGTCTTCGTCGTGACGTTCCCGTGCGGGCCAGACTCCCTCATGGCGGAGCTCTGCCAGCGGCGGATCACGGGCGTGCCGATCGTGACGCTCGTGCTCGATGAGTTGCAGGGGGAGGCGGGCCTCAGGACGCGCCTCGAGAGCTTCGTCGACATCATCCGCGCGAAGCGCACCATCGCCGAGCGGGCGCGTGCGCACGCGTGAGCGCAGTCGTGACGCAGACGCCCCGCCGCGTGACCTTCCCGCACATGGGCGAGTACTGGCTGCCCTTCTCGACGCTCGCCGAGATGATGGGCGCCGTGCCGGTCGTGGCTCCGAAGATGACGCGGCACACGCTGGAGGCGGGCGCGCATGTCAGCCCCGAGTTCGTGTGCGTGCCGTTCAAGTACAACATGGGCAACTTTCTCGAGACGCTCGAGGGCGACGTGGACGTCATCGTCCAGGCCGGCGGCGGCTGCCGCTTCGGCTACTACGGCGAGGTCCAGGACGCCATCCTGCGCGACATGGGGCACTCCTTCGAGCTCGTGAACCTCTTCGAGGCGCGCAGTCTGCCCACGCTCCTGCGTGACCTCAGGCGCGTGCAGCCGGGCGTCTCGTACGCACGCATCGTGCGCGGCTTCGCCGTCGCGTGGCGTCAGGCGCAGGCAATTGAAGCCGTCGAGGACTTCGTGCGCAAGAACGTCGGTTTCGAGCGCGAGCGCGGCGCGATGGATCGCATCGTCGCGCCGTTCCTTCGCGAGTTGCGTCCCACGAGGACACTCAGCGAGGTGGCGCGCGTGCGCGAGGTCGCGCTTGTCGCGCTTGCCGCCGTGCCGCTCGACAAGCCCGAGCGACCGCTGCGCGTTGGGGTTGTCGGAGAGCTCTATGTGCTCATGGAGCCCTTCGCCAACTGCGGCGTGGAGCGCAAGCTCGCCGAGCACGGCGTCGAGGTGCACCGCTTCATCACCCTCACCTCGCTCCTGCGATCGGGCCTGGGCGGCAGGAAACACGTGCGGCACGCGCTCGACAAGGCGGGCCCCTGGGTCACCTATCACCTCGGGGCGGACGGCACGGAAAGCGTGGCCAACACGTGGGAGCTCATGAACGCCGGGTTCGACGGTATGGTCCACATCAAGCCGTTCGGCTGCATGCCCGAGGTGAGCGCCATGTCCGTGCTCCAGCGCATCTCGCGCGAGCACACGTTCCCGATCCTGTTCCTGAGTTTCGATGCGCAGACCGCCGAGGCCGGGGTCACGACACGCGTCGAGGCGTTCTGCGACATGCTGGAGATGCGCAAGAGGAGGCACGCCAGTGCGTAAGGGCTATCTCGGAGTCGACATCGGCTCCATTTCGACCAAGGCGGTCGTCATCGATGAGGCCGGTGAGGTCGCCGCGAGCATCTACCTCTGGACGGAAGGCAACCCGCTCGCCGCGGTCAAACGGGTGCTCGCCGAGATCGAGCAGCAGCTGCTGGCGACCGACGTCGACGTCGTGGCAGTGGGGACGACCGGCTCCGCGCGCGAGCTCATCGGAGCGGTCCTCGGCGCACGCGTCGTGAAGAACGAGATCACGGCGCACGCGATGGGCACGCTCTCGCTCCACCCGGACGTCCGCACGATCTTCGAGATCGGCGGGCAGGACTCCAAGATCATCGTGCTCCGCGACGGCGTCCCGGTGGACTACGCGATGAACACGCTCTGCGCGGCGGGCACGGGCTCGTTCCTCTCCTCGCAGGCACGGCGGCTGGGCATCCCGGTCGAGGAGTTCGGCGACTATGCGCTCCGCTCCACGCGGCCAACCAAGATCGCCGGCCGCTGCACCGTGTTCGCCGAGTCGGACCTCGTGCATAAGGCGCAGATCGGACACAGCAAAGAGGACATCATCGCAGGCCTCTGCAACGCGATCGTCGGCAACTACCTCAACAACGTGGGCAAGGGCAAGGAGATCGAGCCGCCCATCGTCTTCCAAGGGGGCGTGAGCAAGAATGTCGGCGTCGTGGAGGCGTTCTGCAAAGCGACGGGGCACAACGTCCTCGTCGACGAGTTCGGGCACCTCATGGGCGCGCTCGGCATCGCGCTTCTGGCGCGGGACTCGGGCGTCGAGGACCGCTTCGACTTCGGCGTGCGGGAGCTCACCTTCGAGACGCTCGGGGACGAGTGCGGGGGGTGCGCCAACAACTGCGAGGTCGTCTACGTGCTTCGCGAAGGGGAGTTCGTGGATGCGTGGGGGAACCGCTGCGGCACGGGCGTGGAGCGGGTGAAGCGCGCGGCAGGCGCTCGCGGCTAGGCACCGAGCGATCTGGCCGCTGCCCTGGCCTGCGCAATCAAACGCATGTTTGGGTATTGCAATCAAATGAACGTTTGACTAGACTGCTGTCTATGGACGCAGAGACCCTCAAAGCACTCGCCGATGAGAACCGCCTCGCCATCGTTCGCCTCCTGGCGGGCGGCGAGCGCTGCATCTGCGACGCCGCGACCGAGCTGGGGCTTTCGGACGCGCTGGTGTCGCACCACATGAAGCGACTGCAGGCGGCGGGCCTCGTGCTGACGCGCAAGCAAGGGCAATGGCTACACTGTCGACTTTCCCAAGCCGCGTTCGAGACGCTGGCGAGCGAGTTCAGGGCACTTGGGACCAGCTCAAACGCTGCCGCGCCGCGAGAGTGCTGCAGCGACCGATGAATGGAGCGACCATGGACGACTACGAGATCAAGCAATCGGTGAGTGAGCACTACGCGGTCTTCGCGCAGCAGGGTACCTCGTGCTGCGGAACAGGCTCATCGTGTGGGTGCGGGAGCCCGGCAGAGAGCCTCAGGGTTGGCTACTCCCCGGAGGAGCTCGCGAAGGTCCCCGCAGGAGCGGACCTCGGCCTGGGCTGCGGCAACCCGATCGCACTCGCGGGCCTCGAGCCCGGCGAGACGGTGCTTGACCTCGGCTCTGGCGCGGGGATTGACTGCTTCCTCGCTGCAGGACGCGTCGGCCCGACCGGCTCGGTCATCGGGGTGGACATGACGCCGGAGATGATTGCGCGCGCCCGGAAGAATGCGGCTTCGGTCGGCGTCGGCAACGTCGAGTTTCGCCTCGGCGAGATCGAGCACCTGCCGGTGAACGACGGCACCGTCGACGCCGTCATCTCCAACTGCGTCATCAACCTCGTGCCCGACAAGTACCGGGCGTTCGCCGAGGCATACCGGGTACTTGCTCCCGGCGGCCGCATCATGGTCTCCGACATGGTGCTCTCCGTGGACATCCCCGCCGAGTTGCGCACGTCGGTGGCCGGCTATGTGGCCTGCCTTTCCGGCGCGATGCTGGAGTCGGATTACCTCGAGGCGATCGCGGCGGCGGGATTCGAGCAGGTGGAGGTCGTTGAGCGCGTGCCCTACCTCGTTGATGCCGAGGACGAGTTCGTGCGGGAGGTGGCGAGGGCGGTCGACGTGTCGCCGGAAACGGCGGTCGAACTGAGCCAGCGGTTCGCCAGCGTGAGGGTAAGCGCGAGAAAGCCTCTCACGCAGTAGGCACGGCGCCGGCTTGATCGGCGGAGTCGAGCATCGTCGCGAGATGCTCGGCGACGTCGCCGGTGAACGCGACGCACTGGTCGATGTGTTCGTCGGAGCCGAACTCCAGATGACTGATCAGTGCTCGGCAACAGGTGCTCCCTTTGTCGGCCAGAAACCAATCATGGAGCTCCTTCGCCTTCGCGAGGACGAGCGGCGCCTCATCGCCGGGCGCGGACCGGCCGTACACCATTCCAAGAGCCATGACGCCGCCAGAGAGAGCACCGCAGGTACAGCCGCCGGTGCCGAGAGCTCCCATGCCGATAGGGAAGCCAGAGGCCAGACGCACGACCTCGGGCGGCATCGGTTCGTCCAGCGCGTCGTTGAACGCATAGACGACGGCCTCAGAACACAGGAACTGGCCGCTGCGATACAAGTCCTCCGCGCGTTCCCTCAACGCCTGCGCATCCATGGGATCTCCCGTCGGTCTGGGAATCAGGCGCGATGATAGCACCCATCAACAGCGACAATAGCCCTACCTTCGAGGCGTCGCAACGACGTCTCGTCTCACGGGCTTGTCCCCGCTCCTCTCTCCGCGTATCGTTCATTGGCGATGAACGATACGCGGAGGCGGGGATATGACCGATGACCAGATGGCCCTGGTTGCCCGGGCGCTCGCGCATCCGGCGCGCATCCGTATCGTCCAACTGCTCGCGGCGCAGACGGAGTGTCAAGGACATGCGGTCTTCTCGGAGCTCCCGCTTGCGCAGTCGACGGTCTCGCAGCATCTGCGGGTGCTGAAGGACGCCGGCCTCGTGAAGTCGCAGCCCGTGGGTACCGGGATGGTGTACTGCCTGGTCGCCTCCGTGCTCGATGAGTTTCACCAAGCTGTGGGGGACATCAGCTCCTGCAGCTTGGCGTCAGGTCAAGGCCACGCACGGTGCTGAGAGCAGGGAGCTGAGCCATGAGCGAATCAGCGTCACAGGCCGCGCCACCGGCTGAGAAGCGGCGCATAGGCTTCTTTGAGCGCTATCTCACTGTCTGGGTGATCTTGTGCATCGGCGCCGGCACGCTTATCGGGAACACATGGCCTGGCATCGCCACCGCCCTGTCGAAGTTCACCTACGCGCAGATCTCGATTCCCGTAGCCGTGCTCATCTGGCTCATGATCTACCCGATGATGCTGCAGATCGACTTCGCCTCGCTCAAGCGCGTCGGCGAGAAGAAGCAGGGGCTCATCGTGACAACCGTGAGCAACTGGCTGATTAAACCCTTCACCATGTACGCGATCGCGTGGTTCTTCCTGAACGTCGTGTTCACGAAGTGGATCCCGGTCGATCTCGCGCGTGAGTATCTCGCGGGTGCTGTTCTGCTCGGCGCGGCGCCCTGCACTGCGATGGTGTTCGTATGGTCATACCTGGCGAACGGCGACCCGGCCTACACGCTCGTCCAGGTGGCCGTGAACGACCTGATCATCCTGTTCGCCTACGCGCCGATCGTGATGTTCCTGCTCGGTCTGTCCGACATCATGGTGCCGTACGACACGGTCATCCTCTCGGTTGTGCTCTTCGTCGTGGTGCCGCTCGCACTTGGCTGGGTGTCGCGGGTCAGGCTGATCAAGCGCAAGGGCCTCGCGTGGTTCGAGGAGAAGTTCCTCCCGGCGCTCGCTCCGGTGACGATCATCGCGCTGCTCGCGACGCTCGTGATCATCTTCATCTTCCAAGGTCAGACGATCGTCTCCAACCCGCTGCACATCGTGCTTATCGCGATACCGCTGACCATCCAGACGTACTTGATCTTCGCGATCTCCTACAGCTGGGCGTGGCGCTGGAGGCTCCCGCACGCCATCGGCGCGCCGGCGGGCTTCGTCGCCGCCTCCAACTTCTTTGAACTCGCGGTCGCGGTGGCGATCTCTCTCTTCGGGCTGACCTCCGGCGCGGCGCTCGCAACCGTCGTAGGCGTGCTCACCGAGGTGCCGGTCATGCTCTCGCTCGTGTGGATCGCGAAGAAGACCCGCGAACGCTATTCGCTACGCGCACAAGGACCGGTGCTTCGACCCGAGGGGGCGCAGTGACCATGAAGTTCCTCGCTGCCGTCGATCTCTCCGAGGCGAGCCTGCTCGGGCTTGACGCCTTACGGGCGCTCGCCGGTGACAAGGTCGGTGACGTCACGCTGTTGCACGTCGTCGATCTCGACCTCTATACGGCAGGCGGTTCAGTACCGGGCATCATGGACTTCGCCAGGGAACGCCTGCAGCGGGAGTCGTCCCGTCTGTCGGGGTGCGGACTCCGTGCCCCGTCGATCCGCGTCGAACAAGGCGACTCGACCCAGACCATCCTCCGCGTCGCAGCCGAGGAGAAGGCGGATCTGATCGTCATGACGAGCCTTGGCAAGGGCGCCCGGACCGGCCGGCTCTTCGGAAGCACGGCTGAGAGGGTGGCATCGAGCGGGAGCGTGCCCGTGCTCATCGAACGTGTCGGTCTCCCTGAGGGGGACGGCGGCACGTGCTGTCGCTTGGTGGACGGTAGCCCGTTCGAGCGCACACTCATTGCCATCGACGTCGACCATGACCCGCACTCTCTGATGGCCTTCGTCGAGGACCTCCCTGGTGTTGGGAAGACGCGAATCGTACACGTTGCCCGTGAAGGCGCCGAGCTCGATGCCGCACGGCTTCGCTTCCGGACGGTGATGGCCGGCGCGCGAAGCACTCTGCACTCAGATGCTGTCGTACTCGTGGGCAAGCCTGCAGACGTAATCCTTGAGACAGCGACCGAGTGGGGTGCCACCACGATCGCGCTCAGCCCGTGCGCCCATAACGCGCTTCACCGCGCGCTGTGGGGTAGCGTGGCCCGTGAGATCGCGCTGAGGGCGCACTGCTCGGTCCTGTTCGTGCCCCCCAGCAGCTGACCTATCCGGCGACTATCCGCTCGATTCCCGCAACAATCGTGTCCGGATCGAGCTTCCCCGAACAGACCATCTGGTCATCCATGATGACGAAGGGCAGCACACTGCCCTTCGTCAGCGCATCGATCGCAGCTGACCGCTGCCGTCCGCTCAGGCCGAAAAGGTCGGCTTCAACGAATCGGACAACTCCGCTGAACCGTGGTGCTATGTCAGCCTCCAAGACTTGGAGGCGCCACCGCAGCGGCATCTCTCAAGTCGCGCCTTCGGGGAATCCCGCGAGCATCGACTCGGGACTGTCGCAGCAGTCGGTACCGCTGCCTCAACCACAGGCCTCCGGGACCACGTACAGGGTGATTTCGTCCACAGGTCCTCCGTCTCTGGGTCATGCAATCCAGACGAGATAGGCAGCCGCGACGAGCAGTCCGACCCCACCGATCTTGGTGAGTGCGGGTACCACCGTCGATACCTTCCGCATGAAGCCGAGCGAACCGGATGCGACACCCAGAAGGAGGAGCGGAACGCCCTTGCCGATGCCGTAGACGAACAGGAGCGCGGCGCCCTTGCCGACACTCGCGCTCGCGGCTGCGAGCGTGGCGATAGCGGCGAGGATCGGCGTGGAGCACGGGGATGCCACAAGCCCGAAGAGCATGCCGAAGAGCAGTGCCCCTAAGAGGCCCCGCCGCTCGGGCCGGTGCACCGGAAGCAACGCATTCAGACGGTCAATCGGCAGGTGGATGACCTGAAGCATCTGCAGTGCGATGACGACACAGACTGCCGCAGCCGCGTAAGACGCCCATGCACCAAGGATCAGCGCGCGCCCCAGGAGTCCCGCAGCCGCTCCGATCGCGGAGAAGACGAGGCTCATGCCGAGCACGAAGGCGACCGAGAGCAGCAGACCTCGCACGGGTGCGGCGGTCTTCACTCCCTCGGACTCACCTCGCTCTACTGACCCGGTGATGTAGCCGAACACTGCGGGGATCATGGGCAGGATGCACGGACCGAAGCCGGCGATCATGCCACCCAGAAACGCGATGCCGAAGGCTGCGGGTCCCGCGGCCGCACCCGAGATGATCTGTTCGCCAAGGAGCGCGATACTCACTGCGCCACGAGCGTGTCGAGATAGGCACGCATCTGCGCCTCGTCCATCGCTCCCTCAAAGTCATCGACCATGGTTCCGTCCGCCTTCAGGAAGAATGAATGCGGGATGTACTGGAACGTGAACTTCGCTGCCAGCTGCTGCCCGGCGGGGTCGTCCGTGAGTGCATTCACGAACGTGACCCGGTCCCGGTATTCGGGAATCACCTTGTCCGCCACTGCGGATATCTCCACGCACGGGACGCAGGTGAGCGAGTGGAAGAGCACGTAGACGGGCCTCCCGGTCGCGAGTGCTGCCTCATAGTCGGCGACCGCGTCGTTGTGGACTGCGGTGATCGAGGCACCTTCGTCCGTCGGGGTCCGGGCGGTACCGGGTGCAGTGAGGACCTTGATGAGCACGATCGCTGCGAACACGGCGATGACGACAAGCAGGATGACGAGCCGCGCAGAGGGCGTCGGTCGTGACTCGATCACGGTTGGGGTGGTCGGAGGTCCGATTTCCTTCACAGGAGCGCTCCTCCGAAGGCGTTGAAGCCGTAGCCGATGATGATGATGCCCGACACCACGATCCCGAAGAAGGTCGCGAGCAGCTGCCACTTCACAACCCGCTTCAACAGGATGAGCGACGGCAACGACAGCGCGGTCACGGCCATCATGAAGGCGAGGACCGTCCCGATGCCGACGCCCTTGGACACCAGTGCCTCCGCTATTGGTAACGTCCCGAAGATATCCGCGTACATCGGGACGCCGACGAGGGTGGCGATGAGCACCGAGAATGGATTCTTCTCACCGAGCACGACCGCGATGAACTCCTGCGGGATCCATCCGTGGATCAGCGCACCGATGCCCACGCCGATGAGGATGTAGAGCCAGACCTTCTTGATGATGTCCGCGACTGCCCGCCCCGCGAACGCGAGACGGTCATGCCGTGTCGGCTCGGGTAGGTCGACGTCGGCGAGGTGCGTGCCGAAGACGAACGGTTCTACGAAGCGCTCGAGCTTGAGCGCGCTGATGAGCGAGCCCCCGATGACAGCGAGCACGAGGCCGACGAGCACGTACGCGATGGCGATCTTCCAGTTGAAGATGCTTGCGAGGAGGATTACCGAAGCGAGGTCGACGAGCGGCGATGAGATCAGGAACGAGAACGTCACGCCGATCGGCAAGCCGGCCGAGGTGAATCCGATGAACAAGGGAATGGACGAGCACGAGCAGAACGGCGTGATCGTACCCAGTAACGCACCGAGAATGTTGCCGCCGATGCCCGAGAATCGGCCGAGGATCTTCCGCGTGCGCTCAGGAGGGAAGTAGCTCTGGATGTACGAGATCGTGAAGATCAACGCCGAGAGCAGGACGAAGATCTTGACGGTGTCGTATAGGTAGAACTGGATGCTCGAGCCCACGCGACCGGCAAGAGGGAGACCGAGGACCTTCTCGACGAAGCGGCCGATGAGGTCGTTCAGCCACGTCATCTTCAACAGGGCGTCATTGAGCCAGCCGAACGCGGCGCCGACTGCGCTCACGAAAGGCTCCGTGAGAGCAGCGAGGCTATGTCATCGACCGACGGGACGCGTCCGACGAGCTTGATTTGTCCGTCGACAACGAGAGCCGGAGTCGACAGTATCCCGTAGCTCATGATGGTCGGGAGGTCGGTCACGGTCTCGAACTCAGCCTCGAGCCCGAGCTTGTCAACCGCCTGTCGGGTTGAGGCCTCCAACTTGCCGCTCCCGCAGCAGCCGGATTCCAGAATGACGATCTTCACGTTCTTCTCCACTTCCTAGGAACCCAGCGCGGCCTTGACCTCATCGAGCGACGGTACGCGTCCTGCGATCTTGACCTTCTCGTCGACGACCAGACCCGGGGTCGACATGATCCCGTAGGCCATGATGTCGCGATAGTCCGTGACCTTCTCGATGGTCGCGTCGATACCCAACTGATCTACGGCCTTGCGAGCCAGCGCTTCGAGCCTCTCGCAGTTCATGCATCCCGGACCCAGAATCTTGATGACCATTCTTTCCTCCTGGAATCGTCGTCGTGCCCGTGAATCGACTACAGCTCCCTGAGTTCCGCAGCCGCCCGATCGAGGGCGTCTCGGCGCAGGCTGTAGTAGGTCCAAAGACCATCCTTGCGCGCATCGATCAATCCCGCCGAACTGAGCACCGACATGTGATGCGAGATGGTCGAAGCCGCAAGACCCAAGCGCTCCGAGATTTTGCAGGCGCACACCTCGTCTCTCAGGCAGCACGTCTTGCCCGGCTCTGGCGTCGACTGTCCGAGGATTCGAAGAATCTCGCGTCTGTGTTCCGAGGCCAGGGCTTTGAAGATCTCGCTCGTGCTCGCTCGCTCGATCGTCGTAGTCACGTCACGCACCTCTCTTACTTCGAACATCTTCGAACTAGTAGAACACGTCACTTGCGCCACTGCAACCCGGAGTTTGGCGCTACACCACCGATCACGTACTCGTCGCGACGCGCTGTTGCGTCGTCTTCCTGAGAACGAGGCGTCAGGGCGCGAAGCGAGTGATCAGGTACTCCAGATAGCGCGATTTCACCTGCTGGCTCGCCACAGCCTGCTTGATGGGCGGCAGTGTCAGCACGACGCCCAGCACAGCGGCAAGGGCTCGATGGTTCCACAGCACCCGGTTGTCGAAGATCAGGTCCTGCAGGCCACCGCGTTCGATCGCCATGACTATGACGCGATGGGTGGAGTTGAGCGGTGTGATGACTCGCGCCGAGCGAGAGTGCAGACTCAGGCCCGCGTGAGGGCACGAACGCACACACACGCCACACCCGAGGCAGATGTCCTCCGCCACGTTCGCGTGCCGGGACTTCGGGTTGTGCGCGTCGTTCGCAGAGACCAAGGACATGGCCTCGACCGGACAGACGTTCACGCATCTCCCGCACCCGTTGCACTGCGCCTCGTCAACCACGGGCAGGAAGTTCGATGTGTGTACCGGGTTCAACATGCCGAACTTTCTGGCCGCGATCATCGCCTCGCAGCAGCACCCGCAGCAGTTGCAGATGAAGTTCACGCCCTCCCGCACGTTCTCGCCGAACTGCACCAGGTTCTGCTCGTATGCCTGCTGGAGCAGATCGAGCCCCTCGCTCACCTCGACCGAGCGAGCGTAGCCGTGCCTGATCAGCGATGCGGCCGCGCCGTTGAAGGTCATGCAGATCTCCTTGGGCGCACCGCAGTCGCGGCCGACGTGCATCATCTTGTGGCGGCAGTAACACACGCCGATCCCGCGGTGTGTGGCGGAACGGATGACCTCGCTCGCGCGTTCATAGTCGAGCACGTGCAGGGCGTTCTCGTTCGACAGAACGGGCTCGTGGACGAACGTTCGCCCCAGCTGCGTTTCCCCTCTCACGAACAGGTTCCGGATGAACTCCTCTTCCACGTTCAGGTACTGGTAGAACAGCTCGCCGAGCACCTTCTGGTCGACATCGCCGCGCAGACGCATCATCGAGAACTCGAAGAATCCGGCCATGGGTGGGGGCAACGTATAGGTGGTCTCGCCCTCGCGTTCTGTGTCCATGAGGATGGCACGGCTAGCCAACGCGTCGAGAACCCGGCGAGTTTCGGTGTAGTCCATCTTGAGGATGCGAGCAGCCTGAGACGCGGTGAAGGGTTTGATCGGCAGCTGCGCGACGATGCCTGCTTCACGCTCGCTGAAAAGGATCGAGAGAATCTTGTAGAGGGACTCCGACGGTGGCGCACCTTGCGGGAAGCGGTTCAGGCGGTCGACCAGTTCGCTGTAGCCCGACTTCAGCGAGACGTGCGACATGGCTACTGCACCTTGATGAGCGAGTCGACCGGCGCGAAGGCGTCTGAGAGCTCAGGCACGTCGGCCATGGGCACGAGCTTCGTGTAGAGATCGTCGCCCATCTGCGCGTAGCCGGGTACGCTGACTCGCCCGTTGAGGCGGCTCTCGAGCCGAGCGCGAAGTTCGGCCTCGGAGACGTTCGCATCAGTGGCGAGCATGATGATGTTGCGACGTGCCTCCGGATCGTCGCGCTCGCCGAGGAAGAGCGGGAAGACCCACAGGTTGTCCCACACGCTCCCTGCCGTGCGGTACATCGAGCGGAAGAGCTGGCTATCTTCGCCTTCGACCGCCGAGATGACGTTGTAGGCCACTACGCCGCCTGGCCTGAGGATCCGGGAGATCTCGGTGAAGAACTCGCGCGTGGTGAGGTGGAACGGCAGCGCATCGGCGTAGTACGCGTCAACGATGACGATATCGTAGGTCTCGTCGGTGCGTTGCACGTAGCGCCGCGCGTCCTCCACGAAGACCCTCAGCCGCTCGTCCTCCGGCAGGCCGAAGTAGCGCTTCGCCACGTCCACGACGACGGGATCGATCTCCACCGAGTCGATCCTCATCTTTGGGTAGTCGCGCCACATGCGCTTCGTGATCGCACCGCCGCCGAGGCCGAGGACGAGCACGCGCTCGGCGTCGGGCTTCACCGCGAGCGTGGTGTGCAGGTAGTCGGGGTAGCGGATGATGCTCGTATACCCGTCCGCGAGCGAGATCGCGGACTGCCAGCTCCGATCGAAGCGGAGAGAGCGCACGCCGTCCTTCTCGGTCACGGTGATGCGGTGGTACTGGGTGTCGGCGCGGTAGAGGATCTGCTCGCCGAGCTCGTTCACGGTGGCGGGCGTCCGCACGTGCAGGTACACGCCGGTGCTGGCGACGAAGCCTGCGATGACGAGCAGCACCACGGCGACCGTGCTCTTGAGGCCGAGTTCGCGCGGCGCGTGGCCGGGCTCGGCCTCGGCGCGGATGCCCATGCTCGCAAGCGCGGTCGCGGTGAGCACGGCGCCGAAGCTCACGATGAGTGGCTCCACTTGCAGGAGCGGTATCAGCCAGAAGGTCGTCCCGAGGGTCCCGACGATGCTCCCCGCCGTCGAGATCGCGGAGAGCGTGCCCGCCGAGCGGCCGATGTGCGAAAGCCCCGCCGATGCGACCAGGCGGATCCCCATGGGCGTCACCATCGCCAGCAGCAGCGCGGGGACGAAGAAGATGAGCGTCGTCGCGATCAGCGGCCCCGTGCGGGTGCCGAGCTCGGCCGCCCAGGCGAGGGTGGCGCGTGCAGCGAGCGGGCAAAGCGCGGTCGCCACGCCCGCTGCGCCGATGACGACGCCGAGCGAGCGCGCCGCGCCGTAGCGGTCGGCGATCCGGCCGCCCAGCCAGTAGCCGAGCGAGAGCGCGATCATGAAGCTCGCGATGATGCTGCCCCACACGAAGATGGAGTTGCCCATCACGGGCGCAAGCACGCGGGCCGCGAGCAGCTCGAGCCCCATGAGGGCTCCGCCGCACACGAAGACGACCGAGTAGAGGACCATGGGGACATAGTTCCGCGTCGCGTGCCGCTGCCCTGCCTCGGTCGAGCGGGTTGTGCGTAGAATGTGGGCGAGTACGACAGATCAGCGCCGTGCGGCGGAAGGGCGCGTGTGGATCCGGTCCGAGTCACGTTCGAGCCCGAGGGTGTGACCGTCGAGGTCGCGCTGGGCTCCACCCTGCTCGAGGCCGCGCATGCCGCCGGAGTCGCCGTCGAGGCGCCGTGCGGCGGAACCGGGCGGTGCGGCTCCTGTCGCGTTCGCGCTGAAGGCGCGCTGACGCCTCTCTCGCGCGACGAGCAGGAGCTCTTGGGCGGCGCGGGCGTTACGGCGGGAAAGCGTCTCGCGTGTCGCGCGCGCGTGAACGGGCCGGTCACGGTCACGCTTGGCGCCGTAAGCGCGGAGACGCGTGTGGTGACGGAGTCGACCGACATGGGGAATCTCATGGTCGAGCCGCCGTCGGACCGCGGGCTAGAGCGGCGTCCTGGCAGTCACTACCTCCTCGGCTCGGTCGTCGACATCGGCACGACGACCGTCGCAGTCTCGCTCATCGACCTCGAGAACGGTGATGAGCTTGGCACCGCGGGGATGCTGAACGTCCAGTACCCGTGGGGCGCGGACGTCATGTCGCGCATCGCCTCGGCGGTGGCCGAGGGCACCGCCGTCCTCCAGCGCCCCATCGCACGCCAGGTCGAGCGGCTCATCGCAAGCCTCCTCGTGCCGCTCGAAGGGGCTGCGCTCGCCGACGTGCGCGAGGTAGCCGTCGTCGGCAACACCACGATGATGAACGCGCTTCTCGGCGAGGACCTGACGTCGCTTGGGCGCTCGCCGTACGAAGGCGCCGTGGTGGGGCCGGTGAGTCTGCCGGCGAGCGAGCTCGGCATGGGGCTTCTCACGGATGCCGCGTGCCATATCCTGCCGAGCGCATCCGCGTTCGTCGGCGCCGATGTCGTCGCCGGGGTGCTCGCGACCCGTCTCGACGAAGCCGAGCGGCCGACGCTCTACGTCGATCTCGGTACGAACGGCGAGATCGTCCTCGGCGTCCCCGGCCGCACGCTGCTCGCGGCTTCCGCCGCTGCCGGACCCGCGCTCGAGGGCGCCGGCATTGAACGTGGGATGCGAGCGGAACCCGGCGCCATCGAGCGCGTCTGGCTCGACGAGGCCGGCGACCTCGCGCTGGGGACCGTCGGCGGCTTCCCGCCCGTCGGCATCTGCGGAAGCGGCGTGCTCGACCTGCTGGCCGTCATGCTCGAGACGGGCGCGCTCGCCGCCGACGGGCGCATCGCCGGCGAGGTCGCCGGCCCGCTCGCCAGACGTGTGGCCGAGCGCGACGGCGTGCGGATCTTCGTGGTCGACGAGCATTCGGGCGTCGCGCTCAGCCAACACGATGTCCGGCAGCTGCAGCTCGCTAAGGCCGCCGTTCGTGCAGCGATCGACCTGGTGTTGGTGGAGGCCGCCCTCGCGCCGGACGCGGTCGCCGAGGTGCTCGTAGCGGGCGGCTTCGGCCTGCACGTCGACGGCGCCGCCCTCGAGCGGATTGGGATGGTGCCCGACGGCTGGGGCGAGCACCTCACGTTCCTCGGCAATGCCGCCAAGGAGGGCGGACGGCGCGCGCTGCTGGACTCGGGCGTTCGTCGACACGCTGAAGTCATCGCCCGGTCGATTCGCACGCTCTCACTGGCGGAGCACGCCCAGTTCCAGTCGCACTTCCTCGGCGCACTGGACTTCCCTCGATAGGCTGACCGCGTTTGCCGTGCCGCGTGATTGCGTACCTACTACGCAGAGGCCTTACGCGCTTCAGGAACACAGAATCAGGAGGCCAGCAATGCTGTTCGGAATCACGGTGAACCTGACGATGATGCTCGTCGTTGGGATTACGCTCTTGCTGCTCCTCCTCTTTCAGATGCTCCTGGGCACGCGCAAGATTCACTTCAAAGGCCCGTTGCACTTGAAGGTCCACCGTAGGGTCGCCTGGCTCATGGTGGTCCTCGCAGCAATTCACGGGCTCACCGGGCTTGTCCTCGCGGGGCTCATCTCCCTCTGATGCCGGAATTCGCCCCACGCCGCGCCGATGCTTGACCCGTGCACATCCCGTCGCCACGATAGGGCGACACGTCGAACCCGCAGGAGGCACCCATGATCGACACACCTGAGTCCGAACCCAGACCCGCGACACCTGCGCCACAGACGCCCGCGCCCACCGGCTACACGCCCGCCCCGCCGCCCCCGTACGTGCCCGCGACACCTCCCGCATATCCGCCGCAGCCTGCCTACCCCCACCAGCAGCAGGCGCCTGGCCAGCCGAAGAAGCGCAATGGCTGGGTGATCGCGCTCGTCATCATCGGCGTGCTGCTGCTTGCCGGGTGTGGTGGGATGGCCGCGCTCATCTCGACGTTCGACGGAGTCAACACCTCGGGCAGCTTCGGTGACAGCATCGCCCTCATCCACATCGACGGCGCGATCTCCGGTACGGGTAGCTCGATCGACGGGGTCGTCACGCCCGAGGGCATCATCGATCAGCTGGACCGGGCGGCGAAGGATCCCTCGGTCAAGGCCGTACTGCTCCGCATCGACTCACCCGGCGGTACGGTGGCGGCCTCGCAGGAGATCGCCATGGCCGTCGAGCGCATGGAGGTGCCGGTCGTCTCCAGCATCGGCGACATGGGTGCCTCGGGTGCCTACATGGTGGCCTCGCAGTCGGACCACATCGTGGCCGCGCCTGGCTCCGCGGTGGGCAGCATCGGCGTCATCATGCAGCTCACCAACGTGCAGGGGCTTCTCGATAAGGTCGGCGTGAAGTTCACCGTCATTACGAAAGGCGAGCTCAAGGACGCCGGCAGCCCCTACCGGAGCGTCACCACCACCGAGGTAGCGCTGCTCGACGAGCAGATGACGGTTGCCTACGACCAGTTCATCGCCGACGTCGCCAAGGGACGCAAGATGGACGAGGCCGACGTGCGAGAGCTCGCCACCGGCTGGGCGTGGATGGGCACCGAGGCGATGGACCTCGGGCTTGTGGACAGCCTCGGCAACTACTCGGACGCGGTCGACAAGGCCGCCGAGCTGGGTGGGATCGACGGCGAGCCAAACATCGTGACGTATGAGGCGAAACTCGGCCTCGGGGACCTCGCCTTCAGCCTCTTCGGTCTCAAGAGCGCGCTCAACCCGACCGACGCGGCGGCACTTCAGCGTCTGGGCCTGCCGAGGTAGCGACACCCTTACCCCGCCTCCTACCATCGCCTACAATGCACCCATGGCGGCGCATGCCGGCGGACAGACCGCCACGCGCCGCTCCGCCCGCGATGCATCGCGAAAGGACGCCTGTGCCGATCGACCTGAAGCCCGACGCGCGCGGCAAGGTCCGCGACATCTTCGACCTCGGCGACGTCCTGCTCATTGTCGCCACCGACCGCCTGAGCGCTTTCGACGTCGTGCTGCCAGACCCGATCCCGTACAAAGGCGAGGTGCTCACCAAGATTTCGCTCTTCTGGTTTGACCATCTCGCTGACGTCGTCTCCAACCACCTCATCTCTGCCGAAATCGAGGACCTGCCCGCGGAGTACGCGGCGTATGCGGACGCGCTCCGCGGCCGCTTCATGCTCGTGCGCACGGCCGAGGTCTTTCCGGTCGAGTGCATCGTGCGTGGCTACCTGGCGGGATCGGGCTTGAAGGAGTATCGCGATCGCGGCACGGTCTGCGGGCAGGCGCTGCCCGAGGGCCTTCTCGAATCGTCGCAACTCCCGCACCCGATCTTTACGCCCTCCACAAAGGCGGCCATTGGCGACCACGATGAGAACATCAGTTACGAGCGGATGGTCGAGATCGTCGGCGCCGAGTATGCGTCCAGACTCCGCGCCGTCTCGCTCGAGCTCTACGGCCGTGCGGCCGCTCATGCGCTTACCCGCGGCATCATCATCGCCGACACGAAGTTCGAGTTCGGGCTCATCGACGGCGAGGTCGCCCTCGTCGACGAGGTGCTCACGCCGGATTCGTCCCGCTTCTGGCCCGTCGAGGGATTCGCCCCTGGCGGCCCACAGCCCTCCTACGACAAGCAGTTCGTTCGGGACTGGCTGGAAGCGATCGGCTGGAACAAGACGCCGCCGGCGCCGGTGCTGCCGGAGGACATCATCACGATCACCGCGGAGAAGTACGTCGAGGCGTACGAGGCCATTACCGGTCTTCCATTCATCCCTGAGGGGGAGTAGCACGTGGCGCGACGAAGCCCCATGAACGAGCGTTATGGCAAGAACGCCAAGATCGGGTCCACGAAAAGGAGCGCGTCCTCGGCCAAGCCGAAGCGCGAGATCGGCTCGGCACCGTCCGGTCAGCCGAAGCCCGCGCCCGCGGCGAAGAAGGACCGCCCGAGCTTCCGCGATGCCGTGCCCACCTCGCCCGAGATCAAGCGCTGGCGGCTCATCTGGTGGGCGCTCTTCGGCATCATGGTCGCCAACGCACTCGCCACCAACTTCATCCCGGCGCTGCGTGCGAACGCGACAGCGCAGCAGGTGGGCTTCGCGATCCTCCTCGCCTCGTTTGCGGGCAGCATCTACATTGAACTCGTGGTCATCCGCCGTCTCCGCAAGGAGCTCATAGAGCGGCAGCGCTCGGGAGGCAAGACCAAGCAGGGTAAGAAGAGCGCATCGTGAGCCTGAAGGACCTTCCGCCGCACGTGCGCGCGAACGTGATTCTCACGTGGGTGGGGATGGCACTCGCAGCGCTCGGCATTCTCGGCTTCATCCTGTCGTTCGACTCCGTGGCGGGTCCGTCGCGTTGGGCGGGAGGCGTGCACCAGGACACGCCGTGGGTGGCGTGGATCTCGATCTTCGCGTGGGTTGGTGGCATGGCGCTCGTGTGGTACGGACGCCGTCAGGTGGACAGCGCCGTGCGCAGACGCAAGCAGGAACTCGCGGATGCGGCGAAGGTGGACCTCGACTGAAAGGGAGCCGATGGCACGCTTCGAGATCTTCGTGACGTACAAGAGGGGCATCTTCGATCCGCCTGGCGCCACCGCCGAGCGTGCTCTCGTGAACCTCGGGTACACGGAAGTCGAGTCGGTGAAGATCGGCAAGTACATCCGTCTTGAGGTTGCGGACGGAACGCCCGTCGAGCGCGTCCGCGAGATGTGCGACAGACTCCTCGCGAACCCGGTGATCGAGGACTACCGCATCGAGAGAGCCGGGGAGGCCTAGGCGATGCGCTTCGGCGTGGTCATCTTCCCCGGCAGCAACTGCGAGCAGGATGTGGTACACGCCGTGGACGTCCTCGGTCATGAGGCCGAGTACGTCTGGCACGGCGATACCGACCTTTCAGGCTTCGACGCGGTCGTGCTTCCCGGGGGCTTCAGTTACGGCGACTACATCCGCTGCGGTGCGGTGGCGCGCTTCTCGCCGGTGATGAGCGAGGTCGTACGCTTCGCCGAGCGTGGCGGGCCGGTCCTCGGCATCTGCAACGGCTTCCAGATCCTCACCGAGGCGCACCTGCTTCCCGGCGCGCTCCTGCGTAACAGCGGCCTGAAGTTCGTCTGCCGCTCGGTCAGCGTGCGCGCGGAAGGCGCGGACTGCGCGTGGCTGGACGCGCCTGCGGGTACCGTGCTGCGCCTCCCGGTGAACCACAACGAGGGCAACTACATCTGCGACGAGGCGACGCTTGCGCGCATCACCGAGCGCGGCCAGGTCGTGCTGCGCTACTGCGAGCCGGACGGCACGCGCGCGGCGGGTGGGAGCGCCCCCAACGGCGCGCTCGACGACATCGCCGGCATCATGAACGAGCGCGGCAACGTCTTCGGCCTCATGCCGCATCCCGAGCGCGCGGTCGACGGTGCCACGGGTCCGACGGACGGCCGCGTGGTCTTCGAGAGCGTTGTCAGGCGAATGGCGGAGGTGGGCTAGATGGAGAGCTTGATTCTGACCGACACGTTGCAGGTCGTCTTCCAGGGCTTCGCGTTCGTGCTCGTCGCCGGCGCGCTCGCCATGATCGTGCACGCGCTCGCGCGCTCTCAGGAGCGTTGGGGCTTCGCGCCGTTCCGGTTTGTGTGGGCGCTCCTCGGCATCGGCTATATCGTCATCATGGCCGCGGCGTTCATCTTCAAGACCGATCTCACGTCGACGCTCTTCGGCGTCGGCGTCCTTGTCATCTACGCCGTGGAGCTCACGTACCTCTTGCGCGTGGTGTTAGGACCGCGGCGGATGACGCGCTCCTGACGCTGCTACCGGGCCGCAGGAGCCCGCGGTGCAGGAGTCTCGAGCCGCTCGACGGACGCAGACGACGTCGATCTCGACTTCTCAGGGAGGACTCGCCCGTGATCGTGCAGGACCTCAGCCCTGAGCTAGCACCCAAGCTCGCCGTGGAACTCGGCCTGAAGCCCGCCGAGTACGAGCACGTCGTCGAGATCCTCGGCCGCACGCCCACCGTGACCGAGCTCTACATGTACTCGCTCATGTGGTCCGAGCACTGCAGCTACAAGCACTCGCGCAAGGCGCTCCGCATGTTCCCGAACGAGGGCGAGCACGTGCTCCAGGGTCCGGGCGAGAACGCGGGCGTCATCAGCGTCGGCGACGGCTGGGCGGTCGCGTTCAAGATGGAGTCGCACAACCACCCGAGCGCGATCGAGCCCTACCAGGGCGCGGCGACCGGCGTCGGCGGCATCATCCGCGACATCTTCACGATGGGTGCGCGGCCGATCGCCTCGCTCGACAGCCTCCGCTTCGGCACGCTCGACAAGCCGCGGCAGCGCTACCTGTTCGAGGGCTCGGTCGCCGGCATCGGCGGCTACGGCAACTGCCTCGGCGTGCCGACCGTCGGCGGCGAGGTGTACTTCGAGGAAGCGTACGAGGGTAACTGCCTCATCAACGCGATGTCGATCGGCCTCATGCGCGAGGAACAGCTCACGCGAGCCGTCGCGGCCGGTCCGGGCAACCTCGTGCTCCTCATCGGCTCGACGACCGGACGTGACGGCATCGGCGGCGCATCCACGCTCGCCAGCCAGGAGTTCGACGAGAAGGCCGAGGACAAGCGCCCGAGCGTGCAGGTGGGCGACCCGTTCGAGGAGAAGCTGCTCATCGAGGCGTGCCTCGAGCTCCTCGCAGGCAAGCTCCTCGTCGGCGCTCGGCGACCTCGGCGCGGCCGGCCTCACGCTCCTCCGCGTCGGAGATGGCAAGCCGAGGCGGCGTGGGCCTCGACATCGATGTCACGCAAGATTCCCGCGCGCGAAGACGCCATGAGGCCGTTCGAGTTCATGGTCTCCGAGAGCCAGGAGCGGATGCTCGCGATCGTCACGCCGGAGGACCTCGCCGCCGGCGCAGGCGGTCTGCGAGAAGTGGGGCCTGCGCTCCACGGTCATCGGGACGGTCACGGACACCGGTCGCTTTGTCGTCCGCGAGGGCGACATCGTGGTCGGCGACATGCCGGCAGCCACGCTCGCGCACGATGCTCCCATCTACGACCCGGCGATGACGCGTCCGGCGTACCTCGACGAGGTGCAGGCGTTCGACCCGGCCACGCTTGACCACCCGAACGACGCCTGGGGCGCTCCGCGAGACGGTTCTGCAGGTCCTGCGCGAGCCCGAACATCTGCTCGCGGCACTGGATCTGGGAGCAGTACGACCACCAGGTCATGCTGAACACGGTCGTGCTGCCCGGAAGCGACGCCGCCGTGCTCCGCATCGGCGACACCGGCCGCGGCGAGATGACGACGCGCGGGATCGCGGTCTCCAGCGACTGCAACGGCCGCTACTGCTACCTCGACCCCTACGTCGGCGCCCAGATCGCGTTCGCCGAGGCGGCGCGCAACGTCGCGTGCGCCGGCGGCGAGCCCGCGGCCATCACCGACTGCCTGAACTTCGGCAACCCCGAGAAGCCTGAGGTGTTCTGGACCTTCTACGAATCCGTGCGCGGCCTCTCGGATGCCTGCCGAGCGTTCGGCGTCCCGGTCATCTCGGGCAACGTGAGCTTCTACAACGAGAGCTTCGGCCAGCCGATCTACCCGACGCCGACGGTCGGCCTCGTGGGGCTCATCGACGATATCGCGCACTACGGCACGATGGGCTTCAAGGCCGAGGGCGACGTCATCGTGCTTGTCGGCGAGACCCTCGATGAGCTTGGCGGGAGCGAGTACCTCAAGGTCGTCCACGGCTTGGTCGCCGGCCGTCCGCCGGCGCTCGATCTGGAGCTGGAAGCGGCGGTCCAGGATGTCGTGCGGGAGGCCGTCCGCACGGGCATCGCCGCGTCCGCCCACGACTGCTCCGAGGGCGGCATCGCCGTCACGCTCGCCGAGTCGTGCCTCGCAGGCGGCGTCGGTGCCGATGTGCATCTGCCGGAGGACGTGCCGCTCCATGCGGCGCTCTTCTCGGAGACGCAAAGCCGCGTCGTCGTGACGTGCGCGGAGGACGACGTTGACGCGCTCCTCGAGCTCTGCGACACGGCGCAGGTGCCGTACGCGGTCATCGGGACGGTCGGGGGCGACGCGCTCGCGGTCGAAGGCGTCGGGTCGGTCCCGCTTGGCGCGCTGCAGGCCGCGTGGGAGCCCACGCTCGAGCGACTGGTGCGCGGGGGGTAGAATCGTCCCGGCGTGTTCGTGTGGCGCGGGCGAGGGGAGGCACGCATGGAACTGCTGACGGCGCTCGGCCTGTCGATCCCGGCGGGTCTGAACGCCTACATCCCACTCGGCGCGGTGGCGCTCGCGCAGCGCTTCGGTTGGCTTGAGCTCAGGCAGCCGTTCGACGTTCTTGGGCAGTGGTGGATGATCGCGATCATCGCCGTGCTGCTCATCGTCGAAACGGTCGCGGACAAGATCCCCGCCGTCGATCACGTCAACGACGTCATCCAGACTCTCATTCGCCCCGCGGCCGGCGGTATCGTCGCCGTCGCGGCGGCAGGCAGCGCCACCAACGTGAGCCCCTGGCTGCTCGTCGTCACGGGCGTCCTGCTCGCCGGTGGGGTGCACGCCGCGAAGGCGACCACGCGGCCGGTGGTCAACATCACCACGGCAGGCATGGGCGCTCCGGCGGTCAGTGCAGCCGAGGACGCCGGCGCCGTGGCGCTCTCCGCCGCAGCGATCTTCGCGCCCATCCTGGTCGCGTTCCTGCTCGCGGGTCTGCTGTACGCCTTCTGGCGCCTTTGGCAGCGGCGGTACGACTTCGGACGCGGGGGGCCGCCCGCCACCTCGTGACCCGCTCGGCCGTGTCCATGGTATCCTGTGCGCGTCTGGTGTCCCAGAATCCCCAAGGAGCCTCCCGCCGCATGCGCATCGCCGACCCCTCGGCAGGCAACTGCCATTCCGCGACCGTCCCCGCCGACGAGTGGATCCTGAGCGAGAAGCCCGATCGCCCCGAGGAGGCGTGTGGTGTCTTCGGCGCGTATGCGCCGGGTGAAGATGTCGCTCGGCTGACGTACTTCGGGCTGCACGCGCTGCAGCATCGCGGGCAGGAGTCGGCAGGCATTGCGGTGGCCGATGGTTCCACACTCACCGTGGTCAAGAACCTCGGCCTCGTTCCCCAGGCCTTCACCGAGAGCGACCTCAACACCCTCACGGGTCACGTGGCGATCGGACACACGCGGTACTCCACCACCGGCTGCAGCACGTCGTGGGAGAACGCGCAGCCGATGCTCTCCTCGATCGGCGCCACCACCATCGCCCTCGCGCACAACGGGAACCTCGTCAACACGAGCGAGCTTCGACAGGCCCTGCGCGGCAACGGAATCCGCTTCCGCTCGACCACCGACTCCGAGGTCATGACAAGCCTCGTCGGCTACTTTACGCAGCAGCACAACTCGATCCGCGCTGGTATCCGCGAGACCATGAGCTACATCCGAGGCGCCTACTCGGTCGTCATGATGTCCGAGGACGCGCTCTACGCCTTCCGCGACCCCTACGGCGTGCGTCCGCTCGTGATCGGGCAGCTGCCGAGCGGCGGCTGGATCCTCTCGTCGGAGACGTGTGGCCTCGACATCGTCGGCGCAACCTACCTTCGCGACGTCGCGCCCGGCGAGATGATCAAGCTCTCCGCCGCCGGCCTCGAGTCCGAGCAGGCGGTCCCGGCCGAGCGTCCCAGCCTGTGTATCTTCGAGTTCATCTACTTCGCTCGGCCGGACAGTGTCATGTACGGCAGGGGCCTCTACGAGGCGCGCATGGCGATGGGCGCGGCGATCGCCCGCTCGGCGCCGGTGGAGGCCGACGTCGTCATCGGAGTGCCCGACTCGGGCGTGCCCGGCGCGGTCGGCTACGCGAAGGAGAGCGGCATCCCCTACGGCGAGGGGCTCGTAAAGAACCGCTACGTGGGGCGCACCTTCATCTCGCCGAGCGAGTCGCTCCGCCAGCAGGGCATCCGTCTCAAGCTCAACCCGCTCCGCCACGTTATCGAGGGCAAGCGCCTCGTCGTGGTCGACGACTCCATTGTGCGCGGCAACACCTCGCGGAAGCTCATCGCGCTCTTGCGCGACGCTGGCGCCACGGAGGTGCACGTGCGCGTGACGGCACCCCCGGTCGAGTGGCCGTGCTTCTACGGCATCGACACGGACACGCAAGAGCAGCTCATCGCCGCCAACCAGTCGGTCGAGGAGATCCGCGACTTCATCGGGGCGGACTCGCTTGCGTACCTGTCGGTCGATGACATGGTGACCTCGTGCGGCAGGACGGCAGACCAGTACTGCACGGCCTGCTTTACGGGCGACTACCCGATCCCGATTCCCGAGTCCGTGCAGCGCGGCAAGCTCGCCTTGGAGCCGGCGGCGCGGTGACAGACTCCGGGCCGGTGCTCGCGACGCTGTCTGCGGGCGCTCGCTTCGCCATCCAGTACAACCCACTTGCGGCCGCGGCAAGCTCTGCACTCGCAGCTGCGCTCGCCGGCTCGCCACGGGTTCGTCGCGCTCGGCGCTGGCCGTCAGCAGTGGTCCTCCTGGCGGGTTGGCTCGCCGGCGACGGCCCGGGTGTACTCTCGGGTTCGCTGGATCTGGCGACGGGGCGGGTAGGGCGAGTGCTGCCCGGAGCGCCCGCGTGGACGGGCTGGGCGGTCCTCGGAATCTGGGCCGTAGGATCGCTCGCGCTCGGCTACATCGCGCCCACGGTGCTGGGGGCGACGGTCGGCCGACGTGTCACGCACGGCACGGGCTGGCTCGCCGCCGCTGCCGTCGGAAGCGGCGCGGCGCTTGCCCTTTCGGCGATCGCTGCGGGCCTGTCGTAGCGCGTGCGCCCGAGTGGCGGCCGCCGTTCGTCCCTCCTAGGCAGCCGCCCAGCAGATTCCGAGCGCAGTGACTCCTTTGAATCGTAACAATCGTTACTAACTGACGTTTAGTCTCGGGTTTACGCGCATATACTTCTTGGGTACGAAAGACGCAGTTGTAGAGCCAAGTCAAGGGACACGGCCAGTGGAGATGCGACGCTTCATCGCACGCCACCCGCGGCGACCGCGCCGATGGCACGGTCGCGCTTGAGTTTGTCGCGTCGGCGGTTCGAACTGGACAGAGGTGACGCCTGGCGGCGTCCAGGGACCGAGAGGGAAGACCGATGACAGAGCAGGCAGGCACCCGAAGGAGACGCGCGATCCAGATTGCGATCGCTGCGCTTGCGCTAGTCACTCTTCTGCTCGTGGGCGTGGCGGTGGCCCAGGGCGAAGGCGGCACGGCGAAGAAGCCGACGAGACCCATGACCATGACCGCCGCGGAGATGATGGCCGCGCGAACGACGTCGGCCATGCGGGAAGCCGCCGCGGAGCGCGCCAAGGAGAAGATCAAGGAGGATAACCCACTCTCGGGTCTCTTGTCAGACCTCCGATCGCTTCTTGGGCTCGCCCCCGCAGCGACGACGTTCGATCCGCAGGGCAAGCCTGACTACTTTGGCACCACTCCGAACTACGCGAACAGCCCGCTTCCGGAACTCGATGCGAGCGGCACGGTGATACCTGGAACGGGCATCAGGAAGTTCGTGGACTCGCTGCCGGGTCTGGGCGCTTCGAAGGCAAACAACCTCGGCCAGTACCTGACCGTCGCAGTACCGGACACTACGACGTATCCGGGGTCCGACTACTACATCATCGCGCTCGTGGACTACACGGAGAAGCTGCATTCAGACCTGCCGCCCACGAAGCTGCGCGGCTACATGCAGCTGAGCTCCTCTGGCACGACAGTCACCGCCCCCAGCTACCTCGGTCCCACCATCATTGCGCAGAGGAACCGGCCGACGCGCGTGAAGTTCGTAAACAAGCTGCCGACCGGTGCGGGTGGGGACCTCTTCATCCCGACCGATACGACCGCGATGGGCGCGGGCTTTGGGCCGGATGGCATCAACAAGTACAAGCAGAACCGCGCGACGCTGCACCTGCACGGCGGCGCGACCCCGTGGATCAGCGACGGCACGCCGCACCAGTGGACCACGCCTGCCGGTGAGGCCACGCCCTACCCCAAGGGCGTCAGCGTGTATGACGTCCCCGACATGGCCCCGGCTGGTCCGGGTGAGCTGACCTTCTTCTACTCCAACCAGCAGAGCGCGCGGCTGATGTTCTACCACGACCACGCGTACGGGATCACACGGCTCAACGTGTACGCGGGTGAAGCTGCGGGCTACCTGGTGCAGGACCCGATAGAACAGACACTCGTGACCGGCGGCACGGTCGGAACCGCGACAGTGGCGCCCGGCACCATTCCTGCCGAGCAGATTCCGCTCATCATCCAAGACAAGACCTTCGTCCCGAAAGACCCGCAACTGCTTGCCACGGACCCGACGTGGGACAAGGCCAAGTGGGGCGCGTTCGGGAGTCTCTGGTTCCCGCACGTGTACATGCCGAACCAGAACCCGAACGATTTGAGCGGCACCAACGCTATGGGCAGATACGATTACGGTCCTCTGTTCTGGCCGATCTTCGAACCGGTGAACGGCCTCACGGCGAGTGGCGATCCCGGTGTGCCCAATGTCTCGCTCGTTCCCGAGGCGTTCATGGACACGCCGATGGTCAACGGCACGGTATATCCCTACCTCAAGGTTCAGCCCAAGGCGTATCGCTTTAGGATCCTGAACGCCTCGAACGACCGGACCTGGAACCTCCAGATCTACTACGCCAAGTCCAACACGCCGGACGCTCTCGACGGCTCCGGCAACCCGACGCTGCAGACCGCCTCGGGCGAGGTCTCGATGACCGCTGCCGTTCCGCATCCAAACGACCCCACGTGGCCCGCCACGTGGCCGACTGACGGTCGCACGGGTGGCGTGCCCGATCCGAACACTGCGGGTCCGGACATGATCCAGATCGGCACAGAGGGCGGACTGCTGCCGAATCCCGTCGTGATTCACAGCCAGCCGGTCAACTACAACTACAACCGGCGGGACATCGTGGTCCTGAACATCCAGGACCACGGCCTGATGCTCGGCCCGGCTGAGCGCGCAGACGTCATCATCGACTTCTCGCAGGTGCCGGCAGGCTCCAAGCTCATCATGTACAACGACGCTCCGGCTCCCGTGCCGGCATTCGACACACGTCTCGACTACTTCACGGGGGACCCGGACCAGACTGACACGGGCGGCGCGCCGACGACACTGGCCGGCTACGGGCCGAACACGCGCACCGTGATGCAGTTCCAGGTGGACGGCTCGGCCGCTCCGGCCTACGACACGACGGCCCTTGCCCCGGCGATTCAGGCGGCCTTCAAGGCGTCTCAGGATCCCATCATCGTGCCGCAGAAGGCCTACGGTGCGGCGACGGACACGTTCTCGAAGATCCAGTCGACCTCACTGAGCTTCACACCGGTAGGCGCGAGCGCCGTGACGACCGTGACGATGGAGCGCAAGGCGATCCAGGAGCTCTTCGAGATGGACTACGGTCGGATGAACGCTACCTTGGGCGTCGAGCTCCCCTTCACCAACAGTCGAACGCAGACCACGCTTCCCTTCGGCTACCTCGATCCGCCCACGGAGAGCATGCTCGATTCGGTCAACACCACCACTACCCTCATCGGGACGGCTGCCGACGGGACGCAGATCTGGAAGATCACCCACAACGGGGTCGACACGCACACGATTCACTTCCATCTGTTCAACGTGCAGGTCGTCAACCGCGTTGGGTGGGACGGCGCCGTTCGGCCGCCAGACCCCAACGAGCTCGGCTGGAAAGAGTCAGTGCGCATGAACCCGCTTGAGGACTGCATTGTGGCGATGCGTCCGATCTCCCCGACGCTGCCTTTCAAGATCGGCGACAGCGTGAGGCCGCTCGATCCGACGAAGCCCCTCGGCACCCAAACGCCCGGGTTCGATCCGGTGACGGGAAACCCGATCACCGTCACGAACTCGCTGGTCAACTTCGGCTGGGAGTACGTGTGGCACTGCCATCTTCTCGGCCACGAAGAGAACGACATGATGCGGGCAATCGTCTTCAACGTCTCGCCCGCGGTGCCGTCGGCATTGACCGCGACACCCTCCGTGATCAGCCCGGCGCCGCCCACGGTGACGCTCAACTGGACAAATGTCGCCACTATTCCGGCCGCCACCAACCTCCGCCTTGAGCGTGCGACGAACCTCAACTTCACAGGGGCGGTGTTGGTCACAGGCACGCTCCCGGCAACCGCTACGTCCTACGTGGATTCGACGGTCGCGAAACAGACGACCTACTACTACCGGCTGAGGGCTGAGAATGCGAACAGCTTCTCTGCGTGGGTGGGTCCCGCAATCGTCACCACCCCCGGCCAGCTGGGGCAGCCGTTCGTCATCGAGCACGACGCGGCGGGCGTCACGTTCGACCGTTGGGTCACCGGGTACTCTGCTGCCTATTCCGGTGGCGGCTACGTCTACAGCAGGTTCATCGACACTGAGCTTCAAGCCCGCTTCACCGGATCGACGATTCGGTGGATCGGACCCAAGCAGCCTGGCTATGGCATGGCTGACGTCTACATCGACGACGTCAAGGTTGCGACGGTCGATCAGTACGCGCCAGCCGCCAGCGCCACGCTCTCGGCCGTTGTGTGGCAGAGCGCAACACTCGCGGATGCTCCGCATACGCTGAGGATTCGACTTGCAGGCCAGAAGAACCCGGCTTCGACCGGCTACGTGGTCGTGGTCGACAAGTTCGAGGCCCTGGGCGCTGCTCCGGCAGGCGGTGGCATCAGGCTCGACCAGTCAGGGGCGTACGCCACCTTCATCGGGCCGTGGATCCCGGGTTCGAACCCCACATACTTCGGCGGTGGGTACGTGTACTCTCGCTGGACCACTGCGAGCTACAGGGCGACGTTCACCGGTACCAAGATTGCGTGGATTGGCCCCATGACCAACTCATACGGGCGTGCGCAGGTGTACATCGACGGTGTGCTGCAGGGAGTCATCAGCCAGTACGGCACGCTTGGGTGGCGCTACCGGGTGTGGGAGTCGCCGATTCTCACTGCGGGCGCGCATACCCTCGAGATTCGTCCCACGGGAACCAAGGACGCTCTGTCCACGGGTACGAACATCGTTCTCGATGCCTTCGACGTAACGCCGTAGGGCGCTTCGGTTCCTACGAGGCGTGCCGTCCGTCACGAGCGCTACAGGCGAAGACCCCGGGTCAGGTACCCGGGGTCTTCCCCTGTTCAGCGCCTGAACCTGAGCGTGCTTCTTCAAAGCCTGCCTGGCTGCCGCAATCGCCCGCGGACCGACGCTCACTGTCGCGGCGATTGTGGCTGGGCTATTCTAGGAATCGGCCGCCGCTCGCGATGGCTCGTGTGTCTCTGTCGATCAGCCAGTCTTGAAGCGGCGAACCACGGACCCAAGAAAGGGGTTCCACATGACGAGAAGGAATGTTGCCATACTGCTCTCGGCGGCATTGCTGCTGAACGTAGTGATGCCAATTACCTTTGCCGTGGGGCTTGACGAGGTCGCAGCCCCGTACGCCGTCACTCCGCGCGGCCCTGAGTCGGCGCCGCTTGCGGGCGCCGACGACGACATCCCGGGCATACCCGCGCCGCCGAATCCCATAGTGGACACACTCGATGCATCCGTAGACTTCGATGACGTCTTCTCGCTCGATCTGTCCGCAGGGCAAGTGCTCACCGTCAGCATGGCAGGAACCGGGGACACTGATTTCGACGTGTACCTTTTCCCGCCAGGTTCCACGACCGTAACCGGCCCAGACTCCGTGGCGTTCTCGGCAGGGGAAACGTATCCGGAGATGTTCTCATACGCGGCCACTACCACGGGGACCTACTATCTGGACGCGTCGGCGTACGCTGGCGTCGGCAGCTACACGCTCACGTACTCGATCGGCACCGCGGCCGTCGATGACGAAATCCCTGGCGTACCCGCGCCACCGAGCCCGATAGTCGGCATGGTCGATCAGTTCGTGGACTCCGACGACGTCTTCTCGCTCGATCTGTCCGCAGGGCAAGTGCTCACCGTCAGCATGGCAGGAACCGGGGACACTGATTTCGACGTATTCCTCTTCCCGCCGGGCTCGGCATCGGTACTACTCGACTCGCCCGTGGCGTCCTCGGTGGGTGAAACGTACCCGGAGATGTTCTCGTACACGGCCACCACCACGGGAACCTACTACCTGGACGTACTGGCGTGGGAAGGTGCCGGCAGCTACACGCTCGAGTACTCGATCGGCACGCCGCCCGTGAACGTCGCGCCGGTGCTCGGTGCGATCGGCGCGAAGAGCGTGAACGAGCTCGCGCTGCTGACGTTCACGGCGTCGGCGACCGACGGGAACGGCGACACGCTCACCTTCTCGCTCGGAGCGGGCGCTCCTTCAGGCGCGAGCATCACATCCGGCGGCACCTTCACCTGGACGCCTTCAGAGGCCCAGGGACCGGGGAGCCACCCCATCACCGTCAACGTCACTGACGGCGCCCTCACCGACTCCGAAGCCATCACCGTGACCGTCGCCGAGGTGAACGTGGCGCCCGTCCTCGGCGCGATCGGCAACAAGGCCGCGACCGCCGGCGTGCCGCTCACCTTCACCGCGAGTGCCACTGACACCGACCTGCCCGCGAACACGAAGACGTTCTCGCTTGGCGCGGGTGCGCCTGCAGGCGCCTCCATCAACCCGACGACCGGGGCGTTCTCCTGGACGCCTGCCGCGGCCGGCTCGTTCAGCGTGACTGTCATCGTCTCTGACGGTGCCCTTACCGACACCGAGACGATCACCATCACGGTCGCCGTCGCGCCGCCGGTCAACGTCGCACCGGTGCTCGCTCCCATCGGCAACAAGGCCGCGACCGTGGGCGTGCCGCTCACCTTCGGGGCCTCGGCCACCGACGCCAATGGCGACACGCTCTCCTACAGCCTCACCGGTGCGCCAGCGGGCGCCGCCATCAACGCCTCCACGGGCGCGTTCTCCTGGACACCTGCTGCAGCCGGTTCGTTCAGTATCACCGTCAGGGTGTCCGACGGCGCGCTTACCGACACCGAGACGATCACCGTCACGGTCGCCGCAGCGCCGACGCAGCCTCGTCGTCCTCTCCATCGAAGGCCCCAACCGCTACGCGACCGCCATCGCGGCATCGATGAAGGCGTTCCCGACGGGCTCTGATTACGTGATCATCGCGACGGGTACGAACTGGCCCGACGCGCTCGGTGGCTCTGCTCTGGCCGGTGCCCTTGACGCACCGATCCTCTTGACCCGCCAAGACGTGCTCCCGGCAGAGGTCAGGGCCGAGATCGTCCGCCTCGGCGCCACCAAGGCCATCATCTTAGGCGGCACGCCGGCGGTATCCGCCGCCGTGGCCTCTCAGATCGATGCGATCGCCGGCGTCACGGTCGAGCGGATCTCCGGCCCCAACCGCTACGACACCGCGATCGCGGTCGCGGCCAGGACCATCGCGGTTCTCGGGGACGCCTACGACGGAGGAGCCTTCATCGCGACGGGCATGAACTTCCCCGACGCGCTCGGAGCCTCTCCTCTGGCCGCCGCGGCCGGCTGGCCGATCTACCTTGCCAACCCGAACCAGGGCAACAACGCCGGGCTCGTCTCGGTCATGCGGGCGGCGGGCGTGAGTGACGCCATCCTGCTTGGCGGTGCGAACGTCGTGGCCGACTCCATCCGTGCTCGCCCTCGGCGCGACCTATCAGACGCGCCTTTCGGGCGCCAACCGCTACGACACGGCCGTCGTGGTCGCGACCTACGGGGTCGCGAACGCCGGTCTTGGCTTCGACAAGGTCGCTCTCGCGACGGGTGAGAACTTCCCCGACGCGCTTGCCGGCGGCGTCATGCAGGCCAAGGACGGCTCGGTGCTGCTGCTCACCCCGACGAACACGCTTAACGCGAACGTCGCGGCGAAGCTTGCGGCCAACAAGGCCTCCATCCACGAGGTCCGCTTCCTCGGCTCGACCGCTGCCGTCTCGGCCGCGGTGAGGACGGCGGTCAGGAACATCCTGCAGAACTAGCGAGTCCCGAGAGTCTCACGGTTCGTCACAGGGCCCCCGGCAGGAGCAATCCCGCCGGGGGCCCGCCTATCCGGCTTCTGGCGTCGCCAACGTCACGCCGATATCCCCTATCATGTGACGTGCGCGGCGAGGTAGATCGCAGCCTCGCGCATCGGGCAGCCACCGAGGGAGGGCGCATGACCGACACCCCCGACACGCCGATCTCGTACCGCGACGCGGGCGTGGACACCACCGAGGGGGCCCGAGCGGTCGACGCCATTCGCGACGCCGTGCGCTCCACGTACCGCCCGGAGGTCATCGGCGACATCGGCGGCTTCGGCGGAATGTTCTCGGCAGCGGCCTTCAAGGAGATGACCGATCCGGTACTGGTGAGCGGCACCGACGGCGTCGGCACCAAGCTCAAACTCGCGCAGCTGCTGGACCGCCACGACACCGTCGGCATCGACCTGGTGGCCATGTGCGCCAACGACATCCTCGTCACCGGCGCCGAGCCGCTCTTCTTCCTCGACTACATCGCCATCGGGAGGCTCACCGCCGAGCGTGCCGACGCGATCGTGGCGGGCATCGCCGAGGGCTGTCGCCAAGCCGGCTGCGCGCTCATCGGCGGCGAAATGGCCGAGCACCCCGGCGTGATGGACCCGGACGACTACGATCTCTCGGGCTTCTGCGTGGGCGTAGTCGATCGCCCCAAGGCGATCGACGGCTCAGCCATCGCGCCCGGCGACGTGATCCTCGGTCTCGCGTCGAGCGGCGTGCACAGCAACGGCTTCTCGCTCGTCAGGCGCGTGCTTGTCGAGGGGCAGGAGGAGGCGCTCGCGTTGCCGCGGACGGACTTCGGCGGGCGTTCGCTCGGCGATGTCCTGCTGACACCCACGCGCATCTACGTGAAGAGCGTGCTCAGGGTCCTTGCCGGGGGTGCGCGCATCAAGGGGATGGCGCACATCACTGGCGGCGGCATTACCGAGAACCTCGACCGGGTGCTCCCCGAGGGCTGCGATGCGCGACTGGTCAGGGGGGCGTGGCCCGTGCCGCGCGTCTTCGAGGAACTGCGGCACGCATCCAACCTTGGCGACGAGGAGCTCTATCGGACGTTCAACATGGGCGTAGGATTCGCGGTCGTGCTGTCGCCAGCGGATGCGCCAGGCGTGGCCGTGGAGCTCCGGGCAGCCGGTGAGGTCGTGTGGGAGATTGGCGAGATCGTCGCCGGATCGGGGGAGGTCCGCTATGGCTGAGTCGCCGGTCAAGCCCGGGCTGCTCTTCCAGCGCGCAAGCGACGTCGAGCGCATGCGAATCGCCGTGCTCATCTCGGGAAGCGGCACCAACCTGCAAGCGCTCATCGACGCATGCGCGGCAGGCGCGCTCGATGCGACGGTCGATGTCGTCATCTCGAACAAGCCCGACGCCTTCGGTTTGGAACGAGCGCGCCGCGCCGGCATTCCCGCTGTCGCCATCGATCGTGCGCGCTTCACAACGATTGCGGCGTACAACGCCGCCATCACCGAGGTGCTCCAGCAGCATGAAGTCGAGCTTGTCGTGATGGCGGGCTACATGCGCCTGCTCGGCCAGGAAGTCCTCAGCGTCTTTCCGGGACGGGTCATCAATCTGCACCCGGCGTTGCTGCCGGCGTTCCCGGGCGCGTCCGCCATCAGCGATGCGTTCGAGTACGGCGTCAAGGTGACGGGTGTGACGGTGCACCTCGCCGACGAGCACTTCGACCGAGGGCCGATCATCGTCCAGCAACCGGTTCGCGTCGCGGAGGACGACACGGTCGACTCCCTCGAGGCGCGGATCCACGAGGTCGAGCACGGCCTCATCGTCGAAGCGGTTGGCCTCTTTGCCGAGGAGCGCCTGGTCCTGGACGGTCGGCGCGTGCATATCCTGTCGCCGCGCCGACCGGCGACAAGTGGCACCGGTTCCGAGACGGTTTAGATTCTGTTCAGAAGCGCGTGCGACCGTGTATTCCAAGCGCTCCCCCCGCTGTCCCTGTGCGTGCACAGTCAAGCGGACATGGCGGCGCTCGAGCGTGCGGTTGCGCGCCCGGGGGGCGGGTTCACCGGAAGCGAGGTGTGCGGAGAGCATGTATGTCTGGTCGCCGATCGAAACGATGCCGCGCCGGCAGCGGAGCAGGTCAATGCATGACCGTGAGCATCTGCCGGGAGCGCCGCGCGTCGCCCTCAAGGAGATTGCGCGCGTAACCCGGGACAAGAAGGTCCCGCTCTGGCCTTACCATCAGGAGCGTCTGCGCCAAGGCGGTTGCTCAGAGGAGACGCTCCGGCGTCTCGACGATTCGATCGCTCTCTCGCTCGCGACCTACGACGGTCGCCTCACGACGAGGGTCCAGCTCTCCGCCATCGTGCTCGCTGACGGGACACCCGTGACAAGCGTCCAGCGACGACTGTCCTCTCTCGACGTGCCTGGCGGCCTCAAGGGCGTTGCGGTTCCGGTGGACGAGCCTCCGGTACTGCCAAGCGGCGGCGCGAAGCCGCTCGATCGCTCGTACTGGGACCGCGCCCAACGCCGGGCGTTCGAACAGCGCGCGCAGCAGGCAATCATCGTCGACGACTGCAACACTGTCTACGACGGTGGTTCGGCAACCATCTTCTGCCGCTACGGCGATGAGCTGCTCACCGCCCCCTCGCCGCACGCCATCGCCGGCGTCGGCCGCGCCTACGTCATGGAACACGCTGCCCAGTGGGGACTTACGGTGCGCGTCAGCCCCTACACGCTTCGCCAGCTGGAACAGGCGGACGAGGTCTTCTTCGTCAATTCATACGGGGGCGCGCGGATCATGATCGGAAAAGCAGGTCCCATGTGCGAGATGATCGATGCGCACTTCAAGGGGCTGTGGGGCAGCGAAGAAGAGGAACTCTTCTAGCACCCCTCACTCACGTGTGAGACAACGGCCCCGGCGATACGTCCGGGGCCGTTCTGTACAATGGCGGGGTCAGTATTGAGGACCGTCTACATGCGGCCGCCCGGCGCTCCGCGGGCTGCCGATCGCGGAGGGGGCAGTTCCCGTGGATCTCGTGAAGGTCAAGCGCGCTCTCGTCTCGGTCACCGACAAGTCCGGCGTCGTTGAGTTCTGTAGGGCGCTCGTCGATGAGTTCGGGACCGAGATAGTGTCGACGGGCGGCACCGCCAAGGTGCTCGCAGACGCGGGAGTGCCCGTCCGCCCCATCGACGATGTCACCGGCTTCCCGGAGATGATGGACGGGCGCGTCAAGACGCTCCACCCCAGGGTGCATGGGGCGCTGCTCGGTCGTCGCGACGTGCCGGAGCACATGGCGGCCGCGGCCGAGCATGGCATCGAGCTCATCGATATGGTGGTCGTGAACCTCTACGCGTTCGAGGAGACGATCGCCCGCGAGGGCGTCGACCTTGAGGAGGCCATCGAGAACATCGATATCGGCGGCCCGAGCATGCTTCGCTCGGCGGCCAAGAACTTCGACGCCGTGGCCGTCGTGACCGACCCGGCTTCCTACCCAGACGTGCTCGGCGAGCTTCGGGCGAACGTCGGCGCGACCACGTACGACACGCGCAAGCGGCTCGCCACGGAGGCGTTCCGCCTCACGAGCGCGTACGACAGCGCCATCTGGATGTACCTGTCGGAGTACCGCTCGACGCCATTTCCTCCCGAGGCGCGCTTCCGCCTCGAGAAGGTGCAGGACCTTCGCTACGGCGAGAACCCCCACCAGCAGTCCGCGTTCTACCGCTTCATGGAGGCCGCCGAGCACACGCTTGCGCGCGCTGAGCAGCTGCAGGGCAAGGAGCTCTCTTACAACAACATCCTTGACACGGACGCCTGCTGGACGGCGGTGCGCGAGTTTGCCGAGCCCGCCTGCGTCATCGTGAAGCATACGAACCCTTGCGGGACCTGCGTCGACGATGACATCGTGACCGCGTATCGGCGCGCACACGAGGCGGACCCGACCTCTGCGTACGGCGGCGTGATGGCGTTCAACCGCGCCGTGCCGGTCGAGCTCATCGAGGCGATTTCGGCGAACAAGCAGTTCGTGGAGGTGATGATCGCGCCCGACTACACGCCCGAGGCACTCGCGCTCCTCTCCGCCAAGCCGAACCTCCGCGTGCTCCGCACGGGCGGCGTTCGGTCTGTCGCCGGCCGTCGCGAGTCGCGCGCGGTGGAGGGCGGCCTGCTGGTGCAGACTTCTGATGGCGTGACCGAGGACCCGGCGACCTTCACCGTCGTCACCAAGCGTCAGCCGAGCGCCGAGGAGATGGAGCAGCTTCTCTTCGCGTGGAAGGTCGCCAAAAGCGTGAAGAGCAACGCGATCCTCCTCGCCAAGGACTTCGTGAGCGTAGGCGTCGGCGCCGGGCAGATGAACCGCGTGAACTCCGCACGCATCGCCGTCGAGGCGGCGGGAGACAGGGCGAAGGGCGCAGTGTGTGCAAGTGACGCGTTCCTGCCGTTCCCGGACACACTCGAGGTCGTCGCGGCGGCGGGCGTCATCGCGCTCATCCAGCCGGGCGGCTCGATCCGCGACGAGGAGGCGATTGCGACGGCCGATGAGCTCGGCGTGGCGATGGTCTTCACGGGGCGCCGCCACTTCCGGCACTAGCAGACGCCCTCGACACGTGCGGCTGTAGGTAGCCCCTTGCTCTACTCCTGCACCACGTGCACGTTCCGCGTGGGATACGGGAAGTGGATGCCTTCCGCGGCGAACCGCTCGTGCAGCCGCTTGATGAAGGTGCTTCTGAGCGGGTATTGATCGCCGTAGTCCGGCACGCGGAGGATCGCGACGCCGGTGATCTGCGATTCGCTGAAGCCGCGAAAGCGCACGACCGGCGCCGGCTCGGCCAGCGAGGGCTGGAACTCGCGCATGACCTCGAGGGCGACCTCGGCCGCGATTCCTTCGACACGCTCCAGGTCCGCGTCGTAGCTCACGCCGAACTCGATCAGCACGGAAAGTGCCTCGACCGGCAGCCGGTAGTTCGTCACGATCGCCTTCCCGAGCGTGCTGTTGGGCACGATGACGAGGTTGCCCGCCTGCGTACGGAGGGTCGTCGTCCGCCACGCGATGTCGACCACGGTGCCCTCCTGCGCGCCCTCCAGCAGGAGGTAGTCGCCGGGGCGGATCTGCCTGGATGCGACGATCTGCAGCCCGGCGAAGAGGTTCCCAAGCGTGTCCTGAAGCGCGAGCGCCACGGCCAGACCACCAACGCCAAGTGCGGTCAGAACGGGCGTGACCGAGATGTTGAGCGCGTTCAAGACGAGCAGACCGCCGAGGAGCACAACCGCGATGCGCGCGAGGTTGACGAAGATGCTTGTAGAGGGCAGTGCGCCGCCAGGCACGGCCATGCGGTGCCGCACGAAACCGCCCACAACGCGCGCGGCGAGGAGGGTCCCGACGACGATCGCGAGGACCGCGAGCGTCCGGCCGACGTACAGCTCGAGGCGGGCGTTCCAGGTGAACGCCTCCAGCGCGAGCGCTCCGCCCGCGATGCCACCCAGCGCAACCGGAGCTGCGCCGATGTCCCTGGCGATCACCGCGCCGAGGGCCCAACCGCGTTTGGCCGCAGCGGCCTTCAGGCGTCCGAGCACGACCGCGTCCACGAGCCAGCCGGCGAGCAGGCCAAGCGCCACGGCGCCCGCGAAGAGTACAAGGTCCGGAAGGTCGGAAATGAGTCGAGTCATGGGCTGGGCTTCCTCATGGGGAGATCGTCTGTTCGATTATACGAGTTCAGGTCGCCCCGACGGCTGCAGACGCGATCCACGAGTATGGCGCGACCGGCTGGCTCGGCCCGGGCGCGTTGACCCCGCGCTCGGGCGTGGGCTACACTACGCCGTGCGCTTTCGCCCGGCTCGGCAGGGCGTCGGCGAGGGAATGTGCAGGTCAGGGGCCGTTAGCTCAGTTGGTAGAGCAGGGGACTTTTAATCCCAAGGTCGCAGGTTCGAAACCTGCACGGCCCACCAAAGTGAATATGCCCCCATCGTCTAGCGGCCAAGGACTCCGCCCTTTCAAGGCGGCAACAGGGATTCGAATTCCCTTGGGGGCACCATAAAACCGCAGGTCAGAGGCCTGAGCAGCCCGATTCCGAGAGTGAAGTCGGGCTACAATTGTCTTCAGGCCGACAGCGGGGCGGGGTAAATGCGCAGCTCAGAAGGGGTATAGTGCCGTCATTGACCTACATGCGTTCCCCGTTGCCCAGAGCCGGCGTTCGGCCGAGGCCTCGAGCGGAGTGATATCCCACGATTGGCCCGCGCACCTCTACCTGGCGACAATGCGTCCGGTGATCATGCCGCACGGGCTCGACATCATGTAGGAGCCGGCCCGGACGGCGGGGAGTTCGACGGCTGTCACAGCGTCTGACGTCAGCGTTGCATTGATGCCGAGGCCTCCGATCACCAGCGCCTCCGCGCACATGCCGCCGTGCTTGCAGTCGCCTTCCTGCCGCTTGACCAGCAGACGCACCGGCCTGCCTGCAGGGATTTCGACTGTACGTGGGATGTACTTGTCGTCCAGGATCTGGAACTGCGCCTCGACCACGCCGCCCCGCCCGACCTTGAACCCGCTCGTGCGCTCGTACGCGGTGTCTGCAATCGCCATGCTCGCCGACTCGAACGTGACCGGCGATCCCATCAGCAACGCCGCCCGGTCGATGAAGGCGAGACCGAACAGCATCACGACCACGGCCAGCCCCACGTTGAGCCGATGCTTCCAGGCCCGCGGGATGCGACTCGCCGTTGTGCCGAACACCAGCAGCAGGGGCATCGTGCCCAGAGCGAACGCCAGCATGCCTGCTGCGCCCGCCGCACCGCTGCCGCTCGCGGCCGCAGCGATTTGAGCGCCTTGGAGCGGCGCACACGGGAGGAGGCCTGTGAGCAGGCCGAATGCCAGCGGGGTTGCCAAGTGGGATTCGCCCGAGTCCTCCTCGGTGACGGCTCGATGTCGCAGATTCGACAGCGCCGTGATCAGGAACTTGGGGGGCCGGGGAGAGAGCCTGGCTGCCCAAGGGACCTTGCCGGTCATCCCGAGTCCCAAGATGATCATGAAGGCTCCGGCCAGCACCAGGATCCAAGGACGGATCGCGGTGAGGTCGAACGCGGACCCGATTGTTCCGAGCACCGCACCCACGAGGACGTAACTCAGTGTCCGGGAGGCTTGATACGCCAGGTTCGGAGCCACGCTGGCGAACCACGAGTCGTCCCGACCGCTCTTCGCCGCGTAGGTCACGATCATCGGACCGCACATACCCACGCAGTGAAGGCTTGTCGCAAGCCCGAGCACGAACATCGATGAAATGAGCGCCCTCACGGGTGGCTCACCCAGATACTCAGCGAACTCGCGCGAAGCGACGGAGCGAGATTGTCGCGAGCCTGTGTTTGCTGTCCCACGGTCGCCCTTCTTGACACGGTCACCACGCGAACTCGATGACGCCGCGCAATCGATGCACTAGCCCCGACACAATACGAGCCAACTTAGCCGTGTTTACGAACACCACTTCTTTGGTACTAATATGCCAAAGTGCGTTAATGGCATAACGTGTTCGGGAGCAACAGGCGACGGGAAGGGGTAGGTGTGAAGCACAATAGGGGGCTAAGGAAGATCGGCATCATCGGGCTCGTGGTGGCGTTGACGATGGTGATGGTTGCCATTCTGACTGGCTGCGCGAGTCAGCCGACTGCGGAGAAACCCGCGATGGGTGCCAAGCCGACGGAAGCGTCCACGCAGGCAACAATGGGCGGGGATATGGCGGGCGACATGACCTGCGCGATGTGCAACAAGGGCGCGCCCTCGCCTGTGAAGGGCACCGCGACTATGGAGAACGGCGTTCAGGTCGTCAACATCACGCTGAAGGACGGCTACTACTCGCCCAATGAGATCACCATCAAGGCGGGCATGCCGGCCAAGCTCGTGTTCACCGGTGAGTCCAAGGACTGCTCAGGCAAGCCGAAGATCGCTGAGCTGGGCAAGCAGGCCGACTTCACCCAGACAGGCGAAGCGACCATGGACTTGGGCACGGTGAAAGCCGGCACCTACAGGATCACGTGCGGTATGGACAGTGCTGGCGGCAACCTCATATTCCAGTAGTCGCGATACGCGCCGGAAGGCCCGGGCTGCAGCGACGCGGCCCAGGCCTTCTGCGTGTGATGCGCCGGACTACCTGAGCGCCTTGAGGTATTCCACGACCGCGGCGGCCTCGGCGACCTGTGTCCAGAGCGCCATGGCCTGTTGTCCCTCCGTTGTGCGGTGCGCTAGTGTCAAGACGATCTGTTGAAGAGGGCTCGCGCGAAGGAGAAGGCAGTGACCGAGCAAGGACGTGCGCCGGAGTCTACGGTGCTGAGGCTTTCGCGCTACCACTGCTTCCTCGGTGAGCTGCAGCACTCGGGCAGCGAGCGGATCACGTCGCGTGAGATCGCCGAGGACTTGGGGCTGAGCGAGGAGACAGTCCGCCACGACCTGTCCTACGTTCCAGCGAAGGGGCGCCCCGGCTCGGGCTACGACACGCACGAGCTCTACGACGCACTATGCGAATGCCTCGACCTTTCCGCAGCGCATCCATTCGCGGCGATCGGCAATCAAGATGTGCTACGCGGGCTCGCCGTCACGTTCCCCGCCGAGGATTTCGGCCTGAGCGCTGCGGTGTACTTCTCGGAGCGCGCTGAGGATGCCGGTGCGCTCGTCGGAGATCAACCGGTCCACCCAGCGGCCGACATCCCGAAGGTAGCCCGAGGTCTTGGAATCCGAGTTGCGCTCGTGGCCGTTGCGCCGCCCGCAGTGGAGGAGACACTCGAGCTTCTGAGCCAGGCAGGCGTTCACGGCGTCGTGATGCTGACTCCGGTGCTCCGGCCAACGCATCCCGAGGGGATGAGCATCACGTATTTCCGTATGCCATGCGCGCTCAAGTCACTCGTGAATGTCGGCGTCCCATCTTGCGGATGCGAGCAGGGCTAGATTCGGGTTCCCACACGCGGGTTCGCCAGCCGAGCGCGGACGCTATCCAATCCCGTTTGATGGGGCCAAGGCCTAGGAGATGCCAAACGTCGCGGATTTGGGGCAGTTCCACATCCTGAAGACGCGCTCGATTTGTCGCCCGATTTGGCGCCCGATTGCACTCGCTGCCCGCTGCCCGCTGCCCGGTCCACGCCGTCAGGCTTCGCGACCCCCATTGGCCGCATGCAAGCGATTCGCAAGTCCCATGAGAACGGCGTCTCGCTGGGCGACATTGTCCCCCGGCGTGCCGAGCCATCGAGGATCGAGCTCGGCATGCTGTACCACGAGTTCGTAGAGCGCTGGCGCAGCGACGTAGCGCGCGCTGCGTCCGGCGCCCCTGGCTTCGAGGGCACCGGATGCGACGAGTTTGCCCAAGTCGTGTGAGGCGGTCACCTCAGAGACGTCCGCCATCGGTTCCATTCGTCTCGGATCGGAACGCCCCGGACTTGGTGCCCGATTTGGTGCCCAAATACCTGGTGACTGTTGGTACTCGTTGGGACTCGTTGGGACTCGCCGCAGCTCCGCTGTACCAACGAGTCCCAACGAGTCCCAATACTCACAAGCACAATCAGGATTCGAATTCCCTTGGGGGCACCAGACAAACATCAGATCAGACGCGTCTTGAGTCTGACCTGTGCGCTGTCGTGAGGTGCCGGCGATCCGCTGGCCCGCGCTGACACATCGTCCACCTGTCTCGTGTGGTAGTGTCGGACGTGCGAGATTGCCGAGACCGAGGCAGGACGATGACCGAACTCACCGAACCGCCGAGCGGCGCCGACGGATCGCGGCGACCGTCGCCGTCCGCGGCATCTGCGACCGCGCGGAAGAGGCCGATCTACGAGAAGTGGTGGTTCTGGGCCCTCACGGTCGTGATTCTGGGCGCGATCGGCGCCGGAGGCGGCGCGCTCGCCACCAAGACGCCCAACCCGGCGTCGCCCGCGAGCGATCTTGCCACTCGGACGGTGGACGGTGCGGCGCCATCAGCGGGCGCCGCGACCACGTCTACGGTCGAATCGACGGCACCCCCGTCGGGCCAGCCGACCACCACCGCGGTCACGACGCCCAGCGAACCCCTTGTCGAGGAAGAACCCAGCGCGGAGCCGGCAGCCGAGACGCCGCCCCCAGCAGCGAAACCCGGGAAGTGGGTACGGGTCGTCCAGATGAGCGGGTACGGAAACCAGCGGTCGGCCCCATTCCGACTGACGGGCGGCGCCATTCGGCTGAAGTACTCGGTGACGGACGACGAGGCGCGAGCCGACATGTACGTCCTGGAGGAAGATGTGTTTCTGCGCGGGGCGGGAGGCGTTCCGGCGGTCATGGCCATCGGAGCTGTGTCCGACCAGATCGATCTGGAGAGGGACGCGGGCAGCTACTGCGTTGAGATAACCTGCGCCGACAGCTCTTGGGTGGTCTCGATCGAGGAGCAGCGGTAGTCGAGCCGCCCTCGACAGGACGAGGGTGAGCGGGGAGGGTGCGAGCGATTTGAGCAGGTTCACGCCGCCCACCAACGCCGCCCCGGTGCACGTGCCCAAGCGCGGCTGTGGCAGCGTCTTCGCGGGCATCGTGTTGGTGCTCATCGGCATCCCGATGCTCGTGTGTCCCGGCCCCGGCATGGCGTCGGTCGCCGCGGGTATCGGCATGATCGCGGTTGGGCTCGGCGTTCGCCGGCGAGGGACTCCCTGATGCAGGGGCGATCCAGTATCGTCATCGCCGTGCCGCCCGAGGTGGTCTTCGGCTTCATCTCCGATCCGGCGAACGACCGGCTCTGGCGAAGCCACCTGCTCGCGTCTCACGGAACCGTGCAGGGCATCGGTGACCACGTCACCCAGACGTACTCCTACCAGGGACGCACGCAGACTGTTGACCTTGAGGTGTCTGAGTACGATCCGCCCACGCGACTCGCCTACCGCCTGACCGGCCCGTTTCGGGCTCGCTTCTCGTTCCAGTGCCTTCCGGAGGCGGGCGGCACGCGCGTGGGCTTCTCCGCATCGTCCGTGCTGACGGGACCGGCAGCGCTCTTGGAGGGCCGAATAGCCTCCGAGGTCACGAAGCTCGCCCGCGCGGACCTTCAACACCTGAAACGGGTGCTCGAACCGGCGGCTTAGAGCACTCGCGCCGGCGTGCCTCCCTCGTCGTGCTCGTCGAACGCGAGTGCCGCTGCGCCGAGGATCCCCGCGTCGTTCCCAAGCATCGCGTGGACGACCTCGACGTCGCGCCGGCCTGCAAGCGCCTCGGTCTGGATGACCTCTGCAGCGCGCGAGACGAGCATCTCCGCCGTCTCACCGATGCCGCCGCCCACGACGATGAGCCGCGGGTTGAGCAGATTCACGATGCCCGTGAGCGCGTGACCGAGGATGTCGCCGAGTTCCAGGAGGATGTCACGGGCGATGGCGTCGCCCGCGAGTGCCGCTCTCACGACGTGCTCAGCTCTCACGGCATCTGGATCGCCGCCGGCGAGCGAGCGGATCGCCTCGCCGCTGTAGGCACGCGCGGCATCCTTGCCTCGAGCGGCGATGGCCGGGCTCCCGAGGTACGACTCGATATGTCCGAGACCGCCACACGAGCACGGCGGGCCGTCGAGGCGCACGACCACGTGCCCGATCTCGCCGCCAAGACCTCGCGAACCGCGGTAGGGCTTGCCGCTGAGGAAGAGCGCTCCGCCCACCCCCGTGCCAAGCGTGATCATCACGAAGTCGCGTACGCCCTTGGCGGCACCGAACCGCGCCTCGCCGATACCCGCGCAGTGACCGTCATTGGCGAGTGTCACCGTGTGCCGGGTGCCAGCCGCCACAAGCGCCCGCACGTCGACGCCCGCGAGGGGCAGGTTCGCGCAGAACTCCACCGTCTGTCGCCCGGAGTCGATCTGAGCGGGAAGGCCAACCCCGATGCCGGCGATCTCCGACGGGTGGGTGCCGGCGGCGGTCTCAGCCACAAGGGCGATGACCGTGTCGAGAACCCCGAAGGGGCCGTTCTTGGGGGTCAGGGTCTTCGCATCCCGGAAGATGCGCCCGGAGCGCTCGACGAGGCCGACGCCGATGTGTGTCCCCCCCACATCAACCCCAACGGCGTAGTTGGCGTGCATAGCGCAGCCCCCTCGGGCGATAGAGCCGACGACCTGCGACGACGGGCGTGATGCCTTGATGATAGCAGCAGGGGTATGGTGGTACGCGGGACGGAACGGGACCGGCGTCGCATCGATAAGGACCGAGCAGCCATGAGAGTGCTCTTCATCGGTGGCAGCGGCATGATCAGCACCGCGGTGAGCCGCGCCGCCGTCGCCGCCGGGCTTGAGGTCTACCTGCTCAATCGCGGCTCGCGGCCCGCGCTGCCCGGCAGCCACCGTTTGATCGCCGACGCGAACCGCCCCCACGATGTCCGAGCTGCTCTGGGCGCCCTTGAATTCGATGTCGTCGTCGACTGGGTGGCCTACACGCCCGATGACGTCGAGCGCGACCTCGCGCTCTTCCGGGGGAGGGTCGGGCAGCACGTGTTGATCAGCTCGGCGTCCGTGTATCAGAAGCCGCCGGAGCACTACCTCATAACCGAGTCGACGCCGCTCAAGAATCCCTACTGGGAGTACGCGCGCAACAAGATCGCCTGCGAGGAGCGCCTGATGACGGCGTACCACGATGAGGGCTTCCCGGCGACGATCGTGCGTCCTTCGATGACATACGACCAGAACCTGCCCATCGCGCTCGGCGGGTGGGGAACGTATACGCTCGCAGACCGGCTGAAGCGGGGACGGCCGATCATCGTGCACGGCGATGGCTCGTCGCTGTGGGTCGTGACGCACGCGGACGACCTCGCGCGGGGGCTGCTCGGGCTGCTCGGGAACGACCGAGCGCTCGGCGAGGCCTTCCACATCACCTCGGACGAGGTGCTGACGTGGAATCAGATCTACCAGACGATCGCCGAGGCGCTGGGTGTCGAGGCGAACGTCGTGCACATCCCAAGCGAGTTCATCGCCCACATTGCGCCGGAACACGCCGGAAGCCTTCTCGGCGACAAGACGTGGAGCGTGGTGTTCGACAACCGCAAGATCAAGTCGTTCGTGCCGGGCTTCGAGGCCGTCGTGCCATTCAGAGACGGCATCCGGCGGACGCTGGCATGGTTCGCGGCCGATGAGAGCCGCCAGCAGGTCGACGACGCAGTGAATGCCGAGATGGATCGCATTCTCGAGGCCTACGGAAGGGCGGTCATGTGAGCGAGCGGGAGAAGATGCTCCGAGGCGAGCTCTACGATGCGAGCGACCCGGACCTCGTCGCGGCCCGCGTTCGCGCCCGGCGGCTCGCGCAGCGCTTCAGCGCGCTTGACCCGGCGGATGACGGCGCTCGAGAGGCGCTACTGCGCGAGCTGTTCGGCGCGGTAGGAGATGGCGCATGGGTCGAGGCGCCGTTCTTCTGCGACTACGGCACGCAGATTCGCCTCGGTGCCCGCGTCTACATCAATGCGGGATGCGTCTTCCTTGATGCTGGCGCGATCACCCTCGGCGACGACGTCCAGCTTGGTCCGGGAGTGCAGCTGCTGACGTCGGACCATCCGCGTGACGCCGCGGAGCGGGCAGCAGGATTGGAATCGGCGCGCGCGATCACCATCGGTGCACGGGCGTGGCTTGGGGGCGGCGTGATCGTGCTGCCCGGCATCACAATCGGGCAAGACGTGATCATCGGTGCAGGCAGCGTGGTCACGAGGTCGGTTCCGCCAGGCGCCACTGCCGCGGGCAATCCGTGCCGGGTCATCTCCGAGGGGGACGCGCCGAAGCGCGCCTGAGGAAACGTCGGCTACGTCGAGGGTGTGCCGCGCCGCTGCATGCGTGTCACGGACTCGATCGTGACCGCAACGATCAGCACGGCGCCGGTGACGATGAACTTCACCGACGACGAGAGCGCGAGCAGGTTCATGCCGTTCGCGATTGAACCGATCACCACCGCGCCGAGAATGGCCGTCCAAACGGAGCCGCGGCCGCCGAAGAGGCTCGTACCTGCGACGACTGGGCCGGCGATCGCCATCAGGACGAGGTCGCTGGCGCCCGAGGACTGGTTCACCGCATAGAGGCGCGAGGCGGCGAGCACGCCGCCGGCGGCGGCGAGCGTCGAGCAGAGGACGAAGGCGACGATGCGCACGTGATCGATCTTGATGCCGGCACGCCGGGCCGCCTCAGCGTTGCCGCCGATAGCGAACAGGTGGCGTCCGAAGCGGGTGCGCTCCGTGAGGTACCACATCGCGAGCGTCAGACCGATGACAATCACCACGACGAGCGGCAGTCCGCGGTCCTGGTTCACCACGAAGACCATCGCGACGAAGGCCGCCCCAGTGGCCGCAATGCGAAAGATGAGAGCGCGCATCGGGCCCACCTGCAGACCCGCCGCCTGCCGGCGGGCTCGCCCGAGCAGCGAAAGCCCCAGCGTGAGCGCGATAGCGGCCGCGGCGACGATCCAGCCGACCAGTGGCGGGAAGAACGTGTTCGTGAGGCCCGTGATGAACGGGTCGCTGAGGTTCACCGTTCCCGTCTCTCCGAGTACATAGAGTTGGAGGCCGACCAGGGTGAGCGAGCCGGCGAGGGTGATGATGAATGCGGGAATCCGGAAGCGCGTGGTCATCAGGCCGTTGAACAGGCCGATGAAGGCTCCGAGTGCGAGCGCGATGAGCACCGCCAGCACGGACGGCAGGTGGCGACTGACGACCAGCACCGCCATGACGGACGCGCAGAATCCGCTCACGGCCCCAACCGAGAGATCGATCCACCCGAGCAGGAGGATGAGCACGACGCCGATCGAGATGGTCGCCACCGCCGCCTGCTGCAGCATCAGGTTGGTGAGGTTCCCGGGGCTCAGGAACCGGCCGTTCTGCAGCTGGAAGAAGGTCCAGATGACGGCGACCATGATGAGCACGAGCAACGTGCCCGCTTCGCCCTGAGCGAGTTTGCGGCCCAGTTCGCGGAGCATCGTTCCCACGCCGCCAGCGCTGGCGGAGCCGGGAGTCTCCTGCTCGTCGCTCATGCGGTCTCCTTGGGGATGTCGGCTCCCACGCCGAACTCGGCTCCCGTAATGGCCGCCACCACGTTCTCGCGCGTCACGCCGCGGACGTCGAACGTGGCGGCCCGGCGGCCGAGTCTGAGCACGATGATCCGGTCGGCGACGGCGAACACGTTCTCAAGGTTGTGACTGATCACCACAACGCCGAGGCCGCGATCTGCGAGCGTGCGGATGAGCTTGAGCACCTGCTCTGTCTGAGAAACGCCCAGTGCCGCCGTCGGTTCGTCGAGCAAGACCACGCGCGGCTCGCCAAGCAGGGAGCGAGCGATCGCCACCGACTGCCGTTGGCCACCCGAAAGCGACCCCACAGGCTCACGGACGTCCTGGATGGTCGTCACGGCGAGCGACTCGAGCAGCTTGAGCGCGCTCTGCTCCATCGTCGTTTCGTCGATGAGGTAGGCGGCCCTGGCCGCGCCGCGCGGGAACAGTTCTCGGCCGAGATAGAGGTTCGCGACGACGTCGAGGTTGTCACAGAGCGCGAGGTCCTGATAGACGGTGGCGATCCCCAGCGCCGTCGCGTCCTGCGGGCTCGAGATCTTGACCGGCTCACCATTGAAGAAGAAGGTGCCCGAGTCGGCCAGCTGCACGCCCGCTATGGCCTTGATGAGGGTGGACTTGCCGGCGCCGTTATCGCCGACAAGCGCCACGACCTCTCCGGCGCCGACTTCGAAGTCGACGTCGGAGAGGGCCTGGTTGGCGCCGAACGCCTTGCTCACGCCCTCCAGCGAGAGCAGTGGCGATGGTTCGCTCATGCTGTGAACCGTGCGGTCACTCGAGCCCGACCGCTTTGCCCGCCGCCACGAGCTCCGGCGTGCTCAGAATCTGCTTGACCGTCCAGAAACCGTCGGCGACGACGGTGCTCTTGATGGTGTCCTTGGTGACGGCGACTGGCGTCAGCAGAACCGAGTCGACGTCCTTCTGCTTGTTGTTGACCTTGCTCAGCTTGAGGCTCGAAGGAACCGCTTCGCCCTTGGCGAGGGCGACGGCAAGCTCCGCAGTCGCTTCGGCCTCGGCCTTGATGGCCTTGTAGATGGTCATGTACTGCTCGCCCAAGAGCACGCGCTGGATACCTGCCAGCTCAGCGTCCTGCCCCGTCGACGGCCTCGTCTTCGGATCGATGCCGGCGCCCTTCATGGCGGCGATGGCGCCACCGCAGGTGCCGTCATTTGCGCAGTACACGCCGACGAACCCGTCCTTGCCGAGCTTGGTGATGGCCTGGTCCATTTCGGTCTGAGCCTTGTCAGGGCTCCAGTCCGGCGTGTCGTACTCGGCGCCGATGGTCACCTTGCCGTCGAGGATGCTGTGAGCGCCAGCCTTGAACAGCGTGGCGTTGTTGTCGGTCGGCGAGCCGTTGATCATGACGATCGTCTTACCGGCGTTACCGTCGGCCGTCAGCTTGTCCAGCAAAGCCTGTCCCTGGAGCTTGCCAACCTGCTCGTTGTCGAACGAGACGTAGTAGTCAAGATCGGCGTTGAGAACCAGGCGGTCATAGCTGATGACCGGAACGTTCTGAGCCTTGGCTTTCGCCACGATCGAGGCGGCAGAAGCGGAATCGACCGGGTCGAGCACCAGCACCGTCGCGCCGTTGGTCAGTGCTGCGTCAGCTTGCGACTGCTGCTCGGTCGCATCCTGGTTGGCGTTGCTGTACAGGATCTCGATGTTGGGATCGAGCGCCTTGACCTTTGCCTCGAAGAGCGGCCGGTCCTGAGTCTCATAGCGGGCGGTCTTCGTCTCGGGGAGGAGAAGGGCGATCTTGATCGTCTTCGCAGTGCCTCCGCCGCCGCCGGTGGTCGGCTTGGCCTTGCAGCTCGCGAGCCCGGCGGCGATGCCCACAATGAGCACGATCGCGAGAGCCCAAACCAGTAGTCTACGTACTCGCATAACTGCCTCCATTCACGTGGCCCACTGTGGCCCGCACGGTTGCAGGTCACCCCCGACTGTCCGACGTCGGGCCCCACGGTGACGGCGTCCCCGACACGCGCACCGCGAGTCTGCCCGGTTTCCCTCGGACCTCACTCTATATACCCGAGTGAGGGTCTCTCTCCTCATGTGAGGCCGTTGAAACAGGGAAATCTTGGCGTAGCGCGAGCAGTGTAAGGGCCGTCTCCGGGGGGAGAGACGGCCCTTGCGTGGGGGGCTTATGAAGGGGGGTAGCCCGGCCCACCATGTATATGCGCTCCACAGCGTCGGCGCGCTTGGTCCGCGGGATAGTCTTGACTGTACCTTCGGTCAGGATTCCGTCCTCGACGTCGCCCGCCCACGTCCCTCGCCGGTCCGTCGATGGGCCTTGCGGACCTGCCGGCTACTCCGGGGTGTCCATCAGTCCGCCGCGGTACGCCAGCGCAACAAGTTCGGCGCGCGTCCGCGCGCCGGTCACCTGAAGCAGGTTGCTCACGTGGTACTTGACAGTGCGCTCGGTGATGAAGAGCTCGCGCGCGACCTCTTCGTTACTCATGCCGAGGGCGACACGCCGCCACACTTCCAGGGCCCGTGGCGTGACCTCAGCATTGAGATGGAGGTCGTGGTCGCGTACTGAGCGCAGAAGCTCTGACAACGCGTCTTCGCTGAGGGTGTCCTTCCCCGCGTAGGCGTCGAGGACGGCCGTCGCCAGACGATCGATGTCGGTTGCTCGCTTCGTCAGGAACGCGCGCGCACCTCGGTCGATCGCCGCGCGAACGTTGCGACGGTCCCCATAGCTCGTGAGCACGACGACCTCTGCCGTGCAGCCGACCTCGCGGAGGCGGTCGATGACCTCGGGGGCATTCGCATCGCCGAGGCGGAAGTCGAGCACGATCACGTTTGGTGCGGTTGCGGTTGCGGTCGAGACTGCTTCAGCGCCGGAGCGCGCCTCTCCGACGATTTCGATTCTGGGATCTGGTTCCAGGGCCAGCCGAACCGCGTTCCGCACGAGCGCGTGATCGTCGACGATCACCACCCTGACTCGCGTGGTATCAGTTCCCGCGCTCATGAGGGACGCCCGGGTACATGCACGCGGACCTCCGTTCCCTCGCCCGGGCTGCTCGAAATCGTCAGCTCACCGCCCACGAGCAGCGTCCGCTCCCGCATCCCGGTGAGTCCCCAGTGGGAGGTCGCCCCCAGGGCCGCGGCGCGATCCGGGTCGAAGCCGGCACCGTCATCGCGGACGGAGCAGCGGACGGCGTCCGGCGTGAACTCGACCGCGATGGTCACGCTCCGTGCGTTCGCGTGCTTGCGAACGTTCGCGAGCGCCTCCTGAACGATGCGGAAGAGCGAAACCTGGACGTAGAACCCGAGCGGGAATTCCGTGCCCACAACCTTCAATTCCACGGGAAGCCCGGAATAGCCTTCATAGCGACTCGCATACTCCCTGAGCTTGGCCGTGAGGAACGCCTCCTCGAGCGCTACGGGGCTCAACTCATGCATTATGTCGCGCATCTCGGACACAGCGCAGTCGAGCAAACCCTCGGCCGCGGCCACCTGAGCGCGCATCGCTTCGAGCTGCTCCGAGCGCCCGGCCCGTGCCAGCATCGCGCCTGCAGCGCTGAGGGTCTGAACCGGACCATCGTGCAGCCCGAATGCCATCTGCCGTAGCTGGCGCTCCACCAGGTCGACCGCGGATCCAACCACGGAGCTCTCGTCGGTGCGCAGCTCCATGCTCTCGCCGGTCGATGCGCTTTCTGACGCGTATCCTCGAGTCACGACCACTCCCTCGATCCATCGCCCGGTGGTCCCGCCATGGGGTATTGATGCCCCAGAACAGGGTAAGAGCCACATCGGCAGGCTCGATACCTGAGCGGGCATGCTATGCGGGGGCAGTCGGGCCGGAAACCGGGACGGTGGAGGTTGTCCGAGTACGTGGGAAACGACACGCCGCAGGCGAAGGGCGGACCCGCCGGCACGACCCCGAGCGGCACCGCTCACCCGGGTCGTCCTCATGCGTATCCCCGCTTGTCGCCGGAACAGCGGTTGGAAAGCGCCACACGGGCGCGGCAGCTTGGCGACGTTCTGTTCGAGATTCAGCGGCATCTTGGTACCGCGCTCGACCCTGAAGAGGTCGTCGGCTTGGCCCTCGGCCTTGCGTGCGAGGCCCTCGCGGCGAGCTGCGGATCCATCGACCGTCGTGAACTTGGCGGGTGGGTAACTTCGAACGTCTGGGGCTCCTCCCTTGCGCAGGTCGGCGCATTCCACGGAGACGAAGAGAGTCCCACACTCACCGAGGTCAAGCGCACGGGAAGAGGGGTCACTGTCCGAGACCAAGGTGGCCGAAGCGACGGTTGCTCATGCGCTGGGGGAAGCGACCGCGGCCCGCATATGAGCTTTCCCCTCACTTCGCGGGGGAGGGTCGTTGGTGGGCTCACGCTCTGCTTCGGGCGCCCCGGCTCTTCGTTCGGCGATGAGGAGATCGAGTTTGGCAGTCGGCTCGCGGTCCTCCTTTCGATGGCGCAGGAGCACTGGACCCAGCTGCGTCGCCATCGCCGCGTGGCCGAGGCGTTCCAGCGTGCCCTAATAGACGCCCCTCTCGCCCTCAAGGATGTGGATGTCGGTTACATCTACGCGCCCGCCTCGAACGCAGAAGTCGCGGGCGGTGACTTCTACGATGTGTTTCCTCTCGACGACGGGCGAATCGCATTCAGCATCGGCGATGTGTCGGGTCGGGGGCTGTCGGCAGCGACCACGACGGCACTCGTCCGCGACTGCATCCGCGTGACGACGCTGGACGGCCTTTCGCCGGCGGAAGTCCTGTCCAAGACGAACCGCGTGCTCCTCGCTTTCGGCTCACCCGAGATGTTCGCCACGGCGTTCTTCGGGATCCTCGATCCGCGCACGGGGACGGCCGTGTACGCGACGGGGGGGTGCCCGATTCCTGTTCTCATGGACAGAGAAGGTCGCGTTGCCGCTGTGGGCGACGAGGGTCCGCTTCTTGGGGTGTTGCGGGACGTGCACTTCGACGTGCAGGAGTTGGCGCTGGCCCCGTCCGAGCGACTCGTCTGCTTTACGAACGGGCTGCCGGATGTGCGCCACGGCGATGCCGCCTTGGAGACCGCGGGCATCGTGAGGATCCTTCGAGGATCCAGGCGTGATGACGCGCGCGGCCTCGCCCAAGACCTCTACGAAGGCGCACTCAGCTTCACGGGGGGTAACCTCCATGACGACATAGCGATCTTGGTCATCGGCACCCGGGATCTGTCTCCGGAGCGTGCCTCGGCCGCCGCCGAACCAGGCTAGGTCCGGAAGGTCGCGCAGTCGGCTTCGCTGCCGTGCCAGTCGAATGTGACGCCGCGTGCCACGCAGCGCGAGCAGCGATTGAACTCGCATATAGTGGTCCTGCAGACCATCACGAGCGGCTCCTCAAGGCCGGTCTCCGCCCGCCCGCGCGTGTACGTCTCACACTCGGGGTGTTGCGGGCTCACCACGATATAGGGAGCGCAACACGCGAACCCGCGGTTGAACGAGCATTCGGTTGCCGCGCAGGTAAGCACGGTGCCGTCATGGTTTCGTGCGGTCAGCCCAACCACCCCCGGGACTCATCCGAGGAACGTGGCCCTCGCTTGATGCTTGATATGAGCATCCCACCTGCGCCCAGACTCGCACCGTTCCGGCGGGTCGATTCTCTGGTCGGCCGGACAGTGCCGTGACTGACCGCCCGGACAGTCCGCGCGATGAGCGCGACACCACGAGCGCCGGTTGGAGCCTCCGGTCGTGGGCGACGACGGCGCCTCGTGCAGATTCCTCAGCTGAATCGTGTTTAGCATCCGAGACGTCGGGTACACAGAACACGACGACCTAGGGAGTGGAAGCGAAAGCGGAACCTTCGTAGGTCGTCACTTTGCGTCGGAGGAGGGGGCTACTATGAGTGAATTCTTCGCAAAGGCCGCGAAGACGGTGTCTGGAGCTGTCGGCTCTCCGTATGCATTCGTCATCGCCGCTGCCGCCGTGGCGCTCTGGGCGGTCTCCGGGCCTCTCTTCAGCTACTCCCCCACATGGCAGCTGGTCATCAACACCGGAACGACGATCGTGACGTTCCTCATGGTCTTCATCATTCAGAACGCGCAGAACCGGGACCAGAAGGCGCTCCAGCTCAAGCTCGACGAACTGCTCCGAGCTACCAGGGGTGCCGAGACAGGGTTTGTGGATCTCGAGAATCTCGATGACGACACGCTCCATAGGCTCGAGGCTCGATTCGCCGCGCTGCGCCAGGAACACGCGGGGCATGCGGACGATGAGTTCGACGGCGAGTCAGCGCCGGAGACGAGTTAGGAAGCGCCGCAGCTAGATCACAACAAGACGGCCGATCGGTCGGCCGGAACGTGTCCGCGCCCATGACGACAGCCAGCCGAGCACGTCTCGTGCGCGCAGTTCATCCACCTGGTCGCGGGGCAGCGCATGGAGCATGTTCGGGCCGGGTCCCGCGTGGGGCCCGGCCCACCCATCTACCGGCTGGGCGTGCGGTTTGCTGTACAGTCGCGAGCGGGCCGGCCCGAGGGAGGCAATTCGGTGAAGATTCTGCTTGTGAATGCTCCTGTCACCGTGCGCAACCCCCATGCGCGCCTGTCGCCTCCGCTGGGGCTCGCGTACATCGCGTCGGCGCTCATGGCCGATGGGCACCGGGTGAGCGCCATCGACCTCAACGTGAGCGGGCTGAATCTCACCCGCGTCGCCGGCATCATCGAACGGGAGCGCCCGGAAGTGGTCGGCATTTCGGCCATGACAGAAACAATCACCAACGGGCTCGCCGTGGCACAGGCTGTCAAGGCAGTCGCCCCCGAGACGGTCGTCGTCTTGGGCGGCGCCCACGCCACCATCCGCCCTCTCGAGGTGCTCGCCGAAGACGCCGTCGACTACGTGGTTGTCGGTGCTGGCGAGAGGACGATGGTCGCGCTTGTGTCGGCGCTCAGCGGTAACGGTCCGGAGCTCGCGGAGATTCCGGGTCTTGGCTACAAGACGCCCGAACCGCGTGTGAACGCTCGGGGGGCGATTCTGCACCCCGACGAGCTGCTCCCTCCGGCGCGCGAACTCTTCCCGACCGACTTCTACGGAGAGCCATACAACGTGCTGACCGCTACTGGCAGCTGTCCTTATCGCTGCCCCTTCTGTTCAGCGTCAGCGGTCTGGGAAGGGCGTCGGAATGCGCGTTCGCCCAAGAGCGTCGTGGAGGAGCTGCGGGCTTTGCAGCGCGACGACGGCGTGGACTACGTCTTCTTCAGCGACGACATCTTCACGCTCGACAAGAAGTGGGTGTACGAGCTGCTCGAGGAGATGAAGGCCCTCGACTTCCCGATGAAGTGGGGCTGCGCGACGCGTGCCGACCTCGTCGATCCGGAGCTGTTGCATGCGATGGCCGCGTGCGGCTGTCAGGGTATCCAGTACGGCGTCGAGTCGGGGTCCCAACAGATCCTCGACACGGTCAAGCACATCAAGAAGGAGACAGTGCTCGCCGCCGTGAATGCGGCTGTGGCCGAGGGGATCGACATCGCGTGTTCGTTCATGGTGCCGTTCCCCGACGATACCCTCGAGACGATCGCGGAGACCGGTGAGTTCATGCGCGAAATCTCAGACGCTCACGCCAACCTCATACTCAACTACACGTGTCCGTTCCCCGGAACGTACTTCTGGGATCATGCCGAAGAACTCGGCCTGACAATCCTCCCGAAGACGTGGGCCGAGTACGACGCCAAGCACCTTGTGATGGAAACACGGAACCTATCGGTCGCTCAGATACAGACGGCCGTCGACAACATCGTTCGCGATCTTGAGCTGCGCAAGACGACGGAGTGATGCCAGTTCCAGTGCTGTGTGGACGGGGCACCACGCCAACACCGTCGGATCTTCCGTCTGGACTCTCCTCAGAACGCGCAGCCGCGTCGGCTGCTAGAATGGCACTCGCACGGCGCGATTCTTGCCAACAAGTCCCGAACACCGGCCCGTAGACAGGTGTTCGCCGAGCGCGTCTTCGACTCCTTGACGGCGCTCGTTCGCATTTACCGCATCGAGAAGTACAGAAGGGCGATTAACTCAGCGGGAGAGTGCCTCCCTTACAAGGAGGAAGTCGGGGGTTCAAATCCCTCATCGCCCACCAGTAAAGCTGCAGGTAGAGCCGGGTGTAGGCGCCCGGCTCTACTCGTGTTCGCTGTCGGCGCACCGACAGACCGTCCCGACGACTCGCCGACGCGGTCGCCCGTTATCGGGCACCGTTACCGGCAGCTCGGCGAGGCGCCGGGTGTCGCGTCACGAGTCAATCGAGTTGACGGACGCCACGCTGGTCACCGATGCCACGCTGGCAGGCGACGCTACGCTGGTCACCGATGCCACGCTGGCAGGCGACGCTACGCTGGTCACCGATGCCACGCTGGCAGGCGACGCTACGCTGGTCACCGATGCCACGCTGGCCGCTGCGCTGTGAGTTGGCAGCGCAGCCGGGACCTCGGATCGGGCCCGGTCCACATTCTCGGCAAGCCGCTCGATAGCAGACGGGGTCCGGACGGCCTGCAAATCGGCTTGCGCCACCGACACCGTGCCGAATCCGGCACCAAGGACGACGCCACTGACAAGGGCGACCTTCCAGTTCACTCGCTTCCACGGCTCCTGCTTGTCCAGCATGTCTCTCTTCATTTCGAACCTCCTGCCGTCACCACTGCCTGACGGTTACTAAGATGAGGTCAGAAGATGAGAGGGCCATAAGGCTGGGGTGAGACTTCTCTCACGCGCCACTACGGCTCATGAACTGCGCCTCGCTCCCGCAGCTGCAGCGCCAGCAAGAGACCTGGCATCCGCGATAACGAGGGCAACGGTAGCGGGCCACCCGGCCTGCTGGATGCGGAACGGACCCGTGGCCAAGCCGACAAGCACCGCTGCAACGGCGATGTCGAGCTCCGCTGCATCTACGTGCTGCACGAACGCGGCACGTAGCTGGTCGCTGTACCTGCGGACACGATCGCCCGTGGCGCCGGCGCCCATCGCCCGGAACCGAGTGTGAGCGATGAGAGTGGCGAGGTCATCGAGGGGGTCCCCGAGCCCAAGATCGTCGATGTCCAGAAGTCCGACGATCGCTCCGCGGTCATCGGTCATCATCTGACCTTCGTGGAGGTCGCCGTGGATCACACGCCCGGAGCGGGCATCGACGGCGGGAAGCGCCGCGGTGAACGAATCCACCAGCCCCTGCAGCAGCGGCGTCGCCTCGGGAACCACTGTCTCGAGCAGCCGCGCATGGCTCACGGCATCGCGAACGCGGCCGGCAACAACTGGCAGTGTCGAAGCCGGCACTCCGGCCAAGCGTTTCGTCAGCTCGAGCAATGTCTCAGGCTCAGGCCAACCCGGGAGGCCGCCCTTGATGCGGTCGCGGAACGTCGGACCTGGCAGCTCAGCCAAGACCACCAATCCCAAGTCGACGTCGGCGTCGAGCACCTCTGGCACGGGGAGCCCGGCGCGCCGCAGCTGCCCGTGACGCTCAACCAGTGAACGGACCACTTCGGGTCGCACCGCCTTGACGTAGACCGTACGGCCGGTGCTGTCTTGAACGCGCATTACGGCGCGTTCCGTCGGCCGGTAGGCAACGACCTCCACCTTCACCGGCGCCTGCAACGTGGACGCGAAGAGAGGGGCAAGCCGACTTGCCGTGACGGCGATCGGCAGCCCGACAACCAGGGGGTCAAAGGGGTAGCGCCACACCGACACCTCGAGGCTGCCCGCGGCTGTCTCGGCAACGAGAGAAAGGGTTCCTGGCAGCGGACCGCTGCGGGTCGTCGCGGCTAGAAGTGTGTCGTCGTGCTGGCGCCCGTCCTGCCAGTTGATGTCACATCGATATCGAACGACCAACTCGTGCCCCGGCCGGTATTGGACCTGCGACACCCGTGCGTGACGAAGGGTGCCAGCGGCGGCGCGCACGGCGGCGCCCAAGATGTCGTCGGCACCCGGGCCCACGAGGTGGGTTACTGCGGGCAATATGGGGTCGTCGATGTTCATTCCTGCAGAATACCCCCATGTCGTCTCAGCAACCGCTCGGCGCCTCCAGTGAGAGAACTCTCATCCCTGACTCATCGTGAGTTCATGGTCCGGCCGAATACTCACAGGGGCGCGGACGAGTTCGATGACTGAGCGTGAAGACGGCCGACGCGCTAAACTCGAGTGACTAGGTTCCGGGGGGCGGCCCAAAGACATGGCCAATAGCAAGAGCATCCCTGCCACGCTGACCGCTACGGTTCTCATCGCCGGGACCATTGCGCTCGCGTCCGCTGCGCCGCTCTGGGTCTCTCCGGCGGCCGGGGAGTTGCCCGTGATCACCATCGATCGACCGATAGAGTCAGCCGCAACGAGCGCGGGCGTCACACCGCCTGTACATGACTCTCCCGCAGCGGTGCCGTCGGCCTCGGACACCGATGGCGTCATCCGGGAGGTGGTCAGACCTGCGGTACGCGATGACGACGCGGAAGAGCCGGATGACGACGCGGAAGAGCCGGATGACGACGCGGAAGAGCCGGATGACGACGCGGAAGAGCCGGATGACGACGCGGAAGAGCCGGATGACGACGCGGAAGAGCCGGATGACGACTGAGGAGACTGCTGGTGCGGCACGGCCTACGTTGTCGCCGCATCGACCAGGGGGAGCGCATGAGGATCCTGCTCGTTGAGGACGAGGACCGGATCGCATCGTTCATGGCAAGTGGACTCGGAGCCGAGGGCCATTCCGTAGAGCGCGCCGCCACCGCCGCTGATGCGATGGGGATGGCGAGGGCGTATGAATACGACCTCGTGCTTCTCGACCTCATGCTTCCTGATGGCGACGGACGCGACGTGCTTCGCGCGGTTCGGGCACGTGACAGCGACACACCGGTCATCGTTGTGAGCGCGCAGAGTGAAGTGGACGACCGAGTCGAACTGCTCGACCTTGGCGCCGATGACTTCCTAGTCAAACCGTTCGCGTTCGCCGAGCTGGCTGCGCGGGTCCGCGCTGCGGTTCGCCACGGTCAGCAGACGGCGAGCGTGCTTGAAGCTGGCGGGATCTCGCTCGACACCCGTACCCGCGTGGCGCGGCGCGGCGAGGTCGAAGTCGATCTCCCCTCGCGCGAGTTCGCGCTCTTGGAGTATCTGATGCGACACGCCGGACAAGTGCTATCGCGCGAGCAGATGCTGGACGCGATCTGGGGCTTCGGATTCGAAGGCGCGTCGAACGTCGTTGACGTCTACATCGGATACCTTCGCCGCAAGCTGGACGCGACCGGCCAACCCTCCGCAATCGACACGGTTCGCGGGGCGGGATACCGTGTCAGGGCGTAGGCGCCTTACGGCGGTCGCACGCGTGGCGAGCGCCATGACACTAACACTTGGCGTCGGAGTCCTCCTGCTCGCCGTGACCTCGTATGTCATCGTCGCCCGCTCCCTCACCACCGACCTGGACCGCGCGCTGCTGCGGGAGACGCAATCGTATGCGGCCGCGGTTGCCGGGGGTGATGGGAGCAGCACGGCAACGACGGCGAGTCTGGTAGACGCGTCACGCGAGTACCTCTCGGTGCATACCCAGGCCGCCACGGGTGCGCACCCTATCCTCATGGTGAGGCTGACTGGTGGGCGAGTACTCTCCAACTCCGATGCCCTTCTCGAGCTAGCAGGGGGCAACGCCGATCCGACGCCCGCGGGCTTCGCTACCCTCAACCTCGATGCCGAGGAGTACCGCATGGCCACGGCACCAATCGTGGACTCCGACGGGGAGGCGGCTGGCGTCTTCCAGGCGGCCCTGCCGACCGCCTACCACAAGGCGATTGCATCGAGCCTCGCGACCACGCTCGCGGTCGCGGGCGTCGCGATCGTCGCGATCGGCGCGTCGCTCTCGGTGTGGGTTGCACGGGCTTCTCTGGTCCCGTTGCGGGAGGTCGCGCGCACCGCCGAGCATGTCACCCAGTCATCGCTCGGCGATCGCGTGCCATATGACGGCCCGCGCGATGAGGTTGGCACCATGGTGGCCGCGCTGAATTCGATGCTGAATCGGCTCGAGTCTGCCTTCGGCGAGCAGCGACGTTTCGTCGCAGACGCATCCCACGAGCTCCGAACGCCGCTCGCCGTGGTCGGAGGGAACCTCGACCTGCTTGAGCATCCCAAGACAAGCGCCGAGGAGAGGGCCGCGGCCCTCGTGGCGATGCGCGAGGAGCTCGCACGGCAGGAACGCCTTGTGAACGACCTTCTCGCACTGGCGCGATTGGACTCCGGGATGCATCGCCCGTTCCAGCCGCTGGACGTCGGGACGATTCTTGAGGAGACGGCCGTCCGCACGCGCGCGCTCGGAGATCGGTTGGTAAGGGTGGGCGCGCCCGCAGACCTTTGGGTGCGAGGTGATCCAGATCTCCTAGAGCAGGCGCTCATGAACCTCACGCGAAACGCGGTGGCGCACACCGCCGAGGGCGGTCACATCGAAATCGTTGCGGTAGCCGAGGGCGACGAGGTACTGCTGCGCGTTGCCGATGACGGGCCGGGCCTGCGCCAAGAAGACCTCGTTCGAGTCTTCGATCGCTTCTACCGCGCCCAGGGCACGCGCAATCGCGACAGCGGCAGCAGTGGGTTGGGGCTGCCCATCGTGAAGCGACTGGTCGAACTCCACAACGGTCGCGTCGAGGCAGCCAACCGTGAGGGCGGCGGAGCGGCGTTCACCATCAGCCTCCCGCGCGAGGAGCGTCCTGCGTAGTATGCTGGGTGCGGGGTAGGGGGGTCACGGTGGGCGCTGGCCTGTCCGAGTACCATCCGTTCGCATCGGCTGAATCACGCGAGCGCTACCTGGCTCACTACGACGAACAGGCTGCGTCCTGGCCGCTCGCCTCGGAAACCCAGATGGTCGACGCCAAGCACGGGCGCACGCTCGTGCGCGTCAGCGGACCGGATGAGGCACCGCCATGCGCCGCACCGGATCGCGAAGTCGATCTGGCTGTCGCTGGCGCTCGTGGCACAGCGCGCCAGCCTGAAGAACGCGGCCAATAGCCCACGATCATTCGCGGTCCTTATGGGGCCGACGCCTCGCACGGTCGGAGCGATGCTGCGCTGGTTGATGCCGGAATGGGAGCAGTACGACAGGGCGGGGTTCGAGCAGTACGTGGCGGAGTTGACCCTGGGCCTGCAGTGCTTCGCCAAGATTCCGAGCGCGATGGGTCCGCGCGTGTTCAGCGACAGCGAACTCGGCGGAATCCGAACGCCCGTCCTCTACATCGCCGGTCAGGACGAGAAGCTGTGCTCGGTCAAGGCCGCGGCAGCGCGGCTTGCCAGCGCAGCCCCACAAGTCCAGCGGGCGGTGTTCCCGGGCGCGGGGCATGCGCTCATCAGCGTGCACGAGCAGGCCGTGAGCGACAGGGTGCTACAGTTCCTGGAGGCGTGACAATCGGAGCTGTGTTGAGCCTTACCGCACGGACACCCGAACGCGCCGCGGAAGCTGACGGGGATCGCACACCCGTTCATCGCTCTACGAAGAGATCCTGCGGCGGTACGTGGCCATGGCCAACGCATACGCGACAAAGAGGGTGCCGAGACACCACGCGAGAGCGATCCAGATGTCCGTGCCGACGGGCTGTTGCGTGAACAGGTCGCGAATCGCGTTGACGATCGACGTCACCGGCTGGTGTTCGGCGAAGACGCGCACCGCGCCGGGCATGGTGTCGGTGGGCACGAACGCCGAGCTGATGAACGGCAGGAAGATGAGCGGGTAGGCGAACGCGCCTGCGCCGTCCACGGACTTCGCGGACAGACCGGCGATCACGGCCAGCCACGTCAACGCCAGCGTGAACAGGATCAGGATGCCCGCGACTGCGAGCCATGCCGGAACTCCCGCCCCCGAGCGAAAACCCATGATGAGGGCGACCAGCACGACGACCACAAGCGAGATGAGATTGGCGACCAACGAGGTCAGCACGTGCGCCCACAGCACGGACGACCGTGCGATCGGCATGGACTGGAATCGCTCGAAGATGCCGCTCTTCATGTCCATGAAGAGCCGGTATGCGGTGTAGGAGATGCCTGACGCGATAGTAATGAGCAGAATCCCGGGCAGCAGGTAGTTCACATAGGAATCCGACCCTGAGTTGATCGCGCCGCCAAACACGTAGACGAACAGCAGCATGAAGGCGATCGGCATGATCGCGGTGGTGATGATGGTGTCGAGACTGCGCGTGATGTGCCGCAGGGACCGTCCCGTCAAGATGGCGGTGTCGCCGAAGAAGTGGTTGGTCATCGTTGTTCCTTACTCGTCGGTGCCGAACGCGCGGTCATTGCCACCGCCGCCATCCTTGCCGTCGGCACCCACGATCGCGAGGAAGACGTCCTCGAGTGTCGGCTGCTTCTCCACGTATTCGACCGTGGCCGGCGGGAGCAGCTGCTTGAGCTCGGTGAGGGTGCCGTTCACGATGATCCGGCCGCCGTGGAGGATCGCGATCCGGTCGGCAAGTTGTTCGGCCTCGTCGAGGTGCTGCGTCGTGAGCAGCACCGTCGTACCGTGGTCGGCGAGTTCCCTAATCGCGTGCCACACCTCGATGCGCGCCTGGGGGTCGAGGCCGGCCGTCGGCTCGTCGAGGAAGATGACCGGCGGATTCCCGATAAGGCTCATAGCGATGTCGAGGCGGCGGCGCATGCCACCCGAATACGTCGACACCCTCCGCTCGGCCGCGTCCGTCAGCGAGAAGCGCCCGAGCAGGTCATTCGCGATCGCGCCCGGGTCCTCGAGGTGCCGCAAGCGGGCGACCAGCACGAGGTTCTCCCGCCCGCTGAGAATCTCGTCGACGGCCGCGAACTGTCCGGTGAGGCTGATGGACTCCCGCACATTCGCAGCCTGCGTGGCGACATCGAAGCCGTTGACGCTGGCAGTCCCGGCGTCAGCCCGGAGCAGCGTGGACAGGATGTTCACAATCGTGGTCTTGCCCGCTCCGTTCGAGCCGAGCAGGGCGAAGATGCTGCCTCGCGCCACGTCGAAGTCCGTGCCCAGGAGCACCTCCAAGGTGCCGTAGGACTTCTTCAGCCCTTGCACCTGGATCGCGTGCCCGGCGATTGTCTGGGCCGTCATGAGCCGGCGCCCCCAGCCGTCTCCTCGGCGCGCTCGATGGCGCTGATCAGGCGGCTCCGTTCCCGAGCGACATACCCGCCCTTGTCGTAGTTTCGGACTAACGCTTCCACGAACTCCACGGGGTCTTCCCCGACGATCTCGCGGATCGGCGTCCCGTCGGCCGCAGCCTGCTCGAACAGCTCGGCGACGTCGTCGAAGAGCGAGACTGCGCTGTCGGCGTCCATCGGCCCGAAGTACATCAGGTACCGCTCGATCGCGTCGACCGCCGCTCGGTAGTTCTCGGGAAGCTGCTTGACGCGCGCCTTGTACGCCCGCCACCGTCGCTTATCGCCGATCATCTTCTCGGTCAACTTCGCGATATCCATGATCACCTGCCTCCTTCGTGGAGTTCCTCGAGCCGGTCCGTGAGGAAGCTCCATGTCTTCCAGAACTCCTCGAGATCAGACTGTCCCTTGGCGTTGAGCGAATACACCTTGCGCGGAGGCCCCTTCTCTGACGGATGCTTCTCCACGTCGACGAGACCCTTCTGCTCGACTCTAATGAGCAGCGCGTAGACAGTGCCCTCGGCGACGTCGGAGAAGCCCATCTCCCGCAACCGTGCGGTGATCTCGTAGCCGTACGCAGGCTGTCTGGACAGGATTGCGAGGACGATGCCCTCCAGCGTGCCCTTGAGCATCTCCGTCATCTGCTTGCCCACGGAGCATCTCCTCGGACTACTCAGTGCTACTGACTACCAGTACATAGTAACATAGAGTAGTCGCAGTGCAAGCCCGTCTTGTGGGCGGTTGTTCGCGGAAATACCGCGTCTCGGTAGAGCGCCGATTGCAGGGCCACCCAGGATGCCCGCCATTGACACGCAAGACCCCGGCATCGTGATGCCGGGGTCCTTTGGTGCTCTGGGACAGCCGTGTCTGGTCTCAGGCGCGCTCCTCAGCCTTCTCTGCGACCCTGTAGTCTTCGAAGAGCCCGTCGAGCTTCTCCTTCGAAGCGTGCTTTTCAATCCAGGGAAAGTGCGTGCCTTCTTCTTCCTGCATATGATGCTCGTTGAGTTCTGACAGTACGGCCGCCTTCGCGCTGAACACGTCGCCATCGACGCGGAGACCCAAGAGCTCTCGCAGCACCAGTCGTGCTACATGGTGCTCCTGCACAGCCTCCAAGGCGTGGTCTCTTGCTTCAACATCACCCGAGCCGCGCATATACGCGAAGACTGAGGCTTCTTCTCCCTTCATGTGGGGTAGCAGCTCCTTGGACAGCCTCTCCCGAAGGTCTCGACGGACCGCGGGTTTCTCAGCCCTCTTGAGTCGCTCTCCGAGCGCGCGCTGCTTCTCATGGTCCTCAAGGAGATGCCTAATGAACGGATGAGTCATGGCACGTTCGCCTCCGCGATTGAGTGTCCGTTCCCTTGTGTCAAACCTACCCCGCCGCACGCGAAACCCAAACCGGCGTCCCAGCCGTCGATACGCACAATCGCGGCAAGACTGGCCCGCAGGCCAGTGAAGGTCTGTCCCAGTGCACACGTTCTCCCGGCGCTGTTCGGGCAGAAACTCGACAGCGGGTCCATACCGGACCCACCGACGTGTGAGGGAGGCAATCATGCTGTACACAATCGTGGCGGTGCTGGTGGTCCTGTGGCTGCTCGGTCTGCTCACCGGGACCACGCTCGGCGGCTTCATCCACGCCCTACTTGTCATCGCCCTCGTGGTGCTGGTCATCCAGCTCCTCACGGGTCGAAAAGTGGTCTGAGCAGGAGAGAACGATGGCCGATATCCATGTCGATAACACCGGCGGCGGTAGCGGCGCGATGTCGTGGCTCCTTGCGACACTGCTCATCATCGCGATCTTGGTCCTGCTCTGGTGGATCTTCCTGAGCTCCGGCTCACCATTCTTCGGGAATGACACCACGATCGTCACCCCTCCAGGCAACACCATCGTCGTTCCCCCGGCTGGAAACGGCTCGACGGAGCCGACGAGCCCGTAGGCAAGTTCGGAAATCGCAACCTGCTGATTGCCGAGAAGGGAAGGGCGAGCGTCATGGACACTCATGCGACGAGAGCTCGTATCGAGGCACAGATCGACGAGTGGCAGCGGGACTTGAAGACCATGAAGGCCAAGGTCGACGCCGCCACGGGTCAGTCGAAAGTCGAATACCAGGAACGAGTCAACCAGCTTGGCGAGCAGTTCGACGATCTCAAGCTTCGGGCCGCGAAGGCGTGGGACGAGGCTGACGAGAAGTGGGATTCGCGCCGACAGGACTTCGAACTTCAGTGGGACGATTGGCAGGTTCGCGCGAAGCGCGCCTGGCATGACCTTGTTGACGGCGGGCCCGAGAAGTAGCCCGTCTGATCGCCTTGTTAGGGGCTGGCGATGAATGCTCGTGGAGTTCTCAGCGCGCTCGGTTCACGGGCCGCAAAGCCGGTGACCTTGGATCCAGAGCTGCCCGAGGTGCTTCGGCTCCCGCCGTACGGTGCGGGGTGGTACGCGGATCCGGTGCGGCGCGACGGGTTTCGGTTCTTCGATGGCATCAACTGGACGCCGACGGTGATCAATGCCGATGTCGACCCGGAGGCCGAGCGCGCTTAGGACTTCCCATCTGCCTGCTCTCATGCATCTCGAGGAGGGATCGGCATGCCTGAAGGGAAGCATCTACGCGGCGTTGGCGAGAAAGAGCAACGCCAGTACGAGAAGATCAAAGAGGATGCGGAGAAGTCGGGCCGCTACGGGAAGCGTGCCGAGGAGGTCGCAGCCCGGACCGTGATGAAGCAGCACAAGATGAGAGGCCACAAGGCGGGCGAGTGATCACCCGCGCCAGCGACGTCCTCAGCAGTGCAGCGACCCGGCTCTCACCTTCGCGAGCATGATCTCGCGCTCTTCAGGCGTGTAGCTGTCCTCGAACTCATCGAGTGCCTTCACCCGGGCAGTGAGGGTGAGCGCATGCGCGATGCGATGGAGCGCGGAGAGCAGGCACGTGATCGATGCTGCCAGGAAGACGTCGCGCACGAGCCCGTACACGGTCTCCGGGTCTTCCAGCCGGTGGAAGTAGTGATGCATCGTGTCCTCCCATGGGTCGGGGTACTGGCGCGCGCACGTCGCGAGCGTCGGTCAGCGTAATCGGTATGTACCCGCCTGCTATCTGGCGTATCTAGATCGCTGATCGGCGTTGCTGGTATGCGCGCCCGCTTCCTCCATGGGTGCTCAGGTCCAGCAGCAAGGCGATCACGATGACGACCCATTCGAGTGTCGTGAGGCCGCCGGGCGCGACGAAGACGTAGGCCACGGTCGTCCAAGGCAGCAGCAGGAGACCGACCAGCGGCCAGATCCAAGCGGGAGCCGTAATGGACCCGAGCGTCGTGGACCAGCCACGGAACGCTCCGTCCACGCGCGCGGGATCCATGAACCACCACAACAGCAGCGCAATGCGCGGCGCACCAGCGAGGAGCAACACTCCAAGACAGCAACCCATCGTGTACCCCCTCGAACTCCGGAATCCTCTGTCCGTTTGATACCCGTTCGCGTGGAGGGTGCGGCGTCACAGCCGCGGATAGACGAGAAGTCCGTTGATACATCCGGTGATGAGCCGCGTCGGGAATCAACGTACGGGCAGGATCTGTCGAGTACGCACTCGCCTCCGTCAGAGGAGCCGTTCAAATGGAACACCGTGAACTCGGGCGCACCGGCTGGAAGGTATCGACGATCGGCCTCGGCACGTGGGCGATGGGTAGTCAGTGGGGAGCAGTGGACGACCGCCAGTCACTCGCCACGCTCAATCGTGCCCTGGATCTGGGCGTCAACTTCTTCGACACCGCGGACGTGTATGGCAGCGAGCCGCTACTGGGCCGGCTTCGACGGCTACGGAGTGAGCCGTTCTACATTGCCACCAAGATGGGGGTGACGCTCAATCCCGACCCGCACGCCTACACTCGCGAGAACATGACCGCGTGCGTCGACCGGAGCCTGCGCAACCTGGGCGTCGAAGCCATCGATCTCATGCAACTGCACGTCCCGCCCATCGAGGTCTACACGGCCGAAGTCTTCTGTGTCTTGGATGACCTCGTGAATCGGGGCAAGATCCGCCACTACGGAGTGAGCGTCGAGCGAATCGCGGAGGCGAAGAAGGCCATCGAGTTCCCTGGTGTCCAGTCGGTGCAGATCATCTTCAACATCTTCCGCCAGCGGCCGGCCGAGGATTTCTTCCCTGCTGCCAAGCGTCGAGGGGTGGGGATTCTCGCCCGAGTACCGCTCGCATCCGGCATGCTCACCGGCAAGATGACGTCAGCCACCACGTTCTCTCCAGATGACCACCGCTCATTCAATCGCGAGGGCCAGGCGTTCGATCGGGGAGAGACGTTCTCAGGGGTCGATTTCGAATCCGGACTCAAGGCCGTCGAGGAGCTGCGCCCGCTCGTTCCGGCCGGAGCCACGATGGCGCAGATGGCGTTGCGGTGGATTCTCATGTTCGATGCCGTGACCTGTGCGATCCCGGGGGCGCGGCGTACGACGCAGGCCGAAGACAACATCAGCGCGGCGGACCTGCCCCCGCTTTCGGATTCCTCGATGGCGGAGATCCGAGCGATCTACGACCGCCACATTCGTGCGCACGTGCATCATCTCTGGTGAGCTCAGCGTACCCCGTGGGGGAGCCTGCGCTAGGCAGTGAGCGCCGCGATCAGATAGCCGAGTGCGAGAAGCACGTTCGTGGCCAGCACGGCCATGACATTCGCGCCCATCGCGGGGAACAGGCTCTCGAAGCCGCCATAGTTCGTGACCGCGCCACGGATGGCTCGCACGGCCAAGAACGCGCCTCCGAGACCGAGCAGCGCCCACGGCGTGAGCACACCAACGGCCACTCCGACGATGATCGCCAGGTAGGTGCCTGCCTCGACTGCCGCGTACAGCCATCGGGCGCGGGCCTTGCCGAGCAGGATCACCATGTGGTGACGCCCACCCTTGGCGTCCACCTCGGCGTCAGGGAATTCGTTGAGGTAGAGCAGGTTGTACGTTAGCAGGCCGGCAGGTATCCCCGACACCCAGGCCACGGGGTCAAGTCGACCCACCAGCAGGTAGTACACGCCCACGATGGGCAGTGTCCCAAGTCCGAGGCCGGCGATAATCTCCCCCAGGCCGATCCGGGTGAACAGGGGCGTGTACAGCACGATGGAGGCGGCGCCTGCAAGTCCGATCCACAGCAGCGGGAGGCCGGAGACGGACACGAGGTAGACACCGATACCCGCTCCCGCGATGAGCGTGCCAAGCCCCAGCACCAGCGCGCCAGTGGGCGACAGCACCCCGGCAGGCACGAGGCCGCTGCCGCCCGAGAACGGGGTCTGCTTGATTTCCCGATCGATCCCGCTCCTGGCGTAGTCGTGCCAATCGTTGAGCGCGTCGACCGCTCCATGCATCAGCACAAGCGCCACCATCGCCAGCAGCGCGTGGCCCCAGTTGAACGCGCCGTCGCCTCGCTCGGCGATCCGCCAGGCCGCGAGCGCTGAACCGTGCAGGACAAGCGCGACCGAGAGGGTGAGGAACTGGGGCCGCGTCTCGAGGACCCACTTGGACTTGAGCGGATTGGGCATCGGGCGCTCCCTCCTCGGCGCTCGTAGGTGCTACCCGACACGAAACCGCATGGCGCCGTACATGTCCATCGCGCACGGCAGGGCGTTACGGCAACGGGCCCGTTCGGGAACCATATCCGCAGGGCTGCTATGGAGGTGGGCGTGAGCGATCCCCCAACCCACACGAAGGTCGTCGGGTCGATCGACGCCTCGTCGCGGAGCGTCGTCGCGGTTGCCGCAATCGTGGTCATCCTCGCCGCCCTGCACGGCGCCGCCACGCTCGTCGTACCCGTGCTCGTGTCGATTCTCGTGACTGTCGTCGTGGCGCCGTATCAGCAGCGACTCATCAAGCGCGGCTGGCACAGACTCGTCGCGTTCGGTCTCGTCCTCGTTCTCACGGTGTCGGGACTCGTGGCCATCGTGATCGCGGTCGATGCGTCGCTTTCGGCGTTCATTGCAGACCTGCCGGCATACGAACCCGGAAGTGAGCGGCTCCTGCAAGACGTGCTCGACGCGGGCGCGAAGGTGGGGCTGGATCTCACACACCTCGTGCACACCACGGCGGCCGTTCGGAGCGCGTTTTCCACCGCAGACACACTCACACGGTCGCTGCTCTCCTCGGTGGCAGGGTGGACGGTCGTGCTTGTCCTCACCATCTTCATGCTCTACGAGGCACTCGACTTCCCTGCGAAGCTGCGGACGATCATGGGCGAGGAGCGCCAGTTGAACCGGCTCGCGGAGTTCGCGACGGGGCTCTCGCGATTCATGCGCCTCATGACGCTCGGCGCCGCGCTCACGGCCGTGGGCGATCTTGCTGCCATGCTGCTATTGGGCGTGCCCTCGGCGCTTCTGTGGTCGGGGCTCGCATTCCTCTTCAGCTACATCCCAAGCGTCGGCTACATCATGATCGTGATCCCCCCGACGGTGGCCACTCTCGTACGCTTCGGCTTCACGCGCGCGCTGCTCGTGCTCATCTCGCTCACGCTCATCGACAACGCCGTGGGCGTCCTGCTCCTGCCGAGACTCATCGGACGACGGCTTGATGTCGCGCCGTTCTGGGGCATGCTCTCACTCTTCGTTTGGGGTTGGCTCCTCGGGCCGGCGGGAGCCATCCTGGCCATCCCACTGACCATGTTCGCCAAGTTTCTGCTGGAGGGTTCACCCGCGACAGAGCCGATGGGTCGGCTGATCGCGCCACTCGATCGACTATCGTCGCGAACGCCGGCGAGGTCCGCACGCGGAGACACGTAGTCCATGGACGAATCCACGCGACTGTTTTGGGCCGAACCGGTCACGGAGCTGCTAGCTGAGCTCGGGGCGACTCCTGACGGGTTGTCCTCCTCCGAGGCCGCGCAGCGCCTGCGCACGTACGGGCGCAACGAACTCGCCAGGGCCCGCCGGTTTGCCACCCTGCTTGCGCTGCTTCGCCTCTTCACCAACCCGCTCGTGGTGATCCTGCTCCTCGCGAGCGGCGTGTCGTTCTTCCTCGGCCAGCGGGTCGATGCACTGATCATCATCTCGATGGTCGTGCTGAGCGCTGCGCTCAACTTCTATCAGGTCTACCAGGCGAAACGCGCCGCGGAGGACCTCCGCAGCAGGGTCGCCCTGTCGACGACCGCACTGCGCGACGGAGCCGACCGGGAGGTGCCGGTTGCCGAGCTCGTCCCAGGCGACGTCATCCGGCTGACGGCGGGAAGCCTCGTTCCTGCGGACGCACGCCTGCTCAAGGTGAGCGGCTTGTTCGTTCGTGAGTCCGCGTTGACCGGCGAGTCCGTGCCGGTTGGCAAGGCCACCGAGGACCTCGAGGGCGAGCGCGGCATCGCCGATGCGTCCAACAGCGTCTTCCTCGGCACCTCGGTCCAAAGCGGCACCGGCACCGCCGTCGTGGTGCGCACCGGAAGAGCGACCGAGTTTGGCGCGATCGCGGCTCGCCTGGCTGAATCACAACCCGAGACCGAGTTCGACCGCGGCATCAAGAACTTCGGCCTCCTGCTTGTCCGCGTGATCATGCTGCTGGTGCTCTTCGTCTTCCTCGTGAACGTCGTCGACAAACGCCCGTTACTCGATTCGTTCTTGTTCGCACTCGCGCTTGCGGTGGGTCTGACACCAGAGCTACTCCCCGTGATCATCACCGTGACGCTGGCCCGCGGCGCCAAACGGATGGCGCGGAACAAGGTCATCGTGAAGCAGCTCGCGTCGATCGAGAACTTTGGCAGCATCGAACTGTTGTGCTGCGACAAGACAGGCACACTGACGCTGGGCGAAGTGACGCTCCAGCGCCACGTGGATGTGAGGGGTAACGACGACGAGAACGTGCTGCGCGCCATCTACGTCAACAGTCGGTTCGAGGCAGGTATGCGTAGCCCGCTCGACGACGCCGTTCTGGCGCACGAGCACCCCACGATCGATGAGTACGCGAAGCTCGACGAGATTCCGTTCGACTTCGAGCGACGTCGCATCTCCGTGGTCGTTGCTCGAAACGACGCGACCACGCTTCTCGTGAAGGGTGCAGCCGAAGATATCATCGGCGTCTGCGGCACAGTGATGGTGGGTGGAGCGCCCGTTCCTCTCGACGCTCAGTGGCTCGCTACGGCGGAGGCGACCTACCAAGGTCTGAGCCTCGACGGGTTCCGCGTCCTCGGCGTCGCGTCTAAGGATGTGGAGAGAAGGAGCGTTTACACCGCCGCCGACGAGGCCGACCTGACGCTTCTCGGCTTCGCGGCGTTTCTCGATCCTCCGAAAGAAGGCGTCCGGGCGACGCTTGAGGCGCTGAAGGCGGACGGCATCTCCATCATCGTCATGACCGGCGACAATGAGTTCGTGAGCGCCAAGGTCGCCCGCGACGTCGGGCTGCCCTCCGACATCGTGGTCACGGGACCGCAGATGCACTCGATCGACGACGCGGCCCTCGCAGTGCAGGCGGAACGTGGTGCGATCTTCGCGCGTGTCTCGCCTGAGCAGAAGAACCGGGTCATCACGGCTCTGACGAAGCGCGGTCGGGTCGTGGGGTTCATGGGTGATGGCATCAACGACGCACCCTCGATGCACGCGGCTGACGTCGGAATCTCAGTGATGAATGCGGTCGACGTGGCGAAAGACGCGGCAAACGTCATTCTGCTCGAGAAGGACCTGGGCGTGCTGCATTCAGGTGTGATCGAGGGCAGACGCAGCTTCGCCAACATCATGAAGTACATCATCATGGGAACGAGTTCGAACTTCGGCAACATGTTCAGCATGGCCGGAGCCTCGCTGTTCCTACCGTTCCTGCCGATGCTCCCGACCCAGATACTGCTGAACAACTTCCTATACGACGTCTCGCAGATCTCGATTCCGACCGACAACGTCGATTCCGAACTGCTGCGTCGGCCCAAGCGCTGGCGAATTGCGTTCATCCGCCAGTTCATGCTGATCATCGGGCCGATCAGCTCTCTCTATGACTTCCTGACGTTCGGCGCGTTGCTGTTGGTCTTCCACGCCAATGAAGGGCTGTTCCACACGGGGTGGTTTGTCGAATCGCTCGCCACGCAGACCCTTGTGGTCTTCGTGATCAGGACGTCCGGGAATCCCTTCAGAAGCCGACCGAGTGCTCGCCTTGCTGCGACGGTGCTCGTCATCGTAGCCGTCGCGTTCGCATTGCCCTACACGCCGCTGGGTACCCTCGTCGGATTCGTCCCGATGCCGCTCCCACTCGTGGCCATCATCACGGCATTCACAGCCACATACCTGGGATTGGTCCAAGTCGTGAAGACCTGGTTCTACCGGCGACACGAGCTCATCTGACCGGCTTGTGTGATCGGTGACGCGGGGACATAAGAGTCGCGAGGGAGAAGGTCATGGCACACTCAGAAGGTTCACGCGCCGAGCATTTCGTCATCGCGCAGCTCTCGGACATCCATTTCGGGGACGTCAGGTTCGACAAGGCGCTTCTGGACCGCGCGCTCCTCGAGGTTCGGGAGCTTCAGCCGGACTTGGTCGTCATCTCGGGGGATCTCACGGCGAGCGGCTACCGCGACGAGTTCGACGAGGCACGGGCGTATCTTGACGCGTTCGACACCGGGTGCCCGATGGTCGTGATCCCGGGCAACCACGACTCCCGCAATGTCGGCTGGGTGCACTTCGAGCGCCTATTCGGCGCGCGACGGCACGCTGAGGCGTATCCGTTCGTTCTCCGCGGGCAGGACGGCACCGACCAGGTCAAGGTGGTCGCCGTCGACTCAACCCGGCCTGATGTCAACGACGGCGAGGTCGGCCCCGAGCTCTACGACTGGATCGCCCAGGAGTTCGCCGGCGACTACGCGTTCCGCGTGTTCGTCATGCACCACCACCTCGTTTCAATACCCGGTACCGGCAGGGAGCGCAACGTCGCGCTCGACGGTGGCGATGTCCTCGCAAGCCTCAGTAGCGCCGGCGTGGACCTCGCGCTCAGTGGCCACAAGCACGTGCCGTGGGTCTGGGGTGTGGGGAACGCATTCGTGGTGGCCAGCGGCACGGCCGGAACGCGAAGGCTTCGAGGGGATACGCCGCCGTCCTACAACGTCATCCGCGTGACGCCGAGCGAGGTGCAGATCACGTTCCGCAACCTTGACGGGAAGGCTCACCTCGTCCAGCACTTCGAGCGCAGCCCGAGGTACCGGCACGCGCACGAGATGGTGAACGACGTACCTCAGGCAAAGGCGTCGCACCCTGGCCGGGGATAGACGGGACTCGCGAGCGACTCCGGATCAGCGCAGCGTGAACTCCTCGAAGAAGATCTCCCGCGCCGGCATGCCGAGAGCCTTCAGCTGCTCGATGAATGCGCGCCGCATCGGCAGCGGGCCGCAGATGAAGGCCGAGGTGCCCACCCCGAGGTCCTCGAGGTCAAGCTCGGCGATCTGAAGGTGGCCGAGCGTCGAGGTGGGGTGCACGATGACGCGCAGGTTCGGTCTACCCGCCGCTGCGGCTTCGAGCTCCTCACGGTAGAACGCGTCCCCGGCCTCGCGCACGCTCCAAACGAGCAGGACAGAGTACGCGTCCTTGACACCGGGCAGCATTGCCGCAAACGGCGTGATGCCCACTCCGCCCGCGAGCCAGAGCTGCCGGGCGTTCCCCGCGCGGTAGTCGAAGCAGCCGTACGGACCCTCAAGGCGCGCCCGGGTCCCAAACGAAGGGGGTCGCTTCGCGAGCGCGCTCGTCCAGTCACCTGATGACTTCACCGAGAAGCGCGCGGGGTGCTCGGCAGGGGAGCTGATCGTAAAGGGGTGCTGCTCTTTGCTGGGTCCGTCAGTGAGCGAGATGAACGCGAACTGGCCGGCGCGGCGGGCAAGGCCGCCCCCAACCGGCTCAAGTCGTAGCTCGGTAACGCTGTCAGGGAGGGCGTCGACAGCGCTCACCCGGAACTCGCGGAACGGGCCGACGCGTGGGAACACGAACTCCCGGTAGAGGTAGCAGACGAGACCTATCCCGACGATTCCGTACACCCAGATCGCGAGCAGCGGCGTGCGCTTCACGAGAGTTGGAGCAAGAAGCGAGTGTGTTGCTGCGAGCGCGACGAGCACGCCGTTGAACCGATGGAGCAGCTTCCATTGGTGGTAGGGCAAAGGGACGAGCTTCCGCCACGGTGCACGCGGCGCGACGGCGATGAACACCGTGATGAGTACCCATGCGAGCGCCGTGTAGCCGAACGGCTTACTCGGAAACGGGCCCACGGTCTTCGGAACGATGAGGAAGTGGGATGCAATGATGAACGCCCCGATGGTCCCGTCCGCTCGGTGGGACGCGTAGAGGCGGTCGAGGCCGCCGAAGCCTCGCTCGAGGGGGCGCGCACGTGTGACGAGCATCAGGTTCGTGCTGAAGACGATGATTGCGGTCGTCGAGAAGAACTCGGCGAGCGCCTGCCGCGGGTTGAACGGAGCCGAGGATGTCGCCAACGCGATCGCCCACATCGCGGCGTTAGCCGCGGCGATTGCGGGCAGAAGCCACGTCCAGCGAAGACGGACACGCCGGCGTCTGTCGCTCGTCATGGCGAGGGCCGCTACTTTCCCAGAACCTTCACGACGACGTTGCCATCTTCCTCGTCGCTGCGGATGAGCACTCGGTCGCCTTCTTCGATCTTCATTCCCGCGGGGTAGCTCGCAACGTCGACGTCGTCGGAGTCCTCGTCGAACGTGAAGTTGATGAACGTCCCCTGTTCGCCGACGCCGGTGACGGTCGCTTCCCGCGTGTTGTTACGGGCGAGCATGCTCTGCACGAGGAAGATGGCTGCCGCGCCCACCACGAGTAACACCACGACGAGAATCGCAGGCTTCTTTGGCCCAAGGGCTCCCTCGGCGCCGTCCAGCGGCGTGCTGATGACCTTCTTGCTGAGGAGGCCGCTCATGCAATCAGCCTAACTCGTGCCCTGGACCGCGGCAGCGCCCTTCACATGGCACGTCGCGCAGTACGTCGGGCTGTGGCACTCGAAGCAGGCTTCCGCGCCCGTCGTGCGCGACACGTCGTCGTGCTGGTCGATCCACGGCACGCCGGGCTTCGCGGCCGAGTGATGACAGTTGTTGCAGAACACGAGCCCCTTCACATCCGAGGCCGAGCCGGCGTGGCACTTGGCACATGCTTCGGGGCTCTTCTTGCCAGCATCCCCATGGTTCTTCGCGAAGTCCGCGGGATGCGGGATCGGCGCGCCGTGGCAGTCCGCGCAGAACTGGTCAGAGTGGCACGTCTGGCACGAGCCGATCGTCGCGGCCGGGGGCAGGACCGGCCCGGCCGTATGCTCGTCGTATTCGGGCTTGTTCTCCTCGTAGCGAGCCAAGACCTCGGCCGTCCGGCTCGCTTCGGCCTTCGCAGCCGTTGCGTGTCCCGTAGAGTCGCCGAACTCCGTGTACCAGTTGCCGACGTCGTGATCCGCGGGGATGAGCTTGAAGTTGGCGGGGTGGCACGTCGCGCACTCGCCGGGGGCCGGTTTCGAGAACGCCGACTTCCCGCTGAGCGTGTGGCAGCGCGAGCACGCCTCCATCGACATCCAGTTCTCGTGCTTGCGGTCGCCCTCGAGCGTGTACTCGACGCCTTCCTCGGGGTGCGCGACGCGGTTGTGGCACGTGGTGCAGGTGACGCCGTTCTGGGTGTGTACCGAATGGTCGATGATGATGCCCTTGCTCGGGTTGACCTTCCGAGTGCTGAGGTCATGGCACTGGGTGCAGTACTCGTCACCCATCTCAACGGAAAGGTAGCTGAACTCGTTCATGGGGAGGTCGAACGTGCCGGCGATCGAGGGAATCAAGTCGGGCAGGACCTCGATCTTCATGAGCACGAAGGTGAGCGGGCTCCCATTGACCGGCTCGTGGCAGGTCACGCACGATACCGTCACGTGCGAGCCGGCGTCGAAGGTCCTGGTGTTGTCCAGGTGAACGTTGTGACAGGGCTCGGTACAGAACCAGTTGGTGGACGTGCCGGCGACGCCCAGCGTGGCGAGAATAACGAACCCGATGAGTGCGACGCCGCCCCAGAGCACGATGCGCGGCCGAGCGCTCGGGTCCTTCAACACGCCGATGATGCCGCGAACCATCCTCCACCGCCCTGGATGAGTGCCTGACTGGCAGTCAGTGTACCTGAAACGCGCCGACCTAAGCCGTGGCGGGCCTGAGCGACTCCACCTCGATGTACACGTGTCCTATCTCGGGGCGAGCAGCCTTGAGCGCATCCTCGATCCGATGGATGGCCAAGTGGACGTCCTCGGCGGGTAGCCCCGGTGTGAACTGCACGCCAAGGTTGACCAGGAGATCGTGCGGGCCGAAGTACGACGTCATCATCTCGCTCATCCACTCGACCGCGGGATCGGCCTCGACGACGGTGCGCAGCGCGTCGGTTTCCCCCTTGGAGATACCCTCGCCCAGGAGAAGCCCCTGTGTCTCGTTGCCGAGAACCCCGGCAACACCGATGAGCAGCAGTCCGATCACGATCGACGCGGCGCCGTCGAAGTACGGGTTGCCGAATACGTGGCCGAGGAGCACGCCGAGAAAGGCGACCACAAGGCCGAGCATCGCTGCAGTGTCCTCCAGGACGACCGTGTAGAGGCTCGGGTCCTTCGAACTCCGGATGAACTTCCAGGGCTTCTGGGAGCCCCGCGCCTTGTTGAACTGCTTCATCGCGATGGTGAACGACGTCGCCTCGATGATGAGTGAAACGCCGAGTACGGCGTAGTTCCATGCTGGGTTCTCGAGCGGGCTCGGATGCTGAAGGTGCGTGATGCCCTCGTAGATGGACATACCGCCGCCGATGCCGAAGATGCTCATGGCGACGATGAGCGCCCAGAAGTAGATCGCCTTGCCGTGGCCGAACGGGTGGTCGGTGTCCGGGGGGAGCGCGGACTTCTTCATCCCGTGGAGCAGCAGCCCGCCGTTGCCCGTGTCGACGAGCGAGTGGATTCCCTCGGCGATCATCGCCGAGGAGCCGGTGATCCCAGCCGCCACGAACTTGGCGACCGCGATCGCGAGGTTACCCAGGACCGCCGCGACGACCGCGGTCTTCGACTCACCTGATGCCATCCCAACTCCCATCCTCAAGGCCGGACGCGCGTCCGGCCGCCAGTTCCCGGTAGACGTATTCCAGCGAGTCGAGCGCCCCCGGCAACGCGTGGGCGGCCGCGGCTTGGACCGCTGCGCGCCCGAGGCGCTCGCGGAGCGCGTCGTCGTCGGCGAGCGCGGCAAGCGCGCGCGCCATCGCCCGCGTGTCGTGGGGCTCGACAATGATACCGTGCACGCCGTCGCGCGCCATCTCGGGGACGGCCAGCGCGCGCACGCCCACCACCGGCGTGCCGACCGCCATGGCCTCGAGCACGACGAGACCCTGCGTCTCGATGTCGCTTGCGGTCGCGAAGATGTCGGCGTGCGCGTACTCGGCGATGAGGTCCGCGCGGTCGATGAAGCCGCGGAAGGTGACGAGGCTTCCCAGGTCCTCCCGCTCGACGAGCGCGTGCAGGTAGGGTGCGGCCGGGCCCTCGCCGAGGATGCGCAGCCGCCAGCCGGGGTGCGCCGGCGCGAAGAGCGCGAACGCCGCGATGACCTCCTCGGCGTGCTTCTCGTAGCCCAGCCGGCCGGTGACGAGGACCGTCCGGGTGGGCTCGTACGTCGCCTTCGGAGTGAACTCCGTCAGGTCGATGCCGTTGGTCTGGGTGCGGCACGGCGCTCGCACGCCGAGTTCCCTGAGTTCGGCGACGAGAGTGTGCGAGGGCGCGAGCACGAGGTCGTTCCAGCCGTAGACGGTGCGCACGAAGGTCTTTGAGAACCAGCTCTCGTGCGGGCGGATCGGGCCGCGGACGAGCCCCAGCACACGGCTGGGGGAAATGTAGGCCATGAAGCCCGGAATCCACGAGTGGTAGGTCTGCACGCACGGGACCCCGAGCTTGCGCGCGGCGCGGAGAGCGCTCGCGCCTAGCGCGAGCGGCGTCTGCACGTGGATGACGTCGGGTCCGAAGTCGGCCAGTTCACGGGCGAGCGCGGGCGGCCACACGAGCGACACGCGGGTGTCCGGATTGCCGGGCCAGCTGAACGACGGGTGGCGACGCACGTCGACGCCCTCGGGGGCGGCACATGCCTCGCGGTAGCGCGGGCAGTACATGTGCACGTCGTGTCCCCGGGCGACGAGGCCTGCTGTGTGCCTGACCGTTGCGGTCACGATGCCGTTGAACTCCGGAACGAACGTGTCGCTCACGAACGCGATCCTCACGGCCGCGATGCCTCCTTGCGGAGATAGACGAGGGTGAGCCGCTCGTCCACGTAGTCCCGGCGCGTCTCGGCATACCCGAGCGAGCGATAGAGCCCGAGGGTCTCGGTGCTGCGATGCCCCGTGAAGAGCTCGAACGCCGAGGCGTGTGGGAAGGACTCCTCGATCGCTCTGGTGAGCGCGCGCCCGATGCCGCGCCCCTGCCACTCGGGAAGGACGGCGAGCCGCTCGACGACGCAGACGCCCCCCGGCCGCTCGACACCTTGCACGGAGCCGACAACGCGGCCGCCGTCGATCGCCTTCAGCACGATGTGATCGGCGTAGCGAGCCCGGTGCGACTCAGGCGACTCTGCGACCGGCGGCAGTGAGGGGTCGCCGTACTGCGCCGCGACCGGCGCAAACGCCGCTCGGATGACTGCCAGGATCTCGTCGGCATCGTCAAGCGACGCCCGCTCGATGTGCATGGTGCTCCTCCCTCGCTGCATCATGGCATACGCGGCACCAAGACTGCCTACGGGAGTCGGGCGGCGTGCGGGGACACCTCGGTGTGCGGAGGCACACGCGGCGGGTATAGTGGCGCTGGAAGCGGGGGCGTCAACGGACATGAGTCGCATGAAGGTCTGGCTCACGATTGTCGCGGTCATGGCGCTGCTCATCGCGCTGGGGCCGCTACTGGCCGGCTGCGGCGCCGCACCCGGCACGGGGAAGCCCGGCAGTGTCACGCCCGCAGTGACGACACTCACGGGCGAGCAGATCCTCCAGATGAACTGCGTCGTCTGCCACGACCGAGACCGCATCGACAACGCCGTCCACGATCAGGCTGGCTGGGAATCAACCATAGACCGGATGATTGGGAAGGGCGCGACCGTGAGCCAAGCGGAGAAGTCCGTGCTCGCGGCGTACTTGGCCAACCGCTAGATGCTCGCATGTCCTGCCGCATTGCGGCAGGCGAGGAGGTTGCATGAGCCGCGTTCGAGTCGGCACGTGCTCGTGGACCGACAAGACGATGATCGAGGCGTGGTACCCGCGCGGGGTCTCCAGCGCCGAGGCCCGGCTGCGCTACTACGCCGAGCGCTTCGACACCGTGGAGGCCGATTCGCCGTTCTACGCGATTCCCCGGCCGGCCGTCGCCCAGGCATGGGCCGAGCGCACACCAGCGGAGTTCGTCTTCCACGTCAAGGCGTTCGGGCTGATGACGCACCATGCCGTGACTGCCGAGCGGCTCGCGCCAGAGCTCCGCGAGCTCGTCGACGAGGTGGATGCGCGCGGACGTGTGCGCCATCCCTCCGCCGAGCTCGTCGACGCCTCCTTCGAAGCCTTCAATGACTTCATCGCGCCGCTCCACGCCGCAGGCAAGCTCGGCGGCGTGCTCATGCAGTTTCCTCCGTACATCGCGGCAACCGACCACCCGCGCAGGCACGAGCACCTCGGGTACCTGGAGTATGCGCAGGAGAAGCTCGGCGACGCGCGCATGCTTGTGGAGTTCCGGCACCCGTCGTGGGTGACCGGCCCGCGGCTGTCCGAGACGATGCGCTTTCTTTCCGAGCGGGACCTGTCGTACGTGAGCGTCGATGCGCCGCAGTTCCCGGACCACTCGACGATGCCGCCGTTGGCTGCCGCGACAAGCGACTGGGCGTACGTGCGCCTGCACGGTCGCAACCGCGACACGTTCTTCGCTCGGACAGCGAGCGCGGCGGACCGCTTCGACTATCTGTACACAGACGACGAACTTGCCGAGTGGGCGCCGCGCGTGCGCGAGCTCGCGGCGAGTGCAGACGTGACGTGGGTGATGTTCAACAACTGCAAATACGACTATGCGCCGCGGAACGCACGTGAGATCGCGACCATCCTGGGCGACCTCGCGGAGCCGTACGGCGGCGGCGAGCAGCCGCAGGAGCCCGGGCAGCTGGGCCTCGGGGTCTAGCGCGAGGGATCCGGCGCGGTCCCCAGCATCATGGTCACGAAGGACTCGGCGAGCAATTCCGCCCGCTTGCTCGCCCCGGCGTCGTCCCTGGGGAAGATGGTGCTTTCGAAGCGAATCGCGGTGGCGAACCAGACGATCCCGTGCAACGTGGCCCACCAAAGGTGAGCGTTCACGCTCGGGTCCAAGTCTCGCCGGATGAGGCCAGAGTCCATCGCCTCGGCTATCAGCTCCTGATGCCTGCGCCAGACTTCGCGGGCCGCCGCTGCAACGGCCCCGATTTCCGGCGTCCGGGGCGCTTGCTCGAAGATCAGTCGATAGGTGTTGGGATGCTCCACGCCCCATCTGACGAACCACGTGGCCCTCACGCGCAAGCGCTCGCGCAGGTCGCCGATCGACTCGGCCGCGCGAAGCCCCTGCGCCATCTGCTCGTGCGCATACACGAGCGCGCTCGTGAAGAGGTCTTCCTTGCTCTTGAAGTACAGGTAGATCGTCGTCGGGCTGTACCCAATGCGGCTGGCGATGCCGCGCATCGTGACCGCATCCAGGCCCGATTCCTCGATCAGCGTTGCGGTGGCCTGCAGGATGGCTTCGGTAAGGCGGCGGCTCTTGTCCCCCTCAGCGCTCACGGCCGTTCCTCTCGCTCTGCACGCACTGCCGCCCATGTCTTCCCGGGTTTGCGGGCAAGGCTGTGCGAGAGTCGGGAGAGCACTCTATCGCGTGCTCTACGAAAGCGTACCACCTTGTTGCACCCATGCGTCGCGCGGCTCCAGGTACGCGTTCCGCACGTCTTGTACGAGCGCTCCGTCCCGCACCTCCAGGATGCGGTCCGTCTGCTGCGCGACCGCCCGGTCATGGGTGACGATCAGGAACGCCGTTCCGGTCTCCTCGTTGATGCGACGGAAGAGCTCGTAGACCGCTTCTGTGTTCGTGGTGTCCAGGTTGCCGGTCGGCTCGTCTGCGAGAAGCAGCGCCGGTCGGTTCATGAGCGCCCGCGCGATGGCAACGCGCTGCTTCTGTCCGCCCGAGAGCGCCATTGCGCTCTTTGTCTCCAGGCCGTCGAGGCCGAGCGTTGCGAGCGTCTCCCGCGCTCGCTCCCGCGCCTCCGCCTCACCCAGCTGCCGGCTGATGAGCGTGGGCATGATCACGTTCTCCATAACCGTGAACTCGGGCAGCAGGTGGTGGAACTGGAAGACGAAGCCGATGAGCGAACCTCGCAGTCCGGCTCGCTCGCGCTTGCCGAGTGCGCTCATCTCGCGCCCGCGATAGCGGATGGCGCCGCCGCTCGGCGTGTCCAGCAGTCCCAGCAGGTTGAGCAGCGTCGACTTGCCGGAGCCCGACTGGCCGATGATGCTCGCGAACTCTCCCTCGGGAAGCGTGAACGAGACGTCCCGAAGCGCGTGCGTGGCCGCGTCACCCTCGCCGTACACCTTGTCGAGTGCCGAAGCTTCCAGCAGTGGGCCGTCTGTGCGTTCGAGGCGGAGGGTCTCAGGCACTCTGGATCACCTCGATCGGGTCGACGCGGGACGTTCGCCGAGCGGGGATGACGCTCGAGGCGAGTGCGACGGCAAGCCCGATACCCGCGGAGATCGCGATGAAGGTCGGCTGGGGAGCGATCGAGAACGTAACCGGTGCGAACGAGAACCCCCACAAGAGCAGGAAGCCCAGCGCGAGTCCCCCGATGACGCCGCCGGCACCAAGGAGCGCGGCCTGCCACAGGAAGATCCGGCCGGCCTGGCCGTCGTTCAGTCCCATTGCCTTGAGGATGCCGATCTGTCGCGTCTTCTGCACCGCCGAGATGGCGAGCGTGCTGGCGATGCCGAGCGCGACCGCGATCAGGATGAAGATCTGGATCATGTAGGACGACGACGACTGGGCCTGCAGGCCGGAGAGCAGGCTCTTGTTCTCGACCTGCCAGTCGAGGACCGTCGCGTCGACCCGTTTCGCAAGGCGCGCGGCCACCTCGGTCGAGGCGAAGACGTCGGTCAGCTGGGTTTCGATGCTCGTGTACTCGGAGGGGGCAAGCCCGAGCGCGTCGCCGGCAAAGATCGGGTCGACGAAGGCGATGCGGTCATTGGCCGCGGCGGCGCCGAGGTCGAAGACGCCGCGGACGCTGAGCTCACCGGGGCTGCCGTCCGGCAGCAGGAGCTTGATCGTGTCGCCGACGCCGACGCCGTAGTCCTTCGCGAAGCCCGCGCCGACGATGATCTCGCCCGCGTCGAGGCCGGGCGTCCCCTCGGTGAGGCGGTCGGAGAGCTTGTAGATGGTGTCGAGGCCGGCGAAGTCAGCGCCCTTGAGCGTGAGTGACACGCTCTCGGTGCCGTCGGAGTAGAGGCCAGGGAGCGTGCGCACGGGGACCGCCGTGCTGATCAGCGGTTCGGCCTTCACGACCGTGGCGGCGAGTCGCCCGTCGACGGACTGTCTGCCTTTGAGCGGCACCAGCGTGATGTGCGAGCTTGAGCCGACCGTGGTGTCGATGAGGTCCGCCTGGAGGCTCGTGATGAGCGACCCGACGAACACCTGCGTGGCGATGCCGACCGCGATGCCGGTCATGATGAGCGCCGACTGCACGGGCGACGTCTTGAGGAAGCGAAGCGCGATGCGGAAGGGGAGCATCCTCACTCACACTCCGCATCCGGCGCGCCGTCGAGGTCGTTCAGGAAGGCGCTTGCGTCGAGCACCTCGTCCGGTGGCCAGTCGCTGGCGCCACACGCGAACGCAGGCCCGCCGACCCACACGGTGACGCCGGGGCGGGCGGCCTCGAGCGCATCGGCGTACTCGCGCAGCCGAACGCGGTGGAAGTGCGTCGACGCGGAGAGGACCACCGTGTCGGCGTCGAGCGCGGTGGCAGCGGCGACGATCTCGGGTTCTGGGACGTTCGCGCCGAGGAAGTGTGCGTCATAGCCGGCCAGAAGGAACCGGTCGAAGAGCATTCGCGGACCTAGGTCGTGGTACTCCTCTTCGGGGCAACCGATGACCACCGTGCGCCCGGCGCGCGGTACGGCGGCGGACTGCTCGATGACGGCGGGAGCGAGCGACTCGACGATCGTGCGAACGACCCCGGTCGTGTAGTGCTCCTCCCAGATGCTCTCTCCGCCGGACTGCCAGCGCGCGCCCGTGAGTCGCATCAGCGGGGCCAGCACGAGGACGTAGAGCTGGGGGATACTCAGGTCGCGCGACCGCGCCGCGTCGGCGACGGCGCCGATGGCTCCTGCCCGGTCTCGGGCGGTCACGAGGGCGTCGATGCGGTCGAGCAGCGCGTGCGCGCGCTCCTGGGTTGGTGTGACTGCGGGCATGTGGTGTCCTCCGGGATCAAAGTCGTGCCGGGGCTCCCCATTATTGTGCACATAGCCCTTCTCACGCGTCACGCCAAGCAGCGCGCGGGGCGGCACTTGTTCGCTAGACATCGCGGCGCGGGGCCGATACAATCCCGTCTGCTGTCCACGATTGTGGACGTGCCCCACGCGGGGGTGTAGCTCAGTTTGGTTAGAGCGCCGGCCTGTCAAGCCGGAGGTCGCGGGTTCGAGCCCCGTCACTCCCGCCATACAAATCCTCGAGGCCGCCACGTTGGCGGCTTCTTCTTGCTCCGGAGTCCGACCGTCTGTGCATCGTTCTGCGTGGGTTTCGGAATCAGGGAACCGCGATCCAGACTTCTGCGTCCGAAGGGATGTGGTCGGTAGTCGAAGGAGGGATCACGATGAAGTACACACGCTGGATGTGTGCCGTGCTGGTCGCTGGTCTGGCGCTGGTGATCGTTGGCTGCTCCTCGTCGGATCCGGAGGTCCTGGCTAGGGATGACAACGGCACTGAGATCTCGGTGAAGACGGGGGAGCAGCTGGTTGTTGAACTGCCGTCGAACCCGACGACGGGCTTCTCGTGGACAGTCGCCGATTCCGGCCCGCTCACCCAGGTAGGCGACGCGGCCTACGAGTCGGACGCGAAGCCAGGCGTCGTCGGTGCCGGTGGGACGGAGACGTTCACGTTCGATGCCAAGAAGGCCGGCTCGGGCACGCTCACGCTCGAGTACCGGCGTCCGTGGGAGACGGACGTCGCAGCCGAGGACGTCTGGAGCGTCACGATCAACGTGCAATAAGTGCGGTCCCGGAGCTCACCGTGCGGGGCCGTGGTACCCTCGGCGCATGAGCACCCTCTTCATCGACGCCGACGCCTGCCCCGTGACCCGAGACGCGATCTCGATCGGTCGCCGGCATGGCCGCACCGTGACCCTCGTGGCCAACTCGACGCAGAACCTGGAGCGCTACACCAGTCGCGCGGGTGTGGAAGCCATTCAGGTCTCCGGCGGGCGCGATGCCGCGGACTTCGCCGTCATCGAGCGGCTGAGTCCGGGAGACGCGGTGGTCACGCAGGACATCGGGCTTGCCGCCATGGCGCTCGGTCGGGGAGCCGGGGCGATCTCGCCGCGGGGTCGCATCTTCCATCTCGCCACCATCGATGCTGAGATGGCCGTGCGTCACGCCGAGCAGAAGGTTCGCCGAGCGGGCGGGCGCACCGGCGGTCCGTCGAAGTTCACCGATGAGGACCGCGAGCACTTCGTCGAACAGCTCGAGCGGCTCCTCACTACCCAACGGTAGGCGGGCGTCAGTCGCGTAGCGCCTCAAGCACCCGAGCCACCAGCGAGGCTCGTTCCGTCTCCGGAGACACCTTGATGACCGGCCGTATTGGGCACGTCATGTGGCGGCCCCATCACTCGTCTGTGGCGCCGCCCCTTTGCCGCCGTAGGCGTGACCACGGATGAATGCGACCGCCTCCTCGACGGAATCCGTCACATACACGAGGTCGACGTCCTTCTCGGAGATGGTGCCGGCCGCGACAAGCCGCTGACAGAAGAAGTCGAGCAGCGGCCGCCAGAACTCGATGCCCATGGCGACGATCGGGAAGCCCTCCATCTTGCCCGTCTGGATGAGGGTCAGTGCCTCGAACAGCTCGTCCATCGTCCCGAACCCGCCGGGCATGATGATGAACGCTCTCGAGTACTTGATCATCATCACCTTGCGCACGAAGAAGTGCTCGAAGGTCATCACGCGGTCGAGGTAGGCGTTCGGCGTCTGCTCGTGCGGCAGGTGGATGTTCGCGCCGAGCGACAGGCCACCGGCCTCCTGCGCACCGCGGTTCGCCGCCTCCATGATGCCGGGCCCGCCGCCGGTCATGACCGCGTAGCCCGCACGAGCAAGCGCGGCACCGGTCTCGCGCGCGAGCTGGTAGTAGGGATGCTCCTCGCTGAACCGTGCCGACCCGAAGATGGTCACCGTGGGTTCGGCAATGCTCAGGAACTCGAAGCCGCGCAGGAACTCCAGGAAGATGCGCACCGCGCTCTCGACGTTCTCTGCGTCGCCGCGGCGTCCGGCGAGGAACTCGGCCTCGGCGCCTTCGACCTGCTCGAGGAGCGAGGGCGGGTAGGCGTCCCGGTCGTCACGGATGCGGTCGGTCATGTGGCCTCCTCGGCGGGACTCGGTCCATGCCAAGTATCGCACGGCAGTTCACGGGCGGACACGCCAGCACGCCGTTCCGCTATCATGCGTGCTACCGCCGGCCCGTTCGTCGGCGGCTCGGAATGCGCCGGCACGGCGCAGCACTCGGGAAGGGGCGTATCGATGGCACCTGAAACGCGAATCGGCAGCAAGCTCGCGACGCTTCGGGAGTCGCTCAACCTCTCGGTGCCCGAGCTGGCGGAGCGCTGCGACTGCGACGCTTCGGTCATCACCGGTCTCGAGGCCGGTGACCTTGCGCCGTCGCTGGCGCCCCTCATCAAGATCACGCGCGCGCTGGGCGTGCGGCTGGGCACGCTTCTGGATGACGACACCAACCTCGGTCCGGTCGTGACACGTGCCGGCGCTGCCGAGGAGGCCGCTCGGCTGAAGTCGCTGGAGACCTCGTCGGACGCCGGCGTGCTCGACTTCTTCTCGCTCGCGGCGTCCAAAGCGTCGCGGCACATGGAGCCGTTCCTCATCGACGTCATGCCCGGTACCGAAGAGCATCACGCACTCTCCTCGCACGAGGGCGAGGAGTTCATCTACGTGCTCGCCGGCGCGATTGAGATCGCCTACGGCAAGGACATGCACGTACTGCATCCGGGCGACAGTATCTACTACGACTCGATCGTCCCGCACCAGGTGCGCGCGCACGGGGACGCCCCCGCCAGCATCCTCGCCGTCGTGTACCAGCTCGCGTAGAGGAGGCGACGATGGCGGCTCCCAACTCCGAGCTCCACACAGATCTGGCGCTGGGGCAGTACTTCGAGCGCATCGCTGCCGCGGACCCGGACCGCGACTTCATCGTGTATCCGGACCGCGACCTTCGCTGGTCGTACGCCCAGTTCGACACGCGCGTGGACCAGCTCGCCAAGGGTCTTCTCGCCATCGGCATCGGCAAGGGCGACCACGTCGGCGTCTGGGCGAGGAACATCCCCGACTGGCTGACGCTGTGCTTCGCCTGCGCCAAGATGGGGGCCGTGCTCGTCACGGTGAACCCGGTCTACAAGGTGCACGAGCTGGCGTACGTGCTCAAGCAGTCGGACATGAAGGCCCTCGCGATCATCGACACCTTCCGCGACGTGGACTATGTGGAGATCATCCGCGAACTGGTTCCCGAGACGATGACGCAGGAGCGCGGGCACCTTCAGACCGCTGAGTTCCCCCACCTGAAGAGCCTCATCTACATGGGCCCGGAGAAGCACCGCGGCTTCTACTCGATGCCTGAGCTGCTCGTCCTCGGCGACAACATGCCTGACGAGCCGCTCCGCGAGCTCACCGCGTCGCTCCACGCCGACGACGTCGTGAACATGCAGTACACCTCGGGCACCACCGGCTTCCCGAAGGGCGTCATGCTCACCAGCCGGAACATCGTCAATAACGGCTTCTACATCGGCGAGCGTCAGCAGTTCACCGCTGCGGACCGCGTCTGCCTGCCGCCGCCCTACTTTCACTGCTTCGGCATCGTGCTCGGCGTGATGGCCATCCTCACGCACGGCGCCACCATGGTGGGCATCGAGCAGTTCGACCCGTTGCTCGTGCTGGCGGCGGTCCAGAAGGAGCGCGCGACCGCGCTCTACGGCGTGCCGACGATGTTCATCGCGGAGCTCAACCACCCGATGTTCGACATGTTCGACCTGACGTCGCTGCGCACCGGCATCATGGCCGGATCGCCGTGCCCGATCGAGACGATGAAGCAGGTCATCGACCGCATGCACGCGTCCGAGCTCACCATCTGCTACGGCCTCACCGAGACCTCGCCCGTGTTCACGCAGACCTCCACGGACGACACACTCGAGCGCAAGTGCGAGACCATCGGCCGCAAGCACGACGTCGTGGACGTCCGGGTGATCGACCCCGAGACCGGCCGGGACTGCCCTCCGAACGTGCCGGGTGAGCTCTGCTGCCGCGGCTACAACGTGATGAAGGGCTACTACAAGATGCCCGACGCCACCGCGGCAGCGATCGATGCCGAAGGCTACCTGCACTCGGGCGACCTCGGCACAGTGGACGAGCACGGCTACTACCGCATCACCGGGCGCATCAAGGACATGATCATCCGCGGCGGCGAGAACATCTACCCGCGCGAGATCGAGGAGTTCCTCTACACGATGCCCGGCGTCGAGGACGCGCAGATCGTGGGCGTGCCGGACGCCAAGTACGGCGAGGTGGTCGGCGCCTTCGTCCGCCGCTCGGCGGGAAGCGACATCACCGAGAGCGACGTCCAAGAGTATGCGCGCGCACGCATGGCGCGGTACAAGGCGCCTAAGTACGTCTTCTTCGTCCACGAGTTCCCGCTCACCGCCTCCGGCAAGATCCAGAAGTACAAACTTCGCGACATGGCCAAGGAGATGCTGGGGATCGATATCGGGGTGTTCGCGGGCCAGACCGCTGGAGCCGCCGAGTCGGGCGCGATCGAGCCCTAGGGTTTGAAAGCGCCGTCGCATCACGCGGGTCAAGGAGGCGAAGAGCCGTGACCGGGGATCTGCCCACCGAGAAGACCGCGATCGAACGCCGGGAGTTCTGTCGCCTCATCGGCTGTGCCGCTCTCGTCGCGTGCGCCGCCTCGCTCACGGGCTGCGCCCGGGCCTTGGAGTGGTCAGAGAACCAGCACGCGCAGCCGACTGACGTGGCGGGCGGCGGCTCCACCGAGCCGAGCGGCTCTCTCCAGCCGACAGGCTCTGTCGAACCCACGGGCTCCGCGACGCCGAGCGCCACCCCGACGCCGACCTTACCCGACGTGGTCGTTCGCATCGGCCAGGACCCCGCCGCGCGGCTCGCGTCCGCGGTCGCGGCGCTTGGCGGGTGGGAGCGCTTCGTCAAGGGAGGCGCGCGCGTCGTCGTGAAGCCGAACGTGCTCACAGGCCGGGCGCCGGAGTACGCAGTCACCACGGACCCGGACCTGCTCGAGGCGATCGTGCGGAGCGCGTATGACGCCGGCGCGAGCGAGGTCATCGTGCTCGACCGCCCGACGTCGTCGGCGCGCGCGGCCTTCGAGGTCTCGGGTCTGCTGGCGGCGACGGAGCGCGCCGGCGGGTCGGTGAAGTTCCTGACTGATCGCAACTTCAGGAAGGTGAGAATCCCCAACGCGCGGGTCCTGACCGAGTGGCCGATGGTACGCGATATCTTCGAAGCCGACACGCTCATCAACGTGCCCATCGCGAAGACGCACGGCATGGCGGTGCTGACGATGTCCATGAAGAACTTGATGGGCATCCTCGGAAGCTCGCGGGGGCTGATCCACCAGAGCTTCGCATCCAAGATCTGCGACGTCGCCACCGTGGTGAAGCCCGACCTCGTCGTGCTCGACGCGCGCCGCATCCTCACTGCGCACGGTCCCTCCGGAGGCTCGCTTGCCGACGTCGCCGAGCTCAACACGCTTGTTGTCGGGACGAACATGGCCTCCGTGGATGCGTACGGCACCACGCTTTTCGGCAAGAAGCCGACCGACCTCGAATACCTCGTGCAGGCCGCCGAGCGCGGCATCGGTGAGATCCGGCTGGAGCGGCTACTGATTGACAAGGTGGCGATATAGCATGGCGCGTCGCGAGGGCGTACGCGTGCGGGTCAGCCGTCTCAGGCACGTCGTCCAGACGGTCGCCACGCTGGCGTTCTTCGTACTGCTCACGCTGACCGTGTGGCCGCTCGGGCAGGTCTACCTCGGCGCGTTCCTCGTGGCCGACCCCCTCATCGCACTCAACTCGGCCGTCAACGGCGTGTGGCTGCCTCCGATGGTGCTGGCGATCGTCATGCTGCTGGCGCCACTTGTCGTCGGGCGAGCGTTCTGCGGCTTCCTCTGCCCGATGGGCGCAGTGGTCGAACTCACGTCTCCCCCGCCCAAGCGTGGGTCGCGGGTACCGGATCGGGTGCGCGCAGTGCTCCGCCGCCTCCCACCGTACGTGCTCGCCGTGAGCCTCGGGCTCCTGCTGTTCTCAGTGGGGACGTACCTGTTCCTCGACCCGTTGGCCATGCTCACGCGCTTGTCGGTGACGTTGCTGTACCCGCTGCTTGACCGCGTGGCGCGGCTCGTCGGAGACGTCGCGTACCTCGTGCCGCCATTCCGCCCGGGCGTCGACGCTGTCACCGCCACGCTCACGGGGCGCATCATGTTCGAGGCTCCGCGGGTGTTCGCTGGGGCGCTCCTCGCGCTCGCGACGTTCGCAGCCGTCCTAGCGGCGTCGCGGCTTGAGACGCGGCTGTGGTGCCGGCACGTCTGCCCGCTGGGGGCGCTGCTCGGCCTCGTCGGCCGCTTCGGCGTGGCCGGTCGCGTGGTCGACGAATCCACCTGCATCGCGTGCGGGCGCTGTGCGAGCGTGTGCCCGATGGACGCGGTCGGTGCCGACTTCGTCACGACGGACACGACCCGGTGCGAGTGCTCCTTCGAGTGCGCGGATGTCTGCCCCGTCGGGGCGATCTCTTTCGGGCTGCGGCCCGCGAAGGTGCCGTACTCGGCCGAGCGTAGAGGCCTGCTGGCAGCGGGCGGCATCGCAGCGCTCACGGGGTTCTTCACATTCACGGGACTGTCCCGCCAGGTCCGCGCCTACGCGCTCATCCGCCCGCCTGGCGCGGTCGCCGAGCCGACGTTCCTCGGGCGGTGCAGCAGGTGCGGGCAGTGCATGAAGGTGTGCCCAACGAACGTGCTGCAGCCGTGCATGAGCAAGGCGGGGTTGGAGGGCGTCTTTACCCCCGAGATGGACTACGACATCGGCCCCTGCGACTGGTCCTGCCGCGAGTGCGGGCTCGTCTGCCCGACGGGAGCGATCGAGCCTCTTGATCTTGAGCGCAAGCGCGAGACCCGTATCGGCAGAGCGTTCATCGACAAGAACCGCTGTATCCCGTGGGCGGACGGGGCGACGTGTCTCGTGTGCCAGGAACTCTGCCCGATTCCGGACAAGGCCATCTCGCTCAGCCGCGCGGATGTGACAAGGCCGGACGGGACGAAGGTCACGCTCGACCGGCCCGAGGTGATCGTTGACCGCTGCATCGGCTGCGGCGTGTGCGAGAATGCGTGCCCGGTCGCGAACCAGTCGGCTATCACCGTGAGGGCGCGGTGAGGTGCGCCAGCGGCGCAGTGCCCGGCGGCGTGCAGAATGCGACGTCGACCGAGCGCTATGACCTCTGCCACGAGTGCGGCGGGCTGTGCTGCTGCCTCTATCTGGCGCACGACGAGAACGGCGCGTATATCGGTGACGGCTGGCTTCCTCAGTACATCGAGCTCTGGCTCGAGCGGCTGCAGGCAAGCGGCGCCCTCGTCGTCACCGCATCTGAGTACCGCGCCGGCGCGGCCGGGGTGGCGCCGCTGCACGACCCCCGGCTGAGCCATCTCCCCACGGCGGCAGGCGCGGAATACCAGGCCGCGCTGCCGGCGTGGATCGACGTGCGCAAGTGCCAGTTCTGCCACCCGGACACGGGCTGTCTGCTCCCGCGCGAGTATCGCGCCGACATCTGTCGCGACTACGTGTGCGAGCTCTGGACAACAGAGGAGGCGTGAGCGGACTCACGCCTCATCGTTCGATCTCGAGCCGGATGACGCGGCGCTTGGCCGGCTCTACGTCGTCGGCACCAGCGTGTTAGCGAACACGAGCCACGCCAGGAGCGACTTCGCGGTCAGGCTGAGGAAGACGTACACGACCTCGCCATAGACGTAGTCACGCCACTTGCCGACCTGCTTGTACTGCAGGACTTGGTTCACCGCGAAGCTCATGAAGAACACGAACATGGACACGAAGATCCAGTAGACGAAGCTTGGCGGGGTCGCATCGCTCCCCGGCGTCGTCATGTAGATGCCGATGGCGATCCACGGCACCACGCCCGCGAGGCAGCCGAAGAAGTAGGGAAGCCAGTTTGGCTTGCCCGGTTCCTCGTACTTCTCCATGAGCAGGCCGAAGAGGATCATCATCGCGTTCACGCCGAAGATGGCCACGAGTGCCGCGATGTCGCTGATGCCCGGAAGCATCGCGATGAGCACGACCATCAATGACGAGCTTACCGAGTACTCGATCCAGCGCGCGTAGTTGCGGTTGCGCTTGAGGTTCCTCACGTACCAGTCGAAGACGCCCGGTGCCGAGATGATGAAGTGCGCGAGTGCCGAGAGGAACACGAACGCCGCGACCGCCGGGCCAAGCGGCAGCGAGAAGAGCTCGACTTGCTCGGAGGGCGTGCCGGGAGGGCCCGCCATCCGTGACAGTGTCACTGGTAGCGAGAAGTCGTTGGAGAGCGCCACGATCGCCACGCCTTGCGCGGCGTGGAAGAAACCCATCACGATGTTGTAGATGCGAAGCCGTCTGAATCTGGGCTCGATGTCCGCCATTCCAACCCCTCCCGTCGTGGTTCACTGCCTCCCGAAACAGACCGCCTGTTGGTGTCGCCGCTTGTGGATGCGACACTTTCTCACGGTACCGTATTCCCGCATCAGCCGTCACCGTTACGTCCCCTCCCAAGGAGGCCCCACTCATGAAAGCAGACCCCAAGGCGCTCCTGACCACTCCCATCGTGGTCCTGATCGCCGTCGGTATCGCGCGGGCGGGCTCGCAGGGCGGCGCCACCGTGGGTGGTATCCCCGTGTTCGCCCTGGCGGTCGGACTGGTGTTTCTCATCCAGTGGGTCGCGTTCATCCCCGCCTTCCGCAGTCAGAGCGAGCGCTTCTACGATCTCACCGGAGGCCTCACCTACATCTCGGTGACGCTGCTCACCGCGGCGCTCAGCGGCCCCCTCGACGCCCGGTCCTTGCTGCTGATCGCACTCGTGGTCGTGTGGGCGGGGCGGCTTGGGACGTTCCTGTTCCGCCGGGTCAGGAAGGCCGGCAAGGACGGCCGGTTTGACGACATCAAGCCGTCATTCGTCCGATTCCTCAATGCGTGGACGATCCAGGCGCTGTGGATCACTCTCACGGCGGGCGCTGCTCTCGCGGCAATCACCTCGGGGAGCAAGACGGACCTGGACGCGATCGCCATCCTCGGCCTCTGCATCTGGCTCGTCGGGTTCGCCGTCGAGGCCACCGCCGATCTCCAGAAGAACCGCTTCCGCGCGGACCCGGCGAACAAGGGCCGCTTCATCCACACGGGTCTGTGGTCCTGGTCCCGGCATCCCAACTACTTCGGCGAGATCACGCTCTGGGTCGGCGTGGCGCTGATCGCGTTCTCGGCCCTTCAGGGGTGGCAGCTGGTCACCCTCATTTCGCCGGTCTTCGTGTTCCTGCTGATCACGCGCGTGAGCGGCGTTCCGCTTCTCGAGAAGCGCGCCGACAAGACGTGGGGCGGGCAGGAAGACTACGAAGCCTACAAGTCCCGGACCTCGGTGCTCGTTCCGCTTCCTCCTCGCCGCTAGGGCGGGTGCCGCGCCGAATCCTTCTCCGAGCCCCTTGACCCTGACGTTACGTCAGGGTTTAGGCTTGTGCTCGGAAAGGAGGTGTCACGATGGCGTACACCGTGGGTGAGGTCGCGAGGACGGCTCACCTGAGCGTCCGAACGCTTCACCACTACGATCAGATCGGGCTGCTCAGGCCCTCAGCTCGGACAGATGCCGGCTACCGGCTCTACACGGATGAGGACCTGCGCCTGCTGCAGCAGGTGCTGTTCTTCAGGGAGCTCGGCTTCGGGCTTGAGGAGATCCGACGCATCGTGACATCGCCCGGCTACGACCAGACCGAGGCGCTCGTCGCGCAGCGCGAGTGGCTGGCGGAGAAGCGGCTGCAGACAGACGCGATGATCGCAGCCGTCGACCGGGCGCTTGATGCGCTCACGGAAGGAGTGACGATGGACAAGGAAGACATGTTCGAGGTGTTCGGCGACTTCGATCCGGCGGAGTACGAGGACGAGGCGCGCGAGCGCTGGGGCGAGACAGACGCGTACAAGGAGTCTGCTCGCCGTACGAAGGGCTACACGAAGCAGGACTGGCTGCGAATCAAGGACGAGGGCACGGTCGCGATGGAGCTCCTGACGGCGGCCTTCGACGCCAAGGCGCCCGCCGGCTCCGACGCGTCGAACGCCGCGGTACAGGCCTGGTACGACCAGATCGCCAACAACTTCTACGTGCCGACGATGGAGATCGCGGACGGGCTCGCTGATATGTACGTCGCGGACCCGAGGTTCACGAAGAACTACGACGTGCACCGCGAGGGGCTTGCGCTCTACCTGCGCGATGCAATCCACGCGTGGACGGCGATGAAGCGCGCCCAGTAGCGCCGGGCGCTGTGCGACAATCGGGGAGCCGCGCGCACGCGGCTCCCCGTCGCCGTTCCCGGAGGTCGCGCCCATGCCGCCGCTCTCGCCCGAAGCCCTCGCTGCCAACGTCCGCGACGGGATGCCGCAACTGATCGATGACCTGCGGCGCATGGTGGCCATCCCCTCGATCGCCTTCCCGGGCTTCCCGCCCGACCCCGTCCTTGAGGGGACTCGGCTCACGGCCGACCTGCTGCGTGAAGCGGGCTGTGATGTGCGCTTCCTGGAGCTCCCAGGCTCGCCGCCCGCGGTCTTCGGCGAGATCCCCGCGCCCGCAGGCGCCCCGACCGTGCTCCTCTACGGCCACTACGACGTCCAGCCGCCGGGCGACTTGGATGCGTGGGACTCGGCACCGTACGAACTTACCGAGCGTGGCGGCCGCCTCTACGGCCGTGGCGCCGCCGACGACAAGAGCGGCGTGTGCATGCACCTAGCCTCGATTCGAGCGTTCGGCGGAAAGCCGCCCGTAGGCATCAAGGTGCTCGTCGAGGGCGAGGAGGAGACCGGCGGAAGCGGGCTCGAGCAGTACGTCTCGGCTCACCCAGACCTCTTCACGGCCGACGTCGCCGTCGTCGCGGACATGGGGAACTGGCGGGCAGGGGAGCCTACGCTCACGACCTCGCTCCGGGGCATCGGGGACTGCGTCATAGAGGTCGACACGCTGAAGGGCCCGGTGCACAGCGGCGCGTACGGCGGTCCGATGCCAGATGCGCTTATGGCCCTCATCCGAGCGCTTGCCACCCTCACTGACGACGATGCGACGGTGAAGATCGACGGCTTGCCGCACGGCGAGTGGGACGGCTACGAGCCGAGCGAAGCCGAGATGCGCGCCGAGGCCGGCGTTCTCGACGGCGTCCGGCTGACGGGCACCGGGAGTCTCGGCGCGCGCCTCTGGCGCAAGCCCTCGGTCAATGTGATCGGCATCGACGCGCCGGCCGTGGACGGCTCGCGAAACGCGCTCGTCCACCACGCTCGCGCCAAAGTCAGCCTGCGCGTGCCCGCCGGCTTCAGCGCCGTCGAGGGACGCGATCTCCTCTGCCGCCATCTCGAGCGTGCGGTGCCGTGGGGCACGCACGTGACCGTCACACCGGGCGCTGCAGGCCCCGGTTTCGCGGCGACCGACGGTGGGCCGGCGTACGCGGCAGCCCGTGACGCGCTCGCGTTCGCCTACGGGAAGGATGCGGTTGCGATGGGCTCGGGCGGCTCCATTCCGCTCGTGAGCACGTTCGCGTCAGCGCTTCCCGGCGTTGAGGTGCTCCTCTGGGGTGCCGAGGACGGCGCGAGCCAGATCCACGCGCCGAACGAGAGCGTCTCTGTCGACGAACTCGAGCGAGCGAGCATCGCGCAGGCGGTGCTGCTGCAGATGCTTGCCGAGCGGAGCTAGTCCCGATCTACCAGCCGAGCGCCAGCGCGACCATCGTCGCAGCCGCCATCGCGGCGCCGACATAGGTGCCTGGCGGGACCGCGCCTGCCGCCATCCCCACGCTGCCAAGGGTGGTTGGAGCCGCGATCCAGAGCGCGGTTCGCCACCATTCGAGGTCTTTCCAGAAGCCCCACGCGGCAAGGACGAACGCCACCCCGGACACGAGCCAGATGACGGCGATCAAGAGCCGGGGTGGGTTGAATGCGGCGTCAGCGCCGAGTGCCTTGGTCAACCAGCTGGCCTTAGTGAACACGAAGTACACGCCGCCGATCATACCCAGGCCGTGCATCAGGAACGCCAGCGGGACTGCCCAGCGCAGAATGCCTTCCATGACGAGCCCCCTCTCGGCGGTCCCTCTCGCGCATGGATACTGCCCGGCGAACGGTCATCGCAGACCTCCGCCGCGAGGGCCCGGTGCGCTTGACCCTCACACACCCGCTCGCTACCATGTGTGGGCGCCACAAGGCCAGGTAGCTCAGTTGGTAGAGCAGGGGACTGAAAATCCCCGTGTCGGCGGTTCAAGTCCGTCTCTGGCCACCACTGATAATGTGAAGGGCCAGGCCGAAAGGTCCGGCCCTTTGTGCTTCTTGAGCGGTTGTCTTCGTGACTCTGACGCAGACGCTGTGTTGAACCACGCGTCTGGCAACACGCCCCTTCCTCCGCACCGCGGCGAGCTCACCGGACTCGCGGCGCTGGGGCAGATCGCCGGGCATGAGGCGCCGGCTCCTCTTCTGCCTGGGGGACGCGACCGTTGCTACCCATCGCAGCATGCTGCAGGGAGCCGACCGTGCCGGCGACTATGAAACTATTGTTACAAAGTGTAGGATGGTGCTCAGTCAGGCCATCTGGGTGCCTGTACGTGATCGGAGGTCCGGCATGCCTCGCACGTATGTTGTCACGGGAGCTGCCTCGGGCATCGCGGCGGCAACCGCACGAATCCTGAAGGAGCGCGGCAATCAGGTGATCGGTGTGGACATCCATGACGCCGACGTTGTTGCCGATCTCAGCACTCCACAGGGACGGATTGACGCCGCAAACCAGGCGATTGAACTGTCGGGCGGGAAGATTGATGCGGTGATCGCGTGTGCCGGCTTGGCGCACCCAATCGCGAAGACGGTGTCGGTCAACTACTTCGGAATGACCGAGTTCCTCAACGCGCTTGCGCCGGTGCTCGCCAAGGCCGCAGCGCCGCGGGCCGCGCTGATCAGCTCGATGGCCTCGTTGATGCCGAATGACCCGGCACTCGTCGACGCCATGTGCGTCGACGACGACGAGGAGAAGGCAGTCGCTCGTGCCCAGGAACTCGTGGACGCGGGTGGCGGACTTGAGCAGCTGATCTACGGCTCGACCAAGCGTGCAATCAGCAGGTGGGTCCGTCGGGAGAGCATCAAGGACCACTGGGCGTGCGCGGGTATCCCGCTCAATGCCGTTGGCCCCGGCATCGTGCGCACACCGATGGTTGCCGACATGATCGCGACTCAGGAAGCCCGCGACGCGATCGACGAGCAGGTTCCCATGCCCTGCAACTACTATCTCGAGCCCGAAGACGTGGCTAATCTGCTGATCTGGCTCACGAGCGTCGAGAACACTCACACTACAGGGCAGACCATCTACATCGATGGCGGTTCGGACGCAGTGCTTCGCGGTGACAACATCTGGGACCTCGCCACGAGCTGATCCGCTGAGCAACAACTGCGCCTCGGCACCGCGCTGAGGGATCAGTGAGCGGCCAACCGATATGGCCGAGAGACGCAAGCAGGCCCTCCGAGAGTTGCTCTACCCGGAGGGCCTCTTCCTGTGCCTGGAACAGGTGGGTTCGCTTCGTGACGGTTCGTGTACCCCATCTTCGGGCCGCTGCGGCGTTTGGCCCTCTACCCGCCCTCCCGGCTCAAACGCACGTACGTCGCCCCTCTGAGATCGATGTAGCTACCGTGGGGGGTCGCCGACACGCGCGCCACGACGTCCTCGCAAAACGGGCAACGCAACACAACGGCGGGGGTATGCGTGAACGCCAGCAACGCGCCGAGCGGTGAGACCTTTCCGCAGTGGGCGCACTGCGCAGGCGCGGTCGTCAGCTCAACGCCGAAGACCGATCGCAACAGACCCGCGACCGCATTTCCGTCGACCATCAACTCTCGGTTGAGATCGACTTCTCGGTGATCCGACATGATGCCTCCGCTCGGTCGTGCGGATAGCCTACGTTCCCGTTGGTCCGAATCGCTCAGTCCGGATGTCTGCCGGTCGATACCCCATGGCCACGAGTGTCTCAGCTACGGCCTCCACGAGGGCGGTGGGGCCGCAGACGTAGGAGCGCGCCCGCGATCCCAGGGGCCGGCTCACCTCGCGCAGCATCTCGAGATCGATCCGCCGCGTGTACCCGATCCAGTCGGCGGGCTCTTCCCTCGTGAGTGTGTAGGCGACTTCGAACCCGTCCATGCGTCCCTGCAGTCGGTTCAGTTCGTCGCGATAGATGATGTCCTCGCGAGTCCGACAGCTGTACAGAAGTCGCACCCGGACGGGCGACATGATTGCGGCACGGTGTCGCACCATCGCCATGAGCGGCACGACACCCGAGCCTCCTGCAATCAGTATGGCTGGCGGTTCCGGTTCCGCTTCCCACACGAAATACCCGCCGATCGGTCCGCGCACCTCGATCATGTCGCCGGGCACGAGCACGTCGTGCATGTACGGCGACACCTCGCCGTCGTCGATCTTCTCGACCGTCAGGTCGATTTCGCCTTCGCGCTCGGGCTCGGACGCGATCGAGTAGCTCCGCTCCGCCTGATAGCCGTCCGCTGCGGTGAGGCGGATGTCGTAGTGCTGTCCTGGCCGATGCCGCTTCCAGTCGGGCAGCCGCAGCGTGAAGCTCTTCACCCTGTTCGTTTCGGGCCAGATGCTGGTGACGGTGGCTAGCTGCCACTCCAGAGGCTCGTCCACGTCAGTCTCCCTGATACCGCTCCTCCTTCCACGGATCGCCGTGGTCGTTGTAGCCGAGCGACTCCCAGAAGCCGGATACGTCTTGTTCCATCAGCCGAATGCCGCGCACCCACTTCGCGCTCTTCCAGAAGTAGAGGTGCGGCACCACGAGCCGCGCCGGGCCGCCATGCACCGGCTCCAGAGGGGCGTCTTCGTACTCGTAGGCCACGAAAGCCTGCCCATTCACGAGCTCGGCGATGGAGATGTTCGTGGTGTATCCGCCATCCGAGAAGGCCGTGGCGAACGCAGCCGAGGGCTCGAGTTGGACATGTTCGAGCAGGGTGTCGACGCTCACCCCCTTCCACTTCGTGCCGAGCTTGGTCCACTTCGTCACGCAGTGAATGTCCGCGACCCACGCCCGTGCGGGCAGGGCGAGGAACTCCTCCCACGTCCAGCTCACGGGCTCACTAACGAGTCCGTCGATGCGAAACGTCCACTCGGCAAGGGGCACATGCGGAGTCGGACCAGCAGAGAGGACCGGGAAGTCGTGCACGACGTGTTGGCCCGGGGGCAATCGGTGCTCCGCTTCGGCCTCGGGATCCCGCCGCTTGCCGGTGAAGCCCCTGGAAACGAACCTGCCCGCCATAGTCGCACTCCCGTCCCTCGCCCCGGCAAGTGAGTCACGAGAAGTACATACCCGCTCGAAGACACTGAGACGAGACCGACCGCCCGAGAGCCCTGACATCGGGAACGCTGGATCCCGTGCCGGTGCAGGCCGTGGGGGTCATGCGGGCTCGAGTACAATGGCCAAGGCGGCTAGGGCCGCCGATTCGGACACAGGTTCACGGCGCCGACGCGGCTGCCGGTTCGTTCGGGAGTTGAGGGTACTCTGGACCAGTCAGAGCGTGATAAGTGGAACCGGCGCTACGGTGGGGCAGAGCTAGCGATGGGGTCCGAACCCTCGTGGTTTGTCGTCAACTGCATGCCCGTCGTACTGAATGGCACCGCCGGCAGACGTGCGCTCGATGTTGCCTGTGGAGAGGGGCGCAACAGCGTCTACCTCGCTCAGTGCGGGTTCCAAACGGTCGCAGTAGACAACTCGGATGTCGCCTTGGACAAAGCAAGGAAGCGGTCCGAGGACTCTGGGCTCGACATCGACTACCGCCTGCTGAATCTGCGCGAAGAACTACCGGAGGGACACTTCGACTTCGTTGTCGTGGTCAACTTCCTCTTGAGGCCGTTGATTCCAAGGCTCTATGACATCCTCACGCCGGGTGGTTACCTCGTGATGCAGGTGATCCTGCAGACGACGAATGGCCCCGGCAGACGCCACAACCCTGAGTTCGTGGTTACCAGCGGTGAGCTCGAAAGGCTGTTCTCGGGGTTCTCTGGCACCATCGTGCGAAGCTCGGAAGACCCGGAGCGCGAGCGAGCGCGGATCCTCTTCAAGAAGTCGTGAGCGGTGGAGGTCCGCATTGTCGGAGTGCATAGCGCGGACCGCGACCTACCCCCTTGGAGCCCGCCGAGGTGCAGTGATCGACAATCGGGGAACAGCAGTGTCGAGGTGATCGGGCATGAGCGATGCCGGTGACGCGAGTCAAGGGACGACTAGTCGAGCGGACCATTCGACGCTGATCGCGTTCTTCGTTCTGGTCATCATCGGGGGCAGCAATGCCGTCGCGGTCCGCTTCAGCAACGGCGAATTGCCTCCTTTCTGGGGAGCTGCAGCCCGCTTTGTGCTTGCGGCCGCCATCTTCTGGGTGATCCTTCTCGTCAGACGCGTCGCCGTCCCGAAGGGCGGGGCGCTGGCAGGCGCCCTCCTGTACGGCACGCTGGCCGTCGGTGCGAGCTATGCCCTTCTCTACTGGGGCATTCTCAAGATTCAGGCCAGCCTCTTCATGGTGATTCTGTCCCTAGGCCCCCTTTTGACGATGTTCTTCGCTGTGGCTCATCGCCTTGAACCCTTCCGCTGGAGGGGTCTGGCAGGTGCTGTGATCGCACTGGGAGGGATTGCGATCGGTGTCGGCGCGGACCTCGGGCGGGGGATCCCGGTCCCGTCGCTCCTTGCGGTGATTGCGGGTGCGGCGTGCATTGCCGAGGGGTCGGTCGTCTACAAGCTCTTCCCGGGTACCAAGCCACTGCCTACGAATGCGGTCGCCTTTACCACGGGCGCTGCAATCCTCTTGCTCGTCTCGCTCATCGCCGGCGAGTCCTGGGTCCTGCCGCGCCAGCCTCGCACCATCGTCGCCTTCGCCTATCTCGTGGTCGCTGGTTCGGTTCTGCTCTTCTACCTTTACTTGCTCATACTCTCAAGGTGGACGGCGTCGGCTGCATCGTACTCGTTCCTTCTCTTTCCGATTGCGACGATTGTGATTGCCGCGCTGCTCATAAACGAACGCGTGACGTGGCAGTTTCTCGTCGGGGCAGCCATCGCCTTGGTCGGTGTCTGGGTCGGCGCCATTGGACCCCGCGCCAAAGAGCCCTCAGTCGAAGTGCCGACGGCCGCCGCCGCTGCACGCTGCGACCCGCCGTATCCGGGATGCATCTGACTATAGTCGGGCGCCAGACACGGGCGCTGCTGCGTCCTGGAGGGCTGACCTCGTCAGTTCTGCGGGCCCTTGACCCCGATGTGGCGGACAAGAGATCGCTGTATCCCGCGGCAGGGCATGTCGTTGGCCCCCTCGGGGTAGATACTCGACGTGTCGCGGCAGCATCCGCGGATCGGCCAAGGGGGCGCCACGCCAATGACCGGGGAATGGTCAGTAACGCGTCTGGTGCGCAGGACGTGGGTTTCGGCTCTTCTGCTTCTGCTGCCCACACTGCTTCTGGCCGCATGTACCTCTGGACGCGAGGCGACGTCAACACCACCCATTCCGGCGGGCGAACACGATCCTGCAGTATGGGGCCAGAGCTACGCGGACGAGTACGAGCGCTGGCTCGCGACCAAGGATGAGCGCCCCGCCGGCAAGAGCCTCTATAAGCGCGGCTTCGACGGCGGCGTGATGTTCGACAAGCTTTCCGAGTTCCCGTTCATGCCGCTGCTGTTCAACGGTTGGGGCTTCGGCATCGACTACAACGAGCCCCGAGGTCACTGGTGGATGCTCATCGACCAGCAGGAGGTCGACCCTTCGCGCGTGAAGGCCGGCGGCGCATGTCTAACCTGCAAGACGCCCTATGCCCAAGACCTGTATGAACGGGACAAGGACGCGCTCTTCGCCGCGAAGTACACGGAAGCGGTCGCCATGCTGCCAGCCGACGCTCAGCAGCTCGGTGTGTCGTGCATAGACTGCCACGACGCCAAGACCCTCGCGCTCTCGACCCGGCGATGGACCGTCGACGCCGGGCTCAAGGACCTCGACCTCAAGAAGTCCGACCTCTCACGCAACCAGATGCGACTGCTGGTGTGCGGGCAGTGCCACTGCACCTACTCGGTCATGAAGGACGGCGCCAAATCGGTCGACGTGGACTTCCCTTGGGAGGGCGGGAAATGGGGCGCGATCACCGTCGAGGACATCATCGCGAACCTCGAGAGTCAGAAGCCGCGTCTTGAGTGGACGCAGGCGGTGACCGGATTCAAGCTCGGGTTCATCCGCCACCCCGACTTCGAGTTCTTCACGGCTGACTCGATCCACTACCGGTTCGGCCTGACCTGCAACGACTGCCACATGCCCAAACTGAGCGTGGGGGTCGCCGCAGGAGATGACGATCACAACGTCATGAGCCCGCTCAAGCTTGATATGGTGGCGTGCCAACGGTGCCATGGTGACACCGCAGAGCAAAGACGCGCGAAGGTGCTGTCAATTCAGGAGCAGACCCTCGGCTTGCTCATCGAGGCCGGCTACCGAGTGGCCACCGTAGCGAAGCTGTTCGAGCTCGCGAACGCCTCGCTCGAGACCACGACCGGCAACCCTGCCTACGATGAAGCGGCCGGCCTCTATCGGCAGGCCTTCTACCGAGTCCTCTACATGGGCGCCGAGAACTCGGTGGGCTTCCACAACCCGATGGAGGCGTCACGGATCCTCTCAGACGCAACGACTGACGCCACCCAGGCCGACGCCACCCTCCGCGCACTCCTCGCCCTGAAAGGGATAGCGGTGCCGGACGAGGTTCCCTTGGACCTTGAGAAGTACCTGACGGACCGGGGGGTCAAGAAGCTGGACTTCAACCAAGGCCAGTACATCCCGGATCCGTTCGGGCTGGCACAGGAACACTGGCCCCGGAGCCTCGGAAGGCTCGTGAAGTAGGGCGTGTCGCGAGCGCTTCGCCTCGAGGCCGTCGAGAAGTCCCATCCGGAGGAGGTGCGCCATGAGCAAACGGTTGTCGCGGGTGACAGGCGCTGCAGCGCTTGTGTTCGTCGTCCTGCTGGCGCTGCACGGGTGTGTGCAGGGTTCCGGCACCATCGTGACCGAGGAGCGGGAGATCGGCGCGATCGACACAGTCGAGCTGTCGGGAATCGGGCGGCTCGAGATTGTGCAGGGGGACAGCGCGAAGCTCACGGTCGAGGCGGACGACAACCTGATGCAGTACATCAAGACGGAGAGCGGCAACGGCACGCTCAAGATCTCGTTCAGGTCCGGGAGCTTCCCATTCTTCGCACCCGACCCGAGTGCGACCATTACCTACCGTCTCACCGTGCCAAGGCTGTCGAGTGCGAAGCTGAGCGGCTCGGGCGAGATTTCGGGGACCGCGCTTGAGACGGACGAGCTCAGGGTCGAGATCAGCGGCTCCGGAAGCCTGGAGCTGACCGATCTTGTCGTGGACCGCTTCGTCTACGAACTCTCTGGGTCTGGAAAGGCCGTCGTGGCGGGCACGGCGACACGCCAAGAGGTGACGATCAGCGGTTCCGGGCGGCTCGATGCGGGCGAGCTGCGTTCCGCTGACGCATCCATCGACATCAACGGCTCGGGACGCGCGATCGTCTGGGTCACCGATCGCCTCAAGGTTGACGTCTCGGGAAGCGGGGACGTGCAGTACTACGGGTCGCCCACGATCGACCAGAACGTCTCCGGCTCCGGCAGCATCAAGAGTCTGGGAGCCAAGGACTAGGACCACGCGCTTGAAGGGAGCAACGCCACATGAACGACACGCAGAAGATCGTCCCATCGCTCTGGTTCGACAAGGAGACGGAGGAGGCAGTCAGCTTCTATATCTCGGTCTTCAACGGTTCGCCGCACGCGACTCGCGAATCCAAGCTGATCAGCATCGCTCGCTACGAGAGGGGCATGCAGGTTCCCGGGGCCGACCAGATGGAGGGCAAGGTTCTCACCGCCATCTTCGAGCTGAACGGCCAGCGGTTCATGGCCCTCGATGGCGGTCCGATCTTCACCTTCAACGAGGCCGTGTCGTTCTATGTGGAGTGCGAGGACCAAGAGGAGGTCGACTACTTCTGGGAGCTGCTCTCGGCGGTCCCCGAAGCCGAGCAGTGTGGCTGGCTGAAGGATAGGTTCGGTCTTTCGTGGCAGATCGTCCCCCGACAGATGGGGGAGCTTCTGAGCAGCCCCAACAAGACGAAAGCTCTGGCGGCCATGAACGTCATGTTGAAGATGAAGAAGATCGTAATCGACGATCTCCAGCGAGCGTTCGACGAGGCGTAGTCGTCCGGGAGTAGTCGTCCGGGGGCGTGGCGCGCTGGAGCATAATGCGAAGTCAGCCGAGAGTGTGAAATCATACTCGGATGCAGACGCCGACAGCTGCTGACCGGCACCAGTTCCGGCTCGGCCTCGTAAAGACGCTCCCGCTTGCCCTTGGCGCCTTCCCCTTCGGCCTCGCCTACGGGATCGTCGCCACGCAGGCGGGCCTCACGGTCGCCGAGACCGTCCTCATGTCGCTCATCGTGTTCGCCGGGGCGTCGCAGTTCATGGCCGTCGTGATGCTCCAAGCGGGGGCGGGCACGGCGCTCATCGTGGCGTCCACGTTCCTCGTGAACCTGCGGCACCTGGTGATGGGGCTCTCGCTCTCCCCGTACCTGTCCGAGCTCACGTCGCGCTGGCAGCGGATTCTTGCATTCGGGATGACCGACGAATCGTACGTGACCTCCGTCACGCACTTCCGCGAGCAGGACGAAGCGCAGGGGAGCCCCTACTTCATGCTCGGTTCGGGCGGGTCGATCTACGTCGCGTGGGCCGCAGCGTCGTTGCTCGGCGCGCTCGCGGGGCATCTCATCGCTGACCCGCTCAAGTGGGGCGTCGACTTCGCCATGCCGGCTGCGTTCCTGACGATGCTGCTGCCGCAGATCGTGTCTCGCCGAATTGCCGTCGTCGTCATCGTCGCGGCGACCGCGGCGACAGCCGCCTACGTCCTCATTCCGGGGAAGTGGTACATCATCCTCGCCGTTGTGGCGGGTACGGTGACGGGCGTCATCCTCGAGACACGCGCCGAGCGGAGGGCGCAGGCGTGCTGAGACCGTCCTACGTCGTGCTCATTCTGCTCATGGCGGTCGTGACCTACGCGACTCGCGTGGGACTGATTGGCGTCGCCAAGCAGTTCGAGATTCACCCGTTGCTGCGTCGCTCGCTAGAGTACGTTCCGGTGTCGATCCTCGCCGCGCTCGTCTTCCCGGCCGTGCTCGCACCATCGGGTCAGATTGAGTCGCCGATCTCCAACATCTATGTCTGGGCTGCGGTGGTCACCGTCTCCATTCTGCTGACGACCAAACGCCAGTGGATGGCCATCGTGCTCGGCGTGGCGAGCCTCGTTCTGTTGCGCCGGTTCCCGCCGCTCTGATTGCCGCGATGGTAACAGGGCTCGGGCCCAGCAGCGATGCGGTTCCGAAGTCGCGCGGCGGACCGTTCGCAAAAAAGACGCTCATGAGGTGACACAAATCGGGACGAACGGATATAGTCACCAAGAGGGTATCACCGGTCACGCCTAGGGGGCGTGTCCGTTGCCTGTCGTCCGAAGCAGGGGAGGTACGGTATGAAAACTAGGTATGGACCGTTTGGGCGCGCCGGCTTGTTCGGCGTGCTCGTGGCGGGGGTGGTGTTGGCGCTCAGCATGGGTAGCTTGGCGTTCGCCGCCGATCCCGTCGCGATCCCCGTCCAGGGGCCCGACAGATATCAGACCGCAGTCCAGGCATCGATGAAGTTCGGCACCGCCTCGACCGTCGTCATCGCCACCGGGGAGCTCTTCCCCGACGCGCTCGGCGGAGCAGCGCTCGCAGGGGCCGTCGACGGCCCGATCCTGCTCACGCGCTCCTCGTCGGTCCCGGCGGAGGTCTTGGCCGAGATCACCCGCCTCGGCGCGAGCAAGATCTACGTCTTAGGCTCGACGGCGGCCGTCTCAGCCGCCGCGTTCAACCAGCTCGACGCCAAGATCGCGGGGACGCCTGTCCGCTTGGGCGGCGCCGACCGCTACGCGACCGCATCACTCGTCGCGGCCGAGACCATCCGTCTCCTCGGCTCGGGCTATCAGGGCGGCGCGTTCCTCGCGACCGGCCTCAACTTCCCCGACGCGCTTGCCGCCTCCCCGCTCATGTACGCCAAGGGGATGCCGCTCATCCTGTCGAACGCCAACGGCGGCTTCTCAGTTCCGGCAGGCGTCACCAAGGTCAAGGTCCTCGGCTCCACGAGCGTCGTCCCGGCATCCGTCGTGACCGCGCTCGGCGCCAAGTACGACGGACGGCTTTTCGGTGCCAACCGATACGCAACCGCGAAGGCCGTCGCCGAGTACGGCGTTGCCCAGGGCATGGTATGGAACAACCTCGGCGTCGCGACGGGGCAGAACTTCCCCGACGCGCTGTGCGCCGGCCCGCTTCTGGGAGAGGAGAGCTCCGTGCTCCTCCTCACCACGTCGGCGACGATCGCGAGTGAGCCCGCCGCCGCGCTCGGAGCGCACAAGAACGCCATCGACCAGTACTACCTGTTCGGTGGGCTGCCCGCGCTCTCCGCGAACGTCCGCGCCCAGATCGCGCTGATCCTCAAGCGCAACGTGGTCCCGCCGCCCCCGGCCGTGGGCTCCCACGACCTGCCGGCGCTCTTCTGCGCCGGCGCGGGCTGCCATGACACCGACCTTGCGACGATCCACCTCACCGACTGGAACGATGACGGTGAGACGCCCAAGTGCGTCGCGTGCCACGGCGCCGGCATCACGCCGACCAACAACTGCCAGACCTGCCACCCGGCAGCGCACGAAGGCACCCACGTGCCGATCACGAGCGCAGAGGGCGCACGCCTGACCTGCACGCTCGCGGACTGCCACGGCTCAAGCGCGATCGATATCCACCCGACCTGCGCGACGTGCCACAATCCGACGACCGTGATCGCCGGCAAGCGGACGTGCCAGTCCTGCCACGGCGACTTCCATCCGTCGCTCCCGGCAGCGCACGCCATCACCTCCGGTCTGTGCTCCGCGGCGACCTGCCACGGCACCGACGTCACGGTGATGCACACGAACGACTTCCGCGGCACGGGCAACCCGCCTCCGGGTTGCGCCGCGTGCCACGCCCCCGGCGTGACACCCACGACTGACTGCTCCGTGTGCCACTTCGACATCAACGACAAGCACAACGCCGCTGCCGCGCACGCTGGCTTCCAGGCCACCGTTGCCGGTGAGACGAGCTCGGCATGCGTGTCGTGCCACGGCACCGACCTCATGAACATCAAAGAGGTCACAGGCGAGCACGTCGGCTGCTCCTGCCACGCCTACTTCGAAGTCCGCGGCGCCACGGAGTGCGCGAGCTGCCATGAGGGAGCGCACGCACCCCACGGGTTCGTCAACGGCCTCTTCAGGGGCGAAGGCTGGATCGCGGCCTCGGGCCACAACACCACGACCTTCGGCGTGATCGGTGCGAAGACGAAGTTCGATGGCAGCCAGGGCGTTACGCTCATGGCTGAGGCCGAGCGCGCCTTCCCGAGCATCACGGAGACCTGGCTTGTCGAGGCTGGCTTCGCGTTCGCGACCAGGCCCGCCGGCTGGCCCGTGGGCTCGTCCGTCGCCGTCGGTGACACCACTCCGATGACGACCACGTGGGACTGGGCTCTGGATCAGGTCTTCTGGAAGGCTGATGATACGCAGAAGCCTGCGGATGCCATGGTCCTCGACCACTCCTCCGTCGTCACCTGCGAGGACTGCCACGCCGGTCTTCTGGCTGCAGGCCCTCACGGTGCGGCGCAGAACTGGGGTCTCGACCCGGACTATCCGGGCGACTACACCCTGGCCGAGCTGACGAAGTACGTCACCGCGAACCTTGCGTACGTCAGCGCCACCATCACCGGTCAGGCGCTTGACACGACGACCGCTGTCGCGCCCGCGGTACCGCACAACGTGTACCTGAAGGCGACCTACAACGATTCCGATGCAAGTGGGCGACTGGATGAAGGCCGACGATCCCAACGTGGGAACGTCGCCGTACTTCACGGGCTTCCCGGCCGGTATCGCCATGCGCGCAGGTATCGACGGTGACGGTGTGGTCCGTAACACCGTGACCTTCGCACCGCAGGCGACCGGCTCAGTCGGCGCAACGGTGGCGGTCTACGACATCTACGACCGGTTGGCCCGCACGAGCGGTTCCTCTGGTTCGACGGCTGTCATCTGCGCCAAGTGCCACGACCTCGAGGATGAGGTCCCGGTCGACCCGGCCAATCCGACCGGTCGCAAGACCGTGGTTGGCTCCAACACGGCCCACAACAGCCACCATCAGGACACCACCGACGGTTCCGCGCAGTGCGTGGCCTGCCACATCGGCGTGCCGCACGGCTGGAAGCGTCCGCGTCTCCTGGTCAACACCGACGTCGACGTCGCACCGTATCTCGATCCTGAGTCCGGTGGCGTCTACCGCTCCAACGGTATGGACTTCGCATATCGCTGGGACGGTACCGGCGTGGGTCTCCACTCCGACCTTCAAGGCCGCAGGCTCGACCGGCAACGGTCCCAACCCGGGCTTCACGAGGATCGGCATGCAGTCCCTCAGCGCCGTGGACAACCATATCCACATGCATGACGCCACGGCGGGTAGCGGGATTCTCCCGGCGTCGTTCGACCCGGCGGACCCCGATGCCTACTTCGACACGGTGTCCACCGACGACATGATCTACTGGTCTGAAGCGGGCTGCCAGGCCTGCAACGACCACGGCGGCGAGGATGGCGTAAGGATCCTTGAAGCCGAGTAAGTGCTAGCTGCACCACCTGAACTCTGAAACTAGAGTCAGCGTACGAAAGGGGGGCGGGCAGTGATGCCCGCCCCCCTGCGCTGGGGAGATACACTTGCCCCTCCGCAGTGGGCATGCTGTACTGGAATGCGCTCGACCATCGGATCCAGGAGGGTGAGAACGACGGAACACCAACAACGCGCGCGGCGTTCGCTCGGCCGCACCGTACGTATTGCCGGCCGGCTGGTGGCCGGTTGTCTCGTCTGCGTCGCTCTGCTCGCGGCAGCCGGCTGTTCCGGCAGTCAGGGTACGGGCACGGGAATCGGTAGCGCTGACGAGAGCTCAACGGTCGGCGCTCGCATGGCTGGTCCCGTTGTGGACGTGAAGGTCACGCAGGAGGCGCTCGATAGCAAGCCGAAGCCGCCGGTTCTGGCGACGCCTGAGTCGGCGGTGCGCTCCTATCTTGATTGGGTCTCCTATGCGTACCGCATCGGCCAGTCCGAGGTGGCGCTGCTGACGATGACGACCTACGAAGAGGTGCGCGTCGACTCCTACATCCAGTACAACATCCAGAAGCGCCGGCTCATCGACCAGAATCTGGACTCGATCACGTTCGGTGAGCCGAGCGTCCAGACCTCCAGTGCGGTCGTGACCACGGAAGAGCAGTGGACCTACCGCTACGTGTCGATCGAGACCGCCGGCAAGACCATCGAGGGACCGTACTCCGCGAGCTATGACGTGACCTACACGCTCATCAAGGCATCGGACGGGGACTGGGTGGTCGACGCGGTGAGTCCCAAGGCCCAGGGCACGGTCAAGTGATCGGAAGGTTGCTGCGAAAAGCCGCCAAGCTCCTCTCCTCGGCGCTGGTGGCGACCCTGCTCCTCGTGTTCGTTGGCGTGTGGTCCGTTCTGGCATCCCTTGTTCCGCAGGAGGCAGCGTCGGGCGGCGAGGTTGCCTCCTGGGCCGCCGCGCACCCGGTCATCGAACCCGTCATTCGCGTGCTCGGTCTGCACCACGCGTTCTCGGCGCCGCTCTTTCTCTTTGTCGCCCTTCTGCTCGCGGTATCCACGGCGCTGTGCGCCTGGGAGCGCACCAAGATAGCGATGACCAAGAACCGGATTCTGCGTCGTGCAGCTGAGGCGGACGCCCAGTCACTCGTCGAGAAGCATGATCTTGAGGTGCCGTGCGGTTCCGCGATGAGCGAGTCTGAGATTCTGTCGACAGCCTCGGAGACCTTTGCGCGCATCGGACTCAAGACCAAGCGCAGCGGCAGCGTTCTGGCAGCCGTATCCCCCCCGTGGACCGTGTGGGGAAGTCCCGTGTTCCACTGGGCGCTTCTCGCGCTCATCGTGATCATGCTCGTCGGCAGCATGCAGCGCTCCGAGGGCCAGATGGGTCTGGCCGTCGGCGAGACCAAGACCGACGAGCCGTCGTCGTACGGAATTCTCACTGCGGGACCGCTGCACAGCTGGAGCACCCCCCGCCGAAGTATCCGCCTCGACGCATTCGAACTTCACTACGAGACCGCGGGTGTGGATCGCGGACCCACGCCGACCGTCGCGGTGCTTGACGCGCAAGGCGAAGTCATCAAGTCGCAGCGCGTCTATCCCAACCAGACGCTCAAGACCGGCTCGCTCACGATCTACCCGGCCGACTTTGGGCTCTCCGCAACCGTCTCCGTCGAGAACACGAGCGGGGTCGAGACCGGGCGTTCCTCACGGTTGATCGACTTCTCTGAGGACACCACGCAGGGCACCAGGCCGGTTGGGTACCTCACCGTCAACGATGACGCCGGCAACCCTCGCCTCAAGCTCCGGATATCCGTGCCGCTTGACCGGACCGGGAATGTCGGCCTCAAGCGGCTGCCCGTAGAGCCGAAGGCTCGGGTGGTCGTGACCTCGATGGAGGACGAACCGGTGCTGGATCGCGTCCTGCGGCCCGGTGAGGGATTGGAGCTGCCGGTCGCGGGTACGCTGCGCCTCGTCGGCGTCGACTACTACGCCCGTCTGCAGTTGGTTGACGACGCTTCGATCCCGCTTCTGTACACCGCGCTGGTCGTCGCCATGCTGGGACTGAGCGTCGCAACGATCGGACGACAGCAGATCGTCTTGGGAACGGTCGTCGACACGCCCGATGGAGCCAGGCTCGCCGTGAGGGTTCGCTTGTGGCGAAACGTCACGACCAGCCGCAGCGAGATAGAAGGCGAACTCGCCAAGGCACTCGGTGGGCCTGAGAAGGAGAGCGCATCGTGACATTCGAGATCGTACTGACCTGGCTCGCTCTTACGTTCTATGCGGCCGCCACAGCGATGTTCGCGATCGGCGTGGTCTTCTCGAAGGAGAAGGTGGCCACGTGGGCGGTATGGGCATCTGCGCTCGGCCTCGCTTTCCAGACGTTCTCGCTCGGCGTTCGCTGGGAGCGCGTCGGACACGGACCCTATCTTGGCTTCTATGAGGTCGCTGCCGCGCTCGTGCTGTTCACCGTCGCGGCCCTGGTTGTCGTCGTGTGGCGCAACCCGCGTCTCGCAGGAGCGGGGATCGCCATCATGCCGGTTGCGCTGCTGCTGTTGGGCGGCTCGATGCTGGTACAGGCGACCGAGGTCGAGATGACCGCCAAGCTCACAAGCTGGTGGCTCTTCATACACGTCGCTTTCGCGAACCTGGCGTTTGGCGTGTTCGCACTCTCCTTTGGCTGCGCTATTGTGTACGTCGTGCGTGAACGTTCTGCCCACGGGAAGTGGGCACGACGCTTTGAGAAGCTGCCTGCGCAAGACGTACTCGAGAACCTTACCGTGCGCTTCGTTCTGGTCGGCTTCCTGTTTTGGGCGATCATGATCGCGACCGGCGCGATCTGGGCGAACGAGGCGTGGGGCCGTTACTGGGGATGGGATCCGATCGAGACCTGGAGCCTGATTGTCTGGATCATCTACGCTATCTACCTGCATCTTCGGTTCACGATGAAGTGGAGCGGGGTACGTCTGGCGTGGTACGCGATCGTTGCGATGCCGTTGGCGCTCTTCGCACTCGTCGGGATCCCGGCCGCGTTCAACACACCGCACGCGGGCATCGGTGGTCTGGGCAAGGATCTGTGACATGGGCAGCATAGACTGGACCAGCATCGCCATCATCATCAACAACTACTTTCACGATCTCGCCACGGCCCTCCTGCTCACGAGCGCGGTGATCCTGTGGGTTCTGGGGCGACGTGCGGAGAGTGGGGACGTTGCGGAGCGTAAGGCGCTCGCACGCGCGTACCCGACGCTTGCAGGCTTCGCCCGGGGAGCGTTCGTCTGGATCATCCTCGGCGGGATACCGAGAACCATCTTCTTCTCCCGCTATGAGTGGGATCCGGCCGAGATCAACGGGATCGTCCCGGCGCTCATGGTGAAGCATGTATTCATGGTCACCGCGATCATCGTCGGTGCGCTGATGTGGCGGCGCATGTCGAAGATCGCGCGCGCCGAGGTGGCCGGGAGCGACGGGTAGCCTTGAGCGAGACACGCTCGGTTGACGTCGCACGTGGTGCCGACCAAACAGGCGCGTCTGTGAGCAGAGGCGGGCGGGGAGCGTACGCCTTTGGTCGGCGCTGCTTCCTCGCCCTCATTGCCCTGACGCCACTGGTCATCGGCGCCTTGCCAGTTCAGACGGGATCGCTCGCGCTCTTTCGCGCCTATGATCCGGCCGGTGTACCCAAAGTCGTGACGATTCTCGTGCTCTGCGGCCTCTCACTCGCCGCATTCTGCGTGAGCGTGGTTCGTCGCGAGTCGGAGGTGCGCTGGCACCCCGTCTTGTCCGTCCTGGTCGCGCTTGTCGCCTGGGCGACTGTCTCGACGCTGTTCTCCGCAAGTCCCGCTCTGTCCGTGCAGGGGCGCCTATCACGGCAATGAGGGTCTCGTCACGATTCTGGGCTACGGTCTGGTCGCCTTCCTCGCCATCCAATATGTCCGATCGACACGCGATCTTCGCACGGTAGCCGTGGTCGCGGTCGCGGCCGGGTCGATCGTGTCCGTGTATGCCGTGGTGCAGTTCGCGGGTGTCGATCCGTTCGGGTGGATCAACGACCTCGGTCGGGCGTTCTCGACGATGGGCAACCCCGACATGCTCGGTACCTACCTCCTGTTCCCGCTCGCACTCGCACTCGGGCTGGCGCTGTCGACGCCCCTCGGATGGCCGCGCTTCGCGGCTTGGGCGGCCGCCGCGCTGGTCGCCTCGGCGCTGGTGGTTACCCAAACGCTCGGCGCGTGGTTGGCCGCGTTCGTCATTCTGTTCATCATCGCCATGCTCAGCAGGGACCGGATCCGGCGCGTTCCCAGACGACAGCGACTCGTCTTCGGCGGGCTCATCACCTTCGCGCTCGTAGCCGCCGTCGCGATTGTCTGGACGCGGCCCGAATTCGCCTGGCGCGTGGCCACTCTCTCCTCAGGCCTCACGAATCTCAGCAACGGGCGCTTTGTGATCTGGCTTACGGGTCTGCGGGGCTGGTTGGCGCATCCGATCACCGGCTGGGGTCCGGACGGGTTCGGGCACGCGTTCCAGAGCGCCGTTGGCGCGGACTGGTACGCGATCGTGGACGGCCTCCAGACCGCTGAGAACGCTCACAACTTCGTGATCCAGACCCTTGTGACCCTTGGCATCCCGGGGCTGGTTCTGACGCTGGGGGCGCTCGCGTACGCGGCGGTCGGATCGTTCCGTGGACTGCAGAAAGCGAAAGGCTCCGCCCAAGTACTGCTCATGACGCTGTGGGCAGCGCTCGTCGGGATGATCGTGGCGTTGCTCTTCGGCCTGACGGTGCCGGCGGTGTCGGTCTGGCTGTGGCTCACCGTCGGCGTGCTCGTTGCGCCAATCTCGCATCGGATTCCCCGCCCTCGGACGGGGGTGCTCGTCGCGGCTGCGGGGCTCGGTGTCGCGCTCACAGTGTGGGCGGGGTCGTGGTTCGTCGCCGATGTGATCGTCGGGCGAGCAGTGCAGATGCAGCCCGGCCCGGCGCAGACCTCACAGTTCGAAGCCGCTGTTCGGCTTGATCCCATCACTCCGAACTACCGCTGGCTCGTGGCCGAGGCGCTCGTGAACCAGGCGCTCGCTGAGCCAGGCGCGCAGACGTTCGACACGACGATGCTCCGTGCCATCGTGGCATTCGATGGTGCGGCGAGGGCCGACCGGGGAGATCCGATGGTTCGGACCGCGCTCGCGAACGTACTCGTCGGTCTCGCCGCACGTCGCCCCGGGACAAGTGCGGCCGAGCATGCCGTGGACGTCGCGCTCGAGGCCGTGCGGCTGGCACCGCACAATCCCGCCGCGCTCGGGGCGTTGGCGAGGGCGTATGACATCTCAGGTCGTGACGATGAAGCGGCAAAGACCGCGCAACTCGCGCGCGAGATCGCGCCGGAGTATGCGGCGGAGACGCTGGGATCGCTTGGCCTTGAGGGCTCAAGTCAGCCCTAGAATCCGGCGAGCGGCGGTGGCGTCGGCCAACTCCCACGCATGCGCGCTGGACTACTCGGCCGCCCGTGACCCCTTCAGCGCCTCGGCCATCTCCTTCGGCACGCCGAGGCCCATGATCTGCGCCATGCGCGCCATGCCCAGCCCGAGGAAGTCGAAGTGCGCTCCGTAGTCCTTCATCATTTCCTTCATGGCTGAAAGCATGTACCGGCGCTTGAAGCCTTCGGGGAGGGAGAGTATCTCCTTCATCTTGGCTGCGTAGAACGTCATGTAGCAGCGGCCGAGGGCGAGCGAGACCTCCTCCATCGTCATCTCGTAGGGCTCGATGATCGGGTCGACGAGGTTGTACTTGGAGTAGTCCCACACGCGGATGCGATCCTTCATCTCCTCGAAGAGGGGAGTGAACGGCATCGGCGTGATGACCGGGAAGACCGCGATGTCCGGGTTCAAGCGGATCGCCTCAGACGTGGTCTGCTTGATGGAGTCCCACGTCTCGTTCGGAAAGCCGATCATGAACGACGCTTCTATCATGATGTCGTTCGCCTTGAGCAGGTCGATCGCCTGCTTGTTCTGGTCGACTGTCGTGCCCTTGTTCAGGCTGTTGAGCATCTCGTCGCTGCTGGTCTCGGCGCCAAGGTAGACGTGGATGATGCCGGCGTCGTGGTACTTGGTGAGGATGTCCGCATCACGGATGATGTCCTCGACGCGGGTCTCGATGAGCAGGTGGACGGGGAGGTTCGCCTCGATGAGCAAGTCGAGAAGCGTCTCCCAACGCTCGCGGTCGCAGGTCGGGTAGGCGTCGATGAGCGTGATGAACTCGACTTCGTAGGTCTCCACGAGGTGGCGGATCTCCGCGAGTACCGGCTCGGCCTTGCGCGCCCGCCAGTCACCCCGCCAGAAGAGGCGCTGGCTGCAGAACGCGCAGCCCATCATGCAGCCGCGGGACGTGAGGATCGACGCCATCCGGCCCCACGGGTCGATGTTGTAGCGGTAGTCAGGCCAGTCGAGCAGGTGCCAGGCGACCTCGAGGGCATCGAGATCGGCGATGTGAGGCCGCATCGGCGTGGCGATGACCTCGCCGTCCCGCATGAAGGCGATCCCCCTGACCTCGTCGAGCGATCCTGCGGGAAGCGTCGCCAGAAGCTCGACGAGCGTCTCCTCGTTCTCGCCCCTGATCACGATGTCGACCTTGTCGGCGTCGCCCTTCAGGAGCTCCTCGTACATGAAGGTGGGGTGCGGACCGCCGATCATCGTGATTATGGTGGGGTCGACCGACTTCGCCACGCCCAGGGCGTTGATCGCCCCGGGTACGGTCGCGGTGCTGATAGCGCCGGTCACGGGCAGGTAGTCGAGCGACATGACGTAGTCGGGGCGGTACTCCTCGACGACCTGCCGGATGTCGTCATAGGTCTTGTCCTTGTTCATCGCGTCGTAGATGCGTGCTTCGTGACCCGCCTTGAGCGCGGCGCCCGCGAGGTAGGCGAGTTGCAGCGGCGGCCAGTTGCCGATCGTCTGAACGCCCCAGCACTTGTAGGGCGGCGTTACGAAGAGAATCTTGCTCATGCGGTTACGTCCTCCGTGGGTTGGTTGACTGGCACTGTCCCTCATCCTAACACTCGTCTTGCCTCAGTCGCGGACGCCACTTTCCCGCCGCAACTGCGCGCGCTTGATCTTGCCACCAAGAGTCTTGGGCAGCTCGTCGACGAACTCGACGATGCGCGGGTACTTGTACGGAGCCGTCGTCTTCTTCACGTGGTTCTGGAGCTCCTTGGCGAGCTCGCCGGACGGCTTCCAGCCCTTCGCAAGGACCACGGTCGCCTTCACCACGAGCCCGCGAACCGGGTCGGGCGCCGCGGTGACCGCGCACTCCACGACCGCCGGGTGCTCGATGAGCGCGCTCTCGACCTCGAACGGGCCGATCCGATACCCGGAGCACTTGATGACGTCGTCGTTCCGGCCGACGAACGTGAAGTAGCCGTCCGAGTCGCGCCAGGCAACGTCTTGCGTGTCGTAGTACTCGCCGCCGACCGCGGCCTTAGTCAATGCGGAGTCGTGGTAGTAGCCCACGAAGAGGCCTGGCGGGTACGCGCGCTTGAGGCCCGTGACGCAGATGGTGCCCTCCTCGCCGTCTTCGCACTCGAGGCCCGTGTCGTTCAGCAGCTTGATGTTCAAGAGTGGCGACGGCTTGCCCATCGAACCGGGCTTTGGCTCGACCCACGGGAACGTGGCCACCAGCACGGGTCCCTCGGTCTGTCCAAACCCTTCGCGGATCCGCTTGCCCGTGGACTCGAGCCACTTGTGCGTGACCTCGGCGTTGAGGGGTTCGCCCGCTGTCGCGAAGGTCGCCACTGACGACAGGTCGTACGCCGAGACGTCCTCCTGGAGCATGAAGCGGTACATGGTCGGTGGCACGCAGAAGGTGGTGATGCGATAGTCCTGCACCTTCTGCATGAGCGTCGTGGGCACGAACTTCTTCATGTCGTAGCCGAACACCGTGGCGCCGCAGATCCACTGGCCGTAGATCTTGCCCCAGCCGAACTTGGCCCAGCCCGAGTCGGACACGCTTAAGTGCAGCGTATTCTCCTTCACCTGCTGCCAGTACCTCGCCGTGATGATGTGGCCGAGCGGGTGCACGAAGTTGTGCATCACCATCTTCGCCAGGCCCGTCGTGCCCGAGGTGAAGTAGATGAGCATCGTGTCGTCATTGTGCGTCCCGGCATCACCGGTGGGCCGGACCCACTCGTCGGAGTGCTTCTCGACGAGCTCGTCGAATGAGAGCCAGCCCTCCCTCGTGCCGGCCACGACGACACGTTGCCGAATGCTCGGAGCTTCGGGCAGGGCCTCGTCGACCTGGCCGATGACGTAGTCGTCGTCGACACACACGATCGCCTTTACACCGGCGCTCTCGGCGCGGTAGATGAGGTCCTTCTTCGTCAGCTGCACCGAACCGGGAATGAGAATCGCACCGATCTTGCAGAGCGCGCTGGCGCACACCCAGTACTCCCAGCGCCGGCGCAGGATCAGCATCACCACGTCACCCTTGGAGATCCCAAGGGCGGAGAACGCATTCGCGGCACGGTTCGAGAGTCGCGAGATGTCAGTGAAGGTGAACGTGCGCTCCGCGCCGTCGTCGTCGCACCAGACAAGGGCGCGCTTCTCGGGCTCCACGCGGGCCCACTCATCGACCACGTCGTACCCGAAGTTGAAGTTCTCGGGCACGGTGATGGCGAAGTTCAGGGTGAAGTCCTCGTACGAGTCGAACTCGATGCGGGGGCAGTACTTCTTGAGGATGTGGTCCATGACGCGCTACTCGGCGATGATCGTGACGAACTGCGCCGGCTCGTCCCCGCCGCAGCGCTGGCCGTGCGGGTGCAGCGGGTTGAAGAAGATGCTGTCCCCTGGCTCGAGCGTGAGGTCTCTGTCGTCGAACGTGATGATGACCGTGCCACGCATCACCAGGTTGAACTCCTGCCCTGCGTGCGTGACCAGCTCCGCCGGCTCGTCGGTGGGGTCGAGCGTCACCAGCAGCGGCTGCATGATCTTGCGGGTGAACCCCCACGCGAGGTCCTGGTAGTAGTAGCCCGGGTAGCGGTCGACGGTGCGGCCGGTGCCGGCCTTCACGACCTGGTAGGTATCGAGCTTCGACGAGATTCCCGTGAGGATTGCGTTCAGGTCGACCCCGAACCGGCTGGCCATGTGGAAGATGGCCGAGATCGGCACGTCTGCGCCGGTCTCCTCGTAGGCGGTGTACGTCGTGGTGTCCACGCCAAGTTCTGAGGCCATCTCCTCTCGCGAGACGTCGAACGCCTCACGCAGGCCGCGAATGCGCTGGCCGATCTGCTCCAACTCGGTGGTCATCGCTCGTCCCCCAGGCTCGTGACGAATGGGGCTACTCGGCGCTCCAACCCTCGGGCAAGGAACACACGGGGGAGGACTCACCGTCCTCGTTCGTCATGCCGATCTCGAACGCCTTGCGGTTCGGCCCGAGCAGGTGCTGCTTCTTGGCCGGCACGCTCTTCACGATGGCGGCATCGAGCGTCATCGGATCGCAGAAGCCGATCTCGCGCAGGAGCTTGCCGACGAGGATGACGCTTGCGAGCCCCTTGAGGCCGTTCGCCTCGGCGAGCTCGGTCGCGGGGACAGGGTAGACGGTCACGTCGTGGCGCTCGGGCAGGCGCGAGATCATCGTGGAGTCGAGGATCACCTTGCCGCCGGGCACGACGTCGCCGGCGAACTTGTCGAGCGACGGTTGGTTCATGGCGACGAGCACGTCAGGCTCCAGTACGAGCGGCGAGCCGATGGGCTCGTCCGAGAGGCAGACGCTGCAGTTGGCCGTGCCGCCGCGCATCTCGGGGCCGTACGACGGCAACCACGACAGCTCGCGGCCCTCGATGAGGCCTGCGTAGGCGATGAGCTTGCCTGCGAACAGGATTCCCTGCCCGCCGAAGCCTGCAAGCAGCAGGTTCAGGGACGGCTTGGGCATCACCGCTCACCTCCTTGGGCGCCGGTCCCGGCGAGCTCGGCTGCGCGGGCGGCCGCCGCCTCGGCGACGTTCGCGAACCCGTCGGCCTTCACGTCCTTGTACACGCCCAGCGGGTAGTAGGGCAGCATGTTGTCGCGCATCCACTGGAGCGCGTCGACGGGGGAGAGGCCCCAGTTGGTGGGGCAGGTGGAGATCACTTCGATGATCGTGTAGCCCACGCCCTCGATCTGGTACTCGAACGCCTTCTTGATGGCCTTCTTGGCGGCTCTCACGTTCTTGGGGGAATCGACCGTCACGCGCTGGGCGAGCGCAACGCCGTCGAGCGTCGACAGCATCTCGACGACGCGTATGGGGAAGCCGGCCGTGTTCACGTCGCGGCCGTAGGGGCTCGTCTGCGTGACTTGGTTCGGTAGTGACGTCGGGGCCATCTGGCCGCCGGTCATGCCGTAGATCGCGTTGTTGATGAAGATGACGGTGATCTTCTCGCCGCGGGAGGCCGCGTGCACCGTCTCGGCCATGCCGATGGACGCCAGGTCGCCGTCACCCTGATACGCAAAGACGACGTTCTCCGGTAGCGCGCGCTTGAGGCCGGTCGCAACCGCCGGCGCGCGGCCGTGGGCGGCCTGCACCATGTCGCAGGCGAAGAACTCGTACGCCAAGACCGAGCAGCCGACGGGGGCCACGCCAACGGTGGTTCCCTCGATGCCGAGTTCGTCGAGCGTCTCGGCCACGAGCCGGTGCACGATGCCGTGCGTGCAGCCGGGGCAGTAGGAGAACGGCGCCTCGGTGAGTGCCGTGGGGCGCTCGAACACCGTCGTGGTCATCGCGGGCCCCCTTCCGACGCCGGGGCGTCGCGACAAGCTCGGCCGCGATCCGCTCGATTGCCGCGAGCGTCTCGGCCGGCGTGGGTATGATGCCGCCGGCGCGCCCGAAGAACTCGACCGGCTTGCGCCCGCACACCACAAGCCGCACGTCGTCGACCATCTGGCCCATGTTCATCTCCACGGTCAGGAACGCCTCGGCGTGCTCCGCTGCGGCACCGATCACGTCCGCCGGGAACGGCCACAGCGTGATGGGGCGGACGAGTCCGGCCTTGATGCCCTTCTCGCGGGCCTTGTTGACGGCGCTTCTGGCCACGCGCGCGGACGCGCCGAAGGCCACGACCACGATGTCGGCATCCTCGACCAGGTACTGCTCGGCGCGCTGTTCGGTGGCCTTGATCATCGCGTAGCGCTCGTATCGCTCGATGTTGGTCTGCTCCAGCCGCTCGGGCGCCAGGTGGAGCGAGTTCACGATGTTGTGGGGGCGCTCGCACTCATGGCCGGTGACAGCCCAGGGCTTGGCGGGAAGGTCGGTCTTGGGCTCGGGCAGCACGACCGGCTCCATCATCTGGCCAAGCATGCCGTCGGCGAGGATCATGACCGGCGTGCGGTACTCGTCAGCCAGGTCGAACGCCCTGAAGACGTAGTCGGTCATCTCCTGGACGGTGGACGGCGCGAGTACGATCAGGTGGAAGTCGCCGTGGCCGGCCGCTCGCGTGGCTTGGAAGTAGTCGGACTGGGACGGCTGGATGCCGCCAAGGCCCGGGCCGCCGCGCTGCACGTTGATGATGACCGCGGGAAGGTCCGCGCCGGCGATGTAGCTTATTCCCTCGCTCTTGAGCGAGATGCCGGGCGAGCTCGACGACGTCATCGCGCGCTTTCCGGCCGCGGCCGCGCCGTACACCATGTTGATGGCCGCGATCTCGCTCTCGGCCTGCAGGTACGTGCCGCCCTCCTTGGGCATGCGCTTGGCCATGTAGGCGGCGAGCTCGGTCTGCGGGGTGATGGGGTAGCCGAAGAAGAACCGGCACCCTGCGCGGATCGCCGACTCGGCGAGCGCCTCGTTACCCTTCATCAGGACTTTCTCGGACACCTGATTCCTACCTTTCGACCGTGATCGCTACGTCGGGGCACATCAGCGCGCACGAGGCGCAACCCGTACAGAGCGACTCGTCCGTGAGCATCGCGGGGTGGTAGCCCTTGTCGGTGATCGTCTCGGGATCGAGCACGATGCAGTCCCGAGGGCACACGGCGACGCAGAGCCCGCATCCCTTGCAGTAGCGTCCTTCGACGATGATTCTCGGCATGCCTACCTCGCATCCCTGCGGACCTCGGGATCGTCCTCCCAAGGGGTACGAACATGAATCGTAACAGGATAGGCGTTTTCCACGTACGTTGCAGCGCCGGGTTCGGTTGAGAACTCGCCGGCAAGACGCTCGGGCACCGTGGTGAACAGGAGCGGGAGACCCAGGCGCGCTGCGGTATCGCGCGCGAATCCGAGCGAGTCGAGCACGGTTGCTGCCGTCGTCTCGTCCCGCAGATGCGAGTTGTTCACCACGCCGGTCGCCTTGAGGTGCGACGAGTGCTCGATCTCCCCGAGGAGCGCAGCCGCCTCGGCGGGGGTGGCGGTGAGGTTCCGATATCGGTTGATGACGTAGAGCATGGAGTGGTCGATCGCCTGGATCTCCTTCGAGAAGCGCCCAAGCGCGGTCGCGCCGACATCGTCGCCGCCCACATCGAAGATCACCGCGCCGGCAGTGTCGAACGCCGAGTACACCGCGGCGGAGAGCGACGGGGTGTCGAGCGTCGTGCCCGCGAACGTCGGCGAGATGACCCGCACGCCGCGCCGCTCCAGCATCGCCGCGTAGTCCGACGAGCGGAAGTACGGGTTCACGATGTCGAGGTCCACGAGCATGACGTCCGCATGCCGCTCGGTCAGGCCGAGCGCGAGGTTGATGGCGAGGTTCGTCTTGCCGCAGCCGTAGTGGCCGGTAACGACGGTGAAGCGTCCCATTTCGGGAAGACCGCGCATGCGAGCGCTCCTTCGATTCTGTCGTGCAGACGGCTCGGGCACCGTCATGCTCGGCACGGCCGGACGGCTACAATGAATGGGCTTACCGACATTGTAGAGTGCTGAGGCACGTCATGACGCACATGTCACTCGGGGAGGAGCGACGCATGGAGCCAAGAATCGCCGAGGTGGCCGGCCGGATCCGCGCACTCCGCGAGGACATGGACCTCACGATGCAGGAGATGGCCGAGGCAACAGGGCGGACGGTCGCCGAGTACGCCGTCATGGAGACCGGCGAGACAGACCTCTCGTTCACGTTCGTGTACCGCTGCGCCGAGCGCTTCGGGGTCGACATGATCGAGCTCCTGACCGGCGAGAACCCGCACCTCACCGGGTACTCGGTCGTCCGGGCCGGAGACGGCCTCGCCATCCGACGGCGCGCGGGCTTCGAGTACCGGCACTTGGCGCCGAACTTCAAGGACAAGCGCGCGGAGCCGTTCGTGGTGACCGCGCCGTATCGGGCGTCCGATCAGGGCGTCCCGCTCCACCTGTCGCGCCATGCCGGCCAAGAGATCGACCACGTCATCAGCGGTCGGCTTCGTTTCGCGTACGAGGACCACGTCGAGGAGCTTTCGGTCGGCGACACCGTGTACTACGACTCGGGGCGCGGGCACGGCATGGTCGCGATCGGCGGCGAACCATGCACGTTCCTGGCGATCGTGCTCCACGACGAGGCCGCGCAGTAGGAGTACCGCTCTGGCGTTGGCGAGGAAGGACTCCCCCGCATGCGAGACATCAACCTCCGGTACGTCGAGGAGTCGTACGACGAGAACGACATACTCGCCCGGTTCTCTCTCCACTACCCCGAGGACTTCAACTTCGGCTACGACGTCGCGGATGACATCGGCATCGCCGAACCCGACCGGCCGGCGATGGTGTGGTGCAATCCCGAGGGCGAGGAGCACGTCTTCACGTTCGGCGAGATGAAGGACTGGTCGGACAAGACCGCAGCCTACCTCGCGTCGCTCGGCATTGGACGCGGCGACATGGTGATGGTGATCCTCAGGCGCCACTACCAGTTCTGGTTCGTGGCCACGGCGCTCCACAAGCTCGGTGCCGTCATGATTCCAGCGACGTTCATGCTGAAGGAGCACGACCTCACGTACCGTCTCAACAGCGCCGGCGTAAAGGCGCTCATCTGCACCTCAGTGGGCGAGATCGCGGCAACCGCGGATGGGGTTCAGGCCCAGTGTCCGTCGCTCGACATCAAGATCATCGTGAACGGTGCAGGTGGCGGGACGATGGTCGGAGCGGCGAGCGGAGAGAACGGCGAGCCGCTCGGCGCGGCGCTCTCGGGACCGGGCGGCATCTGCGCGAGTCCCGGCATTCGCGAGGGCTGGCACGACTTCAACTCCGGCGTGCGCGCCGCCTCCGCCGGCTTCGAGCGCGTCGGGACGCTCGCGGCAGACCCCTTCTTGCTCTACTTCTCCTCGGGCACCTCGGGAAACCCGAAGATGGTGCTTCACGACAGCGGCTACGCGCTCGCACACACGTGACGGCCAAGCACTGGCACAACGTGCAGAGCGACGGTGGTATCCATCTCACGATCGCCGACACCGGGTGGGGCAAGGCCGTGTGGGGCAAGTACTACGGCCAGTGGGTGATGGAGGCGTGCGTCTTCACCTACGACTTCGACCGCTTCGACCCCGCCGAGATACTCGCGCTCATCGCGCGCTACCGGATCACGACGCTCTGCTGCCCGCCCACGATGTATCGCCTGATGGTGGCGGCGGGCATGGGGGAGTACGACCTCACCTGCCTGACCTACTGCACCACTGCCGGTGAGGCGCTCAACCCCGACCTGTTCGAGGCATGGCGCGAGCACACCGGCCTGGTACTCACCGAGGGATTCGGGCAGACCGAGACACCGCCACTCGTGTTCAACTCGGTGGGTATGAGGCCGAAGCCGGGCTCGATGGGCAAACCTTCGCCGCACTACACGGTGGAGATCCGGGATGACTCGGGGGCGCCGTGCCCGCCCGGCAAGACCGGCGAGGTGGTCGTCAGGATCGACCCACGCCCCGACGGCATCATGCTCGGCTACTACCGTGATGACGCGAAGACCGCCGAGGCGATGCATGACGGCTGGTACCACACCGGCGACACAGCATGGGCGGATGAGGATGGACACTACTGGTACGTCGGGCGCAACGACGACGTCATCAAGAGCTCCGGCTACCGGATCGGGCCTTTCGAGGTGGAGAGCGTGCTCTTGGAGCACGACGCGGTGCGCGAGTGTGCGGTGACGGGCGTGCCGGACCCCGTCCGGGGCCACGCCGTGAAGGCGACGATCGTGCTGAACGACGGCTACCGGCCCGGCGAGGAACTCGTGAAGGAGCTCCAGAGCTGGGTCAAGAAGCGGACGGCGCCGTACAAGTACCCGCGCATCATCGACTTCGTCGACGCGCTTCCCAAGACGGTGAACGGCAAGATTCGTCGCGCGGCGATTCGCGACAACGACGCCGGGAACGACGAGGAGTAGGGGACGGCTGCGCTGGACGGCGCTCTCCCTACAAGTACTGCCAGACGTCGTCGATGCCCGCATCGGCAGCCGGCACGCAGTCCTCGATCGACAGCGCGAACGTGCCCGCCTCCGCGCTGATGAGGCGCAGGTCGATGACCTCGGGCTCCTCGAACCAGCGTCCCGCGGCGTCGATGAGGCGCTTCACGCGCGGCCGCAGCAGATCGTCTCTGTTCACTCGGAAGACGACTGCCGTACTCCCGTCGGTCAGCCGCACCACCGCGCCCATCGGGTAGATACCGAGCATCGCCACGAGCGCCTTCGTCACGCTGGGGTCATAGGCCTTGTTGCGTCCCTGCATGAGGACGGCGAGCGCCTTGTCCGGGCGGATCTCGCGGCGGAACGGGCGCCGTGTGGTCATCGCATCGTATGCGTCGCACAGCGCCACCACTCGGCTGAACAGGTGCTGCTCCCGCTGCCCCTGTTCGGCCTCCGGATACCCCTGCAGGTCATGACGCTGGTGGTGCTCATAGGCGACCACCATCGGCATCTGGTCGACGAGCTGGATGCGCTTGAGCAGGTCGGCACCCTGCGGAGCGTGGCTCTTCACGATCTGCCACTCATCGGCGGTAAGCGGGCCCTCCTTGTTGAGAATCGATTCGGGGATGCGTACCTTGCCGAGGTCGTACAGCAGCGCCGAGAGGCCGAGCGAACGGAGCCCCACGTCGTCCAGGCCCAGCGCGGAGCCGAGGGAGAGCGACAGGATGCACACGTTGATGGAGTGGTTGAGCGTGTAGTCGTCGTGGCTCTTGATGGCGGTGAGTCCCAAGATCGCCGCAGGGTCCTTGAGAAGTGAGTCGAGGAGCCCGTTCACGACGTGCTTGAGCGGCTCGACCTCGAAAACGCGACCGAGCTTCGCCTGGGTTTCCACATCGCGCATGAGCGAGATGCCCTCGTCGTAGCGCTCCCGGGCCTCCAGCTTGTTCTGGCGCTCCTCCGCCGAGCGCCGGTTCTCGTCGAGGTCACTCGTCTCCGCGATCGTGATCGCCGCGGCATGGCGCGTCTCGAGGAACGCGCGCGCCTGGTCGATGGACGTGATGCCGGTGTCGCAGAGGAGTTCGACGAGCGCCGCCGCGTCGGCCTCGCCGAAGCTGTTGCCGAGTGTCACGGCGGAGATCCCCCGGGCGAGCAGGTCCTCGATGAGCTTGCCGTACGTGATGCTTTCCTCGGGGAGCACATGGTTCTCGATGAAGAGCGTGCTCTTGTAGACATTCACCGTCACGTCTTCGAACCCGAGGTCCATGATGCCGCCGACGACCTCGATGAGCTCGGTGAGTGACTGCACCACGAGCGGGTGCGAGGGCGGGTACAGGGTCCCGGTGGTTGCTGCGACGGCGAGCGAGCGGGCGAGCTCGCGGGCGCGCTCGAGCCGGCGAGCGGTGGCGAACGGTGTGCGGCTCGACGCTTGTGCCGCGGCCGCCATCGTCGCAGGTGACTCGAGCTCGTCAGTGCGCATCGTCGGTTCGTCACTCATTGCGGGGCTCTCCTTGCTCCGATGGTGCCGAGTCAGCGTGCTCCGCCATCCGGCGCGCGCGCTGTCTGAGCTCGCGCGCCTGCGCATTGAGCGCCAAGCGGTGGTTGCCGAGCTGCTTGAGGACAGGTGCGGCGGTAGCGGGGGCGAGTGCGCTGAGCGCGTCGATCGCCTCGGTCTTCACTGCGAGGTCGTGTTCGAACGCCGGAGCGCGCTCCAGCAATCGCACGAGGGCGGGTACGGCAGCAATGACGCGCGCGCGGCCGATCTCCCGAGCCGCCGCCCGGCGAGTCTCGGCGTCCTTGTGCGTGAGCGCGCGCTCGAGGAGCGCCGTCGCCCCTGGGCTCGGCGCGTCGGCAAGCGCCGACACGGCGGCGATGCGCACGGCGACGTCAGGGTGCTCGAGGGCGTGGTTCATGAGCGGTAGCAGGCGGGCGTCGCGCGTGCCGGCGATCAGGCGCACCGCCGCCGTGGCCCGCGCCGGCTCGCCCGCACGGAGCACGCGCCCAGCCGCCGCGCCGACGGCCTCGGGCATCTGCGACGCGGCCCGGGCCAGGCGGGGCCGCTCCTCGGCAGGTGCGCTCGCGTACGCGTCGAAGAGCTCCTCCGCAAGCGACGCCCGCAACTCAGCCACGGGCGCCTGGAGGGCCGGGTCGTCATGGAGCTCGTTCAAGAGCTCTAGCCCCTCGGCCACACTGTCGAAGCTTCCGGCACGGAGCGCACTCCGCGTCGCCTCGGCAAGCGCTCGGGCGCTGTCCTCGTTGGGGTGCTGCCGGGTGATACGGATGGTCGTCGCGAGCGCCCGCGCGGCGGTATCGGCCGTCGTCGAGGAGCGCATGAGCGCCTCGACGCGGAACTGGTCGCCGTGATCGTACGCGGTCGCCTCGGCGGCGAGCGCGGGGACGTCGGGCTCAGTGGGTACGCCCCGCTGCTGCTCGGTCTGCGCGGGGGGCCTGAGGAACGCGGTCAGCTCCTCGGCAATCTCCTCGGGGATGCTGAGCGCGCCGAGGAAGGCGTCTGCGGCGAGGTCCGCGCGGTCGGCAACCAGGCGGAGGAGTCGGGCGAGAGCTGCCGGCCGCATCGTCGCGACAACGCCGAGCATGCCGTCCATCCGCTCGCCCGTCTGGTCGGGGGTGAGAGCGCAGGCGAGCACCCGCTGACGGGATGCTTCGTCAAGCTGCAGCAACGCCTCGGCGGCCCTTCGCGCGGCAAGCACGCGCGCGGCGGACTCAAGGCGATCGACTGCCGCCTTCATGTCGTCGCGCCCGACGCCCTGCGCTGCTGTGACAAGCCATGTCTCTGCCGTGGCTGCGACCTCGGGGGCGATCTCCCGGAGCGGGGCCGCCGTCAGGTCGAGGCCGAAGATCCCGTCCTCTGTCGATGCACGGAGGCTGACCTCGACGACGGCAAGGTTCATGACGCCCGCGTTCAGAAGTGCAGCCCGCATGCCGCCCCCGGCGCGCACGGCCTTGGCGTCCGCACCGAGAATCTGGAGGAACGCCGCAGCCTCTGCAGTGCTCACGCCGGGAGCGACGATGAGTTGACCGACCTGGAGCGAGTGCAGCGACTCGGCCAACGCGGCGATCTGCGACTGGCCTTCCCCAATGGACGTCTCGCCTAGCCAGAATTTTCCACGATCCACGCGCACCTGGACGGGATACGTGGCGCCGGAGTCGTTGCCGGCCTGCACGAAGCGCTCGACCGCCTCCGCACGCATCGGGCTCGATGGGGGATAGAGGCGCACTGCGATGGAGGCGGCCGCGAGTAGACGCAGCAGCTCCTCAGCGCGCCGGGCGGCGCCCGATGGTTCTTGGTGCTCCATGCAGCCCCCCTTTCAAGCCGCGGGCCGACAGTCGCTATATCGGCATGTGAGTCATCATCATTGAACCGCGGAACCAGCTGGCCTCGTTGCTCACCTCGTGCCCCCGCAGCGCCGATACTCCATAGTAGCCATGTGGCGGGTTCGCGCGCGAGCGGACGTGGGGAGGTGGCCATGGAGACGAAGCGGGAGGTGTACTTCCGGGGGCTCGGCGAACGGGCGATCCGGGATGCCGGCGTCTCCGAGCCTCCCATCGCCCCGTCGGAGATCGCGCGACACCTCGGCGTACCGATCATCAGCGCCGCGCTTCCGTCGTGGAGTGTCGGAGCGCTCGTCGCCGAGGACGGTATGCCCGCCATCCTCATCAACGCCACGAGTGAACCGTTCGCGCAGCGAGCGGGTATCGCGCACTTCCTCGGGCACCTCATCGTGCTGCTCGACGACCCGGGCGCGACCTATCCCCGGAACCGCGAGGTCGTCCACGAGTCTGCGAACGCCGTAGCGGATGAACTGGAGCTCCCGGGCTTCATGGTGCGCGATCAAGCACTGAAGTGGTTCAACGACTACCGGTACCTTGCCGGGCTGTTCGGGGTCACGGAGAAGCGCATGGTCGCTCGCATGCAGGCGCTCGGGCTCATGCAGAAGCGGGGCGTCGTCTGGGACTACTGAGCGGAAGAGTGGACCGCGTGCTCGGCGTGCTGCTCGCTGCCCGAGCGACGAATCCGGCTCGGGGCGCGGTGTCGGCGCCAGATGTATCATCGGAGTCGGAGTCGGAGCCGCGAACGGCGGCCCGAGGTCTGTCGAGCACTGGGGGAGGCGTCATGCGGACCACGTACGCGGTCGGTATCGATGTTGGCGGGACCCGGATCGCAGCGGGTCTCGTTGAGCGAAAGGGCCGACTCGTCAAGGAGGCGCGAGCGCTGACACCGCACGCCGACGGGCCGTTTGCAATCGTCGATACGGTCATCGGCCTCATCGACGAGGTCTCTCATGGAACGCAGCAGGCGGAAATCGCGGGAATCGGGATCGGCCTTCCGGCACAGATCGACTTCCTGAAGCAGTCGGTGGAGTTCTGCACCAACCTTCCGCTGACGGGGGTCGACGTCCGTTCGCTCGTCACCTCCCGAATCCGGCAGGACGTCGTGATCGACAACGACGGTCACTGCGCCGGCATCGGCGAGTCGCGGTTTGGCGCGGCCAAGGGCGTGCGGGACTTCGTGATGGTCACGCTCGGCACTGGCGTGGGCGGCGCGCTGTTCTTCGATGGTCAGCCGTATCGCGGTTCGCGCGGTCTGGGCGGCGAGATCGGGCACGTCGTAGTTCGCATCGGCGGGCCGCCCTGCCCCTGCGGTGGGGAAGGGCACCTCGAGGCGTATCTCGGCCGACCGGCGCTCGCTGCGGCAGGGCGCGCAGCAGCAGAATCGTTCCGCGGGAGCCGCATCGCTTCGCTCGCGGGCGGTGACGCCACCGCAATCACGGCCGAGCACGTCGTGGAGGCGGCGCTTGCGGGAGACGAGGCGGCACTCGAGATCCTCGCCGAGGCGGGTGATGTGCTCGGTGAGGCGCTCGTCGGCGTCGTGAACGTCCTCAACCCGCGCCTGATCGTCGTGGGCGGCGGTATCGGCGAGTCCGCACCGGAGATCCTCAGCCGCGCTGCCGAGCATATCGATAAGCACGCGCTCGCCGGGCGGCGCGACGTGAAGCTCGTACGCGCCGAGCTCGGTAACGACGCCGGCGTTCTCGGCGCGGCGGCACTGGCGTTCCAGGAACACGACACTCGGGAGGGACTGCATCGATGAGCGGCTCTAAGGTCTACTTCGCACCCATGCGCAGCCCGATGAAGAAGAGCATGGTGACCCGTGTCGGAGGTCTGCTCGCGCGCGCAGGCCTGACCTCTGCGATCGCAGAAAAGGACCTCGTCGCGGTCAAGCTGCACTTCGGTGAGGCGGGCAACACCGGATTCGTACACCCCATCTACGTGCGCGAGATCGTCCGACGAATCAAGATGGCCGGGGGAAAGCCATTCCTGACGGACGCGAACACCCTCTACAGCGGGCAGCGTTCGAACGCGGTGGACCACCTCGAGTGCGCCATCCACAACGGCTTTGCGTACGCCACGGTTGAGGCGCCGCTGGTGATCGCCGACGGGCTCGATGGTCGCGACGCGGTCGACGTGCCCGTGAACGGTCTCCACTTCGAGAGCGTCCGGCTCGGCGCCGCGGCGGTGCACGCTGACGCGATGGTCGTCGTGACACACGTGAAGGGTCACGAAGCGACCGGGTTCGGCGGCGCGCTCAAGAACGTCGGGATGGGGCTCGGGTGTCGGTCCGCGAAGCAGCGGATGCACGCGGACTTCAAGCCTGAGGTGACCGAGGCCATGTGCACGGCCTGCGGGCGCTGTGTGCGCTGGTGCCCGGTCGGCGCGATCTCGCTCGCGCCCGACCGCTTCGCGGTCATCGACTACGAGATCTGCTACGGCTGTGGCGAGTGCGTGGCCGCATGCCCGTACGGCGCGATCGCGGCACAGTGGAAGACCGACGCAAACAAGCTGCAGGAGAAGATCGTCGAGCATGTGGCCGGCGCGCTCGCCGGCAAGGACGGCAAGGTCGTCTACCTCTCCTTCGTGACGGCCGTATCGCCCGACTGCGACTGCTGGAACTTCACCGACGCGCCCATCGTCCCCGACCTCGGCGTGCTCGCCTCCACTGACATCGTGGCGATCGAGCAGGCGGCATACGACCTCGTCACCCAGGCGGTCGGCCTCGCCGGCTCGCTCGGTGAGGGTCACGGCGCGGGTGTCGACAAGTTCACCGCCGTCACCGGCGTCGACGGCACACGCGCGATTGAGTACGCGGAAGAGATGGGTTTGGGTACAAGAGAGTACGAACTCGTCGTGGTAGAGCAGTAGGCGACGACGGCCACGCGTTACGAGGGTCGGACATCGACCAAGGAGGAACCACGTGGACTACTTCGGGATTCTCAAGCGCGCGTGGGAACTCACCTGGAAGTACAAGGCGCTCTGGGTGCTCGGCTTCTTCGCCATGTCCGGCGGCGGTAGCAGCGCGCCGGGCAGCGGTTCCAGATACCAGTTCGACGCTCAGAACGGCTTCCAGGGCGTGCCGTATGCGAACGAGCTCCAGCGGGTGTCCGACTGGTTCGCAGCGAACGCCGCTGTGTTGATCGTTGTCGCGTCCTTTGCGGCTTTGTTTGGCCTCATCTACTTCATCCTGAATGTTGCGGCCCGCGGTGGTCTGGTTCACTCGGTCAACGAGGCCGAAGAGGGCCGCCCCGTCGCGGTCCGCGACGGCTGGAGCGTCGGCTTCCATCACTGGGGCCGCACGTTCATGATCGGGCTCGTCGCGTTCCTGCCGCTGATCGTCATCGCGATCGCACTCGTTGCAGTGCTCGTGCCGGTCTTCGTCGTGACGAGCGTGGGTACCAACGCCATCTCCGGTTCCGAGTCCTTAGGGCCCCAGGGGTTCGCCGCTGCCGGCGGGACGCTCCTGTGCTGTGGACTGCCGCTCTTGGTGCTCGTGCTCGCCGTGCTCGGCGTGCTACTCAGCATCGTCATGGAACTCGGCATTCGCTACGGCGTGCTCTACGACATGACGTTCGGCAGAGCGCTCACCCAGGGCTGGAAAGATGTGTGGGCCAAGCGCGGCGCTGTCGTGATGTGGCTCGTCATGCTGCTCCCGGCGATCGCCTACGGCATCGTTGTCGGGGGAATCCTCCTCGGCGCGCTGCTTCCTGCGGTGCTGGTGCTTCGGGGTGGCTCCTCGGTCGCGCCGGTGGTTATCCTGGGTGCTGTCGTCCTCCTGGTCCTGCTTGTGCCAGGGGCGATCTATGGCACCTTCGTCTCGGCCTCGTGGACGGTCTTCTTCCGCAGGATGACTGGACTCGGGCAGGTCGCCGTGCAGCCGGCGGTCGCGTACCCGGCGCCCAGCGCCTATCCTCCTCCGCCAATCGCCTATCCGCCTGCGCCGCCGGCAGCGCCCGAGTGGACCCCGCCCGCACCGCCGGCAGCGCCCGAGTGGACCCCGCCCGCACCGCCGGCGCCTGCGGATGCACCGCCCGCCGCGCCGTGGGAAGGCCCGATCGTCCCCGAACCGCCGGCGCCTCCGGCATCCGATGCCTGAGGCTGGTCGGCTGCTCGTCTGCGCGACGCCGATCGGCAACCTCGGCGACGTGACGTTGCGCGTGCTCGATGTGCTGCGCGCAGCCGACGTCATCGTCGCCGAGGACACGCGCGTGACGAGGAAGCTCCTGGCGCGCTACGACATCCACGTGCGGCTCGAGCGCTACGACGAGGCCACCGCTGCCGCGCGTACGCCGGAGCTCGTCGCCCGGATTGCCGGCGGCGAGCGCATCGCGCTCGTCAGTGACGCCGGCACCCCAGGCATTTCGGATCCCGGTGCGCGGCTCGTGGACGCCGCACTCGAGGCGGGACTCGCTGTTGACGTGCTTCCCGGCCCGTCCGCGATCATCACGGCACTCGTGGCGAGCGGACTCCCAACGCACGCGTTCTACTTCGGCGGCTTCCTGCCGCGCAAGCCGGGAGAGCGCCGGCGGGCGATCGGGGCGCTTGCTGCGCTCGACGCGACGCTCATCTTCTACGAGTCTCCGCACCGCACGCCTGCCAGCGCGGAATCGATCGCCGCGGTGCTACCCGGGCGTCGCGCGGCGATGGCGCGGGAGCTCACGAAACTCCATGAAGAGGTCCTGCGAGGGTCGATCGAGGATCTCGCACGCGCGCTGGAGTCGCGGGATCTCAAGGGCGAGGTCGTGCTGCTTGTCGGTCCGCCCGTTCCGGGCGAGCGTCAGGCCGCTGACGAAGCAGCAGTGCGCGGACGTGTGGACGAGCTCGCGGCACAGGGGTTCTCAACGAAGGACGCGATCAAGGCTGTGGCTGCAGAGACCGGACTTGGGCGCAACGCTGTCTACCGCATCGTTCACGGCGGCGAAGCGGGGGACTGAGCCGCCGGGCTCAGTCGGCTTGCTTCACCTCAAGAATACACGCGTTGCAGACGGGGCGACCCTTGACCGTGCCGACCTCGTGCTGCGACCCGCAGATGACGCACGCGTCCCGCGACTTCTCCAAGATGATGCGCGTGCCCTCCACCGAGATGGAGATGGGGTCCTTCACCTTGATGCCGAGCGTACGGCGCAGTTCCATCGGGATGACGATCCGCCCCAGGTCGTCGACCCGCCGGACGATTCCCGTGTCGCTCATGGCTCCGCCCTCCCTCGTGCCCGGTACGAGCAGCGTGGCGTACGCTATCATTGGGTACCCGGGCCAGCCCTCTACTTCCATAATTGCCCAACGACAGCCCGAGCGAAACCATGTCAAAGCAGTATCTTCCAGACGAGATGGAGCTGGCCGCACCTATGAGCGACCGCACGTTCTACCTGACCACCCCGATTTACTACGTGAACGCCGAGCCGCATCTCGGCACGGCGTACACGACGATCGCCGCGGACGCGCTTGCTCGCTACCGGCGCATGACCGGCCACGACGTCATGTTCCTGACCGGTTTGGACGAACACGGCCAGAAGATTGCGCAGGCGGCGGAGCAGGGCGGCATGGATCCACAGTCGTGGGTGGACTCAATTGCGCCCAGGTTCAAGGCCGCGTGGGAGATGCTCGGCATCACCTACGACGACTTCATCCGCACGACCGAAGAGCGGCACAAAGTCGGCGTCCAGGCCTTCTGGCAGGAGCTTTACGACCGCGGTGAGATCTACCAGGGACACTATGAGGGCTGGTACTGCGTGCCAGACGAAACCTACTGGGCCGAGGACGACCTCGCCGAGGGACTGTGCCCGCAGTGCGGTCGCGCGGTGGACTATATCAAGGAGGACAACTGGTTCTTCCGCCTCTCTGCATACCAGGACCGGCTGTTGGCGTTCTACGAGGCCCGTGAGGCGGCCGGGGCGCCCTTCGTACAGCCCGAGACGCGTCGGAATGAGGTCGTCTCGTTCGTGAAGGGCGGCCTCAGGGACCTGTCAATCTCCCGGACCACGTTCTCCTGGGGTGTGCCGCTGCCCTTCGCGCCGGAACACGTCACGTACGTGTGGATCGACGCGCTCCTGAACTACATCACGGCACTCGGATACGGAAGCGACGACCACCGCGCCTTCGACCACTACTGGCCTGCGGACTACCACTTCGTGGGTAAGGACATCATCCGCTTCCACTGCGTCATCTGGCCGGCGATGCTCATGGCCGCCGGCATCGAACCACCAAAGAGCGTCTTCGCGCACGGCTTCCTGCTCGCCAAGGGCGAGAAGATGAGCAAGTCGAAGGGTAACGCGCAGACGCCGGCGTCGCTCGTGGAGCGCTTCGGCGTGGATGCGTACCGCTACTACTTCCTGCGTGACGTGACATTCGGCTACGACGGCTCGATCTCGCTCGAGTCGATGGTGCAGCGCTACAACGGCGACCTTGCGAACGACTGGGGCAACCTGTGTTCGCGCCTGTTCAACATGACCGAGAAGTATCTGGGCGGCCTCGCGCCCTCGGCTCCTCACGGGGTTGAAACGGACGCAGACCGCACGCTTCGAGCGCTTGCGGGCTTCCTGCCTGAGAAGTACGAGGCGGCCATGCAGCGCCTCGACTACGGCGCCGCGCTCGAGGCGGCCTGGGATGTCATCAAGGACGCCAACCGTTACATCGAGAACGAGGCGCCGTGGAACCTCGACAAAGGCGGGGAGACGGAGCGTCTTGCGGCGGTGCTGTACAACGCGCTTGAGGCCGTACGCATCGCCGCGCTCTTCACGGCGCCCGTGATGCCGTCCACGTCCGCGGAGGTCTGGAAGCGGATGGGCCTCGGCGAGATCACCGAGGTCACCGACATCGCTGCCGCTGCCGAGTGGGGCGGCCTTCCCGCGGGCTCGCGCGTGACGAAGGGCGACCCGCTCTTCCCGAGGATCTACGAGGAGGTGTAAGGCGGACTCGCCTGCACCCATGACGGCCGACTGGCTCTCCGCACTTCCCGAGCTGGGTGCGCCCACCGCCGATGCGCATGCGCACCTCGACATGCTCGAGGATCCGGCAAGGGCGCTCGCGAACGCGGCGCTCGCCGGCATCGCATTCGTGGCGACCGTCGTTGACCTCACCGAGGACGAGCGCACGTTCACGGAGCTCGCGCGGTGGCAGGCCGACGCAGCCGAGCGGCTCGCCGCCGCGGGGCGGGCCGATCTCGCGCCGCCCGAGGTCCGCTTCGTCGTCGGAGCGCATCCCCATAACGCCAAGGACTTCGTCGGCGACGTACCGGCGCGCATGCGCGCGGTCGCGAGCCTGCCGGGCGTCGCGGCGTTCGGCGAGCTCGGCCTTGACTTCCACTACGATCACTCGCCGCGCGACGTCCAGCGAGCGGCCTTCGAGGCGCACCTTGCGCTTGCCCATGAGCTCGGCTTCCCCGTGATCGTGCACCTGCGCGAAGCACACGACGAAGGCTACGCGATGCTCCGGAACGCCGGGCTGCCGGCCGCCGGCTGCGTTCTCCACTGCTTCACCGAGGACGCCGTCACCGCGGAGCGCTTCCTCGAGCTCGGCTGCTGGATCTCGTTCGCCGGTCCCGTCACCTTCAAGAAGGCGCACGCCATCCGGGAAGCGGCCGCCATCACGCCGCTCGACCGGCTGCTCGTTGAGACCGACTGCCCGTTCCTGGCACCGGAGCCGTTTCGCGGACGCAGGAACGAGCCCGCCTTCACAGTGCTCAATGCGCAAGCCGTGGCCGCCGCGAAGGGCGTCGAGCCCGCCGAGGTGGCCGCCGCAGGTCTTGCGAACGCTCAGCGCTTGTTTGCGCGCGGCGATCGCGGAGGCACGTCTGGCGGCGGATCCGAGTGAGCGCGCCGGTGCTGCTCTGTATCGCGGGAAGCCCGCGTCGCGGCGGCAACAGCGACCGCCTGCTCGCGGCGTGCCTGGAGTCCGCGCGGGAGGCCGGTGCCCGCACCGAGCGCATCGTCGCCGCCGACCTTGCGATCGGCCCGTGCCGAGGGTGCAACGCCTGCTCGAAGACGGGCGAGTGCATCCAACGCGACGCCATGACCGAGGTCTATCGTTCGATCGACGCCGCCGATGGCATCCTCGTCGCGAGTCCCGTCTTCTTCGCCGGCGTCCCCGCGCAGCTCAAAGCCCTCATCGATCGGCTGCAGCCGTACTGGGCGCGCCGGTTCGTGCTGGGCGAGCCGCTTCTGCGCCGGCGTCCGGGCGGCATCGTGCTCGTGCGCGGCGGCGGTGACCCCTACGGCGCCGGTTGCGCCGAAGGCACGCTCAGGAGCGCGTTCGCTGTGCTCGGCATCGACGTCGTGGACGCACTGGTCGTGGAGGGTGTGGATGCACCGGCTGACGTCGAGACGCGCCGCGACGCATTCGCGCAGGCTGCGGCGCTGGGTGAGCGTCTTGCAGCCGGGCTTGGCGTCTCGACCGAGCGCGCGTAGCCGTGCCCGAGCCACGCCGCCACACCCCCAACTCCGAGCTCGCGAGCCCGTCTGCGACGATCGCCGTGCTCAAGCAGCACGACCTCTACACGCGCAAGTCGCTCGGCCAGCACTTCCTCGTCGACGACAACATCGTGGGGCGAATCCTGGCGCTCGCCGAACTCGACAGGACCGAGCGAGTCGTGGAGGTCGGCCCAGGCATCGGCACGCTCACGACTGCGCTCTGCCGAGCGGCGGGAAGCGTGGTCGCCGTCGAGCGCGACGAGCGGCTGCTCGGCGTGCTGAGCGAGCTCGTCGGGCGCTGCGGCAATCTGACGCTCGTGCACGACGACGCGGTCACCGTGGGAGCGGCAGCGCTCGCGGGGGCTGACGGCTCCCCCGTGGCGCTCGTTGCGAACCTGCCGTACGCGGTGGCCGCAACCGTGGTGCTGCGCTTCTTTGAGGAGTTCCCATCGATTCAGCGCGCGACCGTCATGGTGCAGTCCGAGGTGGCCGACCGGATGGCCGCGACCCCCGGCACCAAGGCGTACGGCTCCTACACCGTGAAGCTGGCGCTCCGCGCGCGGCCGACAGGCCGCTTCGCCGTGGCGCGCGGCTGCTTCCTTCCGCCGCCCCGCGTCGACTCCGCGGTGCTGCGCCTCGATCGGGTTGCGCAGCACGTGGCGGCGCCCGAGATGATCGCGCGCGCCGCCGCCGCTGCTGACGCGGCGTTCGCGCAGCGCCGCAAGACGATCCGGAACTCGCTCTCGAGCGTGCTCGGCGCGCCCGCGTCGGTCGTCGACGCGGCGCTTGCAGAGGCGGGTGTCGAGGGCGGCTGCCGGGCCGAGACACTGGCCCCCGAAACGTTCCTGCACCTCGGCAGTGCACTGCACCGACACGGCCTCTTACCTTGAGTTTCTCCGACTCAGGAGGTATACTCTGCCAATGCCGGAGGAGGGCCGAATGGAATCAGCCATGAATCAGGTCGAGGTCGTCGGGCGTATCCGCAGCGACCTCGAGTCACTTATGGGCAGCCGCATGCGGCTGAAGGCCAACATGGGTCGATCGAAGATTCTAGAGCGCGAAGGTGTTCTCGAGCAGACCCACCCGAGCCTGTTCGTGCTCAAGATCGAGGAGAAGCGCGGGCGCACCGCGAGAGTCTCCTACAGCTACGTCGACATCCTGACGGGCACCGTCGAGCTCACCAACTGCGACTCAGGTGAGTGTGTCTTTTCCTGGATGAACTAGCTCGTCATGAGCGTTGACGGTTACACGCGTGGGGCCATCGGCCCCACGTTGTGTTTCCGGAGGTCATGATGGCCTCGGATCGCATCGTCATGCTCGCCCCGGCGAAGGTGAACCTGTATCTCGAGGTCGGCGGCATCAGGCCGGACGGCTATCACGAGGTCACCACCGTTCTCCAGGCGCTCGACGACCGGATCGCAGATACCCTCGTGATCGAGACCTCGGCATCGTTGCGTGTCATCTGTGAGCCGGACATCGGGGTGCCCGCCGAGTCCAATCTCGTCACGCGGGCCATCCGCGCACTTGCGCACGCCGTCGGCCGCGAGCCGCAGCTCTCGGTGGTGGTCAACAAGCAGATTCCCGAGGGCGCGGGTCTTGGTGGTGGCAGCTCGGACGCCGCCGCAGCGCTGGTCGGGGCGTGCGCGTTGTGGGGCGTCGATCCCTCGGCTCCCGAGGTTGCGCGGGTCGCGCGGTCGATCGGCACGGACGTGCCGTTCTTCCTCATGGGGGGCACGGCGCTCTTCGGCGAGCGCGGTGACGTACTCGTGCGGCACCTGCCGACCCCTGAACTGCACCTCGTCGTTGCGAACCCGGGCGTGCCCATCGCTACCGCCGAGGTGTACCGGGCGTACGACCGTTTGGGGCGTCCGGAGAGCCCCGGTGCGCAGGCCGCCCTCGACGCGTTCGCCAGCGGTAGGATAGGATTCGTAGCGGCGGGCCTCTTCAACGGATTGACAGCTGCGGCTCAGACGGTCTCGCCACTCACCGCACACGTACTCGCTACGCTTGCATCGACCGACGGTGTGCGAGGCGTTCTGCTCTCGGGCAGTGGCTCCTCGGTGTTCGGCATCTGCGATGACGCAGGGGGGGCCGAGCGCGTGGCCGCGGAGATCGCCGAGCAGGGCTGGTGGGTCCGGGCTACGGCATCAAGCGATCGCGGGGTCCGCGCGGTCGGGTAGGGTCGGTCGAGTCTTTCGGCACCGCGTGCAGCCGGAAGCGTGCCGCGGCCTTGGGGCCGTGGGGGGAGCGCGCAAGGGGGTACTGTGAGGATCACCAAGGTGACCCTTCGACCTGTCGCAATGAACAAGGTCTGCGCGATTGCGAGCATCGTCATCGACGACGAGTTCGTCGTGCACGACCTCCGAATCGTCAATGGCGACAAAGGTCTGTTCGTGGCAATGCCATCGCGCAAGCTCCCTAATGGGGAGTTCCGCGACGTCTGCCATCCGCTGCACACCGAGGCGCGTATGGAGCTTCAGTCGGTCGTGCTGGCGGCGTTCGAGGAGGAGGGGGGACTCGCCGCATTCAGCGCCGCAGAGCCCGCCTCGGATGCCGAGTCCCACGAGGCCTGAGCGGCCCCGTCCGCGCGCGGTGCTGTGGTACACTTCCCGTGCTCGCCGCGCGGTACTGAAGTGCCTCATCGGCGCGCAGTTTGACCCCAGTGGGGCGTAGCCAAGCGGTAAGGCAGAGGACTTTGGATCCTCCATCCGTAGGTTCGAATCCTACCGCCCCAGCCAACATCCGACCGGGGCTGCGCCCCTTTCGTCACGGGAAGGTGCCGATGAGCGCCGCAGCACTCGTCCTCGCGGCCGGCGAGGGCACCCGTATGAAGTCTGCACTCCCTAAGGTGGCGCACGAGATACTCGGTGTGCCCCTCGTGCGTTTCGTCGTGGACGCGGCCCACGCGGGGGGGTGCGACCGGGTCGTGGTCGTCACCGGCCATGGCGCCGAGGCTGTCGAGGCGCTCATCCCGGGTGTGCAGACCGCTCGGCAGGACGAACAGCTCGGCACCGGGCACGCTGTCATGTGCGCGGAACCGGCGCTCGCCGGCGCGAGCGGATCGCTCGTGGTGCTCTCCGGGGACTCGCCTCTCATCCGCCCCGAGACCATCGCTCGGCTGATCGATGCCCGCGAGACCCACGGCGCGGCGGCTGTCGTGCTCACGGCGATCCTCGATGACCCGTCCGGCTACGGTCGCATCGTTCGGGATGCGACCGGCGAGCTTCTCGGTATCGTCGAGGACAAGGACCTGGCCCCCGATCAGCGACCGATCAGTGAGATCAACACGGGGACGTACTGCTTCGATGCCGCTGTGCTCTTCGAGCACCTTCACCGCCTCGAGAACGACAACGCGCAAGGTGAGTTCTACCTGACCGACATGGTTCGGCTGCTCCGCGCGGAGGGGCTCGTTGTCACCGATGTGGTCAGCGCCGAGCCCGACGAGACGCTCGGTGTGAACAGCCGCGTTCAGCTTGCCGAGGCGGCACGCATCATGCAGCGGCGCATCAACCGCGGGCACATGCTCGCCGGCGTCACGATGACCGATCCCGACCTTGTGTGGATTGCGCCGAGCGTGCTTCTGGGCCGAGACATCGTGCTCGAACCCATGACGTTCCTGATGGGCTCCACTGAGGTGGCTGACGGTTGCCACATCGGGCCTGACGCGCGCATCACAGACTCGCGCGTCGGCGAGGGCTCGGTCATCGACTCCTCGTACGTCGTGGGCGCTGACCTTGGCCACCACGTCCGGGTCGGACCGTACGCTTCGCTGCGGCCGGGTACCGTTCTGGAGTCGCGCGCCGAGGTGGGTGCGTGCGTCGAGATGTGAGCGGGTACGATACCCTGTGACAGCGACGGCAGGCGCGAGCGCCGTACGAATCACCGGGGACTGCGGCGACGAGGCGTAAGGGAGCAATCGAACCATGGCAGCGGACAGACGCATGATGGTCTTCTCGGGCACGCACAACCGGCAGCTCGCAGAAGGTATCGTGAAGCACCTCGGCATCGAACTTGGCAACATCAAGATCGCCAAGTTCGCCAACGGCGAGATCTACGTGCGGTACCTGGAGAGCGTGCGAGGTGCCGACGTCTTCCTCGTCCAGTCGATGTGCAGCCCCGTGAACTCGGCGATCATGGAGCTTCTCATCATGATCGACGCCGCCAAGCGAGCGAGCGCGCGCACGATCACGGCGGTCATCCCGCACTATGGCTACGCCCGGCAGGACAAGAAGAGCGCGGCGCGCGAGCCGATCACGGCGAAGCTCGTAGCCGACCTGCTCTCGACCGCCGGCGTGGACCGTGTGATCGCCATGGACCTCCACCAGGGGCAGATACAGGGCTTCTTCAACCAGCCGGTGAACCACCTCACGGCGCTTCCGATCCTTGCGGACTACTTCGAGAGCCTGAATCTCGAGGACGTCGCCGTCGTCTCACCGGACGTCGGCCGAGTGAAGGTGTGCAAGAAGCTCGCTGACATGCTCGGCGCGTCGCTCGCGATCATGCACAAGGGCCGCCCCGAGCACAACGTGGCTGAGATCACCCACGTCATCGGTGAGGTCGAGGGCAAGACGTGCATCATCGCCGACGACATGATCGACACCGCAGGCTCCGTTACCGAGGGTGCGAAGGCGCTCATGAAGAACGGGGCGAAGGCGGTGTACGTGGCGGCGACCCACGGCATCTTCTCGCCGCCCGCGTACGAACGGCTCGAGGCATCGCCGGTCCTTGAGGTCGTGGTGACAAACACGGTCTCCATCCCGGAAGAGCGGCAACACGGTAAGATGCATGTGCTGTCCGTGGCACCGCTCTTCGCGCACGCCATCCAGAACGTCTATAACGACGATTCGGTTTCCGAGCTCTTCGACCCGGATTTCCAGCTCTGATCGTCGTGGCATATCCACGAGAAGGAAGGACTACAACATGACCGAAACCATCGAACTGAATGCTGAAACCCGCACGCGAATCGGTAAGGCCAGCCGAGCGCTCGCCCCTGAGGGCAAGCTGCCGGCCGTCGTGTACGGCGTCGGCATCGAGTCAAAGGCCATCAGCGTCGACCGTCATGAGTTCGAGCTGATCGCCGGGCACGGCACCTTCGGGTCCGCGCTCTTCAAGCTCTCCGTTGACGGGCACAAGCCCTTGACCGTCATGGTGAAGGACGTCCGGCACGACCCCATCCGCGGGGCCATAGAGCACGTGGACTTCTGGGCGATCAAGATGACCCAGCACGTGACGACGTCCGTGCCGATCGAGTTCGTCGGAGACTCTGCCGGCGAGAAGACGGGCGGCGTGCTGCTGCACGAGCTTCGCGAGATCCACATCGAGGCGCTCCCGGCGCACCTTCCGGGAAGCATCGTCGTGGACGTGTCGCCGCTCGAAGTCGGCCAGTCCATCCACATCCGGGATATCGTCGCACCCGAGGGTGTCACGATTCTGGATGAGCCCGAGACCATCGTCTGCTCGGTCATCACCCCGACCGTTGCCGTCGAGGAAGAAGTCGCCGCAGAGGCGCCGGCCGAGCCGGAGCTGGTTGGCAAGGTCGAAGGCTCCGAGGAGTAGCGCACGGGCATGACGCGACTTGTCGTGGGACTCGGCAACCCGGGTCCCGAGTACGCCCGCACGCGCCACAACGCGGGCTTCATGGTGATCGATCTTCTCGCGGAGAACCTCCGCGTGTCGTACTGGAAGGACGAGGCCGGCGCGAAGGTCGGCCTCGTCCGTCTGGGCGACGACGACCTCGTGCTCGCCAAACCGCAGGCCTTCATGAACGTCTCGGGCAAGGCCGTGCGCAAACTTGCCGAAGCGTACGAGGTCGATTCCACGGACGTCATCATCGTCCACGACGACCTTGATCTGCCCGAGGAGACCGTTCGCGTGAAGCGCGGTGGCGGGCATGGCGGCCATAACGGACTGCGCTCGGTGAACGACCAGCTGGGCGCCGACTACGTCCGCGTGCGCGTGGGCATCGGCCGACCGCTGGGCCGGCAGGACCCCGCTGACTTCGTTCTGGAGCCCATGCGGGCGGAAGCGGAGGAGCGGCTTGAGGGGGTCGTGCCGCACGCGGCACAGGCCGTGCTCCATGTCCTGGAGCGCGGTGTCGAGTCGGCGATGCAGGAGTACAACGCCGGCTGAGGCTACCTCAGGTACTTCATCGGGTCGACCGGGTTCCCGTTGACGCGCACCTCGAAGTGCAGGTGCGGTCCGGTGGAGTACCCCGTTGAGCCGACGGTCCCGATGCGGGCGCCCTTGGTCACCTTCTGTCCGACCGAGACTTTGATGCCGCCACTCGGTTGGTGCGCATAGAGTGTGGCAACGCCGTCACCGTGGTCGATGACGACCGTGTTGCCGTAGCCGCTTCGCCACCCGGCACTCACGATCGTGCCGGCGCCTGCGGCAACGATGGGTGCGCCGTCTATCGACTTGGGCGGGTTCAGGTTCCGACCGATATCGATGCCCGTGTGCATCTTGCGAGTGCCGAAGATCGGATGGATGCGGTACCCGAAGCCGGACGACACGCGGTAGAAGCCCGGCACCGGCCATGCCATGACGCCGTTGTAGGCACCGGAGCCGCTGCCGGCGAGCTCGGTCGCGATGCGGGCGGACTCAGCCTGCTCCGCCTCCGCCAGCGCGCGCAGCCGCGCGGCCTCCTTCTTGTTGGCCGTGAAGAGCGCTTCCTTCTCGTTCTGGAGCGCCTCTTGGCTCGAGAGGTTCGCGCTCTGACGGGCCCGCAGCTTCTTCAGCTGGGATTCCGCCGCCGCCGCCTCGGCCCGCTTGGTCTCGACGGACTCGAGCGAGCGGTTGAGCTCGTCCTTGGCCTTGCCGAGGGCCAGCGTCGTGGCCTTCAGTTCGAGTGCGGTATCGAGGTTGCGCCGCATGACGCGCTGAGCGAGTGAGGTGCGGGCAATGAAGTCTTCGAGGTCCTGGCTGCCGAGCAGGAGTTCCAGGAAGAACAGGTCGCCTTGCTTGTAGCTCTCTTGGATGCGCGCCGCGAGAAGGTCGGCTTGCTGGTCGTGTTCGGCCTGTGTCTCCTCGATTGCCGCCTGCTTGTCCTGGACACGGTCGCGGAGCGCATCCACCTCGCCGCGGAGACGGCGAGTCCGCTCGGTCGCCTGCGCGACCTCGTTACCGATAGCGGCGAGTTCGTCCTCGAGGGTGTTCATGCGCTGCTCGAGGGACTCGATCTCCACAGAGAGGTCAGCGGCGACCTTCTCGGCCGCGGCGGCGGCTTTGAGTGCCTCAGCGGCCTTCCGCTCGTGCTCGAGCTGGTCTTCGCGCGTCAAGGCACCCGCCGCAGGCACGGCGAGCAGCGCGAACAGGAGGATGGTGACAGTGGCTATCAGGAAAGCGCGGCTACGTCTCATGCTGTGGTTCCTCCGGGGTTGTACGTATGCACACCAATGACCGCCGGAAGGCGCTATCGAACGCATGGTAGCAGGAGGAATGGGTATAGGACAACGAACGGCACCGCGGTGCCAGCCGAACGAGTCAGACTGAAACGGAGCGTGACTGACCATGGACGAGCAGATTCCGACCCCCCCGGCCCCGCCGGAAATGCCAAAGTTCACACCGCCTGAGGCCCCCAGGGTCGTGCCACCGTCTGACGAAAGCACAGGAAGGATCCTTGCAGCGCTGGGCTACATCATCTGGCCGATCGCGCTCGTCGCGTTGCTCGTCGAGCCGTACAAGAACGACACCTTCGTCCGCTTCCATGCAGTGCAAGCACTGGCAGTCGGCGTGGTGTTGTGGCTGCTGGTGATGGTACCGGTGCTCGGTTGGCTGGTCGGGCTGGTCGGCTACGTCTACCTGATCTACCTGGCCATCAAGGCATGGAGCGGGGCGAAGGTTGAAGTCCCGATCCTCTACGATTTGGTGAAGAGCTACATCTGAGCGGCAGTGCTCGACCTACTCGACGGTCAGTGAGACCCCGTCGCCTGACGGCGCCTCGACGAGCGTCTCCCGGTCGGATGCGTCAATGACCAAGAGCCCGGTCCCGTCTGTGCGTGCAGCTTCCTGCGCGCGGGCTGGACCGCGTACGAAGAGCGCGGTCGACAGGATGTCGCTCTCCAGCCCTGAGATGCGGCCGACGACCGTGAGCGAACGAACGTCAGCCGCCGGACGCCCTGTCGCAGGGTCGAGGATGTGGTGGTACCAGACGCCGTCGCGCTCGAAGTACTGCTGATAGTCACCCGACGTCGAGAGCGCTCCGTCCCCCGTCCACGCGGCGACGACGCGCACGCGGCCGGGCTCGCGCGGATCCTCGACGCCGATCCGCCACGGCTTCTCGTCCGGCTTCGATCCCAAGGTGACGGTCGTACTGCCTGCGGTGATGAGCGCGGCGGTCACAACGCTGTGGGAACGCAGCGCCTCGCGAGCGCGATCGAGTGCAAGTCCCTTCGCGGCACCGCCGAAGTCGAGGCCCGGGACCGCGCTCGAACTTGAGATGCCCGCGAACCGCATCCGATTGCCGCTGCGCTCAGGCATCGAGGCGGCCAAGAGCGCAGCGGAGAGCTCGCCTGCTGTCGGGACATGCCCTTCGCCGCCGAAGTCATAGAGCCGCACGACACCGAACAGCGCGGGCGAAAACGCGTCACCCACGCCCAGAGCATCGACCGCGTCGAGGATCTCAATGGCGCCCGGTGGCAGGGCGTGCCACTCGAACGGCGATGCGTTGAATGCCGCGATAGCTGACTGCGGGTCGTAGGCGTTGAGCTCGGCCTGGACCACGGCGATGGCTTCGAAAGCCGCCTCCACCGCGTCTTGCACGGCCGGCTCGTCGGCGCCGAACGCCTCGATCGTCACGGAGGTGCCGAGCGCCTGCCGGCTCACACGCACGGGCTCTGCGGCGCTGCCGCAGCCGGCAAGCGCGGTCGCAACTAGGAAGAGGAACAGCCCGGCAGCGGCCCGCCGTGCGGGAACACGCTCAACCCTGAGGTCGACTTCCCTGCGCGTGCGTCGCTGCAGTTGCACCCCTCCGGCTCCCTTCGGCATCGCGTGGTGCGGCTAGTATACTGGTCGGACGATGGCCCCATGAGGCGCGCATCCCCGGCAGGAAGGCGGCGCATGTTCCCGATCATCCACACTCGTCAGCTTTCGGAGTCCGTCTTCGAGATGGGCCTACAGGCGCCGGCAGTGGCCCGAAAGGCGGCCGCCGGCCAGTTTCTCATGCTGCGCATCCGAGAGGGCGGCGAGCGCATCCCGCTGACGTTTTCGGACTGGTCCGCCGAGGACGGCTGGATTCGCTTCATCTACATGCGCGTCGGCAAGACGACGCACGAACTGTCGCACCTGGGCGTGGGAGAGGCTCTTGTCGACGTGGTGGGTCCGCTGGGTATCCCCACGCACACGGAGGGGGTCGGTCGCGTGGCCGTCGTCGGCGGCGGCGTGGGCGCCGCAGTGGCGTACCCTGTCGCACGGGCGATGGCGGCTGCGGGCGCAAACGTGACGGTCATCCTGGGTGCCCGCAACGCCGAGCTCCTGATCCTCGAGAACGAGTTCCGCGCGCTGCCACTTGCCGAGCTCATCGTCATGACGGACGACGGCTCGGCGGGCGAGAAGGGCCTCGTGACTGCGCCGCTCAAGCGCCTCTGCGAGGCCGGCGCGCTCGACCACTCGATGGCCATCGGTCCGGCGATCATGATGAAGTTCTGTGCCGCTACCACGCGCGAGTACGGCGTGCCGTGCACCGTCTCTCTCAATCCCATCATGGTGGACGGCACCGGCATGTGCGGCGCCTGCCGAGTGACCGTTGGCGGCGAGACCAAGTTCGGCTGCGTCGACGGCCCCGACTTTGACGGGCATCTCGTCGACTTCGAGGAGCTCATGAGTCGGCAACGGGTGTACGCGGACCTCGAGCGCGAGGCCGACACCGAGTACGCGGGGAGTTGCGCATGCCACCTGTAGACGAAACACCAATCGGTGATGCGGTTCCCGGTGACGCCACCGCGCCGCGCCACCGCCCCTCGCGCGCGCCGCGCACGCCCATGCCCGAGCGCGACGCAGCCGAGCGCGCGCAGGACTTCGACGAGGTCAACCTCGGATACTCCGAGGAGCAAGCGCTCGCCGAGGCGAAGCGCTGCCTGCAGTGCAAGAACCCGACGTGCATCGCGGGCTGCCCGGTGAACATCGACATCAAGTCCTTCATCGGCGCCATGATCGACGGCGAGTACGCCGACGGCGTCGCTGTGCTCAAGGAACGCAATGCGCTGCCGGCCGTGTGCGGGCGCGTGTGCCCGCAGGAGGAGCAGTGCGAAGCGGCCTGCGTGCTCGCGAAGAAGGGCGAGCCGGTCGCCATCGGCCGCCTCGAGCGCTGGCTCGGCGACTTCGATCTGGCGTGCGAGCTTGACCACCGCTGCGTGCCGGCTGTCGGCGCGGACACGGGCCGGCGAGTCGCGGTTGTCGGTTCGGGGCCCGCGGGCCTTGCGTGCGCCGGTGAACTCCGTCGCTTCGGCCACGGGGCCACCATCTTCGAGTCGCTGCACGCGCCGGGCGGCGTGCTCACCTACGGCATCCCTGAGTTCCGCCTCCCGAAGGCGATCGTCCAGGCCGAGGTCGGGATGCTCGAGCAGATGGGCGTCGAGCTCGTGATGGACACGGTCGTGGGCGCGACCGTCACGCTGGACGAACTCGTGGACGAGCAGGGCTTCGACGCGGTCTTCATCGGCAACGGCGCCGGGCTCCCGATGTTCATGGGCATCCCCGGTGAGAATCTGAACGGCGTCTACTCGGCGAACGAATTCCTCACGCGAGTGAACCTCATGCGCGCGTACGAGTTCCCGAAGGCCGACACACCAGTCATGCGCGGGCGCAAGGTCGCGATCGTGGGCGGCGGGAACGTCGCGATGGACTCGGCACGGACGGCCAAACGGCTGGGCGCCGAGGAGGTCTTCCTCGTCTACCGGCGTACGGAGGAAGAGATGCCGGCCCGGCGCGAAGAGGTCCATCACGCCGAGCAGGAGGGCGTCGAGTTCAAGATGCTGTGCTCACCCTCGGAGATCGTGGGCAGCAACGGCTGGGTGACCGGCATGGTCGCGACCCGGATGGAACTCACCGAGCCGGACGAGAGCGGCAGGCGTGCGCCGGCCTGCGTCATGGGTTCGGAGTTCACCATCGACTGCGACACCGTGATCATGGCGATCGGGACCCGAGCGAATCCGCTGCTCACCCGCGGGACGCCTGACCTGGCGCTCAACCGTCGCGGTTACGTCATTGCGGACGAGGGTGGGGCGACCTCGAAGCCCGGCGTGTACGCCGGCGGCGACATCGTGACCGGCTCCGCGACGGTCATCCTTGCGATGGGTGCAGGCAAGCGGGCAGCGCGCTCGATCGACCGCTGGCTCCGTAGGGACGCGTAGACCGTCGGCGCGTGCGGTGCGATGAGCGGCAGGGTGCGGTAGCCGTTCGTCGGAAACCTGCGATATACTCGGGCGCACACGGCCGGGGAGTGACGCGCCGACCGCACTCGGGTCGGCGTCCGCCGGCGGACCAGCTGCCGTACGAAAGAGGCGTCATGGAGGAGCCGATACGCGTTCTCGTCGTCGATGACGAGGTTTCCGATGTCGAGAAGATCCGCACGGGTCTCGAGGCCGACGGCATGCGCGTGTTCTCCGCGGGCGACGGCGCCGAGGCCCTCGACGTTTTGCGCCATGAGGCCGTTGACGTCATCATCCTCGACATCATGATGCCGCGCGTGGACGGCTGGATGGCGCTCATGGAGATCCGCAGCAACCCGGCCACTGCGGCGATACCCGTCATCATGCTGACCGCCAAGACGCAGGACCTTGCCAAGATTCTGGCGTTCAAGCAGGGCGTCCAGCAGTACGTCACGAAGCCTTTCAACGTGCTGGAGCTTTCAGCTCGCGTGCAGAGCCTGAAGATGTGCCTTCGGAGCGCCGAGCGGCCGACGGGCGGAGGCTCGGAGGGCGACTTCCGCAAGCTCGCGGTCCGCAAGGGCGGCCGGACCGTGCTCATCGCGCTCGATGAGATCCTGTACATCTCGGCGAAGAACAAGTCGACGTACGTGCACACCTACGAGAACCAGTTCCTCGTCGACCTCACACTGACTGAGCTCGAGCAGCGCCTTGCCAAGGAGAGCTTCGAGCGGGTGCACCGGTCGTACATGATCAACCTGAACCACATCAAGGAGATCCTGCGGGCTGAGGGTGCGTACGTCGTGGTCGTGACCGACCGCGATGAGACGCAGGTGCCGGTCGCCCGGCGCCACGTTCGCGGATTCAGGGAGGCTGTGGGGCTCTAGGTGGCGGTTCCCATCGTACCCATCCGCCTTGGGGATGTTGTGCGCCTCAAGAAAGGGCATCCCTGCGGTGCGAACGCGTGGGAGGTCACCAAACTCGGCATGGACATCGGTCTTGCGTGCCAGGGATGCGGGCGCAAGGTCCGCCTCGAGCGCTACGAGTTCGATCGCCGCTTCCGCGGCTTCCTCGCGCACGGGGGAGAGGCCCGTAACGACGCGCCCGGCGAGGTCGGCTCGGGCGCTTCGGATCCGTCCCACCACGAGGACTCTACGACTCGGTGAGCTCCCCGAGACGCCCGGTGGTGTCGACGGTGTTGAGCTGGACGTGCACGTGCGCGCCGCCGTTGAGCGTGTAGGTCGCCAGCTGCAGGTACATCGCCTTGGTCAGGTCGCGTACCCGAGCGACCCGTGTCACGCCGGCGATCACTCGATCACCCGCCTGCACCGATACGTCCTCCACGTGGATCAGCACCAGGTCGAGTTCGGGATGCCCGTCCGGCCGGATGTGGATCTCCCAGTCGGGATGCTTGCCGTACAGCAGATACGAACGAGCCTGCAGGACGCTTCCCGAGATGGGGGAGTAGACGTCGGTGCCGGGGTTCGCGCCGATGTCGGCCGCGGTGTCCGGCTTCCCGACCCGGTCACTTCGCCACAGACGTATGGCGCTGCCGGCCCACACGCCGTCATCGTTCACCGATGCCTCGACCGGCCTGCTGAACGCTGCCGCTGCGGTCGTCGTGGCCGCCTTGGCAGCGTCGACCGACTTCTTGAGAGCCGTGGCACTCGTGTCCGGCACGAGCGAGGTCAGGTGCCGCGCCTTGTCGCCCGAAGCCTGATGGAAGGCGAGCGTCGTGAGGACCGCAGGCTCGAACGGCAACCGGAGTCTGATGTCGCCGAAGGTCGCGAAGAGGGGTGTCGGCTCAGTCCGCGGGCGGGAGTCCCCGTCCAAGGCCTCTGTGACGATCACCGCTGCTGCCGCCACCCGCTTGGAGTCCCGTGCGTGCGCATTCATGAGTACGGCCGTGACGCCGCCTACGAGCAGCAGGGCGACGACACCAACCGCGAGACGCCGCCGCGCGAGAGCAGCGCGTCCTCGGGCATCGCGACGCACTCGGTTCCCGTGCGGGCGGTGCCGCGGCAGGGGCCGGAAGGCGCCCGGCTCGAGCTGGCGCGCGAGGGTCTCGTACGGGGGCAGCGATCCTCGTCGGCTCACGGCGTCACGACTGCCGTGCTGCCGGTGATGGTCACCGTGGTGCCGCGCTTGACCGAGATGAGCTTCAACCTGTCCAGGATGCTGCGGGCCGCCGCGCCTTTCACGAACTCGGGCTTCCCATTGCTGTCGAGGTACACCGGCGTGACGCGAATGGCTCCCGTTCCGTGCGGGCCCAGCTCGGCGTCGAGGATGAACGCCTCTCCGGTCTTGCGCGAGTAGTGATCGAACACGAAGTCACCGAGCGAGTATGCGATGAGCTTGCCCTTGTAGAGTTCGACCGCCTGGATCACGTGTGGGTGATGGGAGAGCACCATGTCGGCGCCGGCATCGATCGCGCGATGGGCATCACGCACTTGATCGCCATTGCAGTCGTCGGCGTACTCGACTCCCCAGTGGAACGAGACGAGGACGTAGTCGTTCTTCGCCTTTGCCTCCCTGATCGCCGCGACGACCGCATCCATGTTGTTGCGCCCTTGCGCGAGGCCGGCCGAGCGTGCCGTCGCGACGAAGCCGGGCGGCAGGATGTGCGAGAAGGAGAGGAAGGCGACTGACGCGTCGCCCCGCTCCACCACAGCGGGTGTCCAGGCTGCGGTTCGGTTGGAGCCCGCACCCGCATGGCCGATCCCCTTGGACTCGAGCAGCGAGACGGTGTCGGCAAGCGCGACCGGCCCCCAGTCGAGCACGTGGTTGTTCGCCAGTGAGAGGAAGTCGAAGCCCGATGCAGCGAGCCCTTCGACGCCACGAGGGTCGCCGCGGAACCGCACGTCCTTCTCGGTCTTCTCGGTGCCGCGCGAGGAGAGTGGGCTCTCCAGGTTGCCGACGGCTATGTCGGCCGAGGCCAGGTGGGAGGCGACCTCAGCGAGCGGCGCCGTGCCGCCCGAGGACTGCACGAGGCTCTTCACGCGCCGATCGAAGATCATGTCGCCGACAGCCGCGACGGTCAGCGTGGCGGACCGCGACGCTGAGGCCGCGGCGCCCGCAGCCTCGGTCGCGACGGCGGCGATCGAAGGTCCGGGAGTGCGCGGCGCCACTGCCCGAGTAATCGATGGTTCTCGTTGCACTCGGTCCTGGATGCCACCGACAAGCGTGGCAAGGCCGAAGGCCCCCGCGCCCAGAGCTGCGACTATCGCGACACCGACGAGTCCGCGGTTGCTGACCCGGTATTTCCGGCGCTTCGCCCGCACCCGCAGGCGTGCCTCGCGCTCGGCTCGCTTCTTCTCGGCGTACTCGCTCATCCGGTCGTGTGCCCCTCTTCGGCTGTTGCTGGCACTAGGGTACCAGTCCCCTGCAACCCCCTCTGCAAGGTGCGCGCCGAGCGACGTTCGTGAGTGGCCGCAATGGTAGAATCGCACCTGACACTGCGGCGTGCGACGAAAGCGGAGGTCGTGGAGAAGCTCGAGAAGATCCTGCAGGCCGAAGACGACGCGCACGCCTCCCTGGCCGAAGCTCGTGATGCTGCTCGCGTCATCCTCGAGGAGGCTCGCACTCGGGCCGCCGAGATTCGGGTGACCGTCGCCGCGGAGGCTCGCGCCAGCGCCGACGCCGCGCGAACGGCACTGCTCGAACGTGCGCAGGCGGAGGCGGCGGAGGTTGCGACGCGCGTCTCGGATGAGGCTCGCGTGGCCCTCGCCGCTGCTGAAGAACGGCTGCCCGGCGCCGTCGACCGGGCGCTCCGGCAGCTGGTGGGCTGACCGTGGCTGTCGCCCGCATGCTCCGAGTGACGGTGATCGCGCATGCCGCGGTCGTCGACGATGTCGTCTTGGGGCTCCGCGGCGCAGGTGCGCTCGATGTCGCTCAGAGCGAGCTCGATCTGCCCGCTCCACACACAGACGCAGACGCGAGGCGGATGCTCGAGGTGGGGGAGTACCTGGCCCAAGCGGAGTTCGTCGCCTCCTTCCTCGGCGCGTATCACACGTCTGACGCGCCGTTCTCGACCTTCGTGAGCGAGAAGATCCACCTCGACGAGGCGACGTTCACCGCGCTCGAGCCGGACGCCGCGTTTCGGCGGCTCTACCGCGAGTGCGAGGACATCAGCGATCGGCTGGCAAGCGGTGAACGTCGCCGCAAGCGGCTTGTGCAGCTCGCGCGGGACCTCGAGCCGTGGCGCGACGTCCATCTGCAGATCGGCCGGTGGCGCGGGACCGAGCACGTGGTGCTCTTCACCGGCACGGTACCGGCAGCCGAGAGCGAGACGATCCGCCAGAAGCTCCGCGACGCGGTGGCCGAGGTCTCCGTGGCCGAGTTCGGCGCCGTCGGGTCGCGCGCCGCCTGGATCGTCATGGCGCACCGCGACCGGCTCGACGAGGTGAGAAGCCTGCTTCACCTCACGAAGTTCACCGAAGTGAGCTTCCCCGAACTCTCGGACTACCCGGCTGAGGAGTCGGCGCGGGCGAGCGCGGAGATCGAGGCTATCGATGCCGAGCATGCCGAGCTGATCGAGCGGGCCCGAGTGCTCTCTGTGGAGCACTACACCTCGACCGTGGCCCTCGCCGAGGCGCTCTCGTGCGACCGTGACGCCGTCGTGGTTCGCGACCGGTTTGCGGCGACCGAGCGAACCGTCCTCGTCTCAGGCTGGGTGCCTGCCAAGCGGCGTTCGCAGCTGGAGGACGCGCTCCACCCGCTGGGCGCGCTTGTCGACCTCACGCTCGCCGACCCCGGACCCGAGGACACGCCCCCGGTGGAGCTCGAGAACCCGCGACTCCTGAAGCCGTTCGAGCTGCTGACAGACCTCTACGGCCGTCCGCGCTATGACGAGATCGACCCCACGCCGCTCTTGGCGCCGTTCTTCACGGTGTTCTTCGCGATCTGTATCGGCGACGTGGGCTACGGTGCGATGCTGATCCTCGCGTTCTATCTCATCAAGAACAAGCTCGACGTCGCGGTCGGTGTGAAGCGGTTCTGCGACCTCATGATGATCGGCGGCGCCGCGGCGATGGTGGCCGGCGTCTTGTTCGGCTCTTACTTCGCGCTCGACTACCAGCTTGTGCATTCGGTCCTGCCGGTTCCGAGGCTCATCGATCCCCTCGGCGATCTCACCACGTTCCTCATCGCGACCGTGGTCATCGGCGTCATTCAGGTGTTCTTCGGCGTGCTTATCGCCGCCTACGATGCGGCGCGGCGGGGGAACACCGAGTCGGCGATCAACGACCAGCTCTCGACGATCCTGCTGGTCGTCATGATCGCCATCGGCGCAACGGTGCCCAAAGCGAGCGGGTGGGCGATCACGCTTGGCCTCGGCATCGCGATGGTGATGAAGGGGCACGCCCTGACCGTGGCGCTCAAGGCCCAGGGCCTGCCGGCATGGAACCGCTGGTACGGCGTGGCGTGGGTCGCCCTGCTCTTCGCGTGGCTCGGGTCTATCGCCTTCGGCGGCCCCTCCATGGTCAACTGGGTCTTCCTTGCCGCCACGATCGCCGGCGCGGCCCTGTCGCCTGGCGTGAGGCGCGCGGTCGTGGGCGTGCTCGGTGGCGCCTATGCGGTCTACGGCATGACGTCGTTCTTGGGCGACGTGCTCTCCTACACCCGTCTCGCGGCGCTGGGTCTGTCGGGAACGCTCGTCGGTATGGTGTTCAACCTGCTCTCGGGACTCGTGTGGGACGGCGCGTTCGGGCTCTTCTCCGCCGGCGGCTTCAGCATCGTGCTCGGTGTCGTGGTCATCGCCCTCGCGGCGCTCGTCTTCGTCGGCGGCCACGTCTTCAATGTTGTGATCAACCTGTTGAGCGCGTTCGTCCACCCGGCGCGCCTGCAGTTCGTCGAGTTCTTCAGCAAGTTCTATGAGGGTGGCGGACGCGCGTACGCGCCGTTCGGGAATCGCACCAAGTCGGTCGTCCTGCACGCATCCCGCGTGCACGGGGAAGGAGGCAGCAACACGTGAACGCTGATCTGTTCGGAGGCCTGGGAGGTGTCGACTGGGCGCTCATGGGCGGCGGCATCGCCGCTATCCTCGGCGGCATCGGCTCGGCGATCGGCATCACGATCGCCAGCAGCACCGCATCCGGCATCCTGTCGGAGGACGGGACCAAGTTCGGCAAGCTGCTGCCGATTGCCGCCATGCCGGGCACGCAGGGCATCTACGGCTTCATCGCCGCCGTGCTGGTCGTCATCTTCTTCGGCGTGCTCGACGGGAACGTGACGCTCCCCGCAGTGGCCGGCTTCAAGGTGTTCCTGGCGTGCATGCCGGTCGGCATCCTGTGCCTCGTGAGCGCCATCTATCAGGGCCTCACGGGTGCCGCCGCGGCCGGAATCGTCGCGGCCGACCAGCCCGCCCCGGCGCTGATCTTCCCGGCGCTCGTCGAGACCTACGCGGTGCTCTCCCTCATCGTCACCATCCTCATGATGCTCGGCATCCAGACCGCCTACCCGCTGTGAGGTACCGCCGTGGCGCTTGCTGACATCCTCGAGCGCATCGAAGGCGACGCGGTTAGCGAGGGCCAGACGCTGGTCGACGCCGCCGAGGCGGAGGCCGAGCGGATGCTTTCCGCTGCCCGAGCCGAGGCTGGCGCGGCCGCAGAGCGCACGGTGGCAGATGCCGAGCGGGAGGCCGCGCGTGACGCTGCGACGCTCGTCGCTGCGGCGCGCCTCGCCGCTCGCGACGGGGCGTTGGCCGGGCGCCGAGCCCTCATCGAGCGCGCGATGGCGGCCCTTGCCGACCGCCTCGTGGCGCTGCCCGATGCCGAGTACGCCGCCTACCTCGGCGACGCCATCGCGCGGAGCGCCCGCGGCGACGAGCGCGTGCTGGTGGCCGCGGCCGACCGCGAGCGCCTGGGCGGCCTCGCGGCGGCGGTCGAGGCGCGGGCACGAGAACTCGGGCGGGAGCTTGCGCTCACGTATCCAGAGGAACCCGCTCCTGTAGCGAACGGCGTGCTCCTCGACGGGGAGCGCGAGAGCGTGGACCTGTCGATTGCCGGCCTCATCGAGACGCGCCGGGAGTCGATCGTCATGGAAGTGGCCGACGCGCTCTTCTCGCCGGAGGTCGACGCGTGAGCGTTTCCCTCTACAGAGCCCCGAGAGACTCCGGCGGAGGGCGACGCGTGAGCGTCCCTCTCTACGGGGCCGTGCGAGACTCGGTTCGTTACGGCTACGCCGTGGGACGGGTGCGCGTGCTGCAGACCCGCATCTTCGGCGCGGGCACGTACGAGCGCCTGGTCGACGCGCCGGACTTCGCCGAGCAGCGCAAGATCCTCTCGGATAGCGTCTACGGCCGTTATCTGGAAGGTGCCGAGTCTGCCGACGACGTCGAGGCTGCGCTGCAGTCCGCGATGGCGGACTTCTACGGATTCCTGGACGTCGCCCGGCTACCCGAGCCGGTCGTCCGCTTCTTCCGCGTTCGTCACGACTACGCCAACCTGCGGGCCGTCCTGAAGGCGCGCGCGCTTGGCGCTCCGCTTGACGAGATGCTTGTCCCGTTCGGGACGGTCACGCCGGAGGTCGTCGCGGGCCCGACCGAGGCACTGCCGGCGTTCCTTCGTGACGTTGCCGAGGCGGTGGCGCAGGCGACCGCGCCTATCGTCGAGTCCGGGCGCGAGGACCGAATCGACGATGCTCCCGCCGAAGCGCTCGGTGACACGACCTCGACGGTCGCTCTCATCGACGAGATCGTCGAAGCGGCGCTCTTTGCCGATCTGCGACGAACCGCGCGTGCGGCGAAGAGCCCGTTCCTGCGGGGCCTGGCGACGCTCTTGATCGACGTCGCGAATGCCAAGACGGTGTTGCGTGCCCGGCGGCGCGGACTGCCTCCCGCGGCGCTCAGCGGCATCCTGCAGGCTGGCGGGTCGTTCGACGAGGCGTGGCTCGAGGAACTCTACGACGCGCCGATCGAGGACCTTGCTGCTGCGCTGGCCGCCGTTCCCGGGCTTCGTGGCGTCATCACCGAGGACCTGCTCGATCCGGCCGTGCTCGACGTGAGCACCGACAACCTCGTCGTGAAGTACCTCAGGCGCGCACGCGTCGCCCCAACGGGACCCGACCCCGTGATCGCGTACGTGTTTGCGCGCGAGGCCGAGGTCGTGGCGGTGCGCACGCTGCTCATCGGCAAGCTCGCCGGACTCGACGAAGCGGCGCTCAGGCGCCGGCTCCGCGACCGTTACGTCTAGGAGGCGTGCGTGGCTAAGATCGCGATCGTCGGAGACAGCACGAGCGTGGCGGGGTTCCGCCCGCTCGGCTTTGCGACGTATCCGGTGGAGCGCCCGGCCGAGGCACGCAGCCTGTGGCCGCAACTCGCGTCGGGCGAGTACGGCATCGTCTTCGTGACCGAGCCGGTCTACGAGGAGCTGGGCGAACTCATCGCCGAGACGGCCGACCGCCCCGTGCCGGCCGTCACGGTGATCCCCGGCGCCGGCAGTGCCGGCGGCGTGGGCGAAGCGAAACTCGAGCGCGCCATCGAGCGCGCACTGGGAACCAGCATGCCGATCCGGGAAGAGGACCGATAGATGGAGCAAGGCAGGATCGTGAAGGTCGCCGGCCCGCTCGTCGTCTCCGAGGGGCTCGTGACCTCGAGGATGTACGACCTGGTGCGCGTGGGTGCCGAGGGCCTCATGGGCGAGATCATCGAGATGCGCGGCGACCGCGCGTCCATCCAGGTGTACGAGGAGACCGAGGGCCTCGGCCCCGGCGACCCGGTGGAGGCCACCGGCGCGCCGCTCTCTGTCGAACTCGGCCCGGGCATGCTCGGCGCGGTGTACGACGGCGTGCAGCGGCCGCTCGACAAGCTCGAGGCGATCGCCGGCTCGTTCCTCCACCGCGGGATCACTGCACCTGGCGTCGACCGCGACAAGCGGTGGGCATTCGTGCCTGCCGTCGACGGCGGCGCCCGCGTCGAGGCGGGGGACATCGTCGGCACCGTGCAGGAGAACGAGGTCATCGAGCACCGTATCATGGTGCCGCCCGGCCGCTCGGGCACGATCGAGGACATCGCGGCAGGCGAGTACACGGTGACGCAGCCGTTCGGTCACCTGAAGGAAGACGACGGCTCGGTCCACGACCTCGTGATGTTGCAGACGTGGCCCGTTCGCATGCCGCGCCCGTACCGCCGCAAGGTCTCGGCCTCGGAACCGCTCACGACCGGCACGCGCGTCATCGACACATTCTTCCCGATCGTCATGGGTGGCGTGGCGTGCATTCCGGGCCCGTTCGGCGCGGGCAAGACCGTCACCCAACACCAGATCGCCAAGTGGTCCAACGCGGAGGTCGTCATCTTCATCGGCTGTGGCGAGCGCGGGAACGAGATGACCGACGTGCTCATGGAGTTCCCCGAGCTGATCGACCCGTATTCGGGACAGCCGCTCATGAGGCGCACCGTGCTTGTCGCGAACACCTCCAACATGCCCGTCGCCGCGCGGGAGGCGAGCGTCTACACGGGCATCACGATGGCCGAGTACTTCCGCGACATGGGCTACAACGTCGTGCTGCAGGCGGACTCGACATCGCGCTGGGCCGAGGCGATGCGCGAGATCTCCGGCCGCCTCGAGGAGATGCCGGGCGACGAGGGCTTTCCGGCGTACCTTGGGACGAAGCTCGCCGCGTTCTACGAGCGGGCGGGCAAGGTGGAGACTCTCGGGGCGGGTGTCGCGTCCGCACCTCGCATCGGGTCCGTCTCGGTCGTGGGGTCCGTGTCGCCGCCGGGCGGCGATCTCTCGGAGCCGGTCGTGCAGAACACGCTTCGCGTGGTGAAGGTCTTCTGGGCGCTGCAAGACCAGCTCGCCTACCAGCGCCACTTCCCGGCGATCGACTGGCTCACCAGCTACTCGCTCTACCTCGACAAGGTCGCACCCACGTGGGCTGCCGAGGTCTCGCCTGAGTTCCGCTCACGGCGCGATCTCTGCATGACGTTCCTGCAACGCGAAAGCGAGCTCGCCGAGATCGTGCGGCTCGTCGGTCTGGAGGCGCTCTCCGCCGAGGAGCAGATCCTCATGGAGACCGCGAAGTCGATCCGTGAGGACTTCTTGCAGCAGAACGCCTTCCGCGACGACGACCAGTTCTCCTCACTTCATGAGCAGGATCTGCTGCTGAAGACCATCCTGCTCTTCCACGAGAAGGCACTTCAGGCGCATGCCGCGGGCGCACCGCTCAAGGCGATCTTCGAGGCACCTGTGCGCGAGCGCATCGCCCGTGCGAAGTACCTCACGTCCGACAACCTCGCCGAGTTCGATGCGATCGCCTCGGAGATCGAGACCCAGCTCGTCGCGAACGGCGGCGCGGACAGCGCGCCGATGGCGGAAGGCGGTGAGCGCTGATGCGCGAGTACATGACCACGCGCGACATCGTCGGGCCGCTGCTCCTGATCGAGCGCGTCGTCGATGTCACGTATGGCGAACTCGTGGAGCTTGAGTACCCGGATGGCACGCGCTCGCTCGGCAACGTGCTCGAGGTGAACGGCGACGTCGCGCTTGTCCAGGCGTTCGAGGGCACGCGCGGCGCCAACCCGAGCGAAACGAAGGCGCGCTTCCTCGGCCGCTCGCTCGAGCTCGGCGTGTCGCGCGACATGCTCGGCCGCGTCTTCGACGGCCTCGGCCGGCCGAACGACGGCGGTCCGGAGATCATCCCGGATAAGCGGGTCTCCATCTACGGCTCGCCGATCAACCCGACGGCGCGCGACTTCCCCGACGACTTCATCCAGACCGGCATCTCGGCGATCGATGGCCTGAACCCGCTCGTCCGCGGGCAGAAGCTGCCGATCTTCTCGGGCAGCGGCCTGCCGCACAACCAGGTTGCGGCGCAGATCGCTCGGCAGAGCGCCGTGCTCGCGCGGAGTGCCGCCGCGGACACCGTGGGCGAGAAGCTCGAAGGCGAGTTCGCGGTCGTCTTCGCGGCGATGGGCATCACCTTCGAGGATGCCGACTTCTTCACGCAGGAGTTCCGCACGACCGCCGCGATCGAGCGAGCGGTGCTCTTCCTGAATCTCGCCGACGACCCGGCCGTCGAGCGCATCGCCACGCCGCGCATGGCGCTCACCGCCGCCGAGTACCTCGCCTACGAGTGCGACATGCACGTGCTCGTCATCCTCACTGACATGACGTACTACTGCGAGGCGCTCCGCGAGGTCTCAGCCGCGCGCAAGGAAGTCCCGGGCCGCCGCGGCTACCCGGGCTACCTCTACACCGACCTCGCCACCATCTACGAGCGCGCCGGACGCATCAAGGGTCGCGCCGGCTCGATCACGCAGGTGCCGATCCTCTCGATGCCGGACGACGACAAGACGCACCCGATTCCCGACCTCACCGGCTACATCACCGAGGGGCAGATCATCCTGGACCGCAGCCTCCACCGTCGCGGCATCTATCCGCCGGTCGCCGTGCTGCCGTCGCTCTCGCGCCTCAAGCAGAAGGGCATCGGCCCGGGCAAGACGCGCGAGGACCACGCGGACCTCTCCAACCAGCTCTTCGGCGCCTACGCGCGCGGCCTGCAGGCGAAGGAGCTCGCGGTGATTCTCGGCGAGGCAGCCCTTTCGGACGTCGACAAGGCGTTCGTGTCGTTCGCCGATGCCTTCGAGGACCGCTTCATCCGCCAGGGGCCGCACGAGGAGCGCTCGGTCGCCGAGACGCTCACGCTCGGCTGGGAGCTTGTGGCGCTGCTGCCCACTTCGGAACTCAAGCGCATCAAAGACGAGTTCGTGGAGAAGTACCTGCCGCGAACCGCGGCGGCTGTCGCTGACGAGGTGACCGAGTAGTGGAGATCGTCACCTACATCCTGCTCGCGCTCTTCTTCGCGATCCTGCTCGGCTTCAATGTGTGGGCGGCTCGTTCGTCGTCGATCGCCGGCGTGAAGCAGCCTGTGGGCGCCCGCGTGCTGCGGCTCGCCAACACGCTGCTCTTGGCCGCCGCGCTCGGCATCGTCATCTGGGCGATCCTCAGGGGCTGATGAGATGCCGACCATGCGCGTGAACCCCAACCGGATGGAGCTTCTGAAGCTCAAGCGCCGCGGCGAGGTCGCCCGGCGCGGGCACAAGCTCCTGAAGGACAAGTTCGACGAGCTCCTCAAGGAGTTCATCGCGCGCATCTCCGAGAACCGCCGGCTGCGGAGTGAAGTCGAATCGCGCCTCAAGGGCGCCTACGGCCTCCTCGCGGTGGCTCGCGCCGAGGCCGGCAAGGCGAACCTCACGCAGGCGCTCCTCGCCGGGACGCCTGGCGACGTCATCGATGCGACCGAGCGCAGCGTCATGAGCGTACGCGTGCCCGTGCTCGCACTGGGCGAGCTCGCCACGCCTGGCGGCTACTCGCTCGGGACGATGCCGGCAGTCCTCGACGAGGCCCTCGACGCGCTTGCGGCGGTCGCACCGATGATGGTGGAGCTTGCCGAGCGCGAGAAGGCCATCGAGCTCCTCGCTGCAGAAATCGAGCGGACGCGCCGTCGCGTGAACGCGCTCGAATACGTGCTCATGCCGTCGATCGCCGAGACCATCAAGGACATCCAGATGAAGCTCGACGAGGCTGAGCGCGGCAACCTCACTCGGCTGATGAAGGTCAAGGACATGATCGCCGCGCAGCAGGAGGCCGAAGAGGCCGCGAGGGCGGAGTAGCGCGTGGAGCCTGCGACAAGCTCGACCGTGCGGGCTGACGACCCGAACGCGCAGCGTCGGCTTGCGCGGGAAGCTCGGCGGCGCGCGGCGAAGCGTCGGGAGCACCGGTTTCTCGCAGTCCTCGTCGCGCTCGTAGTGTGCGGAGCGGCCTGGCTAGGGTTCCAGCTCTTCCCGCGACGGGTCGAGCCCCCAAACGTGTCCGGACTCACCCTCGAGCAAGCGACCGCTCGGCTGGCCGCCACGGGCCTCGCGGTTGGTGCCGTCGCGTACGATGCCGCCTCCATCGAGCCGACGTGGACGGTCGTCTCGCAGAGCGCGAGCGGTCAGCGAATCGACAAGGGCACGAAGGTCGACCTCGTCTTGGCCAGAGGCGCGCCGACCGCGGTTCCGTCGTTTGTCGGCGCCTCCGCGGACAGTATCGAGGCGCTACTGTCGGAGGCGGGGCTTGCGCTCGGTACGGTGACCAAGGAGTACAGCGACACCGTCGCCAAGGGGACTGCGCTCCGCCAGGTTCCCGCAGCCGGTACGACGGTCGTCGCCAGCGCGACGGTTGGCATCACGGTCAGTCTCGGCCCGACTCCGGCGCCGTCTGACGCCGTCGAGATGGTGTTCGAACACAAGTTCTCCGGCTCGTATTCGCCGAAGTCGGTGATCGCCACCCAGCAGGGACTCGTCTTCGCGCAGAACATGATCTACCGCCACAAGATCTCGGTGTTCGACGCCGAGACGTACCGAGAGGTGGGGACGATTCCCGACACCGTGACGCTGGCCGATTTCGGCTTCCCCGAGTACTCGGGGAGCGTGAGGGGCGGGCCGGTGGAGGCCGCGGTCACGCTCGACGGGAAGTACGTCTACGCGTCGAACTACTCGATGTACGGGCCGGGCTTCTCGCACCCGGGAGACGACGTCGGCGGCCCCAGCTCGGGCGTCGACCCGAGCTTCGTCTACCGCATCGACACCCACACGCTCAAGATCGACCAGGTCATCAAGGTGGGCTCGGTACCGAAGTACGTGGCGGTCACGCCGGATGGCCGCTACGTTCTCGTGACTAACTGGATCTCGTACACCTTGAGCGTGATTGACGTGGCCGAGGCTCGCGAGGTGCGCCAGATCAAGCTCGGACGATACCCGCGTGGAATCGCAGTTGACTCGGCCTCGACGACGGCGTATGTCGCGATCATGGGCGGCACCGACATCGCGAAGGTGAGGCTGAGCGACTTCAGCGTGAGCTGGATCAAGGGCGTCGGCAGCAGCCCGCGGCATCTCGTGATCAGCCCCGATGACCGCTACCTCTATGTCTCGCTCAACGGATCGGGCACGCTCGTCAAGATCGATCTCACGACCGACAGGACCGTGGGTCGGGTCGCGACCGGCAGCCAGCCACGGAGCATGTCCATCGCCGAGGACGGCCGGTCGCTCTACGTGGTCAACTACGAGTCGGACTCCGTCAGCAAGGTTCGGACGCAGGACATGAAGGAGCTGCAGGAGGTGAAGGTGGGGCACCACCCCATCGGCATCGCGTATGTGAACGACACCCGCGACATCTGGGTCGCGTGCTACTCGGGCAGCTTCTACATCTATCACGATTCCGAGACGGCCCCGTAGAGCACCCCCGGGTCAGCGAGCCGCCAATGCCTCGAGCGCGTCCTCGTCCAGCCCCCGCAGCACGTCGAGCACCAGCTGTCCGGCAATGCGCACCTTCTCCGGTCTGATGTGGGCGCTCGTGTCCTTGGCCGTGTGGTACACGGGATCGTCGCGCCACTCGATCCACACCGCAGGGATGCCGGCGAGCTCGTAGGCCTCGTGGTCGCTCCACCCGGTCTCGCCGGGGTCCTTGAGGAACGTCAACCCTGCGTGGGTGGCCTTCGACGTGGCCAGCAGCAGGTCGGCCATACTCCGCGGTCCCCGCAGCATCGTGCGGGCGGCGAAGTCCGGTCCGTAGCCGATCATGTCGACCGAGACCATGCCGGCGATATCCGCGCGCTCGGCGTCGGTCAACTTCGCGACTCGCGTACGCGAGCCGAAGTGATGGTGGTTCGGGTCCTTGTCGATGGCCTCCTCGGCACCGAAGAAGACGAACTCTACCCGTGGGGTAACGGGCTGTTGTGCGAGGATGCGGGCGATCTCGAGGAGTGCGCCGCAGCCGGTGGCGTTGTCATTTGCGCCGGGCGAAGGCGCTTTGGAGTCCACGTGGGCGCCCAGCACGATCATGCGCGAACTCGTGCCGTCCGATCTGGCGCTGACGTTGTGGCTGACCCGGCCGTTGGGGAGGGGGACGTCCCCGATGACGACGGCGGAGTAGCCGAGCTTTGAGAGGCGCGCCGCGATGTAGTCGACCGCCTGGCGCTCCGCCTCGCTGCCTGCCGTGCGGACGCCGAACGCCTCGAGGGCCCGGACCTCCACCATCGCGTTGGTCGCATCGAAGGCCTGCGGGGAGAGAGGCGTGGGTTGGAGTGCCGGCGCTGCCTGAGAGTCGAGCTCGGACCCCGCGGGCGCGGTGGTGGTGATCCCCGGCCGCGCTGTCGATGTCGCGTCCAGGGCGGGCAGGGTGTTCGTGCCGGCGATCGGGGAGCTCGGGCGCGGACTGGCGAGCAGCAGCCCCAAGGCGATGACTCCCCCAACCGCGACCAGCGCGAGGGCGATGAAGAGCACGACCCGCATGCGGCTCCGTCGCTGAGACTCGCGAGCCTCGTAGCCGTCCGGTTCTGCGATCGTGTGCGACACTCGGGCACCGCAATCATCGAACGCGCAGCCAAGCACCTTCTACCGGGTCTGCCCGGTGAACTCCCACTTCGAAAGCAGCAATGCCGGTACCAGCGTTGCGCCGCCCTCCTCGGGGCCGACGAGCTCGCGGTGGCTCCCGACCGCCTCGATCGCGCCCAGCGCCTCCGTGACGCTTTGCGTGAAGCGCACGTTCTTCACCGGTCGCGTCAGACGCCCGTCCTCGATGAGGAACGTGCCGTCGCGCGTCATCCCTGTGAGCGTCACGTGCACCGGGTCCTCGACGTTCACGTAGTGGAACCGAGTGACGTACAGCCCTCGCTTCACGCCTGCAATCATGTCGTCGACGCTCGCGTCACCCGCCGCGATCTCCAGGTTGAGCGGGATCGGACCGTAGGGGTTGGGCGCGGGGAGCGCGTGGCCGGTGTTGGGACGCCTGAGCCGTGCTGCCCAGTACGAGTCGGTGACCGGCCCGCAGATGACGCCGGCCTCGACGAGCGGCGTGCGACGCTTCGGTACGCCCTCGAAGTCGAAGGTGAGCCCGAGCGTCTGCTCGGACAGCGCGTCGTCAAGAAGCGTGAAGCGATCCGAGAGCAGCCGCTCGCCCTCGTGCTGAGCGATGAACGACGAGCGCTCGTGGACGGCCTTACCGCTGAAGCCCAGGTAGCCGAGGAAGTCCATGACGTCCGAGACCGCGTCGGGCGCGAGCACAACCGGGTACACGCCGGCGTCGAGGGAGCCGGGATCCGCTGCCCGATCGGCGATGACGGCCGCGCGGTCCCCGAGCGCATCGGGCGCGAAGTCGCTCGCGTCGCGTCCAAGCCACGCCGCCCAGCCGCTGCCGCCGTGCTCGCCCATGGAAAGGACGGTGGCCTTGAGGTTGGTGACGCCCATCGCGACGTCCACGCCGTGCGAGTTCGCGATGGCGACGGCGTAGTCCGAGCGCGACACGGTGCCGGCGGCAGTCAGGCCGCGCTCGGCGGACTGCGCGATGATCGCGGCTGCTGCGCGGGCGCGCTCCTCGGGGCCGTAGGCCCGCGTTGCCGCGCTCACGCGGTCGCGCAGCTCGACCGGCTTCGGAGCGGGAAGCCCCGGGAAGCCCGGGTCCTCGGGAGCCACGCGCGCCCCGGCGACGGCGGCCTCGCAGCACGCCGCAAGGCCTCCCTCGTCGAGCCGGTTGGTGGACGCGACGCCCTGCCGGGTCCCCACGACCGCTCGCACCGAGACGACGGTGTCGCTCTCGGCGACGTTCTGGTGGATGCGGTTGCCCGCGAAACGGGTGAGCGCGCTGTCGTCGGCCGAGACGATTACTTCGGCCTCATCCGCGGCGGTGAGCGCGACGGCCCTGCGGGCGAGGGCGGCGAGCTCCTGTGGCGACAGCATCATCGTCCCACCCCCACCTGAACGTCGCGGAACCTGGCGGGCGCAGCACCGTGCGCGACGTGCGCGACCTGCATCGGCTCGCCCTTGCCGCAGTTGGGCACGCCCCAGACCTGCCAGTGGTCTCGCGAGCAGATCGCATCGCACGAGCCCCAGAAGCCGGGGGTGATACCCGTGTAGTTCGGGTTCTTGATCATGCGGCCGAGCTTCCCGCCCTTGATCTCCCAGCCGATCTCGCACGCGAACTGGAAGTTGAGGCGCTTGTCGTCGATCGACCACGAGTTGTTCGTCTCCAGGTAGATGCCGTCGTCCGTGTCCGCGATGAGGTCGGGAAGCGACCACGTCCCCGGCTCCAGCGAGACCGTCGTCATGCGCACGAGCGGGATACGGTTCCAGCCGTCGGCGCGCGCGGCGCCGTTGCTGGCTCGCCCGATGGCCGGCGCGGACTCGCGCGAGGAGAGGAAGCCCGAGAAGATGCCGTCCTTGACGAGGTAGTCACGCTGCGCGGGGACGCCCTCGTCGTCATAGCCGAAGCTGCCGAGCGAGCCCGGCACGGTGGCGTCCGCCGTGACGGTCACGAGGTCCGAGCCGTAGCGGAGCGTGTCGAGGTCGTCGAGCGTGAGGAACGAGGTTCCCGCGAACGCGGCCTCATCGCCCAGCACGCGGTCGAGCTCCGTCGGGTGCCCGATTGACTCGTGCACCTGCAGCGCGATCTGCGAGCCGTCGATGACGACCGTCGTGGTCGTGGCGGGACACTCGGCGGCAGTGACGAGCGCCGAGGCCTCCTCGGCCACGCGCGGCGCGTGCGCAACAAAGTCGAGGGCGAGGATCGACTCCCAGCCCCCCTGCACCGTCTGACCGCCGTGCGAGTTAGGGTACGAGCGCGGGAGCACCTCGCCGTCCCCGAGCGGCGTAGGCGGTGATGCCGCCGCCGCTCTCCACGTACGACTGGTCGATGAGGCTGCCTTCGGTGGAGCCGAAGAGCTTGTGCACCTTGAGGAAGGTCAGCCATGAGCCTGAGACGGTTACGGCGTCGGGGACGCGCAGAAGTTCGTCGGCGGCGAGGAGCAGCGCGAGCTTCTCTTCGAGCGGTACCGTGAACGGGTCGATCTGGCACACGCCCGTCCAGGTGTCACGGGCCACCGGCACGGGCGCCAGGTGCACGGGTGCGTGCGCGGTCATCGTGGACGCGCGCGCGATGGCCACGGCCTGCTTCGCGCAGTCGGCGATCGCTTCGTCCGTGAGGGTCGCGGTGGCGGCGAAGCCCCACGCGCCGTCCGCGATCGCGCGGATGCCGATGCCGATCGACTCGGAGGACTCCAGCGCGTCCACGCGGCCGGTCCTCACGGATATCGACTCGCTCGTCGAGTGAACGATGCGAGCATCGGCGTAGGCCGCGCCCGCCAGCCGAGCAGCGTCGAGCGCAGTCGCGACAAGGTCGTGCATTGATCCCCCTCGGTCAGGAGCTAGTTGCCAGATTCGTCGAGCGGGCCCGATGAGACGCCCAGAATTGCGCCAGTACGGGGGGCCCACGCGTAGCGCCGGGCGCCGGCGTAGTCCGTGCGCTCGGCGAGCCTGGAGAGCTTGACCACGTCGCCGGTTCTGGGCGCGTGGATGAAGTAGCCGCCGCCGGCGTAGATACCGACGTGGTAGACGGGTGTACCGAAGAAGACGGTGTCGCCCGGCTTGAGATCGGTGGGGGCGACCATCTGGCCCATCGTGAACTGCAGACGCGAGTAGTGGGGCAGGGTCACGCCGTGCTGTCGGAAGACGTACAGCACGAGGCCGGAGCAGTCGAAGCCGCCGGACGGCGTCGCACCCGCCCAGACGTAGGGGATGCCGCGATAGGCGAGGGCGGTCTCAACGACGCCGCCGCGCGTGAGGTCGATGCCCGCCTTGTTCGCTCCCGAGAGGATGTCGCGCATGAGCGCGGCCTCTTCGGCGGCGCGGGCCGCCAAGTCCGAGTTGAGGAGCGCTATGAGGTCCGACTCGGCCTCGGTGAGCATCGCCTGCCGCTCCTCGATACGGAGCTCCACCTCGATCTTGCGTGCCTTGAGGCGGAACTCGATCTCGGCGGCCTGATCCTCAGCCGCCCTGACAGCGTCACGCGTCGCACGCATGTGGTCGCGCTGCGCCTTGAGGGCGAGCACGGCATCGCCGCTAGCCTCACTGATGGCGCTCAGGAACTGGATACGCGCGACGAAGTCAGCGACCGACTTGGAGCCGAACACGATTTCGAGTACGTCGAGCGAGCTGTTCTTGTAGAGGTCCCGAATGCGCAGGTTCATCGCTGCAAGCTGAACGTCGTAGGCGATCTCGGCGTTCTCCAAGTCCTGCTGTGTCCCCTTGACGTTCGCCCTGGTCTCCGCAAGCTCGATCTGCGATGCGTTGTAGGCCTCGGCCGCGACGCCAAGCTCGCGGTCCAGTTCGTCGAGCTCGCGCTTGAATGCCGCCAGACGAGCGAGTTCTTCAGTCACGCCGGGGAGTGGCGTGCTGGTGGTCTCGGAGCCGGCGGGGGGGACAGTGGAGGTCGTGGGCTCGGCCCACGCGGGCACCGTCACCGCTACGAGGGCGATAGCCACGGCAAACGCCCCAAGGCGCTGCCATGCGGAGCTATGCCGTCTGGTGCCGTTCATCAACCGTCCTTCATCGAGCCGGCGCGCGTTAGCGCCGACGCACCGGCCGTGCGAGCGTCTCAGCCTTCCGAGAGTAGCATCGCACGTGCCGACGTTCATCGTACGAGGGCATGATTCCCACATTCGGCCTGAGCGGCATTGCGCAAGCGGGGACTCGATGCTATTATTCGTGTTCGCGCCGAAGGGCGATTGACGGTGCGGGGTGGAGCAGCTGGTAGCTCGTCGGGCTCATAACCCGAAGGTCCTAGGTTCGAATCCTAGCCCCGCGACCAACATATTCGCAGGTCAGACATTCTAAACGTGTCTGGCCTGTTTGCTTTCGCGGGTACGACTTCTAACGTCTTTCCAACCTGTGGTGTCCGAAAGCTCAACGACGAAGCGGCAGCAGAAAGCGACACGCTAGGCTGGTGTCTCCCGGTCAAGGAGACCCTTCATGCGAGTAAAGCTGATCCTGCCCGCGCTGGCCGAAGCCACAAGTCCGCAGTATCGGCCCATCAAGTACGCTCTGTTCCCGCCACTCGGATTGGCAACGCTCGCCGGACATCTCGACGAGTGCGACGAGGTTGAGCTCTGTGATGAACACGTCGCACCAATCACGCATGGGGATACCCCGGACCTCGTCGCTATCGAGGTGTACGTGACGAACGCGCGGCGTGCGTACGAGCTGGCTGCGCACTACCGGGCCAACGGCGCGCACGTCTGCCTCGGCGGTTTGCACGTCACGGCGTGTCCGGACGAAGCCGCCGTGCATGCGGACACGGTCTTCCTCGGTCCAGGCGACGACACGTGGCCCCAGTTCCTACGCGACTTCAGGGCAGGTCGTTCCCGGGCGATGTACAAGTCCACGCACCGCTGCCTGCAGGGTGCGCCCGTGCCGCGGCGTGATCTCATCGATTCTCATAGCTATCTCGTGCCGAACTCGATCGTCGTTTCCCGCGGCTGCCCTCACTCGTGTCACTTCTGCTACAAGGAATCGTTCTTCGATGGCGGTCGCTCGTTCTACACGCGGCGTCTCGACGAAGCCCTTGATGAGATAGACTCCCTCCCCGGTCGCCATCTCTTCTTTCTTGATGACCACCTCTTCGGCGATAACGTCTTCGCGCGGGGCTTGCTCGAGGGAATGCGAGGGATGGGTCGCGTGTGGCAAGCGGCCGGCACGGTCGAGTCCGTGCTTCGGCCGGGGCTTATGCAAGCGGCTGCAGAGTCGGGCCTGCGCTCACTCTTCGTCGGGTTCGAGACGCTGTCGCAAGCCGGTCTCAAGACCTGCGGCAAGCGACAGAACCATGTGTCTGAGTACGAACGGGCGGTGGCTCGCCTGCACGAACTGGGCATTATGGTGAATGCGAGTTTCGTCTTCGGAATCGACGGAGACTCCCCGGACGTCTTCGATAGAACAACCGAATGGGCGGTCGCGCAGGGGATTGAGACGGCGACGTTCCACATCCTCACGCCGTACCCAGGCACGGCACTCCATCGCCGTCTCACTTCTGAAGGAAGGATACTCAGCACGGACTGGAATCAATACGACACGCGTCACGTGGTGTTCGAACCGCGCGGGATGAGTGCCGGAGAGCTGGGGCGCGGATACTGGCGGGCGTACCGCGACTTCTACTCGTGGCGTTCCATCGCCCGCGGCACGCTGAACCGCGAGACTCCCTCAGAGCGCATACGCCACTTGGCCTATCAGGTGGGATGGAAGAAGGCAGAACCTGTGTGGGATGCTCTCATCCGCGCTCGACGACTTCGGGTGGCGATGCCTCTGCTTGAGCGTCTGCTGGGTCCAGCGAGCGTAAACCCGCCCGCTGCCAGTCCCCGTCGCCTGCCTCCGCACGCGATCTGGAAGATCGGACCTGAGCCGCGCATCAACACAGACGAGTCCCGGTCCTGAGAGCTCTGCTGCGCGTCCGCGTCATGTGCGATGCTTGGGCTGGACTTCTTGAGGTGATAATCCCGGCGGGGAGGCGAACGGAGCCTTCGCGGAGAATGTGAGGTCGCGGTGAAGATCGGACTGGTCGGCTTCGCTGGCTCAGGTAAGACCACAGTGTTCAATACGATGACCGGTCTCGACGTGCCCGTGGGGTACGGCGGCGAGGTGCGACTCGGAACCGTACGCGTGCCGGACGCGCGCATCGACCGGCTCTCGGGCATGTTCCACCCGAGGAAGACGACCTACGCGGAAGTCACCTTCTGTGACGTGCCCGGCGAACACGGGGCGGAACGCAGGGGCCTGTCGACTCGGGCACTTTCGACGATCCGTGAGCAGGAGGCACTCGCGCTCGTCCTGCGCGACTTCGAGGATCCGTCGGTCGAGGGCGACGCGAATCCCCTCAGGGACCTGAACGCCTTTTCGGACGAGTGCATCCTGGCCGATCTCGAGCTGGTTGAGGGGCTGCTGACGCGGGCGCGAAAGGAGAACGCCCCCCAGGCCGACCGCAACCGTTACGAGCGCATGCAGGGCGTCCTGGAGGACGCCAAGCCGTTGCGCACACTGTCCGCCGACGAACTCGATCGCAGCTGCCTGAAGGGTTACCAGCTCCTGACGGACCGCCCGCTGCTCGTCGTCGTGAATCGTGACGAGGACCGGGCCGCCGACCCGATACCAGACGATCTGGCATCGCGCATCGATGAACTCGGAGCCGCGGGTCTCGCGCTCTCGGCGAGCGTCGAGGCGGAGATCGCCGCGCTCGACTCCGACGACCAGGCAGCCTTCCTCCAGGATCTCGGTCTCACCGAGTCGGCGCTTGCGCGCTTCATCCGGACCGCCTACGGACTCTTGGACCTCATCAGCTTCTTCACTGTTGGCGAGGACGAGGTGCGTGCGTGGACGATCACACGCGGGATGACCGCCCGCACAGCTGCGGGGAAGATTCACTCCGACCTTGAGCGCGGCTTCATCCGTGCGGAGGTCATGCCCTACGCGGTGTTCATCGAGCACGGCAGCGAGCATGCCGTGAAGGCGGCGGGACTCTTCCAGGTAGAGGGCAAGGACTACGTCGTCGCCGATGGCGACATCATGAATGTTCGCTTCAACGTGTAGCCGGACCGGCCATACGCATGCCCTGCCCGCGTTTGCGATGGGTGAAGTGCGGCCTGCGCAATTGTCCCCACCGGCTACTCAGACTAGGATGCGACGCGTATTCAACAGCGATTCGGCGTACTCGCACTCTGAATCCTGCAGAGGGGATGCGGTCCATGAGGTGGGGATTCCGTGTGACCGTCTTGTCCGCCCTGTCGGCCGTGCTGCTCTTCGCACTCGCTCCAATTGCGTGCGCGACCGTCGCGGACATCTACGCTCAATCCAAGTACTACGTGGCATCCACGTACTCTGGCCACGGTCTTCTGAGTGGATTTGGCGCGCCGCTCGACCTGAACGGCTGCACTGCCACGGGCGGATACGTTCAAGACAGCGGTTGGCCGATCTTCGCACCCGGGCCCGGCTCCGCCGCGGTGTACTCAACCGCCGATGGAAACGGCTGGGGTAACTCGGTCATCTGGACGTCGAGGGATGGCAAAGAGCAGATATTCATGGCCCACCTCTCCAAGTTCGGGCAGAAGGGCGCAGTAGCCGGCGGGGCGGTCATCGGGTACGTCGGCACGACCGGCAATAGCAGCGGACCACACATCCACATTCAGCGGAGGTACAGTGGCAGTCCCGCCGCACTCCAGCTTTCGGGCAAGACGATCGTCGCGGGTCGCAAGTACGCATCTGGGGGTCCTGACGGCGTATCGCCGACGGGCGCACTTACTACGCCGGCTGCTGATGCAATCATTCCCGCCACGTGGACCTGTGAGATCGCGGGACAGTTCACCGACGCTTTCGGCGTCGCCAAGGTCAACTTCTACTGGCGCTACCTCGAGGATTCCCCCAGCGCCTACCGCCTGATCGGTTCGGACGCCACCGCCAGCTCGGATGGCAGGACCTACGGCGTCACCTGGAGCTACGTACTGCCCAAGGCACGCACAGTAGTTGTCCGGGCGATCCCGTATGACAAGTCCGGTAATAGCAATGGCGATATCACGTGCTCGGCCTTGACCACTGATTCAGCCCCCGTCCGGCTCGTCGTCACCGCCGTAGAAGGCCCCAACCGCTACGCCACAGCCATCGCGGCCTCCCAGAAGGCGTTCCCCTCAGGGAGCGAGTACGTGATCGTCGCGACCGGCATGAACTGGCCCGACGCGCTCGGCGGAAGTGCGCTCGCGGGCGCGCTTGACGCCCCGATCCTGCTCACGGCCCAAAGCTCGCTCCCGGCCGAAGTCCGCTCGGAGATCGTGCGCCTTAGCGCCACGAAGGCGATCGTCTTAGGCGGCACGCCGGCGGTCTCTGCCGCCGTCGCGGGCGAGATCGACGCGATCGCAGGTGTCTCGGTCGAGCGGATCGCCGGCGCGAACCGCTACGACACGGCGAACCTCGTCGCGGCCCGCACCATCGCCGTCATGCGCGCGGGTACCGGCTACGACGGGACCGCCTTCGTCGCGACCGGGATGAACTTCCCCGACGCGCTCGGGGCCTCTCCTCTGGCCGCCAGACAAGGCTGGCCCATCTACCTCGCCAACCCGGCGCAGGGCGCCAACGCAGGCCTCGTGGCCGTCATGCGGGCCGCGGGCGTGAGTAAGGCGATCGTGCTCGGCGGGACGAACGTCGTGGCTTCCTCCGTGGAGTCCGCGCTCTCATCGCTCGGGCCGGTCACGCGTCTCGCGGGTGCCAACCGCTACGACACCGCGGTCATGGTCGCCACCTACGGCGTCGCGAACGCAGGGCTTTCCTGGGACAAGCTCGCCATCGCGACCGGCACCAACTTCCCGGACGCCCTTGCCGGCGGCGTCCTGCAGGGCAAGAGCAACTCGGTCCTGCTGCTCACCCCGACGACGAGCTTGAACGACGGGGTCGCGGCGGTGCTGCGCGCCAACAAGGCCACCGTCTTCGAGGTCCGCTTCCTCGGCTCGACCGCTGCCGTCTCACAGACGGTGAGGACGGCCGTCTGGAACGACCTGACGCGGTAAGGAAACGGCACGAGGGACTGGGGGCGTATGCGTACGGCCCCGGCGGAAACGATCCCGCCGAAAGCCTCGCCTTGTGGAAGACCCGATGTCTCATCGGCGTCGGGCACGGTTTGTGCTGCACGGAGGGGCGACTTCGCGTAGGATTGTCTCGGTTGTGCAGACGCTGGGGCTGCGAGAGCGCGCGCTCTCGCTCATGAGACGGATGGGGCGAATGACGCCAAGCTCGACAAAGCGCAGATCGGTGATCGCCGGCGTCGTGGTACTGCTGGCCCTGCTCGGTATCGTCGCGTGGCTGGCTTTCGGTTCATTCGGCGGCGCCCGGAAGCCCCCCGAGACCCCCAGCGCTGCGCATCCCACGGTTCTGGCGTCTCAGGCATGCACGTCGTGCAAGGCGCCACTCCACGACTTCAAACATCGCACTCCGTACACCGGCTCGTGCGAAAGCTGCCACACGCTGGACTCCTGGAAGGACGTTCGCTACACGCACCCCAGGAACGAGTTCAACGTGAGCCTGCACTCGGTGATCGGCTGTACAGCGTGCCACACCGAGGGAGAGCCAAGCCCCTCCCCGGCCTGCGAGACCTGCCACAAGGAGAAGTCACCGCATGGTGTCGGCGCGATAGCGTGCGGCTCGTGCCACACAGCCATTGCCTGGGTCGTGCCGAAGAGCATTCCGGACGGGCACGTATCGCTCGAGGGCGGGCACAAGCCGCTCAAGTGCTTCGACTGCCACAAGTCGGCGCGGGCCCCCGACGCGGCTGATCGCCGCTGCGTGGACTGCCACGGCAGGAATCACGGTGGCTTGACGACGTGCGAGGACTGCCACGACCCCAGCAGGGGATGGAAGCCGCTTCCAGGCTTCAGTCACGCGGCATTCTTCCCGCTGATCGGCAGGCACAGCCAGCTGGAGTGCGTGAACTGTCACGTGAACAACCGCTTCGCCGGTACTCCGAGCAACTGCAACGGCTGCCACGCGGTCATACACACGGGGCTGACTGCGTGCGAGAAGTGCCATACGCCACGTGGCTTCGTCCCATCGACCTTCAATCATGCGGCAAAGTTCAAGATCACCGGCAAGCACAGGGCACTCGCGTGCGCCAAGTGCCATATCAAGGGCAAGTACAAGGGCACGCCGACGAAGTGCTCGGGTTGTCACGGCACCAGACACGGCGGCCTCACGGCCTGCCAGCAGTGCCACACGACAGCCGGCTTCCGACCGTCGACGTTCGTCCACGCGAGCGTATTCAAGCTCGTAGGCGCGCATGCGAAGCTCGCGTGCACCAAGTGTCACCCGGACAGCCAGTACGCCAACAATATCGGCGGCGGTTCCACCGCGTGCGGGAGCTGTCACCGTGCGCGGCCGCACGGATCGGCCTACACGAACTGCGCGACCTGCCATACGCCGACCGCATGGACTGCCATCAAGCCGATCACGCACCCGGGTTCGATACGTCTCGGTGCGGCCCACGCGTCGCGCTCGTGCAGGCTGTGTCACCCGACGGTGCAGTTCGGGGAAGCGCCGACGCCTTGTCAGAACTGCCACCTCGCCGACATACCTCACGTGGGACCGACCGACTGCCTGCGCTGTCACCGGCCGACGACATGGTCGGAGGTGCACTTCACGCACCCAGTCCTGGGCATCCACGAGGGGCTCGCCGTCAACCAGCAGTGCCTCGCGTGCCACCCGGGCCCGGACTTCACGAAGGTGCTCTGCAGCGGCTGCCACCTGGGCGGTGCGGTTTCGTGGCCGTGGCCTCCGGTGCCGGCGCCCGCGGTCTGGCTCCGGGCGCACGCGGCGCGTTAGGAGCCGTTCCCGGGCACGCGTGCGGGAATGTGCCTAGCTGCAGGGTTGCACGTCAGACACGGTGAAGGTGTCTACTCGGCCTTCGCGCCCAGCGGCAGGTCCCAGATTCGCCACGTCTTGTAGCGGTGGCCGCCCATGGACTCGGATGCGCGGATGACGAGGTCGTTCACTTCGAGCAGCAGCGATATGTCGCATTCGCGGTAGCCCTTGCCGTGCGCGTACGCATGGATCTCCTCGAAGAGCAGCGCATCGGCGCCCAGACGCCGGTGTCCCGGCACGATTCCGAAGAAGATCAGGCGCATACGGCGGATGCTCTTGCGCGTGGCGAGCACGCGCCCCAAACGCACGTAGTCCGAGTCGCCGTACCACTTCCAACGCGGGCGGAGCGCGACGTTCGGATCGGGGAAGCAGCCAAGCACGGCAATCGGTTCGTCGTCCAGGTACGCGAAGCGGATGAGCCCCGGATCGATGATCGGCTTGAGCGTGTCGGCGAGTGCGTCGGCCTCGTAGTCCGTCATCGGCAGGAAGCCCCAGTTCGCGGCCCACGCTTTGTTGTAGATCTCGATGATGAGCTTGATCTCTTCGTTGAAACGGGTCATGTCGACGGGGCGGGTCACGAGATTGCGGCGCTTCCGGACCGCCTCGGCAACACGCGTCAGACGCGGCGCGACCGGATCGCCCACGTCGAGCATGTAGGCGTGGTAGTCCATCGCCTTGACGAAGCCGTAGCCCTCGATGAGGCGCTGGTAGTACGGCGGGTTGTGCGTCTGCTCGATTGCGGGCGGGGTGTCGAAGCCGTCGATGAGGCACGCTTGGCGCTCGTGCGTGGCATTCGAGTACTCGCCCGGCCCGCGCAGGACCTCGGCGCCCTTGGCCGTGGCCCAGTCGCGGACGGCGTCGAGGAGCGCGTTCGCGACGGCCTGGTCGTCGACGGTCTCGAAGAAGCCGAAGAACGCGTACCGGCCGTGATAGAAGTCGTTGAACCGGTGGTTGGTGGCACCCGAAACGCGGCCCACCGGGGCGCCATCGCGATAGGCGATGAAGTGCGTGACCTCGGCGGTCCTGTGGTACTCGTGCTCTGGGGTGAGGAGCCCCTTGATGCCCAGCAGCTTGTTGCCGAGCAGGTCGGCATTGAGCTGCGGCGTCCAGAAGGGGTCACCCTCGTAGAGTCGCCAGTGGACGTTCACGAAGTCCTTGATGCGCGGGTCGCCGAGCGGGATCTCGACGATGGTGGGAGCCGTGCCGGTGCTTCCGATTGCGGGCGTTCCATGCCCTGCGGCCATTGGCGGGTGCGCCTCCAGAGTCATCGTTGACTGACCGGATGAGCGTAGCAGAACCGCAGGTGGCGCACGAGAAACCGGTACTCGGACTGCTACACTGGTCCGAGTGTCTTCGGGGATCGGGTGCCGGGGCATCCACCAGAGGGAGAGGGCGCGTGGGGTTCGAGTCACTTTCCAACAGCCGGTTCGGCATCGGGCTTGCGCTTGCCGTGAGCCGAGCGACGCCGCCTGCGGCCGGTCATTGGCTGGCTCGCAGGGTCGCGAGCCGGCTCGTGAAGAACGCCGAGAGCCCCTTGGTCCGGGCGTATCGCTCCAACCAGTGGATGGCGTCGGGGCGGACCCTCTCGGGCGAAGCGCTCGACGACGCCGTTCGCGAGACGATCGCCACGAACGGGCGGTTCCTCTACGACGTGTATCACCTGCCCGAGGGCAAGGAACCCCTGATGCGTAAGGTCGCCGTGAACGACGACTTCGAGCGGCTCTTGCGCGCCCCGGACGACGGCCCGGTTGTGTTCGCGGGCCTTCACCTCGGCAACTTCGACCTCATGGGCTGGGCGCTCGCGCACTCGGGACTTCGCGCGCAGACGCTCTCGGTGCCCAACCCCAACGGCGGCTATCAGTGGCAGAACGCACTCCGAGAAAAGGCCGGGATGGAGATCACGCCGGTCTCACTGCAGGCGCTCAAGCAGGCTGCGCGTCGCCTCCGCGACGGCGGCTCGGTGCTGACTGGGCTCGATCGCCCGCTGCCGGATGTCGCCGAGGACCACCGGCCGCGCTTCTTCGGCGAGCCGTCGAACGCGCCGCTGCTGCACGTGAGGCTTGCCATGGGGGCCAAGGTGCCCATCATCGTGCTCTCGTCGTTCCTGCGCCCGGACGGGCGCTACGAGGTCATCGCGTCTGACCGCATCGCGATGGAGAGCACGGACCAGATCGTGAACGCCGAGCGCTGCCTCGCGTTCGCTGAACAGATCATCCGCCGCGCGCCCACGCAGTGGGCGATGCCGCACGCGGTCTGGCCGCAGATCGTCGCGCCGTAGCGCCGGCGCGCCTGGAAGAGGAGAACGTCGCATGTCCGACATCAAGAAGCACACACGGGAACATCAGATGCTGCTCGGCCCGCTCGAGCGTCCGGCACTCGCCTGGCTCGCGCCGCGCATGCCCGCATGGGTCACGCCCGATGTGCTCACCGCAATCGGCGTCGTCGGCTCGGTCATCATCTTCCTCGGCTACTGGCTCTCGGGCAGCAGCACCTGGTGGCTGTGGGCGGTCAACCTCGGCTTCGTCATCAACTGGTTCGGTGACAGCCTCGACGGTACGCTCGCGCGGTTCCGCAAGATCGAGCGGCCCAAGTTCGGCTTCTACATCGATCACACCGTCGACGCGGTCTCCGAGTTCCTGACCATCATCGGCATCGGCATGTCGCCGTTCATGCGCCTGGACATCGCGGCCTTCGCGCTCATCGGCTACCTGCTCATGAGCGTGCACGTCTACGTCCGCACGGCGACCGACGGCGTTTTCAAGATCTCATACGGCACGGTCGGCCCCACCGAGCTTCGCGCGATCATCATGCTCGTGAACGTTGCCATCTTCAGTTTCCCGAGCTTCTTCACGCGGGCGTTTGCGTGGGACCTCCTGCCGTTCGACATCATCGGCATTATCCTGGCGGCGTTGCTGACGATCGTCTTCCTCGGCGCGTCGTGGAAGGAAGCCGGCCGGCTGGTGAGGGAAGGGAACTGACGTGTCGCTTCTCGGACCGCGGAGCATCGGCCTCGCGCTTGGCGGCGGGAGCGCGCGCGGGTTCGCGCATGTCGGCGTGCTCAAGGTGCTCGAGCGAGGGGGTATTCGCCCGAGCGCGATCGCCGGCACCAGCGCCGGTGCGATGTGCGGCGCGATGTACGCAGCCGGCATGACCCCAGAGGAGATCGAGACCGTCGCGCTGGGTTTCGACTTCCGGGGTGTGCTGGGACTGCTGGACTGGACGGTTCGACCCGGCGCGCTCATCTCGGGCGACAGGATGGAAACCTGGCTCGCGCAGTACCTGCCGGCGACCTTCGAGGACTTGCGCGTGCCCTTCGCCTGCACCTCGACCGACCTCGCCGAGGGCCGGGCGGTGCAGCACACGTCGGGCGATTTGGTGAAGGCGGTGCGGGCGAGCATCTCCGTGCCGCTCACCTTCAGGCCCGTGCGCGACGCCGAGCGCGTGCTCGTCGACGGCTTCCTGACCGACCCGGTGCCGGTCGAGCTCGCTCGGTCCCTCGGCCCGCGCGTCGTCGTCGCGGTCGAAGTCAGCGGCTCGGGCCGCATCGGCTCGGGAGAGGTCGAGGAAGGTGGGAACCACCCGCTCCACGATCTGCGCGCCTCGGTTCGCGGCGAGCGGCCGCGAGCGCGTGGCACGTCGAGCATCGATGTCGCCGCGGCGACGGTGGAGATGCTGGAGCGGACGATCACGGCCTACGAGGTGAAGCGCGCCGACGTCGTCATCTCGCCTGACGTGCACCGCTACGGGGGTACCGACTTCTCTTTCGTCGCGCATCTCATCGCGGCGGGCGAGCTCGCGGCCGAGCAGGCGCTCCCGCAGATCCGCAGGAAGGCGCGGTTGTAGGTGCGCGGTGCAGCCTGGGCGCTGCCGGCCGGAGCCGGGTGCTGCGGCCGAAGGACGGCACACGCCTTGCAGCCGCGCTGCTAGAATGCGCATGTTCGCCTGAACCCGCACCGCTGGAGGTATCCGTGGCTCTCTCGAAGAACGCCCGCACCCTGCTCCTGGGGCTCATCGTCGCGGCAGCCGTCGCCTGCGCGTTCTTCGTCTCGCGTATCCCGCCGGACGAGACGCTCGGCACGCTCGTGCGGTTCGTGATGTACCACGGCGCCTCCACGTGGGTGAACATGGCGACCTTCACGCTCGCCGGTGTGCTCGGCCTCGCGTTCGCCGCAGGAGTACTCCGGACGCCGCGCTGGGGCGAGGCGTTCCGCTGGATCTCGCTGCCGCTGTGGGGCATCAACACCGTGCTCGGCATCCTGTCGATGAAGCTCATCTGGGGCGGCATCCTGTGGGACGAGCCGCGGCTGAAGATGACCTTCGGCCTGCTCGCGGCGGCCTTCGTGGTCTTTGCCGTCCAGCTGATCGCGCACGGCCTCCCGAAGATCCCGGCGGTGCTCGATGCGATCCTTGCCGCAAGCGTGTGGGTCCTCGTTCTGGTGCTTCCGAACCTGTTCCATCCGGACAGCCCGGTCTTCAGCTCGGGCAACTGGGACTACATCGGCAACTTCTTCGGCATCGTGGGCTCGCTTGTAGTGATCGCCATCGGCATCGCGGTGCTCATCGCGAAGCGCGGTGACGGCGGCGGCGACAACGGCGGCGCAGGTGTGCGAGAGCCTGCGGACGCTCCCGCACCGGTTCTCGCGGGTGTGGCTGAGGCCGAGTCGGAGTAGCCCGCGCCGGTGCTGGCGCCGTGCGTACTGCCGCGAGCCGCTAGCTAATGACGCCGAGCTCGCGCCCGATGCGCTCGAACGCCTCGAGCACGAAGTCCATCTGCTCGTCCGTGTGGCTCGCCATGTAGCTCGTGCGCAGGAGTGCGCGCCCCTGCGGCACGGCAGGAGGCCGCACCGGGTTCACGAACACGCCGGCATTCATCAGGCGCTTCCAGAACTCGAACACGAGCATATCGTCGCCAAGGATGATGGGGATGACGGGGGTCGTGCTCGTTCCGAGGTCGAAGCCAAGGCGGCGGTACTCGGCGTGCATGCGGTCCGCGATCTTCCACAGCCGTATCCGATGCTCGGGCTCGGTCTCCATGACGTCGAGCGCGCCGAGGCACGCGCCCACGCTCGGCGGCGCCATGGCGGCGGAGAAGATGAACGGCCGCGAGTTGTGCTTGATGAAGTCGATGATCTTGGCATCGCCTGCGATGAAGCCGCCGAGCGACGCGAAGGACTTGCTGAACGTCCCCATGATGAGGTCGACGTCGTCGGTGACGCCGAAGTGGGCTGCGGTGCCTTGGCCCTGCGGACCGAGCACGCCCGACGCGTGCGCATCGTCCACCATCAGCCGGGCGCCGAACTCCTTGAGGATCGGAATCATCTCTGGAAGCGGCGCGATGTCGCCTTCCATCGAGAAGACGCCGTCCACGACCACGAGCGCGCCGCCGTGCGCGGTGTTCAAAGAAGCGAGTGTCTCTCGCAGGCTCGCCACGTCGTTGTGTGCGAAGCGGGCGACTTTGCCGTAGCTGAGCTTGCAGCCGTCGTAAATGCTCGCGTGGTCGTCCTTGTCGATGACGACGCTGTCGTGGCGCCCGACGATTGCGGAGATCGTGCCGAGGTTGGTGCCGAAGCCGGTGGAGAAGACGAGCGCGGCGTCCTTGCCTACGAAGCGGGCCAGCCGCTCTTCGAGTTCCATGTGGATGTCGAGGTTGCCGTTCAGGAGGCGTGAACCGGTGCACGATGTCCCGTACTTCTCCAGCGCTTGGCGGGCGCGCTCGCGCACGTGCGGGTGCGTGGTGAGACCGAGGTAGTTGTTGGAGCCGAGCATGACGTGCTCGCGCCCGTCGACCATCACCTTCGAGTCGGACTCGGAGTTGATGACCTTGAAGTACGGGTAGTAGCCGACCGCCTTCGCCTCGTCCGCATCCCCGTAGTCAAAGCACTTCTGGAAGACGTCCATGAGCTCCCTTATTAATGCTGCGCGTCGTGTCGGCGCCATTGTACCGCTATCGCCGCGCCGCGGCGGGTGGCGTATGATGACCGAGTTACCGAACAGCGGTCCCGGGTGCCCGTGAGTCTGCGGGAGAATAGGGAAGCCGGTGCGACTCCGGCGCGGACCCGCCACTGTGATGGGGTGCATGCACCCCGAAGTCAGGAGACCTGCCCGGGACCCTGAGCGATGCGGCCTTCGAGGATCGAGGCGCTCTCGCCATGCGTGTATGCGCATGCTTCCGGGAGACCGAGGACTTGGAGACCCGCCGCAACTGGCGGGTCTTTGTCGTCTGTCGGCCGCGCTGTTCGGGTTGTTGCCCGGAACGACAGAGGAGGACGAGGATGCACGGACGTTTCTTGCACTACACGCTGGTGGTGGCCCTAACGGTGACGCTTCTCGGCGCCGGCGGTTGCGGCACGAAGGCCGAGGCGCCGTCCAGGCCGACGGCGAGCTTCCCAGTCACGGTGACCGATGATGCCGGCCGGAGCGTCACGATCGACACGAAACCGGAGCGCATCGTGAGTCTCGCGCCCGCGAACACCGAGATCCTGCACGGGCTCGGCATCCTCGACCGGGTGGTGGGCGTCACCACATACGACGACTACCCGCCCGAGGTGACGTCGCTTCCGAAGGTCGGCGACTTCGTGACCCCCAACCTCGAGGCGATCGCGGCGGCTGACCCTGACTTGGTGCTCGTCACCACCGGCATCCAGGCCGACGTCATCGCCAACCTGGAGAAGACGGGAGCGAAGGTCGTTGCAATCGACCCGCAGTCGATCGAGGCGCTCTACGCATCGATCGTCACGGTGGGTGCAGTCACCGGCGAGCCCGCTGCTGCCACGACCGTCGTCCAGGACATGAAGGATGAGCTCGAGCTCATCCAGGACGCTATCGACGCGGCGCCGGTGCGCTGCTTCCTGGAAATCGCGCAGGAGCCGCTCTTTACGGCCGGCGCGGGCACGCTCCTCAACGACGTGATTGAGCAGGCGGGTGGCGAGAACGTCGTCGTCGAGGAGGGCTATGTCGCCTACTCGCTCGAGCAGCTGCTGACCGATGACCCCGAGGTGTACCTCGCCACGAAGGGGTCGATGAGCGATCCGGCCCAGATCGAGGCCCGCCCCGGCTACGACAAGCTCGCGGCGGTCAAGGCCAAGCGCGTCTACGTGCTCGACGACAACCTCGTGAGCCGTCCCGGACCGCGCATCATTCAAGGCGTCCGGCAGGTCGCAGAGGCACTCCACCCCGAAGCGTTCGGCCGGTAGGCGAGGGGCGGAGGCGCCGACATGGCCGAGGAGGCCAAGGCCCGTCGCAGGATCGTCCTGGTGGCGTTGGCGGCGGCGCTCGGTGTCGCGATGGCGGCGGGTGTCGCCTTCGGCGCCGTCAGCATCCCGCTCGAGCGCATCTTCGGTGCGATCGGCCGCACGTTCACGGGTGGCGGCGGCATCACGGATGCGGTCGTCGTGGACCTGCGGCTGCCGCGCGTGGTGATGGCCGCGCTCGTGGGCGCGTCGCTCGCGACTGCGGGCGTCATCTACCAGGCGCTCTTCAGGAATGCGCTCGCCGACCCCTACATCCTCGGCATATCGTCGGGCGCCGGCCTCGGCGCCACGCTGGCGCTTGTCGTGGGCGGCTCCACGGTCGTCGGCCGCGTCGTCGGCGTGCCGGCGGGCGCGTTTCTCGGAGCGATCCTCACGATGCTCCTCGTCGTCAAGCTCGCGAGCCGGAGTGGTCGCCTCGAGGCGACCTCACTGCTGCTCGCCGGCGTCGCGGTGTCGTACACGCTCGCAGCACTCACATCGTTCGTTATGGTGTTCGCGCACGAGACCATGCAGGCGGTCGTCTTCTGGATGATGGGCGGGCTGCAGGGAGCCTCGTGGCCGTACGTCGGGGTGCTCGGCGCGATGTTCGTGGCCGGTTCCGTGATTCCGTTCCGGTACTCGCGCCAGCTGGACTTGATGCTGCTTGGGGACGAGCGCGCCGGGCAGCTGGGCGTGGATGTCGAACGCTTCAAGCTCGTGGCGCTCGGCTGCGCATCGCTCGTGGTGGCGGGCGCGGTGTCCGTGTCCGGACTCATCGGCTTTGTCGGGCTCATGACGCCGCATATGGCACGCCTCGTCCTCGGTCCCGACCACCGGCTGCTGCTGCCGGCCTCGGCGATCGCCGGTGCGATCGTCATGGTCCTTTCCGACCTCGTCGCCCGGATCGTGCTCGCGCCGGTGGAGCTCCCGGTCGGCATCGTCACCGCGCTCGCCGGCGGCCCGTTCTTCATCTGGCTGCTCGTGCGCAAGGAACGTGCGCGATGACTGCGCCGCTGATCGCATTCCGGAAGGCGAGCGTCGGCTACGGGGGCCGAGCCGTCGCCTCAGGCGTCACGTTCGAGGTGGCTCCGGGCGAGATCGTCGGGCTCGTGGGCCCCAACGCGGCAGGGAAGTCCACCCTGCTTCGCGCGGTGAACGGTGCCGCGCAGGTCCTTGCAGGCGACGTCCTCGTGGACGGCCGCGCCGTCTCCACGCTCAGCCCGGTCGAGCGCGCCCGCCTCGTCGGCGTCGTGCCGCAGACGCCGCCGGTCGCGTTCGCGTTCAGCGCGCGCGCGTTCGTGGAGATGGGACGCCACCCACACCTCGGGCGGCTGCAGGACCCCGGCCCGGCGGATGCGGCCGTCGTCGCCGAGGTCATGTCGCTTACGGACACCGAGCGCCTCGCCGCCCAGACTGTGGATACGCTTTCCGGAGGCGACTTGCAGCGCCTGACCCTCGCGCAGGCGCTCGCGCAACAGCCGCGCGTGCTGCTGCTCGACGAGGCGACCGCGCACCTCGACCTCAACCACGCGCTCCAAGTGCTCGACCTGGTGCGTCGCCTCGCTGATGGCGGCATCGCGGTGCTCGCGGTCTTCCATGACCTCGATCTCGCGGCGCGCTACTCCGATCGCATCGCGGTGGTCTCCGGCGGCGCCGTGGCGGCGCCCGTGTCGCCGTCCGAGGCGCTCAGCGCCGACGTGGTGTCGCGCGTCTTCGATGTCCGAGCGGTGGTGCGTCCCGACCCGGTCACGGGCGCGATCGCCGTGGTTCCCATCGTGCGCGGCGCCGACGTCGAGCGGCCGACCCGGGGCCCGGTGGGGGTCATCAGCGGCTCCGGCACGGGTGCGGCGCTCCTCCGCCGCCTCGCGCTCGCGGGTGTTCGAGCGGTATGCGGCGCGCTCAACGAGGGCGACATCGACCACGCGGTGGCCGCGGCGCTCGGGGCCGCGCGTGTGGACCTCCCGCCGTTCGGCGAGGTCGACGCCGCCGCGGAGGCGCGGGTGCGCTCGGCGCTTGCGGGTGTGCGAGCGTGCATGGTGACCGCAACGCCGTTCGGCCGAGCGAACGTGGGGAATCTGCGGGCGGCGGTGGCGAGTGGCGCGCCGCTGGTGCTGGTGGGCGCGATGATGCCCGAGCGAGACTACTCGGGCGGCGTGGCGACGGAGCTGTGGAAGCGCGCGCTTGAGCACGGCGCGCTGCTCGTGGACGATGAGGAGGGCGCGCTCGCTGCGCTCCTGGGCATGCTGGAAGAGGATGGCGACGATGACTGAACGCGCGGGCACAACCGGAACGGCCCCGACCAAGCGTGCCGGCCTCGTGCAGGTCTACACGGGTGACGGCAAGGGCAAGACGACCGCATCCGTAGGCCTTGCTGTGCGCGCCGCGGGCGCTGGCCTCCGCGTCATGTTCGTGCAGTTCGTCAAAGGCGGACGCCGCTCGAGCGAACTCGCGATGCTCGAGCGGCTCGGGGTTCGCGTCGAGCGCCCTGCCGAGGCGTCAACGGGGCTTCTTGCACCCGGCGGTGGCATCACCGCTGAGGATCGCCAAGCCGTCGGCGAGGCCTGGGGCATCGCGGCCGAGGCGATCGCATCCGGTGCCTACGACGTGGTGGTGCTTGACGAAGGGTGCGTGGCGCTCGCTCACGGCATGCTCGACGAGCGGGAGCTTCTCGACGCGCTTGACGCGAGGCCCTCGCACGTCGAGGTGGTGCTCACGGGTCGTGGCGCGCCCGCGGCGCTGGTGGAGCGTGCCGATCTCGTGACCGAGATGCGCGCGCAGAAGCATCCGTTCGATCGGGGTATTGCCGCGCGCTTCGGAATTGAGTACTGAGACGCTTCGGGAGCGACCGCCCCGTCAGGGCAGTCAAGAAACGGGGATGACCGGCGGTGGGGGATTGTAGCCCGGTCCCATGACCGAGGGCGCGGTGGTGGCCTCGGTCGATGCGACCGTACAGGCAGCGCTGTCGCCGAGTGCACCGGCCGGCGTGGAGATGAAGGGCGCGAGCCAGACCGCTGCGGTGAGCAGCGCCGTCACAATCAGTGTCGCGATTCCGGGCACGGCGGTCTTTCTGACGAAGGCTCTTGGCGTCCTCAGTGCGAGCGCCGTGCCAGCACCTCACAGCGTGCAGACCACTGCGCCGCTCTGGGAGGCCACGAGCACATCCGCTTCCAGTCCCAGCTGCCGCGTCGTCTCCTTGAGCGTCCGTCGCGCGAGATGGGGCTGGTTGTTCTGCTCGGAGAGATGCAGACCCACGAGCGTGCCCAAGGTGTCGCTCGCCAGCCGTTGGAGTGCGCCTGCGGCGCTGGCGTTCGACAGGTGGCCAACGTCCGAGCGGATGCGCTGCTTGAGGAAGTGCGGGTAGGGCCCGTACTCGAGCATGTCGAGGTCGTGGTTCGCCTCCAAGCCAAGCACCCGGCAGCCGGGGAGCACGTCCCATGCCTCGGCCGTGAGTACCCCGGTGTCGGTGGCGATGCCGATCGTCCCCCGGTGAGTGGTGAACGTGTAGCCGACCGGCTCTGCGGCATCGTGCGACGTCCGGAACACGATGACCTCGAGCCCGGCGAGCGAAAGCGTGTCGCCATTCCTCAACGCGACCACCTCAGGGACATCGGCGAGCGCAGAGCGGGCGCGGCCCACAGTCCCTCGCGTGGCGAACACGGGGATGCCGAGGCGCCGTGCGATCACACGCGCACCGCAGACGTGGTCCGTGTGCTCGTGGGTGAGCAGCAACGCCTCGATGCGGATGTCCTCAAGGCCGGCATCGGCGATACGGCGCAGTGCCTCTCGGGCCGAGAGGCCGCAGTCCACCAGCACGCCGCGACCGTGGGAGTGCACGAGCGTACAGTTGCCCCGAGAGCCTGATGCGAGGAACGCAACGCCAACGGCGCCATCCATCGACGCGCCGCCTGCGGTCGCGAGGGGAGGGTGGCCTGTCGCGGCAGCGTGGGTGCTAGTCATGCGGCCGATTGTACCGCTCCGGCGTGACGTGAGCGGACCGCCTTCGGCAACGACGCTCCGTCCACGCGTGCGCCTGCGGCTGCGCCCACCCGGCCTGGCTCGACTTGTCTGCCGAAATCTGGTGATAATCACTCGAAGCCAACGACAATGAGAAGGGGCGGTCACCATGAGCGCGTCCCGCTGGTCTCTGCGGAACATCTACCTGTACCTCGTCTGTCTGATCACGCTCATCATGGTGATCGTTGGTGCCGCACAGGCGGTGCGGAGCGCGGTCGAGCTGCTCTACCCGGACCCCGTCGGGACGGTCGCCGGAAAGGTGCCCACCGACGACAGCGGCAAGCCGATCTACAGCGAAGAGGAGTGGAAGCGCCAGCAGGAGGCCGGCAAGGAGTCCCAGCGCCGGTACGCCGTCCTCTCGCTCGTGAGCAGCTTGGCGTTCGTGCTCATCGCCGGACCCGTGTACGTCTACCATTGGCGCAAGATCGAGATCGAGAAGGCCGAGCCGCCCAAACCAGCCGGACTCGCGAGCGCATGAGGTTGCTGCGCACGCCCGTCGACGGCAATCGCCCGTTCGGTTCACGCTCTGAGAGAGGCGGTGCATCATGGCCGAGTCGCGCTGGTCACTGCGGAACATCTACCTGTACCTGGTCTGCCTGATCACGCTCATTATGGTGATCGTAGGCGCTGCGACGGCGGTCAGGAGCGTTGTCGAGCTCGCGTATCCCGACCCCTACTACGGAGGCATCTACTCCGAGCCCGTGCCCATCGAAAAGGGCGGTAGCACCGGCAATCTCACCGCCGAGGAGCGTGCCGAGCAGGAGCGACTGGCCAAGGCACAGTCCACCCGCCAGGGCGTCCTAAGCCTCGTGGGGAACTTGGCGATGGTCTTCATCGCCGGTCCGCTCTACATCTACCACTGGCGCAAGATCGAGACCGAGCTGGCAACAGCCGAGCCCATCCCCGCTGCATGACGTTCGGCCGGTGCGCTCGGAGCGCCGAAGCGGGTATGTTCAGTGCATGCCGGTTCTGAGGACGAGGAGGACCCTGTGTCTGTCATGGTCTACGCGCTTTCCACCTGCCCGTACTGCCGCATGACGCGCACGTACCTCGATGACAACGACGTCGAGTACGACGCCCTCGAAGTCGATCTTCTCGAGGGCCAGGAGCGTGACGATGCAATCGCCGAGGTGAAGCGTCTCTCCGGTGGCACGTCGTTCCCGGTGGTGGTCATCGACGACGAGGTGATCGTCGGGTTCAACAAGAAGCGCATCAAGGAGCTGCTGGAGCTGTGAGCGAGAGCACTCGACCGGTCAGGCGGCGCTTCAAGCCAGGCACGACGATCGGCGACCTCAAAGCCTACATGACACCGTTCGCCGACCGGCTCGGCTACAAGTTCAACACCGATGAGGGGTTCGTCGACGAGGTCCTGAAGTCCGAGATCGAGATTCTCGACGCGACCGGTGACGTGTACTGCCCGTGTCGCGTTCGAACCGGCGATCCCAAGGAAGACCTCAAGATCGTCTGCCCGTGCATCCCGTTCTACCTCGATCAGTTCGCGGGCATCCGAAAGTGCTGGTGCGGTCTGTTCATCCTCCGCGCCGTCGAGGACGGGACCGAGCTCCTCGGGGTCATAGAGGAGCCGAGTGGGGCCGTCGACGTTCCGGTCTTCCGCGTCGATGACCTCCCGTCGGGTCAGATTCGGCACGTCAAGATCGGTCGGGCAGACATCGCCGTCGCGCGCGTGGGCGAAGAGTTCTTCGCCGTTGGGAACGTGTGCCGGCACGCGTTCGCGCCCTTGTCCGAGGGCTTCATGGACGGCTACCACGTCATGTGCCCGTGGCACGGCTGGCGCTACGACGTCCGAGATGGCACGACGGATCACCCGGATGCCGACGTTCGCGCCTACCCGACCGTCGTGAATGGCGAGGACGTGTATGTGACCATCGGGCTGCATGGATGACGTATACATTTCAGTAACATTGCCATCTGATGAATGAATAGAGCCGCCTTGCGTATCAATCGCGGGCGGCTCCGTACATTCATCGCGATAGCTGTTGCATAGAGCGACGGTGTGATACATTTCGACAATCTCAGGCGGAGCGTGGGCGGGCCGAGCGGCCAGCTACGCGAATCAAGCGGTGCGTTCAAAGGAGGACTGCATGATCAGCAAGCACAGGCGGCTCGTGGCGCTGATCGCCCTCGTCGCGTCCCTGGCCCTCGTGGTCACGGGTTGCGCCAAGAGCGGTTCAGGCGGCGGCAGCACGGGCAAGACCGAGGTCAAGATCGGCGTTAGCTCGCCGTTCACCGGCGACGTTGCCGCCCTCGGTCTTGGTATCAAGAACGGCGCGACGCTCGCGATCGACAAGGCCAACGCGGATCCCAAGATCCAAGAGTTGGGTATCAGCATCTCGGGTCTCTTCGTAGATGACGCGGCCGACCCCAAGACGGGCGTCAATGCGGCAACGCAGATGACCTCGGACAGCAAGGTCATCGGTGTCGTCGCCCACCTGAACTCGGGCGTTTCGATTCCGACGTCGGCGAAGTACAACGAAGCCGGCATTGTCCAGATCTCCCCGGCATCCACGAATCCCAAGCTCACGCAGCAGGGCTTCAAGAACGTCTTCCGCGTGTGCACGATCGACACCGTGCAGGGCTCGTTCGCCGGCGACTTCGCCATCGACAAGCTCGGCGCGAAGACTGTTGCCGTCATCAGCGACTCCACGCCGTACGGCGACGGCCTCGCTGACGAGTTCGCCAAGCAGTTCCAGGCTCGCGGCGGCAACGTGCTGTCGCGCGACAAGATCCAGCTGAAGGACCAGGACTTCAAGGCGCTCGTCACCAAGATCCAGGGCCTCAACCCGGACATGATCTACTTCGGCGGTATGTACACCGAGGCTGCGCTCGTCTCCAAGCAGTCCAAGGAAGCCGGCCTGAGGGTTCCGGTCATGGGCGGCGACGGTCTCTACACGCAGCAGTTCATCGACATCGGCGGCGCGGCCAACACCGAGGGCGACTACGCCACGTCGGTCGGCCTCCCGCTCGAGCTGCAGCCAAAGGGCCAGCAGTTCAAGACCGACTTCGAGGCCAAGTTCCCTGGTACCGCGATCGAGGCGTACGACACGTACGCCTACGACGCAACCATGGTCATCGTCGAGGCCATCAAGAAGGTCGCCGCTGATCTCGGCGCGGACAAGCTCACCACGCCGGCCGGCAAGCAGGCCATCATCGACGCCGTCGCCAAGACCAACTACGACGGCATTACCGGCAAGGTCTCCTTTGACCAGTTCGGTGACACCACCAACAAGGCCATCACGACGTACGTCGTCAAGGGTGGCAAGTTCGTCCCGTACGAGTAAGCCCATTTCGCGCCACGGGTAGTACTGCGTGGGCCCGGGCGGAGGCGACAAGCCCCCGCCCGGGCCTCCCGTAGGCCCCGTCTGGCGGTAGGGACGCATGCTGCACGTGAGGCGTGCTCCCGCATGACCAGTGGATGGAGCGACGGTGAGCTTCGACATAGGCGCTATCCCGCAGCAACTCGTCAACGGCGTGACGCTTGGGGGCATGTACGCCCTCGTCGCGCTCGGCTATACACTCGTCTACGGCATCCTGCTGATGATCAACTTCGCGCACAGCGAGATGTTCATGGCGGGTGCGTATTTCGGTCTTCTCTACTTGAACATCCTCAGCAAGGTCAGCTTCTTCACCTCGGGCGCCATCGGGCTGATCCTGCTGTATCTCCTCACAATCCTGCTTGCGGCGATCTCGACCGGCATTCTGGGCGTACTGATCGAGCGGTTCGCGTATCGCCCGCTCAGACACGCGCCCCGGCTGGCGCCGCTCATCTCGGCCATCGGCGTATCGTTGTTCCTGCAGAATGCGGCGCTCCTATGGATCACGTCGCGATCGATACCGTTCCCGGTGAAGTTCCCGGTGTTCCAGTACACGCTCGCGCGCGACGGCGCCGGGCAGCTCAAGGTCATCGCGCTCGGTGCTGCCGAGACGCTCGCTGAACGACTCGGCGACGGCGCCCACTCCCTCGTCCAGATGAGCACGCTTCAGGTGATGATCGTCGTCGTGACGATCCTGCTCCTGCTGATTCTCGACACGTTCGTGTCGAAGACGAAGCTCGGCAAGGCGATGCGGGCGACGTCGCAGGACCGCGAGGCCGCTGGACTCATGGGCGTGAACATCAACAGTATCATCGCGCTGACGTTCTTCATTGGTCCGGCGCTCGGTGGTGTTGCGGGCATCTTCTCCGGCATGTACTACGGCAACATCAAGTACAACATGGGCTTCATCCCGGGCATGAAGTCCTTCACTGCCGCCGTGCTTGGCGGCATCGGCAACCTGCGCGGCGCGATGCTCGGCGGGTTTGCCCTCGGCATGGTCGAGGCGCTCGCGTCGGGCTTCATCTCCACCGCTTACAAGGACGTCATCGCGTTCGTCATCCTGATCCTCGTCCTGATCTTCCGTCCGGGCGGTCTGCTCGGCGAGTCCGTCGTAGAGAAGGTGTAGCCGATGGGCGGCAGCAAGATAGACCTCAGGACGAGCGTCGAGAGTGGCAAGCTGACGACGAAGAAGATCGCGCTCTATGCGCTGATCGCGCTCTTCGTCGTCGCGACGCCGATCTACTTCCAGTCCACGGGCAACCTGTTCATGGTTCGCATCTTCGCGCTCGTCGGGATCTACGTGATTCTCGCGCTCGGCCTCAACATCGTCGTCGGCTACGCCGGCCTGCTCGACTTGGGGTACGTGGCGTTCTACGGCATGGGGGCCTACGCGGGCGTGCTCCTGGGCTATGCGTTCCAGCAGTTCGTCGGCGGGCCCGATTCAGCGCTCGCACCTCTGTCGTACTGGGCGCTTATCCTGCCTGCGGCGCTTGCTGGCGCCGTGACGGGCATCGCGCTCGGCACGCCGGTATTGCGCCTGCGCGGTGACTACCTCGCCATCGTCACGCTCGGCTTCGGCGAGATCGTGCGTATCGCGCTCCAGAACAACATCTTCGGCCTCACCAACGGCGCAGCGGGCCTTCCCCGCGTCGGCGAGTTCATTGTCCCGGCGGCCGGCCAGAAGTGGGCGTGGCTGCATCTCAGCACGGGAACGTTCACCTTCTCGAAGGACCTCTACTGGTACTTCGTGATCGTGCTGCTCTGTCTGTTCACGATCTTCATCATCCGCAGGCTCGACAACTCGCGGCTGGGCCGCGCGTGGGTCGCGATGCGCGAGGACGAGGTGGCGGCGGCCTCTACCGGCATCAACATCATGCAGACCAAGCTCTGGGCGTTCGCGCTCGGCGCCGTCTGGGGTGGCATTGCCGGCATCACGTACGCCTACTGGGTCGGCTTCATCAGCCCCGAGTCGTTCAACTTCATGGAGTCGGTGCTGATCGTCTGCATGGTCGTCCTCGGCGGTATGGGCTCGATTCCCGGCGCGATCATCGGCGCGATCATCATCGCCGGTCTTCCCGAGGTCATCCGCGGACTCGCTCAGTCCGACCTGTTCTCAGGGTTCATCACGCCCGAGCTGGGCGCGCGGATCGGCGACTATCGCTTCCTGATCTTCGGCGGCTTGATGGTCGTCATGATGGCGCTCAGACCGCAGGGCATCATGCCCTCCAAGCGGCGAGCGCGTGAGCTCACCGCCGACGAGGCCATCGTCGAAGAAGAGAACGAGCAGATCTGGGAAGTCGAGCACAAGACGGAGACCCCGCACTCGCTCTGAGGCCGAGAGGAAAGGCCGATACCATGGCACGAATCATCGAAGCATCGAAGGTCACGATGCAGTTCGGCGGCCTCAAGGCTCTGAGCGACATCGACCTTCACATAGACGAAGGCGAGATCCTTGCACTCATCGGGCCCAACGGCGCGGGCAAGACGACGTTCTTCAACCTGATGACCGGCATCTACCAGCCCACCGAGGGCTCGGTCACCTTCGTCGGCGAGTCGCTGGCGGGCAAGAAGCCGCACACGATCTGCCGGATGGGGATCGCGCGGACCTTCCAGAACATCCGCCTGTTCCAGAACATGACGACGCTCGAGAACTGCATGGTTGGACGGCACACGCGGAGCGCGGCAGGACCCCTGCACGCGGTGCTCCACACGCCGAAGTTCAAGCGCGAGGAGCAGCACGTCGTCGACGAAGCGCTCAAGTACCTGCGCTTCGTGGGTCTGGGCGACAAGGCGAACGAGCTCGCCAAGAACCTTCCGTACGGCGCCCAGCGCCGTCTGGAGATCGGTCGCGCGCTCGCGACCGAGCCCAAGCTGCTCTTGCTCGACGAGCCGGCGGCCGGCATGAACCCGCAGGAGAGCCACGAGCTCACCAAGCTCGTCGGGCGCGTCCGCGACACAGGCGTGACCGTGTTCCTCATCGAGCATGACATGAAGGTCGTCATGGACATCGCCGACCGCATCATCGTTCTGGACTTCGGCGAGAAGATCGCCGAGGGCCTACCGATCGAGATCCAGCGCAACCCGAAGGTCATCGAGGCCTACCTCGGCAAGGGCGCCGAGGCGCTTATGGCCGCGGCGCAGGCGTAGGGGGAGGGAACACGTGCTCAAGGTAGAGAACCTCCACACCTTCTACGGCCAGATCGAGGCCCTCAAGGGGATCAGCATCGAGGTCCACGAGGGCGAGATCGTGACGCTTATCGGGGCGAACGGCGCGGGCAAGTCGACTACGCTCAAGACGCTCTCGGGCCAGCTCACGCCGAAGATCGGTTCGATCGTCTTCCAGGGCGAGGAGATCCGGGGCATGCCCGCGCACCTCGTGACCGCGAAGGGCATCATCCAGGTTCCAGAAGGCCGCCGCATCTTCCCGCGCATGACCGTCGAGGAGAACCTCGAGATGGGAGCGTTCCTCAGGAACGACGCGACGGGCATCGAAGAAGACAAGGCGATGGTGTTCGATCTCTTCCCGCGTTTGAAGGACCGCAAGAGCCAGAAGGGCGGCACGCTTTCCGGTGGGGAGCAGCAGATGCTCGCGATGGGGCGCGGGCTGATGCCGCGGCCCAAGATGCTGATGCTCGACGAGCCGTCCATGGGCCTGGCGCCCGTCGTCGTCGAGACCATCTTCGAGACCATCGAGCGACTCCACCGCGAGGGCATCACGATTCTGCTCGTCGAGCAGAACGCCGCCATGGCGCTGCAGGTTGCGGACCGTGGTTACGTCCTGGAGACTGGTTCGGTCGCGCTCTCCGGCACCGGCAAGGAGCTTCTGGTGAACGAGCAGGTCCGCAAGACGTATCTCGGCGAGGTATAGGCACCCGCCCGCACGAGGACTACACTCACCACGTGTCAAACGCCCGGCCCGCCTCAACGGCGTTCCGGGCGTTTGCGTGCGTGACGTTCGATGTGCTCGCCTACTGGCGATAGAGCGCGAACATCTCCCAGGTGCGCTTCCACGCAAGCGGGATGCCGCCTGCGTAGTACCAGTACAGGACGTACGTGAGCCGCTTCATGAAGATCGCGGGGAAGCCCGCTAGGGTCATCTTCGACATCCACCCGACGCCCCAGCCCGGACCGACGCTCACAAACTCGCCGTGCATGTGGGGGATGAACGGCTTGAGCTCCTCGTCGCGCGCCTCGCGAAGGATGTTGTCGGCGGTGTCCTGCGCCTGCCGGATCGCGAACTGAGCGAGCATCGGCAGCGTGTGCTTGTCGCCGGGGTCGCGGAATGCCGCCACATCGCCTACGGCATAGATGTCGGGGACGGTGGTCTTGCAGTACTGGTCGACGACGAGCCTGCCCGAGGGGTCGAAGGGGAGGTCCCACGTCACCGCGTCGGGGTCCGCCTTCGCGCCGCCGCAGCAGCAGAGCACGCTCGCGTCGATGACGCGCCCGTCTTGCAGGTAGACGGCCGTGTCGTCCACGTGCTCGGCCATGGAGCCGGTGACGAGTTCGACACCGAGCTTGGCGAGCCGCTTCTTCGCCTTCTCTCGCTGTGCCGTCGGCAGATCGTACAGGATGTCCGGGCGGCCTTCGATAACTCGGATGCGCAGGTCCTTGGGGTCGAGCCCGTGTTCAACGGCACGCTTGGGAAGGCGTTCGCCGAGTGTGCCAACAATCTCGATGCCGGTCGCGCCGGCGCCGATCACGGCGACCGAGAGCGTACGGACGCGGAGGTCGTGGTCAGCGATCATTGCGGCCTTGCGGAGCTGCGTCTCGATCTTCAGTTGCAGCTCCTTGGCATCGTGCACCGACCACATCGTGGTGGCGTGCTCGCGAAGCCCCGGGACGGGCGGTACGAACGCGACCGCGCCGGTGGCGAGGACGAGTCGTCCGTAGTGCACCGGCTCGTGCGGTCCCTCGCGAGGGCCGATGACAAGCTTGTGCTCCTCGGGGAAGACGTCGTGCACCCGGTTGTAGGCGACCGTGACCGGCAGGTCCTTGAAGAGCTTCGGCAGCCACAGCTCGCAAAACTCGGGACGGGGCGGGCCGACAGCGACCAGGTCGAGCTCTGACAGGGACTGCTGGCAGGGGTTGGGCTCCAAGAGGATGATCTCGAGGTCGTCCGAGGGCTTCGACTTCTTGGCGAGTCGGACGGCGAGCGTGACGCCCGCGTAGCCGCCGCCCGCGATGACGACCCGCTTCTTCCCGCTCTCCTCCATGAATGACGGCTTGGACGTGAGTTCCATTCCGAAGCTCCCTTCGCCGACCGAATCCAGCGTACTCCAATCGCGTTGCGGGGGAACGGGTTTCTTGCGACTTCCTTCACAAGCGTGAATCGAGGCAGGTCTCCGCGGCAGCACTGCCTCCGCCGCGCTCTCGGCGCTCATGGCTGCGGACGCTTGGTGTACGCTCTGGTGGACGCGCTACCGCACCGCCGAGGAGGACCGATGCCGTACCACCTGCGCCGCTCGGACAGGGCGATTGCCGACCCACTCGAGGTCGACGCGATCATCCGCTCGGGGCGCTACTGCGCGATCGCGCTCGTCGATGGCGAGGAGCCGTACGTCGTCACGATGAGCTACGGCTACGATGACAGCGCCGAACAGGCTCTACTTCCACGTCGCGAAGGAGGGCCACAAGCTCGACATCATCGCGCGCAACCCGCGCGCGTGCGCGACCATCGTGCTGGAAGAGGGGTACACCACCGGGGCGTGCGAACACCCGTACAAGAGCGTGGTGCTCCGGGGCACGATGCGCGTTGTCGTGGACCCCGAGGAGCAGCGGCGAGCCCTGCGGGTGCTCGTCGGGCACCAGGAAGCACGAGCCGGCTGAGTACTGGGCATCCCGAGGGCTCGACGAGGAGCGGCACTACGGCCGCTTCACGGCGCTCGCCTTCGAGATCGAGCACATCACGGCGAAGCAGGGGAGCTGAGGGCCGGCGGCTACGTGCTGAGTGCCGCCCGTTTCTCCTCGATCGTTTGCACGTGGTGCTGCGAGGTGCCGGACGGTGTGCAGGAGCAGCTGCCGGAGCGTGACGAGTCCGGTCTCTGTGTGGATCGCCGTGCGCTCCCAGGCTTGAGGGGCGAGTCGTTCGAGGTCGGCGGCGAGCTGCGCGCGCGTCGCGTCCAACGAGCGCCAGGTCGAGCGCGACGTCACGCTCGGCGTAGTGGAGCGCCTCCGGATAGAGCCAGCCGTCCGCGCCGACCAGCAGCGGTCGGTCCATCGCGATCGTTCGCTTCATGCGGTCGGCTAGGAACTGGTCGCAGTCGGCCACGTGGGACACGACCTCTTGCGCGCTCATCTTCCCGGGAACAGGGTGCGCGAGCAGCTGCACGCGCGTGAGGTCTGCGATCGCATCGCGCAAGAGCGACGCGCCGGCTCGGTAGCGCGCGATGAGCTCCGATACGGGCGCGCCGTCGTCGAGCTGAGCGGCCGCGATCTGTGCGTGGTCCGTGATGCCCATGCTGCCTCCTCGGCCGGGTGCTCGCTGATTCTAGCATCCACTGAGCTGCGCAGGCCGCGGTTCCGTCGGCCGTCCGCTGAACCGCAGAATGCGTCCTCTGGTACCGTGATGAGGGGTATATGCAGAGAGACAGTGACCCGATGGGACTGCTGGCACTCGGAGGAGGGGGCTCATATGCGTCGCAAGGCAATCATCATCGGACTCCTGACCGTCTTCGCGCTGGCCGCGGTCGCCGGGTGCAGCAGCGGTGCGGGGAATGACGCGACCAAGGGCCCCGTCACCGTGGGCTCCAAGATCGATACCGAGGGCGGCGTGCTCGGTCAGATCATCATCGCCGTGCTGAAGGACGCCGGTTTCGAGGTGGTCGACAAGACGAAGACCGGCACAACCGACGTGGTTCGCAAGGCGCTCACCTCGGGCGAGATCGACGTCTATCCCGAGTACACGGGCACCGCGCTCACGCAGTTCTTCCCCGATGCGAGGATCCCGGGCGGGGTCAGCAGCGACGCCCAAGCGTCGTTCGACACGGTGAAGGAGCTCGACGCCAAGAACGGGATCGTCTGGCTGGAGCGGGCACCGGCGAACAACACCTGGGCGATCGCTATTCCGGGCGCGCTCGCCGAGCGCCAACAACATCGCGAGCCTCGCCGACTGGGCCAAGTACGTCAACGCAGGTAACCCCGTGAAGCTCGTCGGTTCTCAGGAGTTCGTGGACCGCGAAGACGCGCTGCCGGCGTTCGAGAAGGCGTACGGCTTCAGCCTCAAGGCCGACCAGCTCATCGTCCTCTCAGGAGGCGACACAGCGCAGACCGAGGCCGCAGCGGCGCAGGGCACCAACGGCGCGAACGCGGCGATGGCGTACGGCACCGACGGCAGCATCTCAGCGCTCGGGCTTGTCGTGCTCTCGGACCCGATGGGTGTGCAGCCGGTCTACGAGCCGGCGCCGAGTATCCGGAAAGCGGTCCTCGACAAGTACCCTGAGATCGCGACACTGCTCGATCCCGTCTTCAAGACGCTCACCCTTGAGACGCTCCAGGGGCTGAACGGCAAGGTCGCCGTCGACGGACAGGATCCCACGGTCGTCGCCGTCGAGTATCTGAAGTCCAAGGGGCTCATCAAGTAGGTGACGGCCTCGCGCGCACACCGGCCGGGCCCTGATGCGGTCGCCCTCACCGGCGCGCTCGTTGCGCTCGCCGGCGCGGCGCTCCTCCCGCTCGCCGAGCTCCGCGCGAACCGTCTCGTGCCCGGCACGCTCGAGTCGCTCGGTGTCGCGGGAGCGCTCGCGCTCCCGGTGTGGGTCGCGCTCGCGGTCGGCTTCGCCGCCGCGCTCGTGCCGGCAACCGCCGCCCGCCCGCGCCTCGCGCGCGTGAGCGCCTGGGGCCTCGTCGGCGCCACAGCGTGGGCGCTCGGCGCCGCGTGCAGCCGCCTCCTCGAGGGGCAGCACGCTGTCACGCGCGTCTCGATCGGCGCGGGCGCGTGGGTGGTCTTGGCGGGCGCGGCGGTGCTCGGCTTCGCGGGGCGCGCCGACACCGGCACGGGCCCCCGGACCCTCGTAGCGCGCCTCGCCATACCCATCGCCGGCGTCACGGCGGTGGCGCTCGCGTTCGCCCTCGGCGGTCTGGACCAGCTCTCCCTCGCCCGCGAGTACGTGGTTCGCGCAGCCTCGTTCTGGCAGCTCGTGCTCGGGCACGTGACCCTCGCCGCAGCTGCGCTCACCGCCGGGCTCGTGATCGGCGTCCCGCTCGGGTTGGCGGCCACGCGCCACCGCCACGTCCGCTCGGCGGTGCTCGGTGTGACCGGCATCATCCAGACCATCCCGTCGCTCGCGCTCCTCGGCCTGCTGGTCGTGCCGCTCGCGGCGCTTGGCGCGGCGTACCCCCTTCTCCGTGAACTCGGCATCCGCGGCATCGGCGCGGCGCCCGGCTTCATCGCGCTCACGCTTTACGCGCTCCTGCCGATCGTGCGCAACACCTACGTGGGACTCTCCGAGGTCGACCCCGGCGCCATCGACGCTGGCCGGGGGATGGGGATGAGTCCGTCGCAGCTGCTGATGCGTGTGGAGTTGCCGCTGGCGTTGCCGCTCATCATCGATGGTGTTCGGACGGCGACCGTCTTGCTCGTGGGCATCACGACGCTCACCGTGTTCGCCGGCGCGCGGAATCTCGGCATCCTCATCTTCGAGGGCCTCGGGCAGTTCGCGCCCGACCTCATTCTGCTCGGCGCGATCCCCACCATCGCGCTTGCCCTCATCGCCGACGTCGGGTTGAGCGCGCTCGGCCGAGCGCTCACGCCGGAAGGAGTACGCGCCACGTGATCGCCTTCGAACACGTCACCAAGCGCTACGGGGACAAGACCGCCGTCAACGACCTCACGTTCGAGGTTGCGCAAGGCGAGGTCTGCGTGCTCATCGGCCCGTCGGGCTGCGGCAAGACGACGACGATGCGCATGGTGAACCGCTTGATCGAGCCCACGAGCGGGCGCATCCTCGTGGACGGCACGGACGTGACCGAGCTCAAGCCCGAGGTGCTTCGCCGTCGGCTTGGCTACGCGATCCAGTCGGTCGGCCTCTTCCCGCACCTGACCGTTGCCGAGAACATCGGCGTCGTGCCTCGGCTGCTTGGCTGGGGCGCCCCGCGGATGGCGGCGCGCGCCGAGGAGCTGCTATCGCTTGTCGGCCTTGACCCCGCCGAGTACGCCCGCAAGTACCCTCGGCAGCTCTCCGGCGGCGAGGCCCAGCGCATCGGCGTCGCGCGGGCGCTCGCTGCCGACCCGCCGGCGCTTCTTATGGACGAGCCGTTCGGCGCCGTCGACCCGCTCACGCGCGAGCGGCTCCAGGCCGAGTTCGGCCGCATCCAGCGCGAGCTTGGCAAGACGGTCATCTTCGTCACGCACGACATCGACGAAGCGATCCGGTTGGCCGATCGCATCGCGATCATGCGTGACGGGCACCTCGAGCAGTACGACACGCCGGAGTCGGTCCTGGACCGCCCCGCCAATGCGTTTGTCCGAGACTTCGTGGGCGCCGACCGTGCGCTCAAGCGGCTCGTCCGCGTGCGTGTCACCGACGTCATGCGCGACGCGCCGTCGGTGCGCGAGTCGGCGGTGGCCGGCGTTAGCCACTCCGGCGGTGGCACGGCCGTTCGTTTCGTGTACGTCGTGGACGCGAACGACCGCCTGCTCGGCTGGGTGGACACTCGCGAGCTCGCGCGCGGCGCAAGCCCGGCCGACGCGCTCACGCGCGTCGACGCGGCGCAGGCGTCGGTCCCCGAGGACGCCAGTCTGAAAGAAGCGCTCTCGCGCATGCTCGGCCTCGGCTTTCGGAGCATCGCGGTGACCGACGCCGGCGGGCGCCTCCTGGGAGAAGTGCAGTTCCACGACATCGAGGCCGCAATGGGACAGAGCGACGATCGCCTCGCGCGGGAGGAGGCGCCCGCCTCGTGACGCGCGGACGACGCCTCGCGGGATGGTTCGCGACCGCCGCCGCGGCGCTCGCGTTCGCGTGGCTGGTCTCCGCCGATGGGTTGTGGACCTCGGCGCTCCGCGGCATCTTCCCGCAGTACCGCGACGTACTCATGCCGCGCGACAGCCTCGCGACGTTCGTGCTGCAACATCTGGCCATCGTGGGGGTTTCGAGCGGGCTCACCATCGGCATCGGCGTCCCGCTCGGGATCTTCGTCACCCGCAGGGCTGGACGCGACTTCCACGGGCTCGTGGTGGCCGCGACGGACCTCGGCCAGACGTTCCCGCCGGTGGCTGTCCTCGCCCTGGCGATGCCGCTTCTGGGCTTCGGCTTCTGGCCGACGGTCGTGGCGCTCGTGATCTACGGCCTCTTCCCGGTCGTGAGCAGCACGATCGCGGGCATCGAGGCGGTTCCGGCGTCGGTCTTGGAGGCCGCACGCGGCATGGGCATGAGCCCGATGCAGCGGCTCCTGCGCGTGGAGCTGCCGCTGGCGCTCCGCGTGATCCTCTCGGGGATCCGCACCTCGGTCGCCATCAATATCGGGACGGCGACGGTCGGCGCCGCGATCGGGACGGGCGGGCTTGGTGTGCCGATTATCGGCGGGCTCGCGGTGCAGAACATGGCGTACGTCATCGAGGGCGCTCTCCCGGCGGCGCTCCTCGCGGTTATCGCCGACGTCACCCTCGCGCAGGTCGAGCGGGCGGCTGCGGTGGGCGGGGGAGCAGACACGCCCGCCCGAGCCTGATCGCCTCCGGTGGCACCGTCCCGCCGCTCGCCGTACCCTGTACGCATGCCTTCACTTCCTGAGATCGCCCGTGCCGCGGTCACCGAGCACGACATGTTCCCACCCGACGCCGTCGTCCTGGTGCTCGTCTCCGGTGGCGCGGACTCCATCGCACTGCTGCGCATGCTCGCGGCAGGGGAGCTCGGTCAGGCGCCCGGCCTCTCGGTCCTCCACGTCAACCACATGCTCCGCGGCGAGGCGGCCGACGAGGACGCCGCGTTCGTTGAGGACCTGTGCGCGACCTTGGGCGTGCCGTGCCGCGTCGTCCGCTATGACGTCGCCTCGTACGCTGAAGCCGAGGGCCTCAATCTCGAGGACGCCGGCCGGCGCGTGCGCTACCGCTTCGCCGAGCAGGAGCTCGACGCACGCTGTGCGGCGCGTGGCGTGACCCCGCGCTCCGGCCGCATCTTGACCGCGCACTCGCTCGACGACCTCACCGAGACCTTCCTCATGCGACTCGTGACCGGCTCCGGCCCCTGCGGCCTGCGCGCGATTCCTGCGGTCCGCGGCCGCATCGTCCGCCCGCTCCTCGGCGTGCGGCGCGCGGAGATCACCGAGTATCTGGACGCGCTCGGCCAGCCGTGGCGCGAGGACGCCACGAACGCTGACACCGCCCGGTTGCGCGCGTGGGTGCGCCACGAGCTCAAGCCGCTTGTGGAGAGCGTCAACCCGTCCTTCAGCGCCACGCTCGAGCGCACCGTGCGCATCGTGAGCGACGAGGACGCGCTCCTGTCAGACATGGCGGGCGGCTTCGCCGCGACGTTCGCGGACGTCGAGGGCGGACGCCTCGCGTTCGATCGCACGATGATGGGCACGCTCGACAAAGCGATGGCGCGCCGCGTCGTGCGGACCGCGCTCGTGGGCGCCTTCCCGGAAGCATCGCGCCTCGACGCGTCGCATACGGACGCGATCGTCGCCGGCATGGCGGATGAGACCTTCGCGCGCGACCTGCCCTTCGGACTGCGGGCGGCTATTGAGTACGGTACACTTACAGTCTTCCGCCAGGACGAGTCGTTCCTGTCGGTGGCACCGTGTTTGCTCGATTGGCCGGGGAAATGCGACCTCGGCCCGCTCGGCCGGATCGAGGCGCGAATCACTGGCGTCGACGCCGTCGGAGCGGACCCGGAAGCCGCGTACTTCGACGCCGCGAACGTGGCGTCGACGCTCGTCGTGGACGCTGTCCGGCAGGGGGATCGTATTCGGCCGCTCGGCATGCACGGCACGCGAAAGCTCCAGGATGTGCTCGTGGACGCAAAGGTCCCGCAGCGGTTGCGGGCAGGCACGCCGGTCGTGCGCGACGGCGAGCAGGTGCTCTGGGTCGCGGGCGTGAAGCAGTCCGATGTCGCCAAGGTGACATCGGCGACGGAACGGGTACTGACGCTCGTCTGGATTCGGGAACGTACGTAGTACGCCGGATGTGCCCGCGAAGCTGCGCGAGCACTCGGGAAACGGAGTGGCCATGTCGCTGCACGACGCAATTGAGCGAGTCATCCTCACCGAAGAGGACGTCCAGCAGCGCGTGCGCGAGCTTGGCGCAGAGATCGCCGCTGACTACGAGGGCAACTCGCTGCTGCTCGTGGCGGTGCTCAGAGGCGCGTCGCTCTTTGTGGCCGACCTCGCCCGGGCCATCGACGGCCCCGTGGAGATCGACTTCATGGCGGTGTCCTCATACGGCTCGCAGACCAAGTCGTCCGGCGTCGTCCGCATCATCAAGGACCTCGACGAGGTCATCGACGGCCGGCACGTGCTGGTGGTCGAGGACATCATCGACACCGGGCTTACGCTGAAGTACCTGCTCCGCAACCTCGCGTCGCGCAAGCCCGCAAGCCTCGAAGTCGTCACCCTACTTTCCAAGCCCGGCAAGCAGCGCGTGCCGATCGACTGCAAGTACACCGGGTTCGCGATTCCCGACGAGTTCGTCGTCGGCTATGGCCTGGACTACGCCGAGAAGTACCGCAACCTCCCGTACATCGGGGTGCTGAAGCCGGAAGTCTACACCTCGTAGGCCTCCCAGAAGGAGTGCGTGTTGAACAGGAATCTCAGAACGGCGCTGCTCTACCTGCTGCTCATTGTGGTGGCGCTTCTCTTCGTTGCGAACGGCTACGAGCGCACCGCGACAGTCGACACGCTCACGTCGAGCGCCTTTGTCACGGCGTTGAAGGATGGGCGCGTCGCCACTGCCGAGGTCATCCTGCGCCAGCAGGCGGTCACGGGCGAGTACTACAAGGACGCCGCCGCGAAGACAGACAAGAAGAAGACGAAGTACACCACGACGTACCTCGGTGAGGACACCTTCGCGCAGCTCATCGATAAGTACCCGCCACTCGAAAGCTACGACACGAACACGCAAGACACGCAGTGGTGGCAGGCGCTGCTCATTCAGCTCATCCCGATCGCGCTCATCGTCGGCGTGATGTTCTTCTTCATCAACCAGATGCAGGGCGGCAACTCGAAGGTGATGTCGTTCGGCAAGGCCAAGGCCAAGCGCATGACGCGCGACCAGCCGAGGATCACGTTCAAGGACGTGGCGGGGGTGGAAGAGGCCGTCGAGGAGCTGCAGGAGATCAAGGAGTTCCTGGCGAACCCCGGGAAGTTCCAGGCGCTGGGTGCCAAGATTCCCAAGGGCGTGCTTCTGGTCGGCCCTCCGGGCACCGGTAAGACGCTCCTGGCGCGCGCTGTGGCAGGCGAGGCCGGCGTGCCGTTCTTCAGCATCTCCGGTTCCGACTTCGTCGAGATGTTCGTCGGCGTAGGCGCCAGCCGCGTGCGCGACCTGTTCGAGCAGGCCAAGGCGGCGTCGCCGTGCATCGTCTTCATCGACGAGCTCGACGCGGTCGGCCGCATGCGCGGCGCGGGCCTCGGCGGCGGGCATGACGAGCGCGAGCAGACGCTCAACCAGCTGCTCGTGGAGATGGACGGCTTCGACATCAAGGACAACGTCATCATCATGGCGGCCACCAACCGCCCCGACGTTCTTGACTCGGCGCTCCTCAGGCCGGGTCGCTTCGACCGGCAGATCATGGTCGACCGCCCGGACATCAACGGGCGCACGGAGATCCTCAAGATCCACACACGGGGGATCCCGGTCGGCGACTCGATCGACCTCGAGGTGCTCGCGCGACGCACGCCGGGCTTCACCGGCGCCGACCTCGCCAACATGGTGAACGAGGCGGCGCTCCTCGCTGCTCGGCACGGCAAGAAGACCGTGGAGATGCACGAACTCGAGGAGGCAATCGAGCGCGTGATCGCCGGTCCAGAGAAGAAGAGCCGCATCATCTCTGAGAAGGAGAAGCGGATCATCGCGTACCACGAGTCGGGTCATGCGCTCGTGGGTCACGTGCTTCCCAATACCGATCCCATCCACAAGATCAGCATCATCAGCCGTGGGCGCGCGCTCGGCTACACGCTTGCGTTGCCGATGGAGGACAAGTTCCTGAACGCCAAGGAAGAGATGCTTGACGAGATAGCCATGCTGATGGGCGGACGCGTCGCCGAGGAACTCACGATGGGCGACATCACCACCGGCGCCAGCAACGACATCGAGCGGGCCACGAAGATGGCGCGGCTGATGATCACGCAGTACGGCATGTCGGACAAGCTTGGCCCGATGACGCTCGGCGAGGGCCAGCACGAGGTCTTCCTCGGTCGCGACTTCTCCGCCACCCCCAACTACAGCCAGGAGATCGCCTACGAGATCGACAAGGAAGTCCGCCGGCTCATCGACGATGCGTACGAGAAGGCGCGCGTGATTCTTTCCGAGCGCCGCGAGCTCTTGGAGACGATGGCCGACGTCCTCGTCGAGCGAGAGACCATCGACAAGGACGGACTGGAAGCGCTCCTCGAGGGCCGCTGGAGCGAGTACGCCGCCGAGGAGGCGAAGCGTGCTGCAGAGGCGTCGCCGGCGCCCGAGGAGCCCGAGGACGTCAAGGACGCGTCAGAGCAGGCCGATACAGTGGGAGATGATGATCGGCCGCGCTTGGATGTGCAGCCGCCGCCCGCTGAGGGCGCGGCACCCGCGTAGGGGACCACACACAGGGGCCGCCGGTTAAACCAGCGGCCCCTGTGGTGAGGTGGAGTGCGTGGACCCGAAGCAGGCACGGACCTACGCGTCCGAAGCGGTAGACGCTCGCGACGAAGCGATGGTCGCTGGCGCGAAGTTCGCGTCTCTGGGCTCGTCCACCAGGGACCCCAGCGTCACGCGCCGTTTCCTGCGTCGGATCAGCGGGAGCGACCGCAGGCAGGCGGAGCTGCTCCGCTCGCTCAACGACGTTGCCGACGCCGTATCCCGGGCGGTCTCGGTTGAAGACGTCCTGCTGACGATCGTCGACCGGGCCAAGCGCGTGACCAACACCGACAAGGCGATCCTCCTACTCACCCAAGAGGAATCCGACGAACTCGATTTCGACAGCCTCGTGGTGAGGGGTCGCCTTGACGAGCACCTGCAGGAGACATGGCAGACCCTGATTGCTCAAGCAGCTCCGGACGTCTTCGCGAACGGCTACATCACGCTCGCCTCGATTCCCGAAACGAAGGCGTGGGTGGCCTATTCGCCGATCCGCATGCAATCACGGCATATCGGGATGCTCTGCGCAGTCAACCGTCGCGACCGGCGCTTCAGCCAGCAGCAAATGGAGTTCCTCGCTATTCTGGGGGCCTTCGCCGCAACCGCCGTGGAGAACGCCCGTCTCGCTGAGGAGAGCCGCTACGTGCTCCTGGCAAGCGAGCGGGACCGCATCGCCCGCGAGATGCACGATGGTCTCTCGCAGTCGCTGTTCAGCATCTCGCTCGGATTGGAGCTTGCGAAGAAGCAGGTGATACGGGACCCTGTCGCGGCTGGCGAGCAGCTTGCCGACCTGCAAGACCAGCTCGGCCAGGGCATGGCCGAGCTCCGACGCGTCATCTATGATCTGCGGCCCTTGAAGCTCCAGGAACTGGGCCTCGCGGGCTCGGTGGACATGTGGATCAAGGAGTCCACCGCTGGCCGTGGGGTCGCTGGCAGGCTCGAGGTATCCGGGCAAGAGCGGCACATCGGACCGGCCGCGGAAGCCTGCCTCTATCGCGTCGCGAAGGAGGCGGTCAGCAATACCGTTCGGCATTCAGGGGCAACGAGGCTCACGGTTCGCATCGAATATGCCGATGAAGCGGTTGTGATGACCGTCACCGACGATGGTCGCGGCTTCCTGGTCGATGATGTCGCAAGAACCGCGCTGCCGGGGACGGGAATCGGACTTCGAAGTATGCGGGAGCGGATGGCAAGCGCCGGCGGATACCTGAACCTCGAGAGTACGCCCGGCCACGGGACGGTTGTGCGAGCGGAACTGCCGATTGGGGGTGACCGATGAACGTCACACGCATCATGATCGCGGATGACCACGAACTGGTTCGGATGGCGCTCAGGACACTCCTCGACGCTGAGGACGACCTCGAAGTCATCGCCGAGGCGGGAGACACCGACGGCGCGATCGAGGGCGCTTTGCGCCACCGGCCGGACGTGCTGTTGCTTGATCTGCGCATGCCGGGCGGCGGAGGAACCGAAGTGTGTCGTCGGGTGAAGGAGCAGTCGCCGGAGACTGCGGTCTTGGTCATCACCAGCTTCGACGGCGACGAGGAACTCTTCGGTGTGCTCGAAGCCGGAGCGAATGGCTACCTCATGAAGGACACGCCTCCGGAGCGCATCGCCCAAGCGGTCCGTTCGGTGGTGGATGGGCAGGTCGTCTTCGACGCTACGATTGCCGCGCGTGTGATCAGCGGCCGTTCGAACGGGGTAGACGCGAATGCGATGCTGACAGAGCCGCTATCTGAGCGAGAACTTGAAGTGCTCGACGTGATGGCACGGGGACTTGGCAACAAGGACATCGGCAAGGAACTCTGGATCAGCGAGACCACGGTCAAGACGCACGTCAGCCGGATCCTGCACAAGCTGGGCCAGAACGATCGGACGCAAGCTGTGCTGACGGCGCTGAGGCTGGGTATCGTGAGCCTGGATGGTGCGGCGGAGTCGCCTTCACACGCGTGAGACGAGGCCCAACTACCACCGTTCCTCAGTCGCGCCGCGTCGCATCCATCCCGGGCGGGAGCGGACGCGCCTGTAGGCTCTTGAGACTCGCGCGGGGCATCATCATCGTCATCTAAGCCGCGCGCCCTCCAGCCTTCGGCTGGAGCTTCCACGTGCCCGAGTAGCGAGACCGCCGGGCTCGGCGACGTCAGTACGCCCGATAGGGGATACTTGCACTAGCACCCCCGGGCGACGTGCGGAGCACACCATGGACACAGCGAAGATCGAACAGGGCGTCCGCCTCATCCTCGACGGCATCGGCGAGGACCCCTTGCGCGAGGGGCTCTTGGACACGCCGCGCCGTGTGGCGAGCATGTACGAGGAGATCTTCGCTGGCCTCACACAGGACGCGGCCGAGCACTTCTGCGTGACCTTCAACGAAGCGCACCAGGAGATGGTCCTCATCCGCGACATCCCGCTCTACTCGGTGTGCGAGCACCACCTGCTGCCGTTCCTCGGCCGAGCGCACGTTGCCTACATCCCCGGCAAGAGCGGGCGCATCTGCGGCCTGTCGAAGCTCGCGCGCGTGGTCGACGTCTTCGCGAAGCGGCCACAGGTGCAGGAGCGGCTGACGTCGCAAATCGCCGACACCATCGTGGAGCACCTCGAGCCTCAGGGCGTGATCGTCGTCATCGAGGCCGAGCACCTGTGCATGTCGATGCGTGGCGTGCAGAAGCCCGGGGCGGTCACGACCACCTCGGCGGTGCGCGGCATCTTCGAGCGCAACATCGCGACCCGCGCGGAGGCGATGTCCCTCATCAAGGGGGCGTGAGATGGCGGACGTCTGGCGCTGCGGCTCTCACAAGCTCCCGCTCGGCCGCGCGCTCATCATGGGCGTGCTGAACGTCACGCCCGATTCGTTCTCGGATGGCGGCCGCTATCACGACGACCCCGCCGTCGCGATTGCGCACGGTCGCCAGATGTCACTCGACGGCGCAGCGGTCATCGACGTGGGCGGCGAGTCCACGCGGCCTGGCGCGGCAGCCGTCACGCCTACGGAGGAGATCCGGCGTGTTGAGCCCGTCGTGCGCCCGCTCTCGCACGACTTCGGGCTAATCGTCTCGGTCGACACGCGGCACGCGGAGGTAGCGCGCGCGGCGGTCACCGCCGGCGCGAGCGTCATCAACGACATCAGCGGCTTCGGGGACCCGGCGATGCTCGAGGTCGCGGCGGGCTGCGATGCCGGCCTTGTCGTCATGCACATGCGCGGTGAGCCCGGCACGATGCAGCACACCCCCGAGTACGGCGACGTCGTCGCTGAGGTGATCGCGTACCTCGGCGCGCGCGCCGCGCATCTCGAGGCGGTGGGCGTGGCGGCCGAGCGCATCATGGTCGATCCCGGCATCGGCTTCGGCAAGACGCTTCAGCACAACCTCGCACTCCTGCGGGCCATCCCGGAGATCGCGGCGCTCGGCTACCCGGTGCTCGTCGGCGCGTCGCGGAAGAGCATGCTCGGCGCGCTTCTGGACGAGCCCGATCCGCTGAAGCGCCTCGAAGGCAGTCTGGCAGTGGCGGCGTGGGCCGCGATGCATGGCGCCGCGGCGGTGCGCGTGCACGACGTGGCCGAGACCGTTCGCCTGTTCCGCACATGGCGCGCGCTGGAGGGCGAGGCCCGATGAGCGACGGCCGTGAGCTCTACTCCATGCGCCTCCCGTGGAACGTGCCGGAGTCGGCTGTCGATGACCCGGACGCCCTGGAGGCTGCCGAGACGGCGGTACGCGGTGGTACGCCCAGCGGGGTCCGTCCGGGGTCGGCAGGGTACGGCGAAGCGGACATGCCCGGCCCTCGGGGCTGGCGTGCGTGGATCGGCTGGCCCGACTCGGAGGAAACGCGGCACACGACCATCGCGTACGTCGCGCTCGGCTCAAACGAGGGTGACCGCTGGGGCTATCTGAGGCACGCGCTCGCCGCCATGAGCGCCATCGAGTCCACCGAGGTGCTCGCTGTGTCCAACGTCTACGAGACGCAGCCCTGGGGCGTCGGGGAGGGCAGTGCCGAGCAGCACCCGTACCTCAACGCAGTCGCCGTGCTCGGGACCGGGCTTCGCGCGGACCAGCTCCTGCCGCATCTGCAGCGTATCGAGGCTGACCTCGGGCGCGTGCGCGGAAGCGAGCGCTATGGGTCGCGCACCGTCGACCTCGACATCCTCATGCTGGGCGACGAAGAGTGGGACCGCCCCGACCTCGTCGTGCCGCACCCGCGCCTGACCGAGCGCGCGTTTGTCGTGGTGCCGCTTCTGGAACTCGACCCCGACATCACGCTGCCTGACGGGACGCCGCTCGATCGCGAGACCGCCACAGAGGGACCGATCACGCGCATTGCTGGCGCAGTCCCCGGTTACGAGACGCGCTCGCCGCGCGCCCGATCCGAGGACGTGGGCGGACCGCTGGAGTTCGATCCCGACTTCCGGGTGTCGGTCAAGCGGGAGGCGGCACCTGGTGACAACTGGGTCGTCATCGAAGAGACCATCCAGGGCATGATGATGGGCTACTCGGGCGCGCTCAACATGCAGATGCACCTCGGCATCCTGGAAGACGCGGGGATACCCGCGCTTCTGGATCCGCCGCCCATCTTCGCGGCGCCGGGCGTCCCGATCTACGCGGCGATGCTTCGGCTGCGGCTCATGGTACCGTCAAGCTACGTGCAGGCGGCACGCCGCGCGCTCATGGAGGCGCACGCCGCCGGCGGCGAACTGCGCGGCATGGCGACAGAGGAGTGAGGCTACTGTGACGAGCGGCACCGCTGAGATTCGCATGTTCGGCTGTCTGCACACGCTCCAGCGCGAGCGCGGACTGCCGACACGCTTCACGATCGAGATTCCCGCCGAGGGCATGACCGCGCGCAATGCGGCGCTTGCGGTGGGCGCTCCGCTCACCGACATCGAGGGCGTCTTCTGCAACGGGACCATCTACGGGCCCAGTCACGTGATCAGACCGGGTGACCGAGTCGCGTTCGTGCCCAAGGGAACGCCGGGGCCGCACCGCTTCACGCTGGGACTGTGGAAGGCCGGGCAGGAGTCGTGGACCGAGGAGCCGGCTACCGAGTGAGGGCGCGGGCTCCGCGCCGCTGCTTGCGCTACGAAGTGGGACACCCCAGCAACAGCCGCACGACCAGGAGCGCCTGATGCGCCGCGGCAAGCGCCACCCGGCTGGCCACCAGCGGATGCTCGGCATCGGCCGCGGACGCGAAGTCGCCCACGATGTACACGCCGTCGGCGATCTCGTGCGTGGTGATGTCGTTCGCGGGGCCGTAGCCCGCCAGTCCTGACGCGGCCACGATCGGGACGCCGGGCAGGTGGTCGGACGCGAGCGCGATGATCGCGGACTTCTCCTCGGCCCAATCGAGGGCCTCGACGAACACGTCGACGCCCGCGAAAAGCTCCGCGAAGGTGTCGGCCGTGATGCGGACTGCGTGCGTCTCAAGTTCAACGTCAGGCGCAATTCGCCGCAGGTTCTCGGCAAGAGCGTCGGCCTTCATCCGGCCCACCTGGTCCGCGAAGTAGAACTGGCGGTCAAGGTTCGTCTCGTCGATGGCGTCGAAGTCCACCAGCACCAGCCGCCGCACGCCCGAGCGCGCAAGCATCCACGCGACGTTGGAGCCAAGGCCGCCGAGGCCGGCGATGCCCACGCGAGCCTCGCCGAGGCGGGCTCGCAGGGTGTCGCGCGTGTGCTGCGGGTCGGGCACGCGCGTCTCAGCCTCCGCCGACGGGCGGGAAGAACGCCAACCGGTCGCCCGAGGCAAGCGCATGTTCATCCGGCGCGTGGCGTCCGTTGACGAAGACCACCCGCGGCTCGTCGGGCAACCCCAGAGACGAGATGACCTGCCCGATGGTCGTGCCATCGGGCAGGTCGATCATACGGGAATGTGTCCCGCCGCTCCCCGCCTCGGCTGAGGCGGGGAGGTAGGCGGTCAGGCTCGCAAAGAGCGCGAGTTCGATCTGCATGCGGTCCGGTCCCTACATCGGGACGGTGATGCCCATAGCCGCGGCAGTCTCGGGCACGAAGTCGTACACGCTGTCGAGGTCGGCATCGGTCACGGTGAAGACTGCGTCGTGCGGCGGGAGCTGCTCGGTCAGCATGAAAGCGGGCATCCGGTCGTCTTCGGCGGTCATGCCTGCGCCCTCGTTGAAGAGCCGCTCCATCGTGAGCGCCTGCTTGCCAAGCAGCATCAGTGCGTCGGTGTCCCACTTCTCGCCGGTGTGCGCCTCTGCCATCTCGTAGATCGCCTCGAAGGCGGCCGGGATGTCCAGGACCGCGAACGCGACGAAGATGCAGAAGCCGAGCGAGTCGAGCATCCCCGTGGCGATCTGCAGGCCCTGCGACAACGCTGCTTGGCCCTCGGGTTTCAGGGGATCGACGCTGCCGCCCACGCCGAGCACGTTCGCCGTGATCGAGTAGCCGGCGGTGTGGTCCGCGCCCTGCGTGCTCGTGGCGTAGGTGACACCGATGCCCTGGATCGGGCGCGGGTCGTATGCCGGCATCGCTTGGTGTTTGACGACCGGGATGCGGGTCACGCCAAAGGCGTGGCCGGTCGCCTCGGCGCCGTCGCCGATGATCCGGCCAAGCTCTGTCCCCTTGGCAACATCCTCCTGAATGACGCGCAGCGCACCCTTGCCATCGCCGAACGCGAGCTTGCCGGATTCCATGTAGACGCCGAGTGCGACGCCGGTCTCGATGGTGTCCAGTCCGACGTCGCTGATCGCGCGGTCCAGGTACGCGACCTCGTCCATGTCGCCGATGCCGCAGTCGGCGCCCAGCGACCAGGCGTTCTCGTATTCGACGCCCTTGGTTATGTACTTCCCGTCCTTGTCCACGTAGTAGCGCGAGCACTGGATGACGCAGCCGGTGTGGCAGCCGTGCTTGACGTTGCCGCCACGCTCGACCGTTATCTCGCGCATCTTCTCGCCGCTGATGCCGTCGACGAGCTCGAAACGGCCGCTGGAGAAGTTGCGGGTGGGATAGCCGCCGGCCTCGTTGATGATATTGGCGAGCACGTTGGTGCCGTACGTCGGCAGGCCCTGGCCCGTGACCGCGTGCTCGTTGAGCGCCGCCGCCATCTTCTTGACCGCCGCGTTGAATGCGTCGCGGTCGGCGTGCTCCACGTAGGGAAGGCCCTCATCTACGATGGTGATGGCCTTGAGCCCCTTGCTGCCCATGACCGCCCCAAGCCCGCCACGGCCGGCCCAGCGGTTGGGGATGTTCTTCGGGTCGCTGACGACGACGCCGGCAGCCTTCATCCCCATTTCGCCCGCGGGTCCGATGGTGATGACGGCGAACTTCTTGGCATCTCCCATCGCGGCCGCGACCTTGTCGTAGGTGTCGTACACACCGAGGCCGGCAAGCGTATCGTCCCGTACGAGCTCCGCGGAGCCGTCGGCGGCGATCTTCAGGACGTAGCGGGCGTCCTTGTCGGCCGCCATGCCCTCGACCACGATCGCGGCGATGCCGACCTTTGCGAGTGCGTGGGCGGCCTGCCCTCCCGAGTTCGACTCCTTGATGCCGCCGGTCAGCGGGCTCTTGGCCCCAAACGAGAGTCGGCCACCGTTGGGGGCCGTGGTGCCTGCGAGCGTCCCCGGCGCGATCACGAGCTTGTTCTCGGGGCCGAGCGGGTCCGCCTTCGGCGGAACTTCGTTGAAGATGATCGCGTCGGTGAGCGCGCGACCGCCCCAACGCGACCATTCACTCGGGAACGGCTCGTCCTTGACGGACAGGTCGCTCATGTTGACGCGAAGGATCTTCTTCATCGGCAGCCTCCCTGTTCAGGCCGAACGTCCCTGTGACGCTCGGCGCTTGGACCCTGACCCTACTGATAGCGCGCCACATCTCTACTTCGCGGGCGCGTCCCTCCCTCCCGGGGACGAGAATCACTCCAACACTAGTTATTGCCCAATCCGCGGCACTGTCGATACATCTGGGCCGACGACTTCCATGCGTTTCTCGTGAACGGCGCATCCCTGCTGCTCCGGGAATGGCCGGTGCTATACTCATATGCCCATCAGGCAGGGCTCCTGGACCTCGCCAGACGAGGCCGGGACGGCTGGGAAGGAGCCCGTTTCATGAGCGCCGGAACACGCGGCACGGCTCGAGTCACCGTTTCATCGTTCGCCGCCTCCAAGGCATCCGGCACGCCCATCGCCATGGTCACCGCGTACGACGCGCCGGGCGCGCGACTGGCCGAGGAGGCCGGCGTCGACGCGATCCTGGTCGGGGACTCGCTGGGGATGACGGTTCTGGGCTACGACAGCACGCTCCCGGTCACCATGGACGACATGGTTCGCCATACCGCGGCTGTCTCGCGCGCGACGTCACGCGCGATGGTCGTGGCCGACATGCCGTTCGGTTCGTACCAGGCGTCGAGCGACGACGCGGTCACGAACGCCGCGCGCCTGCTCGCCGAGGGCGGCGCAGCGGCGGTCAAGCTGGAGGGTGGCGTTGCCGTCGCCCCGCTCGTCGACCGCCTCGTCTCCGCCGGCATCCCGGTGATGGGCCACATCGGCCTGACGCCGCAGTCGGTCCACGCGTTCGGCGGCTACCGCGTGCAGGGTCGAGACACGGACGCCGCGCTCGCGCTCGTCGGCGACGCGCTCGCACTGGAGGAAGCCGGGGCCTTCGCGGTCGTGCTGGAACTCGTCCCCGCGGAGCTCGCCGCGATCATCACCGAAGAGCTCGACATCCCCACGATCGGCATCGGCGCGGGCGGCTTCTGCGACGGTCAGGTGCAGGTCTTCCACGACCTGCTCGGCCTGGGTACGTTCACGCCGAGGCACGCCCGCCAGTACGCGGATGCCGGCGCCGCGATACGAGACGCGCTCAGCGCGTACGCAGCCGACGTTCGCACGGGCGCGTTCCCGTCCGAGGAGAACCTGACGCATCTCGCCGAGGAGGTCCTCGCGGAGCTCGAGACGGCGCTGCCGCCGACCGAGGGGGAGGACGCGTAGATGGAACGGGTGTACTCCAAGGAGGAGGTGCGGCAGGCGATCGCCGCCGCCAAGCGCGAGGGCAAGCGCGTGGCGCTCGTGCCCACGATGGGCGCGCTGCACGAGGGGCACCTGTCGCTCGTGCGAGGCGCCTGCAGCCGAGCCGACTACGTCGCGGTCTCCGTCTTCGTGAACCCGACGCAGTTCGGCCCCGGCGAGGACTTCGCCGCCTACCCGCGAGACATCGCGCACGACATCGAGCTGCTGGCGGCCGAGGGCGCCGACCTCGTCTTCTCGCCGTCGGTGGAGACGATGTACGCGCCCGACGCGCAGGTGACCGTCGAGCCGGGGCCGCTCAGCACGGTCTGGGAAGGCGCGAGCCGTCCCGGACACTTCAGCGGCGTGTGTACCGTCGTGACGAAGCTCTTCTCGACCTTCCAGCCCGACCTCGCGTTCTTCGGCGAGAAGGACTTCCAGCAACTCGTGGTCATCCGGCGCCTGGTGCAGGACCTCGATATGCCCGTGCGCGTGGTGGGTGCCCCGACCGTGCGCGAGCACGACGGGCTCGCTCTCTCCAGCCGCAACGTCAACCTGTCACCCGAGGAGCGGCGTGCGGCGACCGTGCTCTACCGAGCGCTCCGCACTGCCGAGACGCTCGCGCTTGGGGGCGAAGCCGGTCCGGCCACGCTCGCCGACGCGATGCGCGACGTCGTGGCCGATGAGCCGCTCGCCGCGCTCGACTACGCGGCCGTCGTCGATGCCGTGACGCTCGCCGAGGCGAGCGACACGACGCAGCCCGCTCGCGCGATCATCGCGGCCCGCGTGGGCGCCACTCGGCTGATCGACAACATGGCCATCGTCTTTGGAGCCTCCGATGCCGATCGCTGAGGACCTGCACACGGTGGAGGTCACGGCGCTTACCGAGGAGATCCGCGCGCGCGTCGCGGAGCGTGACGCGGTGCTGCTCGCGCACAACTACCAGCGCGCCGAGGTTCAGGACGCCGCGGACTTCGTCGGCGACTCGCTTGGGCTGTCGCGCGAGGCGGCGGCAACAGACGCGCGCCTCATCGTCTTCGCCGGCGTGCACTTCATGGCCGAGACGGCGAAGATCCTCGCGCCGGAAAAGACCGTGCTGCTGCCCGAACCCAAGGCCGGCTGCCCGATGGCCAACATGATCACCGCCGAGCAGGCGCGCGCGTTCAAGACGGCTCACCCCGGGCTGCCGCTTGTGACGTACGTGAACTCGTCTGCCGAGGTGAAGGCCGAGACCGACGTCTGCTGTACCTCGGCGAACGCCGTGGCGGTCGTCCGCTCGCTCGGCACGAATTGCGTGCTGTTCGCGCCTGACCGCAACCTTGGCGCGTGGGTGGCATCGCAGCTGCCCGATGTCGAGGTGATCTCCTGGGACGGCTTCTGCCCGATCCACGATGCGGTCACGCCCGAGATGGTCCGCGAGGCCCAAGAGCGGCACCCCGACGCTGAGGTCATCACGCATCCAGAGTGCCGCCCCGAGGTGAACGCGCTCGCAGACGCGGTGCTCTCGACCTCCGGCATGCTCCGCCACGTGGCGGCATCTCCCGCCGAGGAGTTCATCATCGTGACCGAGGGCGGACTGCTGCACGGTCTTGCCAAGGCCGCGCCCGGCAAGCGCTTCGTGAGCGTCACGCCGCAGATGCTGTGTCCCAACATGAAGCTCACGACACTCGCGAAGGTCCGCGACTGCCTTCGCGAGATGTCCGGTGTCGTCACGGTTCCCGCCGACGTGCGCGTGCGTGCGCTTGCCGCTGTCGAGCGCATGGTCGCAATCGCGTGACGGCAGCCGCGGCAGGCACGGCGAGCGGACCTGCCCGGACGCAGGGGCGCTACCTCATGGGCTTCGACACAGCGGCGCTCCCCGCGCGCACGTGCGAGGTGCTCGTCGTCGGAAGCGGCATCGCGGGGCTCGTCGCGGCGCTTGAAGCTGCGCGCTTCGCGCAGGTGCTGCTGGTGACGAAGGGCGCGCTCACCGAGACCGCCACCTGGTACGCGCAGGGCGGCATCGCCGGCGCGGTTGGCGAGGCCGACTCGATCGAGCTCCACAAGGCCGACACGCTCGTGGTGGGGCAGGGCCTGTGCGATCCGGCGGTCGTGCGTGCGGTGGTGTCCGAGGCTCCGGAGGCGCTCGCCGCGCTCGCAGCACTCGGCGTCGCGTTCAGTCGGGGCGCGGATGGCGCCGTCGAACTCGCCCGTGAGGGCGGCCACAGCCTCCCGCGCGTGCTCCATACGGGCGACGCCACCGGCGCGGGCGTGCAGGCCGCGCTCACCGAGGCCGTGCGTACGACTCCCGGCATCGAGATCGTCGAGCACGCGTTCCTGCTCGACCTGCTGACCGACGACGGCCACTGCGTGGGCGCGCTCGTGCGCGAGCACGACGCCGCGCCGCCAACCGCCATCTTCGCCGGAGCGACGGTGCTTGCCACCGGCGGCTGCGGCCAGGTCTACCGAGTGACGACCAATCCAGCCGTGGCCACGGGTGACGGCATCGCAGCCGCGTGGCGCGCGTGTGCCGAGATCGCCGACATGGAGTTCGTGCAGTTCCACCCGACCGCGCTCGACAGCAGCGCGAGCCCGCGCTTCCTCATCACCGAGGCGCTTCGCGGCGAGGGCGCTTACCTTCTCGACTGTGACCAACAGCGCTTCATGCTCGGCATCCACCCGCTCGCCGAGCTTGCGCCGCGCGACATCGTGAGCCGCGAGATCGAGCGTGTCATGGCTCGCTGCCACCGGCCGAACGTCTGGCTCGACGCGCGACACCTCGGCGAGGAGTACCTTCGCGCGCGATTCCCCCACATCTGGGAGGCGTGCATCGAGGCGGGCTACGACCTCTCGCGGGACCTCGTCCCGGTGGCGCCCGCCGCGCACTATCTCGTCGGCGGCGTGCTCGTCGACGTGAACGGGCACTCCTCGCTGCCGGGCCTCTACGCCTCCGGCGAGGTCGCCTCAAGCGGCCTGCACGGCGCCAACCGGCTCGCCAGCAACTCCCTTCTGGAAGGTCTCGTCTTTTCGCGGCGGATCGGCCGCGAGCTCGCCGACGAGGACCTTAACCCGAGCACTCCGCATATCGTGGGCGTGGCCCCCGTGCCCGCTCCGGGTGCGGTCGCGGACGTCGGCGGCGAGGCGCCCGCCGACGTCCGCGCGCGGGTGCAGGCACTCATGAGCTCCCGCGTTGCGATGACCCGCGACGGGGCCGGGCTCGCCGAGGCGGCCGAGGCGCTCGCCGACGCCGCCGACTCGCTTGCTCCCGACGGGATCGTCGCCGCCGAGGCGCGCAACCTGCTCACCGTCGCCGACCTCATCGTGGCGGCGGCTCGCTACCGCGAGGAGAGCCGCGGCACGCACTTCCGCGCCGACTTCCCGAAGCGCGACGACGCGCGCTGGCGCGTGCGGACCGTGTGGCGCCGCGACACGCTCGAGCCGCGGGAAATGCCCGTGCGCGACCACGCCACGGCGTCGCCCGAAGGGGGAGCCGCATGACGCGCGTGCTGCCACCGCTCCCCGAGATCGACACCCTGCTCGCCGCGGTGCTCGCCGAGGACCTCGGCGTTGTGCCCGCGCGCCTCGTCGGCGCGCGCGGCGCGGGCGACCCCGCGCTGCTGGACCGCGACGTGACCTCGGCAGCAGTCATCCCGCGCGGCGACACGTTCGAGGGCACGGTCGTCGCCCGCGCCGGCGGCGTGGTGTGCGGGCTGCTGGTGGCAGCGCGCGCGTGGGAGCTCCTGGCGGACGCCTGCGGCATGCCCGACGCGATCGACGTCTTCCCGCTTCTCGCCGAGGGGACGCTCGCGGAGCCCGGCACGGCCGTGCTCGAGGTCGCGGGCGACACACGCATCGTGCTCGCGGGCGAGCGGGCCGCGCTCAACCTGCTCATGACCCTCTCAGGCATCGCGACCGAGGCCCGCCGCTGGCAGGACGCCGCCGGGGCGGCGATGCGGGTGTCTGACACGCGCAAGACGCTGCCCGCGCTGCGTACGCTCAGCAAGTATGCGGTCGCGGTCGGAGGAGCGTACAACCACCGCGTGGGCCTCTGGGACCGCGTGCTCGTCAAAGACAACCATCTCGCGCGCGCGGGCAGCGTCCGCGCCGCGGTCGATGCGGCGCGCGCCGCCCACCCGGAGCTGCGGGTCGAGGTCGAGGCCGACGTGCTGCACCAGGCGGTCGACGCGGCCCGGGCCGGGGCCGACATCATCCTGCTCGACAACATGGACGATGCGGCCGTCGCTACGGCGGTCGCCGCGATCCGGGCCGTGTGCCCGGAAGGTCACGCATGCGAGATCGAGGTCTCGGGCACGGTCACCATCGAGCGGCTTCCCGCACTCGCCGCACTCGGCGTGGACGTCGTGTCAACGAGCGCGCTCACCCTCGCGCGCCCGCTCGACTTCGGGTTTGACGAGCAGCTTCTCGCCGATGCGACAGGGGAGCGGTAGGGTGGCCCTCCTTCGCCGCTCATCGCGTGCGCCGAGCGCTCCGCCGCTGCCCGTCCGGGCGGACGTGCGGCGGGCCTACCTGGCGTGGGTGCGGTCGTCGCTGCCGCTTGTCGCGGTCATGCTCGTGGCGATTGCGCTCCAGCAGACGCTCATCGCCGCCGACCCGGGCGCAGCGCCCGAGGCGCCGCCACCGCTCCGCGGGATGCTGATCGCGCTCGCGGCGGGCTCGGTCATCTTCGGCCGCTCGTTCAAGGCGCGTCCGCTTCAGCTGCCCTCGGGGCAGACGTTCGAGGGGGCGGTCCGCCAAGCTCGCTCGGCGTCGTTCACGCTCCTCGGCTTCGCCATCGCACCGGTCGTGATGGGCATTCTGGTCGTGCTCATCTCGCGGTCGATCGTGGACCTCTACATGATGCTCGCCATCACCCTCCTCGGCTTCGTGACGCTCTTCCCCCGCGTTGACCAGTGGGACGCGTGGATCCGGCACCTGACCGGCGACGACGTGCGTCGAGCCGAGGACCAGCCGACCGACCCCGCGTCCGGCTCGGCTGAGAACGGGGAGGTCTGACGTCGATGGCGCCCCAGACCGGCGTGGCCGTACTCGACTGGTTCTTCTCGTTCCTCGATTCGTGGGGCTACCTGATCGTCTTCCTGTTCACCATCTTCGAGAACCTCTTCGTGATCGGCTCGTTCACGCCGGGAGAGCTCATGGTCATGGCGGCGGGTTTCGTCACCATCAAGGGCGGTCTCGACCCGGCACTCGTGGCGGCCTCGTCGATCGCCGGCACGCTCATCGGCACCAACCTGTCGTACTACCTCGGCAGGCGGGGCGGCAGGCAGGCGCTCGAGCGATGGGGCGGGCGGTTCTTTGACGAGGACCGCATCCGCGCCTCTGAGGAGTACTTCGAACGGCACGGCTCGCCGACGGTGCTCTTCGCGCGGTTCGCCGCCGTCTTCAAGAACTTCGTGCCTGTGATCGCCGGCATGTCGAAGATGCGCATTTGGGTCTTCGAGCTCTACACGGTCATCGGCGCGCTCATCTACACGACGCTCATGCTGATGCTCGGTCGCATCTTCGCCGAGAACTTCGACCGAGCGATCGCTATCGCGCGCAACCTCACCTGGCTCGGCACGATTCTCCTTGTGGCCGCGCTCGCGTTTCTGCTGTGGGGACGCCGGAAGGTGCACGAACGGAGGATCGAGTCGCTCGCCGACACGGCGGACGAGCCGGCCGAGCCGCTGCTCGACGGCACGCCAGACTCAGCGGTGCTCCCGGCTCCAGCCGTCGGCGACCCGGTCGAGGACGCTGCCGATGCCTAGCCGCAGGGCCGAGGTCGCCTCGGCACTCGCGAACGCGGGAGCAACCGGCCTTTCAGGCGAACATCTGGCGGATCAGCTCGGCATCAGCCGCGTCGCCATCGGCAAGCACGTCGCGTCGCTCCGTCGCGACGGCTACGCGATCACGGCTCTCCGGGGTGTCGGCTACCGGCTGGACGCGCTGCCGGCAACGCTCGCGCCGGTCGAGGTCGAGCGCCTTGTCACCGACTCGCTGTGGGGCCGCATCGAGGGCAGCGTCGACACCGGCTCGACGAACGACGACTGCAAGGCGCTCGCCCGGGCAGGCGCTCCCGAGGGGACCGTGGTGGTGGCCGCCCGTCAGCATGCGGGACGGGGGCGTCTTGGGCGGTCGTGGGTCTCGCCCGAGGGCGGGGCGTATGTATCGGTGGTGCTGCGCCCGCGCATACGTCCCGAGCTGGCACCCGAACTCGCGCCTGCCGTCGCGCTCGGTATCGCCGAGGGGCTCGACACGCTCGGCGTGCGGGCGACCCTCAAGTGGCCGAACGACGTGCTTGGGGGCGACGGCAAGCTTGCGGGAGTGCTTCTGGAGATGTCGGCCGAGCTCGACTGCGTGCACTGGGTGGTCGCCGGGTGCGGCGTGAACGTCACGCGGCCCGGGGTTCCCATTCCCGGGGCGTCCTACGTCTCGGATACCACTGGGGCGTCGACAGCGGCGGTCGCGGCGGCGGTCCTCGACGGCATCGCCCGGGCGTACCGGGAGGTCACTGCTGGGGGCTTCGCGGCGGTCGCCGAACGCTATCGCGCGCGCCACGCGCTCCAGGGACCCGCGGTCGTTCGGGACCTCACCGGAGCGCTCGTCGCCGACGGGGTGATCGAGGGCGTCGACGACCACGCACGCTTGCTGGTGCGCGGGCCGGGTGGCGTCGCTGCGGTCGTCGCAGGCGAGGTGACCCTTCGCGCCGAGAGGCACTCGAGCGTTGACGCCCGCCGGCAGGCGGGCTAGCGTAGCACGGACTGCCGGGCGGCGTGCCCGGCGAGGACATCAGGGACATCGAGGAGGATTCTGAATGGCTGCAGCTTCAGGCGACACCGTCTCCGTTCACTACACTGGCACGCTCGAGGACGGCACCACGTTCGACTCGAGTGCGGGCCGCGCGCCGCTGCTCTTCACCATCGGGGCAGGCGACGTGATTCCCGGCTTCGAGCAGGCCGTCATCGGTCTAGAGGTTGGCGAGAAGGCGACGGTCACCATCCAGCCGCAGGATGCCTACGGTGCTGTTTTCGAAGAGGCGATCCAGACCGTGCCGCTCGACCTCTTCGGCGAGGGCCCGCCTCCGGTCGGTGCAGTGTTCTCGGTTCGTGCTGACGATGACAGCGACCTCATGGGACGAGTTGTGGCACTCAGTGACGACCTCGTGGACGTCACGGTCGACTTCAACCACCCGCTTGCGGGCGAGACGCTGACGTTCGAGATCGAGCTCGTCGAGATCGTCAAGGCGTAGCATCGCCTGCGACGTTTCGGCAGCGCCACGAGATAACGCTTCGTTGACGAGGCGTTGCCTCACGACTATTGTTTGGGCATGGCTGCGGGCCCTCCCGACGGGCCGACAACGACCGGTAGCGGCGTCGGCGTTTCGGAAGGGCATTGTGCGCACCCACCGGATTCCATCCGGCCGGCTCGCACAAGCCGAGGCCATGACTTGATAGTGATGAAGCAGCGGCGCGGCGCCTGCCAGGCGCCGCACGCACACGAGGGTAGGGGGTGTCGGCGATCTTTCTCACCCAGCTGAACGTCTGGCTCGATGTGATCTTCGTGACGGTGTGGGTCCTGCTCGTGTTTGCCCTCGTGTTCCACTTCGTGATGGGCATTCCCACCGGGCGCTTCCGCAAGAAGTTCAAGGAGAAGTGCTGGCCCGAGCATGATTGGGCTCCGCCCGCGCTGCCGAAGTTCATGCACTTTCAGCACCTTTCGATGATGCTGCTGCTCGGGTTCTCGGGAATGTACATCCGCTTCCCCTTCTTCGAGGGCGGCCGCACTGCGATGCGGTACGTGCACTACGTCGCCATGGTCATCGTGATCCTCAACCTCTTCTGGCGCCTTTGGTACGCGTTCCTTTCGAAGCATCGCGACTACAAGGAGTTCGCCGTCGGTCGCAAGGACATCCAGTCGATGATGGGCGTGGTCAAGTACTACACCTACATGTCGAACAGCAAACCGCACGTGGCGAAATACAACGTCATGCAGAAGATGTCCTACGACGGGTTCCTGATTCTCATGTTCATCCAGGCCCTCACCGGTCTCGCACTCCTGACGCAGCCGATCCTGTTCGGCACCTCGTTCCGCGAGGTGCTCGTCGGCTGGTGGCTCGGTCCGCTCGTTGGCGGCACGGCCATGGCAGGTGCGATCGCTCGCATCCTGCACTACTCGGTCAACTGGCTCTTCATCATCATGACGACCGTGCACATGTACCTGGCCGTCGCCGAAGACCTCCCATGCTCGCTCGACTTCTTCGGCATCCGGAAGCTGCAGATCGACCCGGACGCGCATACACATCACGATGATGGCCACGCGCCCGCTCCTGCTGCCGGGTACACCGTGGCTGAGGCTGACTGACCCCGGCGTGAGGAGCACGATGCGCAGACTCACCATCTTCTTCATCCTCACGGTCGCGGTACTCTGGGCGGCAGCACCCGCGCTGGCCCAGCCGGCGGCGTCAGTGAATGCAACCGCGCCGTACGCCCTCGACTTCACCCTGCCCACTGAGGGCAAGGCCGGGTGCACCGTGTGCCACGGTGACCCGAACCTCAGCCGTATCCAGGGCGGCGTCAAGAAGAGCTTCTTCATCGATCCCGAGCTCTACGCGGCCACCACTCATGGCGCGACGCAGTGTGTTGGCTGCCACCTCGAGTTCGCGTACACGGCGCCGCACGAAGGCGACAAGGATTGGCAGTCCACGGCTAAGTCGGCGTGCAAGAACTGCCATCAGGACCAGTCCCTCTCTGTCGGCCTGGGGGCGCACCGGCGCTCGATTGAAGCCACCGGCACCCCTGCGGCGGAAACGCAACTGAAGAAGCCGCTCTGCGGCGACTGCCACGGCAGCCACTACATGGAGACGCTGACTGACTCTCCCGAGGGGAAGGCCGCCATCCACGCGCGTGGGTGGGAGGTTTGCGGCCGGTGTCATGAAGATACGTGGCTCAGCTACGACGACTACTACCACGGTGCGGCCTACAAGCGCGGTGCCAAGGACGCACCGTCATGTTGGGACTGCCACGGGTGGCACGATATCCTGCCTTCCTCTGACCGGAACTCCAGGGTCAACGAGGTGCACTTGGTGGAAACGTGCGGTCAGTCGGGCTGCCACAGCGGTGTCGACGAGAGCTACGTAAAGTACGCCGCCGCTATCCATGGCAAGCGTGAGGTCAAGCTGGAAAACCCGATCTACTCGGTCGTGCGTCGGGTCTACAAGGCGATTGCGGGACTGTTCAACTGATCGCCCGATCCCTGCGCTGGTCCGATACCGGCAGTGCCGGTCGGCGTGGAGCATGACGACTCGATAAGGGGAAGGCCCGTGGCAAGAGAGGCGCGCTCCGGCAAGCATGCCTCGCTGGCCGCCGCCGTCGTAGTCGTGGTGGCGGCGCTCGTGCTGGCTCCCACGAACGCCTTCGCCCTCACCCCGGAGCTTGGCGGTCCCACGTTCCAGGACACGTGCACGGTCTGTCACGCTGACATCAACACGACCCGGGACGCGGCGGTGATCTTCAGCCATGGAAACCATATCGCCTATACGTGCACCAGCTGCCACACGGAGCCGCCGCACCCCGCTGACGGTACGCGCAGACCGGTGATGAAGGACTGCTTCGCGTGCCACGGGCTCAATCACGGCGCGAACGGCGAGATGGCAACCGCAGTGTGCGCCGACTGCCATGGACCGGGCCCGCACAAGCGGCGACCGGCGTCGCACGTCGCTGACTACAAGGGAAAGCCGCACGTCGCCCCGTCGCTCGCCAAGGCGAACACCGAGTGCGCGATGTGCCATACCTTCCGCGACTGCAACCTTTGCCACCTGCGCGAGGGGGTCAACTGGAAGCCCGCCGTTCCGTTCGTCTACGACACACAGAACGGGTGCCAGGGGTGTCATGGCAGCCCGTTCCTTGCGAAGTCAACGGCAGGCGGCGGGGTTAAGTCTTTCTTCGTCACCGGCGTCGACGCCTCGTCGCATCGCGCCTTCACGTGCAGCCAGTGCCACGTGGACTTCACGCACGGCGACGGGAAGCCCGAGACTCTCTCTTGGTCCGTGAACGTCGGCCTGGCATGCCAGAACTGCCACGACCATGAGAAGTCCGCCGCGCAGTACGCCAAGTCTGTCCACGCAGAGAAGCTTGCAGCGGGTGACCTGAAGTCGGCCACCTGCGGCTCCTGCCACGGTGGGCACGACATCGCCAAGCTGGATACCGACCAGGCCAAGCGCGACCTGCAACTCTCTGCTGAGGCGATGTGCGCGGGCTGCCACCCCGACTACTGGGACAACTACAGCGACTACTACCACGGCGCGGCATACAAGAGCGGTGCGCTGGATGCACCCGCGTGTTGGGACTGTCACGGCTCCCACGAGTTGCAGCCTTCCACGGATGCCTCATCAAGCGTCGCGCCCGCGAACCTCGCCGCGACCTGCTCGGGCGGGCAGTGCCACGACCAGCACACCGGAGCGAGCGAGGAATTCATCAGGGCGAACGCCACGATGATCCACGGAAAGATAGGGGCTCGCGAGGAGAATCCGCTCGTGAAGCTCTTCAACTCGGTCCTTGGAGGCGTGTCCTGATCGTGGAAGAGCAGCGGCACAGAGGCCGGCAGTGGGCGCTCGTGGCGTTCGCCATGGTGCTTGCCGCCGCGTTCGTTCTCGCTGCGCCGCCGGTCGCCATCACTGCGGTCGATACGCCGCCCATCGACTTGACCGCCGCTGCAAATGCGGCGAACTGCGCGCCGTGCCATCCGTCGATCGGCGCGACGCGCAACCCGGAGATCATCTTCAACCACGCAAGCCACTTGATGACGGGGTGCCCGTCGTGCCACTTCGTGAATGCGCACGAAGGCAACGCGAAGGCGACGCCGACGATGGCCTCGTGCTTCAACTGTCACGGCCTTTCGCACGGGGCGTCGGGAGTGCTGGCGAGCGGCGTGTGCGCGGACTGCCACCCCAAGACGCACGTGCTTCGGCCGGTCACGCATACCAAGGACTGGAAGGCGCGACCGCACGCGCTCGCGTCGGTCGGGAACGTGAATGGCTGCATGCTCTGCCACGAGGCGGTAAAGGACTGCGACACGTGCCACCGCACCGAGGCGCCAACAGTTCCCCCGATGCCGCCGATCTACCTGCGCGTCCTCCCCCTGAAGCCCGACTCGCCCGCCGTTCTCATCGATCCTGATGACAAGCCGACCGCGAGCCAGTGCAACTTCTGCCACCCAGACGTCGACAACATCAAGCCGGGGCGCATCCTCTTCACGCACGCCAGCCACCTCGAGCGCGACTACACGTGTTCCGTGTGCCACCCCCGGTTCACCCACCAGCCAGCCGGCATCGAGTACAACACCATGCAAGACTGCTACCGGTGCCACGGCCTGACCCATGCATCACAGGGCGCGATCGCAACCGAGAAGTGCGAGGACTGCCACCCCAAGGAGTTCAAGCTGGAGCCGGCTGACCACACCGTCAAGTACAAGAGCGGAGAGCACAAAGACCAGTCACTCAAGGTCACCTCGACGTGCAGCATGTGCCATAAGGCCGACTTCTGTGTGAAGTGCCACAAGGGTGGCACGAAGCTTGCCGATGGGAAGCTCAGCGTGAAGGTGCTTCCGGAAGATCACCGCAAACCCGAGTATCTCTCCTCGCACGGTGCGCTCTACCTCGGGCAGAACGGCCAATGCGGTGTCTGCCATGACTCTGCCTCCTGCCAGCGATGCCACGAGACGACGATGCCGCACCCCACCTCCTGGATGGAGGTGCACGCGGCGAAGAAGGGCGCCCTCGCGGGTGACTGCAACGTGTGCCACCGCGACCGCAAGACGTGTCAGGAGTGTCACCACAGCACGGTGCGCTCGGCGGAACTCATCCTTAAGAACTGCGAGAAGTGCCATCCGGAGATGAAGACGGAGCCAGCGACGGACATCAAGGTGGCGGGGCTTGCGGAACACGCCGTCCACTTCATCGTCGCCCAGCCTGACAAGCGGGGTAAGCCGTACGTGTGTGACGACTGCCATATCGGCTTCGGCACGTCGCAGGTTCATGTGACGAGCCCGCTCACCGGGCCGCACGACATGCGCGTGTGCTATGACTGCCATGGCAGTCTCGATATCGACAACGTCCAGATCGCGCCGTGGCCGGGCTCGGAGCTCTGCCGGCGCTGCCACAAGGATCTGAACCTCTAGACAGCCTGCGAGAGAGGTCCTCTGTGAAGTACCGCGTCAACTCGCGCACGCTCGGCACCGCGATCAAGGTAGTCGCGGTGCTCGTCATCGTCGCGCTGCTCTACCTCGGCTACACGGTCTGGAGCACGCAACGCCGTGTGACCGCGGGCACCGTCGCATCGCGCGCGATCGATGCCCTGATCCAGCAAGTCGAGAACGACCCCAACAATCCCGAGGCCCGCGTGCTGCTTGGCCAAGCGCTTGCCGCCGGCGGGCGTGTGGATCAGGCGGTCGAACAGCTGAACGCGGCGCTCAAGATCGCGCCCGATTACACGAACGCTCTCGAGGGACTCGGTCTTATCGCGATGCAGCGAGGTGAGTGGGCGACCGCCGAGGGGTACTGGCGGCGGATACTCGAGGTGACCAAGAACTCGCAGTATGCCGCACAGGATCTTCGAGTCGAGCGCGCCTACTATTACCTGGGGCTCACGCTCATCGAGCGCAAGCAGTACGAGGACGCCGTCCTCTATCTGAAAGAAGCGCTCCGTATCCGGCGCGGCGCGTCGGATACCCACTACGCGCTCTCGGTCGCCTATCGCGAACTCGGTTCCCTCGCCAACCAGCGCTCGGAACTCGAGACCGCGCTTAGGTACGACCCCACGCTTCCGGAGGCCAACTACGAGATGGGCCTGCTGCTGCTCGCCGACGGCGACCGAGCCGGGGCCGCCGAGCACTTCCGCCGCTCAGTGGATAGCGCGCCGGGTCGTGCCGAGCCCCAGACGGAGCTCAAGAAGCTCGGGTCGTTTGTGGATCGCCTCGCGGCCGCGAAGCGGCTGCAGCCGACAGACCCGGCGGCGGCCCTCATCGAGGCGCGGATCGCCATCGCGCTCGAACCGACGAACATCGAAGCCGCTCGTTTGGTTGCACAACTCTACGACAAGGCCGGCGCCGCGGACGACGCCGAACTTGCCTGGGAGAGAGTGTTGAAGCTGGTGCCGAAGGACCCCGAGGCGACTGAGGCGCTCGCGCGCCTCAGTAAGTGACGACGAACAACGACGAACACGGAGCGTGCAGTGTGACCGAGTCCAACGAGAGAGTCTCCCGCTACATCGCAGATCGCGAGCGACGCGGCCGTGTCCTGCGAATCGTGGCACTCGTGCTGCTGGTGCTGCTGCTTGCGCTCATCACGTGGTCGGCAGTGTACTTCGCAGCCAACAAGCGCTTCGCGATCCCCTTCGTCACAACGTCCGACCGCGCCGCCGAGCCGCCCCAGTACCTCTACTCGATTAGCGGACCCGAGGGCCCGGACGCACTGAAGCAGCCCGTGGGTGTCTGGGTGACCAGCGACGATCGCGTCTACGTGATAGATGCGAACAGCGACGTCGTTCGGTGCTACACCACCGACGGCGACTACCGCTTCTCGTTCTCTGCCATCGAAAGCGAGGAATCGACCAGCCTGCTGCAGCCCGCGCGTATCGCGGAGAGCCCGGCGGGCGAGCTGTGGGTGACGGACCGCCTGCTTCGCGGCATCTTCGTATTTGCGAAGGACGGCACATTCATACGGCAGTTCGTTCCCGCGGGGGACATCGCGGCCACCTGGGCTCCCATCTCGGTCTCCTTCGACGACAAGGGCCGCGTCTACGTCGCTGATGTCGGGCTCACCAAGGATCACCGCGTGTTGATCCTCAACACCGATGGGTCCGAGATTGCACGATTCGGCAAGACCGCGCAGACCCAGCACATGCAGGACTCACCGGGGGACTTCTACTTCCCGAACGGCATCGCGATTGCCGACAACGGGGACATCTACGTGGCCGACGCCAACAATCGCCGCGTGCAGGTCTTCGACCAAGCGGGCGTCTTCAAACAGATCATCGCCACCTCGGGCACGCCGCGAGGAATCGTGATCGATGACAAGCAGCGCCTCTACGTGGTCGATGCACTCGCCCACATCATCGACATCTACAAGCTCGACGGGACGCGTCTCATGGGCTTCGGTGCGCCCGGAGTCGCCCCCGGGCAGTTCCGCTTCCCGAGTGACATCGCTCTGGACCGAACCGGTCGCATCTTCATCACGGACCGCGAGAACCACCAGGTGCAGGTGTGGGGTTGGCCGACTGGGATCATCCCGCCGGTGGTGACGCCGGAGACGCCGGCACAGTGGGCGATTTGCCTGTCGCCGCTGCTGCTCCTGCCCCTTCTCCTGCTCCGTCGCAAGCGAAAGTTCCTCGTGACCGACGATTTTGTGAGCGGCATGGAACTCGCCGGCGAGATTCGCGCGATGGACGACCGCCGCTTCCGGTGGATCGTTCCGCAGTCGGACCTGCCAAAGTATGCGGGGCGCACGGTTGATGGCGTCTCGCTCGATGACCTGCTCGTCGGCGAGCCCTACTCGGAATCCGACGTGAACGATCTGGTCTCCAAGACGGGTATACAGAAGGAGACGGCCATCCTGTTGACGATGGCCGGACGAATCGGCCGTCTGGCAACCGAACGGCAGGACTTGCGGGAGCTCGCGGAACCCCTCGGGGTCGCCGTGTACAGCCGCGTTTCGTTCCTCGAGGAGTTCACCGGACGGAAGGTCCGATGACGGTCGTCGGCTCGCTGCCGACATTGACAGCAGGTGCGGGGAGTCGCTAGGCTGTTACGCAGGCATTTGTAACGATTTGTTACAAAGCAGCACGGACGGCTCCGGCAAGCCGGGGAACGACAACTGAATACAGGCCATCTGTCTCCGAGCTCTTTCACCTACAGCCGATAGCCACGGTGTCTGAGCCGATAGGGTGCCACCGGAAACGGTGACGCCTCCCCTCTTGGAAAGGAGACGAAGCCACTGGATCCCTGCGTAGGGATCCGCGGGTTTCTCGTCGACGGGGTAAGGGAGGCGATTACCAGGATCAGTCGGTCACACGACGCTCGAACAGCGTGGTGTCGACCGATTTTCTGTTTCCCCCAAGACGGCCTGGGAGAGAGGAGGAGGTGCGGGCCAAGCACGTCGAGTGTGGACCGATGACTCATCGGCGTATGGGAATCCCATCCGGGATTCTCGGAACGGAGAGGGAAGGGTATGGCTACACACGACAAGGAAGTAGAAGGGAAGTTCTCGCTATCGAGGCGTGACTTCCTCAAGGCCGGCGCCGCAGCGGCCGTCGCGGGGGCCGTCGGTGTTGACTTCGCGGTCACACCGATGCGCGCGGATGCGGCTCAGGTCGCCAAGACGTTCACGACCACGTGCCCGTACTGCTCAGCGCAGTGCGGCCAGATCGTGGCTGTGGACGCTGGCGGCAATGTGATTGACATTTACGGTGACGCGAACAACCCAAGCAGCCGCGGCGGCCTGTGCTCGAAGGGCGCCGGCTCGTACCAGCTTGTTACCAACAAGCGGCGCCTTGGCGTCCCGGAGCACACCGTCGGCGTCGACGGTTTCGATTTCACCGGCACTGCCTGGAAGCGCACCGGCAACAACGCGTGGGCTCCGATCGCTCTTGATGCGGCCATGGCGGAGATTGCGCCGCAGCTCACGGCGATTCGTGGCACGGTGTCGCCGGGCATGACCGGGACGTCGAACGCGCGGTCGGTCATGTTCTTCGGCTCCTCGCACATGAACAACGAGCCGAACTACCTGTACCGCAAGATTATCGCCAACTTCGGGACCAGCCTGACTGAACATCAGGCCCGTATATGACACTCGTCCACCGTGGCCGGTCTTGGCCGCACATTTGGACGAGGCGCGATGACCAACAACTGGGCGGATCTGGACAACTCGGCCGGGTTCTTTGTGATCGGCGCAAACCCTGCTGAGAACCATCCCGCGTCCATCGCGCACCTGAACATCGCCCGGTTCGACATCAACAACCGCGGCCGCAATGCCACGCTGTTCGTCGTTGACCCGCGGCAGACGCGCACGGCCCGCCTGATCAAGGCCGGGTACGATGCGACTAACGTGAACGACCTGCGCAAGTACGACCGCTACGTGCGCATCCGTCCGGGCACCAACATCGCGTTCATGCACGGCGTGATCAAGTCGGTCATCGACTGGATGTACGCGAACCCGGCGGCACCCGAGTCCGTGAACTTCTTCGCGTGGCATAACAGCACGGCCCCGAACTCAACGGCGTCCCGTGCGGTCATCGCCGACGACGGCACCGCCAGCACGCTCGCAGGCTGGCCCAAGTACTGTGACAGCCGCCTGAAGGTCGACGTGGCCACGGGCGACTATCAGCGTGAGACGGTCGCCGGTGGCGACGCCAAGCCCATCTCAAATGTGCCCGTCCGCGCGGCGACCATCGAGGACCCGGACTGCGTCTTCCAGCGGCTCCGCGCGCACGTGGCCAAGTACGACGCCGCGACGGCTGCCGCCATCAGCGGCTGCACGGTCGAGGACATCGCAGCGGCCCGCGATGCGTTCATCGCCACCAGCCGCTTCGCCAGCTCGGACTTCGGTTTGGCTGCGGCCACGCCGGCTGCTGCCGGCTACCGTGCCGCGTGCATCATGTACGCGATGGGCGCCACGCAGTTCACGACAGGTTCTCAGGGCATCCGCACCTACGCCATCATCCAGACGATGCTGGGCAACATGGGTCGCGCCGGTGGAGGCATTAACGCCCTCCGAGGCATCCACAACGTCCAGGGTTCTACGGACATGGGCGTGCTCTACGATCTCATCCCCGGTTATCAGGGGAACCCGGGAGCGAGCACGACTGACACACTCAGCGCCGCCTATGGGAAGTACTCCAACGCGCTGTTCGGGAACCGCGTCATCCAGACCGACCCGGGCCGTCCGACGGCTCGCTCCCCCTACACCGAAGGGGATCTAGGCCTGCAGCAGCGCGGATTCTACAACATGACGCGTGAGTGGTTCGGCAGCCGCGACATCACCGTCGGCGGCAACGGCGTCACCTCGCCGGCCGACTTCGACAAGCTCTACGCCTGTTGGCCCAAGGGTAACGGCGTGCAGCACATCGAGTCGTTCCGTCGGATGGATCCGGACTGGATCACCGCCAACGGCGGCGCACAAATCAAGGCAGCGGTTGTCTGGGGTCAGAACCCGGCCGTCACCGAGCCCAACCAAGGTCCGGTTCGCAAGGGCCTCGAGGCACTGGACGTGCTCGTGTGCGTCGATATGTTCGCCAACGAGACCGCACAGTGCAAGCGCAAGGACACCGGCGTGACCTACCTGATTCCCGCGTGCTCACACGTGGAGGAAGCCGGTTCAGTCACGAGCTCCGGTCGCTGGATCCAGTGGCGCGACAAGGCGGCTTCGCCCAAGGGCAACAGCAAGGCTGACCTCGAGAATCTGCTGCGTTTCGCAAAGGCACTCAGTACTGCCGGCGCGTTCAGCCACATCCAAGGCCAGTGGGTCGGTACCACGCTCGCCGGTCAGGACCCGTACACCGTGCTGTACACAAACAAGTACGGCTGGGACGGCACCGGCGACTTCGAAGCCGTCAGCGGACCTGACGCCGAGGGAAACACCCTCGTCGGCAGCGAGTACGTTGCAGAGCAGATCTTCAAGGAGATGTGTTCGCCGCTTGACGGTTACGCCTACACCGCCGCTGGCTTCAACGGTGGCCAGAAGGGCACGCTGTGGATCTACTCCGGCATGAACGCGGCACACGGGGGCGCGTACAACCCCGATCAGAGGCTGAACCTGCATCCGCCCCTCACCGACGCTGATGGCGTAGCCGTGCCATGGGCGAAGGCGAACCGAGCCAAGTCCCGCTTTGGCGCTCCCAAGTACACGGGTGCCGCATTCCAGTACCCGCGCTACGGCTGGGCATGGCTGCTCAACCGCCGCATCTTCTACAACAATAACGAGTTGACCGGCGACGTGGCCGACGTCTTCGTGGCGCCGGGCTTCTTGGCCCGCCTGTGGTGCATCGGCGGAACCAACACGCTGGCCGACTGGTCGACGCTCTATCGTGCGTACAACCAGCTCGCCGACATGCCGGACCGCGGTATCGGCACCGTCCACGTGCATCCGCAGCGCTTCCCTGCCTACACCGAGCCGTACGAGTCGCCCAGCAAGACGTTTGCGGACACATGGGGCTACAACACAGCCAACGGCGCTCAGCTCATCTTCGGCGACAGCGCCCGCTTCGACGTGCGCACAGCAGGTGCCGCGGAGATAGCGCAGTTCCCGCTGGTCCTGACCAGCATCCGCTGCGTCGAGCACTTCCAGGGCGGCCCTATCACCCGCAACAACGAGTGGAACGTAGACCTTGAGCCCGATCCGTGGGTGGAGATCAACTCGGTCGACGCTCTGAAGTACGGCATCAAGGACGGAGACTGGGTCAACGTCATTACCAAGCGCGGCAACAGCACCACGGACCAGGCTGCTCGCACCATCCAGTCCGGCGCACTGACGGCTGGCTCCTGGAACAAGGGTTTCAAGGCTCGTATCGGCGTTGGGACGCTGGCCAACCAGCGTGTTGCTCCTGGCACCGTCGCGATTCCGTGGCACTGGGGTGATCGTGGCCTCGGTACCGGTGCTCGCGCGAACGACCTCTGCATCGATGCATGGGATGCGAACACCAGGATTCCTGAGTACAAGGCCTGCATGTGCCGTATCGAGCGGATCATCCCGTAGAAAGGGGGTGGCGATAAATGACTGTCATGGCGATTTTGCAGGATGTCGACAAGTGCATGCGCTGCAACGGCTGCGTAGTCAGCTGCAAGCGGACGTGGAAGATGAAGTCCATCCCGCCTTATGGCTCACTCAAGACCGCCCCCGACACGCGACTGATAATCAAGTCTCAGAAGCGCGTCGACATGGGCCCGTTCATGCGTTACAGCTGCTGGCACTGCTCCAACCCGCCGTGCATCAAGCGGTGCCCGTTCTCGGCGCTTGCCAAGATGGACACCGAGACCGGTGCGACGATGATCGACCCCGAGAAGTGCCATCCGGGGGAGACCAATCCGGCGAACGGCCTCACGTGCGTCCGCCAGTGCGCAACCGACTGCGGCCGCGGCGGCTACCCGAAGGTGGGTGCCGGTAGCGACCTCTACGGCGATGCTGAGCCCAAGTCGTGGAAGTGCACGATGTGCTACGGGCGCGCCGGCTCCGACGCCCACGTGCGTCTGGGCGACGCCGCTTGGGAAGCCAAGTGGGGCTTCCCACTGCCCACGAAGGAGGACGCGGCCGCAATCGCGGCGGTGCCGGAGAAGGCACACCAGCCGTCGTGCGTGTACACCTGCCCCGCCAAGGCGATGATGTGGGATACGAAGGCGAACATCCTTGCCTACATCGGTGACGCGAAGCAGCGCTTCGTCTCGGCGCAGGGTGACGGCAACATGTTCTGGGCGAGCAGGAAGTCCCTCATCATCGCTCCGAAGGCCGACCCGTTCGTGGAGGACCACGTGACGCCGCTCATGTCGAGCATCGTCTCAAGTCCTTTCGCCAAAGCGGCGCTTGTGCCTACACTACTCGTAGGTGGCCTGGTGGCGGTTGTGGCTCGGCGGCAGCGTCTTGCCGACGAGGCCGGAGAGGTGTGATGACGGTGAGGAGACTACCCCTGGTCCTGGTGGCCGTCGCCGCGCTCGCGATCGTGCTTGCACTTCCGAGCATGGCCTTCGCGAACGCCGCGGTTCACGGCAGCTATGACATGAACACCGACGCGTGCGCCGGCTGTCACCGTGCGCACACCGCGGCGAGCCCCATCACATGGGTGAACACCGCTGGCGATCCCCGCAGCGCGCTGCTCATCACCACCGCGGCCGACATAGAGGCTTTCTGCTACACGTGTCACGGCACCGATATGACCGGTGCGGACACCAACGTGTACGACGGTATCTATGAGGCCAACGAGTCCGGCGAAGACCAGTACAACTTCTTCGGAGAAGCCCTCAACGGTGGCGGATTCAACCCGGAGATCTACCCGACCATCCACTATCCCAACAACACGACGTGGGTCGCCTACGGCGCAGGTCCTGATGGCCGCAACGGCATCTTCAGCACGGGTGGGGAGGAAGTGGAGATCTCCTGCACCGTGTGCCACGACACTCACGGCTCGTCGAACTACCGTCTGCTCAAGGACCAGGTCGCCGGCATCGACCCGCTCACGGGTACACGAGCTGCTGTCGTCGTCGGTGGGTATGACGCAGCGGGCGTGCCTGACCCGTACGTCATCTCGGCGGAGCAAGGCTACCCAGTCAATGGCTGGCTGCTTCACGAGATGGGTCAGGAGCAGGTCGTCGGCTACTTCCCGGACTACACGACGCCGCGGTACGCCAAGGCGCCGAACAGTGACCTCAACCGAGGCATGAGCGCGTGGTGCTCATCGTGCCACACGCAGATGAACACCCGGGGTGACAGCGGTGTGGTCAGGGATGAGAACCCGGCGGACGACGGCGCTGGCGGCGACGTGGACTACCTCGCCCAGTGGTACGACGCCAACGACCTCTTTGGGTACGTTGAGCGTCACCGCCATCCGGTGAACGTTGAGCTCAGCACGTACCAGGGTCCCCGTGCTCTCAGCACGACCAGCACGGTCCCGGTTGCCAATGGCAGCATCGCCGACGTCGGCACGCGCGACACGACGGACTGGATCGACTGCCTGACGTGCCACGTGGGTCACGGTTCCGGTGCTCTCATGACCGGCTTCGCAGCAGTCGCGGACACAAGCGATCCGCTGCAGGACTCCAGCTACGGTGTGACACCGGGCGACGGTCTTGGCTCTGTCCCGCCGGATGACGGCAACGCGCTTCTGCGTGACAGCCGCCACCTCGGTGGTAACGACCGTTACGTATGCGAGTCCTGCCACAACAAGTAGTGCTCATCGCATACGACACGACTGCACCGCACAAGGGGGGCCGGGCTCGTACCGGCCCCCCTGCTTCGCGCGCGGTGACCCCGCTCGTCGCTGGTCTTGTGATGGTGTTCGCGCTCGCTGCGGCGTTCGCGTTCGGCACGGAGGCGCGGCGCACGCTGTCGCCTGAGGCGTTTGGTGTGGCCGCCGGCGTGGCTGGCGCTTTGGGTATCGCCGTCGTGGCGGGGCCGGCGCGACGGATCGGGGCGTTCGAACCCCGGGCGCTCGCTCATCGCGTTCATGCTTGGTGCGGCGGCGCTCACGCTTGCGCCCTACGTCGTCATGCTCAACCGCTATTCGGACGCTCCTCCGGGGAGCGAGGTGCTGTTCCTCACAACCGCCGCGGTTGGTGCGCTGCTCGCGCTCGGCCTCGCACTCACGCGGCGTGGGGCGCCCGGTCGGGTGATGCTCATCGCCGGCGCGGTCTTGGGTCCTGCAGGCGTTGCCGGCATCGTCGCCAATTGGGAGCGGCCGAGTTCCTTCTCGCTCTTCTTCCGCTACGTCTCCGAAGAGGCGTGGATGCTCGGGGCGGCCGCGACCGTGGCGCTCCTGTGGTGGTGGCTGGACCGGGAGCGAACGCGCAAGTCGCTCGATGTCGCGGCGCTCAGTGCCGGTGCGGGCGCGCTCGCCGCGGCCATCGCGCTGGGTGTTGCTCGAGCGAGCGAGCTCGGGTTTTCCGCAGCAGTCGCGTCGCAAGGACTCCTGCTCTACGCGCTCGCGACGGCGATGGCGGTAGCTACGGGGGTCGTTCTCCTGCGCGCTGTCGGTGCGGCGGGAGTCGCGGGGGCGTTCTTCCTGCCGGCGGCGGCGCTGACGCTCCTCACCTACATCGAACAGGCTACCAAGGTCTTCGGCCCGCAGCCCATCCTGCTTCGCCCCGCCGCTGCTGGCTCGGTCGTCGCACTTGCAGCAGCGGTGCTGATCGTCAGCGGCTCCATCGGTGCTGGCGCGCTCCAAATCCGCGCTCACGCCCCGGCGTTGTCCGCTGGCGGCCATCCTCGTCGCAGGGGCGTCAACGCTTGCAGCGCTCGTCTCGCTCGCGCTGCCGGCGATGAGTGCGCACGTCGTCGGCCTGCGCACGGACGGTTCGAACCTCGATGTCCGATTCGCCCTCGCGGGAGCAGAGACCGTGGGGTCGTGGCTCGTGCTGGCGCTCGCGTTGGGGACGCTCGCCGCTGCGATCGCCGTGGTGCGCGCGATACCGCGCTCGGGAAGCGCCGATCGCGGTAGGCTGTACGGCTCACTGGCCGCGCTCGCCGCCGGCGTCGCTGCATGGCCGTTCGTGCGCTCGACGCCACTGCGGACGCTCACCTCGTTCATCCCTATTGAGGTCCAGGTGGACTTCGGCAGTGAGTTCGCATCCATCACGTTCTCGTCCCTGGCCGTCCCGGCGGCGATCGTCTCGCTCTGTGGCACGGCACTTGCGCTCGGCGTACTGTTGGTATGCACTGCTCGCGCCCGTGGCCCCAAGGAGCCCGGCGCACCGAAGTTGGAAGGTGACGGCTCGTGAAACGACTCTTCCTCGCGCTGCTCGTGCTCCTCGTCCTGACGTCGGCTGCCCTGAGCGGCGGCTGCAAGCAGCGGACGGTGACCGTGCGAAGCGGCGAAGTCGTGATCTGCACGGCCGGCGAGATACTGGAAGACACGACTCAGGAGCTTCAGGTTCCCGCCGGCGACGTCGCCAAGTACTCGGTCACGACCAGGGTGATCACGTGCGACCGGCACGGCAGTCTCGCGGACCTCTACGCCGAGGCTCAGCGTCTCATCGCGGCCGGTGACCTTACCGGCGCACGGGAGAAGCTGGCGAGCATCGCCGATCGCGATTCTGCCTACCGGAACACGAAGCAGCAGCTGGCGGACATCGACGCGGGCAAGAAGCCTGTGGCGGATACCAGCACCCCCACCACGCCGGCGACTCCCGACGCGACCACGACGCCCGACGCGCCCGGGGGCGACGAGGTCGTTGGCCCGATCGCCACGCTCATCAACTTCGTGCCGGACGTGATCAACGGTTACTCCGCGCAGGAGATCATCGTCGACCCCGTGATGCTGACCCGCTTCTACATCCCGGTCTCCAATGACGTCGACCAGCTCGTCATCACCGCCGAGCAGACGGTCGACGCGAAGACCGCCGCCGACGCCGTTGCCGCGATCAAGGGCACGTACCCGTCCAACGCCGGGAACGTGGACCTCAGTGGGACGGACGCATACTTCGGCACGAAGGGCGGGTTCGCTGTGGTGGTCTTCACCAAGGGGGCAGTCGTCGTCAGCATCGAGCTCCATGCGGCCAAGGGCGACGGCAAGACGCTCAAGAACGTCGCCATCGCCGTTGCCACTGCGATCGCGAAATAGTCGCGGGGACTGAGAATGGAGCGCGCGGTCCGCACGCATCGGCGGCGTAAGAGGACCGCCCCTCGTCGGCGAACGAAGCGTACCCCAGCGGTGGACGCCAGCGCCAAGCGGCGTATCTACACCGTCGCGGCCGTGCTCTTTGCGCTCATCGCCGTCGCCGCCGCGGTGTTCGGGTCAGGGTCGAAACCGGCGGCGATCGTGACAGAGATCGACAACGTTCAAGGTCCCGTCGCGCTCAGGTTCCTCTTTGCCTTCCCGGGCACCGACGACACTCCGCTCGAGCGCCCTGTAGGCGTCGTCGCCGCCGGCGACCGCGTCTACGTCGTCGACTCCAACGAGGGTGTCGTGCGTGTCTACGACGATCGCGGTGTCGAGCGCAACGTCATCGGTGAGGGCGTCCTGGGCGTTCCGGTCTACGCTGCGGTGGACGCCGAGCGCGGGGTGCTCTACGTGACCGACCGGGAGAAGCGCCAGGTCTTCCTCTTCGGCCTCGACGACGGTGCGCTCGTGGGCACGCTCGCGCCGGTTGCCGACGAGGGGAGCACCATCGCGACGGCGTGGGCTCCGCTGGCTATCGACGTTGAAGACTCGGGCACGCTGCTCGTGACCGACGTGTTCGGACGTCACCGGGTACTCGTGCTGGAGCCCGACGGCCGGATCGTGCGCGAGATCGGCGGGGCCCAGGCGGCTGCCGAAACGACCGGCGTCGCCGTGGTGCTCGATTTTCCCAATGCAGTCCGGGTAGACGGGGACGAGGTGTGGGTCGCGGACAGCAACAACAAACGCGCGCTCGTCTTCGGCCTCGACGGCGGCTTCCTGCGGGTTGTTCCCACGGGGGGACTTGTGCGTGGGTTCGACTTCGTGCCCCCGCTTTCGGACACAACCGAGACAACGATCGTCGCGTTCGTGGACACGCTCGGAAGCGGCATCTCGCTCATGGATCTTTCGGGTGCCTCTCTCGGCCGGTTTGGCGGTGCGGGCTCGGCGGAAGGCGCCCTCGCTTTTCCCAACGACGTCTCGGTCGATGCCGGTCGAGGCAGGCTCTACGTGGCCGACACCGGCAACCGGCGCGTCCAGGTGTGGGACGTGGTGCCCGCGGCTGAGGGGGACGGGGCATCGCCTCTGGTGAGCGGCCCGCGGGGCCAGGCACTCTACCTATGGATCGCCGTCATCGCGACGACGCTCGCGGTACTCATGGCCGTCTTTTCGTATCGAACACGACACAGCGAGGGTGGCACGGAGGGTGCTCGGGTACTATCCGAGTAAGAACGCCGCCCTTCCGGCGACCGGCAACGCCTAAGGATGAGGTGTCATGAAGAGATTCTTGTCACGCCGCGTCGCGGCGATCCTCGTCATTGTCATGATCGCGGCGATGACGCCCGTTTCGGTCGCGTACGCCGCGCCGAGCAACTCGGCGGATCTCACGTGCGTGACGTTTCCCACGGCGAGCATCGGGTACGCCGCCGGAGTCGACGGCACCATCCGGAAGACTACCGACGGCGGTTTGACGTGGTCGAATCCTCAGACCGTGCCGACGGCGCTGCAGTCGAAGCTCATCACCGGTATCGCGTTCTGGGACGCAAACAACGGCATCGTGGTGACGAGCGACAAGTACAGCTACCGGACCGTCCAATGGCGGTACGAGCTGGATCGCCAACGACCAACTCGCGTATGGCGGCCAGATCAGGGTCAACGCCGTGGCGGCCCCGTACAAGAGCGGGACGACCTTCATGAGCGTCTTGGCTGCGGGCGACGCCCTCCCCGACGACGATACTCAGCTGGCTCCTCAGATCTGGGGATGGGAGCGCTCCGCGCCTGGGGACTACTGGGGCCAGCAGCCCGCGTTCTCATACACGCATCGGGCGCTGATCCCGCCCGAGGGCGAGGGTCCTGAGGGCGAGGGCGACCTCTTCGGGCTCGACTTCGTGAGCGGAACGCTCTACGGCTGGGCCGTCGGCGTGGACACGTGGACCGGATCAGACCTGGATACGGGCCTCAAGAGCCTGGACCAGGCGATCGTCGCCCAGACGACCGATGGTGGCTGGACCTGGCACAAGCAGACGCTTCCCGTCTCGACGGCAGCGCTCAGGGGTGTTTCCTTCGCCGACGTGAACGCCGGCGTGGCGGTTGGCACGGGTGGGACCGTGTTCCGCACCACCAACGGCGGCGTGAACTGGGCCACCGGGAACTCCGGCGTCACCTCGGACCTCAACGGAGTCGCCATGGCGACCGCTGCGCAGGGCTGGGCGGTCGGCACTGGCGGCGTCATTCGCAAGACGCTCGACGGAGGCGCCACGTGGACCCCGTTCAGCTCGGGCACCAGCGCAAACCTGACCGCGATCGCACACGTGAGCGGCACGACGTTCGTCGTCGTGGGCAGCGGCGGGTTCGTGCGAGCGCTTCACGGACGGCCCACACCGCCCAACAACCCGCCGTGCTCGCTCCGATCGGCAACAAGAGCGTGAACGAGCTTGCGCCGCTTACATTCACCGCGACGGCGACCGACCCCGACGGCGACACGCTCACGTACGGCCTTACCGGCGCGCCGTGGGCGCGACCATCAACTCCTCCACAGGCGTGTTCACCTGGACGCCCACCGAGGCGCAGGGGCCGGGGAGCTACCCGGTCACGGTCAACGTCTCTGACGGGAAGGGCGGCGCCGACTCGGAACCGTCGTCGCCCAACAGGGTCTACGATCACGGCGGCGTCGGATCGACGAGGTCGCTCCCAACAACCCGCCCGTGCTCGCTCCCATCGGCAACAGGTCCGTGAACGAACTCGTGCCGCTCACCTTCACGGCGACGGCGACGGACGCCGACGGCGATGCGCGCACCTTCAGCCTCACCGGCGCACCTGCAGGCGCCACCATCAACGCGACGACCGGAGCCTTCACCTGGACGCCAACAGAGGCCCAGGGGCCCGGGAGCTACGCCATGACGGTCGTCGTCTCCGACGGGAGAGGCGGCACGGACTCCGAGGCCATCACGGTGACCGTCGCCGAGGTGAACGTCGCCCCCGTGCTCGCTGCCATCGGCAACAGGAGCGCGACCGTCGGCTCTCCGCTCGCCTTCACCGCGACGGCGACGGACGCCGATCTCCCCGCGAACACCAAGACGTTCTCCCTCGGGGCGGGCGCACCCGCGGGCGCGACCATCAACGCCTCCACCGGGGCGTTCTTATGGACGCCTTCGGCGGTCGGCTCGTTCAGCGTCACCGTTGGAGTCTCCGACGGCCGTGGCGGGACGGACACCGAGACCATCACCATCACGGTCGGCACGACCCCCGTGGCGCTCGTCGTGACCCCCGTCGAGGGCCCCAACCGCTACGCGACCGCCATCGCCGCCTCGCAGAAGGCGTTCCCTTCAGGGAGCGAGTACGTGATCGTCGCGACCGGCATGAACTGGCCCGACGCCCTCGGCGGCTCGGCGCTCGCCGGAGCGCTTGGCGCACCGATCCTCTTGACCAGCCAAAGCTCGCTTCCGGCGGAGGTCCGCTCTGAGATCGTGCGCCTCGGTGCCACGAAGGCGATCGTCTTGGGCGGCACGCCGGCGGTCTCTGCCGCCGTCGCGGGCCAGATCGACGCGATCGCAGGCGTCTCGGTCGAGCGGATCGCCGGCGCCAACCGCTACGACACCGCGAACCTCGTGGCGGGCCGCACCATCGCCGTCATGCGGGCGGGTACCGGCTACGACGGGACGGCGTTCGTCGCGACCGGCGTGAACTTCCCCGACGCGCTCGGCGCGTCTCCCTTGGCCGCCAGACGAGGCTGGCCCATCTACCTCGCCAACCCGGCCCAGGGCGCTAATGCCGGCCTCGTGGCCGTCATGCGGGCGGCGGGAGTCACCGACGCCATCCTGCTCGGTGGGACGAACGTCGTGGCGGACTCGGTGAGGCTCGCGCTCGGCGCCACCTTCGAGACGCGCCTTGCAGGCGCCAACCGCTACGACACGGCCGTCCAGGTGGCGACCTACGGGGTCGCGAACGCTGGCCTTGCCTGGAACAGGCTCGCCATCGCGACCGGCACGAACTTCCCCGACGCCCTTGCCGGCGGCGTCTTGCAGGGCAGGAGCGACTCGGTCCTGCTGCTCACCCCGACCGCTTCGCTCAACGACGGGGTCGCGGCGGTCCTTCGCGCCAACAAGGCCTCCATCTTCGAGGTCCGCTTCCTCGGCTCGACCGCCGCAGTCTCGGCCGCAGTGCGGACGGCGGTAGCGAACATTCTGCAGTAGGGCTGCGGGCGCGCATCGCCGTGTCGAGGACCCCCGGGATTTCCCGGGGGTCCTCCGCGCGTCAGCGCGGCGTGTCCGCGAGCGGAGGTGGCGTTGCGCGGTTGCATCATCGTATACTCTAGCCCTGAGAAACCAGCCGGGCCCCGGCGAACACGGCCCGGCTATGAGCACACGTCGGACTCGACGTGATGATCGGGGGCTTGGGGTTGGTTCGACGCCATCTGATCGCGGTCGCCGCGCTCGCTCTGGCGTGCGCGCTTCCGGCTTCCGTGGCGTCCGCCGCAACCCCGCCGCACGTTGCCACGGCTGAGTCTACCGACACCTGCGCGATGTGCCACCGCGCGCACTCGGGATTCGCCTCGTTCGGTCGCATCTCGCCCGACAGCTGGGAGATGACGTCGAACGCACTTGCGATCGTTCCCGGCTCCTGGGAGCTCAGGCCGGACGGGCAGGGGCTCGCGATTCCGCTCGATGCCGGCGACACGCCGCTGTGCTACGTGTGCCACGGCATCGACGCGCTCGGCTCGGGCATTGAGGTTCAGTCGTCCTTCGAGACGTCGTCCGTGCACACGCTCGCTCCGGTCGCCTCGCCGTACGGTCCCTCGGTCAAGTACTGCAGCACCTGTCACGACAGCCATGGTGCCGACAAGACGCCGTCCGGCGATCCGTACCCAGTGCTGCTGCGGTCGCAGACAGCCGACGGCGCGCAGTTCTTCTCCGCCGAGGAGTACTGCACCGCCTGTCATCCTGATCGTCCGTTGGACCGCTTCGACGGGCTCGCCATCTACCGAGCGACCACCCACTACTCGGGCCTGCCTGACCCCGCCAATGGCACCAAGGTGCGCTGCCTCAACTGCCACAAGGGGCATGGTTCGAACATCGGCCCGCTCATCACGAGCGTCATTGCGACGCCGGCGGTCGACGTGCCGGTCCCCGTGACCGCTAACGACCGCACCTTCTGCATCGCCTGCCACGATGTCGTGCAGGTGACCTACCCGGGCCCGACCGCCTATGCAGACTCGGCTCACGCCACATCAGAGGCGACCACCGCAATCACCGGTGAGTGGCCCGCCCCGGGCGCCTCGCGCCTGGTAGGCGAGTGCCAGGTCTGCCACGCGCCGATGGGCCGGGCAGGCGCCGACGGAAAAGTGATCCCCAAGCTGGGTGACGCGGCGGGTGCGGCGCTCTGTCGCCGCTGCCATGATGCTGACGGTCCGGCCAAGACCGATCTCACTGAGGCGACGGTCACGGCCGGTAACCTTGAGCTCCTTGCCGCATACTCGCCCGATGCGCCCACCGCCGAGCTCGGTGTCCTGCAGCTCTTCGCGAGCGAAGCCGGCGCGCCCGCGCCTCGCACCCTCAATGCGGCCCGCGAGTATCGCACCGCCGGAGGACTCATCGGCCCTGTGGCCGTTGGCGATCTCGACGGAGACGGCACCGCGAATGTCGTCGTGGTCGACCCGGGCCTCGCGCAAGTCACTGTCTTCTCACCCGACCCGCTCAAGGGTCTGAGCGCCTACTACGAGCCCGGCGTGCTCCCGGTCCCCAATGGCGTGAACGCCGAGTACGCTGTCGTTGCGGACGTCTTGCGGACACCTCGAAGCCGGCCGGAACTCGTGCTCATCGACGCCGACGCGGGCGAGCTCTTCGTCTATCGCTACGACGAAGCGCTTGGCGCCGAGCTGCAGCTCATCGACGGCCCGATCGACGTAGGCACGACGCCGTCGGGGATCGCCGCCGGACAGCTGGATGGCGTCGGCAGAGAAGACCTCGTCGTGACGGACAGTGCGACCGGCGAGTTCCGTGTTCTCACCGAGTCGACCGTGACTCCCGGCACGTTCAGCGTACAGACAGTTGACGCGGGCATCATCGGCATCACCGGCCCGAGCATCGGAGACGTTCTCGCGGCGGCCGGCACCGAGATCGCGATCGCAAGCGGCCGGGATGCACTCGCTCCGAGTGTCGTGATCTACGGCGCAGGCGGCACAACCCCTCTCGCGACCGTTCTTTGCACGCCGGCAACGGGCGTCGCGGCCGTGGCGACGCTCATCGGCGATGTGATCCCCGGGGACTCCACGGCGGACTTGGCCGTCGCGCTCGATGGTGGCGCCGGCCTGAGCAACGTGAACGTCTTCCAGCAGGATGGTGGAACTCTCACGCTGGGGGCCGATTTCCAGACCGGCACCGGCTTTGCCACGAGCTCGCTCGCGTCCGGTGACCTCGATGGCGTCTCGGGTGCCGAGCTCGTCGTCGGCAACGCGGGGAGCTGGGATCGCGATGGCACGAAGGCGATGGCGCCGAGCGTGCAGGTGTTCACGTATGACGCCACCATCCCCGGCGAGGAGTTTCGCACCGAGACGACGCCACGCTGGGCCGGCGGAGTCGAGTATGCAGGGTCCGCACCATCCCTTGCCGTCGCGGACCTTGGCGCGATCGGTGCGTCCAGCCACCCGGTGGACGCCGGCGACGCATCGCATAGCTCCACGGAGACCGCTGGCTTCGCTCGGCACGTGACGTGTTCGGACTGCCACAACTCGCACGAGGCGACGAGCACGCCCACGGTGGCTGCCTCGAACGCCCCCGCAGTCTACGGCCTCGTGAAGGGCGTCTTCGGCGTGACCACAACGCCGCTGACGCCGGTGCAGCGCGAGTATGAGGCATGTTTCAAGTGCCACTCGGCGTACAGCGATCTCGAGGGTGGTCGCGACGTCGCACTCGAGGTCGATCCCGGTAACGATTCCGTCCATGCCATCGTCGAGCCGGGGAGCGCGACCGCGCAGCCCGACACCTTCGAGAACGGCTGGTCGAGAGACTCGGTGCTGTACTGCGTGGACTGCCACGGCAACGCCGATCCTGCTGCAGGCGCCGTCGCCGGCCCGCACGCCTCCTCGGCGGCACCATTGTTGAAGAAGCCCAACGTGGGCATCTCGCCGCAGGATACGGACGTGCGGGAGACGCTCATGTGCTACGCCTGCCACAAGGAGGGCGTGTACCTGACCGGCAGTCAGGACGCGGGCAGCGCGGCATCATGGTTCGGCGGAACTGCCGCGAACGCGCAACTCCACAACAAACACGTTGCAGTGCAGGGCTTCAGCTGCGGTGCGTGCCACGTGAGCCACGGTTCGGCCACCCAGCTGCACCTGCTGCGTCCGGCGGTCGGGTACTCGCCGACGCTCGATGGCGGCGGCACGGCCATCGGCGGCTCCTGCACCAACGCATGCCACGTCGCGGATCCGCTGACGCGCACCTACACCTGGTAGCCGGGTTTCCCCGTTCGGTTGACCGCCTCGTACGGCATCCCTAGAGTAAACCGCAATCCTTGTAAGGTTTACCATCGGGCGTCCGTGGAGCGCGCATGCCGAGCAGTCGAACCAAGAATCTCGTCACGGCTGCGCTCATCGCTGCGCTCATCGCCGTTGGTGCGTGGGTGGCTCTTCCCATCGGTCCGGTGCCGGTCACGCTGCAGACGTTCGCAATCGTGCTTGCGGCGCTCGTGCTGCCGCCCCGGCAGGCGTTCGCGGCAGTCGGAGTCTACATCCTGGCGGGCGCCGTGGGCGTGCCGGTCTTCGCGGGCGGCAGAGCGGGCCTCGCGGTCATCGCAGGTCCCACGGGAGGTTTCCTGGCGGGCTTCCTTGTGGGCGCGCCGCTGGCGGCCTGGGTTCGAGTGGCGCTTGCGCGTCGCGTGGGTGCGACGTCTGGCAGATGCAGTTGCCGCTGCCGTCGCGATCGGCGTCACCTACGTGCTCGGCTGGGCGCACCTCGCGTTCGTGCTCGATCTCGGACCGGCGGCTGCGTTCGCGGGCGGCGTGGTGCCGTTCGTGGTGGCCGACGCGCTCAAGTGCGTCGCGGCTGTGGTCGTCGCTGGGGCGCTCAGACGCGCGCGCGTGCTTGCCGGCCCTTAGCCCGACGGATTCACTACCGCGTGTCAGGGCTGGCGGCTACCATGGACGTGGATCTGACCAGACTCGTACGTGGGGGCGCACATGAGCACACCCGTCCGCTTCATTCATGCGGCGGATCTTCACTTGGACGCACCCTTCGGCGGCGTCGACGCCACGGACCCCCGAGTCAGAGACGCGCTCGGAGCATCCACCTACAAGGCGCTCGATGCCATCGTCGACGCGTGCCTTGAGCATGCGGTCGACTTCCTTGTCGTTGCTGGTGATGTCTACAACCACCGGGAGCGGGGCGTGCGCTCGCAGCTTGCCTTCGCGCACGCGGCGTCGCGCCTGAACGACGCAGGCATCCCCGTCTACGTCGTGCACGGCAACCACGATCCGGCATCAGGCTGGTCGGCGGGAATCGCCCTTCCCGCAAACGTCCGCGTCTTCGGCGCTGACGGCGTCGAGCGGATGACGTTCGAGCGCGACGGCGAGGTCGCCTGCGCGCTCTACGGCCGGAGCTTCAAGATAGCGGCGGAGCGCGAGAACTTCGCTCGGGGGTACACGCGCGACGCCTCGGATCCCATCGCCATCGGCGTGCTGCACGGCAATGTCGGCGGCAGGCCGGAGTATGACGACTACGCACCGTGCTCGATCGCGGACCTACGCGCGGCGCGGATGGACTACTGGGCGCTCGGTCACATCCACAAACCGGAAGTCATCTCGGAAGAACCGTATGCCGTCTACGCCGGATGCCCGCAGGGGCTCGATCCCTCGCAGTCGGGGCCGCGCGGTTGCTGGCTTGTCACGGTCGGGCCGGGAAGCGCAGCCGCGGAGTTCCTCCCGGCAGCGTCGGTCGTTTGGGACTTCGCTCAGGTGGACGTGACCGAGGCGGCCACACTCGACGAGGTGCGCGCCGCGCTGCTGTCGGCCGTCGATGACACCCGTGACGGCGCCGGCAGCACGCCGGTGGTGATGCGCGCGGACCTGCTCGGCCGCACGGAAGCGCACGGCGCGCTCTCGGCTCCGGGAGCGCTGGAGGCGCTCGTCGAAGACGTGCGGGCCGAGGCCCTGCTGTCGGATCAGTGGGTGTGGCTCGACCGCGTGCGCGACCGCACGGCGCAGGTGCTGGACTTGGATGCGCTCCGGGCAACCGAGGACTTCGGCGGTGACGTCGTGCGTCTCGCCGATGACCTGCTCGCGGACCAGGCCGCCGCAGCGGCGTTCGTCGCGGGAGTGTTCGATCCGCTCATGGAGCGAGTACGCGACGCCGCACCAGCGCCCGATGCGGCCGATGTCATCGCTCGCGCCCGCGACCTCGTGCTGGACCGCCTGTTCGGGGAGGCTGCACGATGAGGCTCAGGCGGATCGAATCGGTGCGCTTCGGGGCGCTTACCAGTGCCGCACTCGGGGACCTGGGCGACCGGCTCACGGTCGTGCTTGGGCCCAACGAAGCCGGCAAGAGCACGTTCGCCGCGCTCGTGCGGCACGTGCTGTACGGCTTCCCGACCGAGGGTAAGGAAGGCGCCTACCTCTCCAACGCAGGGAAGCGCGAGGGGCGTCTCATCTTCGAGGAGGGGACCGGTCGCTGGGTCCTCGAGCGCACGGCAGGGCCGCACGGCGGCCCGTGGACCGCACGCGCGCTCAGCGGTCCCGAGCGTCCGCAGCTGCGCGACGAGGTCACCTCCGGCGTGAGTGAGGAGGCCTTCCGGGTCGTGTTCGGCTTCGGCTTGGACGACATGGCCCGCATCGAGACGCTCCGTGGCTCGGGCGACGACATCATCGCGCCGCTCTATGCGGCAAGCGTGGGGTTGACCGTGAGCCCGCAAGAAGTCCGCACGCGGCTGGGCAAGCAAGCAGACGAGCTCTTCGCCCCCAAGGCACGCACCAAGCGCGTGCACGACCTCCTGGGTGAGTTCCAGAGCACGCGCAGCTCGCTCCGCGAGGTCCGTGAGGCAGGGGCCGCCTTCGCAACCGAGCAGGCACGGCTTCGTGAGCTGGAGGCCGCACTCGCGGCGGCCAAGGCGGACCGGGACGCTGCGCGGGCAGAGGCCACGCAGCTCGAGGGCGCATGCACCGCGTACGAGGAGCGCATCGCGCAGATCAACGAGCGCGAGCTTGAGCTCGCGGACCTCCGCCGCAAGCGCGCCTCTGCCGCAGAGACGCTCGAGCGCACCGTGCCGGACGAGCGGGTCCTCGCCGCTGCGGCCGACATCGACGCGCTCGCTGAGCAGGCGTCCGCATTCGCGCAGACGCAGGAGGAGGTCCGGGACTTCGTGGCGAAGGCGGCAGCTGCCGAGCGCCGTTGCGCCGGGGCCTGTTCTGATCTGGGATGGGACGCCGAGAAGGTGCTTGCTGCAGACACGGGGCCGTCTGTCGCTGCAGCAGTCGAATCGGCCCGCGATGAGGTCCAGCGGCTCGAAGCTGACCGTGAGGCTCGGATGCGCGATGCCGAGCGCACCGCGGCTGCGGCAGAGCGCGCGCGAACCGCCGCGGAGGCCGCACTCGCGCAGGTCGGCGTGGAGCTTGGCGACGATGCGGAGGCCGCCCTCGACGGAGTGGCGGCCGAGCTTGATGCGCGCGATGCGGGGGCGGGCGCGAGCCCGGCTCGGCGCGTCGACGTGCCCGCGCTCGTCCTGCTCGTCGCCGGCCTGCTCACCCTCGCCGCCGGGTTGGCGCTTGCTGAATACGTGTCGGCTGTCATCGGCGGCGTGCTCGCCGTAGCCGGCGGGGTGCTGCTCGCGCGGGCGTGGCGCTCGGCGCCCGCCCCCGCGCTCGGCGCCGACTCCTTCCGCGCACGCCGGGCGCTCGAGACCGCGCGCGGAGCGCTTGGGGTGCTTCGGGAGGCGGTTCGCGAGGAGGCCGAGGCTACCCAAGACGCGGCACTCGTGGCCAGCGTCCTCGAGGCCCGGCGCGCGCTGCTTGCGGCCGCGCTGTCGGCGGCCGGACTCGATGAGAGCCTCACGCCTGCGGCAGCCGCCCACGTGCTTGCAGCGCTCAAGGAGGCGCGTCGGATCCATGACGAAGCTCGAGAGGCCGCCGAACGCGCCGCTGCCGGGCGCGAGCGCCTCGACGCGTATGCTGCGCGCCTCCGCGAGGCGGTCGCCGGCTTCATGGACGCGGCGCCCGTGGTGGCGCACGACGAGTTCGCGCCGCTGCTGGGGCGCGCTCGCGAGGCGCTCGTGCAGGCACGCGAAGCGCGCGAGCAGCGCGCCCGGGCCGCTGAGGCGTTGGTGGGAGTCGACGAGCGTCTCGCAGCCGTCGAGGACCGCGTCACCCGCCTACGCGAGGAAGCGGTGAGTATCCTCACTCGCCACCACTTGGAGGAGGGCGGGTCTGCCGCCGCGCTCGAATCGCTCGCGGACGACGCTCGCCGCGTCGCCGCGGAGGCGGAGGAGGCGTACGACACACTCTCGGGTGAAGCCGCGCGGCTCGCCGGCTCGCTCGACACGCTCGCTAGCGAGGACCGCGGTGCCGCACTGAGACTGCAGGAGGCCGCCCTCGGAGAGCGTTTGGCAGGCGCAGTCGACCGCTATGCCGTGCTCGCCGTTGCCGAGCGGCTGCTCGCCTCAGCGCAGGAGCACTACGAGCGGGAGCGCCAGCCCGACGTGGTGAAGCATGCGGAGAGGGTCTTCCGCTCGATCACCCGCGACCGGTACGTGGGCTTGGGAATGCCGCTCGGCGACGGACGCATCGAGGTGTTCGACAGTCGCAGCGCGGCCCGGACGTCCGCGCAGCTCTCACGCGGCACCGCTGAAGCGCTCTACCTGGCGCTCCGGCTGGGCCTCATCGCACACCTCGGCGATGTCGGTCGGGGGCTGCCGCTGCTCATGGACGACGTGCTCGTGAACTTCGACACGGAACGGCGCGAGGGGGTAGCCACCGCGGTCGCTGAGCTCGCGCAGGAGCGGCAGGTCGTCGTGTTCACATGCCACCCGGAGATCGCGGAGATTCTCGGAAGCGCGGCGCCGGACCGCACGCTCATCGAGCTCGACCGCTGCTGAGAGCGATCGAGGCTCGAGGAGCCGCCGTTCCTCAGTCGCGGACGATCGGCAGGCGGATGGTGAAGACGCTGCCGCCCTCGGGTCGGTTCGCGGCCTCGATCGTGCCCGCGTGCGCTCGCACGATGGCGGCGACGATCGCAAGTCCCAACCCCGCGCCGCCGCTCGAGCGGTCGCGGCTGCGCTGCGCCCGGTAGAAGCGCTCGAAGAGGTGGGGGAGCGCTTCCTCCGGCACGCCCGGACCTTCATCCAGTACTTCGAGCGTCGCGCGGTCGCCCTGCTGCCCGAGCCGGACGAGGACCGTGCAGCCGGCCTCGGTCATGCGCGACGCGTTGTCGACGAGGTTCGCCACCACCTGTTGCAGCCGATCGGTATCGCCCAGCACCAACGGCGCCTCGCCCTCGACGGTCACCGTGACCTCGCGTGCGTCGGTGAGCGGAGCGAGCGCCTCCACCGCGCGGTTCGCGACGTCAGTGAGCGCGAGCCGTCTGAGCGGCAGCTCGCCGGTGGCGCCTTCGATGCGCTGGAGGGTGAGCAGGTCGTTCGCGAGCCGCGCCAGACGGTCGGCCTCGCGCACGATGGTGACGAGGAACTGGCGGGCGTCGTCCTCGGGCACGTCGCCGTCGATGAGCGTCTCCGCAGCCCCGCGGATGGCCGTAAGCGGCGTGCGGAGCTCGTGGCTCACGTCGGACACGAACCGACTCTTGCGCCGCTCCTCCTGTTTGAGCTCAGCCACGACGCTCTCCGACTCGTCCGCCATCGCATTGAAGGCCGTGGCGAGGGCTCGCGTTTCGCGGGCGCCGGTCGGTGTGAAGCGGACCGAGTGGTCGCCGGCCGTGAAGGCGTCGGCGCCGGTCGCGAGATCGCGAAGCGGACGGGAAAGCCAGCGGGACAAGAGCTCGGTGAGCGCGAATACGACCGCTGCGAAGAGACCCACCACGACGAGCAGCCGCCCGCGGTAGTCGCTCAGAAGCGTGAGAACGGTGAACGTCTCATCGGACGCGTACGCAGCGCCGACGACGCGGCCGTCCGAGACGATCGGCACCGCGACGCTCACGGCACGGCGACCCGAGTCAGTACGGCGGACCGACGGGGAGACCTCGCCTAAGAGCGCTGCCGTCACTTCGGGAAGCGCCGAGTAGGGCCTGCCAACACCGTCGGTGAGCGTGTCGGCGACCGCCGTGCCGTTCGCATCGAGTACCCGCAGCCGCGTCGCCGTGCCCGCCGAGGCCTCGATGAGCGCGCTCTGAAGCCTCCGCGCGTCGCGCGAGGTGAGCGTGGTGCCGCCCTCGAGGTAGCCGTCACTTGCGAGCGACGCGATGACCGCCGCTTGCGCGCGAAGCCGTTCGGTCAGCCGGTCGCTGGCAAAGCCCTGCAGCTCGGCGAGGAAGTAGACCGTGAGCCCCGCGGCCGCGACAAGCGCAACAGCGAGCAGCGCGGCGAGCAGGCGCGTTCGAGTGGATGCTCGCATGCGTCGGCGGCTTACACGGAGATGCGGTAGCCGTACCCGCGTACGGTTTCGACGATCGCCGGGTCCGCTCCCGCCTGCTGCAGCTTGTCACGGAGGCGCTTCACGTGGGTGTCCACCGTCTTCGTCTCGACGAGGTACTCCCAGCCCCATGCCTCGCGGAGGAGCTGATCGCGTGAGAGGACCTTGCCGGCGTGGCGCATCAGGCATGCGAGCAGCTCGAACTCGCGTGGGGTGAGGTCGATGAGCCGACCCTCGTAGGTGGCCTCGTGGCCGGCTTCGTCGAGGGTGATCCCCGAGGCGACGATCGGCGAGCCGTCGCCCTCGATGGTCTGGCCGGTGGTTGCGCCGGAGCGGCGCAGCAGAGCCTTCACTCGGGCCTGGAGCTCCCGGATACCGAACGGCTTGGCGAGGTAGTCATCGCCACCGATCTCAAGCCCGATGACCTTGTCGAGCTCGGTGTCGCGCGCCGAGAGAAAAAGCACTGGGACGTCGCCGTGCGCGCGCAGCTTTCGGCACACTTCGTACCCGTCGGTGCCGGGGAGCATGATGTCGAGAATCACGAGATCGAACGGTTCCTTGGCGGCAAGCGCGAGCGCGGCGTCGCCGTCCTTCGCGCAGGTGACCTCGTACCCCTCCTTCTTGAGGTTGTACGATACGAACTGAAGGATCGAGTCCTCGTCGTCGACGACAAGGATTCGCGCAGATGCAGTCGACATCGGTACCCCCCGTTCACGAATACGCGGTCGGCGCCGATGATAGCACCGCCCTTTCGATACTTGTTCCCGCGCGTTGACCATCCGTTGCAGGTCAGGCGCAGATATGTCGAGGAAAGGAGCGGCGATGATCCTCGCCGTGGACGTGGGCAACACGCAGACCGTGCTCGGCCTGATCGAGGACGGCTCCATTCGGGAGCACTGGCGCATCGCGACAGACGCAACGCTCACCGCCGATGAGCTTCGCGTGAAGGTCGGTGCGCTCCTGGGTGCCGAGGGTCTCGGCTGGAAGAGCGTGAGTCGCATCGTGCTCTCCTCGGTGGTGCCGGCACTCACCGCGAGCTACGAGGACATGGCCGAGCGAGCGACCGGCGAGGCGCCGATGGTTGTCGGGCCCGGTATCAAGACAGGCATGCCGATCCGATACGACGACCCCCGCGAGGTGGGCGCCGACCGGATCGTCAACGGCGTTGCCGCCCTCGACGCATTCGGCGCACCCGTGATCGTCATCGACTTCGGCACCGCCACCACACTCGACGTTATCGACGCGGAGGGCAGCTACCTGGGCGGTGCAATCGCGCCCGGTGTCGAGACGAGCGCCGAGGCCTTGTTCGCGCGCGCCGCCCGGCTCGCGAAGGTGGATCTGGAGCCGCCGTCGCGCGTGATCGGACGCACGACCCGCGAGTCGGTCCAAGCCGGCCTTATGCTCGGCGAGGCGGCGATGGTGGACGGGCTCGTACGGCGGGCGTGGCAGGAGATCGGGCAGGAGTGCCCGGTCGTCGCCACGGGCGGCCTTGCGGAGCGGATGTCGCCGCTCTGCGAGACCATCGGCCACGTCGACATGGACCTCACGCTCAAGGGGCTGCTCCTGATCTGCGAGCGCAACACCTGAGGTGCGGGTTCGTCCGACCCGCGCACCTTTGTGATTCCGTTCATCAACGGCATGTGTCTTGCTCTCGGACCGCCGATCCGCGTTGTTCGAGGCAGACGCAGATGATACTATTCCACTGTTCAGGTGAGCAGGCTTAGTCGAGCGGTGACGCGCCGCGCACGGGCGTGGCGTCCTCGCGCTATGACAGCGCTCACCCCAACGAGATGTCCGGTCGCGACGTGTTCCGTCGCGGGCGCGAGGGAGTGGATGCGAGTGAACAAGCGTGCGAAGCAGCGCCTCATCGGCGTGACGATCATCGTGATCGTCATCGTCGCGGGGCTCATCTTCATGGCGACCCAGGGCGAAGGTGCCGGCGCGTCGCGCAAGACGGTCGCTGAGATCACCACCGACGCGGCGCTCGTCGGGGAGCAAGTGCAGGTCGAGGCCCCCGTGGTCAAGGGATCGTGGACGCCGGGCACCAAGCCCTTCATGTTCGACATCCAGGACAAGGGCGACCCCAACGGGCCGGTCATGACCGTCCAGTGGGACGGACCGGTGCCGAGCGCTTTCGGTGACGGGGTCACCGCCATCGTCACCGGCGAGGTGCAAGCCGGCGGCAAGCTTCTGGCTCGGACACTCATCACGCAGTGCCCCTCGAAGTACGCGTCCGCCTCCGATGCGCTCTCCGTCGAGGCGCTTCTCAAGAGCAGTCTCGCCGGCACGACCGTCAAGATCACGGGCTACGTCGTGAGCGGCACCATGCAGGCCGCCGGCGGCGCTGAGCGCTTCTTTGTCGGCACCAACACCAAGGGTGACGAGAAGGTCGGTGTCGCGTTCGACGGCGCTTTCCCCGCGGGCATGGACGACGGCAGCAAGGTCGTCATCACCGGTTCTCTGGAAGACAATGGCATCTTCAATGCCTCGGAAGTGGCAATCGACGAGGCTGACAAGTAAGCGTCCCGCACCCTAGCGCAGCGCGGAGAGCCGCGCGCGGCTGAACGGAGTGAAGATGGGTCTTTCCGGTCTTGGGAATCTCCTGCTGGCGTTCGCGAGCGTTGGTGCGCTCGGCTCGATCGTGGCAATCGCGTTTGGGGGCAAGTCCGAGGTCGGGGAGCCGGCCCGCAAGCTGGGACACGTTCTAACCTTTGGCGTGCTCGCGTTCACCACGCTCGCCATAACCCTCCTCGCCGCCGCGTTCCTCGGCGAGAACTTCGCGCTCGAGTACGTCGCCTACAACCACCCCACCATCGTGGGTGCATGGTCGTGGCTGTACAAGCTTTCGGGTGTCTGGGCCGGCCGAGAAGGTTCGCTCCTCTTCTGGGAGTGGATCCTCTCGATGTACGCAGCCTGGATCGCGTACCGCTTCCTCAAGAAGGACGATCCGCTCGCTTCGACGGCGCTCGGCATCGTCAACTTCGTACAGCTGTTCTTCCTGGTGGCGCTCTTCATCCCGCTCAATAACCCCTTCAAGCTGCTCCCTGCCGAGTACCTGGACCCAAATACCGGAGCGCTTCTGATCGAGGCAGCGATGAACCCATTGCTGCAGACCTGGGCGATGATCGCGCACCCGCCCACCCTCTTCATCGGCTATGCGGGGCTCACGGTACCGTTCGCGTTTGCGCTTGCCGCTGCGTTCACGGGCGACCTGTCCAAGAAATGGGTCGAGTACTCGGACCGCATCACCGTCTTCTCGTGGTTGCTGCTCGGGATCGGCATCGGCCTCGGAGCGGTCTGGGCGTACATCGAACTCGCCTTCGGCGGTTATTGGGCCTGGGACCCGGTCGAAAACGCGTCGCTCCTGCCGTGGCTCACGGGTGTCGGCCTCATCCACTCGATGACGGTCTACAAGAAGCGCGGCGGCTTCAGGCCATGGACGATGTGGATGGCGGCGGTGACCTTCGTGCTGGTGTTGCTGGGCACGTTCATCACGCGGTCGGGTATCGTCCAGTCCGTGCACGCCTTCCAAGCGGACCCGCTCTCGTTCTGGCTCTTCCTGTCGATGATGGTGGGCTCGCTCGTGATCATGGGCCTGGCCATCGTCATGCGCTGGAATGCGCTCAAGGGCAACGACTCCTTCGAGCGCATCCTCTCGAAGGAGGGGTCGTACTACTTCAACAACGTCATCATGCTCATTGCCGCCGTGCTCGTGGCCTACCTGACGCTCGCGCAGTCGTTCCCCACGTGGCTTCCCGGCGGCGGGATGACCTTCGGCGCCGCAACGTTTGACTCGCTCGCCCGGCCGCTCGGCATCTTCTACGTGCTCGTGATGTCGATCTGTCCGATCCTCGCCTGGGGCGGGGGAGACATCAAGGTGCTCTGGCAGCGTGCGAAGTGGCCGCTCGTGGGTGCCGCCGTCATCTCGGCCGGCTTGGTGGCCATCTTCTACACGAACATGCTGCCGAACTACACGCAGTCCGGGTCTGCCAATCCGGTGGTGCACCACGCCATGGCGATCATCGGCCTCATCACGGCGTCACTCGCAATCGCGCTCCCGCTCTTCCTGTTCTACGACGGTGCACGAAAGCGCGCCGCCGCGCGGGGCGAGGGCTTCGGAACGGCGCTCGCGAACATCTTCCTCAAGGCGCGCGTGCAGTCGGGTGGCTACCTCACGCACCTCGGCATGGGCATCATCCTCATCGGGCTCATCGGCTCGACCATGTACGTGAAGAGCTTCGATGCCACGATGGCGCAGACGCCGGGTACTACCTACGATGCAGGCGCCTACCGCTTCACGGCGAAGGGGTTGCAGGAGTCCACGGCCCCCAACGGCGACGCGGTCTACACCTTCGCGCTGGATGTGACGAAGAACGGTCGCTACTTGAGGGAGATTCGGCCGAGGATGGTCGCCCGCGTCGGGGAGCAGAGCCAGACGACCCAGAAGGTCGCGCTCATCCAGGAGCCGCTGCGGGACGTCTTCGTCTCCTTCTCAGGCGTCGATCAGGCCGAGCAGGCAGTCGTTACCATCAAGTTCTTCCCGATGCAGTGGTGGGTCTGGGCCGGCTTCATCGTGACGATCCTCGGGTCCGGGCTCGCTTCCTGGCCCAAACGCGCACTCAAGGCTGCGTAGGCGCGCTTGGTGCCTGACGCCACCGCAAGCACACCTGCCGTCGAGGTCCGGGAGCTCACCCGGGCCTTCGGCGTACGCAAAGCCCTCGACGGGGTCGACTTCGAGCTTCCGCAAGGCGCGTTCCTCTCCGTCTTCGGCCCCAACGGCGCGGGCAAGACCACGCTCGTCAAGGTGCTCACCACGCTGCTGAACGCCACGAGCGGCACGTCGCGCGTGCTCGGGCTGGACGTCGTCGCCGATGCGGTCGAGCTCCGGCAGCATATCGGCCTCATCAGCCACAACCCGCTGCTCTATCCGGACCTCACCGCGGAGGAGAACCTGCTCTTCTTCGCCGAGATGTACGGCGTGGTCGATCCCGCCGAGCGCGTCCGCGAGCTCCTGGTGAGCGTCGAACTCGATCACCGCAGGCTCGACGTCACGCGCACGTTCTCGCGCGGCATGCTGCAGCGCCTCTCGATCGCTCGAGCGCTCCTGCACAAGCCCGAGGTGCTCTTCCTCGACGAGCCGTACTCCGGGCTGGACCCGCACGCGATGGACATCCTCGACAACCTCATCGCGCAGATTCGCGGACACCACACGTTCGTGATGATCAGCCACGATCTCGACAAGGGTCTTGAGCTCTGCAGCCACGCGCTCATCCTCGCGCGCGGCAAAGTCGTGCTCTTCGAGCCGATCGAGGCCCTCGACGTCGCCGCGTTCCGCGACACCTACCGCTCGACCGTGGGGATGGGGGTGGCGTAGTGGCGAACCTCTCAGGGCGCCAGTTCCGCGCCATTCTCAAGAAGGACATCGTCATGGAGCTCCGCACCAAGGAGATGCTCATGTCGATGGGCCTCTACTCGCTCCTGACAATGGTCGTCTACTTCGTTGCGCTCTCGCAGGCGGGAAACGCGTTCGATCCGCGGACGATCGCGGCGGGCCTGCTCTGGCTCGCGTTCATCTTCACCTCGCTTCTGGGCCTCAACCGGTCGCTCGTACACGAGAAGGACCAGGGGTGCCTGGACGCGCTGCTGCTCTCGCCGGTCGATCGCCCGATGATCTACTTTGCGAAGGTGGTCGGGAACCTCGTGTTCCTGCTCATCGTGGAGTTCCTTACTCTTCCGGTGTTCGCGTTCCTCTTCCTCCAGGGCCGCGACGTGTTCGGTCCGATGCTCGCGATGCTGCCGCTTGCGCTCGTCGTCGGATCGCTCGGCATCGCCGGCGTGGGCACGCTGCTTGCGACCATGTCGGTCAACACGTCCGGCAAGGACTTCGTGCTCGCGATGCTGTTCATCCCGCTGATGTATCCGCTCCTCCTCGGTGTGGTCACGGCGACCAACGCCGCGATCGTGGGCGGACCTGATGCCATGCAGACGTACTGGATGGGCATGGCGTGGGTCGGAGGGTACGATGTCATAATGTTGCTCGCCGCATACGGGCTCTACGAGTTCATCGTTGGTGCCTAGCCCTACAGCCTGATCCCGAAGGAGGCCTGCCAGGTGTTCTCTCGATCCAATCGGATCTTCGTGGCGCTCATCCTGGGCGGACTGCTCACGCTTGCCGCGTTTATCGGGACGTTCTTCGTTGCAGGCGTGCCTGATTTCGGCACGGTGCGGCTTCCCGAGAAGACGGACACAGTCCGGTACCGCGGGCCGGTCGAGCTTGAGTACACCACCGAGCGGGAGTTCGGGTACCTCAAGAACCAGCTCGGATTCGTCGGTCGAGGTGACACCTGCAGGCGGCGGCGACGTTGTGAGCGGGACGCTGCTCCAGGCTGACGAGACGGCGATCACGGTGGAGACGGGCGGCTCGAGCAAGACGGTGCAGCTTGCCGACATCGAGCGCGTGCTCGTGTCGGGCTACGAATACGGTCGCCCCGACTGGGGTCAGAAGATCTTCTACTTCCACGTCCCGGTGGCCGAGATATCGTTCGTCCTCTTCGCTTTCGCGGCGTTCTACGCCATCCGTTTCATCACGACGCGCAAGCGCGAGTACGACATCAAGGCGCGCATCTCGATGGAGACGACGCTCGTGTTCGTCGTCCTCACGATGATCACCGGGATTCTGTGGACGAAGGCCGCGTGGGGCGTGTGGTGGGAGTGGGAGCCCCGGCTCACCACGTACTTCATCATGACGCTGCTTGTCATTGCGTACTTCGTGCTTCGAAACTCCGTGGAGGACGAAGAGCGCCGGGCGCTCTACGGCGCGGCGTTCACCATCCTCGCATTCATTGACGCGCCGATCTCGTTCTTCATCACCCGGCTGATCCCGTCGAACCATCCCGTCATCGAAAGCGGCGGTCTTGAGCCGCCGATGCTCATCACCTTCATCGTGGCGCAAATCGGCATGATCCTGCTCGGCTATGCGGTCTACCAGCTGCGTATGGGCGAGGTGCTTCTGAAGGAACGTCTTGAGCTGGCGAAGGCCAACTTGGAGAGGTGGTAGTCGCATGGACCCGACACTGAAGGAAGTCTACAATCTCGTCCTCGACCAGTGGCCGCTCGTGGCGGGCGCCTACGCCATCCTGTGGGCCGCGCTGGTCGTGTACATCGGCATGGCGCTCGGGCGGCTCGGCAAGCTGAAGAGCGAGATGAAGGTCCTGGAAGAGGCCATCGAACGCCGAGCTCAGAGCCAGTCATAGGGCCTGCGGAGTCCTGGGGCGACGTGAGCGGGAGGTGAGAGCATGCTGCTGAATCTTGCGGTCATCGCATTCTGGTTCGCGCTGTTGTTCTCGGTTGCCGCGACGGTGCTCTACGCGTATCACTTCCTCACGAAGCGTCCGGCGTACTCTTGGTACGCGACGTTCCTCACCGGCGCGACGTTCCTCACCCTGACGGCGTCGATCGGCATGCGCTCGGTCGCCGAGGACGGCACGCGCCTCGACGGTCCCAACACGCTCATCCTCGCCGCGTGGGCGCTCCTGCTCGTCTACTTCATCGTCGAGCATCTCATCAAGCTGAAGCTGTACGGCGCGGTGCTCGTGCCGGCAGCCGCGCTCTCGATGACGGTTGCTGCGCTGCTGAAAGCAGCCGGCCGCTCGGCGGTCGAGCTCTCGCCGCTCATCCAGGACTGGAAGATCGGTATCCACGTCCTGCTCATCATGCTTGCGAACGCCGGTTTCGCCATTTCCGGCGTGGCCGCCGTGCTCTACCTCGTGCAGGAGCGGCAGCTCAAGCAGCGCCGCACGAGCATGCTCTTCAAGCGTCTGCCGTCGCTTCCCAACATCGATCTGCTCTCGCGCCGGGCAGCAGCGTTCGCGTTCCCGGGCTACACAGCGGGCCTCTTGCTGGGTGTCATTCGTGCCATCGAGACCGATCCGCCGGGCTGGTGGCAGGACCCCCGCGTGATGCTCGCCGGTGTCGTCTGGGCGCTCTTCGGCACGTACCTGGTGCTGCACTACACGCAGCGCGCCGGGGCGCGCACGACTGCGCGCCTCGCGGTCGTCGGCCTCGTCCTCGTCGTCGCGCTCGCAATCATCGCCCGGACCGTACCCGCCGGCTTCCACGTCTTCGGCGTGTAGCCGAGCCTGCAGCCGAGCCCCGCGCCCATGTCCCGACTCCCCACGCTCTCCCTCGACGGCGCGCACGTCCTCATCACGGGCGGGTCCAGCGGCATCGGCCGCGCCGTCGCGAACCTGTCCGCGAGCAAGGGCGCACACGTCACCTTCCTCGCGCGCAACCCCGAGCGCCTTGCTGCCGCAGTCGACGAGATCGAGGCGAGTTGCATCCGCGACGGCCAGCGCGTGCTGGGGCTCCAGTGCGACGTGACCGAGTGGGAGCAGGTTGCTGACGTCGTCGCGCACGCCGAGCGGGACTTCGGACCCATCGACGTGCTGTTCGCGTGTGCCGGCTACTGCTTCCCGGCGAGCTTCCTCGAGCTTCCCATCGAGGAGTTCCAGGGGATGGTCGGTACGAACCTTCTCGGCACCATGCACGCCGCGCGAGCGGTTGCGCGAGGCATGGTCGAGCGGGGACACGGGCACATCGCCATGGTCTCGTCGATGGGCGGGCTGGTGGGCGTGTACGGTTACAGCGCTTACAGCGCCTCGAAGTTCGGCGTCGTGGGCTTCGCCGAGGTGCTACGCAACGAGATGAAGCCGCATGGCGTGGGTGTCAGCGTGCTGTGCCCGCCCAACGTGGACACGCCCGGGCTACGCGCGCGAGATCACGACAGAGCCGGCGGAGACGGCGAAGATCAACGGGAATGTCAAGGCGGTCTCTCCCGAGTCGATGGGAAAGGCGTTCGTCGAGGCGGTCGAGCGCCGTCGCTACCTGATTCTCCCGAAGTTCTCGCACCGGGTGCTCTACCGCGTGAAGGGCCTGGTACCCGAGGTATTCTTCGCGTGGTTCGACCACGATGTCGCGACGGTCCAACGTGCGCGCGCGCAGGGCAGGAGTGGCTCGTGAGCCCTGCCGTGCGTTGTCCGAGGGGCCCCGGCGGTGCTACTATGAGCCTCGTTCAGGCAAGCGCAGACGGTGCGTTCTTCTTCGCATCACACCGCCCCCGCCAGGCCTGCTTGCCTGAACAACAACGCACCGCTCTGGCGGGGGCGACCCTATTCCTGCGAGCGCCTCAGATGCGCGTGGTCTAGAAGCGAGCCCCATGCAGCTGTTGCTGGTCGGTCTGAGTCACAAGACCGCGCCCATAGAGATGAGGGAGAGACTCACCTTCCCGGCCAACCGGCAGGAGGAGGCGCTAATCCTCCTCACGGCCAGCCCCTCGATCAACGAGGCGCTCATTCTCTCTACCTGTAACCGAACGGAGCTCTACGCGGTTGCCTCGGCTGTCGACGATGGCGTGGAGGCGGTCATCGACTTCCTCGCCGACTACCACGCGCTCGACCGCCACGACCTCATGAAGTACCTCTACGTCGTCAAGAGCGACGCCGTCGTCAGGCATCTCTTCCGAGTCGTCGCATCGCTCGACTCGATGGTCATCGGTGAGGCGCAGATCCTGCACCAGGTAAAGGAGGCCTACGACCAGGCCTTCACGCACGGAGCCACCGCTCGGGCCTTCAACAAGCTCTTCCGCCAGTCGTTCGAGGTGGGCAAGCGAGTCCGTACGGAGACCGAGATCGGTGAGAACGCGGTCTCGATCAGCTACGCCGCCATCGAACTGGCCAAGAAGGTGTTCGACACGCTCGCCGGCCGGACGGTTCTGGTGATTGGCGCGGGTAAGATGAGCGAGCTCACCGCCAAGCACCTGACGAGCAACGGCGTGGAGCGGGTCTTCGTCGCCAACCGCACTTACGAGCGCGCGTGCGAACTTGCGGAGCGGTTCTGCGGTGAAGCGATCCCGTACGAGGATCTCTACGAGCGGATGCACGACTCGGACATCGTGATCTCCTCGACCGCGGCCACCGAGTACGTCGTGACGAAGCAGAACGTCGCCTCGGCGATGCGCGGCCGTGGCGGTCGGCCCCTGTTCCTCATCGACATCGCCGTTCCACGCGACATCGATCCTGCGGTCAACGATCTCTCGAACGTCTTCCTCTACGACATCGACGACCTGAATGGTGTTGTCGAGGCGAACCTGGACGAGCGCATGCGCGAGGCGCGCCGTGCGGAGGCCATCATCGACGAGGAGATCGCGGCCTTCCAGCGGTGGCGCGAGTCGCTCGAGGTCGTGCCGACGGTGGCGGCCATACGCGCCAAGGCGGAGGTCATCCGCCAGGCCGAGATGGAGAAGGCGCTCAAGCGGCTGGGCGGTCTCTCGGAGAAGGAACTGCAGACCATCGAAGCGCTCACCTGCGCGATCGTGAACAAGATGCTGCATGGTCCCACGGCGCGGCTGAAGTCAGCGTCCGAGGGCGCTGACGGCTACACGTATGTCGAGACCGCGCGGGTGCTCTACGGGCTCGATGACGGCGAGGGCAAGGGGCACGGCGTGCTTCGTAACCTGCTCAACCGCAAGGCGCAGGAGCTCCAGGACAAGGCAATCGCATCCGAGATAGGGGACGGCATTGGCAGCTGCTGAGCGCACGTCACTCACGATTGGAACGCGCGGCAGCAAGCTGGCGCTGTGGCAGAGCGAGTACATCAAAGCGCGCGTGGAGGCCATCACCGGCCTGCCCGTGTGCCTGAAGATCATCAAGACCACCGGGGACAAGATCCTCGACGTACCGCTCGCCAAAGTCGGCGGCAAGGGCCTGTTCACCAAGGAGATCGAAGTCGAGCTCATCGCCGGCACGGTCGACTTGGCCGTGCACTCCATGAAGGACGTCCCCACCGAGCTTCCCGAGGGGCTCGTCATCGCTGCCACGCCCGAGCGCGTCGACCCGCGGGACGTCATCGTGTCTGGGGCGGGCTACGACCTCACGACGTTGCCGCACGGCGCTCGGCTCGGTACCTCGTCGCTCCGGCGTCGCTCGCAGGTGGTCGCGCTGCGCCCGGACCTCGAGATCGTCGACGTGCGCGGCAATCTCGACACCCGCATGCGCAAGGCCGAGAACGGCGAGGTCGACGCGGTCATCCTCGCGAGTGCAGGTATAACGCGCATGGGATGGGCCGACCGCATCACGCACTACATCGATCCCGACCAGATGGTGCCGGCCGTCGGCCAGGGCGCGATCGGTATCGAGATTCGCGAGGACGACGAGTTCATGCAGGGCGTCTGCGATGCGCTGCGGGATGAGATGACCTTCATCTGCGTCACCGCCGAGCGCGTGGTCATGCGCTCGCTCGAGGGCGGCTGCCAGGTCCCGATCGGCGCGTACGCGCGCTCGCTCGGCGATGGCGCGCTCGTGATGGACGCGTTCGTCGGCTCGCTCGACGGGAAGCGGCTCATCCGCGATGAGGTCCACGGCAGCACAGACGAGCCGGAAGCGCTTGGCGCCATCATGGTGGAGCGGCTGCGCGATCTCGGCGCCGACGAGGTACTCGCCGAGGTCCGCGGAGCGGGCGAAGGCGGCGTCAGCGCGCTCCTCGGCACCTAGCCGGCCCAGGGAGGTGGATCGATGAGTCTGCTCCTGGAGGGCACGACGGTCGTGGTCACTCGCGCACGCGCACAAGCAGGCGCGCTTGTGCGGCTCCTGGAGGACGCCGGCGCCGAGGTGCTGGCGTTCCCCACCATCGAGATCGCCGACCCGGAGAGCTTCGAGGGGCTCGACGAGGCGATCCGCAACTTGGATGTGTACGACTGGCTCGTGCTCACGTCCGCGAATGCCGTCGAGCGGTTCTTCGCGCGCCTCTGGCATGCGGACATGGACGCGCGGCACCTTGCCGGGTTGCGCGTGGCCGCCGTGGGGCCAGCCACAGCGCGCGCAATCGAGGCGCGCGGCGTGCGCGCGGACTTCGTGCCGGAGGAGCATACGGGCGAGGGCGTACTGGACGGTCTGCTCGCCCGCGGTGTCGGCGAGGGAGTGCGCGTCCTCCTTCCCCGAGCGCTCGAGGCGCGCGAGGTGCTCCCCGAGGAACTCCGCGCTCATGGCGCGCGCGTTGACGTGATTCCGGCGTATCGCACGGTGCCCGGCGCTGGCGATCCCGCAGTGCTCGCGCGACTGCGCGCGGGCGACGTGGACGCGGTGACCTTCACGTCCGCATCGACCGTGAAGAACTTCATGCGCTTGGTCGGAGATCTCGACCTCGGCTCGGTCATCGTGGCGTGCATCGGGCCTGTGACCGCTGAGACCGCGCGAGAGCTCGGACTCAACGTCTCGGTGGAGCCGGAGGAGTACACGGTTCCGGCGCTCGTCGAGGCGCTCGCCGAGCACGTCTGGGAGACGTGAACCGGCGTACGGCGTTGTGCGCGGGGCGATTGACAAAGGCACCAGAGGTCGGCATTGTGTTACGGTGCGTCCCAGCCCCGGTGGGGCGGATACGCGGGGATGTAGCTCAGCTGGGAGAGCGCTGCGTTCGCAACGCAGAGGTCGGCGGTTCGAGCCCGCTCATCTCCACCAACGTGTACGATGTCGAGGCGACCTGCACGCGCAGGGCGCCTCGACTTGCAGGCAGGCACGGCGCACGGTCAAGAGCAGATCCCCAATGATTGTGGAGGCGGTTCATATGGCAGCTTGGTTCTCGCAGTGGGGCCAGATGGTCTACATCATCGTCCAGATGCTCTTCTGGGTGGCGATCGCCACAGCGGCGCTGATAGTTGCACTTCAGTACAAGCGGTTCGTCTCGTACAAGGTGGAGACCCACGGCTCGCGGCACGCGGGACACCCGGCAGTGCCTGAACTCACCGACTCGCGCATCGATGTCGAGGAGTTCGTCGACTAGATTCGACGGCACGCCCAACGGGCGCGCTCCCGATCGGAGGCATGCATGCAGTTCCCCGAGTACCGGCCTCGCCGGCTCCGCGCAACCGAGGCGATTCGCGCGATGGTGCGTGAGACCACGTTCGGCCCCGAGCATCTCATCTACCCGCTCTTCGCGGTCTTCGGGACGGGCGTCAAGAGCGAGATCGGCTCGATGCCCGGCGTGTACCACCTCTCGCTCGACATGCTTCCAGCCGAGATCGACGAGCTCAAGTCGCTCGGCATCTCCGCGGTCATCCTGTTCGGCCTGCCCGACCGCAAGGACGAGGCCGGGACCGGTGCGTACGCGGAGGACGGCATCGTGCAGCAGGCCATCCGCGCGATCAAGGCACACGACCCCGACTTCTACGTCATCACTGACGTCTGCATGTGCGAGTACACCAGCCACGGTCACTGCGGCGCGCTCGACGAGCGCGGCTGCGTGATGAACGACGTGACGCTTGAGATGCTCGCGCAGACCGCCGTCAGCCACGCGTATGCGGGCGCAGACATGGTCGCCCCGAGCGACATGATGGACGGCCGCGTGGCCGCCATCCGTGCGGCGCTCGACCACGAGGGCTACACCGACGTGCCGATCATGGCCTACTCGGCCAAGTACGCGAGCGGCTACTACGGCCCCTTCCGCGAGGCCGCGGACAGCACGCCGGCCTTCGGCGACCGCCGCGGCTACCAGATGGACCCTGCCAATACCGACGAGGCGCTCCGCGAGACCGCGCTTGACATCGACGAGGGCGCGGACATCGTCATGGTGAAGCCGGCGCTCGCCTACATGGACATCATCCGCCGAGTGAAGGACGAGTTCGGCTACCCGACCGCCGCGTACAACGTGAGCGGCGAGTACGCGATGGTGAAGGCCGCGGCGGCGAACGGCTGGATCGACGAGAAGCGCGTGGTCTTGGAGACGCTCGTGGGGTTCCGTCGCGCCGGCGCCGACATCATCATCACCTACCACGCCAAGGACGCCGCGAGGTGGCTCAAGGAGGGGTAGGGCACGAGCCTGTATACTTCTCCGGCACGAGGATTCCGCCGAGTGGGCCTTCGGGGCCCCTCGGCGTGGCATTCGCTGGGCTGTCATGCATGCCCCGATTCCCGAAAGGCTGAACCATGGCTGACAACGTGGGTAACGCTGACGCGCGTCCCGACCTCGAGCTGGGCGAGGAGTTCGGAGAGGCGCTGCCGACCATCGACGAGCAGGAGATGGCCGAGGCTGAGGCGGGCTGCGGGCAGACCGCCATCGGGATTCCCCTTGGAGGCGGCGCCAGCCGGCCAGCCGCCCACCCCGGCATGACTCCGCCCGCCGGCCACGCGCCGATCCCAGCCGGCGCGACGATGCCGGCTGGCCATCCTGGCGGCCACCCCGGTGATCGCCAGCGGCACGGCGGTGCCCGCTCGGTCGGCTTCCGTCCCGGTGGGGGACCGGCGGCGCTCGCGTACCAGGAGCGCACGGGCATCAAGGCGCCGCGCATCATCGCGTGGGAGATCACTCGGTCATGCAACCTTTCCTGCGCGCACTGCCGCGCCTCCGCGGAGTTCGGCCACTATCCGGGCGAGCTCTCGCTGGACAAGATCAAAGAGGTCATCGACGACATCGTCACGATCTCCAACCCGATCATCATCCTCACTGGCGGCGAGCCGCTCATGCGCCCCGACATCTGGGAGATCGTCGACTACGCGCATGAGAAGGGCGCGATGCCGGTCATCGGAACCAACGCCACGCTCATCACCGAGGACATCGCGGCCAAGATGGCCGAGCACAGGATCCCGCGCATCTCGGTCAGCATCGACTTTCCGACCGCTGAGGAGCACGACGTGTTTCGTGGCCAGCCGGGCTGCTTCGACGCCTCGATCGAGGGCATCAAGATCGCCAAGCGGCACGGCATCGGCGTGCAGATCAACATGACCGTCACCACGCTCAACCACACGAAGGTCGATGCCGTGCACGACCTCGCGCTGGAGCTCGGCATCGACGCGTTCCACATCTTCATGCTGGTGCCGACGGGCCGAGGCGAGGACCTGCTCGACAAGGAACTCCCGCCTGAGGACTACGAGAAGGTCCTTACCTGGGCATACCACCGCCAGAAGACGAGCCCGCTCCACTTCAAGCCGACGGACTCGCCGCACTACTACCGCATCATCCGGCAGCTCGCCAAGGCCGAGGGCAAGAAGGTCACGCGCGAGGAGTACGGCCTGGACGCGATGACGCGCGGCTGCCTCGGCGGCATCACCTTCTGTTTCATCAGCCACACCGGCGACCTGCAACCGTGCGGCTACTTCGACATGCAGCTGGGCAACGTGAAGGATGAGCCGTTCTCGAAGATCTGGACCGAGTCGAAGGTCTTCAACGAGCTGCGCGACTACTCGCTCCTCAAGGGCAAGTGCGGCGCCTGCGAGTACAAGGCGGTGTGCGGCGGGTGTCGGGCGCGTGCCCTTTCGGTGACGGGCGACTACTTGGCCGAGGAGCCGTACTGCGTCTACATCCCGCGCTCGATGCGGGCCGAGGACGCCAAGGGCGAGTTCGAGGAGTGCGAGGTCTAGCCCGTGCCAGGCGAGCAGACCGATACCACCGCAACCGAGGACCTGCGCGGCGCGGTGCTCGCGGCCCTCGAGGGCGGGGTACCGCTTGTCGCCCGGCCGTTCGCGGCCGTGGCGCGTGCGCTCGGCGTCGAGGAAGCGGGCATCCTCGCGGCGGCCCGGGAGCTTCGCGCGGATCGCGCGTTCAAGGCGCTCGGCGCCGTCTTCGAGCCCGGGTTTCTCGGCTATCGCGGTACCCTCGCGGCCGTCTCGGTTCCCGACGAGGACGTCGAGGACGTGGCCCAATTGCTCGCCGAGCAGGCGAGCGTCACGCACGTCTTCGAGCGCGACGACCGCTACAACGTCTGGTTCGTGGTTACGGCCGAGGGGAAGGACCGCCTCCGCGCGGTCACCGCGGCCGTGGTAGCGGCTGCCGGCGCCGAAGACTCGATATCGCTCGCTGACGAGCGCGTCGTCAAACTCACAGTCGACTTCAACTCCGGGGCCGCGTCAGCGATTGCGCCCGCGGCGCTCGGGGATACGCCGCCCGTCGCGCTTACCCGCGAGGACCGCGCGCTCGCACGTCTGCTGCTCGCGGACGTGCCGCTCACGGAGCGCCCCTTCCGCGAGCTCGCGTCAATCCTCATCGAGTGCGGGTACGACGTCGACGAGGACTGGGCGCTCGAGCGCGTGGCTGAGTGGGCGTCCATGGGGGCTCTCACGCGCGTCGCGGCGCTGACTGCCGCACACCGCGCGGCGCTTCCTGTAGCGGCGCTCGTGCAGTGGCCGTTGACCGAGGGCGGCTCGCACGCCTCCATCGCGAGCGCCATGCTCGCCGCCGACCCCGCGGTGACCCACTGCTACCGCGTGCCGCCGGCGCTCGTCACGCGTCCGACCATCGCCGCGCTGGTGCACGCGGCGTCGCGCGCGGAAGCCGAGGCGACGATCGCCCGCCTGAGCCAGATTCCGGGACTCGACACTCCCCGGGTCGCATACGGCATACGCGAGGCCAAGCGCGCACCGCTGCGCTACTTCGCGGAAGGCGACGGCTAGGCGCCGTGCGCGGCCCCCGGGGCGGGCTGCTCGGCTGGTATACTCGCGTTCGATAATCCGAGAGCCGAAAGGGGCGTCATCCCCCATGAACCACGCGACCTCGCACGACCTCTTCGAGCAGGCCAAGCGCATCATCCCCGGCGGCGTGAACTCGCCGGTGCGCGCGTTTCGGAGCGTCGGCGCCGAGCCGATCTTCTACGACCGCGCCAAGGGCAGCCGCGTGTGGGACGTCGACGGCAACGAGTACATCGACTTCGTCGCGTCGTGGGGCCCGATGATCCTCGGGACACACCCCGGACGTCGTCCTCGATGCGGTGCGCGAGCAGCTCATCCACGGCACCAGCTACGGCGCGCCGTGTGCCGCCGAAGTCGCGATGGCTGAGGCGGTCTGTGAGGCCGTGCCCTCCGTCGAGATGGTGCGCATGGTCTCCAGCGGCACCGAGGCGACGATGAGCGCAATCCGCCTCGCCCGCGGCTACACGGGGCGCGAGAAGTTCATCAAGTTCGACGGCAACTACCACGGTCACAGTGACGCGCTCTTGGTCGCGGCAGGCAGCGGCCTCGTGACGCTCGGCATCCCCTCGACGCCCGGCGTCACCAAAGGTGCCGCGCAGGATACCATCGTGCTCCCGTACAACGACCTCGGCGCGGTCGCCGCGGCGCTCGCCGAGCAGGGCCCCGACGTCGCAGCCATCATCGTAGAGCCGGTCGCCGGCAACATGGGCGTCGTGCCGCCGGCCGAGGGCTTCCTCGTCGGACTGCGCGCGCTCTGCGACGCTTACGGCGTCGTGCTCATCTTCGACGAGGTCATCACGGGCTTCCGCGTGGCGCTTGGGGGCGCGCAGGAGCGCTACGGCGTGACGCCCGACCTCACCACGCTCGGCAAGATCATCGGCGGGGGTTTCCCGGTGGGAGCGTTCGGCGGCACGCGGGAGATCATGGAGTCCCTCGCGCCGGTCGGCCCGGTCTATCAGGCGGGCACCCTGTCGGGCAACCCGGTCGCGATGGTCGCGGGCCTCGCGCTGATCGCCGCACTCAAGCAGCCGGGTGTCTACGACGAGTTGGAGCGCAAGGGCGCTCGCCTCGAAGCGGGCCTGCGGGCGGCGGTTGCAGCAGCCGGTGTCGAAGCCTTCCTCACGCGCGTCGGTTCGATGGCGTGCATGTTCTTCACCTCGGCCGAAGTCACCGAGTGGGCGAGCGCCGCTACGTGCGATACCGAGCGCTACGGCCGCTACTTCCGTGGCATGCTGGAGCGCGGTTTCACGATCGCGCCGAGCCAGTTCGAGGCGACGTTCGTGGGTTTGGCGCACAGTGACGAGGACATCGACGCGATGGCGGCTGCGGCTGCAGAAGTGCTCGCGCGGGGCTGAGGCGCCACCGCGCGTGGAGGCGTCGTCGCCTGTGCTAGACTTCCCCAGATTCGCCTAGGACTCGGAGCGCCGGTGCAGTTCGCTTCATTCACCTACATGCTCTTCCTGGCCGTGGCGGTCGCCGTGTACTTCGCTCTGCCCGGTCAACGCTCACGCACAGTGTGGCTCCTGGCGGCCAGCTTCGTCTTCTACATCTCGCTCTCGGCATCGTGGACGATCGTTCTCGTGGCGGTCATCGCGATTGGCTACGTCAGCGGCCGCGTGCTCGAGCGGCTTTCCCATGAGACGTCGGGCTCCGGTATGTCGCCGCGCAGCAAGGTCGTGCTCGGCGCGAGCGTGGCACTCGTTGTGGGCATCCTGTTCGTCTTCAAGTACGCAGGCTTCGCGGGTGGCCTCCTCAACAGCGGCTTCTCACTCATAGGCAGCAACGCGCGGCTTCCGCTGCTGGCGCTGGCACTCCCCATCGGTATCTCGTTCTGGACCTTCCAGACCATCGGCTACTTGGTCGATATCGCTCGCGGTTCGCTGCCGGCCGAGCGGAACCTACTCCGGTACGCGCTCTTCATCAGCTTCTTCCCGCACGTTGCCGCCGGTCCCATTGCGCGCGGCGGGCAGCTCCTCCCTCAGCTGGCCGAGCAGCACCGGTTCTCGTACGAGGGCATGCGCTCGGGTCTCCTGCTCATGCTTTGGGGCTTCTTCAAGAAGACGCTCGTCGCCGACCCGCTCGGTATCTTCGTGGCGAGCGTCTTCAAGGACCCCCGCGTCTACCACGACAGCGGCCTCGTTCTCGCTGCGGCGAGCGTGGGGTTCGCCATCCAGATCTACTGCGACTTCTCCGGGTACACCGATATCGCGCGCGGTGCTGCACGCCTCTTCGGCGTGGACCTGCTGCGCAACTTCAACCGGCCGTACGCAGCTCGCTCGGTGAAGGAGTTCTGGCGGCGCTGGCACATGTCGCTCATGGGGTGGTTCAAGGACTACGTCTACATCCCGCTTGGCGGCAGCCGGGTCTCACGCGGCCGGCGCTACGCGAATATCCTGACCGTCTTCGCCATAAGCGGCCTGTGGCACGGCGCAGGGATGACGTTCGTCATCTGGGGACTCCTCAACGGCATCTACCAGATCGTCGGCGAGCTTCTGATGCCGCTCCGGCAACGCGTGCTCGCCATCGTCCGCATCGCGCAGGACGGGCGCATTCATCGTGGGCTCCAAACCGTGACAACGTTCACGCTCATCACCGTCGGCTGGGTCTTCTTCCGAGCAGGATCGCTCGCCGACGCCCTCTACATCGTGCCGAGGATGTTCGTGCCGACAGCCGCTTTCCTGCAGAACCTGCGCGCGTTCGAGATCGGGCTGGACCGTCCCGAGGTGGTGCTCACGGCGGCCGCCGCCGCCACCGTGTTCGCCGTCGAATACCTCTCAGCCCGCGTCGATCTTTCCTCGCTCGTCTACCGGCAGCCAGTTGCGCTTCGCTGGGCGTTCTACCAGCTCTCGACGCTGGCGGTCGTGATCCTTGGGTCCTACGGCCCGTCTCTGAAATCCGCCGACTTCGTCTACTTCAAGTTCTGAGCCGATCATGAGCCTCCTCACCAAGAACACCAGTGCACGGCGCCTGGCCGCATCGGTCCTCTTCTGCGCGATGCTCGTGGCGGAGATCGTCTACGCGGGCGCGGTGTTGCGGCCTGAGCGGAGCGGTGCCGTTGGCGGCGCGGCCTGGCAGAGCTACTTCGCGCTCGAAGCGAACACCGTCGACGTGCTCGTCTTCGGCTCGTCCCACGCGTTCGCCGGCGTCGACCCCGCGGTCGTGTGGCGGCAGCGAGGCATCCCCTCGTTCGTGCTCGGCGGACCCACGCAGATGCTGCAGGTGACCGAGTACTACATGCGCGAGGCGCTGAAGTCCCAGAAGCCGCGCGTGTTCGCTCTCGAGATGTCCTCCAGCTCGTACAGCACGCGGACGTTCAGTCCCAGCTTCCACGCGATGAACGTGGGGCTGATGCCGTGGTCCGAGAACAAACTCGCCGCATCGTGGTTTGCCACGCCCGGGGACATGCGCATCAACGTCCTCGTCGACGCGTGGACGTACCACGGCCGGTGGAGCGAGGTCACCAAGGCCGACTTCGACCTTGAAGCCAAGAACGCCCAGGCCACCTATCTCAAGGGATTCAACCCCAACGTCGCCTCGCGCACGGTCCCCTCACAGCCATACGTGCGCCCCGCGAGCGACTACCCTGTCGCCGAAGCCGGCGTCGCCTACAACAAGGAGGCCCTCCGCCGCATCGCTAGGCTATGCGCGGACAACGACATCGAGCTCCTGCTGTTCCTGACGCCGACAGCGCCTCCCGAGAACACGACGTACTACATGGATCGTGCGGCCGAAACGCTTGCGACGGAGTTCGATAACGTGCGTGTCCTTGACCTCTCCCGGCGCGGTGCCGTTCCGGGACTGCTGTACCGCTCGGACTTCCTGGATGGCGGCCATCTCAACTGGCGGGGCGCTGAGAAGGCATCACGGGTGCTGGCCGAGTATCTGGCCGCCACCTACGACCTGCCCGATCACCGCGACGACGCGGCGTATCGATCCTGGGACGAGGACGCCGCGAAGCGGGACGAGTTCATCGTCAAGCGCGGCGGCGTCCTCACCGAGGAGTAGGGATCGACGACCCGCCGTTCGACGATGGCCGACTGCTTGCTTCTGCCTGGTGACTCAAGGCTGCTCCCTGCGCTGCCGACACAACTGAGTGAGACCGGCCGTGCTGGGTCAGGCAGGCCCGCTACCCGGAGGTGCATCATCCGTTCTCAGCACATGAAGCTTTGTCATCTCGCGTCCGCGCCGCGGCAGCTCCATCGTCTGGCCACGGCCCTTGTCGCGCTGACGCTGCTCCTGGTCTCGGCTCCCGCCCTCGCCGTCGCGGCGGACGCAGGAATCGCCGCCACGGCCACGTACACGGACGCGCAGGTGCGCGAAGCGTGGTCGCAGCTGAAGCCGTCATACTCGGGCGCACCATACGTCGCCTCGCCCAGCGTCAAGGCACCATACGCAACGGGTACGGTCAACGCGGCCTTCCTCTACGACGGTCTCGGTGTCGTCAACTTCGCACGCCTTCTCGCGGGCGTGCCGAGTGACGTGACGCTCGACGCGACGCGCAATACTCGACGCCCAGTACGGCGCCGTCCTGCTCGCGGCAAGCATCTTTTCGCACTCGCCGCCGAAGCCGGCGGACATGACCACGACCTTCTACAGCCGCGCCCTTGCGGCCACGCAGTCGAGCAACATCGGCTACGGGCACACGACCTCGGAAGGCTTCCAGCTGAGCTGCCTCGCCGACAATGATGCCGGGAATATCGCACGGCTTGGGCACCGGCGCTGGCTGCTCAACCCGCAGATGCTGAAGGCGGGCATCGGGTTCGCCGAGTCGCGGCATGACACGTACGCCTTCGACCGGTCCCGAGCGGAGCAAGTCGCTCTACTCGGCGATCGCGTACCCGTCCGCGGGGCCATTCCCTGTCGACGGCGGATTCTTCGGCTCGACCACGCCGTGGTCCATCACGCTCAACCCGACACGCTACGACTGGGACAGCGCGGGTCACTCGGTGACGCTCCGGCGTGTGGCGGACGGCAGGGTCTGGACCTTCAACGCGAGCGATACCAATGCGTCAGGCGAGTTCTTTAGCTTCGACACGGGGAGCTACGGAGTCTCCAACGCGTTCGTCTTCCGTCCAAACCCGGCCTCGATCGTCTACAAAGCCGGCGACGAGTTCGACGTCACGCTTTCCGGCGGCATCTATGCCGAGGGGTCGCGCGCCCCGGCGAGCGTCAGCTATCGCACGCGCTTCATCTCGCTCGCGTCGAGCGGCGAGTCGGAAGACCGCTCGCTCAAGGTGACGCCGATCGAGGGCGCCAACCGGATCGCCACGGCCATCGCGGCGTCGCAGGAAGCCTTCGCGAGCTCCACGTACGTGGTCATCGCGACCGGCTTCAACTGGCCCGACGCGCTGGGCGGCTCGGCGCTGGCGGGCGCGCTCAAGGCACCGATCCTGCTCACCAGCCAAAGCGGGCTCTCGGCCGAGGTGCGGAACGAGATCGTGCGCCTGAAGGCCACGAAGGCCATCATCCTCGGTGGCACGCCGGTGGTGTCCGGCACTGTGGCTTCTCAGATTGCCGCGATAGCAGGCGTCTCGGTGGACCGCATCGCGGGCGCGAACCGGTACGAGACCGCTAACCTCGTGGCGGCTCGTACGATCGCCGAGATGAACGCTCGCGGCGGCTACGACGGCACGGCATTCGTGTCGACCGGCATGAACTTCCCCGACGCCCTTGGCGCGTCGCCTCTAGCTGCCGCCAAGGGTTGGCCAATCTACCTTGCCAACCCGGCGCAGGGCGACAATGCCTCGCTCGCCGCCGTGATGACGTCGGCAGGTGTGAAGAAGGCCATCGTTCTTGGCGGCACGAATGTGGTGGGCTTGACGGTGGAGGCTGCGCTTCGAGCGTCGCTCGGGAGCGCTACGCGGCTGGCGGGCACCAACCGCTACGACACCGCCTTGAGGGTCGCCTCGTACGGCGTGGCGAACGCAGGCCTGTCCTGGGACAAGGTTGCGCCGGCGACGGGGCAGAACTTCCCCGACGCGCTTGCGGGCGGTGTCCTGCAGGGCGCGAGCGGTTCGGTCCTGGTGCTGACCCCCTCCGCCTCGCTCAACGACGGCGTGGCGGCGGTGCTGCGAGCCAACAAGGGGAGCATCTCCGAGATCCGATTCCTCGGCTCGACGGCTGCTCTCTCGGCCACCGTGAGGTCGGCAGTGGTGAGCGCGCTCCAGTAGGCGCGCAAGGACCGGCTGTTTCGCCCACCCGCCCGAGTGATGTAACGTAGAACATCGTGGGTAATTGCTCGCAACCCCCCGGCTGTAGATGCAGATCTCGATTGGAAGTGGTTGTGCGATGAAAGCGATCATCCCCGCGGCGGGTCTTGGTACCCGCTTCCTGCCGGCAACCAAGGCGCAGCCGAAAGAGATGCTGCCGGTGGTGGGGAAGCCGATCATCCAGTACGTGGTCGAAGAGGCGTGCGCCGGTGGCGTGAACGACGTGCTCATCGTGACAGGGCGCGGCAAGCGCGCCATTGAGGACCACTTCGACCGCTCGCTCGAGCTTGAGGATCTCCTCGAGCGCTCCGGCGCCACCGACAAGCTTCGCCAAGTGCGCGCCATCTCTGAGCTTGCCGAGGTGTTCTACGTGCGCCAGAAGCGGCCGCGCGGCCTCGGTCATGCGGTGCTCTGCGGTGCGCCGCACGTCGTAGGCCAGCCGTTCTACGTCATGCTCGGTGACGTTATTCTCCCGAATGCCAAGTGTCTCAAGCGCCTCAAGGACGTCCACGACCGCTACGGCGCGTCCGTTCTTGCGGTAACACCCGTCGATCAGAACCTCGTCAGCCGCTACGGCGTGATTGCCGGTCACGAGGTTGAGCCCGGCGTGTGGAAGCTCACCGACTTGGTCGAGAAGCCGGCCGTCAACAAGGCGCCGAGCAACCTCGCCATCTTCGGGCGGTACCTGCTGACGCCGAAGATCATGGAGATTCTGCCGAAGATCGAGCCCGGCCGTGGCGATGAGATTCAGCTCACAGACGCGCTTCGCGAGCTGCTCAAGTCCGAAGACATCTATGCAATCTCGACGGAGTGCGACGGGTTCGACACCGGCAACGTGCTTTCGTGGCTCGAGGCGAATGTCACGCTCGCGCTCCAGACAGAGGAGTACGGGCCGGCGTTCAGGGAGAGCCTGAAGCGGATACTGGGGGAGTAGGGACGTGATTCCCTACGGACGGCAGTCCATCTCCGAGGAAGACATCGCAGCTGTTGTCGATGTCCTGCGCTCGGACCTGATCACGCAGGGTCCCGTTGCGGGGCACTTCGAGCAGGCCGTCGCCGAGTACTGCGGCGTCCAGCACGCAGTGGCCGTTGCCAATGGAACCGCTGCCCTGCATCTGTCCTGTCTCGCACTCGGTTTGGGGCCGGGCGGCCTCTTGTGGACCTCGCCCAATACTTTCGTCGCGTCAGCAAACTGCGCGCGCTACGTGGGCGCTGACGTGGACTTCGTCGACATCGACCCGCACACGTACAACATGAGCGTGGATGCGCTGGCAGCGAAACTCGATGCTGCTCGCCAGGCAGACAAGCTCCCCGACGTTGTCGTCCCCGTGGACTTCGCGGGCGCGTCGTGCGATATGGGCGCTGTGAGAGCGCTCGCCGACGAGTACGGCTTTCGAATCCTCGAAGACGCCTCTCATGCCATAGGAGGCCGTTACCAGGGCGAGCCGGTAGGCTCGTGTCGGTACTCGGACGTTACGACGTTCAGCTTTCACCCGGTGAAGATCATCACCACGGGCGAGGGTGGGATGATCCTGACCAACGACAGCGCGCTTGCGGACCGCGCGCGCATGCTCCACACGCATGGGATCACCCGGGACGAGCACCTGATGCGCGGTGCCTCCGAGGGTCTCTGGTACTACCAGCAGCTTGAGCTCGGGTACAACTACCGAATCACCGACATGCAGGCGGCGCTCGGTCTCAGTCAGATGGGCCGAGTAGACGCCTTCGTGGCGCGTCGCAACGAGATCGCTAAGCAGTATCTGGCGGCATTCGCCGAGCTGCCCGTGCGGTGTCAGTCGGTCGCGGCGGAGGACTACTCGGCGTATCACCTCTTCGTCATCGAGGCGCTGGAGCGGGACCGGACGGACCTCTACTACCGGCTCCGTGAGTTCGGTGTCGGCAGTGCGGTGCATTACATTCCGGTGCACCTGCAGCCGTACTACCGCGACCTGGGGTTCGGGCCCGGCGACTTCCCGAATGCCGAGGCGTACTACGCGAGGGCGATCACGCTGCCGATGTATCCGGCGATGAGCACCGTCGAGGTGGACTCCGTTGTGGCTGGACTCATAGATGCGCTGCGGGAGGCAGATTGACGGATCAGGCGGACAGGTGGGGAAGCGAGTTCGGTGAGGACTACACCGGCCGCAACCCGACCACTCCGGAGGACATGGAAGCCCTCTACATGGCGCGCTTCCACGTGGCGCGCACGTCCATGAACGAGGAGTTCCTGTGCGACGTACCGCGCGACGCACGAGTGCTAGAGGTCGGATGCAACGTCGGCATGCAGCTCCACCTTCTGGCCCGCATGGGCTTTGTGAATCTCTTCGGCGTGGAGATCAACCCCCTCGCTGTCGAACGTGCCCGGCGGCTCAACAGAGGGCTGCCTATTGATGTGATGAAGGGATCCGCCCTGGCGCTGCCCTTTCCCGATGACTCCTTCGACCTCGTCTACACGTCAGGGGTCTTGATCCACATCCACCCAGACGACCTCCCGACCGTTCAGCGAGAAATGGTCCGATGCACGCGTCGGTGGATATGGGGTTTCGAATACTACGCCCCGAACGGTCACGTGGAGATACCGTACAGGGGCGAGCGAGACCTCCTATGGAAGGCTGACTTCGCCCACACATTCGTCGAGCACATCCCTCGGCTCAGATTGGTAGCCAAGCAGCTCTACACGTATTTCGATGAGCCCGGAGGTCTCCAGGACGCGATGTACCTTCTTGAGAGGCAATGAAGGTGCCTTGACGGCCCCGATTCTCAACGCAGTGATTCTGACCGAGGCCGGTTCGGGAATCGGGCTCGGTCACCTTGCGAGATGCGTGGGACTTTTCGATGCGCTCGAAGAATGCGGATGTGCGTGCGAGATCGTGGTGGCAGGCGACGCCCCCTCGCACATCGTGGGCAATCGGGAGGCGCACAGCATGGGCTGGCGCGCAGAAGCAAGGGTCGCCGAGGTGGTCGGCGGCAACGACATCGCGGTCGTCGATTCCTACGAGGCGAGTCGCGCGATCTACGAGGCAATCGCGGGGACAGTACCGGTAGTGGTCTACTTGGATGACTATGACCGGCTCCCGTACCCGCCGGGTATCGTGGTGAATGGCAGCCGAGTGTCGGACGCACGGGTCAGGGACCGCCATTCGGGTTCGACTGCGCTGCTGGGCACGCAGTATCAACTGCTAAGGTCGCCGTTCTGGTCGGTCCCGGAGCGATCCGTGCGTGCGGAGGTCCGGAGGATTCTCTTGCTCTCGGGAGGCGCCGATGCCGGTGCGATGCGCGAGGTAATGGCGAGCATTCTTCGCGTTGCATACCCCGACGTGCTGCTTGACGTCGCAGACTCGCCCAGGAATGCGGAGGCGATCCGCGACGCGATGCTCGCCGCTGACGTTGCGGTGACGGCTGCAGGTCAGACGCTTTACGAGCTAGCGGCGAGCGGCACACCCGCGGTGGCCGTCTGCGTTGCTGACAACCAGATTCCGCAGGCGCGCGAGCTCGAGCATGCCGGTGTCCTGCAGCTGGCAGGGGTGTGGGGAGACCCTGAGGTGCCTGCTCGGGTAGTGCGACTTCTGGAGGTGCTGTGGGGCCCGAGGGAGCGAGCGGCGATGGCTGCGGCGGGGCGCCGCTTGGTCGATGGCGCAGGAGCGCGTCGCGTCGCGCTTACGTGTGTCGCCGCCGCGCTCGACCAGACGGTCGCGCTTCGGTTCGCGTCGCCGACCGACGAGGCGTTGCTACTTGAGCTGGCTAACGACCCTGTCGTTCGTCGCGCCTCCTTCTCGGATGCGGCTATTACTGCTGAGGAACATCATCGCTGGCTGGTCGAGCGGCTCGCAGACCAGCATACGGTCCTGCTTGTCGCGAGGCGCGGTCACGACCTTGTTGGTCAGGTAAGGTTCCAGATCGAGCACGACCGCGCAGTGGTGAGCATCTCGCTCGCCGAGCGCTACCGAGGATTGGGCTTCGCCGAGCGGCTGCTAGCGCGGGCCACGGACACCTTCCGCTCGGCGCGTCCCGCGGTAGGCATGCTGGTAGCTCGGGCGAAGGTCGACAACGCCGCATCGCTTCGGCTGTTTGAGTCCGCGGGCTACCATCGGGTCGGCTCAGTCCAGGGCAGCCCCGATGCCGTGGAGCTAGCGCGGCGGATAAGCTGATTCCCGACGCCCGGAGTCCTGCCCCGCGGTATCATGCGATAGGTACAGGCCCCTAGCCGGTCCCTCGCCAAGCGTGCGCTTGTGACCAAGGTGGTTCGATGCTGGAGTTCACCATAGCCGGCCGCAGGATTGGCCCCTCGGCGCCGCCTTTCGTGATCGCCGAGATGAGCGGGAATCACAACCACTCGCTTGAGCGCGCGCTCGCAATCGTGGATGCGGCTGCGGACGCGGGTGCGCACGCGTTGAAGATGCAGACTTACACGGCGGACACGATCACGCTGGATGTTGCGCGCGACGAGTTCGTCATCAGCGACTCCAGGTTCACTCTGGGCGGGTCGCACGCTCCACTCGCTCTACGAGGAGGCCTACACGCCGTGGGACTGGCACGAGGCGATTTTCGATCGCGCGCGCGAGCGCGGGATGATTCCTTTCTCGACGCCGTTCGACGAGACCGCCGTCGACTTCCTGGAGACGCTGGATTCGGCCTGCTACAAGATCGCGTCGTTCGAGAACGTGCACCTGCCGCTCATCCGGAAGGTGGCCGCGACCGGCAAGCCGGTCATCATGTCGACAGGCATGGCCACCGAAGAGGAGCTCGGCGAGGCGGTAGGTGCGGCTCGTGGCGCGGGATGCGGCGATCTCGTGCTGCTCAAGTGCACGAGCACGTACCCGGCATCGCCCGAGAACACCAACCTCGCCACCATTCCTGACATGCGTGAACGGTTCGGCTGTCACGTGGGCCTGTCCGACCACAGCATGGGGATCGGCGTGGCGGTGGCTGCGGTCGCGCTTGGGGCGGTGGCAGTCGAGAAGCACTTCACGCTGGCGCGATCTGACGGCGGCGTCGATTCGACATTCTCGATGGAGCCCGATGAAATGCGGGCGTTGGTGATCGAGACCGAGCGCGCGTGGCAGGCGCTCGGCGACGTCTCCTACGGTCCGACGGACGCAGAGAAGGCGTCGCTGCAGTTCCGCCGCTCGCTCTACGTGGCCGAGGACATGCGTGTCGGCGATGCGTTCACTACCAAGAACCTGAGGGTGGTGCGACCGGGGCTCGGCCTGGCGCCGAAGCACTACGACGAGGTGCTGGGCAGGCGCATCACGCAGCGATGCGTCCAAGGGCACCCCAGTCGCTGGGACCTGGTCGGCTGATGAGCCGGACGGTCATCATCGCGCAGGCGCGCATGTCGTCCACGCGGCTGCCGGGCAAGACGCTGATGGATCTTGGCGGCAAGCCCGTCGTCGACCACGTGATCGCGCGGGCTCGGGCGGCGCACCGAGCCGACGACGTTTGGGTCGCGACGACCAACGATGCGACCGACGACGTTCTTGCGAGGCACCTGGACAATGCGCGAGTACCCTACGTCCGCGGGAGTCTCGACGATGTCTTAGCGCGCTACGTTCAAGCAGCCGACGAGTCGCGTGCGGACACCGTAGTCCGCATCACATGCGACTGTCCGCTGATCGACCCCGAGGTCATCGATGCCACGATAGCCGCATTCCGCCAACTGCCAGAGGTGGACTACTGCAGCAATACGCTCAGGCGTTCGTACCCCATGGGCATGGACACCGAGGTGCTGTCACGCGCCGCTCTCGAGCGCGCCCGTGCTGAGGCCACTCAGCCACACGAGCGAGAACACGTGACGCCGTACCTCTACCAGCATCCTGAGCTGTTTCGACTACAGAATGTCGAAGCGCCTGAATGGGCGACCTGGCCGGAGCTGAGGCTCACGGTGGACGAGGCAGCCGACCTGGCGATGCTCAGGAGCTTGTTGGAGTATGCGGCCGCCGACTCAGGACTCTCCCAACTCCTGGACGCCCTACGTGCTCACCCTGAGATCGCAGAGCACAATCGCGCGGTCCACCATCGCCATGTGAAGAAGCCGACCCATTGGTGACCGACCCGACCTGCTGCCCGAAGCCGAGTCTGTACGGCGGTGTCCGTGGCGTGCGCTTCCAATCGTCGACTTGGTAGACTGGCGGCGCCTCACCCGGAACGAGCACCCGAGGGCGGCGCGGCGTTTGCGCAGGGCGAACGGCGAACGGTTCCTCACCCGGAAAGGCGTGCTACGTGGCCCCCGACCTCACAGAACTGCAGGAGCTTCTCGACCGTCTTGACGCGGATCAACGCGACCTTGACGCACTCTGTGCGCCGCGAGCTTTGGACTCGCCTGAGGTGTGGGCTCCCAACGATCTCTACGGCGCCGCAACAGTCCTGAAGCGCTACGCGGGCGTTCCCGATGCGGATTCAGTATGCGCGGTCATCCCGCACGGTGTGTACTTCGATGTTGACCCGCTCAGCCCAGCAGAGCGAGATTCGTGTTTGCCTGCCGCTCTGGTGTTCCCTCCGTATCGCACCGCAGCCTACCAGCGGGGCACCGGAATGGTCACCATTCCGTTCGCCTCGCCATTCGTCTATGCAGAAAGGCTCGTGGACTACCGGGGTGCGCGCCAAGGAACCCTGTTCTTCCCGGCCCACTCCACTGCGGTCGTTAGCGTGCAGACGGACTGGGACGCACTTGCGGATCAGCTGATGGGACTACCTGCGCATATGCACCCCATCACGGTCATCGTGTACTGGCAAGACTATCTGCTCAATCACCATCTGCCGTTCTTGGAGCGAGGGCTACCGGTTGTCTCGGCCGGACACTCCAACGACCGCGATTTCCTTCTCCGTCAGGCGTATCTGCTCAAGAAGCACCGATACGCCGCGAGCAATGCGATCGGATCGCACACCTTCTATAGCGTCCAGGCAGGGTGTCCCTTCCATATCGTTGACCAGCAGTACGAGTACGTGGTTGGGGACGAAGACGCATTCCGTCTGGAACTGAACGCTGCGCCGTCGTTGATTTGGCCGCCCAGTGGTGCTGAACGCGAGCTTGTTGGGGCTTTTGCGGCGCATTCTGGCACCATCACGCCGGAGCAGAGGCGGCTCGCTGATTACTACCTAGGGGTGCCGTTCGCAATGCGGCCCGAAGAGATGGCCGCGCTGTTCCGATGGCTGTCGCGCTTGCGACTCTTCGGCAAGGCCATGCTGTGGGCGCCGACGCCGAGACGCCTCAAGGCCGATGGGGCCGCAGTTCACAGCTGGCTGCCTGTTGTTCGCAAGAGTGTGCGCGCAATCGCCGAACGAGTCGTGCGCGGATGGGCGTCAGAGGGGATACGCGTGGCGAGAGTGGTCTTCCCGTTCCTGAGGAATGTGCGCCTTCGCCGCCGCTGGGAGTCCGATCGTCGGCTGCGCTAGAATGATGTGACAATCCAGGACTCGTTCGGAGGTCCCATGTCAGCTCTTTTCGAAGGCAAGCGAATACTCGTCACCGGCGGCACCGGCTCACTCGGGCAAGTGCTGGTGCGCCGTCTCATGTCTGGCGCTGAGGGCGTCCCCGAGAGCGTGACCGTCTTCTCGCGTGACGAGGCGAAGCAGCACTACATGCGTTTGGACTTCATGCACAACCCGGCTGCCACAGATGAGGTGATCTTCCAGAATTGCCGTGAGCGGCTGAAGTTCGTCATCGGCGACGTTCGCGACTACACGAGCGTGGTCCGCGTGGCGCGCAACAAGGACATCATCTTCGCCGCGGCTGCGCTCAAGCAGGTTCCCAGCTGCGAGTACTTCCCGTGGGAGGCCGTGCGCACCAACATCGAGGGCGCGGAGAACCTCGTCCGGGCGATCTCCCAGTACGACCTCCCGGTCGAGACCGTCATGGGCATCTCCACCGACAAGGCTTGCAAGCCCGTGAATGTCATGGGCATGACCAAGGCTATCCAGGAGCGCGTCTACATCGAAGGCAACCTCAGGGCGCCCGAGACCCGCTTCATCTGCGCCCGCTACGGAAACGTTCTCGCGTCGCGGGGTTCGGTGGTGCCGCTCTTCCTCGACCAGATCAAGGCGGGCGGGCCGGTCACGATCACGACGACCGACATGACGCGCTTCCTGCTGACGCTCGACGACGCGGTGGACACCATCTTCGCGGCCATCCGCTCGGGCGAGCCCGGCGAGACGTACATCCCGCGCTGCCCGAGCGCGCTCATGACGGATCTCGCGGCCTTCCTCATAGGCGATCAGCCCATCAAGACCGTCGTTACCGGCATCCGCCCCGGCGAGAAGATCCACGAGTCTCTCATCTCTGATGAGGAGGCAACGCGGACCGTCTTCGGCCACGAGGGCTACTACGCGCTTCGTCCGATGCTGCCTGAGCTCGCCGGACCGGTCGAAACGCCCGCCCTGGTCGGCAAGTTCAGCTCCGACAAGGCGCTCATGACTCCGGACGAGCTTGCGCAGTTCCTCGCGCTGAAGATGCCGGAGGTTGTCGGCCAGCGGTATCTGGAGGCGTAGATGTCAAAGGTCCTGACGCTTCTCGGCACTCGACCCGAGATCATCCGTCTCTCGCGCGTCATCGCCGTCCTCGATGAGACGTGTGACCACCTGCTGGTCCACACCGGCCAGAACTATGACGACCGCCTCTCGGGCATGTTCTTCCGTGAAATGGGCGTGCGTGAGCCCGATGTGTACATGGGCGTGCGCGGCGTGGGTTTCGCAGACCAGATCGGGCAGATGCTCGGTAAGTGCGAGGAGCTCTTCAAGGCGGAACAGCCCGAGACGGTGCTCGTCCTGGGCGACACCAACACCGGCATCGCCGCGTTTGTCGCCAAGCGCATGGGCATTCGCGTGTGCCACATGGAGGCCGGCAACCGCTGCTACGACGACCGGGTGCCCGAGGAGGTCAACCGGCGCGTCATCGATCATTCGTCGAGCGTGCTCATGCCCTACACGTACCGGAGTGCGGAGAACCTGGTGCGCGAAGGCATCGAGCGCCGCCGTATCTACGTGACCGGCAACCCCATCAAGGAAGTGCTGGACCACTATGCGCCTCGGGTCGAAGCTGCTGATCCCTTCACGCAGTTCGAGGTCGAGCCGGGCAGTTACTTCCTCATGACCGCGCACCGCGCAGAGACGGTGGACGTTCCCGAGCGCCTCGCGTCGCTCATCACGGCGCTCAACGACACTATTGAGAAGTACGACATGCCGATCCTTGCCTCGCTGCATCCCCGCACGGCGGACAAGATGAGGACATTCGGTGTCGACGGCGGCAAGATCCGGTTCGTCCCTCCGCTTGGCCTCTTCGACTTCGTTCGCCTGGAGAAGGAGGCCTTCTGCGTGCTCTCCGACAGCGGCACCGTGCAGGAGGAGTGTTGCATCTTCGGCGTGCCGACCGTCACGATGCGCGACGTGACCGAGCGACCCGAAACCATCGAGTGCGGCAGCAACCTCCTCGCGGGTGTTGAGGGCAAACGCATTCTACCCGCAGTCGATCTGGCGGTGCGCTCGAGGGGCACGTGGACACCTCCAGCCGAGTACCTCGCCGATAACGTCTCCGACATCGTCGCGCGCATCGTACTGGGAATCGCGTGAGCGACCCTCGAATACTTGTCGTCGGCGCCAGCGGCATGCTCGGTCACGAGGCGATTCGCGTGCTGGCGCCCGACTTCGAGGTCTGGGGTTCGTGCCGGAGGCCCGAGGAGCTGCCGGACCTCGGTATCCCGACCGAGCGGCTGCTGGGCGGGTTGGACGCTGCAGATCCGCAGTCGGCCTACGAGCTCATCGAGCGCGTGCGGCCTGACCTCGTGCTGAACGCCATCGGTATTGTGAAGCAGCGAGCAGATGCGAAGGCGGCCATCCCGTCGATCAAGGTGAACAGTCTCTGGCCCCACCTGCTGGCAGACGCGTGCGCGCACCACGGCGCGCGCACGGTGCACGTGAGCACGGACTGCGTCTTCTCCGGCTCTCGCGGCATGTACACCGAGGACGACGTGCCCGACGCATTCGACCTCTACGGCCGCTCGAAGCTGCTGGGCGAAGTCACTGATCGCGAGAACGCCGTGACGCTGCGCACGTCGATCATCGGCTGGCAGATTGAAGCGCCCACCGGGCTCGTGGGCTGGTTTGCAGCGCACCGAAACGAGCGGCTCCAGGGGTACAGAAGAGCGGTCTTCAGCGGGCTCACGACCCGGGCGCTGACCGAGGTTGTGCGCGACGTTGTACTGCCCGATGCCTTACTCTCTGGGTTGTGGCACGTGTCGGCGACGCCCATCGACAAGTACTCGCTGCTCATGAAGCTGGCCGGGCACCTTGGGTGGGCCATCGACATCACGCCAGTCGACGAGCCGGTCATCAATCGCTCGCTCGACAGCCATCGCTTTCGCGCGCGGACTGGCTGGACGCCACCAAGCTGGGACGAGCTGCTCGATGCGCTTGCCGCTGAGTTCGGGGCCTAGACCGTTGCCGCGGTTCTCAGTCATCGTCCCCGCCTACAACGCTTCCGTCACGATTCGCGAGACGCTCGATGCTCTGCTCGCTCAGGAGTCCGGCGACTGGGAGTGCATTGTCGTTGACGACGGGTCGACGGACAACACAGCGGCGATTGCCCAAGAGTATGTAGTCCGGGATTCCCGGTTCAGGCTCATTCGCCAAGAGAACCGGGGGACGGCTGGAGCCTACCGGACGGGCATCGCTGCGGCGACGGCGGATCTACTCGTGATCTGTGCGGCCGACGATCTCCTGTTGCCAGCGCATTTGCGTGCGATGGGAGTCCTTGTCCATGCTAACCCCGACTACGAGATCTACTCCAGCAACGGTGAGTACCTGTTCCACGATACCGGCGAGCGGAAGGTCGTGTACGCGGGAGAGGAGTGGCAGGTCGCGCGTTCCCTCTCACTCGAGCAGGTCGTAGAGGAGTGCTTCTTCAGCGTTGGTGTCGCGTTCAGGCGGCGGGTCTTGGACGTCGCCGGCGGGCATCGTACAGGCGTCTATGTTGACGACTACGATCTGTGGTTGAGAGCGATGGCGCGGGGCGCGAGACACCTATACACGCCGCAGGTCCTCGCTCTGCACCGCGTGTCCAGCTTCCAGCAGAGTTTCAATCTCATTAGGCTCCTCGAATCCAATATAGAGGTGTACGAAAACCTGCTCGCTCAGGGGGACGTGGCGATTGAAGTGAGGCCCGCGATCCAAGACAGGATCGATCGGACTCGGGACTGGATTGTCGACATACAAGTGGACTCGGCGCTCGAAACTCAGGCCCAGCGGTTGAGACATGTAGTCGACGAGGCTGTAGGTAGTCGGCATGCGGAGTCGGTCATGCGCGTGGTTCACGCAGTCTCTTGGATCACTCGACCCCTCCGCCGCGCCGCTGCCAAGCTGGCGGCGCGCTAGTCTGTCTGCCTCGACGTCGGCACCACCTCGGCCGGGCTTCAGCGCCGCGGGCTATCGCCAGTGGCGCCACCGGCGAGGCGTCGTCTGCGTTGCTCACGCATCCACCCGATTGTGCGACAAGGCGCGCTGGAACTCCTGGATGTAGGCCGGCTGCTGACGAGTCCACGAGTAGGCCTCCGCCGCCGCGAGGGACCGCGACTTCATGGAGTCGATCACCTCAAGTGGTAGTGCCGCGATCTGGTCAATCGCTGTGGCCCAGCAAGAGGGATTGATGCCATCGACGAGTATCCCATTCTCGTGCTCACTCACAATCCTCCGTATGCCGGGAAGGTCCGACCCGAGGATGGCGAGTCCGGCGGCGATGTACGCGAAGAGTTTGGATGTGGATGCCCTACGCTCGTTCTCGTCATCCCCCCTCAGGGCCACGACTCCGACGTCATACTCTGCAGCACTGTCCACGATTTGATGCGGCGCAGTTGGCCCCACAATGGTCACCCTGCCATCGAGACCGAGCTCGCGTATGCGAGCGTGCACGGCGTCTCCGAGGAGGTTCTTGCCTTGCAGAGTAAGCGTCGCATCGGATCGCGCGAGGGCCATGGCCTCGATTAGCTCGATCACTGGTCGATCGAACATGAGGGACCCAAGGAAGACCATACGCAATGGGCGCTGTGTTGGCTTGATTGCGGGGACGATTCGCGCAGGCATGTTGTCCCGAACAACCGGTCTTCGCACGAGACCATCGCCGCTGTACCGCTCCACGTAGTAATCAGCGTACGACTCAGCGGCGGTGATGAACCCATCAACTCCGCGAATCGCAGCGCGCTCCGCCTCAAGCTGGCGTTGGCGGTAGCGCTGCCCACGATAGAGGTACTCAGGCACGAGGTCGACGGTCTCATAGAGGACCCTGACATCCCGCTCTCGCGCGACGAGGAGTGCAGTCGGGAGGCTTGGGAAGTCGACGACCCAGAAGATGTCGATGTCTCCGGCGAGGTCCCGTAGCGCTCGTATCCGAGCACGCGATTGAAGCCTCAGTGGAAGCATCTCAGACACCTTGCGGATGACTTCGAGGCCGAGGTTGTGGGCAACCCGAGCAGTCCTCCATGAGAGTCGGGATTCTGGGATGCCCATCGCAAGGTTCACAGGCGCTTCCGTGCTCAGGATATCCTGAGGCTCGTCGGGCGTGTTGGCGTTCGAGGTAAGCAGGACGACTGTTGCCCCGGACGCTCGAAGGGCGACGACTTCCTGCAGGATCCGGGTGTAGTGGGACAGGCTATGCTCGAAGATGAGACAGATGCGCACATCGGCGAGCGGCGCACCCTTCCGGCCCGAGGCCTGTGACTGTCCCAACGGACTCAACGGAATCAACTGCTCGTGCCGCGATCGAGCACGGTGCGGTAGAGGGCCGCCATGGAGTCTAGGTAACGTTCATGTGAGAATCGCTCGTTCGCGAGCCGCCGCCCCATCTGTCCCCTTCGATGCGCTTCCTCGGGGAGTCCTGCGAGTGAGTCGATTGCTGATCTGAGCGCGCGTGCGTCGCCCACGGGTACCGCAATGCCGCACTCTGGCGCAGACGTCACGCTGGGAACGGCTGTGCCCTCGAAAGAGATTACGGGCCGCCCGGCGGCCATCGCCTCGAGCGCCATGAGCCCAAATGCCTCGGCCGTTGATGGCATCAGAAAGACATCACACGCCGAGAAGGCCGTGGCGTGGGATGTCGGATCCTCTACCCAGCCCATCTCAATCACGTTGTAGGCACGGGCGAGATCCTTGACCAAGTGACGACGGTCGAGCGTCAGGAGTGTTGTTGGGCGGTCCGGGCTTCTTGACCCAAGGGCCTCGACGATGTAGCGAAGGCCCTTCACGTCGTGGGGAGTCGATCGGAACAGGATGACGAAGTCGTCTTCCGGTATTCCGAGCGCTCGTCGACTGGCGACCCGTTCGGAGTCAGGGAGGTAGGCGGTCGTGTCGATGCCGAAGGGTATCAGGTGCACGCGCTCGAAATGGCGGGTCAGCGGGCTTGCCTTGACGATGTCGAGCATGTATTGAGACGCCACGACGATATCCACATCGAGCTGCGCGTAGACGTGGCTCTTGAGTTTCCACATCCGATCCGCGCAGTCCTTCGCGATAGGGAAGGCCCGGTCTAGGTGCGGGCATGACTCGCATCCGGTCAACCACCCCTTGCAGTCGACAGGGGAAATGCAGTGGCCGGTAACGGGCCAGTGGTCGTGAAAGGTCCAAACGCAGCGCTTCTTCTTGGTGAGCATTGGCAGGTCCAGGAGCGACACGACCTGGTTGTGCAGAAGGTGCAGGTGAATGACGTCAGCCTCGGCAAACTCGGGTCTGCTCGCCAGAACGCGCCCCCACGGGAAGAGCACGTTGTTCATCGAGCGGCGTTGCTCGACCTGGGCCAGGGCTTGGTGAATGGTCTCATCAGTGGACTGGCTTAGCAGGCGGAACACGTCGGGGTTGTCACTCAGCTTCGACAGGACAGCCTGCTTCGCGGCGACTCCATAGGGACGTAGTTCCGCCATGAGGTCATAACCGTTGAACCGTCTGCCATCGAGGTCGACGTTGTTGACGTGGAGCACTTTCATCGCAGGCTCCGCGACCGCCGCCCCAGCTTCCGATGTAGGATGATCAATGCTCTGCGAATCAGGACTGGAATCACGGCTAGCCCGAGCGTCCGCTCGTACAGTTCGAGCTTTCCACTGACCTCCTGTCGAATCTCCAGGACCAGCTCCGTTACACCATTGAGCGCAGCCAGCGCCTCGGGCGTGGAAAAGTCAAAGTCCTCCGGCTCCGCGGGGCTGGGTTCAGGGTGAGTCATCACGGTCCCGACGACCTCCTTGCTAACGCGATATGCGCGACGATGGTACTACATGCACACTTGACCATGCGCTCGGTGGGCTGAGTCCGCTGAGCGGCGGATACGCACGAGAGTGACGGAGCCGTCGATTGCCGACTTGCTCCGACTGATATCCTAGTCAGGCATCAGCTCAGGATGCAGGCCGTCGTCCACTGTCAAATGGAGGAGGATTCGCGGTGGTCGCATGCGACGGCCCAGGCGTGCCAGCACCGCGTTTCTCGGTCGTTGTCCCTGCATACAACGCGCAAGAGACACTCGCAGGCACGCTTCAGGCTCTGGTCAAGCAGACGTTCGACGACTGGGAGTGCATCGTTGTCGACGACGGCTCGGTGGATGAGACGGGGGTCGTTGCTGCGTCCTTTGCCGAACAGGATGAACGGTTCCGCGTGATTGCGCAGGCGAACCGAGGTACCGGCGGCGCGTACAACACCGGCGTGACTGCCGCCTCAGGGGATTGGGTGACCGTCTGCTCTGCCGACGATGTGCTACTGCCCTCGCACCTATGCGCCATGCGAGCGGCCATCGCGGCCAACCCCGAGAGCGACATCCTGTCCTGCAACGGCTACTACTGGGGAAGCGATGACGCAAGGGAGCTTGTGTACAAGGGTGCCCGTGCACGTACCGCTCGGTCTTGGACGCTCGAGGACGCCCTCGATCGATGCTTCTTCAGCGTTGGTGCGTGCTATCGTCGGTCGCTCTTCGATGCACTCGGCGGGTATCGTGAGGAGATCTACGGGGAGGACTACGACTTCTGGCTCCGTGCACTGGCCGCAGGTGCGCGCCATCGGTATGTTCCCGAGACTCTGACGCTGCATCGGGTCTCCGACACGCAGAAGTCCGCGGACCGGGTCCGCGCGTACGAGTCGGACATTCGCTCAATCTCCAATGTGCTCCAGTCCGCAGAGTTGACTGAGTCCGAGCAGCGTGCCGCGCATGCCGCGATCTCACACCGGCGTCGTCTCATATCGGAGGTCGAGCACCCGGATAGCGTCACGGGCCGCGCCCGACGTCTGCTGAGACCGCTCGTTGCTCGGCTGCACGGCCGATGAGCGCGTTGCTCAGGGTCCTCGTTGTCCCCAGCTGGTACCCGTCGACCGACGACCTCACAGCTGGCGTCTTCATCGCACAGCAGGTGCGCGCGCTCGCACCGCGCGCCGATGTCGCCGTGCTTCATGTCGACGCCGGAAAGCGAGCGTTCGGACCGACCGTGGCGGAGGAAGATGGGGTCATGGTCGTGCGCTCAGGTGTGGTTGCGAAGGGGCTGTCCGGTCGCTTCCTCGCGTACCGTGGGGCCGGCCGCTCGGCGTTCGCGGCTTTGCGCGGGCAATGGGGAGTGCCCGACATCATTCACGTCCAAGCCCTTTGGCCGGCTGGTCTCATCGGCCGTTCGCTCAGTCGCGTCCTCGCCGTCCCCTACGTTGTGACCGAGCACTCGGAGGAGTACCTCTCCGCTAGTAACCGGCGTCTCGTGCGGACGCCGGGCATGGTTCTGCTGCTCAGGCCCCTCGCCCTCGGCGCTTCCCGCACCATCGCCGTGAGTCGGTTCCTCGGCGACCGTCTGGTGGAGCTCGGCTTGGCGAGCCATCCCGTGGTGGTCCCCAACGTCGTCCCGCTGAGTTCTCCACAGCCGGTATCAACCGAGCCCCCGTACGTGATCAGCCACGTCTCCGTGATGGGCCCCGCGAAGAACCTCATCGGTCTGGTTCAGGCGGTCGACAAACTGCGCACCCGCCGTTCGGACTTCCGGCTGCGCTTGCTGGGTGATGGTGAGTCCAGGCAGGAGGCCGAGCGCTTGGCGGAGTCGCTCTATCTCAGCGGTGTCGTCGATTTCGTCGGCCGCAGATCGCCTGACGAGGTTCGCGCGGCGCTTGCGCAGGCGGCGTTCACCGTGGTGAGCAGCACGCACGAAACGTTCTCAGTGTCAGCTGCGGAGTCGCTGATGTGCGGCCGCCCGGTGCTCTCAACCCGGTGCGGCGGGCCTGAGGAGTTCATCACGCCTGAGGTTGGGCATCTTGTCGACGCGGGCAGCGTCGACGCCCTCGTCGAGGGGCTTGACTGGATGTTGGATCACTTCACCGACTTCGACCCCCAGACGCTTCACGAGTATGCCCGGTCTCGGTTCGCCCCCGATGTCGTAGCAACGCAGATTCTGCAGGTCTACCGGGAGGTGCTCGGTGGCTGACGCGCCGCGCTTCTCTGTCACCGTTCCCGCCTACAACGCGGAAGCCACCCTCGCCGAGACCGTCGCCTCGGTGCAGGCGCAGACATTCACCAGCTGGGAGCTTGTCATCGTGGACGACGGCTCGTCCGACGGCACGCTGGCGCTGGCGCGGCGTCTTGCAGGCGATGACCGCCGCATCCGTGTCGTCTCCCAGGAGAACCTCGGCCCGGGTGGTGCGTACAACACCGCCGTCCGTGAAGGGCGCGCCGACCTGCTCGTGATGCTCTCCGCGGACGACCTGTTGTTGCCCGAACACCTCGCTCGCTTCGACGGGTTCGTCCGAGACAACCTCGATGCCGCCGTGTTCACGTGCAACGGCTGGTACGAGTACGAGGACGGTCGGCGTGAGGTCGCCGCGCCGGAGCGCCTCTGGGCGGATCCCGGCGGCTGTACGCTGGAGGAGCTCCTGCAGGCGTGCTTCTACGGTGTCGGGGCCGTGTATCGGAGAGAGGTCTGGGACGCGGTCGGCGGTTTCCGGGAGGATCTGTACTCTGAGGACTACCTCTTCTGGCTTCTGGCGCTTGCGCGCGGCTTCCGGCACCGGCATCTTGACGAGATTCTCTCGGTGCACCGTCGTACCGGCACGCAGATGTCGGCTGCCGGTCTGCGAATGCGGGAGAACGACCTGCGTGTCGTCGACGAGGTTGTGGCGTCGGGTCTGCTGACCCCGTCGCAACGAGTGGCCGCACAACGCTCACGGACCAGGCTGAAGAGGAACATCCGAATCCGGAGGCTCTTGGGCCGACTGATGGGAGCGGACGCGACCGAGGATCTGGCCGCACGAGTGCGCGCGGCGCGCCATCGGCGCTAGCCGCCCTGGGACTCCCAGCGCGCGCTCGTGACAGGATCGCTTCGCAGCCATTCGATGTAGGCGCGCAGCCCCTCGCTGAGATCCATCGACGGCCTGAACCCGAAGGCGCCTTCGGCGGCGTCGACCGCCGCGAGGCTGTCGCGCACGTCCCCGGGGCGCGGCGGGCCGTAGACGATGTTGACCGGCTCGCCGATCGTCTCAGTCATCATGGTCGCAAGCGAGTTGATCGAGATGCGCGAACCGCTGCCCAGGTTGAACGAGCCCGCAGCGTCGGCAGAGATACCGGCCTGGTAGTTCGCTCGAGCGACGTCCGCTGCATGCACGAAGTCGCGGGTCTGTTCCCCGTCGCCGAAGATCGTGACGTCCTGGTGCCTGAGCATCCGCTCGGCGAAGATCGGGATGACGTTGCCGTATGCGTCGTAGCGCTGCCGAACGCCGTAGACGTTGAAGTAGCGCAGGCACACGTTCCTCATGCCGTACAGTTTGTTGTAGACGAGGCACATCTTCTCCGCCGCAAGCTTGCTGGCCCCGTACGGCGAGTCGGGATCCTGCGGATGGTCCTCGGCGATCGGGAGGGTCTTGAGCTCGCCGAAGATGCCCGCCGACGAGGAGAAGACGATGCGCGGGATGCGGTGAGCGCGGGCGGCCTCGAGCACGTTGAGGGTGCCGATGACGTTGATCTCGGAGTCTCGCACCGGGTTGTCGATCGAGCGGGTGTTTCCGACGCTTGCTGCCAAATGGAAGATGACGTCGCAGCCCGCAGCTGCCGCAGCGGCAGCGCCCCGTGCGGAGACGTCGCCGCGGACGAACTCCACGTCGTCGCGGAGGTTCTCCGCAAAGCCGGATGAGAGGTCGTCGAGTACGACCACGTCGTGTCCCTCGCTCCTCAGGAGCTCGACGAGGTTGCTCCCAATGAAGCCGGCTCCACCAGTCACCAGTGCCTTCACGCGCGATGCACCCCCAGGACCTAGGCCAACAGTTGTGTCTCAAAGAGCTTGCGGTACGCGCCGTCATGCGCGACCAGCTCGTCATGGGTTCCTCGCTCGACGACTCGGCCGTCTTCGATCACGAGCAACTGATCTGCCTGGATGACGGTCGCCAGCCGGTGCGCGATGACGATGACCGTCTTCTGGCCGTGCAGCTCGTGCAGCGCCCGCTGGATGTAGCTCTCCGACTCTGAGTCGAGCGAGCTCGTGGGCTCGTCGAGGATGATGATCGAGTTGTCCTCCAGAAGCACGCGCGCCAACCCGATGCGCTGGCGCTCGCCGCCGGAGAAGCGCACGCCGCGGTCGCCCAGGTTGGTCTCCAGCCCGTTCGGCAGGGCGTAGACGAAGGTTGCATAGGAGCGCTCGAGGGCGCTATGAATCTGCTCCTCCGTGGGCGCGTAATCGAGGCCGTAGATGAGATTCTCACGCACGGTGTCGTTGAAGAGCATCGCGCTTTGGGTCAGGTAGCCGATGCCCTTGCGGAGTGAGCCGACCTGAAACTCCTTGATGTCGATGCCATCGAAGGTGATGGTCCCGCCGGTGACGTCCCGAAGGCGGGGCAGGAGCTCGACGAGCGTGGACTTGCCGGCGCCGGAGCGTCCGACAAGCGCGGTGAAGGACCCCGCCGGAATGGTGATCGAGATGTCCTGCAACACGGCTTTGCCCGGCGACTCGGCGGAGCCGTCAGGAGCCGGAGGGTCTGGGTAGGCGTACTCGACATGGTCCAGCACCACCTCGCGGCGCACGCCCTCAAAGGGCTCGGTGCCGCCGGCGATACGGTTGGAGGTCGTGGCGTCGACGGTCGCCTCCTTGACCAGCAGCAGGCCCGCCATGTTCGTCGAGATCGCTTGCCGGCCCGCGTTGAACTCCTTCACCTTTGCGTTCAGGCGGTTGAGCAGGAAGAGGAGGAGGCCCAGCTGGGCGAGCGTCATCCCCAGGACGCTGATCCCGATGTAGAGCGTGACGAAGACTGACAGCATCAGCAGAGGATCCGCGGTCACCTCGACCATCGCGCCAAGCCGTGCCTGCTTGACGCTGATGACGCGCATCGTCTCCGAGAAGTCCTCGATCCGTTTGGACTCGACACCCTTCTGGTCGCGCAACTTGATGAGGCGCATGAGACTGAGGCGTTCGACGATCTTGCCCATCATGGTCTGGTTGGTTCTCGCCGACTCGATCCCGAACTCGCGGATCCGTCGGAAGTTGGCCTTGACTGCCGACGAGACCAGCGCCGCGAAGACGACCGTGACGAGCGTCAGGGGAACCGATATCGCGAGCAGGATGGCAACGTACAAGAGCATGAGCAGTGCGATCGACAGCTGCTTCATCACCGCGAGGATCGCCGCGCCGGCAGCGGTCGTCTGCGTGATGACGATGCCGACGAGCTGGCCTACGGAATGCCGAGTGAAGAATTCGGGATCCGCGTTGAAGACCGTGTCAAGCGTCTGCATGCGCATCCGGATGGCGATGCGGCTGGACACGACCGCGGAGTACCAGGTGTTGAAGTAGAAGACGACCTGGCGCAGGAGGATCGGGACGAACGCCAAGACGAGAAGCACGATCAGCGTCACTGGCAGATGGAAGAGGTCCATGAACCTCGCGATCGTCGTCCAGATCACGCCCGAGCCCTCGGTGATCGCCGTCGTTCCACCCTCGGCGTACTGCAGGATCGGGAGCAGCAGCGAGAGTCCGACGCCCTCGAAGATCGCGAAGACGACCGCGAACAGGATCAGGCCAACGAGCTCGGCCGGCTTGATGTCGACGATGGTGAGCATCCGCCGGATCGCGTTGATGCGCAGGTATTCGCTGAGGAACTCGGTGGCTCGTTTGAGCACGATTGCGGATCCCAACTCGAGGTGTCCGGTGGTGCCAGCACAGTATACAAGTGCGCGCGCTGCTGGGGGTGATTGGGCTGATGCGGGCGAGTGGGGTCGATCCTTGTCTATACTCAGTGCGTGTCCGTCCGCCGAGCAGTCTGGACTGGGGACGATGACCGATACTCGCCGCATCCTGTTCGTCAACAACTTCCCCGGCCCGGGTCTGGGTGGCGGAGAGGTGCTGGTCGTGAACCTGGTGCGAGGCTGCAAAGCCGCCGGGTGGCAGACAAGCGTCCTGTGCCCGCCGGAGACCGCTCTGGCGGCACAGGCCACCGATGCGGGCGCAGCCGTGAAGACGATGTCGATGCGTCCCGGCTCGGTGCGATCGATCGTGGGCGAGGTCCGTCGGCAGGCGATGAACCTGGACGTCGTGGTGGGTACGGGCTACTTCACCAACGTGCTCGCACGCCTCGCCGCCACGGCCATGCGGGTGCGCGTGGTGAACCTCGTGCAAGTGGATCCCACGGCCTCGCTCGCGGACGGCGGATCGCACGGCGGGCTTCTGGTGCGCAATGCGGCGGACGCGACCACGCGCGGTCGGACCGACGCGTACATCGCGGTCTCGGAGGCGATCGGTCGAGCGCTGGTGAGCAGTGGCGTCGTTCCTGCGCGCGTTCATGTCGTGCACAACGGCGTCGACGCCGAGAGGATACTGGCTGCGGCTCGCGAGCCGCAGCCAGCTGCGCTGCCCGCCGGCGATGGTCCACTGGTGGGCTGCGTCGCTCGGCTCGAGAGGGTCAAGGGCGTGGCGGACTTCGTCGACGCAGCCGAGCACGTCGCGCGCGAGATTCCATCGGCGCGCTTCGTCGTCGCGGGCAGTGGCGGCGAGGCGGCGTCCCTCGCAGCTCGGCAGGCTCCCTCACTGGTCGACCGGCTGGAGTTTCTCGGGCATGTCGATCCGGTCGAGCCTCTGGTAGCGATGCTCGACGTGCTCGTGCTTCCGTCGCATTCGGAGGCGCTCGGCTTGGTGTTGCTTGAGGCCGGTGCGCTGGGAGTGCCGGTGGTGGCAACAGCCGTTGGCGGCATCCCCGAGGTTGTGGAGGATGGCGTGAGCGGCATTCTCGTGCCGCCCGCCTCGCCTTCGGAGCTCGCCGATGCCGTCATGCGGCTTCTGAGGGAGCCGGCGATCGCCCGAGCGATGGGCGAGGCCGGCCGCGCCCGCGTGGAGCGCGAGTTCACGCTGGAGCGCACGATCGCGGGCCATTTGGCTGTCTATGAGGGTCTGCTGGGGCGATAGTCGGAGGGGGCGTTCATGCGGGTGCTCGTCACCGGAGGCGCGGGCTACATCGGCAGCATCAGCGTTCGCGCGCTCCTTGACGCTGGTCACGACGTGGCGGTGCTTGACTCGCTCGAACGCGGGCATGCACGCGCCGTCGACCCGCGCGCCGAACTCGTCCGGGCCTCCGTGGGCGGTGCCGATGCACTCGCCGCAGTACTTCCGGGAACCGACGTCGTCCTCCATGTTGCTGGCTACATCGAAGTCGCCGAGTCGGCGCTGAAGCCCGACCTCTACTACCGCAAGAACGTCGACGAGCCCGCTGTGATGCTGGATGCCATGCACCGGCTTGGCGTGAAGAGGATCGTCTTCTCGTCCACCGCCGCCGTCTATGGGGAGCCGGAGACGCTCCCGATTCCCGAGACTGCGCCCACGCGACCGATCAACGTGTATGGAGCCACCAAGCTCGCGTTCGAGCGCATGATCGAGGCGGCTGAGACCGTGGGCGTGCTCACGGCCGTGCGGCTCCGCTACTTCAACGTCGCCGGCGCGTGGCCCGATGGCTCGCTCGGCGAGGCACATCAGCCCGAGTCGCACATCGTACCCCGGCTCCTTGCCGCGGCCGCGAAGGATGGCGCGCGGTTCACGGTGTACGGTGACGACTACCCCACGCCGGACGGTACGTGCGTGCGCGATTACCTCCACGTCCTCGATCTGGCCGCAGCGCACGTAGCCGCCGTCGAGCACGTGGCCGGTGGGGGAGCAAGCGAGGTGTGCAACCTCGGCAGCGGGACCGGTTACTCGAACCTCGAGGTGGTTCGCGCCTGCGCGGCGGCTGTCGGCCGCGACATCCCTATCGAGATCGGACCGCGCCGCCCGGGCGACCCCGCCGTGCTGGTAGCCGCCATCGACCGTGCCCGCGAGGTGCTCGGATGGCATCCGACGCGGGACCTGGCGACCATGGTGGGCGACGCGTGGCGATGGCATCAGGCGCACCCAGACGGGTATGGCGCCTGACCGTGACCGCGCTCAAGGACAACACCTTCCTGTTCATCACGAGCCGCTCGGCGGGTGACACGCTCGGCAGGGTCGAGCGCCGGTGGCTGCGCGTGATGAAGGCGCTCGTCGAGCGCGGCGCCACGGTACTCGTCATCTGTCCGCTGCGCTCGCCCCTCGAAGACCGCGCCCGAGCGCTTGGCGCCACCATCGCGCCGTACCGGATGGACAAGCGGAACCTGGTGCGCACGCGCTCGCGCCTGCGCAAGTACCTCAAGCGCTACCGCCCGGCCGTGGCACACGCGACCGGTTTCCACGCCGACCTCGTGCTCCGCAGAGCCGCTCGCGGTCTTCCGGTGAAGGTCGCGGTCTCGCTCATGTGCGGGAAGTGGCCGCCGCAGGGGAAGGGGCCGCTCAGCCGGTTCCTCCGCCGAAGGGCCGACGCGCGCTCGCTCGAGCGGGTGGACACCTTCTTCGTGGACTGCACGGCGCTCACCGTTGAGCTCACCGCCGCCGGCGTTTCGCCCGAACGCGTCGTCTTCGATCCGCCGAGTGTCGCCATCAGCCGCGTCGCCGACGAGGCGACAGCCCCGATTGCGCGGCCCCACGGGCACCCCCTCGTTGGCTACGCGGGCGCGCTCGAGCTGAACCGGGGACTGGAGACCCTCGCCGCCGCCGCGCCGTCCCTCCGCGAGCGCTATCCGCACATCGGCATCGCTGTCGCGGGCGACGGACCGGCTCGCGCGCCGCTGGAGGCGGCCGCCGCGGACGGTCGGATCGACCTGATGGGACCCGTCGTGAGTGTGCCGGCTGTACTCGCTTTGCTCGACGTCTGCGTCTTCCCGATGACCCAACCCGGTACGCCGACGTCGCTTCTTGAGGCGGCGGCTCTGGGACAGCCGATCGTCGCCTCCGCGGTATCCGGTGTCGCCGACCTGTTTGACGATGGGTTGGAGATCTCGCTCGTGAGACCCGGCGATGCTACCGCGCTTGCCGACGCGGTCTCGCGGCTGCTGGATGCTCCGGAACGCGCACGGGAGATGGGCGAGTTAGCGCGCATGCGCGTGATCGATGAGTACTCGGCGTCCGCCGCGGTGGAGCGCCATCTGCAGCGCTACCGGCAGCTCGTGCAGTAGCGACGACATCCCGGACGCGCCGGCCGTGTAGCCCAGGCGTCTATCTTGCCCAGTCGTCCTCGTAGCGCGTGATGTCGTCTTCGCCCAGGTAGTCGCCCACCGCGATCTCGACGATGCGAAGCGGCACGTTGCCAGCGTTGGTCAGCCGGTGCACGGTTCCCACGGGCAGGTAGGCCGACTCGCCTGAGGCTACGGTGAACGTCTCGCCGTCCGCCTCGACGTGCGCTTCGCCGGTCACCACGACCCAGTGCTCCGAGCGGTGTTCGTGGCTTTGCAGTGAGAGGCGCTTGCCGGGAAGCACGTCGATGGACTTCACCTTGAAGCCGGCGGCTTCGAGCAGGAGCGTCCACGAGCCCCACGGCCGAAGCGAAGAGCGCGTTTCCACGACCTCGGGCGCGCCCTTCGCCTTCAGCGCATCCACGATGAGCCGCACGTCTTGCGCTCGGCTCTTGGGCGCCACGAGCGTTGCGTCGGAGGTATCCACCACCATGAGGTCGGAGAGGCCGAGTGTTGCCACCAGCCGGTCCTGGGAGTACACGATCGTGTCGGTCGACCCCACGTCACACACGTTGCCGACAAGCACGTTGCCCCGCACGTCCGCTGGAGCCACTTGGCTGAGCGCGAGGAGTGAGCCGACGTCCGACCACGGCACATCGGTGGGCACCACAGCGACGAGACCGGAGACCTCGAGGGCCGCCTTGTCGAACGGCACGGCCGGCAGCGTCCCGAAGCGGTCGCGCGCATGCTGTGTCAGCCACGCCGCCGGACCCTCGGCCGCGAGTTCGCGGACGGTCGCGGCGATTTCGTGCGCCCCCGCGCTCTCCTGCGTCGCGCCGCGTTCGCCGGCTCGATCGAGCTCGCGTAGCACTGCATCCGCGCGCGCAACCAGCATGCCGGAGTTCCAGAGATACTCGCCGGTGGCGAGAAACGCTTGAGCCGTAGCGTGGTCGGGTTTCTCGACGAACGTCGCAACCTCGCGGCCCTGGACATGGCCTTCGGCGTGGCCGGGCACGGGCGCGCCCATGCGGATGTAGCCGTAGCCGGTCTCCGGGTACGTCGGCGTCAGGCCGATCGTGACGAGGCGTCCCGCCTGTGCAAGGCCAACGGCTACGCGCATCGTGCGCTCCCAAGCCACACCGTCCTCAAGCAGATGGTCTGATGGCAGGACGACCATGATCGCATCGGGATCGAGCCGCAGCAGGTGGGCTGCTGCGAGCGCGATGGCGGGGGCGGTGTTGCGGGGGGTGGGCTCGGCGAGGTAGTCGATGGTGACGTCGACGAGCGACGCCTGCGCCGTGAGGTGGTTGCGGAGTTCGTCGAGAAGCCGCTCGCTCGTGAGGACGTGCACGCCGTCCGGCTCGGTCATCGAGGAGACGCGGGTGACCGCGCGGGTGACTAGGCTGACACCGCCGAAGATCGAGATGAACTGCTTTGGCGAGAGCTCACGTGACAGGGGCCAGAATCGCGTTCCGCTGCCTCCGGCGAGGATGATGGCGTGCAGATGAGGGACACGGGTGGGAGTCACGGGACCTCCGGTTGGCGGCTGGTGGGTTCGGTCAGACGGTTTCCAAGAAGTATAGCGGTGAGTGCCGCCGCAGGTACCGCTCGCTGCCCGCATGCGGCAGAATGGGGATGGCGCGCGAGTGCTTGCTTTCGCATACCTGAAACCGCTCCGATGAAGGAGTGATGCCTCATGACCGCAGCTCCGCGAATCCGTTTCGGCACCGACGGCTGGCGTGCCGTGATTGGGGAGGACTTCACCTACGACAACCTCCGGCGAGTGGCGGATGCCGCCGGTCGAGTGTTCGCTCGAGACCACCCCGGCGGGCTCGTGCTCGTGGGCTACGACACCCGCTTTGAGGCGGGCAGCTTCGCACGCGCCGCGGCTGAGGTGCTCGCTACCCACGGTCTGCGCGCTCGCGTCTCGGACGGTTACCTGCCCACGCCGGCACTCTGCTGGGCGGTCGCACACGACGATGAGGCCGTCGCCGGCGTGATGCTCACCGCAAGCCACAACCCCGCACCGTACCTGGGCTTCAAGCTCCGCATGACCGACGGCGGCGCAAGCCCGAAGGCGTTCTCCGATCGTGTCGAGGCCGCGCTACTGGACGAGCCGCCCACGCCTGAGGTGATAGCGGCCGCGGCGGGTGCGGTGGAGACCGCCGATCTCGTCGGGCCCTACCTCGCGGCGCTCCGCGGCATGGTCGACGCCGATGCCATCGCGGGCGCGGGCCTGCGCGTGGCCGTTGACCCGCTCTACGGCGCTGGGCAGACCTACCTCGCCGAGATGCTCCGCTCGCTCGGCGTGACCGTGACCGAGATCCACGGCGACCGGAATCCCGGCTTCGGCGGGCTTCATCCGGAACCCATTCCGCCGCACATCGACGAGGTTCGCGAGCTCGTTCGTCGCGAGGGCCTCGACGCCGCATTCATCACCGACGGCGATGCCGACCGCATCGGCGCGGCAGACCGGCTTGGGAACTTCGTCAACCCGCACAAGATTATCGCGCTCGTCGCTCGGCACCTGGTCGAAGACAAGGGAACGACCGGCCGCATCGTCAAGACGCTCTCCACGAGCGTGCTGGTCGACCGGCTTGCTACCGTCATGGGCCTCACGGTCACCACGACCCCCGTCGGCTTCAAGTGGATCTATGAGGAGATGCTCAAAGGCGACGTACTCATCGGCGGCGAGGAGTCCGGCGGCATCGGGATCCCTTCGCACGTGCGTGAGCGTGACGGCCTGCTCATGGCCATGCTGCTCGCCGAGATGATGGCCGAGCGCGGGAAGGGCCTCGGCGAGCTCGTCGAAGACTTGATCGCGATAACCGGTCCGATGGAGTACAACCGCGTCGACCTGCGGCTGGAGCCGTCGGTCAAGGACGCGTTCGTCGCAGCCATGCCGACGCTTGCACCTGTGACACTCGCCGGCCTCGATGTACGGGAGATCCTGCGCGTCGACGGCATCAAGTTCCTGCTGCCGGACGATGCGTGGCTACTCATGCGCACGAGCGGCACCGAGCCGCTGGTCCGCATCTACGCCGAGGCCTCCTCTGCTGGCGTGGTTGACGATCTGCTCGCCGAGGGCCGAGCGCTCGTGCTTGGCGCCGGCGCGTGAGCCAGCCGGCACAGCCGCCGCGGCGGCAGGGCGGGGCTGTGTACTCGGGGCGTCCGCTTCGGGTCACGATGGTGAATAAGTACTATGCGCCGCACCTGGGCGGTATCGAGTACCACATGCGCGACCTCGCGAACGCGCTCGTGGCGGGCGGCTGGGCGCGGGTGCGTGCGATCGTCTCTAATCGCAATGAGAAGGCCACTGGTGAAATGCTCGACGGCGTGGAGGTCTTCCGGCTGCCGCGCGCGTTCGAGTACGCGTCCACGCCGGTTGCGTACGGCATGAAGCGAATCCTGCGGGCGGAGACGCGCCGACACCGTCCGCCGGACGTCATGCACCTGCACTTCCCCTACCCGTGGGGTGAAGTCTCCTGGCTACGCGCGCACCCGCGCGTGCCGACGGTGCTCACGTATCACAGCGACATCGTGCGCCAGAAGGCGATGCTGACGCTCTACCGACCGCTCCTCAACCGAATGCTCGACCGGGTCGATCTCATCATCGCGTCGAGCCCCGACATGGTGGAGCAAAGCGAGTTCCTGCGCCGCCATGCCGACAAGTGCCGCGTCGTGCCGTTCGGTATCGACGCCGAGCGCTTCGCGGAGACCCCGGGGATAGCCGCGCGAGCAGCCGAGATACGCGCCGAGCACACGCGACCCGTGGTGCTCTTCGTCGGACGGCTCATCTACTACAAGGGCGTCGATGTGCTCGTGCGCGCGATGGCGGCGGTGGATGCGGACCTCGTGATCGTGGGCACCGGCCCGCTGGAGGAGGAGTTGGTGGCGCGTGCGGCTTCGCTCGGCATCTCGGACCGCGTCACCGTGCTGCCGCCCCTCCCAGCGCCCGAGTTGGCCGCGTACTATCGCGCGGCGGACATCTTCTGCCTGCCGAGTGTTGCGCGCTCCGAGGCGTTCGGACTCGTGCAGCTTGAGGCGCATGCTGCCGGGACGCCTGTCGTCTCCACACGCCTGACGACCGGCGTCCCGTTCGTGAACCAGCACGGCGTGACGGGCCTCACGGTGCCGCCGGGCGACGTCGAGGCACTCGCGAGCGCGCTCGACGAGCTCGTGCGCGATGAGGCGCTGCGCGCTCGGCTCGGCGCGCAGGCCTATCAGCGCGTGACGACCGAGTTCACGGTTCCGCGCATGGTGGAGCGCACGCTCGAGGTCTACCACGAGGCGATCCGGCTACACGGGACGGGAGCGCGCTGATGTCCCGCGGACGCTTCATCGCGCTCTCACTGGTGCTGGACGCGCTTCTCGTCAACGCAAGTTTCGTCGGCGCGTTCTTCGTCCGCTTCGGCGGCGAACTTCCGGCCTTCAACTTTGGGGCCTACCTGGCGCTCTGGCCGCTGTTGACGCTCATCTACCTCGGGGCGGGCTACATCTACGGCCTCTACGAGCCCGAGCGTACGGAGGGCTCGTGGGCTCTCGCACGAGCGGTCTTCCAGGCCGCGACACTTGGGATCGTGCTCACCGCGGCCGTCGCATTCTTCCTCGGCCCGCGTTTCTTCTCATTCAGCCGTCTCGTGATCCTTGCCGCCTGGGCTATTCAGCTGACGGTGCTGGTCGGCTGGCGGCTGGCGGCACTCAGACTGACGCCCATCCGCTGGCCCGAGCAGCGCATCCTCATCGTGGGTACCGGTCCTACTGCGTATGAGCTCGCCGCCGAGCTCGACCGGCGCGCCGAATGGGGCCACCGCGTTGTGGGCATGCTCGCTCGATCCGGCGAAGATGAGATCGGAGCCACGGCAGGCGATGCGCGATTCCCTGTGCTCGGCACCGTCGCCGATGCCCCACGGATCGTGCGCGAACGCGGCGTGGACCGCGTGATCATCGCCTCTCCGGCGGCGCTTCGCGAAGTCGTGGAGGATCTTGCACTCAACAATGAGTCCGAGGTCCGGGTTGAAGTGATCCCGGAGCTCTACGAGATCTTCATCGGCACTGTGGACAGCACGGTTTCGGACATCCCGCTCATGGAGCTCACCCGGCCCGAGTCGCCGGGTTGGTTCCGGCTCGTCAAGCGCGGTCTCGACATCGCGCTCGCGCTCGTGGTGCTGGTCGTGCTCTCGCCGGTCCTGCTGCTCAGCGCGCTCGGGATTCTTCTGACGATGGGGTGGCCGATCGTGTACACGCAGGACCGCACCGGCCGCGACCTGCGCCCGTTCAACGTCATGAAGTTCCGGACCATGGTGCGCAATGCAGAGGAGCTCTCCGGCCCCGTCCTGGCCGAGGAGGACGATCCGCGGGTCACGCCGCTCGGTCGCTTCATGCGCCGCTATCGTATCGACGAGCTGCCTCAGGTGACGAACATCCTCAAGGGCGATATGAGCTTTGTCGGGCCTCGGCCCGAGCGCCCGTTCTTCGTCGAGCAGCATGTCGCGGAGATTCCGGGCTACCGGGAACGGTTCAAGGTGAAGCCCGGCGTGACGGGTCTCGCGCAGGTGAGCGGCTCGTATGCAACCACACCGGAACGCAAGCTGAAGTACGACCTCATCTATATGTATCATCAGAGCCTGCTCATGGACGTTCAGATCCTCGTCGAGACGGTGCGAGTGGTGCTCACCGGCCGCGGGGCACGATAGGAGGCCTCGTGGCGAAGGCGAAGGGCAAGCAGCAGTCAACCGGCGCGCACGCCCGACCGGGCGTGGCGGCGGCAAGCCGCCGACAGGTGCAGCTCGTTGAGCCGGAGCGCTGGACCGACCGGGTCGTGTGGGCGTGCCTGCACATCCTCGTCTTCTTGGTGCCGCTTGCGGTCTCAAATCCGAGCATCATCGGAATCGAGGCGCTGCCGTTGACGTACGACCAGTTCGACATCGTAAAGGTCTTCATCATGCGCGCCGTCGTACTCGTCGCGGGCGCCGCGTGGTCATGGGGACTCCTGACGCGTGGCGGGCGGGTGCGGGTGACGCGCATGGAGTGGCTGGTTCTTGCGCTCCTCGCCTGGATCGTGCTCACGACGATCCTCTCGGTCCACCCAGCCACCGCCGTGTTCGGCAAGTACCGTCGCTTCGAGGGTCTGCTCTCCTTCATGACGTACATGGGGGCGTTCTTCCTGACGTTCCAGGTGGTGGATCGTCCGGCACGGATCCGCGCCTTGGCTCGAACGCTCGTGATAAGCGGGGCTCTCGTAGCGCTCTACGGGGTCATTCAGTACCTGGGGCTCGACCCTGCGGCGTGGGGCCGCTTGCCGTTCGAGGCAAACCGCGCATTCTCCACGTACGGCAACCCCGACCTGTTGGGCGGCTATCTTATCTTCCCGCTCGTGATCTCGTTGGCACTTGCGTTCTCCGAGCAGGAACAGCGCATGCGGGCCCTCTATTGGGGCGCTTTCCTGCTCGTTGCCTTCTGCTGGCTCGTCGCCTTTGTGCGCGGCGCCTGGATCGGCGGCACCGTGGCGCTCATCGCCCTCGCCATCGCGGTTGCACGATCGAAGACGCGCTTCACGAGCGTGGACTGGAGCTTCACGGGCCTGGTCGCGGCCGTTCTCGGAATCGCCACGGTGCGCAGCCTCTCCTCGACCGATGCGGTGATGAACGTGGCCGCCCGCATCTCGTCGATCTTCAAGTTCGGCGAGGGTTCGGCGCAGACCCGCTTCCAGATCTGGGAGGCTGCGATCGCCGCGATCAAGGAGCGACCGATCTTCGGGTGGGGCGCCGACACGTTCCGGCTGCTGTTTCCGCGCTTCAAGCCCGAGGCGTACACGCAGACAGCCGGCTACCTGTCCGTCGCCGATAACGTTCACAACTACCCGCTGCAGCTGGCGACCGCAATCGGTATCCCAGGTCTCCTGATGCTCTACGGGCTCTTCGCGTGGACTTTGGTAACGTCTGCGAAGGCGGCGTTCTCACGTGACTCCGGACCGGGCCGGCTGCTCCTCGCCGGCTTCTGGGCGGCGGTGCTCGGCTACGTCGTGCATCTCTTCTTCGGACTGTCCGTGACCGGGTCGACGATCTTCCTCTGGATCGCGATGGGGGTACTTCTGTCGCCCGGTGCGGAGGTTCGAGAGGTCAGAGCGCCCAAATGGGGCGTGATACCGGCTGTTGGCGTCGTTGTGCTCTGCGCCGTCCTCTTCCTGGGCAATGGCGTGTACATCGCGGCGGATCACGCGTACCTCCGGTCGAAGATCGTCACCACGGGTGCTGAGGCCGTGAGCGAGGCACAACGGGCGGTGAAGCTCAACCCGTTCAACGACATGTATCGGAGCGAAGTAGCCTCCACATACAAGCAGCAGTTCGAGCAGGCCGTCGCATCAGGCGACGCGGCCGCGGCAAGTCTCGCCTTCGGCGCGGCGGAGAAGGAGTTCCGGTCGGTCATCGATTGGGTGCCGATGGAGTACGACAATTACGTGTTCTGCGCAAACCTCTACAATGAGGCGGCGTTCGCCTACCGCGACCCGTCATACGCCGCAAAAGCGGTCGCTGTTGCGCAGAAGGGCATGGAGGTGGAGCCGTTCGGCCCTGCGATCCGCCTGCAGCTGGTCACCGCATACCTGAGCCTTGGCCAGCCGCAACGGGCACTCGAAGCCGCCGAGCGCGCGATTCAGATGGATCCCGCGTTCACGGACCTCTGGGTGGCGATCGGCGAGTCGAACCGCCAGCTGGGCAATCTGGAGGCAGCGCGCGCGGCATTCCAGCGAGCTCTCGCCTTGCAGCCCGCCCGCACGGACGCCCTCACCGCAGTCCAGGCGATCGACGCGAGTCTCTCGGCTGAAGTAACCGCAACGCCGTAACAGGGCGCCGGCGGCCACGCATGCGATTTGCTTGAGGAGGTCTCATGACCGAACGACTCACCACACAGGTCCCACCAGCGACCATTCAGCGGCTGCCGGTCTATCTGCGCTGTCTTCTGCAGGCGCAAGACGACCGCAGGCCGGTCATCAGCTCGGTCGAGATCGCGGCGATGTCCGGCACGAACGCCGCGCAGGTCCGCAAGGACTTCTCGTTCCTGGGCGAGCTCGGCACCCGCGGCGTGGGCTACGACGTTGAAGACCTGATCAGGCAGTTCTCACGCGTGCTCGGCGTCACGGAGCACCGTCGGGTCGGCCTCGTCGGCTTCGGGAAGCTCGGTGGCGCACTTCTCGGGTACACCGGCTTCAAAGAGCGCGGGTTCCAGATCGTTGCGGTCTTCGATTCAGATCCGGCAAAGGTCGGGACGGAGAGTCACGGTCTCACGGTGCTTCCGATCGACGACCTCGAGGATGTGCTGAAAGCCGAGGCTGTTGAGATTCTTATCATCACCACGCCGGCGGCAGCCGTGCAGCCGATCGCCGACCGGGCCGTGGCTGCGGGTATCAAGGCGATACTGAACATGGCCCCCACGGGTGTCAGCGCTCCTGATGATGTGACCGTGCGGCAAGTGTGCATCTCGACCGACCTACAGGTGCTCTCATTCCATCTCGCTCGTCAGGGGGATTCGGCGGAGTGAGGCACCGACCGAGGCACGGCGTGGGGCTGGCTGGTGCAGCAGACGCTGTTCCAAGCGGCGTGCCGGACGCTGCGGTTCCAGGCTGGCTGGCTCCCTTGGCCATCGTGCTGGCAGTCGCGGTGGTTGCACTCGGCGGTGTGGCGGCACTTCTCACGTTCCAAAAGGCGCAGTCCATCGATCCGACGCGTGCAGCGATCCTCCTGTGGGAGCAGCGGGTTGCCGCGAACCCTGACGACTCGGACACGCAGCGCGGCGTTGCGCTCGCGTATCAGCGGGCCGGTCGGTACGACGATGCTGTCGCTGCCTATAGGGCGGTGCTGGACCTCGCCCCGGGCGATTTCGGGGCACGCTACAACCTTGGCGTGGTCCAGATTGCTGCAGGGAACCCCGGAGAGGGTGAGCAAACGCTCCGGACCTTGCTGGGTGAAGCGCCCGATCACGTCTTGGCGGCTAAGACGCTTGCTGAACGATTGCTCGCCCGAGAGGAGTACGAGCAGGCACTCGGGGTACTGGAGCCGGCGTCGGCCTCGCGTCCGGAGCTGGCCGACTTGCAGTATGACGCAGGGCTGGCCTTGGAACGCCTCGGACGAAGCGGCGAAGCAATCGAGCGCTACCGGGCGTCGCTCCGTTACGCGCCCGATCTGCAGGCCGCCCGCGACGGTCTCACCCGTTTGGGGGCGACACCATAAGCGCCGCAACCCAACAGGCGACGCGCCGCTGGCTAGTGGCCGCCGCGCTGGTTCTCACCGGGCTCCTGATCGCCCTCGTCCTCTATCTGCTGTTCTTCCTCGGGCGGCCAGAGCGCCTTACCAGTGAAGAGCCTAGGGGGGGACTCCAGCCGATTTGGGCGGTCTACGGTCCGGGGGAGGGCGATCGCCCCGCGTTCGATCGGCCGATGGGAGTCACCGTCGGACTGCGCAGCCGCATCTACGTGACGGACGCGGGCAACAACCGTGTCTGCGTCTTCGACGCTTCGGGGCGCTTCCTATTCGCGTTCGGCGAGCTTGGAATCGCGAAGCCTGCGGCAGGCGGGTCGGCCGCGTACCGGCCGGGGCGGCTGAACTTCCCGCTCGGCATCGACACGGACGAGGACGGCAACGTCTACGTGGCCAGCTTCGGCAACGACTCGATCGAGGTCTTTGATGCGGACGGAGAAGCGCTTCGGCGCTTCCCGGACCCCGCAATCCGCGTCGGGCGCGGCGGCTCTGGTAGCGGCGGCACGGGCATCGCCGTGACAGATGTCGCGGTTCACGATGGGCTGGTGTACGCCCTCGACACGTATCAAGTCGTGGTGTTCACGACAGACGGCGGCTACGTCGGCCAATGGGGAAGGCCGGGTGCGGGGGAGGACGGACTCGATCACCCGAACGGCATCACGGTTGGAGATGACGGGACCGTCTACGTTTCCGACTCGAACAACGCGCGCGTGACGGCGTTCGATGCTGAGGGTGGGGTGCTGTGGTCGACGGGTGCCCGAGCGGCGGGACCTCTGGACTTCGCAGACCGCCCGTTTCAGCTCCCGCGAGGACTCGACATCACGCCGCGCGGGCAGCTGTACGTGGTCGACGCCTTCAGCTTCGCGCTGGTCGAAGTCTCGACTGAGGGCACCGTCACGTCAACCTACGGCGAGTTCGGTGCGTCGCCTGCGCAGTTCAACTTCCCGAACGACGTGGCGGCTCTCGCGGACTCCCTTGTCGTCGTCGACAAGGAGAACGGACGAGTGCAGCGCGTGGAGATCGCACCGGGGAGGCAGGAGTGATATCCCGCACTGCGTGGTATGCTACGCGCGGGGGCAGAGCGCGTGCGCGGCGCGAACCGGAGGCATCTCTGAAGCACTTCTTCGTAATGATCTTGGCTGTGCTGACATCAGGCGCGATTCTCGCGCCCGCCGCTTCCGCGTACGCCTACTACTACGAGAGCCTGCCGGCGGATACGCCGGCGGAGGCGATTCCCGGCTGCATCGCGTGCCACGGCACCTTGAGCCCGACCGAGGCGGACACCGGCGGTTCTCACGGCGGGTACGCCACCACGACGAGCAAGTGCGCTACTTGTCACAGCGTCCACCAGGCGTCTGCCGCAGGCGTTCAGCTGCTCCCGGGCGCAACCGTGAAGGCGACCTGCGAGACGTGCCACGACGGTACCGGCGGCGCCGGCGTGTACGGCGTGCTCGAGGAGGGACAAGTCCGCTCCGGCCACTCGGTGGAGACCACGAGTCTCGTGCCCGGCGGCGATGCATCGACCGGAACGTCCGCCACCGCGCAGTTCAGCGGTCTGGGCGGCCTGCTGACGTGCAGCGACTGTCACAGCCCGCACGGAACGGACGTCGTCGCCGCGTTCGTCGGTGACCGCGATCGCCGCAGCGGCCCCAGCGCAAGCAAGGCGACGGTCGTCGCTTCTTCGCGGTTGCTGAAGCGCCGTCCCACCACGGCCACCCAGACGGTCGACGTCTACGGGTCGGACTGGTGCGGCGCGTGCCACCAAGGTCGCTTGGCCGGTTCGGGCGCGCAGGGCAACCATCCCGTGGAGTCGACGATCACGGCAAGTGGCGCATCCGATGTCGTTTCACGCTACTGGTACGGCAACGTGGTCCGTGTTGCTGGCTTCGACACCACGACCACCGAACTCGGCTCTCTCGGGCGCAACAACTTCGGCTACGTTATGCCAAGCCCGCGCTCCGAGCTACAAGCGGGGCACTTCCCGATCTGCCAGCAGTGCCACGAGGACAGCCGGACCGTCGGAGACGAAGCGCCGCGGCAGGTCGCACCGGGCGAGGTCTTCACGGCTACGAATCCGGCGGTCGGGTCGTTTCCGCACGAGTCGTCCAACGAGCGTCTGCTCGTCGAGCCGACCGATCGGCTCTGCCTCAACTGCCACTTGCCCAAGTAGGCTGTCCGGTCAGCCCTCAACGGCACCGATCCATTCACGACGAACGAGATGCCGGATTCTTCTCCCGAAGATCACCGTCATTCTTGGCGAACAGTCTCCTTGCTTGGGGGCCTGTGCGCTACGATGGTCGACAAGCATCTCCGTCTCGACGGTGAAGGAGTCCGGTGATTCAGGCCAAGACGGCTCCGGAGGCGACGCTCTATCGCCTGTCGCTCTATCACTGCTATCTGCTCGAGCTCATCCGCGTAGGCGCGCCGGCACGCATCACCTCCCGGCAACTTGCAGAGGAGCTCGGTGTCAAAGAAGAGACAGTGCGCCGCGACATCTCGTTCGTGGGCGAGATCGGTAGGCCTGGTGCGGGCTACGAGCCGGTCGTGATCTTCGAGGAGCTGACGCGTTTTCTCGGCCTCAGTGACGAGTATCCGATCGCCATGATCGGTACCGCCCCTATGCTTGAGGCACTGCAGGTCGTGTTCCCGTCGGAGCAGTACGGGGTCAAGCCGGTCGCGCTCTTCTCGGAGCTCCCGGAAGACTCCGGGCAGCTCGTGGGCGGACTCAGCGTCGCGCACTTGAGCGACATCACGCGGCTTGATGCGTCGCTCAAGGTGGTGGTGGCGCTTGTGGCATGCTCTCCCGGGTGGGTACAGGTGACTGTCGAGCTGCTCGCCCAAGCGGGAATCACCGGAATCCTCCTGCTGACCCCCGTCATCAAGCTCCGCAAGCCGGAGGGCGTCACAGTGACGCAGCTGCGCATGCCGTGCGACCTGAAGTCTCTTGCGTGCCGGTGTCAGGTGCCCGGGGCCGCCGCTGGGGTGATGTAGGCGCCAGCAGAGGACCCTCGGATCGGCGGGGCGGCGGACGCCGTATGCTATGATTTTCGCCCTGAAGGCACGGCCCCGGCAGGCCGCGTGCCTCGACGGCGATTCAAACGCTGAGGAGACGCACAACTCCATGTCGAAGGCCGACCTCGTTCTGCTTCACGCGCCCAGCGTGTACGACTTCCGCGAGCGCTCCATCATGTTCGGTCCGGTGTCGGACCTCGTGCCCTCGAGCCCCATCTTCGAGATGTATCCGCTCGGCTTCACCACCATGGCCGAGTTTATGGAGCGCCACGGGCTGACGGTGCGTATCGTCAACCTCGCGCTCCTGATGCTCACGAAGCCCGGCTTCGACGTGGAGAAGACCATTCGGGAGATGGATCCCGTAGCGTTCGGCATCGACCTGCACTGGCTGCCGCACGCACACGGCTCGATCGAGATCGCACGTCTCTGCAAGAAGTACCACCCCGCCACGCCGGTGGTGTTCGGTGGCCTGTCCTCCTCCTATTTCCACGAAGAACTCATCGGTTACGAGTGCGTGGACTACGTGGTCCGTGGAGACTCTACCGAGTACCCGTTCACGCAACTCATGATGGCGCTGAAGCGCGGAGGCAGCGTCGCGGACATTCCCAATCTCACGTACAAGACGCCCGACGGGTCCGTGGTCGCGAACGAGCTGTCGTGGGTGCCGGAGACCTTCGACCAGGTCAAGCTCGACTACGCATACTCGATGCATTCGGTGATCCGCGACCGAGATATGGAGAGTTCCCTGCCGTTCAGGGGATGGCTGGGCTACCCTGTTACCGCGTCGCTGACCTGCCGGGGGTGCACCAAACAGTGCCCCACCTGCGGCGGATCGGCGTACGCGTTTGCGCGCCACTTCGGGCGAGCGAAGCCGGCCTTTCGGGACCCGGATCACCTTGTCGCGGATATCGCACATATCGCGAAGCACATCCCCGGTCCCGTCTTCGTGCTCAACGACTTCCAACAAGCGGGTCACGCGTACGTCGAGCAGTTCATCAGCGGCCTTAAGCGCATCAACTTCAAGAACCCGATCGGCTTCGAGTTCTTCACGCCGCCGTCCGAGGAGTTCTGCGCATTTCTCGGTGAGAACCTCAACGATTGGTCGATGGAGGTCTCCGCGGAGAGCCACGACGACTCGGTGCGCGCCGCATTCGGCAAGCACTACACCTTCGAGGACGTCGCTCGGTCGGTGGAGCACGCGTTCGAGCATGGCTGCTCGCGTTACGATCTCTACTTCATGACCGGCATCCCGACGCAGACGGCGCAGTCCGTGCTCGATACCGTACCTGCGGTGCGCGACTTGTATGCGCGCGTCGGCAACGACCCGCGGCTGCTCGCGTTCATCTCACCGATGGCGCCCTTCCTCGATCCGGGCTCGATGGTATTCGACAACCCCGGCGCGTACGGCTACACGCTCCGCGCCCACACCCTCGAGGAGCATCGCCAACTGCTACTTGAGCCGTCGTGGAAGCACATTCTTAACTACGAGCCTGACGGCATGACGCGCACCGAGATGGTCGACACCATCTATGAGTCGGCGCTCGGCCTCAACCGTGTCAAGGCGCACGCCGGGATCGTCGATCCCGGCGCGGCCAGCGCGACTGAGAGCCGCATCCTCGCCGCGCGCGATGCGATGGCGAAGATCGACGAGATCGTGGCGTCGTCGACGGGCCTCGAGCGCGCCGGGCGCCTCCAGGGACTCCGAGCGGAGGTCGAGCGGTTGAACGAAAGCACGGTCTGCGAGAAGAGCGACCTCGAATGGCCGCGCTCGGTGCGTCCCACCCACGTCTTCTCGAACATCGTGCTGTGGTTCAAGGTGAACTTCGGGCTTCTGTGGCCGCGGAAGCCGCTGCGTGAGCCGTCCCGTGCGGAATTCGAGGGCCGATGAGCGACACAGGGACTCCCGACAGCGGAGAGAGCCAACTCGCGCCGGGGCAGCCGTCCGCCGAACGGACGAAGCGTATCTTCGCGAACATCGCTCCTTCGTACTCGCTGTTCAATACACTTTCGAGCTTCGGTCTCGACCACTGGTGGCGGCACCGGGCGGTACGCCTGGCCGCGCTCACACCGAGGAGCGAGGTGCTCGATCTCGCCGCGGGTACGGGAGACCTCACGCTCGCGCTCGCGCGGCAGGGCCGTCCACGCTCGATCCTCGCCACGGACCTCGTACCCGAGATGCTCGACGTCGGCCGGCGCCACGTCGCGAAGTACCGCGGCTCGACGGCGATCAACTTCGCGGTGGTCGACGCGCAGGACCTGCCCTTCACCGACGCGTCGTTCGACACCGTGACCGTCGCCTTCGGCGTGCGGAACATGCCCGACCGCGCCGCGAACTTCAGCGAGGTCCGCCGCGTGTTAAGACCGGGCGGTCGCTACGTCATCCTCGAGTTCAGTCAGCCCTCGCTCGGGCCGTTCCGGCCGCTCTACGAGTTCTATCTGAACCGGGTGATTCCGCTCCTCGGCTTCCTGGTCACGCGTGACAGGGCGTCGTACGAGTACCTCAAGGAGTCGATCCTCGGCTTCCCGTCACACGACGTTCTGGCCGCCGAACTCACGGCAGCGGGCTTCCGCTCGGTGACGTGGGAACGCCTCACGTTCGGCACCGTGGCGGTGCACGTGGCGGAGGTCTGAGCAGGCGCGAACCGCGGTGGCATCGAGTTCGCACCACCGTGTAGGATGTGAGGACAATCCACGCTCCCGGGAGGGTCCCGATGCTCCTGCTCGCGCGCTACGTGCTCCCCGTGTCCGAGCCCTTCATCGATGACGGCGCCGTGCTCGTTCGCGATGGCGAGATCGTCGACGTCGGCGGGCGTGAAGCTCTGCTTGCCCGCTATCCCGACGCCGAGGTCAAAGACTACGGCCAAGCCGTGCTCATGCCGGGCTTCGTCGACCTGCACACTCACTTCGAGTACTCGGTCTTTCGCGGCATGGTGAACGATGCGCCGTACTCGCAGTGGAAGATGCAGGTCATGGCGAAAGAACAGTTGCTTTCGCCTGAGGACTGGGAGCGTTCCGCCCTGCTCGGCGCCGTGGAGACTATCCGCTGCGGCATCACGACCGTCGCGGATGTCACCGACACGGGCGCTTCGATCCAGCCGGCGGCAAGCGCCAGACTTCGCGGGGTCATCTACCGCGAGGTCTCGACGATGGACAAGTCGCAGGTCGACCGTGTGATGGACGAGGCGCTCCGCGATCTGGACGCGTGGAGTGCGGTGGTCGACCCGCAGCTGATCACGATCGGTCTCGCGCCGCACTCGCCGTACTCCTGCCATCCCGAACTCATCAGGCGTGTGGCCGAACACGCCACGGCCCACAACACACCCGTCGCCATTCACTTGGCCGGATCGAAGGACGAGTACGAGTTCATCCGCTACGGCTCATCATCACTCGGGCAGGACTACCGCGACCAGGCTGGCTGGTCGCAGGTTGCGTGGCTCCCCACCGGTGTGAGCCCCGTGAAGTACGTCCTGCAGTGGGGCATTCTGGACGTGCCGAATGTGCTCGCTGTCCATTGCGTCCACACGGACGCTGCGGATATTGAGGTGCTGGCCTCTCGCGATGTGGCGGTGGCGTACTGCGCGCGCTGCAATCTCAAGCTTGGCATGGGCATCGCGCCCCTGCACGATCTGCTCGAGCGCGGTGTCCGCGTTGGCATCGGGACCGACTCCCCCGCGTCGAACAGTACGGTCGACTTCTTCGATGAGATGCGCATCGGGCTTCTCGTCCAGCGGGGCGTCGTCGGCGAAGCGCGCTTCTACCCCTCGGAACGCTTCATCAGGATGGCGACGCTCGACGGTGCCCGAGCGCTGAGGATCGACCACCTCGTCGGGAGCCTGGAGTCGGGCAAGCGAGCGGACATCATCGCCGTCGACCTCTCGCGCAACCATCAGGTGCCCACGACCGATCCGTACAGCGCCATCGTGCACGTCGCCAACCAGGAAGACGTGCTCATGACCATGGTGGACGGACACGTGCTCTACGAGCGGGGCGAGTACTTCACGGTGCGGGTCGAGGGCATGGGCGATGAGATCGAGCAGATCCAACGGCGGCTCAGGGAGACTCCGGTCGCATGATCGAGACGGCGCTGGTTGTGGCCCGCAGAGGCGCCCTGTTGGACGTCGTGACCACGGCGTCCGAGGCGTGCGCGTCCTGCGGCGCCTGCAGCACCGGTGACCACACCGGCATGCGTCTCAGCAACGTCCTCGACCCGGTCGGGGCACGCGTCGGCGACACTGTGGAGATTGAGATTCCTGATCGTCTTCGGACGCAGGCGGCGCTCGCCATCTACATCGTGCCGATCGCCGCGCTGCTGCTCGGGTACTTGGCTGGCTTCTTGCTCGGAACCCGCGCAGGATTCGATCCTGACGTGTCGGGCGCCGTCGGTGGCGTGCTTCTCGTCAGCGTGGCGTTCTTCGGTGTGCGACGTGCTGAGCGCGCCCTCGGCCGGAGCGGCAGGTCCAAGCCCGCTGTGCGTGCTATAATCGCCCGCGGCCCGACGCAGTCGGATTCGCGTCGGGTCTTCGACGACCAAGAGGAGGTAGTGATCCGTGAGTGACCAGGACTTCTTCTTCGACGAAGAAGACGACGTCAAGCCGGCTGCCAAGGGCGCTTCGAAGGCGGCCGCCGGCTCCAAGACGCCGACCGGCTCCAAGACGCCGACCGGCTCCAAGAGCGGCCGCGCACCCCAGCCTGTCGCCAGCTCCGATGGCGCGTTCTTCTCCCAGAGCGTCAGCATGGCTGTCACCTCGCTTGTTGCAGTGATCGCGCTGCTCGTTGGCCTGATTGTGGGCATCTTGGTTCCGGTGGGGGGCGCCGCCAGCATCGACACCGCATCGCCCGCGGCAACCGTCGCCCCGACGCTCACGGAGGACCAGCTGAACTCGGGCGAGCTCCCTGAAGGTCATCCCCCCGTCAGTGGCACCGCGACTGACTCCGCGACCGCGACGGGCACCGGCAACTAGAGAGGTCGCCGCTTCGGCGAGGCACAGCGTCGCGCCTGCCGCGGCCGGACGAAAGGGTTCACATGGCTCAGAAGGCTCGCATGGCTTTGAACAAGAAGCAGACCCCCACGTGGGTGAAGGGCGTCATCATCTTCGTGGCGGTCTCGTTCGTGGTCGGGTTCATACCGATCGTCGTGGCGGGATTCGGCGGGAACGCCGGTCCGAAACCCGGGAATACCGGTGACCCGACGTCAGCCACTGGGATCGCGGCGCAGTACCAGCCTCGCATCGACGCGCTCAACGCTTCCCTCCAGGCGGATCCCGAGAACGTCAGCATGATGACGGACCTCGGTCACACCTACTATGAGTACGCCGCCGAGCTCAGCGACAACGGTCAGTCCGCCGCCGCCGCGCCTCTGTGGGCCACGGCCATCTCGTTCTACGACCGAGTGCTTGTCAAAGAGCCCAAGAATGCGGTCGTCCTTGGCAACAAGGCGTTCGCTTCCGTGTACTCCAACAGCCCGGGGGCGAAGGCAGCCCTGGAGGCCTTCATCGCCACCAATGAGCCGAGCCTTGCCGCCCAGATCGAAACCGCCAAAGGCATGCTCGAGACCGTCAAGGCCGCCGGCAGCACCACGGCAACCGGCACGCCGTAGCGCTCGGCAGCGCGCTCGGCGGATAACCTGCATCGCCACAGAGACCGGCCGCTCGCGGCCGGTCTCTGTGCGTTCGAATTCGAGACGGCCCCAGGTCAGCGGCCGGCGGTATCGGCCACCATCGCCTCGGCGGCCTCGAGGTTGCCTGCGGTGGAGAAGATGGTCGAGAGCTTCGTGAGGTCCAAGATGCTGTCGACCGCGTCATTCGTGACCAAGACGAGCCGCCCGCCAACGGCGCCGTACTCCTTTGCGAGCGAGAGCAGCAGGCCCAGACCGGAACTATCCAGGTAGTCGAGCTTTTCCAGATCGAGGATCGTCGCCTGGGGGGTGTGCTTGAGGATCCGGTCGATCGTCATTCGGAACGTGGCACATTCGCTGAAGTCGAAATCGCCGGCAAGCGTGACGGTCCAGTGCTGGTCGCCGGGACGGACGTCGATTGTGAGTGCCATGGGTCCCCTTTCGTGGTAGCGGCCAGTGTATTGGTACCCGAGGAGACGCCGCTTCTCACGGATGGGTCTCGGCAGGTACAATCGGGGGGCCAGGCTGGCCGAGTGGAAGCGGGTCGGGGACTATGGAGCTTGACGTCACGGTTGAACGCACGGGCTCGGCGTGCACACTTGCCATCACGGGCGAGGTCGACGTCTACACGTCACCCGTGCTGAAGTCCTACATCGTGAGCGCGCTCGACGACGGGTGCAGCGATCTCGTGGTCGACTTGGAAGGCGTGGCGTTCATTGACAGTTCCGGCCTCGGCGTGCTCGTGAGCGGTCTGCGCCGGGTGAAGGAGCATGGCGGTTCGATGCGTCTCGTATGCACCCGTGAGAACATCCTCAAGATCTTCCGCATCACCGGGCTCGACAAGGTCTTCCCGGTGTTCACGACGGCGGCCGAGGCCAGCGAATTCTAGAGGCCGCTCTTGCCGTGCCTCGTGCGTGACCATAGACTCGACCGGTAGGTCAGCAGACACGGGCCGCGTGGGAACGCGCCCTAAGGAGTCGGATTGTTCGGAATCGGCGGCATCGAGTTCGCGGCCATCGTGGTTCTGGCGCTGCTGTTGCTCGGGCCTGACAAGATTCCCCAGGTCGCCCGAACCATCGGGCGCTTCATGCGCGAGTTCAAGAAGTACCAAGCGATGATGGAATCGACCTTCCGTGCAGAGATGCTGCTGTCCGAGCAGGAGGAAGCTGCCAAGAAGGCTGAGGAGCGCAAAGCGAAGGCCGCAGACGAGCCCGCGCCCGCCAAGATTCCCGGCGAGGTCGGGTACGAGACGGTCGACGCGCCGGGCGCCACCGAGGATGCGGTGGCTGAGACAGGATCAGGCCGCCTCGCCGACGAGCTCGAGGACATCGCGTTTCAGAGCGAGGAAGACGACCCGGACGTGCTCTTCGATCCGAACGAGCCGGGGTGGACTCCCGGTGCGCCTACTGCCCCCGGTACGGATGATGCGAAGGAGGACGGCGGATCGGCCTGACGGTCGCCGCCTGAGACGCTGCAGATGCCCATCACCCCAAAGCGCATGCCCTTCTTCGGGCACATCGACGAACTCCGCAAGCGGCTCATGGTGCTCGCTGCGGTGCTCGGTACGCTCGCTATCGCCGGATACTTCTTCGCGACGCCGATCTACGACTTCCTCGTCGCGCCGCTCAAAGGCGTTCTGTCGAATTCGCCCGCGGTCACGCTGAAGCTCCTCGAGGGGATGGGAATCCGCTTCAAGCTCGGTCTGTGGGGCGCGCTCATCATCGGTAGCCCAGTGATCATCTACGAGACGTTCGCCTTCTTCCTGCCCGCGCTCAAGAAGAAGGAGCGGGTCTGGTTCATGTGGACGTTCGTTGCCGCGGTCGTGCTCTTCCTCGGCGGCGCGACGTTCTGTTACCTGATCATCCTGGAGCCGAGCACCACGTGGCTGGCTGGCCAGAACGGCGACCTCTTCCAGTACATCCCGACGGGCGCCGACCTGATCACTGTCTCGATGTACTTCCTGCTCGGCTTTGGCGTTGCCTTCGAGGTGCCGATCGCAGTGTTCTACCTCGTCTATTTCGGTGTCGTTCCGTACGACAAGCTCGCCAAGAACTGGCGCGTCGTATGGGTCGTCATCACGATCGTCGCGGCGATGATCACGCCGGACTGGTCGCCAATCAGCATGGGCGCACTCGCGCTGGCCATGATCGGCCTCTTCCAGGGGACCATCCTCCTCCTGCGGATCCTGCTGTCGAAGCGCATCAAAGCACAGCGCCTCGCGTTCGCCGAGAACGAGTAAGGCCGCCATGCACGAGATGGCCATCTGCGACGGTATCGTCCGCGCATCGGTTGAGACTGCCGAGCAGGCTGGCGCCTCGCGCATCAACGCGATCGATGTCACCATCGGCGAGCTCACCGAGGTCATAGAGGACGCGCTCCAGTTCGCCTTCGAGGTCGTTCGCGTGGGCACGCTCGCCGAGCAAGCGACGCTCAACGTGACGTTCCTGCCGGCTCGCTCTCGCTGCCACGAATGCTCGGCCACCTTCGGTCACGGCCGCTTCGATGCGCAATGCACGGAGTGTGGCTCCTACCTGGTGGAACTCGTGAGCGGGCGCGAGATGCGCATCGACGCCATCGACATCGACTAGGGAGGCCGCCATGCGACTCGACGTGGCCAAAGGCATCCTCGAGAAGAACGACACGCTCGCCGAGGGCAACCGCGCGCTCTTCGCGAAGCAGGGGGTGTTTGTCGTGGACCTGATGGCGAGCCCCGGGGCTGGCAAGACTTCCACGATCCTCGCGACGATTGCAGCGCTCCGCGACCGCTATCGCATCGCGGTGATCGAGGGGGACATCGCATCGAGCGTCGATGCCGAGAGGATCGCGGCCCACGGCGTTCCTGCGGTGCAGATCAACACCGGCGGCGCCTGCCACCTGGAGAGCGACATGATCCGCCGAGCGGTGGACACGCTCGACCTGGACGACGTCGACCTTCTCATCATCGAGAACGTCGGCAACCTCGTCTGCCCGACGGACTTCGACTTAGGCGAGAACGCGAAGGTCATGATCCTGTCGATACCGGAGGGCCACGATAAGCCGTACAAGTACCCGAACATCTTTCAGGTAGCTGAGGCCGTCATTCTCAACAAGCACGACACCATGAGCGTGTTCGACTTCGATGAGGCCGAGTTCCGCTCTGTCGTGCGTTCGCTCAACCACGACGCACCCGTGTTCGCGATGTCGGCGACCACGGGCGAGGGCGTCGAGGCGTGGACTGAGTGGTTGGCTGCCCGGATCGAAGCTTCCCGTGCGGCGGCGGGGGAGGCTCAGTCATGATCGGGCGGGACGAGGCGTTCGCGCTCGTGCAGGAGCGCATCGACAACCGCAACCTTGTGAACCACTCAGTGGCGACCGAGATCATCATGGAAGCGCTCGCTCGACACTTCGAGCTCTCGGATGCGGACGTGGAGCGCTGGGCGCTCGCGGGCCTGCTACATGACCTTGACTACGCCACCACGGCCGAGAACTTCGAGCGGCATGGGCTCGACACCGTCGAATCGCTCGGGGACAGCGTCGACGCAGAGATGGCGCACGCGATTCTCTCTCACGCCGACAAAGCGCCGCGGATGTCGCTCATGGATCGCGCGATGTACGCGGCCGACCCCACGACGGGCTTCATCGTAGCAGCGGCGCTCGTGCGGCCGGACAAGACACTCGCCGCGGTGGAGGTCCGTTCTCTTCTCAAGCGCTGGAAGGAGAAGGCCTTTGCTCGGGGCGCCAGCCGCGAGCAGATGGCCACATGCGAGGACCTCGGCTTGGGTCGCGAAGCGTTCCTGAGCCTCGCACTCTCCGCGATGCAGGCACGAGCCGCAGAGATCGGGCTCTAGCCCGCGATTCCGGCGTCGAGGCGTACGCGCCGACTCAACCGGGGTGGTCGGATTCCGTTCGGGCGCGGCGCAGAGGCGGGTTGACACCCGTTATATACTCGCAACGACTTATCGCCTTAAGACGGGACTCCACTGCCCATGCGCCTCATAGTCTCCGAGAAGAACATCGCCGCTCGCCGCATCGCCGAGATTCTCGCGGTCGGCAAGCCCAAGTCCGACAAGGTCAGCAACACGCCGGTCTACCGCTTCCGGCGCGACGGCGAGGATTGGGTGAGCATCGGGCTCAAGGGCCACATCCTTGGCGTCGACTTCCCGGCGAAGCTCGTTCACGACGACGGCGGATGGGTTGCGCAGTGGGACGAGAAGCGCCGTACGCCCGCCCCGGAACTCCCCGCGTCGCTCGCGACACCGCCCTGGCCGAAGAAGTCGAAGCCGTTCACGGCCGACGGGATCGACCTCGGCGTCTGGAAGCTCGAGTCGCTGCCGTATCTCGTGTGGGCGCCGGTCGGCAAGACGCCCGCAGAGGAGAACATCATCCGCGCGCTCAAATCGCTTGCGAAGCAGGCAGACGAGGTCATCATCGCGACCGACTACGACCGCGAAGGCGAGCTCATCGGCTCGGACGCTCGCGGTCTCGTCCGCAGCGTCAATAAGTCCGTGCCCGTGCGGCGCGCACGGTTCTCGGCCATCACCGCCGAGGACATCGAACGCGCCTTTGCCGAGATGGGCGAAGTGTCCGACGAACTCGCGCAGGCAGGCGAGGCGCGGCAGGACATCGACCTCGTCTGGGGCGCCGTGCTCACGCGCTATCTCACGAAGGTGAAGTTCGCGGGCATCGGGCAGCCGCGAAGTGCCGGTCGCGTCCAAACGCCCACCCTTAAGCTGATCGTGGATCGCGAGCTCGAGCGAGAGGCGTTCGTGTCGGAGGACTACTGGACCGTGAAGGCGGACTTCAGGTCCGGCGGCGAGGCGTTCAGCGCCGGCCACGAGACCGAGCGCTTCGCTACCGCCGCGGCGGCGCAGGCCGTTCTCGACGCGGTTGTCTCGGCGACGACCGGCACCGTCGTCTCAGCCGAAACGAAACGGCGGAGTGTCAAGCCGCCGACACCCTTCAATACCACCGCACTCCAGGCGGCCGCCGCAGCAGAGGGCCTGTCTCCGGCTCGCGCGATGCGCATTGCTGAGACGTTGTACATGAACGGCCTCATCTCATACCCGCGCGTCGACAACACCGTCTACCCCAAGAGCCTCGACGTGAAGGGGATCCTCAAGGCGCTTGCCGACGTGCCCGTCTATCACGAGTATGTGTCCGGCCTCCAGCGCGCCGCGAAGTTGACCGCGACGCGTGGCGCGAAGGAGACGACGGACCACCCGCCGATTCATCCCACCGGCGCCGCCGACCCGGACCGCATGAAGCCTGAGGAGTGGAAGCTCTACAACCTCGTCGCTCGCCGGTTCCTCGCGACGTTCTCGGAAGCGGCCGTCGTCGAGGGCACCAAGGTGGTGCTGGACGTCGCCGGCGAGCCGTTCGTCGCGAAGGGCGACGTGGTCGTCAAGCCGGGATTTCGGGCCATCTACCCCTACGGCCTGAAGAAGGACGAGCACCTGCCGCCGCTCGCCGAGGGTACCGTGGCGGAGTTCCTCGGCGCAACGAGCGAGGCAAAACAGACGCAGCCGCCGGCGCGGTACAGCCAGGGCCGCCTCATCCAAGAGATGGAGAAGCGTGGGCTCGGCACGAAGGCCACTCGGCACGACATCATCCAGACGCTCTACGACCGCGGCTATACGGAGAACGATCCCATCGAGCCGACGTGCCTTGGCCGAGCGGTCATCCTCTCGCTCGACGAGTTCGCCGAGCGGATCACGACGCCGGACATGACTGCGGAGCTCGATCAGGAGATGGACGACATCGCGAACGGCCGCGCCTCGCGGGTGGACGTCGTTCGTCACTCGCGCCGGCTGCTCGACGGCGTCATGGGCGTGCTCCTGGAGCATGCGTCAGATGTGGGCGAGCGGCTGGGCGACGCCACCAAGGAAGACTCGAAGATCGGGATCTGCCCGAAGTCGGGGCACGACCTGCTCGTTAAGTCATCAATCAAGACGCGCAGCAACTTCGTCGGCTGCGCCGGATGGCCGGAGTGCGACGTCACGTACCCGCTGCCGCAGGGCAAGATCGAGTCCGTTGCGGAGGCGTGTCCCAGTTGCGGCTCGCCGCAGATCAAGGTGATCCAGTTCCGCCAAGCGCCGCAGGTGCGCTGCATCGATCCCTCCTGCGCGACGAATGCGGAACCGACGCTCGACATCGGGCCGTGTCCGGCGTGCGCGAAGCTCGGACGGAACGGCCGCCTCATCGCGCAGCGTTCGCCTCGCACGCTGAAGCGCTTCGCGCGCTGCACCGAGTACGGCGTCGAGTACGAGAACGGGACGTGCAAGCAGAGCTATCCGCTCCCGCAGCGCGGTGATCTTGAGGCGACAGGGGAGACCTGCGCGTGCGGCGCACCGGTGGTGGTGGCCCACACCAAGCGGGGCCCATGGAAGGTGTGCGTCGACCCTTCGTGTCCGCTCAAGGCCGAGTCAGCCGCGAAGCCCAAGCGCCCTGCGGCTCGAGGCAGGCGCCCGAAGGCGAGCGCTTCGTAGCACCCGCACTTCACACGCGCGCGTGAATGACGGCCGGAACGGGGCATGAACTCCCTGATGACATCGACACAGGGAGGCGCTCGGTGAGGCTTGCCGTCGTCCAGCACCGCTACAGAGATGACGCTGCCGAGGATGCAGCCACGCTCGCCCGCGCCGCTGAAGCAGCGGTCGCTGAGGGGGCGACGGCGCTCGTCGTGCCCGAGGTCACCTCGCCCGTCGCCGTGCAGGGCATGGAGCAGTTCGGCCGCGTCGTGATCATCGCGGGCGATGCCGCAATCGATCCCGAGCAGCATCGGCGTCTTGCCGCCGATCCACCCGACGTCCTCGTGCTTGCTCCCGGCAGCGAGTCGGAGCTTCAGGCTGAGGCGGTCGTGGAGCTCGCGATCGGACTGTCGGTATCGCTGGCGGAGCTGGTCATCATCGCGGAGACCTCCGGTGCCGAGCCGGGTTCACCGGGGCATGGAGGAAGCGCCATCATCCTGCTCGGCGAGATGCTCGCCGAGGCCGTCTTCGACGACCAGACCCTGACGGCCGACATCGACCTGCCGATTCCCACGCCGGAGCCTCGCGCTCCGCTCCCCGTGCTCCCAACAATCCTCGCGCAGCGTCTGGCGCACCATCGCGGCGAGCGCCCCGCCGTGGACTATCTGGCTGACCTGAGCTGACCGGTACGCCCCACGCTGCATGGTAGAATGCGGCGAGGCTGCGGCGGCGAGAAGCTGCCCTCCTGAAGACCCCGCGCACCCCTCGGGAAGGACCCGTCTCATGGCACATCCGAAGGTGACCGTCGTCGGCGCCGGACAGGTCGGCGCGACCGCGGCATTCATCATGGTGCTCAAGGAGACTGCCGACATCGTGCTCGTCGATGTCGCCGAGGGCGTCCCGCAGGGCAAGGCGCTTGACATGGCGCATGCGCGCTCGATCGAGCACTTCGCGGTGACGGTCACTGGGGCGAACGACTACGCGGCCACTGCCGGTTCAGATGTGGTCGTAGTGACTGCGGGCATCCCCCGCCGACCCGGCATGACCCGTGAGGACCTTCTCGCGACGAACGGCGGAATCGTCCGCTCGGTCATCGCCGAGGCGGTCGCGGTGTCGCCTGACGCGGTCATCGTGTGCGTCACCAACCCCCTCGACGTGATGACACACCTCGCGTGGTGCGTGTCCGGGCTTCCGGCATCGCGTGTCATCGGCATGGGCGGCGTGCTCGACAGCGCGCGGTTCGCGTACTTCATCGCCGAGGCGGCCGGCGCGTCCGTCGATGACGTCGAAGCGCTCGTCATCGGCGCGCATGGAGACAGCATGGTGCCGCTGCCCCGGCTCTCGACTGTGCGTGGCACACCGGTGACGGACCTTCTCTCGCCCGAGCAGGTTGCGGAAGCGGTGAGCCGCACCGTGAACGGCGGAGCCGAAGTCGTCGGACTCCTGAAGTCCGGAGGTGCCTTCTACGCGCCGGGCGCATCCGTGGCGGCGATGGTGCGCGCCATCCTGGAGGACGCGAGGACGGTCATGCCGACCTGCGCATACTTGAGCGGGCAGTACGGCATCAGCGGCATCTATCTGGGCGTGCCCGCTGTACTCGGCCGGGAGGGCGTCGTTGAGCTTCCCGAGTACGGTCTGACCGAGGAAGAGTCGGCGTTGTTCCGCGCATGCGCTGCCGGTGTCGCCGAGACGATCGCTGCCTTCGGGCTGGGCGCGTAGCGGTGATCGTCGCCTCAGCCATCGCGACCGCAGTAGCCGAGGGCGTCGCCGAAGCCGCTGTCACGCTCAGAGCCGATGTGCGAAGCGCGCTTGCCGAGGCGCTCGCAGCCGAGCCGTCCGAGCGTGCGCGGCGCGTGCTGCAGCAACTCCTCGACAATGCGCGCATCGCGGAGTTGGGCCGGGTTCCCGTCTGCCAGGACACCGGCACCGTGTGGGCCTGGATCGAGCTCGGAATGAACGAGTGCGTCGAGGGCGACCTGCAGCGCGAGGTCGACGCTGCCGTTGCCAAGGCATACCGAGCGAACGGTCTGCGGATGAGCGTCATCCGCAACGCGCTGAACGACCGTACCAACACCGGTGACAACACCCCGGTCTTCATCGACCTCTCATTCCGCCCCGGTCCGGGCGCCACCGTGCACGTGATGCTCAAGGGCGGCGGCTCGGACAACGCCTCGGCGGTCATGATGCTCGAGCCCGCGGCCGGCGCCAAGGGCGTCGCCGACGCCGTGATCCGCCTGGTCGAAGCGAAAGCGACCGCCGCGTGCCCGCCGCTCATCATTGGCGTCGGCATCGGCGGCACGTTCGACAGCGTCGCCAAACTCGCCAAGAAGGCGCTGCTCGTGCCGCTCGACGCGCCGCCCGCCGAGGGCGCCGCGGGCGAACTCGAACGCACGCTGCTCGAACGCGTGAACGCCACCGGTATCGGTCCTGCGGGTCTCGGCGGGCGGACGACCGCCCTCGGCGTTCGCGTGCTGACGGCGCCGTGTCACATCGCCGCGCTGCCGGTCGCGGTCAACCTCGGCTGCTGCGCGGTCAGGACCGCGAGCCGGGAGATCGCCTGATGTCAGCTGCCGCCCAGACAGGCGGAGGGATACTCGAGGGGCGGCCGCGCTACTCGGCCGTACTGGGCAATCCGCGATTCCGTCGGCTGTGGGTGAGCCAGTTCGTGAGCGGTATCGGCGACTGGCTGGTCATCGGCCTCTTGATCCCGCTCGTGACCACGCTCTCCGGCGGCTCGGCGTTCGCCGTCGCCGGCATCATGATCGCGAAGATCCTGCCGGCCCTCATGCTGAGCTCGGTCGTCGGCGTGTTCGTGGACCGCTTCGACAGGCGCAAGCTCATGATCGCGGCGGACGTCGCTCGGGCGCTGCTCACGATCGGTCTGCTGTTTACGGACTCGCTGATGCTCATCTACGTGGTGGTCTTCCTGATGGAGGTCGCTTCGCTGGTGTTCATGCCCGCGAAGAACGCGCTCATCCCGCACCTGGTCGAGCCCGATGACCTCGCGACTGCGAACGGGCTTTCCTACACCACCCAACAGGCGAGCATGCTCATCGGTCTCACGATGTCCGGTGCGCTCCTTGCGGCGTTTGAGGCGGTCGTTCGTTGGGTGCTCCAGAGTGGTTTCCCGTTCGTCGACCTCCTCGTTGGGCCGTTCGCACCTGCGCTCCTCGGTCCTCGCGCTGGCGTCATCATGAACAGCCTGAGCTTTGTCTTCTCGGCGGCGGTCGTGACGACCATCAAAGTCGTGAGCCAGCCCCAGCGCGAAGGCAAGCTGTCGCTGTCGCTGATCGGCAAGGACGCGATCGACTCGTTCCGCTTCCTCGGGCACCATCACCAGCTGCGGGGGCTCCTCGTGACCATCGGCCTCGCGCTCCTCGGCGGCGGCGCCATCGTCTCGGTGGGTGTCGTGTACGTGCAGCAGAACCTCACCGGCGGCGTCCCGTTCCTCGACCAGGTCGAGATGCTCCAGAGCCTGATCGCAGCGCCCCAGACGTTCATGCTCGTCTTCCTCGCCCTCGGAATGGTGATCGGCGCGCTCGTCGTGCCTCGGCTTGCCACCCGCGTCCCCTTGCAGCTGTTGTTCCTTGGCGGCGTGGGCACCTTCGGCGCCTCGATGCTTATCTTCGCGCTCGCCAGCGCGTACTGGACGGCTGTCGTCTTCGCGCTCGTCGCGGGCTTCTGCATCGCGTGCATCACCGTGGCCGGGAACACCTACGTTGCACGCGTCGTGAGCGACGAGGTCCGAGGGCGCGTCTTCACCGCGCTGGAGTCGGTCATCCGGGTCGCGCTCCTCATGTCCATGGTCGTCGTCGCCCCCATCGGGGACATGGCGTCGCGTGCGGTGCGAGCGGTCGCCTTGGCGCGCGGCATCGCGCCGAGCGACATCACGCTCACCGGCTCGCGCCTCACGCTCCTCCTCGCGTCGGTCATCGTGATCGCCGCCGCCATCTACGCCTACCGGACGCTCGACTGGCGTGCGAGCGCGCAGCACTCGGGCGTTACCGGACGCCTACCGAGCGTGCCGTTCGCGGCGCCTGCCCTCGTAGACGACGGCGACCCTCCCGTGGGAGTCGTGCCGGTGCGACTACCGGCGACCACCAGCGAGCTTGCGTCGCTCATCGTGGGGCAGGAGGTCCGCCTCTCGGGCACCGTCTTCACGGCTCGGGACGCCACGCATGCGCGAATCGTCGAGGAACTCGAGCGCACCGGGGAGCTGCCCTTCGGGCTTGCCGGACAGACGCTCTTCTACGCAGGGCCGACGCCGGCCACGGCCGAGCGCCCGGTCGGAGCGGTCGGTCCCACCACCGCTCGTCGCATGGACGCCTGGACGCCCCGGCTGCTGGCAGCGGGCATCACCGCAACCATCGGCAAGGGTCATCGTTCTCAAGCGGTCAGACGCGCGTGCGCCGAGTACGGTGCGGTCTACTTCGCGGTCGTCGGTGGCGCGGCAGCCCTGCTTGCGACGCGCGTGAGTGCCGCCGAGACCGTCGCGTGGGAGGACTTGGGAACCGAGGCGCTCGTGCGCATGGAGATCGACGACTTCCCGGCCTTCGTCGCGATCGATGCTCGCGGTGGCGACCTCTACGAGACCGCGCCTGACGCGTGGCACTTGGAGGTGGGGTCGTGAGCGGTCTGTTCATCACGCTCGAGGGGTGCGAGGGCTCCGGCAAGTCGACACAGATGGCGCATCTGGCCGCACTGCTGCAGCAGGCAGGGGCGGACGTGTACGCGCTTCGTGAGCCCGGTGGCACCGCGGTGGGAGAGCAGGTGCGGGAGATCCTGCTCAGCCCGGCACATCAGGGTATGGACGCGGTCACCGAGGTGCTGCTCTACGAAGCCGCCCGCGCCGAGCACGTCGCGCACGTGATCCGCCCGGCGCTTGAGGCGGGTGCGATCGTCGTGTGCGACCGCTTTGCGGACTCCTCGACGGCGTACCAAGGCTACGGTCGCGGTCTCGACCTCGCGATGGTGCGCTCGCTCAACGACTGGGCGACCGGCGCCCTCGTTCCCGACTGCACGCTCATCCTCGATGTGCCGCCCGCCGAGGGGTTGGCGCTGGCGACACACGAGGGTGCCGATCGCCTCGAGCGTGAGGCGATCGCGTTCCACGAGCGCGTCCGAGAAGGGTACCTCGCCATGGCGCGCGAAGAGCCGGAGCGCTTCGTCGTCATTCCCCGGGGCGATGCCGGCGAGGTCTTCGTCGCCATTCTGGCCGCGCTTCGGCCACTTTTTGCCGGGCGCGGCATCCGCTTGGAGTCGAGGTGACGCGGCCTTGCGTCTGGGACGACCTTCCCGCGCAGACGCGTGTGGCGTCATTCCTCAGGCGCGCGGCCACCGCGGACACGGTCTCGCATGCCTACCTGTTCGTCGGTCCGACCGGCTCCGGTAAGCGTACCGCCGCGCTGGCGCTCGCCTGCGCGCTCTTCTGCGAGGACGGCGGCTGCGGGTCGTGCCCCGTGTGCTACCGAGTGAAGAACGGCTTCCATCCCGACGTTCACTCGGTGCGCCCTGAAGGCGCCGCAACCTACATGATCGAGCAGATCCGCAACGTGATCCGCGATGTCCACTTGAAGCCGGTACAGGCCACGCGCAAGATCTACATCTTCGACGAGGCGGAGCGACTGGACGCGAGCCCAGCGAACGCGCTTCTCAAGACGCTCGAGGAGCCTCCCGACAATGTGGTGATCTTACTCCTCGCGCTAAGCTACGACTCGGTGCTGCCGACGATCGTCTCGCGCTGCCAGGTCGTTCGGTTTCGCCCGGTGCCGCCCTCGGTGGCGCGCTCGCTCATTATCGAGCGGACGGGCGCGACGCCCGAGCAAGCGGGTGCGGCACTCGCGGCGGCGGGTGGCGTGGTGACCCGTGCCGAGGACATCCTCGGCTCCTCGGGTCGGCTGGCGTCCCGCGATCTTGTGATGCGCACGCTCAAGCAGCTGCCGGTCATGGACTCGCACGACGTGCTGATGGCGGCCCGCGACGTCCTCGTCTCGTTCAAAGCGCCGCTCGACGATCTCAAGGCGGCGCAGGCGGACGAACTTGAGGAGCAGCGCTCGGTACTCGGCAAGCAGGTCTCCACCAAGACGCTCGAGGAGCGACACAAGCGTGAGCTCACGGCTCGCGAGCGAGAGGGGATCGCCGAGCTCTTCGGCATCACCGAGAGCTGGCTTCGCGATTGCTTGATAGTCTCCCAGGCGGGAAGCGGCGAGGCAGCCAACGCGGACGTCGCCGACGCGGTCGAGGAGATCGCTCGAGTGATCACGCCGCGGGCCGCGCTGGCCGCGCTGGAAGCCGTCCGCACGGCCCGGTCCCGCATCTCGTATAATGTGAGCCCGCAGCTGGCCATCGAGGCCATGCTGTTCGATATTCAGGAGGTTCTCCGATGCCCACGGTAGTGGGAGTGAAGTTTCGTTTCGCCAGCAAGATGCTGTATTTCGATCCCGCCGGCGCTTCGCCGGTCGAGGGCGATCACGTCATCGTGACGACGGAGCGCGGCGAAGAGTACGGCGACGTCGTCAAGGCGCCGCACGACGTGGAGCGGTCGGCGCTCGTCTCGGAACTCAAGCCGGTACTCCGCGTCGCTGACGAGGCCGATCGGCGTCGGGCGGCCGAGCTCCGCGACCGCGAGCCTCAGGCACTCGACACGTTCAGGCGTCTCGTGAAGCAGTATCGCCTGGACATGAAGCCTATCGGTGTGGAGTTGCTATTCGACGATTCGAAGATGGTCTTCTACTTCGCCGCCGAGGAGCGCGTCGACTTCCGCGAACTTGTGCGCGAACTCGCCTCAACCTTCAAGACCCGCATCGATATGCGGCAGGTCGGCGTGCGCGATGAAGCGCGGCTGGTCGGCGGTATCGGGCACTGCGGGCAGCAGCTCTGTTGTGTGCGGTTCGGCGGCGAATTCCAACCGGTTTCGATCCGCATGGCGAAGGAGCAGGACCTGCCGCTCAACCCGTTGAAGATCAGCGGCCTGTGTGGCAGACTCATGTGCTGTCTGCGGTATGAGTACGATGCCTACAAGGACTTCAAGCAGCGTGCTCCCAAGTACGGCTCACCAGTTGAGACACCCACGGGCAAGGCCAAGGTCGTCGGTCTGAACACCCCGAAGGAGCTCATCACGATTCGCGGCGAAGACGGCACGCAGACGGTGGTTCCGCTCGCTGCGCTCGACTGCAGTGGTGGCCACAGCTGCCCGTGCGTGCTTCGGGCAGAGATGCTCGAGCAGCCGGAGCCGCTACTCACGGCCGAGGAGCCACGGAGCATCATCACGCTCGATGACGACAGGTCGAGCGAAGGGTCGAGGAGCAGCTCGACGCGCAAGCGGCGGCAGCGTCGGCCCGGAGGGAATGAGCAGCAGGCGGAAGTAGCTCCGGCAGCGGAAGCGCCCGTCGCGGAAGCGCCGTCATCGTCGGCGCGGAGGCGCAGGCGGCGACGTAAGCCCGGTGGCCGCGGATCGCCGGAGGCGGCCGGGTAGGCCGGACGTAGTGCCGACGTAGCTCAGCTGGTAGAGCAGCGCACTCGTAATGCGCAGGTCAGCGGTTCGAATCCGCTCGTCGGCTCCAGAATCTCGCACGACCCCCGCCACAGGCCGCGCCTGCCGGTGGGGGTCGTTTCTTCATTGTCGATGGGCAAAGGTCAGGACCCCACGAGTGCGAGCCACGGCACCGTTCTGGCGTGAGGCCCTGAGCACAGCAGGGTACGTACATAGCCGAGCTGGGCAGGGCTCCGTGAGGAAGGTCCCCAACCCAGAGGTGAAGGGCCGCCCCGCTAGCGATGAGACGGCCCTTCCGGTATCGAGCGGGTCTTGTGCGCACCTTCAGGCTTGGCGAACCTATGCCGATACCTTAGCCGGGAGTATCGGATGGACTGTGTGCCCCTCAGTCTACCGGTACTCCCACGCGCATCCGCGAGTCTGCTCGGGAAACGGGTATGACAAAAGAGGAGCGTCGGACGGGATTCGTAGGTTCTCTGGGGCACCCTGCCTGACGCTCCTCAGCCGATGCCAGCTCCCGCCGCGGTCACGGCTCCCGCGGCTTCTGCTACTCTGGAATCGGACGTTCGCATGGGGCCTCGAGCGTGCGTCCCGCACTCGGGATCGGGCTTGTCGCCCATTCGCGCGCCGTGTTACAGTGCGCAAACCTCACGCCCTCGTCGGGACGGCTTTGACCGCCCATCGCGGGCTTCAGCGCACCTTTGAACCGGTGTACCGGGGAGACGGAGGGAAGGCGGGACATGCCGCAGGCGGTCGCACAGGACCATCTGGTCATTGCGATGTTCGTCGTCATCGGCATGCTCTTCGTCCCCGTCACCATGTTCGTGTCCCACCTCCTGGCGCCCTCGAAGCCGAGCCCCGAGAAGTCGAGCATCTACGAGTGCGGCGTCGAGCCGATCGGCCCGCCGTGGGTGCAGTTCCGGATCGGCTACTACGTTTATGCACTCCTCTTCGTCATTTTCGATATCGAGACCGTCTTCCTCTACCCCTGGGCCGTTGCGTTCGACTCACTCGGGCTCTTCATCCTGATCGAGATGCTCGTGTTCATCGCCATCCTCGCGGTCGGCCTGGCGTACGCGTGGCGCGAGGGGGCGCTCAAGTGGCGCTAGATAGACTCACTGGCGAGCACTCCATTGCCTTCATTAGGAGCGAACAGCTCTTCGACTTCGCTCGTCAGAAGTCGCTGTGGTACGTCTCGTTCGGCATCGCGTGCTGCGCGATCGAGGGCCTCATGAGCGCCTCGGGGCCTCGCTTCGACTTCGACCGAATGGGCGTGTTCTTCCGCAACTCGCCGCGCCAGGCCGATGTGATGATCGTTGCCGGCACCGTCAACCGGAAGATGGCCGAGACCGTCCGCATGCTCTACGACCAGATGCCCGAGCCGAAGTACGTCGTCTCGATGGGCGCCTGTGCGTGCACCGGCGGGCCGTTCCGCGAGTATCCCAACGTCGTCCTCGGTGTCGACACCATTGTTCCGGTCGACGTCTACATCCCGGGGTGCCCGCCGCGCCCCGAGTCGGTGCAGTACGGCTTCATCCAGCTGCAGAAGAGGATCGCGAAGCGGACGGAGGAGCGCCTTGCCGCTCGACCTTCCTGACTTCGAGTCCATCGTCACGGCAAGGGGCATCTCGGGCGTCGAGTTCCGTGACGCCGAGATCGGCATGCTCGTTCGCGTTCCGCTCGAGGCGGTAGCACGCATGCTGCCGGCGCTTCGCGACGCGGGATTTCAGTCGCTTGTCGACTTCGACGGCGTCGATACGGGGGACGACATCGAGCTCACGTGGCGCGTGCGCTCCTATTCCCGAGACTCCGACGCGGTCGTGAAGGCCGCCATTCCGTACGACGGCACCATCGAGTCGGTCTGGACCGTCTACCCCTCCGCGCTCATGCCCGAGCGAGAGACCGCCGAGCTCTTTGGCCTCGGCCTCAATGGCCACCCCAATCCAAAGCGGCTGCTCACCACCGACGGCGTGCCGCCGCTGCTCCGCCGTGACGTGCCGATCCGCATGCCCGAGGAGTTCCGGCGATGACCGATGACTGCGTCATCCGCACACGCGCCGGGTTGCTCGGCGAGGGGTGTCACGACCCGGGCACACCGCCCGCTGGGCTGCGCCGTGCCCCGCGCGCCGTGGATGGCCTCCTGACCGAGCACCTCATCATCAATATGGGGCCGCAGCACCCCTCCACGCACGGCGTGTTGCGCCTGCTGATAGAGGTCGATGGCGAAGAAGTGCTCGCCGTCGAGTCCTCGGTCGGCTACCTGCACCGCGGCATCGAGAAGCTCGCCGAGCACCGGCGCTACAACGCCATCGGCACGCTCATGGACCGCGGCGACTACGTCTCGGGCATCCACGGCGAACTGGCGATCGCACTCGCCACCGAGCAGCTGCTGGAGATCGAGGTGCCGGCCAAGGCGAACTGGATCCGCTCGCTTATGAGCGAGCTCAACCGCCTTGCAAGCCACCTCCTGTGGTACGGGACGTTCGGCCTCGACACCGGCGCCATGGGGCAGTTCCTTTACGCGATGCGCGACCGCGAGGCGATCGTCGACATCCTCGAAGCGGTGAGCGGTCAGCGGATGATGTTCAACTATGTGCGTCCCGGGGGTGTCGTCGCTGACCTGCCCGCAGGCATCGACGCCAAGGTGCGCACCTTCCTCGACGGCTTCGAGGGCGTCTACCTCAAGGAGCATCACGACCTGCTCGGCGGGAACGAGATCTTCCAGGACCGCGTCAGGGGCATCGGCACGATCACGCAGGAGCAGGCGCTCGCGTTCGGCTTGACCGGCGCGAACCTTCGCGCCACTGGTATTCCCTTTGACGTGCGCAAGGACCGCCCCTACGCGGCGTACCCCGAGCTCGACTTCGAGGTGCCGGTGGGCGAGCGCGGCGACTCGTGGGACCGCTACATGGTGCGCATGGGCGAAATGAGAGAAGCCGCCCGCATGTGCCGCCAGCTCGTCGACGGCATGCCCGAGGGCGATCACACCGCCAAGGTGCCGAAGCTGCTCAAGCCGAGGGCTGGCGAGGTCTACGCGTCGGTCGAGTCCTCGCGAGGGGAAACCGGGATCCACCTGTTCAGCGACGGAGGCGAGACGCCGTACCGGATGCACTACCGCGCGCCGTCCCTCTTCTCGCTGCAGGCGCTTGAGGAGATCCTCCCCGGCCACCTGCTGCCGGACGTGGTCATGATCATCGGCTCCACCGACGTCATGATGGGGGAGATCGACCGATGAGCCCCCTCGTGACCGCCGTCATCAAGGTGACCGCGGCCGTCGGGCTGATGCTCGCCAACGGTGTCGTCCTCATCTACATGCTTCGCAAGGTGCTGGGGCACCTGCACATTCGCCTCGGGCCGATCCATGTGGGTCCCAAAGGGATCTTCCAGACGGTGATGGACGTGCTCAAGCTCCTCACAAAGGAAGACATCACACCCACGGGCGTGGATCTTGGGCTCTTCCGTCTCGCCCCGATCGCCATCTTCGTCCCGTCGCTCTTGGCCTACGCGGCGCTTCCGTACGCGCAGGACCTTCGCATGGCTAACCTCGACACGGGGCTGCTTTTCACGTTCGCGGCGCTCTCACTCGTTCCGCTCGGCATCCTCATGGCAGGGTGGGCGTCTGCGAACAAATGGTCGCTGCTCGGAGGCATGCGGGCGGCAGCGCAGCAGATCGCCTACGAGGTGCCGCTGCTGCTCTCCGTCCTACCGATCGTCATGCTGGTTGGAAGCACGAATCTCGGCGTCATCGTCGAAGCGCAGATCGGTACCATCGCGGGCTTCCTCCCGCGCTGGTTCATCTTCAACCCGCTCTTCTGGCCGACGTTCCTCATCTTCGCCGTGTCCTCGCTTGTGGAATCGAACCAGACGCCGTTCGACATGTCCGAGGCGGAAAGCGAGCTTGTCGGTGGCTTCGCCACGGAGTACTCGGCGATGAAGTTCGGCTTCATGTTCCTGGCCGAGTTCAGCAACGGCTTCATCATCTCGGCGCTTGCCGTCACACTCTTCTTCGGCGGCTGGACACTTCCGTGGGTGCCCGAGTCGCTCTCGGTCGCGCTCGGGCCGGTGACGTTCATGCTGAAGATCTACATCGGCATCTTCTGCATGATGTGGATTCGCGGAACGTTCCCTCGCGTGCGCATCGACCGGCTCATGGAGCTCGGCTGGAAGCGGCTCATCCCGGCGGCGCTCGCATGGATCGTCATCTCCGGCGTCATCATCAAGGTGTGGAGCTAGCCATGTGGGGCGCCGGACTCATCAACGGACTGCGGATCACGATGCGCAACCTTCGCCGTGGGCCGATCACGGTGAAGTACCCGTACGAGAAGCTCGAGCTGCCCGAGCGCTCTCGCTGGGCGGTGCGGCCAAAGTACTTCCAGGACGGTCCGCCGAAGTGCACCGCGTGCATGACGTGCGTGAGGGTCTGCCCGGATCACATCCTGAGCCTCGACGTCGAGACGCGCGAGGACAAGACGAAGCACATCGAGCGGTTCGGCTACGAGATCGGCGCATGCATGATGTGCGGGCTCTGTGTCGAGGCCTGCCCGTTCGACGCGATCAAGATGAGCCACGAATACGAGCTCGCGGTGACCGACCCTGCGCTGCTCACCGAGGAACTCATCGCTGACGTCGATGCTGCGACCGCGGCACAGCATCGCGCGGCCAAGGAAGCCGCGGCGGCGTCTGCGACCGCTGATGCCGAGCCGACCGGCGAGCCCGACGCCGCCGAGCCCGAGTCGGCCGAGAAGCCCGAGCCAGAGCCGGCGGCCGAGGAGGGGAGCAACGATGGCTGACACCGTCAATGGCATCGCGTTCCTCCTACTGGCGTTCGCCTCCATCGGCGGCGGCGTGGCCATGCTCGCCACGCGCAACATCGCACACGCGGCGTTCTGGCTTCTCGAGGTCATGCTGGCCACGGCAGGCATCTACCTGCTGCTGTCCGCCGAGTTCCTCGCGCTCGTACAGGTACTCGTGTACGCGGGTGCCGTTTCGGTGCTCGTGCTCTTCACGATCATGCTCACGCTCCGCCGACGGGAGGACGCCATCCGGCCGTTCGAGCCCGGCTGGTCGGTCATGGTGCTCGTGACGCTCTTCGGCGGGGCCGTGGCGTTCGCCTTGACGCGCGTCTCGATGCCGGCGGCGAGTCCGATGCCCGAGCGCGTGCCCGATGTGGCCGCCTTTGGAACCGCGCTCTTCACGGCGTGGCTCGTGCCATTCGAGATCGCCTCCCTTGTGCTGCTTGTGGCGCTCATCGGCGCCGTGTGGTGGTCAGGGGGTGACGGCTCGTGACGCTCTCACTCGGTCAGCCCGTCGGACTTCTACCGTTCCTCGCGCTGTCACTGGTGCTGTTCTCGCTCGGTCTGTACGGCGCGTTGTCCCGCAAGAGCGCCGTGATGGTGCTCATGTGTCTTGAGCTCATGGCGAATGCGGTGAACATCAACTTGGTGGCGTTCAGCCGCTTCACGGATCCGGCCGCGATGACCGGCCAGTTCTTCGCCGTGTTCTCGATGGTGGTCTCCGCCGCCGAGATCGGGCTTGGTCTCGCGCTGGTCCTCGCACTGTATCGCCGACGAAAGACCATCGAGCTCGACGCGATGCAGGAGCTGAAGGGGTGAGCATGGGCTACGTTCTCGCCATACCGCTCATCCCTGTCCTGGCGTTCGCGGTGCTCGCGCCGCTCTCGCGGGCACGTCGCAATCGCGCGATTCCGCTTTCGGTGGCGGCGGTCGTCGTATCGCTCCTCCTGTCGGTGGTCGCGTTCGTGCAGACATGGCCTGGCGGGCACGGCGGCGAGGCAGCCTACCACGCGTCGACCGCGTTCGCGCACGTCGGCGGCTCAGCGTTCACGGCGGGGCTGCTCGTCGACCCGATCTCCGCGCTCATGCTCCTCGTGGTGACGATCGTCGGCGTCGCCGTACAGGTCTACTCGCTCGGCTACATGCATCGCGACGAACGCATCGGCTGGTACTATGCCGTGCTGTCGCTCTTCACCGCGGCCATGCTAACGCTTGTGCTGGCCGACAACTTCCTGCAGCTCTTCATGGCGTGGGAAGTCATGGGTCTGTGCTCGTACCTGCTGATCGGCTTCTGGCACGAGCAGGAGGCACCGCGCAAGGCGTCGCTGAAGGCCTTCTTGACCACGCGCGTCGGCGACATCGGGTTCATGCTGGGCCTTTGGGTTATGTACGCGACGGCGGGCTCGTTCGAGTTCTCTGCCGTGCTCCACGACTTCGCGTGGACCCCGGCGGCCGCCACCACCGTGTCGCTGCTGCTGCTCTTCGGCGCAATGGGCAAGTCTGCACAGCTGCCGCTTCACGTGTGGCTTCCCGACGCCATGGCCGGCCCCACGCCGGCGTCCGCGCTCATCCATGCTGCGACGATGGTCGCGGCCGGCGTGTACCTCGTCGCGCGGGCGCTCCCGATCTTCGAGGCGAGCGGAGTGGCCCTCACGATCACGCTCACGATCGGCGCGCTCACGGCGCTCGCGGCCGGGCTCATGGCGGCGGTGCAGCACGACATCAAGAAGGTGCTTGCATATTCGACGATCAGCCAGCTCGGCTACATGTTCATCGCGCTTGGCGCGGGAGGTCTCGTCGCGGGACTCTACCATCTCGTGACGCACGCCTTCTTCAAGTCGCTGCTCTTCCTGGGCGCGGGCGTCATCATCCATGCTGCGCACACGCAGGACATGCGCGAGATGGGTGGCCTCAGGAAGCACCTGCCGGTGACGACCGCAGTTTTCGGCATCGGCTCGCTGGCGCTTGCGGGCGTCTTCCCGTTCTCGGGCTTCTGGAGCAAGGACGAGATCATCGCGGTGCTCTACCACGAGCACCAGTACGTGGCGCTCGTCATGGCACTCGCGGCCGCCTTCGTTACCGCCTTCTACGTGGCGCGGCTCTGGTTCCGCGTCTTCACCGGTCCCGAGCAGTGCGAGGGACTGCGTGAGGGGCACACCGAGATGTTGGTCCCGATGGGCCTGCTCGCCGCCATCACCGCAGTCATCGGCTTCGCAGGTCCGTGGCTCGGCGAGTTCCTTGGGCACGGGATTCCCTGGCCCGATCCGGCGCTTGCGGCGCTGTCGCTCGGCGTGGCTGGCGCTGGGCTCGCGCTCGGCTGGTGGGCGTACGGCCGCCGGAGCGTGGTTCTCAATACCCGGAGGATCAAGCAGCAAGTTCGCCACTTGTACGGCGCGCTTGACCAGAAGCTCTACTTCGACCTCACGTATGACTACTTCATCGTCAGGCCATACGGCCGAGTGGCGGCGGCGCTTGGCGAGTTCGATCGAGCCGTCGTTGACGGCGCGGTGAACGGCGCCGCAGGGCTGTGGCGCGCCGGCGCCGAAGTCGGCGGGGTGTTCGACAAGCGAGTGTTGGATGGCGCCGTCAACGGCCTGGCGGTTCTCGTCCGCTCGGCAGGCGCGCAGCTCCGTCGCGTCCAGGTGGGGCGCGTACAGGTCTACCAGGGGGTCATGCTCGTGTCGCTCGTGCTCTTCATGCTGCTCATCGTCGTGAAAGGGGCCTGACGCGAGATGTTCCCGCTGCTCACGGTCATCATCCTGCTGCCGCTCGCCGGTGCGATCGCGTGCGCGCTGCTCCCGAAGGAGCGTTCGTCCGCGGCGCGTTGGGTCGCGCTTGGCGTCACCGCGGTCGACCTGCTGCTCGCACTCATACTCCTCGGGTCGTTCGACGCGGGGGCGGGCATGCAGTTCATCGAGAAGCACGCATGGGTGCCGAGCGTCGGCATCCAGTACCTCCTCGGCGTCGACGGCATCTCACTCAGCATGCTCGTGCTCTCGGCGCTGCTCTCGGCGCTTGCGGTGGTGGCGTCGTGGAACGTTGAGAAGAAGCCCGCGACCTACTTCGCGATGCTGCTGCTCCTGGAAGTCGGCATGAACGGTGTGTTCCTCGCGCTCGACTTCGTGCTCTTCTACGTCTTCTGGGAACTCGTGCTCGTTCCCATGTACTTCCTCATCGCCACGTGGGGTGGTCCGCGCCGCGAGTACGCCGCCCTCAAGTTCTTCCTCTACACGCTCTTCGGCAGCGTCTTCATGCTCGTCGGTATCATCGCGCTTTACCTGCACCCGGCAGGCGGCACCTTCGACATGACCGCGCTTGTGGGAGCTGGTCTCCCCGCGACCTTCCAGTGGTGGGTCTTCGCCGCGTTCTTCCTGGGATTCGCCGTCAAGGTGCCGATCTTCCCGTTCCACACGTGGCTTCCCGACGCGCATGTGGAAGCGCCGACAGCCGCGTCGGTTCTGCTCGCAGGCATCCTCCTGAAGATGGGGACCTACGGCTTCATCCGAGTAGCGCTGCCGATCCTCCCCGATGCGGCGAAGCAGTGGTCGGGCTTCATCGCCGCGCTCGCGGCAGTCTCGATCGTGTATGGCGCAGCGCTTGCGTTCGCGCAGACCGACCTCAAGAAGCTCGTCGCGTACTCGTCCGTTTCGCACATGGGCTTCGTGATGCTCGGTATCGCTTCGGGGACGGTCGAGGGCATCGATGGTGCCGTGGCGGTGATGTTCTCGCATGGCGTCGTGACCGGCATGCTCTTCCTCATCGTCGGCATGGTGTACGAGCGGACGCACACGCGCATGATCAGCGACCTCTCGGGACTGTCGGGAGCCGCGCCGGTTGCGGCGGGCCTCCTCGCCTTCGCGTCATTCGCCTCGCTCGGTCTCCCGGGACTGTCCGGCTTCGTCGGCGAGTTCCTGAGCCTGCTCGGGGCGTGGAAGTCCGCCATTCCCGTGGCGTGGGTTGTCGTTGCAGCCGTCGGCGTGCTTCTCGCGGCCGCCTACACGCTGTGGATGGTGCAGCGCGTCGTGCTTGGTACGCCCTCGACGCAGATGCGGAGCATGGGGGACCTCACGGTGCGCGAGATCGGGGTGCTCGTGCCGCTGGTCGCGCTCACACTCGTCGTGGGCCTGTGGTGGGACTCGCTCCTTCGCTACGTCGATCCCGCAGTGCGGACGCTCGTCGCTGCGCTGGCGGGGGCCTAGCATGACCGAGCTCTTCTGGCTCATACCCGAGTACCTGGTGGCGGCGGCAGCGCTCCTGGCGCTCTTTGCCGACGCGGTGAGCCCCCGGCAGGGAGCTGGTGCCGCTCTCGGGGCTGGGGTCGCCCTTGTCGCAGCGGTCACCGCCGTCCTGATCGGGGCACGCGGTGAGCTCGCAGGCGTGCTGAACCTCGATCAGACTGCCGTCGTCGCTCGTGTAGCGATGCTCGTGCTGACCGGTATCTACCTGCTGTGGCTCTCTGGACGCGGCCTGGGGGAGCGCAGCCGTGAGGCCGCGTCGCTCGCGCTCCTGGCGCTTCTGGGCGGGATGTTCATGTCCACCGCGCGAGACCTCATCGCGCTCTTCATCGCGGTCGAGCTCGGCACGATGCCGGCGTACGTTCTCATGGGCTACCGCCGCGGCGACGACCGCTCGCTTGAGGGGGCGCTCAAGTACTTCCTGCTGTCGATGACCACCAGCCTCGTGATGCTTTACGGCTTCTCGTTCCTGTTCGGCCTGTCGGGCTCAACCGCATTCGCCACGCTTGACAAGGTCGGTGCGACGGGCCTCTTGGGCGCGTTCGCCGCGCTCTTCTCCTTCATCGGGCTCTTCGCCAAGGTCTCGGCGGCGCCGTTCCACTTCTGGGCACCCGACACCTACGCGGGCGCGCCCCCAGCGTCGGTTGCCTTTGTGTCCACGGTCCCCAAGATCGCGGGCACCGTCGTCGTTGTACACCTCGCCGCGGCGCTCGCCCCAGGCGTTCCGGTCCTCCCGGCGGTCTTCGCGCTCGTTGCGCTCGCGTCGATGGTGCTCGGCAACCTCGCTGCGTTCCCGCAGAACGACGTACGGCGGCTCATGGCGTATTCCGGCGTCGCGCACTCGGGCTACGTACTCCTTGCCGTGAGTGCCGCCACGCCGGGCGGTTACGCCGCGGCGATCTTCTACACGATTGTGTACGCGGTTCCTTCGATGGCGATCATGTTCATCGCGGCCGAGGAGGGGAGCAGCCTCGACGACTTCGCGGGGCTTGCCGGCCGCCGACCTGCGCTCGCGTGGGCGTCGGTCGTGTTCCTGCTCTCGCTTGTGGGTATCCCGCCGATGGCGGGCATGTTCGGCAAACTCTTCGTGTTCACGTCCGCCGTCGACGGCGGCTGGACGTGGCTCGTGATCGTCGCGATCGTCATGAGCGTGACCTCCGCGGGTTACTACTTCCGCGTCCTGCGCGAGGTCTTCTACGGCGAGCGGCCCGAGGCCCCGACCCCGGCTCGATCCCTTGTGGCGGCACTTGCGTTTGGCGCCTGCGTGGCCATCACGCTCACCCTCGGCCTCGGCGCACAGCCACTGGTCGCCATGCTCGGCATCGCATTCTGACACCGCTGAGGGCATGGCCTTCAGGCGAAGAAGCTGTGAAGAGGTTCTGCCGAGCCGATGCGGCGACGGCTGCGCGGGCTCGGCCTTGGGTATCATCGAGGAGAGCCGACGGACTTCGACTGATCGAGGTGCAGTGATGACGGACTCCCACGAACCCATCCAGCCCCAGCCTGCGGAGCCGGGCGCGGCGCAGTACCCTTCGCCACCGCTCTACCAGACGCCCGCCGCGCCGGCGCCCACGTCGCCCGCGCCCGCGGCGCAGGAGGCAACGCGGAGGCGTTTCGGGTGGCTCGGCGTGGTCATCGCCGCTCTCCTCGGTGGCCTCATCGGCGCGGCCGCAATCGGCGCGGCCGGTCTGGCTCTCTACCTGCCGGCGCGAACCTCCTCCACAGGCAGTGCAGTGGAGGGAAGCCAGACTCCATCGCCCGTGAACATCGCGGTGAGGGACACTGAGGCTACGTTCGCGGAGGCCGTGGCCAAGAAGGTCACGCCATCGGTCGTGAACGTCGCGGTCCAGCAGCAGGTGCAGGACTTCTTCACAGGCACGGTGACCACCCAGGTCACGGGCAACGGCAGCGGCGTCATCATCCGCGCGGACGGCTACATCCTGACCAACAACCACGTCGTCGAGGGCGCGAGCGGGCTCATCGTGACGATCGGCACCGAGGACCTGCCTGCGAAGGTGGTCGGCACCGATCCGTCGAGCGACCTCGCCGTCATCAAGGTGGACCGGGCCAGCCTGCCGGCGATGGAGATCGGCACGTCATCGGACCTCGTTGTGGGCGCGCCGGTGGTGGCCATAGGCAGCCCGTTCGGCCTGGAGAAGACCGTGACGACCGGCATCATCTCGGCGCTCGGCCGCTCCAGCGTCGCGAGTGGGTCAAGTGGTATCACCACCTATACGTCGCTCATCCAGACGGACGCCGCCATCAACCCCGGCAACTCCGGTGGCGCGCTCACTGATGCGCAGGGCCTGCTCATCGGCATCAACACGCTCATCCAGACCACGTCAGGTTCCTCGGCGGGGATCGGCTTCGCGATACCGGTCGACTTCGCCATGCAGATCGCGGAGGAGCTGATCTCGACTGGGCATGCGTCGCACCCGTTCATGGGCGTCGGCACGGCCACGATCGACCCGAACTACGCGAAGCAGTACGGACTGCCCGTGACGTCCGGTGCGCTCGTGCAGTCCGTAACGACGGGCTCGCCGGCGGACAAGGCCGGCATGAAGCGGGGCGACGTGATCGTGGACATCAGCGGCACTGCTATCAAGAGTGTGGAGGACGTCTTCACCGCCGTTCGGTCACACAAGGTGGGCGAGACGGTCGACGTGAAGGTCGTCCGGGGTAAGGAGAACCTCACGCTCAAGGTCACGCTCGGTTCCGACGTCTCCACGCCGTGAGAATCGTTATCGCAGCGGTCGGGCGCCTCAAGGAGCGGCACTGGCGTGACGCCGCCGACGAGTACCTGAAGCGCCTGCGGCCGTATGCAAGCATCGACGCCGTCGAGGTGCCCGACCAAGACCTGAGCGGTGACGAAGCCCGTGCGGTGCGCATCGAGGCCGAGGCTTTGGCGCGGGCGATCCCGGAGAACGCCTACGTCGTTGGGCTGGAGATTGGCGGCACCGCCCGCTCGTCCGAGGCCTTCAGCGGGTGGCTCGCGGGCCATCTGCACACCGGCCGCCAGAACGTGGCGTTCCTCATCGGCGGTGCTGCGGGCCTCGACCCGTCACTTGCCGAGCGCTGCAACGAGCGCCTCTCGCTCGGGCCAATGACGCTCCCGCACCAGCTTGCCCGCGTGGTGCTGCTCGAGCAGCTGTATCGCGCGTTCCGCATCATGCGCAACGAGCCCTACCATCGCTGAGCCATGGGCCCCTACGTCCATTACACACTCACACGCCGCTGGGCCGAACAGGCCGGCCTTGGCGACGTCGCTGAGAGAATCGCGCGGGCGGACGTCGGCTTTGATACGCGATATCCCGGGAATGGGTCCCTTCTCAACATGACGCGTCACTTCGCCCCGTGGACGTACGTCTGGGAATTCGTCTACGCGCGCCGTGCGCTGCGTACTCACTCTCCAGAGTACTTGGGATGGGCGCTTCACTGCCTGCAGGACACGGCAGCCCACGGGGTCGTGCTCGGCCTTGGACACATGCGGCACCGGCTGGGTCTCAGACCCAGCCCCGACGACTGGTCGCGTGCGTCTCAGCGGACTCGCCGACAGATCACCGAGGGGAGCCGTCGCCTGCTCGCACGCTATCGCGAGCGTTGGCCTGGCTGAGTCGTTCGCGGTATCCTGTCAAGTCACACCAGCCGTCAGCCGAGGAGCGTCCTCCCACCGTGCAGCACCTCGTCATCTCGCTCGTCACCGATGCGCTCACCGCCGGGATCGACGCCGGCGAGTTCGCCCTTCCCGAGCTTCCCGCGATCGAGCCCGAGCGTCCGCGGGACCTCTCCCACGGCGACTGGGCGACGAGCGTGGCGCTCCGCTCTGCGAAGGCGGCCGGCATGTCTCCGCGTACGCTCGCTGAAGCGATTGCGGCGCATATCGAGGGCCATCCCGACGTGGCATCGGTGGAAGTGGCCGGTCCTGGCTTCATCAACATCCGTCTCTCCGCACGCGCACTGCAGCGCGTCGTCGCGGATGTGCGAGCCGCCGGTCACGCGTACGGTCGTTCGGACCGGGGTGCGGGTACGCGCGTGCAGGTGGAGTTCGTGTCCGCAAACCCCGTCGGGCCGATGCACGTGGGGCACGGCCGCTGGGCCGCGCTCGGCGACTCGATCGCGCGGCTGCTGGCACACGCCGGCCATGTCGTCGAGCGGGAGTTCTACGTGAACGACGCCGGCGTGCAGATGGACATCTTCGCGGCGAGCGTGTCCGCGCGGTACCTGGAGCTCTGCGGGCGGGATGCACCGTTCCCCGAGGACGGTTACCGCGGCGCGTATATCGGCGAGATCGCGCAGGAGATTCTCGCCGAGGAAGGAGACGCGTGGGCGGACGCCGAACCGGACGTGCGCGAGCTGCACTTCCGAGAGCGGGCGTACGTGCAGGTGCTCGAGCATCTCAAGCGCGTGCTCTCGGGCATGGGAGTCGACTTCGATGTGTGGTTCTCCGAGCGCTCGCTCCACGTCCCCGACGCCGACGGCGTCACCGCGATCGAGCACGCGATCGCCCGCCTGCGCGAGGGTGGCCATATCTTCGAGCACGAAGGAGCGACGTGGTTCCGCTCCACCGCCTTCGGCGACGACAAGGATCGCGTGCTCGTGAAGGCCGACGGCAGCTACACGTACTTCGCTGCGGACATCGCGTACCACTGGAACAAGCTCGACGAGCGCGGCTTCGACCTCGTCATCAACATCTGGGGCGCCGACCACCACGGCTACGTTGCGCGCATGAAGGCTGCCGCCGCGGCGCTCGGCCACCCGGGTCAGCTCGAGGTCATCATCGGGCAGCTGGTCAACCTGTTCCGCAACGGCGAGGTCGTCCGCATGAGCAAGCGTACGGGCGAGATGGTCACCTTCGAGGACCTCCTGGACGAGGTGGGCGCGGACGCGGCCCGCTATTTCTTCCTGCGACGCTCGACCGACCAGGCGCTCGACTTCGACATCGGACTCGCCAAACAGCAGTCGAGCGACAACCCCGTCTACTACGTTCAGTACGCGCACGCGCGCATCTGCTCCATTCTGCGGAAGGCAGCCGACGCGCCTGACGCCGAGGACATGGCCGCGCTTGTGGCGGCCCTCGTGCCGGCCGATGCCGATCTCTCGCTCCTTGCCGAGGATGCCGAGCTCGCGCTCTTCCGCAAGCTCGCCGAGTTCGCAGAGGTCGTCGACGCGGCCGCGACCCAGCGCGCTCCCCACAAGGTGACGCGCTACGCGGAAGAGCTCGCGACGTCGTTCCACCAGTTCTACACGCTCTGCCGAGTGGTGGACCCGGACGCGCCGACGCTCTCCGCGGCGCGGCTTGCGGTTGTCGACGCGACGCGGATCGTGCTCGAGCTTGCCCTCGGCTTGCTCGGCGTGAGCGCGCCGCAGCGGATGTAGGAGCCAGTCGCTCCCGCCCGTCCAGACGAAAGGTACGACGATGGCAGCCAGGCCCTTAGCACCGAGACCACCGGCCGTGCCCGACCAGAAGACCGGCTACGACCTTGCCTCGGTCCTACCGATCACAGCAGAGGTGCGCGGCACTCACCTCTGCATCGGCGGTGTGGACATGGTGGAGCTCGCGTGCACCGCAGGCACGGCGCTCTACGTCATGGATGAGGCGACCATCCGCCATCAGCTGCGTGACTACGTGAGGCGGACGACGTACCACTGGCCGGACGTCGACGTCGTGTACGCGGGCAAGGCGTTCATGTCGCTTGCGATGTGCCGCCTCGTGGCTGAGGAGGGCTGCTGCCTGGACGTCTCGAGCGGCGGCGAACTGGCGTTCGCGCTTCGGGCGGGCTTCCCGATGGAGCGCATCTACGTTCACGGCAACAACAAGACGGACCAGGAGCTCGCCGAGTGCTTGGATGCGGGCGTCGGCCGCGTCGTCGTGGATAGCTTCGAGGAGATGGAGCGCGTGTCCGCTTTGGCGGCCTCACGCGGTGTTCAGCAGTCGATCCTCATCCGCGTCACCCCTGGCATCGCCGCCGACACGCACAGCTACATCCAGACCGGCGCCGAGGACTCCAAGTTCGGTTTCGGTATGAACGAGGGTCTCGCGATGAGCGCCGTCGAGCGGGCGATCGAGCTTCCCGGCCTCGACTTCGAGGGGCTCCACATGCACATCGGCAGCCAGATCTTCGCGCTCAAGAGCTTCTCTGCGGCGATCGAGCGGATGGTCGCGTTCATGCGCGAGATCCGCACGCGCACTGGCACCGACGTCCGGCTGCTCGACACTGGCGGCGGGCTCGGCATCAAGTACGGCCTGCCGGACGAGCCGAGCACGGTGAAGGACTACGGCAAGGTCATCGTGGACGGCATCAAGGGGGAGTGCGAGAAGCACGGTCTACCGGTGCCGCGGATGGCGGTGGAACCCGGGCGCTCGATCGTCGCGAACGCCGGCGTGACCCTCTACTCGGTGGGCACCATCAAGGAGATTCCCGAGATCCGCACGTATGTGGCGGTGGACGGTGGCATGAGCGACAACATCCGCACGTCGCTCTATGGTGCGCACTACGAGGCGCTTATCGCGAACAAGGCTGACCAGCCCCGCGAGATGGTGGCGACGATTGCCGGCAAGCACTGCGAGAGCGGTGACATCGTCGTGGCTGACGCGCCGCTCCAGGTCCCGGATGTGGGCGACATCGTGTGCGTCTGCGCCACGGGCGCATACTGCCAGTCGATGAGCAGCAACTACAACAAGCAGGTGCGACCCGGTGTCGTGTTCGTCGGCGATGGGACATGGCGATGGGTCGTGCGCCGCGAGACCTACGACGACCTCATGAAGTGCGAGGTGGGGTAGGCACTCGTCCCGCCGGCCGATTCCTAGTCATCGGTGGGTGGTCCGCCCTTGTGGCATTTCGTGCACGAGGTCGACCCGAACCCGCTCGGATGGCAGTCAACGCACGGGAAGCTCTTGTATGAATGCTCTCCTACGGACGGGTGTCTGAAGACCGTCTTGTCGAACGCGGTCTTCGGCGAATGGCAGCCTCGGCACGGGACTCCCGTGAAGTGATTCGCGGGCGCGTCGTGGCACTTCGCGCAGTCGAGGACGCCGGTGTGCGCGAACACGACGTTGTTCGCGAACGACGTTCCGGCGGTGTGGCAGTCCGCGCACACGCCCGCGTAGTGTCCCGTCGGCGTCGGGTGGCAGTACCCGCACCCCGCCCGAGGCATATCGTGGCACAGGCCGCACTTCACCGGCTTGTGCGATCGTGGCATCTGAGGGGTGGCGTCGACCGTCCTGAAGCGCGCCGCAATGGTCTGCGTGGCAGTCACGGCAGCGGCGTCGAGGATTCCGGCGGCGCGCAGCGCGTCGACCGTTACCGAGTGTCCCGTGTCGGGGTGACAGTCCTGGCACTTCCCGGCCTTGGCGTGCTCTTCGTGTGACAGCCCGGGCTTCTTCGGGGTGTCGATCCGCTCGTGGCACGGCGTGCACCGTCTCGTCGGCACCAACACGCTGTAGCGAGGGTATGCGGGCTTGGTCGTGAAGTGGTCCCAGACTTCTTTGAGGGCAACGAACTTGTGGAGCAGGTGGTTCACGGTGCCGGCGTCCACGTGGCAGTCCGTGCAACTCACGTCCGAGTGGCTGCCCAGGGACCAGGCCTCGTAGTACGGGGACATCTCGTGGCACGTCGGACAGAAGGCTGGACGCTCCGTGTAGGGAACCGCCCAGACGGCGGCAGCTACGATTGCGACCACGACGAGTGCGAGGACCAACCACAGTGTCTGCTTCTTCACCGGCGCTCCCTCGGCTTGCTTGAAGCTAGTGTACCCCCGATACCTGCGCGCGAAGCGGGCGCAGCGAGATGCCGTACAATGGGACGACGCTGGTCACGGGCGCGTCATCGTTCACTTCGGAGGCACTCATGCGCACCATCCGTATCGGCCTCGTCGGCCTCGGTACCGTCGGCTCAGGGGTCGTCGAGATCATCAACCGCCACGTAGCTGACTTCGGCCGCCGCGCGAACGTGTCGCTCGAGCTGGCGCGCTGTGCCGATCGCGACCGCGCGCGCGCCGAGGCACTGGGGATCGCACCTGAGCGCTTCTCGGACGATTGGCATGCTGTGGTGGACGACCCGGACATCGATGTCGTGGTCGAACTCATCGGTGGCACCGGCGTCGCGCGGGAGGTCGTGCTGGCTGCGCTCGCGGCGGGTAAGAGCGTCGTCACGGCCAACAAGGCGCTCATGGCAAGCCACGGCCACGAGGCCATGGACGCCGCAAAGCTCCACGGCGTGGATCTCCTGTTCGAGGCGGCGGTCGGCGGCGGGATCCCAATCATCGGCCCGCTCAAACATTCGCTCGTGGGCAACGAGGTGAACGCCGTCTACGGTATTGTGAACGGCACCACCAACTACATGCTCACCCGGATGGCGGAAGACGGGCTCGACTACGCCTCCGCGCTTGCCGAGGCACAGGCTCACGGCTTCGCCGAGGCCGACCCGACTGCCGATGTCGATGGGCTGGACGCTGCCGCGAAGATCGCCATCCTCGCGTCGATCGCGTTCAACTCGCGCGTTGAGCTGAAGGACGTGCCAGTCGAGGGTATTCGCTCCATCACGCCGCAGGACATCGCGTATGCAGCCGAGATGGGCTACGCGATCAAGCTGATGGCGCTTGCTCGGCGCGAGAACGGCGGAATCGACGTGCGCGTGCATCCGACGATGATCCGCGCCGATCATCCCCTCGCCAAGGTCAGCGGCGTCTACAACGCCATCTACGTCGTGGGCGACTCAGTCGGTGAGACGATGTTCTTCGGCGAGGGCGCCGGTTCGCTGCCCGCAGCGAGCGCCGTCGTGGGCGACGTCATCGAGGTCGCCCGGCACATCGGCAGCGGCTGTCTCAACCTTGTCGGCTGCACGTGCAGCGACGAACTCGCGCTTCGCGATATGGGCGATCTCATGACCGAGTACTACGTGCGCCTGCACGTCGCGGACCAGCCCGGCGTGCTGGCCGCGGTTGCGGGCGTCTTCGGTGACCACGGCGTCTCGCTCGCTTCGGTGATCCAGAAGCGCACAGTCGAGGAGGGGGCGGAGATCGTCTACGTGACGCACCGCGCGTCCGAGCGCTCCGTGCGCGCCGCGCTCGACGTGATCGCTGCGCTCGACGTCCTGGACGCCGTCGGCACCGTCATCAGGGTTGAAGACCTGTGAGCCTTGCGCCCGAGCTGCGTGTCCGGGTTCCTGCCACCTCGGCGAATCTCGGTCCGGGCTACGACGCGTTCGGCCTCGCGCTCGACCTCTGCAACGAGTTCGAGGCGCGTCCTGCCGAGCGGTGGTCGGTCCGCGTCGAGGGCGAGGGTGCCGGCCTGCTTCGCGAGGACGCCTCGAACGAGGTGGTGCGGGCCATCCAGCGGGTGTTCTGCGAGGTACAGGCGTACGACCGTGCTGCCGACATCGTGTGCCGGAACCGGATTCCCGTCGGTCGAGGACTCGGCTCCTCTGCTGCCGCCATCGTCGGAGGGGTCGTCATCGGTAACCGCCTGACCGGCGAGCGCTTGAACAGCCAGCGCCTCCTGGAACTCGCTACCGAGCTCGAGGGCCACCCCGACAACGTCGCGGCGGCGCTCCTCGGTGGCTTCACCGTAAGCGTCCGCGAGGCGGGTGCCGTGCGTTCCGTGCGCGTCGATCCGGCCGGCGGCGTGGCCGCCGTCGTGGTTGTCGGCGACGCGCCGCTCGCCACAAGCACGGCGCGTTCCGCGCTGCCGGCGTCGGTGCCACATGCCGATGCCGCCGCCAATGCCGGGCGTGCCGCGCTCGTCGCGCTCGGTCTGGCAACCGGGGACAGCGAGACGCTGCGACTCGGGCTTCACGATCTGCTGCACGAGCAGTACCGCGCATCGCTCATGGCTGAATTCGCTGCCGTGCGCGACGCGCTTGAGGACGCCGGCGTTGGTCCGGCCGTGCTGTCGGGAGCCGGTCCGACGGTGCTTGCGCTCGTTCTTGGCGAGAGCGACGCTGAGGCGCTCGCGCGGGCGGGTTCGGCAGCTGCAGCAGTCGGCCACTCATTGGGTGAGGGTCGCTACGGGGGCGTACTCGCACTGGGGATCGCCCGCAGGGGTACCGTCGAAAGCTGAAGGAGCGACGCGGGTGCAAGGAGCTGCTCTCAGTGACGCCCGGTTCGCGCCGCGGGGGGAAGTCGTCGCGGCTGCGCTCGGCGTCGTGCTCGCGGGCTCCGCGGCCGCCTTCGCTGCGCTCGCCGGCGTTCAGTGGGACGGGACGGACGTGCTGCTCTACGGCGGCCTCACGCTGCTTCTGGGCGTCGTCGGGCTCCTGAGCACGGACGCCGGGTTGACTCTCCTCATCATCGCGATCCCGTTCCACGACGCCCTCACGCTTGGTCCGCCCGCGGTGCCGTTCACCGCCGCGCACGTGTTGCTCGGGGCCGTCATCATCGGGTGGCTCGTACGAATCGTGCGAACAGGGCGTGCGGCACTTCCCACGCTCACGCCGCTCTCGATTGCCCTGTCGTTTCCCGTGCTTGCGGCTCTGTCGTCCCTGCCGACGTCCGTAGCGCCGGGAGCGACGGCATTCGAGTCGTTCCGCCTCCTCTCGCTGTGGCTGCTTGCCCTGGTCTTTGCCTCGCGAGCCTCGACGCCCGCCCGCGCGCGGCGCCTTGTCGCGATCCTTGTCGCCGTCGCCTGCGGCATGGCCGCGGTGGCGGCCCTGCAGTATCGGGGAGTGGATATCGGATCGGTCGCGACGCAGGGCCTCCTCTCCGGCGACTTGCTCGTGCGCCCGGCAGCCTTCTTCCTCGACCCGAACTTCCTCGGTGGCTATCTGTCGGTTGCCGCGCTTGCGGCACTCGCGTTCGTGGTCAGGTCCCGACGCTGGGTGACCGCGCTCGTCTGGCTTCTCGCCGCCGGGGTCTGCACGGCGGGTATGGCGATCACGGCTTCGCGCTCGGCCGCCGTGGGATACGTCGTGGGCATGCTCGTCGTCGTGGCGACCGCTCCTTCGAAGCGCCGCACCGCGCTTATCATCGGGGGGCTGCTGGTGGCTGCCACTGCCCTTCCGCTCCTGCCGGGACAGGTGGCCGAGCGGTTCACCGGCCTCCTCGCACCGCAGGCGGAGGGGTCGCTCACGACGCGGTCGCTAATGGCCGAGTCGAGCGTGGAGATGCTCGGTGACTACTGGGTTTTCGGGACAGGACTCGGCGCCTTTGACGCCGCGTACCCGCCGTACCGGCGACCCGGAGCGCTGCCGCGGATTCTTCACCCGCACCAGCTCCCGCTTGCGATGTGGGTCGAGATGGGACTGCTGGGCCTGATCGCCGAGATAGGCCTTGTGGCCGGCGTGCTGATCGCGTGGCGCCAGGCCGCGAGGCGGGGCTACCCGGGGGTGTCGGCGGTGGCGCTCGCCGCCGTGGTCGCTCTTCTGGTGCAGTCGCTCTTCCAGTACTATCTGTTCTTCGAGTACCTGTGGTTGTTCCTGGGACTTCTGGCGGCGTCATCCCTTCACGAGGAGCACGCGCATGCCTGATCAAGGAGCTCATCCGTCGTACCTCGCCGCCGTTCGCCGACAGTGGTGGATTCCTCTCCTGTGTGCGTTGGCTGCCGCGGTCGTGGCCGTCGTTGCGACATCGAAAGCGCCCGCTCCGGAGTACCAGGCGCGGGCAGTCATCGTGATCGACAATTCCACGCTCTCCGCATATCCGGACCTTCCGCGTCCGGATGACATGCTCAAGGAGATTAAGCAGGGCGAGTTCATTGCGTACGTTGCGGATGTCGCGTCCGTTGAGACCGACACGGTGAGTGCGGCTCTCGACGTATTCACGCTCGAGGACCCCCAGTCGCAGCTGGTGGTCACGTTCGAGTCACCCACGGAGAGCGTCGCGACCTCGGCGGCGACCAACGCCGCGACACGCATCACCGAGCGAGCGTCGGAACTCAGCGGCAAGGAGATCAAGGCTCTTCGACAGCGCGTCGACGCGACCGACCGAGCGCTCAAGGCCGTCCGCAGAATCCAGCTCGACGCCGGGAGGAATGCGTCGGCGAGTCTCGCCCTCGACTTGATCGGGACCGAATGGGAGATGCAGCTGCGGCTCTACGAAGACCGTCTTCATCTCCGCGCGATCGAGTCCGCGTACTACTACAACGGTAACGTGCGCATCACCAACATCTCGCCGACTCTGAGACGTTCGACGACCGTCGCGGGTGCCATCGTCGTCGGACTGCTCCTGGGCCTGGTCATCGCCGTATTCCGGGAAGCGCTGTTCGTCCGCAAGAGCGCACCTGCCGCGTAGTGCCGACGGCCCCGACGCCGAGTGCGGCGTTTTGGGGAACAATCGAAGCAGTCCCAGGATTCTCGCCGAATCGTTCCGCCATCCCCGTTCGAACCAAGCGAGCAGAGCGCTACCATGCCGGCCGGAGGACGTATGAGCGACAGAGCCCCGATCGTTATCGCGCAGATCTCGGATCTACACTGTGGGTCGCAGTACCACATCCCGAGCCTCGCCACCCGGGTGGTCGACGAGATCAACGATCTCGCTCCCGATGCGCTCGTGGTGACCGGCGACCTGACGGACATGGGGTTCCGCCAGGAGTACAAGGCCGCGCGGAAGCTCATCTCGCGCATGCACGTCGAGCGCACGATCGTGCTCCCGGGGAACCACGACGCGCGAAACGTCGGGGACATGCACTTCGAGGAGCTCTTCGGGGCCCGTTCCACCGAGCTTCGCTTCGAGGGCGTCCGTATCCTCGGCCTCGATTCCTCTGAGCCCGATCTTGACACCGGCCGGGTCGGCCGCGAGCGCTACCGCTGGATCGAGGAGCGCTTCAGCGAGCCGGACGAGTTCAAGGTCGTGTGTCTGCACCACCACCTGATTCCGGTCCCCGGGACCGGTCGCGAGCGCAATATCGTCCATGATGCCGGCGACCTGCTGCAGGTGCTCACTACGAGCGGGTGCGATCTCGTCTTGTGCGGCCACAAGCACGTGCCCAATGTGTGGCGGCTCGAGAGCCTCGTGATCGTGAATGCCGGTACCGCGTGCTCGTACCGCCTGCGCGGCCGGACGCGCGCCTCGTACAACATCATCGAGCTCTGGCCCGATCGCGTGCGGGTCATCCTCAAGCACCCGTTCGATCTACCGGAAGTCGTCGCGGACTACCAGAGGACCGGCAGCCGCCTGTGCGCATGGCAGCCGTGTGGCGTGCCCCGCGACGACAAACCCGAGGACTCGGCGGTCGAGTCGTCGGTTCCGGAGGGGACCACGCCGTGAGCACGGTTGTTGCGCTCATCGATGGGGAGCACTACCCGCCGGTCGTGCGGACCGCCCTTGCCGCTCTCGGCGCCGAGTTCGACGTCGTGACCGCAGCGTTCATCGGCGGGACCGAGAAGGTGGACGCGCAGCCAGCCGGGGTGTACGGCGTGCCCGTCGTCTTTGGCGACACCGCAGAGGAGGCGTTGCGCGCCGCCATCATCCGCTACCGTCCCGCGGCGATCGTGGATCTCTCGGACGAGCCGGTACTCTCGGCGTCTGATCGCTTCCGCCTCGCGTCGATCGCCCTCAGCGAGGGCGTCGAGTACCGCGGCGCGGACTTCCGCTTCACGCCGCCGTGCCCTCGCCTTCGCCTGCGAACGCCGGCACTGGCGATCATCGGTACCGGCAAGCGCGTCGGCAAGACGGCGATCTCCGCGCACGTGGCGCGCAGACTCGTCGCGCAGGGCCGCAACATCGTCGTGGTGGCGATGGGCCGAGGCGGCCCGCCCGAGCCCGAGCTCATCCGCGGCGACCAGGTGCAGCTCACCACCGAGGACCTGCTCGAACTCGCCGCGCAGGGTAAGCACGCCTCGTCCGACAACTACGAGGACGCGGTCATGAGTCGTGTGACCACGGTGGGCTGCAGGCGCTGTGGTGGCGGCATGGCGGGTGACACGTTCTTCAGCAACGTCCCCGAAGGTGCGCGGCTTGCCGACGGGCTCGGGAAGGAGCTCGTGGTGCTCGAGGGCTCGGGTGCCGCTATACCGCCGGTCGGGGCGGATGCGACACTGCTCGTGGTCGGCGCCGGGCAGGGGATCGGGTACGTACGGGACTACTTCGGTCCGTTCCGGCTTGCGCGAGCCGATGCCGTGGTGATCGCCGGTGCTGAAGGGCCGATCGCCTCCCGGGAGGAGATCGAGGCACTGCTCGCGGCAGTCCAGGAGTTGCGTCCGGGCATCCCGGTCGTGGCGACAACGTTCCGCCCGCGCCCGATCGCGCCTGTCGCCGGCGCTCGGGTGTTCTTCGCGACGACGGCGCCGGCGTCGCTCCTCCCGCTACTCTCGGCCCATCTCGAGCGCGAGCACGGCTGTACGGTCGTCGGTGCGAGCTCGCACCTCTCGAACCGCGCCCTGCTGCGCGCCGACATGGCAGACGCCGTCGGGACCTTCGATCTGCTCGTGACCGAGCTCAAGGCGGCGGCGATCGACGTGGTCGCGGCCGTCGGCGCAGACATCGGCGTGCCGACCGTGCTGTGCGACAACGTGCCGGTGCCTGTGCTCGGCGGGGACCTGGACGCGGCGCTCGATGCTGTGGTGGCGAGGGCGTTTGACCGGGGCGAACGGGGGGTCGAGTAATGCAGCCGCAGGACCCGCCGATCATCATCAAGGACAAGAGGCACGGCCTGCCCTACAGCAAAGGACTGATGGCCCAGTCGTTTACCGCGTGCGGGCTGTCTCCCGCGCGCGCATACCTTGTCGCCCAGGCCATCCAAGATGATCTGCGGGCTCGCGACGTGCGTGAGATAGCGCTCGAGGAGCTCGAGACGATGGCGACCGCTGTCCTCCAAGAGCACGCCGGCGAGGAGTATGCGCTCAGGTACCGGCGGCTGCGCGAGCTCTCGCGAGCCGACCGCCCGCTCGTCATCCTGATCGGAGGCACGACCGGCGTCGGCAAGTCGACGATCGCCACTGAGATCGCCCACCGTCTCGGCATCACGCGAATTGTAAGCACGGATTCCATTCGCGAGGTAATGCGTGGTATCTTTGCACGGGACCTCATGCCGGCGATCTACGAGTCGTCGTTCAACGCCTGGCGCGGACTTCGGGTCCCGGTACCCCATGGCGCCAACCCGGTCATCGTCGGTTTCCGCGAGCAGACCGCCGTGGTGTTGACTGCGATACGCGCGCTCGTCGACCGGGCTGTGGCCGAGGGCGAGAGCATCGTCGTCGAGGGGGTGCACGTTGTCCCCGGTTACATCGAACCCTTGCAGTTCCGGAACGCCTCGGTCGTTCCGGTACTCATCGCGGTCGATGACGAGGAGTCGCATCGTAGCCACTTCTACATTCGTGAGGTCCAAACGGACGGGACGCGCCCGTTCGAGCGGTACCGGGCGAACTTCGGCAACATCAGGCTCCTTGGGGCGTACATCGAGGACCTGGCGATCGAACACGGCGTGCCCGTGGTGCGGAGCCAGCAGCTGGACCGGACGGTCGCCGAGGTGCTCGAGCTTGTGGTCAACGCGGCGATCCGCAACGACGAGGGTCTCAAGGTACGGCGGGCAGCGCCCGCGCGAGAAGGGGAGTAGAAGAAGATGAAGTTCTTCCTGGACACGGCCAACATCAGTCACATCGAGGAGGCCAATTCCTGGGGCGTCCTGGCCGGCGTGACCACCAACCCGTCGCTTTACGCGAAGGAAGGCGGGCGTCTCGCGGACTTCCACGGGCATATTCAGCGGATCTGCGCGATCGTCGACGGCCCGGTTTCGGCTGAGACGGTGGGACTCAAGCGCGATGAGATCGTGCGCGAAGGCGAGGAGCTCGCCGCCCTCGCGTCCAACGTCATCGTTAAGGTGCCCGTGATGCCCGAGGGCCTTGCCGCCACCAAGACGCTGTACGAGCGTGGCATCGCCGTGAACATGACGCTTTGCTTCACGGTGCCGCAGGCGCTCCTGTCTGCACGTGCCGGGGCGCGCTACGTGTCGCCGTTCGTAGGCCGCTTCGACGACATCTCCGAAGATGGCCTCGAGCATCTTGGCAACATGGTGGCAGCGCTCAACAACTATGACTTCGGCCACGAGGTCGAGGTCATCGCGGCGTCGATCCGCCACAACCAGCACGTGGTGGCGGCCGCGCTCATGGGGGTGGACATCGCGACCGTGCCGTTCGCCGTCCTCGAGAAGCTCGTCAAGCACCCCCTGACCGACCGTGGCCTGGAGTCCTTCCTGGCCGACTGGGAGAAAGTGAAGAACGCATGAGTTCACGTCCACGCAAGCGCGGGCGCCGAGGTGGCGCGCCGCAGGAGGTCGTCCCGTCCATCACCCGCGAGGAGCTCGCAACCAAGACCGTTGCCGAGCTGCGCGAGATGGCAGTGGCAATCGACCTCGACATCAAAGCGCTCAAGAAGAAGGATGAGATCGTCGAGGCGGTCTTCACCGCCAAAGTGAAGGCGGAAGGCTTCATCGACATCCTCGGCGTGCTCGACATCCTGCCTGAGGGCTACGGCTTCATCCGCACGAGCGGCTACCTTCCCGGCGATCGCGACGTCTACTGCTCGATGTCGCAGGTCCGCCGTTTCGAGCTCCGCCGAGGCGACATGATCAAGGGCCAGGTGCGTCCGCCCAAGGAGTCAGAGAAATACTCGGCACTGCTCAAGGTGAGCACCATCAACGGCATGCAGCCCGAGGAGGCTCGGCGGCGCCGCGACTTCAGGGACCTCACGCCCGTCTATCCGGACGAGAAGTTCAACATGGAGTGGCGTCCCGACCAGATCACGGCGCGCATCATCGATCTTGTGGCGCCGATCGGCAAAGGCCAGCGAGGTCTCATCGTCTCGCCGCCGAAGGCGGGCAAGACGACCATCCTCAAGGACATCGCCGCGGCGATTGCCGCCAACAATCCTGAGGTATACCTGATGTGCCTCCTCGTGGACGAGCGTCCCGAGGAAGTCACCGACATGGAGCGCTCTATTCACGGCGAGGTCGTCTCATCGACCTTCGACATGCCGAGCGAGAACCACATCGCCGTGGCCGAGCTCGTGATGGAGCGCGCGAAGCGCCTCGTGGAGAGCGGCTACGACGTCGTCATCCTACTCGACTCGATCACCCGCCTGGCGCGCGCCTACAACCTCGCCACGCCGGCGAGCGGGCGCATCCTGTCTGGTGGTGTGGATTCGACGGCGCTCTACCCGCCCAAGAAGTTCTTCGGCGCGGCTCGCAACATCGAGCACGGCGGGAGCCTCACCATCATCGCAACCGCTCTCGTGGACACAGGATCGAAGATGGACGAGGTCATCTTCGAGGAGTTCAAGGGCACCGGCAACATGGAGCTTCGGCTGGACCGCAAGCTCGCCGACCGGCGCATCTTCCCGGCGATCGACGTCATCAGCTCCGGCACCCGCAAGGAGGAACTCCTGCTCGATCCCATCGAGGCGCCGTTCATCTGGAAGCTCCGCCGCGTCCTGCACTCGCTCGAGCCCGGGCCGGCGATCGAGCTCCTCATCGACAAGCTGCGCAAGACCGGCTCCAACCGCGAGTTCCTCGCTGCGATTTCCAAGACCCGCGGGGGCAACGGCGACTGACGAAGACAGGTCCTTTAGGCCTAGTCGGCGCTTGGGTGCACGTGCTATCCTAGCCGGGCTGTCCTCGCGCCTGGTCGGAAACCAGGTGCCTTTTCGGAGGTGAATGGTAAGTGCGTAACGGTATCCATCCCGACTACGTGGAAAGCCACGTCGTCTGCTCGTGCGGGAACACGTTCGAGACCCGCTCGACCAAGCCCAATCTTCACATCGAACTCTGCAACAAATGCCACCCGTTCTACACGGGTCAGCAGAAGTTCGTCGATACCGGTGGCCGTGTTCAGCGGTTTGCCGACAAGTTCGGCGACGCCGCAGCCGCGGTCATGGAGCGCGAAGCTGCGGACAAGGAAGCTCGCCGCGTCGCTTCTCAGGAAGCTTCGGCCAAGGTCAAGGCCGAGCGCGACGCGAAGCTCGCCGACAAGGCCGTCAAGGCCGCCAAGTATGAGGTCGAAGAGGCCGTCGCCAGCGGGGACGCCGCAGCCGACGTCGTCGAGTCGCCCGAGGTCGTCGATGAGACGCCTGCTCCGGAGGACGCCGAGTAACCGCTCCGTTTGCGCTGCTATCATGAGGAGGCGAGCGCAGTCTCGCCTCCTTCTGCGTCAGACGGGATTGCGTGTCCGATTCGAGAGGCGTGCATGGACGTCAGGCTTTTGTATCACACTCCTGAGCCCGAGCGAGCGGTCGCTGCCGCCGCGCGCCTCTGTTACGCACCGGTCGGCGCCGCGGATCTGCTCGAGAACCTCTCTGAGGCGGCGGTTCGCCGGGTACTGAAGACGATCATGACGTCCGGGCACCTCTCGGCGCTCGAGCACGCTTCCTACACGTTCGCGATCGATGGGGTGTCCCGGGCGCTCACGCACCAGCTGGTGCGGCACCGTTTGGCGTCGTATAACCAGCAGTCGCAGCGCTACGTTCGCTACGATGAGCCGCCGGCGTTCATCGAACCGTCGACTGTCGCCACCGATCCGGAGGCACACGAGCTTTTCCGCTCGGCAACCGAGACCGCATTCGACGCCTACCGTACGCTCATCAAGCGCGGCGTCCCTGCCGAAGACGCGCGCTACCTGCTGCCGAACGCGATGGAGACGAAGATCGTCGTCACGATGAACGTGCGGGAGTTGCTGCACTTCTTCGAGCTTCGGTGCTGCAAGCGGGCCCAGTGGGAGATTCGCGCCCTTGCGCTTGAAATGCTCGACCTTGTCCTTTCAACCGCGCCGTACCTCTTCATGGACGCCGGGGCGTCATGCCGCCGGGGACCGTGCCGTGAGGGGAAGATGACCTGCGGCGACCCCTACCCGAAGGCGCCGCAACGTGACTGAAGCGAAGACTCCCGTCGAACCGCCGGTGACCCACACGCACATCGGCGGACAGGCCCTGCTCGAGGGCATCATGATGCGCGGCAAGTACAACTGGGCGGTCGCCGTGCGCGAGCCAAGCGGTGTGATCTACACCGAGGAGCACGACCTCGTCTCGGCGAAGGACCGCCACGCCTGGCTCAAGTGGCCGATCATCCGAGGGATGTGGGGCTTCTACGAGACGATGGCGCTCGCTATCAAGGCCTTTGGCATCTCGGCCGAGCATGCAGGTGAGACCGAGGACGAGCAGCTGAGCTCCAAGGAGATCGGCGTGACGATGATCCTTGGTGTTGTGCTCGCGGTCGGGCTCTTCATCGTGGCGCCGGCGTTCATCACCAACTGGCTCGTCGGCTCGCAGATCGAGCGGCCGCTCACCTGGAACATCGTGGACGGCGCGCTCCGCCTCGCCGTCTTCTTCGGCTACATCTGGGCGATCAGCCGCATCAAGGACATCCAGCGCGTGTTCGCCTATCACGGTGCCGAGCACAAGACGATCCACGCATACGAGCACGGCCTGCCGCTCGAGGTCGAGAACATCCGGCGCTGGAAGACGCTCCACGTCCGGTGCGGCACGTCGTTTCTGCTCATGGTCATGGTCATCGCGGTGATCGTGTTCTCGCTCGTTCCGGGTAAGGCGATTCTCGCTGCATGGGGCGTGGCGGGGGGACCGTGGGTCTTGTTGTTCAACATAGGGATACGCATCGTGCTGCTGCCTCTCATCGCAGGACTCGCCTACGAGGTCACGGTGAAGTGGGCGGGTTCGCACCCGAACAGCCCCGTCGTCAAGGTGGCGATGTGGCCGGGCATGCAGCTGCAGCGCATGACCACGCGCGAGCCCGAGGACGACATGATCGAGATCGCGGTCGCCGCGATGAATCTCATCGTCGCCCGTGAGGACCGCGAGGCGGAAGCAGCGCCGTCCGGGACTCCCGTCGCGATACCCGTACTCGACTGACGAGCCGCCCGCTCCGACCGCCCCGCGACTCAGAGAGACCCGGTGTCACCATGCGTGAGAAGCTCCAGAGGATCGTGCAGGCCTACGACGACCTGACCGCGAGACTCGGCCAGCCTGAAGTCCTTACGGACCAGAAGGAGTACGCGCGTCTCGCTAAGGAGCATCGCAAGCAGACCCCGCTCGCCGAGAAGGCACGTGAGTACCTCGAGGCGCGCAGCCAGCTTGACGAGGCCAAGGAGATGTTGCGTGCCGAGAGCGACGCGGAGCTCAAGGACCTCGCAGCCGAGGAGATCAAGGATATCGAGGACCGTCTCCCGCAGATGGAAGACGAGCTCAAAGTCATGCTGCTGCCGGGCGATCCCAACGACGACCGCGACATCATCGTCGAGATCCGCGGCGGCGCGGGGGGCGACGAGGCCGCGATCTTCGCGGGCGATCTCTACCGCATGTACCTGCGCTATGCGGAGGCGCGGCGCTGGAAGGTCGAGGAGATCGACGCCAGCGAGAGCGAGGCTGGCGGCTTCAAGGAGATCTCGTTCCGCATCCGCGGGGACAAGGTCTACTCGCGGATGAAGTACGAGAGCGGTGTCCACCGCGTCCAGCGCGTGCCGGCCACGGAGTCCCAAGGTCGCATCCACACTTCGACGGCGACCGTCGCCGTGCTCCCGGAAGCCGACGACGTCGAGATCGACGTGAACCCGAGCGATCTCCGCGTCGACGTCTACCGCTCGAGCGGGCCCGGTGGGCAGTCCGTCAACACGACCGACTCGGCGGTGCGAATCACGCACCTGCCGACCGGGCTTGTCGTGCAGTCGCAGAACCAGAAGAGCCAACTCCAGAACAAGGAGGCGGCGATGCGCGTCCTGCGCGCCCGTCTTCTCGAACAGGAGATCGAGCGGCAGCAAGCCGAGCTCGGCGCACAGCGCCGCAGCCAGATCGGATCGGGCGACCGAAGCGAGAAGATCCGAACCTACAACTTCCCGCAGGACCGCGTCACCGATCACCGCATCGGTCTCACCGTCCACAACCTGCCCGCGGTCATGATGGGCGAGATCGACGAGCTCATCGAAGGGCTCACAGCGGCCGACCGCGCGGAACGGCTCTCGGCGGTCGTGTAGTGGCCGAGCGCGTCTGGACCTGCAAAGAAGCGCTCGCGTGGACGGTCGAGTACCTCACGCGGCGTGACGACGAGCACCCACGGCGGTCGGCCGAGTGGCTGCTCTCAGCAGCGACCGGCCTCAGCCGTGTCGAGATCTACGCGCTCCACGACCGGCCGCTGACTCCCGACGAGCGAACGCGCTTCAGGGAGCACATCGAGCGCCGGGCAGCCGGCGAGCCGCTGCAGTACGTCACGGGCGAGATGCCCTTCCGCCGCCTCATCATCCACGTTGAGCGCGGCGTGTTCATTCCGCGCCCGGAGACCGAGGTTCTCGTTGATGTCGTCATCGACGGCCTCGTTGGAGTCAGTGAGCCGCACGTGGTCGACCTGTGCACCGGTTCCGGCTGTGTCGCGGTGTCGATCGCGCACGAGGTTCCGACCTCCCACGTATGGGCGATCGATGCCAACCAACAGGCGGTTGAGGCCGCTCGTCGTAACGCTCTGTACGCGGGTGTGCAGAACAGGGTACAAGTACTTCATGGAGATATGTTCTCGTCGCTCACGCCCGAGCTCGCCGGCCGCCTCGATGTGGTCGTCGCGAACCCGCCGTACATCCCCAGCGCTCAGGTGCCGGACCTCCCCGTGGAGGTGCTCGGCTTCGAGCCGCGCCTGGCGCTCGATGGCGGGCCGAACGGGCTTCGGGAGGCGAGACGGATCGCCGAGGGTGCTCATCGTTGGTTGAGGCCGAACGGGTTGCTGGCGATGGAGCTCGCCTCGGACCGCGCGACCGCGATGGCGGAGGAGATGCGCGGGTCATATGAGGAAGTACAGGTCCGACAAGACCTGACAGGACGGGACAGAATCGTCGTCGGCAGGAAACGGGAGGCGAGTCACAGATGAGCAAGGTGATACATATCGACCCCGAAAACCCTTCGGCGGAAGTGGTCAATCTCGCGGCAACGGTACTCCGTGACGGCGGAATCGTCGTCTTTCCGACGGAGACCGTGTACGGGATCGGCGCTTCCGCAACATCCTGTTTCGGACCGCACGAGATCATCGACATCAAGATGCGGCCCAAGAACAAACCGCTTCCCTGGCTTGTGGAGGACGAGAACGCGCTCGACGTCTACGGCGTTGACGTGCCCGAGTACGCGCATCGTCTGGCCCGGGCCTTCTGGCCCGGCGCTCTCACCATCGTCGTCAAGGCGGCCGACATCGTCGCGCCCGAGTTCCGCGACGAGCGCGGCACGGTCGCGCTTCGCTGCCCGGACCACGATCTCGTGCAGGAGCTCATCCGCGCGTCTGGCAACGCCATCGTCACCACGTCGGCCAACACATCCGGCAAGCCTGCGGCGAGCTCTTTCGACGAGCTCGAAGAGCGCATCATCGCCGCGGCGGATCTCACGCTTGACGGTGGCGAGACGCTGCACGGCGTTCACTCTACCGTCGTCGACTGCACGGGTCCCGCACCGGTGATCAGCCGCGACGGCGCCATTCCGGTCGAACAGATCATGGCCGCGGCCACGGGGCTCGACGCCTGAGAAGATGTTCCTTGCTACAATGCGGGAGGCGCCCCACCGGGTGCCTCCCGCCGTTGCATCCGAGGGGACAGTGCATGCGCATCGCCATCGGCAGTGACCACGGTGGCTTCGAGCTCAAGGAGCAGGTCAAGGCCCATATGGCGGGGGGCGGTCACGACGTGGTCGACGTCGGCACGAACGGATTGGCGTCGGTCGACTATCCCGACTTCGCGAGCCACGTGGGCGATGCGGTCGCCCGCGCCGAGGTCGACTTCGGCGTTCTCGTGTGCGGATCCGGGTTAGGAATGGAGATCGCCGCCAACAAGGTCGCGGGCGTGCGCGCGGTGCAGGTGATGGACGTCGAGATGGCAAAGATGTCGCGGCTGCACAACGATGCCAACGTGGTCACACTCGCCGGTCGGTACCTCGAGCCGGAGCAAGCACGGCGGATCGTCGACACGTTCCTCTCCACGTCGTTTGAGGGAGGCCGCCACCAGCGGCGGATCGACAAGATCACGGAACTCGAGCACAAAGGCGTGGCGGAGGCAGACTAGCACCACACGATCACAGGGGAGCCGTCGCATGGCACTGCACTACATCTCCAGGCAAGACCCGGAACTCGCCTCCGCACTCGACGCCGAGCTCGACCGCCAGCGATCGACGATCGAGCTTATCGCTTCCGAGAACTTCGTCTCGATGGCGGTGCTCGAGGCGGCGGGGACCGTGCTCACCAACAAGTACGCCGAGGGCTACCCGGGCAAGCGATACTACGGTGGGTGCGAGAAGGTCGACGTCGTCGAGGAGTTGGCCCGCGACCGCGCAAAGGAGCTTTTCGGCGCCGACCACGCCAACGTGCAACCGCACGCCGGCGCACCGGCGAACCTCGCGGTCTACTTCGCCATGCTGACGCCGGGCGACACCATTCTCGGCATGAACCTCGCCCACGGTGGCCACCTCACGCACGGCTCGCCGGTGAACTTCTCGGGCAAATGGTTCCACGTCATACCGTACGGGCTCGACCTGGTGACCGAAACGATCGACTACGACGAAGTCGAGCGACTGGCGAAGGAGCACCGGCCCAGACTCATCATCGCTGGCGCGTCGGCGTATCCGCGCACGATCGACTTCGAGCGCTTCGGCGCCATTGCTCGCGATGTCGGCGCGTATCTGATGGTGGACATGGCCCACATCGCCGGCCTCGTGGCCACCGGCGCGCATCCAAGCCCCGTCCCGCATGCCGACTTCGTGACCTCGACCTCGCACAAGACGCTGCGCGGCCCTCGTTCCGGCTTCATCCTGTGCAAGGCGGAGCATGCGACAGCCATCGACAAGGCCGTCTTCCCGGGCCTTCAGGGCGGCCCGCTCGAGCACATCATCGCGGCCAAGGCGGTCGCATTCCACGAGGCGATGCAGCCCGAGTTCGCCACCTACATCGACCAGGTCGTCCTCAACGCGCGCGCGATGGGCGAGGCGATGGCCGAGTGCGGGTTGCGGCTCGTCTCCGGCGGCACGGACAACCACCTCATGCTCGTGGACCTGCGCCCGGCCGAGATCACCGGCAAGGAGGCCCAGGCGCTCTTGGAAGAGGTCGGGATCACGGTCAACAAGAACGCGATTCCGAACGACCCGGAGAGCCCGTTCGTCACGAGCGGGATTCGCGTGGGGTCGCCTGCGATGACCACGCGGGGCTTCTCCGAAGGCGAAGCGCACACAGTCGGCTGCCTGATTGCAAAGACGCTGTTCAACCGGCACGACTCGGCGACGCTCGCGACGATCACCGAGGAGATCCGCGCGCTCATCGATGCGCACCCGCTCTATCCCGAGCTCTGACCGAAAGCAGGAAGCAGTGGAGGAGGCACCGATGCCCGAGCACGCTTGGGACAACGTCGTCGTCATGGAGCACCCGCTCATCCAGCACAAGCTCTCGATCCTGCGGGACATCCGCACGGGAGCGAAGGAGTTCCGTGAGCTCGTCAAGGAGCTCGCGATGCTCATGGCGTACGAGGCCACGCGCGGCTTCCAGTTGGCTGAGACGACGGTCACGACGCCCATCCAAGAGACGACGACGTACGTCCTCGCCGGCAAGAAGGTCGCGGTCATTCCGATCCTCCGTGCCGGTCTGGGCATGGTGGAGGGAATCCTCGAGCTGATCCCCGCCGCGAAGGTCGGGCACGTGGGCCTCTACCGCGACCCCGAGACGCTCATGCCGGTCGAGTATTACTTCAAGGTCCCCGAGGACATCGGCGAGAGGGACATCCTCATCGTCGACCCCATGCTCGCCACCGGCGGCTCCGCCGCCGCTGCCGTTCAGTTCCTGCGCGATCGGGGTGCCAAGGCGATCAACCTCCTCTGCATCATCGCGGCCCCTGAAGGGATCGACACCGTGGTTGGCGCCTGCGAGGACGTCACCATCTACACCTGCGCGGTGGACAGCCACCTCAACGATCACGGCTACATCGTGCCGGGTCTGGGTGATGCGGGTGACCGGCTCTTCGGGACCAAGTAGTCGAGCGGGATCGGGGGCGGGGCATGCCACGACCTTCGTGGGACGAGTACTTCATGGCGATCGCCGAGCAGGTGGGCGGTCGCTCAACGTGCCTGAGACGCAGAATCGGCGCGGTTGTGGTGAAGGACAAGCGTATCCTCGCCACCGGCTATAACGGCGTGCCATCGGGGCTCGCCCACTGCGTGGACGTCGGCTGCATCAGGGACCAGCGCGGTATTCCCAGCGGCACCCAGCACGAACTCTGCCGCGGCATCCACGCGGAGCAGAATGCAGTCATCCAGGCCGCAAAGCACGGTACCGCTATCGCCGGCTCGACCGTGTATACCACGCATCACCCCTGCGTGTTGTGCGCGAAGATCCTCATCAACGCAGGGATCACGGACATCGTGTACCGGGAAGCGTATCCGGACGCTCTCTCGGTCGAACTCCTCAATGAGGCCGGCGTCACGATGAGACGCCTCGGGAGCGCCGAGGCGTGAACATCGCGCACTACGCGATCGTCGCCGCCGTCGCGCTCGGGGTGACGATCGGTGTCACGCCGCTCGTGCGCACTGCCGGAATCAGGTGGGGGATCGTCTCGCACCCCGGCGGACGCCACGTCCACTCCGGGGTCGTCCCTCGTATCGGGGGTCTGGCGATGTTCATCGGGGTCGCCGCGGGGCTGCTCACGCAGTACCTCGGCGAGCGCTTCTGGGGCTTCGATGACGTGCTCGCCAAGATGGGACGGCCGGGCATCGGTGTCATGCTTGGAGCCGCGCTGATGTTCACCGTCGGCTTCCTCGACGACGTCTTCGATCTCCGGCCGTGGCAGAAGCTCCTGGGGCAGGCCGGCGCCGCAGGCGTCGTCATTGCCCTGGGCGTAAAGATCAGCTTCGTCAGCAACCCGTTCGGGGGTGGCATCTTCCTCCTCGGCGTACTGTCGGTGCCGCTGACCATCTTCTGGATCGTGGGCTTCGCGAACATCGTCAACCTCATCGACGGCCTCGACGGTCTCGCCGCGGGGGTCACGGCCATCGCCGCGGCGAGCTTCCTCGTGCTTGCGGTCCAGGGCAACGTGTTCGGCGCCGCGGTCGTCGCGGCCGCCCTCTTGGGTGCGTGTGTCGGGTTCCTCCGCTACAACTTCAACCCTGCGAGCATCTTCATGGGGGACAGCGGGGCGCTCTTCCTCGGGTTCGTGCTCGCTTGCATCGCCCTGCTGGGCGTGATGAAGTCGGTCGCCGCCATCACCCTGGTGGTGCCGCTGCTGATCGTGGGCGTACCCATCTTCGACACGCTCTCCGCGATCATCCGACGAAGCCGCCACGGTCAGCCGATCCAGACTGCCGATAGGGGCCACATCCACCATCGGCTGTTGGGACGTGGATTCAACCAGCGCCAGACGGTGCTGATCATCTACATCTGGTCCATCGCGCTCGCCGTCGGCGGCTACGCGATGCGGTGGTCGCCGCCCGTCTTCCGGGTAATCACGCTCGCGATCCTCGCGGCGCTTTCGGGGCTGATGGCTCACTGGCTGGGCCTGTTCGAAGCCGCGCATCACGAGGACGAGTAACGCCGGACATCGCCGCTCGCCGTTTCTTGTGGCACCCAAAGTCATGTTGTATAGTGGGCACGCTTTCTGGGTACCCCCCGGGCCGGGAAGCGCCGCCGTTTCAGTTCAACAGTCCGCCGATGGCACTGTTGCACCGTGCGCGGGAACGCCGAGGGGGCAGGGCGCTTGAGCGTCCCGCGGTGTCCGGAGCAATGCAACGGGGGACCCTCAGACGTGCGTGCACCAACGGCGATAGCGTGATGACTGCGCTCACAAACCCGCTCGTCGCGGCCCTGCTCGGGCTTGCACTCGGCGTGGCGTTGATGCTCGTTTCGCGGCGCACCGTCGCATTCGTCACCCCGGACGACCCTACGCGGGGATTCGCGATCGTGGCCCTCTTCATGCTTGTCCGGCTCATCGTCGTGGTGGCCGCGCTCGCGGGCTACTTCTTCCTGGCACGACGGGGGTTCCTCATCTTCGCAGGCGTGCTTCTGACGTCCTTCATCATCTCCCTGGCCCTCGAGGCTCTCGATTCGTCACGCTCGCTCACGTCATCGCGCACATCCGGCTAAGGAGGGAGAGAGGCCCGTGTCAGCACCGGTCGTCATCGCTGCCGAGGACGCAGCAAGTCCGCTGACGGAAGGAATCGTGAAGCTTCTCCACGAGCTCTCGGTATTGCCGCTCAAGGGAGAACACCTCACGATTGCGGACAGCTTCAACCCCGCGCACTTTACGCTGACGAACTACATGTTCTTCATGCTCATCGCGCTCGCGCTCTTGGCCATCTTCTTCGTGGTCGCGTCGCGCAAGGCGAGTCTCGTGCCGAAGGGTCTCTATAACATCGCCGAGGCCGGCGTCTCGTTCGTCCGCGACAGCCTGTGCGTGGACATCATGGGTCCCGAAGGGCGCAAGTACTTCCCGTTCATCGGTACCGTGTTCTTCTTCGTGCTGTTCAACAACCTGTTGGGCAACATCCCGCCGGCGCTTCCGGGCACCGGCACGGTCGGAACGACGTTTCTCTGGGGCATCGTGGTGTTCATCGTGTACAACGGGATCGGCATCAAGAAGAGCGGCCTCGGACCCTACGTGAAGAGCTTCGTCCCCTCGGGGACGCCTGCGTGGCTCTCGCCACTCATCTTCCTGCTCGAGATCGTCTCGCACCTGCTTCGCCCCTTCACACTGGGCGTTCGACTCTTTGCCAACATGTATGCGGGACACATCATGCTCGGCGTGTTCGCGGTGTTCATGGCGGTCTCGCTGGAGCATTTCACCGCGTCGAGCGCGGTCGTGCTGCCGCTCTCGTTCCTGATGCAGGTCATCCTCCGCGCGTTCGAGGTCTTCGTCGCGATCCTGCAGGCATACATCTTCTCCATCCTCACCGCCGTATACATCAACGGCGCGCTCCATCAGACCGAGCACTAGCCTCTGGGTTGACCGCCGCATCCGCGGCGTTGTGTTTGCACGACGGGAGTCATGGAAACGGCCACCTGCCGGGCAGTCCGGTTGGTGCAAGGCAAGAAGGAGGAAGTCGTGACTGGTTCACTGTCTGTCCTGGGTGCCGCCCTCGCGTTCGGTATCGGCGCGATCGGTCCCGCAATCGGTATCGGCATGATCGGCAGCAAGACGATCGAGTCGATGGCTCGCCAGCCTGAGATGGCCGGCCGTCTGCAGACCACGATGTTCATCGCACTCGGCATGACCGAGGCCATCGCGCTTCTCGGCTTCGTGCTTGCGTTCGTTCTGTACGGCGCGTAGTAGCACGTCAACAAGAATCGTCAGGAGGTAGAAGCGTGGAGAAGATCCTTCCGCTCGGCGTAGAGCTCTACGTCAACCTCGCGGCGTTCCTCGTGCTGTTCGTGCTGCTGTGGAAGTTCGCATTTCCGCCGATCACGAAGATGCTCGACGAGCGCGCGGACAAGATCCGCGAGTCCATCGAGAAGGCCGAGGAGACGCGCGTCGAGGCTGAGCGCTTGCTCGACGAGTATCGCCAGCAGATGGCCGAGGCACGCCAAGAGGCCGCCAAGGTCATCGAGCAGGGTCGAACCGTGGCCGAGAACATGAAGAACGAGATCGTCGCCAGGGCGCGTGAAGAGGCCGAGATCGAGCGGGCCAAGGCGATCGAGTCCATCAAGTCCGAGAAGGCCGCGGCTATGGCCGAGCTCCAGCGCTCCGTCGCTGACCTCTCGGTCGCGGTGGCCGGCAAGATCCTCGGTGAGAGCATGGATGCCAAGTCGCACGAGGCGCTCATCGACCGGTACATCGCAGAGGTGGGTAGCCTGAATGAGAACTAGCGAGCTCGTGGAGACCTATGCGCGCGTGCTGTTCGACTTGGCGTCGCTTTCCGACGCAGCGGACGCCGCCGATGAGGGTCTGCGCAGCGTCGTCACGGCGGTACGCGGCAATATCGACCTGCGCGAGGCGCTCTCGGATACCTCGATTCCCGTTGAGAAGAAGCGCGACGTGCTACGCGAGATCTTCGGCGAGAACGTGGCACCCGAGACGCTCGCGATCGTCACGCTGCTCGTCGACCGGGGTATGACTGACCGCCTCGGCGACGTCGCGCGCGTCTACGGCGAGATCGCCGAGCGCGAGCGCGGCATCGTCGTTGCCGAGGTTACGACCGCCGTGCCGCTCACCGACGAGCTGCGCGCGAAGCTCATCGAGAAGCTCTCCGTCGCCCTCGACCGCACCGTCTCGCTTCGCGAGTCGGTCGATTCGTCGATTCTGGGCGGCATCGTCATCCGAGTTGCAGGCCGCGTCCTCGATGGCAGCGTGACATCGCAGCTAAAGGACCTCCGCCTGGCGCTCGCGACCGCACGTCAGGGAGGTGAAGCGTAAGTGGCTGAGATCACCGCCAGCAGGATCGACGCGGTACTCAAGGCGCAGCTGGAGGCGTTCAAGACCTCGGTCGACGTCCGCGAGGTCGGCACCGTCATGCAGATCGGTGACGGCATCGCGCAGGTCGAGGGGCTGAAGGGCGCCATGGCAGGCGAGCTTCTTGAGTTCGTTTCCTCAAGCGGCGAGACCGTCATGGGCATGGCCCTGAACCTGGATCGCGATTCGGTCGGCGCCGTGCTCATGGGCGAGACCTCGCTCATCGGTGAGAACGATTCCGTCCGCACGACGGGCCGGATCGTGGAGGTCCCCTCGGGCCGCGCGTTTCTCGGCCGTATCGTGAACCCGCTCGGCGAGCCGATCGACGGCAAGGGCGCGATCGAGGCAGAGGGCGTGCGCCCGGTCGAGTTCCGGGCGCCCGGCGTCATCGAGCGCAAGGGCGTGCACGAGCCGGTGCAGACCGGCATCATGGCCATCGACTCGATGATTCCGATCGGTCGCGGCCAGCGCGAGCTCATCATCGGCGACCGCCAGACGGGCAAGACCGCCGTGGCGATCGACGCGATCATCAACCAGAAGGGCAAGGACGTCGTCTGCATCTACGTGGCGATCGGCCAGAAGGCCTCCACGGTCGCCGCTGTCGTCCAAACGCTCGAGCAGTACGGCGCTATGGATCACACGATCATCGTCACGGCGAGTGCGTCCGACCCGGCGCCGCTGCAGTACATCGCACCGCTTGCAGGCTGCGCCATCGGCGAATACTTCATGTACACGGGCAAGGATAGCAAGCCGGCGAGCAAGGACAATCCCGGCGGCGCCGTTCTCGTCATCTACGACGACCTCTCGAAGCAGGCCGTCGCCTATCGCCAGATGTCGCTCACGCTCCGTCGCCCGCCGGGCCGCGAGGCGTATCCCGGCGACATCTTCTACCTGCACAGCCGCCTGTTGGAGCGGGCCTGTAAGCTGAACGACGAACTCGGGGCCGGTTCGCTGACCGCGCTCCCCGTCATCGAGACGCAGGCCGGCGATGTGTCGGCGTACATCCCGACGAACGTCATCTCCATCACCGACGGCCAGATCTTCCTGCAGACGGACCTCTTCTTCCAGGGTGTCCGCCCGGCCGTCAACGTGGGTATTTCGGTCAGCCGAGTCGGCGGCAACGCGCAGATCAAAGCGATGAAGCAGGTCGCCGGTTCGCTCCGCCTCGATCTCGCGCAGTACCGTGAGCTCGCGGCCTTCGCGCAGTTCGGCTCCGACTTGGACAAGTCGACCCAGCAGACCCTCAGCCGCGGCGCTCGCCTCGTTGAGCTCCTCAAGCAAGGCCGCTACGCCCCTCTCTCGGTCGAAGACCAGGTCGTCGCGATCTTCGCCGGTACGAAGGGTTATCTCGACGAGATCGAGGTCGAGGATGTCCTCGCGTTCCGCGACGGGCTGCTTGACTTCGTCCGCAGCGCCTACCCCGAGATCGGCTCGACGATTGCGTCCGAGAAGGTCCTTTCGGATGCGACCATCGAGAAGCTTTCCGTCGCTCTCAAGGAGTTCGGCGAATCCTTTGTCGGGGCCCGGGGGTAGCGGATGCCGAACCTCCGCGACATCAAGAAGCGCATCGCCTCGACGCAGAGCACGAGGCAGATCACGCGCACCATGGAGATGGTGTCGACGGCGAAGATCCGGAAAGCGCAGGAGCGCATCGAGTCCGCGCGCCCCTACGCGATGGCGATGGTCGAGGTGCTCGGCAATGTCGCGCGCTTCGTGCAGGGCGCCAGCCACCCGCTTCTCGAGGAGCATGCCGAGCGCAGGCGAGTCGTCATCGTGTCGGTCACCTCGGACCGCGGGCTCTGCGGCGCGTTCAACAGCAACATCCTGCGCATGTCCGAGGAGATCATGGCTCGGGAGCAGGCCGCTGAGGTCCACAGCGATCTGATCGTGGTCGGGAAGAAGGCGCTCGGGTACTTCAGGTATCGCGGCGTCGAGCCGATCGCGGTCTACCGGGACATCTCGGACAAGCCGACCATCGCCGACGCCCGGAGCATCGCGGCGCACATCATCCCTGCCTATGAGGCCGGCGACATCGACGCGGTCTACGTCGTGTTCAACCGCTTCAAGAACGTGGCCGAGCAGAAAGCGGAGATCTACCAGCTGCTGCCGATTGAACGCGGGGTCTTGGCGCAGGCTGAAGACGGGCTGACGCTCAGGCCGGAGTACCTCTTCGAGCCCAACCCGCACGCGGTGCTCGAGCGGTTGCTCCCCACGTACGTCGAGACCCTCATCTACCGTGCACTCTTGGAGTCCGCGGCGTCCGAGCACGGTGCTCGGCGCACGGCCATGAAGTCGGCCACCGACAACGCGAGCGAGATGATCACCACCCTCACCCGCAGCTACAACCGTGCGCGCCAGGCTGCCATCACCAACGAGATCGCAGAGATCGTCGGCGGCGCCGCCGCGCTGGAGAAGCCCTGATGTCAGATTCCAAGGAGAAAGAAGCGCCCATGAACGTCGGACGTATCGTTCGCGTCATCGGCCCGGTCATCGACGTCGAGTTCGCGCCGGAGTCGATCCCCGCGATCTACAACGCGCTGGTCGTGGATGCGATGAGCCCGGTGGGGAAGGTGCACCTCGTCGCCGAGGTGCAGCAGCACCTGGCGGGCAACGTCGTGCGCGCCGTCGCTATGTCGTCGACCGACGGCATCACCCGCGGCATGGAGGCGACCGACACCGGCAAGCCCATGATGATGCCGGTCGGCCCGTCCACGCTCGGCCGTATCTGGAACGTCGTCGGCGAGCCCGTCGATGGACTGCCCATGCCCGAGGTGGAGGACTACTACCCCATCCATCGTGAGGCTCCAGAATATGAGGACCTCGAGCCGACCACGGAGATCTTCGAGACCGGCATCAAGGTCGTCGACCTTCTCGAGCCCTACATCAAGGGCGGCAAGACCGGCCTCTTTGGCGGCGCGGGCGTCGGCAAGACAGTCATCATCATGGAGCTCATCAACAACCTCGCTCAGGCGCACGGCGGCACGTCCGTCTTCACCGGCGTCGGCGAGCGTACTCGCGAGGGAACCGACCTGTTCAACGAGATGACTGAGTCCGGCGTCATCAAGAAGACGTGCCTCGTGTACGGCCAGATGAACGAGCCTCCCGGAGCGCGCCTGCGCGTGGGTCTCGCCGGCCTCACCGCCGCCGAGTACTTCCGCGACCAAGGCCAGGACGTGCTCCTGTTCGTCGACAACATCTTCCGCTTTACGCAGGCCGGCTCCGAGGTCTCAGCACTTCTCGGCCGCATGCCGAGCGCCGTGGGCTACCAGCCGACGCTCGCGACCGAGATGGGCGAGCTCCAGGAGCGAATCACCTCCACCAAGAACGGGTCGATCACGTCGGTCCAGGCGATCTACGTCCCCGCCGACGACCTCACCGACCCGGCGCCGGCGACTGCGTTCACGCACCTTGACGCAACGAGCGTTCTCTCCCGGTCGATCGCCGAGCTCGGCCTCTACCCGGCCGTCGACCCGCTCGCATCCACGTCGCGCGCTCTCTCGGCCGACGTGGTCGGCGAGGAGCACTACCGCGTCGCCCGCGCTGTGCAACAGGTGCTGCAGCGGTACCGCGACCTGCAGGACATCATCGCGATCCTCGGCATGGACGAGCTCTCCGAAGAGGACAAACTCACCGTGTCCCGCGCGCGCAAGATCCAGCAGTTCCTGTCGCAGCCGTTCCACGTCGCCGAGCAGTTCACGGGCATGGCAGGCAGGTACGTCAAGCTCGAGGACACGATCCGCGGCTTCGACATGATCGTGAAGGGCGAGTGCGACGCGCTACCCGAGCAGGCCTTCCGCTACAAGGGCGGCATCGAGGAAGTCTTCGAAGCAGCCGAGCAGCTCAAGGCTCAGGTCTAGGAGCGATGATGGCACGCACCCTCCTCTGCGAGATCGTGACCCCGGAGAAGATCGTCTACACCAACGAGGTGGAGATGGTCATCGCGCCGACGCTGCAAGGCGAGATCGGCATTCTTCCGCTGCACGCGCCGCTCGTGACGGTGCTCCAGCCCGGAGAACTGCGCGTCCGCTACAACGACAACAGGGATGTCGAGTGGTTTGCGATCTCCGGCGGATACCTGCAGGTGCACGAGGACAAGGTCATCGTGCTTGCGGACAATGCCGAGCACGCCTCGCGCATCGACGTCGAACGCGCCCGGCAGGCCCGGGAGATCCTGAGCCAGCGCATGCGGGAGCTGAAAGAGTCCGCCACCGAGGACGGTACCGAGCGCTACGAGTGCGATGTCGACCTGAAGTGGTGCGAGGCGCAGCTGCTGGTGGCCGAGCGCCGTTCGTAGCCTCCCCGAATCGCAGCGACGAGAGGCGGCCCTCGCTGGGCCGCCTCTGGCTGTTCTGACGCTCTGCGGAGCGTGCGTCATCACGTGACGGCTGCGCTACGTCCGAGACATCGCGTTGCCGCAGCCCTCACCGCTCGGCTACCCTGATGCAGTCAACGAAACACCTCGGCGAAAGCGGCGCGACCATGCCCTCGATCGTTGTCTCCGGCGGCACGCGCCTGCGTGGGACCGTCCGCGTCAGCGGAGCCAAGAACTCAGCGCTCAAGCTCATGGCTGCGTCGCTGCTTGCGCCTGGCGCATCGGTCATTCACAACGCCCCGGACATCGCTGACGTCTCCACCATGGCGGAAGTCCTGGGGGGGCTTGGCGTGCCGGTCAGTCGCCGCAGTGCGACACTCACGGTGGACGCGACCGAGATCCGGTCCCATGAAGCGCCCTACGACCTGGTCGCCCAGATGCGGGCCTCGATCGTCGTTCTCGGACCACTCCTCGCTCGCCTTGGGCGTGCACGCGTGGCGATGCCGGGTGGCTGCAACATCGGCTCGCGCAAGATCGACCTGCATCTCAGGGGACTTGCGGACCTCGGTGTGCACATCGCGAGCGAGCACGGCTACATCAAGGCCGAGGCGCCCTACGGGCTGCGCGGCGCATCGATCGTCCTCGACTTCCCCAGCGTTGGCGCAACCGAGAACCTGCTCATGGCGGGTGCTGCCGCCAAAGGTACGACCGTGATCGAAAACGCCGCCCGCGAGCCGGAGATCCAGGATCTCGCCGCGTTCCTCAACGGCATGGGTGCGCACATCGAGGGCGCCGGCACGTCGACGATCGTCATCGAGGGTGTCGCTCACTTCACGCCGGTCGAGCACACGGTCGTGGGCGATCGGATCGAGGCGGGGACCTTCCTTGTCGCGGGCGCGCTTACGGGCGGCCCCGTCACCGTGGCGGGAGCTGAGGCGCACCATCTCGACCTCGTGCTGGCGAAACTCGCCGCCGCGGGCGCGGTTGTTCAGGTCGACGCCTCGGGAATCACCGTCGAGCGGACAGGGCCCATCCGGCCCGTCGATGTGGCGACGCTCCCGTATCCGGGCTTTCCCACCGACATGCAGCCGCAGTTCATGACGCTCATGTCGCTCGCCGAGGGCGACAGCGTGATCACGGAGAACGTCTTCGAGAGCCGCTTCATGTTCGCTGACGAACTCAGGCGCATGGGCGCGGACATCGCAATAGAGGGTCATCGTGCGGTCGTTCGCGGCGTCCGGGAGCTCTCGGGAGCGCCGGTCAAGAGCCCGGACCTGCGTGGAGGCGCCGCCCTCGTCCTCGCCGGCCTGGTGGCTGACGGCGAGACCCAGATCGAAGACATCCACCATATCCTGCGCGGGTACGAGGGGTTGACCGAGAAGCTGTGCTCGCTCGGCGCAGACGTGCGCGTTGTGACTGACGACGACTAGAGGATAGGCGAGAACCATGCTCAACAAGGTCGACATCGAGGCCATCGTCCCGCACCGAGCCCCGTTCCTGCTGGTTGACCGCGCCGAGGACGTCGTTGCGGGTGAGCGGGCGACGGGCTTCCTGGACGTACGCGCCGACGCGTTCTGGGTACCGGGTCACTTCCCGGGCTTCGCTGTGATGCCGGGCGTTCTCATCGTCGAGGCGCTCGCACAGGTCGGCGCGATCGCCTTGCTTTCGCTTCCGGAGAACCGGGGCAAGATCGCGCTCTTCGCCGGCATCGACAAGGTGCGGTTCAAGCGTCAGGTCAGACCTGGTGACACCCTCCGTATGGAGGTGGCTATCACGAAGACCCGCGGTCCGCTTGGGTTCGGCGAGGCTTCTGCATACGTGGACGATGCGCTGGCATGCACGGGCGAGCTCATGTTTGCGATAAAATCCTAAGGTTGCGCATGCGCCGCCGCTGCGGCGCCATCGAGAGGACAGAGGGACTATGGCATTGATTGATCGGATCGAGGATGGCAGCGCCGTGCTGGGCGTCGTAGGACTCGGCTACGTCGGACTGCCGCTGGCGGTCGAGATGGCGAAGGCCGGGCACCGCGTCGTTGGGTTCGAAGTCTCAGCCGAGAAGACCGCCGAGGTCAACGCCGGGCGGAGCTACATCCCCGACGTGCCAACCGAGGAACTTGCCGCGCTCGTCACGGCCGGGCTTCTCGAGGCGACGACGGACTTCGCCCGCGTCGCCGAGACCGACGCTGTCGCGATCTGCGTCCCGACACCGCTCAATGAGATGAAGGAGCCCGACACCTCGTTCATGGAGAGCGCAGCCCGCGCCGTCGCTCCGCACCTCCACGCAGACGTGCTCGTCACCCTCGAATCGACGACATACCCCGGCACCACCGAGGAGGTCATCCAGCCGATCCTTGAGGCCCACGGCCGCCGAGTCGGCCAAGACCTGTACCTTGCGTTCTCGCCGGAGCGAGTCGACCCGGGCAACCCCGTCTTCCAGACGAGGAACACGCCGAAGGTCGTCGGCGGCGTGACGCCGGCATGCACCAAGCACGCCGTGGCGCTCTACAGCCGCTACATCGACACGGTCGTACCGGTGTCGACAACGCGTGTTGCCGAGATGACCAAGCTTCTGGAGAACACCTTCCGCGGCGTGAACATAGCGCTCGTGAACGAACTGCTCCTACTGTGTGAGCGCATGGACATCAATCTCTGGGAGGTCATCGACGCCGCGAAGACCAAGCCGTTCGGCTTCACCGCGTTCTACCCCGGACCGGGCCTCGGCGGACACTGCATTCCCATCGACCCGTTGTACCTGTCCTGGAAGGCGCGACAGTACGACTTTCGCACCGAGTTCATCGACCTCTCCGGCAGGATCAACGAGAACATGCCGTACTACGTGATCCGCCGGCTCATGGAGGCGCTCAACACCCAGGAGAAGTCGCTCAAGGGTTCGCGGGTGCTGATGCTCGGCGTTGCCTATAAGGCGGACATCGATGACATGCGTGAGTCTCCCGCCATCAAGGTCGCCGAGCTGCTGCACGAGATGGGTGCGGAGATCGCGTACCACGACCCCTACGTGCGGGAGTTCTCGGTCGGCGGCGTCCCGATCGAGCGGGTCGAGTTGACGTCGCAGACGGTCGCCGCCGCTGACGTGACGCTGATCATCACGGGCCACACGTCCGTCGACTATGACGTCATCCTCGATGCGGCTTCGCTCGTTCTCGACACCCGAAACGTGTTTGCGGGCCGTCATGATGAGCGGGTGATCCGCCTGTGAGCGCGCCGGTCAGGGTCGGCGTCGTCGGATTCGGGTACTGGGGCCCCAACCTCGTCCGCAACGTGGACCGGCTTGGCGACGCGGAACTGGTTGCCGCGTGCGATCTGGACGAGAAGAACCTCGCGAAGCTTGCCGACCTCTACCCGCACGTGCGAACCACCACGTCGCTCGCAACGCTCTTGGGCGATTTCGACCTCGACGCCGTCGTCGTGGCGACGTCAGCGCCCAGCCACTTCTCGATCGCGAGCCAGGTCATCGCGGCGGGCAAGCACTGCTTCGTCGAGAAGCCACTGACGCTGACGTCTGCCGATGCGGAAGCCCTCGTGCGGGCGGCCGACGAGCGCGGTGTCGTGCTGATGGTCGGCCACCTGATGGAGTACCATTCCGCGATCAACTGGATCAAGGACTACCTCACCTCGGGCGAGCTCGGTGACGTGCTGTACCTCTACATGCAGCGCCTCAACCTCGGTAAGGTGCGCACTGAGGAGAACGCGTTCTGGTCGCTTGCTCCGCACGACGTCTCGATCGTCCTGTACCTGCTGGGCGAGACGCCTGACTACGTCTCGGCGAACGGCGCCGCGTATGTCACGCCCGGCGTGCACGACACCGTGTTCGCGAACCTCCACTTCCCGAGCGGGAAGATGGCGAACATCCACGTGTCGTGGCTCGACCCTCACAAGGTCCGCACGCTCACGATCGTCGGGAGCCGGAAGATGCTGGTCTTCGACGACATGCAGGCGACCGAGAAGATCTGGATCTACGACCGCGGCGTCGAGCCCAAGGAAGCCCTGCCTTACGGCGCGGACCTGCAGCTGCGATTCGGCGACATCCACGTGCCGTTCATCAAGATGGTCGAGCCGCTCTCGATGGAGGTCCAGCACTTCCTCGACAGTTGCCGCGACGGTTCCGTGCCACGGAGCGACGGCCGCGATGGCCTCCGCGTCGTCCGCGTCCTCGAAGCCGTCGACGAGTCGATGGCGGCCGGCGGGGCGCCGGTTTCGACCTCCGTGGAGGTGTGATATGTCCGGGATCCTTGTGCACCCCTCAGCCAGACTCGGAGAACGGTTCGACCCGTCTCCACACGCGGTCATCGATGCAGATGTGGTAATCGGTGACGACGTGCGGGTCGGTTCATTCGTGCATGTCTGCGCGGGCGCCGTGATCGGTTCCGGCACGGTCATCGGCGACCACGTGACGATTGCCGCCGGAGCCCAGGTGGGCGAGGGGTGCGCCATCTCGGACTTCGCTCTCATCGGGAAGCGCCCGAAGCTCTCGCCGACATCGACCGCCAAGGGCGGCGAGCTGGCGGGGTTGGTCCTTGGCGATGGCTGCTCGGTAGGAAGCCACACGGTGCTCATGGCCGGAAGTGTCTTCGGTGCCGGGTGCATCGTCGGTGACAATGCCGGCGTCCGCGAGCGGTGCACCATCGGCGAGCGTGTTGTCGTGGGTCGTGGTGTCACCGTCGAGAACGACACGACCATCGGTTCCCGGACGAAGATCCAGAGCGGCGCGTACATCACCGCGTACGTCACCCTCGAGGATGACGTCTTCATCGCGCCGATGGTAGTGACCACCAACGACAACTACATGGGCCGCACGGAGGCGCGCTTCGAGCACCTTCGAGGCTGCACGGTTCGCAGGGGAGCCCGCGTCGGGGGAGGCTCGCACATCCTTCCGGGGATCGAGATCGGCGAGGAGGCGTTCGTCGCGACTGGATCGGTCGTGACGCGCGACGTCCCGGCGAAGGCGCTCGTGATGGGGGTGCCTGCGCGCGTGGTGCGCGCCGTACCCTCTGAGGAGCTTCTGGAGAACCAGTAACGATGGTGTGACGGGCGCGTTCCGTGAGCGCGCGCCATGCGAGAATGCACGGACGCCGGAACCGCTGCCGATGCGAGGAGAGGAACGACATGGGTGTGCCCCTGCTCGATCTGAAGGCGCAGTATCGTGAGCTTAAGGTCGAGCTCGATGCGGCGATCCAAGACGTGATGGAGAACGCCGCCTTCATCGGCGGTCCAAGAGTGAAGGCGCTCGAGGAGGCCGTTGCAGAGTACTGCAGTACCTCATACGCCGTCGCCTGCGCGAACGGTACCGACGCTCTCTTCCTCATCATGGCCGCACTCGGCATCGGCAAGGGTGACGAGGTCATCACCACGCCGTTCACCTTCTGGGCGACCGTCGAGTGCATCGTGCACGTCGGCGCAACGCCGGTGTTCGTCGACATCGAGCCGGGCACGTACAACATGGATGTGGCGCAGGTCGAGGCTGCAATCACACCGCGGACGAAGGCCATCCTGCCGGTGCACATCTTCGGCCAGGTCGTTGATATGGACCCGCTCATGGAGATCGCCGAGCGCCACGGCCTGAAGGTCATTGAAGACGCGTGCCAGGCGATTGGCGCCACCTACAAGGGCAAGCGAGCCGGTTCGCTCGCGCACGCTGCAGCGTTCTCCTTCTTCCCGAGCAAGAACCTCGGCTGCGCAGGGGACGGCGGTATCGTCACGACCGATGATCCCGACCTCGCCGCTCGCGCACGCAAGCTGGCCTCGCACGGCACCAGCAAGAAGTACTTCCACGACGCCTTCGGTACCAACAGTCGCCTCGACGCGCTGCAGGCGGCGATTCTCCTCGTGAAGCTGCCGCACCTCGACCGCTGGAACGCGCAGCGCCGGGCTGCCGCGGCTGTCTACGACGACGCGTTCGCCGGCGTGCCAGGTATCGAGCTCCCCGAGTCGCGGGCACATGGCGACCCCGTCTACCACCTCTACATCGTGAAGACCGAGACCGCGGACGCGGCATCGCGCGTGATGGCGGCGCTCGGCGCGGCGGGTATCGGCACTGCGCTCTACTATCCGCTCGCCCTACACGAGCAGGAGGCCTTCGCGGGGATCGAGAGCTGGGTGCGTCCTTCACTGCCGGTCGCCGAGTCCTGCGATGCGCGCACGTTCGCGCTGCCATGCTTCCCGGGTATCACTCGCGAGCAGCAGGACGAGGTCGTGCGTGTCGTTCAAGGGGCGCTCGAGTAGTATCGACCGACGGTTGTCCGTGTTGTTCGCGCACGAGAGCATCGGCTCAGACAAACCGACAAGAGCTTGGAGTCCGACAGCATGGGCATGGTGAATGATCCGACGGACCGTCGACCGCGGCGGTCCGATCGCCACGCGAAGACGCCCAACGCACAGCGGGGCGGCTCGCGAAGCGTCGTGGAGTCTGCTCCGCGCATGCGCATTCACGAAACACGGCGCCGTCGCGCCATCAAGGCGTGGGCGATCGGCATCGCGGCCGCCTTGGGTGTGATCGTGCTCGCCGGCGTGGTCTACGGGTTCTTCTGGTACCGCTCCGTCGACTCCAACATGCGCAAGGCGACGCTCGACGACGCCAAGCTGAATGCGGCGCTCGATGAGCGTTCAGACGAACCCAAGGAGCCGTTCACGATCCTCCTGACCGGCAACGACGCCCGCAAGGGCGAAGAGGTCGCTCGGGCCGACACGATCATCCTCGCGAAGGTCGATCCGAAGGCCAAGAAGATCTGGATGCTTTCTATCCCTCGCGACACGCGGGTGGAGATCCCCGGTCACGGCGTGAGGAAGATCAACGCCGCCCGAGAACTTGGCGGAGCGGACGACGGCGACGCGCTCCTGATCGAGACCGTCAAGGAGTTCACCGGGATCCCGATCAACTACTACATGGACGTGAGCTTCCTCGGATTCGTGAAGGCCGTCGACACGCTCGGCGGGCTCTGGATCGATGTCGACGTCGAGATCGACGACTGGAAGGCCGCGAGCCACAGCAAGGACCACCGGGCGAGTCACATCGAACCCGGCTACCAGCTGCTCGACGGCGAACATGCGCTCACCTTTGTCCGCAGCCGCGACTTCCCGGATGCGGACTTCACGCGCATGAAACACCAGCAGGAGTTCTTCAAGGCGCTTGTGAAGCAGATGACCAAGCCCGGCAACCTTCTGAAGCTCCCCTCCGTCGTGAACGGCATCTCCAACAACGTCGTGTCCACGCTCCCCATGAGCGACATTGTCGGCATCGCGCGTTCGTTCCAGGGGATGAGCCCCGACGGGATGCAGACCGCGACCATCACTGGTGAGTGGCGTTCGCCCTACGTCTGGCCCGACGAGGAGCGCAAGGCGATGCTCATCGACGCCTTCATCTCCGGTGGCAACTTCGACGGGTCTGCCAAGCCGGACACGGGCATCGACCCGTCGGGCGTGACGGTGACCGTGCGCAACGGTGCGGGTCTCGAGGGCGTTGCCAGCTCGGCTGCAGCCGTGCTGACCGGCGCCGGGTTCAACGTGACGAACGTCGGTAATGCCAACCAGTTCGTCTACGACCGGACACTCATCGTGTACGACGAGGAGCGCGCGCTCGCGGACGTGGTGCTCAAGGCGCTGCCCACAGGCGAGGTCGTTGCAAGCAGGGGCATGTACGAGTTCTCCACCGACGTGCTGGTGGTGGTCGGCAAGGACTGGTCGTCGGTCTCGACGACGCCCTGATGAGGTCGCCTGCCTCATCCGAGCGGCTCGCGGGTGTCATCTTCGCGAAGCAGTTCCCCAATCCCGCCGAGCCGCTCCGCGGCGTGTTCGTTGCCGAGCAGGTTCGCGCGACCAGGACTGACGTGGACTGGCGGATCATCGCGCCGGTGCCCTGGGTCCCGAGCTGGCTCGCGCGAGTGCTTGGCAAGCCGTACGTTCACGGTGGCGGCCGATTCGAGGGCATCCCGGTTGCCCGTCCGCGCTATCCTGTCATGCCCAGGCGGCTGCTCTACGCAACCGTCGCCCCGGCCATGGCATGGTCGTCGCGGGCTCCGTTTGCGAAGGCGGTGGCGGAGGGAGCCCGCTTCGTTCATGCACACGCCCTCTACCCGAGCGCAGCAGCTGCGCGCAGGCTCGCGGCCACGGCCGGCATCCCGCTCATCGTGACCGTGCACGGTTCGGACCTCTACACCAACCTTGAGCGACCGTCGTGGGCCGCCGAGGTGCGTGCTGCGCTCGCGGCAGCGGGGGCGATCGTCTGCGTGAGCCAGTCGCTCGCACGCGATGTCGTCGCGCTCGCCGACGCGGATCCCCTGCGGGTGACCGTCATCCCGGACACGTACGATGCCACGCACTTCATGTACGGCGAGCGGGGTCCCGCAGCGGGCCGTTCGGTGCGGTTTGTGAGCGTAGGTCGCTTGGTGCCGGTCAAGGGTCACGATGTGCTGCTCCGTGCGTTCGGCTCGGCAGTCCGTGCGGGGCTCGAGGCGGACCTCGAGATCGTCGGCGACGGGCCCGAGCATGCTCGGCTCGAGGCGATCGTGGTCGAGCAGGGGCTGGTCGAGCGCGTGCGGTTATCGGGTGCCCTCGCTGACGACGCCCTCGTTCGAGCGCTCGAGCGTGCGGACGCGTTCGTGCTGCCCTCGCGGCGTGAGGGCTTCGGCGTCGCGCTCGTGGAGGCGCTTGCTACAGGATTGCCCGCGCTCGCAACGCGCTCGGGCGGCCCGGACGGGATCATGGGGCCCGGTGACGGGCTGCTCGTGCCGCCGGACGACGACGCTGCGCTGGCGGACGGACTGCTGGCACTCGGGCGGGGCGTCGATGCGTACGACCGTCCCGCGATCGCGGTCCGCGCCGCTGAGCGTTTCTCGCCCACATCCGTCGGCGAGCGTCTCGTTTCCGTCTATCGGGCGGTCCTCGCAGGCGAACCGGTTCCCGGGGCGGTGGGTCGTGGCTGAGCGTGTCGTCATGGTCGTCACGAACGACGCTGTGTCCGACCCGCGAGTCGAGAAGGAGGGGACCGCGCTCGTTGCGGCCGGCTTCGAGGTAGTCGTGCTCGCGTGGGACCGCACCGGAGAAGCACCCGCGATCGAGGAGCGACTGGGTCTGCGTATCGAGCGGCTCGGTCCCCGCGCCTCCTACGGCGGCGGTCTTCGCAGCCTCCTGCGTTTTCGCGGCTTCTGGGCGCGCGCCAGTGCGCGCGCGAGTGAACTTGCACCCACCATCGTCCACTGTCACGACCTCGACACCGCGGTGGTGGGCCTGCGCGTTGTCCGTGGCCGGCCCGGAACAAGGCTCGTCGTGGACCATCACGAGCTCTACCGCGAGACGCGGATGGTACCGCAGCGCGGGGTCATCGGCACCCTCGCGAAGGCGCTCGTGGACGCGCTCGACCGGCGCGCGGCTCGGGCAGCTGCGCTCGTCGTCGTGTCGGTGCCATCGTTTGAGGCCCGCTACGAAGGGTGGGCCCCAGGGCGAGTGGTCGTGGTCGAGAACGCGCCAGACTCGGATCTGTTCCGCCCGCGCACCACGCCCCGGCCCGACCGCCCGTTCACGGTGGGCTACATCGGACAGAAGCGATATGCAGCGAGCCTCACGATGCTCATGGAGATCGTGCAGCGGCATGATGACCTGGCGGCGCTACTCGCCGGCGGTGGCACGGCCGCTGAGGAAGTCGATCGAATCGCAGCGTCGATGTCGAGAGTCGAGGTGGCCGGCCGCTTCGTGTACGCGGACCTGCCGACCTACTACGAGCGCTGCGACGCGGTGTTCGGTGTGTACGACGCCGATGTCGGCAACATCCGCGCCGCGTTCCCGGTGAAGGTCATGGAAGGCATGGCGTGCGGGCTCCCCGTGATCGTCAATGCTGGCACCTGGATTGGTGACTACGTGACGCGGCACGGGATCGGCATCGCCGTGGACGGAAGCGAAGGCTCGGCGGTCGAGGCCGCGGTGGTAAGGCTCAAGGACCACCGGGACATCGCTGCTGCCATGGGTGCGGCGGGCCGCGCCCTCGTCGAGTCGGGGCTTTCGTGGCGCGCCGTCTCCGAGCGGCTCGTCGCTGCGTACCGGAAGCTTTCGAGCGCGCGCTAGGGGTGCGCGGCGTTCGCCGCGACCGATTCGAGTACCGTTATGAGCCGCTCGGCGAGGATGTCGCGAGCGAACTCCTGCTCCGCGAGAGCCCGGGCGTTGTGTGACATCCGCGAAAGCAGGATCGGGTCGTCCGCAAGCCGGATCACCGCTTCGGCAAGGGCGCGCCCGTCGTTGACCGGGATGTAGATGCCAACCTCGTTCTCCTCGACCAGCTGGCGCGTCCAACCCGGCTGGTTGACGATGACCGCCCGTGACGACGCCAGCGCATCGAAGAACTTGTTGGGCGAGTTCGTCGCGAGAATCGGCACATCGGCGAAGAGCGTCATGAGCACGTCTGCCGATCGGGTGAGTGTCGGGACCTCTCGTTTCGGCAGAAGTCCGATGAGCCGCACGTTGTCGAGCCCCTGGGCCGCAACAGCGCCCTCCAAGGCCGGGCGTGACTTGCCGTCGCCGGCGATCACGAAGACGATGTCGTCTCGGCCGCGCTCCTTGAGCAGTCGTGCCGCCTCGGGCACGTGTGCTTCGACTGCGTTCGACGGCCCGATGGCGCCCGCGTAGCCAACGACGAATCGTCCTTCGAGCTCATGGTCGCTCAGGAACGAAGGATCCTTCTCGCCCGGCTGGAAGAGGTCGAGGTCCGCCGAGTTAGGGATCATGTGGACGCGAGGGGGGTCGACTCCCTCGGCGATCACGCCCTCTGCCATCCCGGGTGACAGCGCGACCACGGCCGCGGCCCGGTGGTACAGGAAGCGCTCGAGCCCTTTGGCGATCCGGGCGATGAGCCCGCCACGACGAAGCGCACCCATCTGGATTGCCGCCTCGGGCCACAGGTCCCGGACTTCGAACACGAACGGCGTACGGGTGAGGGCCGACGCAATCCATCCGGGGATACCGACCGTGAGTGGCGTCGAGGTGGCGAAGACGACGTCGTGGCGCCCCGCGGTGGTCGCCAGCCAGGTTGCGCCGACGGTGAACATCACGAAGGACCACATGCGGCGCGCGTACGACATGAAGTTGGAGTACCGTACCCGGACCGAACGCACACGGATTCCGTCGATGTCGCCGTCGACAAACACGCGTCGGTCGTACTCCTCGGGCAGTCGAGAGCTGCTGGTCACCATGGTGACCTGGTGTCCGCGCTCGATCATCCGCCGGGAGAACTCGTAGCTACGAATGAGCCCCAGTGACGACTCGCGTGTGGCGAAGAACTGATGGAGGTAGAGGACTCTCACGGTTCATTCAGCATCGGTCGATGGCGCGGTGCGCCCCTTTTCGGCCGACCGCCATATACATGAGCCCGGCAGCCTCGACCGCCGCGCCATCGAGACAGTTGCGGCCATCGAACACGATGCCCGGTCCCGCCATGATCGAACGCACCCGGTCCCAGTCGAGCGCGACAAACTCGTCCCACTCGGTGACGACGACCGCTGCCGAGGCACCGTCAAGCGCCTCCCAGACGCTCTCGGCCCGCTTCGCGCCGGGGAGCGCGATCGGCGAAGCGACCGGATCGTAGGTCACAACCGCCGCACCCTCTTCGAGCAGCTGGGGCACGATGTCGGCCGCCGGCGACTCGCGGACGTCGTCGGTGTCCGGCTTGAACGCGAGTCCGAGCACCGCGACTGTGCGCTCGTGAAGGTCCGGCAGCGCTCGCGCGAGGTGGATGACGGGCAGCAGGCGCTGACGGTTGTTCACGTCGATGACGGACTTGAGCAGCGTGAACTCGTAGCCGTTCAACGTGGCGATGAAGTCCAGGGCGCGCGTGTCCTTCGGGAAGCACGAGCCACCGTAGCCGATTCCAGCGCGGAGGAAGCCCGGCCCGATTCGCGCATCCAGGCCGACGCCCCGGGCAACCGAGTCGATGTCGGCGCCGACCGCATCGCAGAGGTTGGCGATCTCGTTGATGAACGAGATCTTCGTGGAAAGGAACGCGTTGCTCGCGTACTTGATGGTCTCGGCGCTTGCCACATCGGTGACGACGATCGGGGAGTCGATGTCGTCGTAGAGCGCGCGCATCGTCGCGATGGCGGCCGGGTCATCCGCCCCGATGACGATCCTGTCGGTGCGGTACCAGTCCTCGAGCGCCTTGCCTTCGCGCAGGAACTCGGGGTTTGAGACGTACGCGACGGGGACGCGAGCCGTCGCGAGGAATCGCTCGGCGAGGGTCGCGCCTGTGCCGGGCGGGACGGTTGACTTCATCACGAGCGTGAAGGGTCTGTCCGCGGCGGCGCAGAGTGCGGCGACTGCCGCACGTACTTGCGAAAGGTCGGCTGCCCCGCTCGGGACCATCGGCGTCCCGACCGCGATGAAGGTGACATCGCCGACGAGGTCCCGCCAGCCGGCGTCCGGAGTCATGAACCGGAGCGTCCCCCTGTCGATCGTCGTGCGGAGGAGCTCTTCGATGCCGGGCTCGTAGATGGGGGAGCGTCCGGAACGGAGGAGATCGATCTTCGCCGCGTCGATGTCCACGCACGTTACGTCGTGTCCCGAGTTGGCGAGACAGACGCCGGTAACGAGGCCGACATAACCCGTGCCAACCACCGTGATTTTGAGCGTCATGGCGTTCCTCGCAACGAGTCCGGGGACGGCTCTACGAGCAGTTCAGGCCAGACAGCAGGGTATCACAGCACGATCACGGCCTCTGTGAAACGACGGTGACCGTTGCGGCCGTCCGCCCTCAGGTCCGGCCTTTCCCGTGTGCTAGCATGACCGCCATGAGGATACTCCTGATCGGCCCCGTGCCGCCCGAGTTCGGGGGTCGCGACACCGGCGGCATCGCCACCCACAACTGCGGGCTGGCCGAGCATCTTGCCGCGCACGGTCACGAGGTTGCCGTTCTTGCCGATAGCCGTGCGTTCGACCCGGCGGCGTGGCCGGCTCGCGTCGGCGCCATCTCCGTGTACGGTGTTGCTGACTACGCGGGTGCGCTCCGCTCGGCCGAGCTTCGACGGCCGGCGACCTGGAGGGACGTCGCCCGGGCCCGACGAGCCCTCGACAGCGTGGGCTCCTCGCGGTGGATCGCTGCCGCTACCGCTGCGTACCGGGGCGTGGTCCGGGATTTCGCGCCCGACATCGTCCACGTCCACGCGCTTGAAGGGCGCTTCGCTTTCGCCAACGCCGTGCTTGGAGGGCGGACGCCGCTCGTAGCCACGGCGCACTCCACGCACTACTTCGAGTTTGCTGAGTCCGCTCGCCGCGACGTGTACCGCCGTCTCGTCGCTCGGAACCTTGCCGCTGCTCGTGAGGTGATCTTCGTCAGCCAGTACCTGGAGCAGCGGTACCAAGCGCTCTTCCCGGCGACGCTCGAGCAGCTGAATGTGAGGGTCATCCCGAATCCCGTCGATACCACAGCGTTCCCCGAGATCGATCGTGCTCACGCTCGCCAATCGCTTGCTCTCCAAGCGCCAGAGCGTGTGGTTCTCTTCGTCGGTAACCTGATCCCGCGCAAGGACGCGGGCTCCCTGGTCCGTGCAGTTGCGATCCTCGGCCGTGCCGGCGTGCCGGTCACCGCCTTGATCGTCGGCGCGGGACCCGAAGAGGGCCACCTGCGGGCGCTCGCCGGGTCTGAGGGCGTGGCCGAGCAGGTGCGGTTCGAAGGCAGCCGGCTGCAGTCTGAGCTCGGCACGTACTATGCGGCAGCCGACGCCCTGGTCTTCCCGAGCCTGATGGAGAGCTTCGGGCTTGTGGCCGTCGAGGCCATGCTGTATGGCACGCCGGTGGTGGGGACGCCGGAGGTCTTGCCCGAGGTCGTGCCGCCCGAATGCGGCGTCTATGCGCGCCCCGGCGATCCCGAGTCGCTGGCTCGCGCACTCGGTGAAGCGCTCGACCGGACGTGGGACCGCGGCGCCATCCGCGCCCACGCGCTCACCTTCGACTGGCGTGGGCGAGTGGGGGCGTACGAGGAGGCGTACGAGGAAGTTGCAGCCGCCTGGCGGCTCAGGCGCGGCGAACCCTCCGCTTGATGGCTGTCCATGCGTCGCCGATGAACTCGATCTCGTCGGGGCGCATCCCGCGAGCCGCCCAGAGCGCCAGGCCATAGACCGCAATGCCTGCAAGTACCTCGAGCGCGAGCAGCCAGAGCCGGGGCGTGAACCAGCGGAACACAAGCTCGAGCGCGAGCGCCATGATGCCGCTCGCGGCGACGATGCGCCCGAGATCCGCCCACGGGAGGTGCCATGCCATATACGGGCGGCTGCGAAGCCAAGCCAGGACCAGCAGGATGCCGTATGCCGCAAGCGTGTTCCACGCAGCTGCGGCGTACCCGAAACGGGGCACCAGCGCGAGGTTGAGGCCCACTTGGGCGAGCGCGGCGACCAAGGTGTTCTGCATCATGATGACGGTCTTCTTGTGCATGGCGAGCCCGTTGCTGGCGATCTGCGATGCGCCGTAGAGCATCACACCTCCCGCCACGATCGGCAGAATCCCGTAGGCGGAGCGGTAGAGCGGGCCGGTGAAGACCGACATGAACGGCCGAGCGACGACCGCCAGCCCAAAGATGAGCGGCACGGTCGCCATCGCGTAGTAGCGAGTGAGCTGCGTCTGTACCTTCTGCGCGAGAGCCTGCCCCTGCCGCTCGAACGTCTGAACCATCACCGGACCGATGGCGATCAGGAGCGGTGCCGTGATGAGCCCCATGATCTTGTCGCCCAGCCCGTACGCGGTGCCGTAGAGACCGACCGCGGCGGCGCTTTGGGAGAGACCGATGATGTAGCGGTCGGACAGGATGAGGATCCATGAGGATACGGCGGCGGGAATCATCGGGACGCCGTACGAAGCGAAGCCCCTGAGCGTCTCTGAGGAGAAGTCCCTTGGCGCGAGGCTTCCTGCGGAACGCGCGTTCCGGAGCGCAAGCGGGAGAAGAAGGACGTTACCCACCACAACACCGAGCAGGATGCCGAAAGAGCCCATCCGCGGAACGGCGACGAAGAAGACGGAGAAGAGCGTCGAGAGCAGCGCCGAGGCGATTGCGAGGAAGGCGAAGTCCTTCGCTCGGTTGGCAGCCCTCATAAGCTGCTGCATGACTTGGATGAAGTTGTTCAGCAGAAGGCTCGCGAGCGCGACCGGCATGAGCCGCTGCATCCCGCCGCCAAACTGGTCTCCGAGAGCCAAGACAATGAGCCACAGAAGGACAGCGCCCACGAGGAGCGAGGCGATCGAGGACCACAGCACCGTCGAGACGTAGTTGTCGAGCCGGCCACGCCGCTCCTCGGACCAGTAGAAGCGCACGATCGACGCCGTGAGCCACGAGGTGAAGAGCATCGCCGTGAGTGAGACCGCGGAGTTCACGAGGTAGAAGTCGCCGTAGTCCTCACGCGAGATCAGCCGAGTAAAGACCGGCACCGTGACGAGCGACGTCAGTGCGGGCACAAGCCGGACAGGGAAGTACTTCAGAGTGTCCTTGCCCGCGCTTCTCAGGATGTCTTTCAGCACTCGCGTGATCCTCTCGAAAGCTGGCGCCGCGCGTCTTCGCGAAGCGTTCTGCGATGCGGGCCGTTCCGGATTGTACGGCAAACGGCGCGACTCGGCGCGAGGCGGTGAGCGCGGACCCCTGCGCTACAATGGGCTCGCTTCGCGCACGACCGCGACCTACGACCAACGCCGAGGAGGGCTCCGTGCGCATCGGCATGCTGCTGCCGAACCAGCCGTTTCCACCGGACATCAGGGTCGAGAAAGAGGCCCAGGTACTTGCCGCTGCGGGGCATGAGGTGCTTCTGCTCTGTCGCGGCGGTGGCTCGCAACCGGCCGAGGAGATCATCGGCCCCGTCCGCGTGATACGGCACCGAGTGCACCCTCGGGCGGCGGTGCTGCGGAAGCTCGATTCGATGCTCTTTCTCGTGACGATGGACTCGCCGTCGTGGCGGCGCGCGATGGAGTCGCTCGTCACGGAGCACGGTGCCGAGGCGCTCCACCTGCACGACCTCCCGTACGCGCCCTCTCTCGTGGCGGCTGCCCGCGCGACAGGCGTGCCCTGTGTGCTCGATCTTCACGAGAACTATCCGGCCGCGATCGCGCTCTGGGGTCGTCGCCGGCTGAGCCGCATGTGGTTCTCGCCGGGGCGCGCGGCCCGTCTAGAGCACCGTATGGTCAGCGAAGTCGATCGGGTCGTGGTGGTGGTGGATGAGGCCCGGGATCGCGTGATCGCCCTTGGCGCGGACCCGGATCGTGTGGTGGTCTTCGGCAATGCCGAGCCGCTCGCGATGGTCCCGGCCGAACCGCTGGCGCTCGACTTCTCGGCGGGGCTCCGGCTAGTGTACGTCGGCGGCATCGCACCGCACCGCGGCTTGGACACCGCCATCGCGGGGTTCGCACTCGTGCACGCCAGCAGTCCTGACGCGGTTCTTACGATCGTCGGCGACGGCGAGTCGCTCGACGAGCTCAAGCGGCAGGCTGCTGAGCTCGGTCTCGGGGATGCCGTGCGTTTCACCGGTCGGCTCGCTCGGGACGCCGCGATGGCCCACATCGCGGAAGCGAACATCGCCCTGGTGCCTCACCGGCGCTCGGCGCACACGGACGCCACGATTCCGCACAAGCTCTTTCAGTACATGGCGCTTGGCCGCCCGGTTCTGGTGAGCGACTGTGCTCCGCTCGCACGCGTGGTCAGAGAGACCGGAGCGGGTCTCGTCTTCCGTTCAGGTGACCCGGGTGATCTGGCAGCCCGGATCGCCGAGCTCGCGGAGCCGTCCGCAGCGCGTGCGATGGCCGATGCTGGCCGCGCGGCGGTGCTCGACCGCTGGAATCTTGAGGCCCAGGCTCCTCGGCTGGTGGGTCTGTACGACCAGCTCGCGGCGCGGGCCGTGGGTGGGTCGCGCTGAACCCAACGGCGCGGTATCGCCACCGGTCGGGCCGTGGTCTCGTCACGCGTGCTCGTATAGTATCGGTCGCGTGAACGAGTCCCGGACATCGAACGTCCTCATCATCGCGTACGAGTTCCCGCCGTCGGCGGGCGGCGGCGTGCAGCGTGTGATGAAGTTGGCGCGCTACCTGCCGGATACCGGATGGCGGCCCACGGTGCTCACCGCGATGCCTGTGCCCGGTCGGCCGATCGACCCGGCGCTCGCTGAGGAGGTCTCCGGTGTCCGTGTGCTCGCTCTGCCGCACCGGAACGCCGCGGCACTCGTCGCCTCGGTGATCGCGCCCCTCAAGCGGATGCGAGCTCGCCGAGTCAGCAGGGCGACGACGTCCGAGCCGTCTGGGGCGGGGAATGCGGCGACGGCATCGCCCTTGAGCACCCGTATCGTCCGCCGATTCATGCTCGACGGCGCCTCGCTCTGGAGCCGATCGCTACCTGCGGCTGCGCGAAGACTGCACGCTGATGTCGGGTTCGACGTTGTTCTTGCGACGGGGCCGCCGCACTCGGCGCTTGTCGCCGGCAGGCGCGTCGCCGATCAGCTCAAGCTTCCGTTCGTCGCCGATCTCCGCGATCCGTGGGGCGTGAATCCCGGTTACCGATGGCCGGATTCGGCTACCCGTGACGCTCAGTCTCTGGCTGCAGAGGCCGAGGTGCTGCGGGCCGCGGACCTGGTGCTCGCCGTCTCAAGCCCGATCGCCGAGCAGGCGACAGCGGCCGGCGCGCGGCGCGTCGTGGTGATCCCCAACGGTTTCGATCCTACCGACCTCCCCGCGTGGGCTGCTGCCCCAGGACCGCTTCGCGTTGCCTTCATGGGCCGGCTCTACGCGACGACGGATCCTACCCCCTTCCTGGACGCGCTCGCACTCGTGAAGTCACGTGGCAGCGCGGCGTGTGATGCGCGCCTTGAGATCGTCGGGCAGGTCACCGAGTCGCTTGTGAGTGCCGTCGCATCCCGGCGTCTGACTGACCGAGTGACGATGCACGGTTTCCGGCCTCATCGAGAAGCGCTGGAGGTCGTCGCTCGGGCTGACGCTGGGTTGGTCGTCATCGCCGAGCATCCCGGCGCGGAGTCGATCTACTCCGGCAAGCTGTTCGAGTACCTCGGCATTGGTGTCCCGGTGCTCCTGTGCGGTCCGACGACCGGTGTTGCCGCATCCCTGATTCGAGAGGCCAATGCCGGCACCGTGGTCGCGTACCATGACGTCGAGGCGATTGCCGACGCGCTCGACCGCCTCGCGCTCGCGAAGTCCCGCGGTGAAACGGCGCGCGTCGCGGACGCGGGAGTCGTTGTCGGATTCGACCGCAGGGCCCAAGCTGCGCGCGTCGGCGAGCTCCTGTCCGAGATCGTCGAGGCAGCCCATGAATGAGACGCTCTGGGCGAAGCGGCTCAACGGGATGTGGGTGCTGGTCGCCGCAATGGCGGGCGTCGTTGCAGCTGTGATTGCGTCTCGCGGGCCTCTTGTCTCGCTCGCCGGGCTCGTTGCTCTCGTAGCTGCGCTCGTCATCTTCCGTGATCCTCGGCTCGGCATCGTCGGCATGCTGATTGCGCTTCCGCTCGATGTGTACGGTCGCCTCGGGGGCGATCACATCATCACCATCTACCAGGTACTGCTGCTGCTGACGCTGGCGGCATGGCTGTGGCAGTCCGTTCGCGGTGACGCGCCGCCGGTACGGCTCACGGCAGTCGACGCCTGGATTGCCGCGCTGTTGGGGGCGGCCTTGTGGTCGCTGCCGTTCTCCTTCTCGCGTGCCGACACGCTGTTCTCCATGGGAAGGCTCGTGTTCCTGGTCGCTCTCTTCAGATTGGTGATGACCTACCTCGAAGGTGATGTCTCGCTCGCGCGCAGGATTGCGGCCACGCTCGTGGCAACATCCGCGGCTGCGGCGGTGCTTGCCTCTCTCCAGCACTTCGTCGCCGGCTTCGACATCGGCAACACTGCGGTGCGGCTGGGCACTGGAGTCGCCCCGATCATCAGGGGAGCGGCCTTCTTCGAGGACCCGAACTACCTCGGCGGTCTGCTCTCGGTGGCGCTGGTGCTCGGTCTCACGATTGGCCTGTGGGAGACGGACCTCAGGCGCGCTCTCGTGTGGTTCGGCGGCTCGGCTGTCTGCGCCGTCGGCCTGTACGCCACGCTGTCACGCACTGCATGGGTGGGTGCGGGGCTCGGCGTTCTGCTCGCGGTTCTTGTCGCGCCGCCGCGCCGCCGGAAACCGGTGGCGATTGCGCTCGCCCTTGCGGCCGTTGCTGTGTTGGCGGTCCAGCCGGCGATGCTTATCGAGCGGGTGACCTCCATCGTCGGAGTCGATCAGGACACATCGATATCGACTCGGTGGTATATGTTCTCGTCGGCGTGGCGGATGATCCAAGATCACTGGGCGATGGGCGTCGGTCTCGGCGCGTTCGCCGAGGCATATCCCCCGTACCGCGAGTTCGGCACGTTCCTGAGCGTGCTCAAGCCCCACCAGCTGCCCGTGGCGATGTGGGCGGAGATGGGCATCGCGGGTCTGATCGCCGAGGTCGGCCTCACGCTCTCGTTCGTTCGCTTAGCGGTCCGCGGATGGAAGGCTGGCCTGTCCGTCGAGTCGCGCTTCGCTCTCGTCGGGCTGATTACGCTCGTCGTGCAAACACTCTTCCAGTACTTCCTGTTCTTCGAGTACCTTTGGCTTCTGCTCGCGATGGCTGTCGTGGCGATACGGCGTGACATCGAACGCAAGGAGGACGTCTCATGAGCAACACACTCGGCGGTATCCTCGGCATCCTTCGTCGGCGATGGCCGCTCATCGTGGTCGCGGGGCTCGTGGCGGCTGCGCTAGGCGTCGCGCTGGAGTCCCGGCAGCCGGAGACGTTCACGGCTCGGGCGATCGTGCAGTCGGACAAGCGCGCGCTCGCGGCCTACCCGGAGATCACCGGCGTTGATGCCTTCTTGGCCGAGTTGCAGGGGGAGGCGTTCTCACGCCAGGTCGCCGAAGCCGCAGGACTTCCGTCCGATCTCAACGGCGGAAGTTTCGCCGCATACGCGCTGGGGAGTACCGGGCAAATCGCGGTCGACTTCACGTCGGCTGACGAGGCCACGGTCGAGCAGGTCGCGCCGGTTCTCGAAGACGCCACCCTCGCGCGGTTTCGCGAGGTGAATCGTGCCGCCCTCGCTCGCGTCCGGAGCATTGCCGAAGAGGACGCTGCTGCCCTTGACGAGATCACGCGGCTGCTTCCTGACACGACCGGCGGGGACCGCATTGCAGGTCGCGTGTCGGTCTGGTCGCTGCGGAACGCCAAGACCGTACACGACGAGCAGCTCCGGGCGTACGAGAATGCGTATACCCCGACGGGCGAGGTCACGACGGAGAAGACCATATCGCAGCCGGAGCTCCGGACAGCACTGGGGGCGCTGCTTCTCGGCTTGGTGGCAGGCGCGGTCGTGGCGCTCGCGGCTGAGCGGCTGTCGGGGGCTCGCGAGGGCGCCTGACGCTCTGGCAGACCGGAAGTCCCGAGGTGCGGCACGGCCAAGGTGGTATACTCCGTGCTTGGATGACGCATCGTAGCCTTCACGGAGGTACCCTCGTGAATCGAACCTCGGGCATCCGAGTCCTCGTCGCGCTGTCTGCGACACTCCTCGTGGTCACCCTCTTCGCCGTGCCGAGCGCTGCGCTCGCAGCCGATCCGGTCTTCACCATCAGGGGCGGCGGCAACGGGCACGGCATCGGCATGAGCCAATACGGCGCTCAGGGCTACGCCATCAATGGTCGGGACTACCGGTGGATCCTTGCTCACTACTTCCAAGGCACAGCGGTCTCAGAAGCCACGACCAAGAACGTCAAAGTGAGGCTTGATGCGGCGGCGAGCACCGCGAACGCGGGCTACACGCGGAGCCTTTGGAGCATCCTTCCCGGGAGTGCTTCAACAGCACTGTCAATCAACGGCGTCGCCGTCACTCCGGGCACCTTCACCTTCGTCGGCAGCGGGGGCAACGTCATCGTCTCGGGGCCCGGCATGGCGGCCACGACCTACAGCGGCACGGTCACCGTGACGGCTGCCGGCGGAAGCCCGGCGCTCCTCCAGGTGGTTGAGGGCACGGGCATCTACAGTCTCGCTAACGGCAAGTACCGCGGCTCGCTCACGCTCAACGCGGCAAACGGCAAGATGAAGCTCGTGAACGTCCTTCCGCTTGAGCAGTACTGCTACGGTGTGGTCCCGCGGGAGATTCCGGCGAGCTGGAAGACTGAGGCCCTCAAGGCGCAAGCGGTCGCCGCACGGTCGTACGCGTACCCGACTACGGGCGAACTCTACTGCGACACTCGTAGCCAGGCTTACCAAGGCTACGGCGGCTACAACTCCAAGGGCGTGTGGGTGGGTGAAGCGGCGGCCACCAACGCCGCCGTCAATGCGACCGCGAATCAGGTGGTCAAGTCCGGTGCGACCGTTGTCACCACGTACTTCTTCTCCGCGAGCGGGGGCAGCACGGCCAATATCGAGGACTCCTGGGGTTACGCTGCACCGAAGCCCTACTACACGGGAGTGCCGGATTCGTACGAGGCGGCCGCAGGAAGCCCCTACCTGTCGTGGGAGCTCAACAAGTCCGGGAGCGAGATCGGCAACGCGCTCCGCGCCTCATCCACCGTAGGCAGCGAGCTGGCGAACCACGCACTTCCTGCCGTGCCCGCCTCGCCGGCATCAGTCGTCGGCGTCACCATCGAGCGCGGGGTGTCAGGGTATCCGCGGTGGGTGAGCTTCCGGTTCAGCAACGGAGCGACCGTGAAGCTCACGAGCTACACGGTGAAGGTCGCGCTTGGTCTCAAGTCACCCAACTTCGCCATCTCCGGCTTCCCGATGCAGCGCATCCAAGGCCCCGACCGCTACGCGACTGCAGTCGCCGTCTCACGACAGGCGTTTTCCGGGAAGGCCCCGACGGTCGTTCTGGCGAGCGGTCAGGACTACCCTGACGCCCTCTCTGGCTCGGCGCTGGCGGGTGCCTCCAAAGGCTCCCTGTTGCTGAGCGCGCGCACCGCTCTGCCGGACTCGACGCGCGCCGAACTCCAGCGCCTCGCCCCCGCGAAGGTCTACATCATGGGTAGCTCCGCCGCTCTTTCCGCAGCTGTGGAGACGGCTGTGAAGTCCGCGCTCACCACGGCCACCGTCGAGCGGGTGCAGGGCCCCAACCGCTACGACACTGCAGTGGCCGCAGCGCGCAAGGTGGCCGCGATCGCCCCTCCGGGCAAAGTGATCGTCGTGAGCGGTACGGCGTGGCCGGATGCGGCTTCTGCATCTGCGCTGGCCTACGCGAAGTCGTACCCCGTGCTTCTGATGCGGCCGACCGCTGTCGGAGACTCGGCTACGGCGTTCCTGGCACAGTATCGGCCTGAGATGGCCATCTTCGTGGGTGGCGCCAATACCGTGAGCGAGACGATCAAGGCAGTGGTCGGAAAGATTACCGGTAAGCCCACGACACGTGTGTCGGGAGCCAACCGCTACGACACTGCCGCTGCGGTCGCGCGACATAGCGTGACCGTTGAGGGATTCGGGGCCACCGCCGCGTACCTCGCCACGGGGCTGAACTACGCTGACGCGTTGACGGGCGGCATGCTCGCAGGCGTGCGCACGCAGCCGCTTCTGCTGATGCAGAAGGATGCGTGCCCGGGCGGAACGGCGTACTTCCTTCGAGAGCACAGGGCGACGCTCACGCAGCTGTGGGTGTTCGGCTCCGCCGCGGCCATTTCGGAGAAGGGCATGAGCTCCCTCGACTCGGTCATGATGCAGTAATCTTCAAGGGTGCGGTTCTCGCATCGCCTGAAGAGAGGAGCATCATGCGTCGCGACGACTTCGTGCCCGCTGTCGGCATGCTTCAGGCCGTGGCCGGACGCCTGCGCCCGCGCGTCGCGGTCGTTCTCGGGAGCGGACTGGCGGGCCTCGGCGACCACGCTGAGGACGCGACGAGCGTCCCGTACTCGGATGTCCCGGCCATTCCGCAGCCCGCTGCGCACATCGTCGGTCATCCGGGCCGGCTCATCTTCGGCTCGCTCGGGAGCACGCCCGTCGTCCTCTTCCAGGGGCGCGTGCATCAGTATCAGGGCGTGAGCGCCCGCGATGCCGCGTTCCCGGCTCGTATTGCTGCAGCCCTCGGGTGCGAGATGCTCGTCGTCACGAATGCAGCCGGCAGCGTGCAGGAACGGATCGAGCCGGGCAGCATCATGCTTATCACCGACCAGTTGAACCTGATGGGGACGAATCCCCTGACCGCGTGGCCGGGCCCCGAGCGTGGCGTGCCGTTCGTGCCGATGCGGGACGCATACGACCCGGCCCTCTGTACGCTCGCCCGCGAGGTGGCCGCCGAGCAGGGGCTGACGCTCCGGGAGGGCGTCTACGCCGGACTCCTCGGCCCAAGCTTCGAGACGCCCGCCGAAGTCCGCTACCTGCGCTCGATCGGCGCCGACGTCGTCGGCATGTCCACCGTGCCCGAGGTCATCGCCGCTCGGGCGCTCGGGCTCCGTGTCCTCGGCTTCTCGCTCGTGTCGAACATGGCGGCCGGTGTGGGGCTCTCGCACGAGGAGGTCCTTGTTGCCGGCAAGCAGGCTGAGGCCGCCCTGACCGCGCTCATGCTTGGTATACTGCACAGGTTGTGAACCCGCACCGTCGGCACCACCGCCGGCGTCGTCGCGCCCGTCCGCTCGGAAAGGACCCTCATGGACCATCACGTGAAAGATCTCTCGCTCGCCGACGCCGGCAAGGAGCGCATCGAATGGGCGGATCGGGACATGCCCGTCCTCGCCACCATCCGAGAGCGCTTCGAGGTCGAGAAGCCGCTTGCGGGCAAGCGTGTGAGCGCATGCCTGCATGTCACGACGGAGACGGCGAACCTCATGCGCACGCTCAAGGCGGGCGGTGCGGACGTCGTGCTCTGTGCAAGCAACCCGCTCTCCACGCAGGACGATGTCGCCGCCGCGCTCGTCGAGCACTACGGGATCCGCACGTACGCCATCAAAGGCGAGGACACCGAGACGTACTACGCGCACATCGACGCGGCGATCGACCATAAGCCGCACATCACCATGGACGACGGTGCCGACGTCGTCGGCCGCATCCATGCCGAGCATCCCGAAGCTCTTGAGCACGTCATCGGCGGAACCGAGGAGACCACGACGGGTGTCATCCGCCTCGTCGCGATGGCCGAGGACGATGCGCTCAAGTACCCGATCATCGCGGTGAACGAGGCGAACACGAAGCACCTCTTCGACAACCGTTATGGAACCGGCCAGTCGACGATCGACGGCATCATTCGCGCGACAAACCGCCTCATCGCCGGCAAGAACGTCGTCATCTCCGGTTACGGCTGGTGCGGTCGCGGCGCGGCGATGCGCGCGGACGGCCTCGGCGCGAACGTCGTCATCTGCGAGATCGATCCGCTCAAGGCGCTCGAGGCCGTCATGGACGGCTACCGCGTCATGCCATCAGTTGAGGCCGCCAAGATAGCCGACATCTGGATCACCGTCACGGGAGATCTCCACGTCATCGACGCGCAGCACTTCGAGGTCATGAAGGACGGCGCGATCATCTGCAACTCGGGCCACTTCAACGTGGAGATCAACATCCCGGCGCTCCGTGAGCTGGCACTCTCAGAGCGCGAGGTTCGCCCGCTCGTCGAGGAGTTCACGCTCGCCGACGGCCGCACCATCGTGCTCCTGGCTGATGGCCGCCTCGTCAACCTCTCGTGTGCCGAGGGTCATCCCGCCTCGGTCATGGACATGAGCTTCGCCAACCAGGCGCTCTGTGCCGAGTTCATGGTGGAGAACTGCGCCGAGATGGAGGCGGGCGTCTACGACGTGCCCGAGGAGATCGACGCGCTGATCGCTGAGCTGAAGCTCGCGTCGATGGGCGTCGAGATCGATGACCTCACCGACGAGCAGGTTGGGTACCTGAACTCGTGGCAGGAAGGCACCGTCTAGCTCGAACCCTCGCAGCGGCCGGCACGTCGTGTCGGCCGCTGCGCGTACCTTTGAGGAGCACGTATGGCCATCAGCGACATCCCGCGGACGATATGGTGGGAGGACGGCAAGGTCGTTCTCGTCGACCAGTCACGGCTTCCGCTCGTCGGCGACCTGCTCGTCTGCAACACCTACGAGGGAGTCTGCCGAGCGATCCAAGGTATGGCCGTGCGCGGTGCGCCTGCGCTTGGCGTGGCAGCAGCGCTCGCCGTGGCGCTCTGGGCGAGCACCGAGGGCGCCAGTATCGACGACCCTGATGCCTTCCTCGTCGAGCTCGACCGCGTCGCTGACGAGATCGCGGCGACGCGCCCGACCGCCGTGAACCTCGCGTGGGGCGCCGAGCGGATGAAGCGTTTCGCGCGAGACAACGCCGACCTCAACATGTCCGAGCTCCGCGAGCTCATCGTCGCCGAGGCACTCGCGGTCCGCACCGAGGACGAGGCGCGTTGCCGCGACATCGGCGCTCACGGCGCCGAGCTCCTTGCACCAGGTAGTCACGTGCTCACGCACTGCAACGCGGGCTCGCTCGCCACTGCGTACTTCGGAACCGCGCTCGGCGTCATCTTCACGGCGCACGAGCAAGGGAAGATTGACGGCGTCTGGGTCGATGAGACGCGACCGGTCCTGCAGGGCGCTCGACTGACTGCCTGGGAGCTTCGCATGGCGGGCGTGCCGTTCCGGCTGATCACCGACAACATGGCCGCGAGTATCATGCGGGCAGGCATGGTCGACGCCGTCATCGTCGGCGCCGACCGGATCGCCGCCAACGGCGACGTCGCCAACAAGATCGGCACCTACGGGCTGGCCGTTCTGTGCAAGGAACACGGCGTGCCGTTCTACGTGGCGGCCCCGACTTCCACGGTGGACCTCACGCTTACGTCCGGCGACGAGATCGTCATCGAGCAGCGCGACCCACGCGAAGTCACGGGCGTCACGGTCTCCGGGATCATCGAGCCGGGCTCTCCGACAGCAACGCGCGCATTCGACTTGCTCACCGAGGGCGGTCCGTACGACGTCCCGATGCAGAAGGGGCACCAGATGCTCCTCGATCGCAAGGGCGGCGCCTATCGCTTCGACGGCTGGTTCCGCATCGCGCCGCCGAATGTCGAGGTGTACAACCCGGCCTTCGACGTGACACCCGCGGCGTACGTGACGGCGATCATCACCGAGCGGGGCGTCGCGCGGGCGCCGTACGGGACCTCACTCGCTGATTCGTGCTGCGGCTCCGGCGCGATTCACGAGCTCTAGCGGGAGGGTCGCTTGTCGGTCGGCGCGCTCATCGGCGTGATTGCCGGAGTCCTCGGCTATGTTGCCCTCGGTGTCGCACTGCGCGTCACGAAGCTGCTGTCACCCGAAGACGCTAAGCCGCTCAATACGCTCCTCATCTACGTCGCGTTGCCCGCGCTCGTCTTCGTCACTGTGCAGTCCGCCGAGGTGGGGTGGGAGCTTGCCGCGATACCAGCGCTCGCGTGGGCGCTCGCGATCGTGGGCGTTGTTCTCGCGTGGGGACTCTCCCGGTGGCTGGGGTTGGCTGGTGCCACGGCGGGTGCGTTCGTTCTCACCGCCGCGTTCGGCAACACCGGGTACATCGGCTATCCGCTGGCTTCCGCGCTCCTTGGAGATGCCGGCCTCCTGCGAGCGATCTTCTACGACATCTTCGGGAACACCGCGGCTGTGGTCACGGTCGGGGCGCTCGTCGCGAGCCGCTTCGGCGAGCACGACCTCAAGGTCAACCCGCTCCGTGAGATCGTGACATTTCCGCCGTTCATCGCGCTCGGCCTCGCCCTTGCCCTGAAGTCAGTCACTGTTCCGGTTCCGGTCATGGACTGGTTAGGGGTGCTCGGTAAGCTCGTCGTGCCGCTGATCATGGTGTCGGTGGGGCTGTCGCTCAAGCCTGCGAAGCTGAGAGAGCACCTGCCCGCCGCGTCGCTTATCGCCGGAGTGAAGCTCGTCGTATTGCCGCTCCTTGCATGGGCGGCCGGCTCGCTGCTGCTTCGCGACGATGCGTCGCTCAGGGTGCTCGTCCTGGAGGCGGGGGTGCCCACCATGATGCTGACGCTCGTCATCGGCATGCGATTCAAGCTCGATACGGACCTGATCGCATCGGCCATTGTCGTCACGGCGCTCGCGTCCATCGTCACGGTGCCGCTCTTGCAGCTGCTCGTTTCGTGACGGCGGCCATCCGCGGCGTTCGTGGCCCGCGGATGGAGGTGTGCTGCCCCGTGCAGCTGCTGGTAGGACTCGCCGAGGTGCTCTCGCCGGTGCGCTGCGCCGGCTGCGATCTGCCGGGCAGCCTGCTCTGCACGCCGTGCCGGGCCGCACTGCCGCTCATCCCCTGTGCCGAGTCCTGTCCGCGATGTGGCGCTCGCGCGGTTGCCGGCCGGTGCACCGAGTGTCGTGGCCGGGACTTCGCGTTCGATGCGGCGTCATGCGCCGGCATCCTTGACGGCCCGCTCTCACGCATGCTTTCGCTCTACAAGGATGCCGGAGAGCGCCGCTACGCGCCGATTCTCGGCGCGCTCGCCGCTGACGCGGCGGCACGCTGGCGCGGGTGGGCGGACGCGGTCGTACCCATCCCGTCAACCCGCGCTGCGCGTGCGCGGCGCGGGTTCGACCACGTCGTGCCGCTCGCGGGCCCGGTCGCATCGGCACTCGACGCGCCGCTGCTGCCGCGCCTGCGCGCGGCACGACGCCTCGACCAGCGCGGTTTGGGAAGGGAGCAGCGCATGGTGAACATGGCTGCGGCGTTTGTGGCGCTCCCTTTGGAGGGCGTCCCCCAGCGCGTCGTGCTCGTTGACGACGTCATCACCACCGGCGCGACACTCGACGCTGCCGCGAGGGTCCTGAGAGAGGTCGGAGTCGGCGCCGTCCGCGTCGTCTCGGTCGCGCGCGCTCAGGACCGCCCGTGCGCCTCGCCCAACCGGCCGCGTACCCGGTGAGGGACTGCCATTCTGCTACACTCTCTCTTGCTTCCATCCGGGTCTGTGGTTGAGGACGCGAGAGCGTCCAAGTCCAAGGTAGGCGCGGCCGAAAGGACCCACGTAAGCGAGAGGCCCTGCCTCGTTGCGAGCATGGCGCGCCTTAGGGGTAAGTCGTACCGTCCGGTCCACCCATCCCGGGTGGCGGGCGAGAGGGCCGGTAGTGAGATTGCATCAAGCGGAAGCCCCGGTATGCGAGTGTGGGGGCAAAGACCAGGTCAGCCGGATGGAAGCACCGCATGGCATCCACGGGAGGCTTCGTATGATTCACAGTCGTAGAGCGCTTGCGCTGGTAGTGTCGCTGCTCCTTGTCGGTTTCGGCACGGGCTGCACGAAGACTCCCGACGTGCCGGCGCTCACGCCGAAGATCGCTCCTCCGCTGATCGCCGACGCCGGCGTGCTTCGTGTCGGCGTCGACACGACCTACCCGCCCTTCGCCGGAGAGGACAAGGGTCACCGGGTCGGCATCGACGTCGACGTCGCATCGGCGCTCGCGGACCGGTTTGGTCTTAAGATCGAACTCGTTGAGATCTCACCGGCCGAGGCCGCGCAGGCGCTCGCTGACCGGGAGGTCGACCTCGCCATCGCGGGTATCAGCATCACCGACGCGGTCGGCACTGACGCCGTGTTCGCCGGGTCGTACCTCGTGGACGGTCCCGCGCTTTTCTCGCTCACCGTCGGCGGTTCCTCGGAACCTACCGGAGCTCCGGCATTCGACCCCGCGTCGCTCGGGAGGGCGCGTGTCGGGTGCCAGAAAGAGTCAGCTGCATACTGGGGCATCGAGTTTCAGTACGGCGAGGGCTATGCGGTCGGGTATTCGACGCTTCGCGAGGCCTTCCAAGCCCTGAGTGATGGTGAGGTGGATGTGGTCGCGTGCGATGCCGTCGTCGGAGCCTACCTTGCGCGCGACTTCCCCGGCGTCGTTTTCGTCGAACAGTACGGCCCCGCTGCGCCGGTCGGGGTCGTCGTGGCTTCCGACGCGCAGGAACTTGAGACCAAGGTCCGCGAAGCGCTTGACGCCCTCTCTGGGGATGGAGTCCTGGACGCGATTCGCAACAAGTGGGTGGGTGACCTGCCAGTCCTCGAGGCTGCGCTCGCACCGTAGTCAGCCGTTGATACGCGTACAGTTGCGGTATAGTGAGTCTCTGTGGGCAGGGGAGGAGCCGACAGGCCCTCTGGAATCGTCATCCGAAGGAGGATCCATGGGCAAGACCAGGAAGTTCCTCGCACTCCTCGTGGTAGCCGTACTCGTGCTCAGCGTGGGCACACTCGGCGGCTGCAAGAAGGCCGAGGACACCACCGCCAAGTTCAAGACCGTCAAGGCTGGCACAATCATCTGCGGCTCGGACACCGCGTTCCCGCCGTTCGAGTCCATGAACGGCGATGTGGCGGAGGGCTTTGATGTGGACCTCATGACCGCCATCGGTGACGAACTCGGCTACAAGGTCGAGTTCAAGAGCGAGATCTTCGACACGCTGATCTCGACACTCAAGGCCGGTGGCAAGTTCGACGTCATCGCTTCGGGTATGACGATCAAGCCTGAGCGCGAGCTCGAGATCGACTTCTCCGATCCGTACTACGACTCGAACCAGTCACTCGTCATGAAGGCGGGCACGAAGTACACAGGACCCGAGCAGCTTTCGGGCAAGAAGATCGGCGTCCAGTCCGGTACCACCGGTGAGGCATGGGCCAACGAGAACGTCACCGGGGCCACGCTCGTCCCGTTCAAGAACGCCACGGACGCCTTTGCGGCCCTGCAGGCGGGCAACGTCGACGCGGTTGTCAACGACCTCCCGGTATCCACCGAGCTGCTGAAGGACGATCCGCGCGGTATGGAGATCGTTGCGCAGATTCCCACCGGTGAGCAGTACGGCTTCGGCATCAGCAAGGACAACCCCGAGCTCAAGAAGGCCATCAACGAAGCTCTCGCCAAGGTGAAGGATTCCGGCAAGTACGGTGAGCTCTACGAGAAGTGGTTCGGCATTCCCTGGACCAAGTAACTGACAGGGCCTAACGCCTTACGGTATTCTGCGGGGGACTCCTGACGACAGTCGGGGGTCCCCCGCGAGTATTCGGCCACGATTGGGGAACCGATGAGTGACCTGAACCGCAGGTGTCGCCGGCTCTTGGCGGCGTCGGTCTTGCTTCTCATGCTGACCCTGCCGAGCCAGGCCCTGGGGATGACCGGGGCAAAGGTGACCGTCGACCAGAAGACCGGCGGTCAGCCGACGCGCTTCACGTTCGCGGCTACGACGGATGAAGATGCCGCGACTACCGAAATCGACTTCCTGTTCCCGGAGGGTTTCGAGACCAAGGACGTGGCCGTCGATGTCACGCTCCTCGAGGGGCTCACCCGGGTTTCCACGGACTACACCTTCTCCGTGGACGGTGCGACTGGGGCCGTCAAGGTCGCCTTCAATCCCGCGGTTGCCCCCAAGAGCAACATCTTCATGCAGATCCGCAACGTGCTCACGCCGATTGCCGGGGGCACTTACGAGCTTCCAGTCGAGTACACGGCAGTGGCCGATAGCGGCACGCCGCAGACGCGGCAACAAACCGACCTGACGTTCAAGTACGACACGCCCCCGCGCGAGGAGATCATCTCTCGGTGGCTGGACAAGCAGGCATGGGTGAAGTCGTGGACGAGCGTCAAGTTCCTCAACCTCTTTCTCAAGCCACAACAGATCGTCCGCGCCTATCCACTGCTCTTTGCAGGATGGTTGATGTCGCTGTCCTTGGTCCTCGTGGCGTTCCCGGTCTCGATCATCGGCGGCCTGGGCACCGCCTTCATGAAGATGTCGAAGGTTGCCCCGGTCCGCTGGTTCGCTTCGGCATACATCAACGTGATCCGCGGTACCCCGCTCTTTCTCCAGATCTTCGTGGTGTTCATCGGCCTGCGGTCATCGGGTCTGAGACTGCCCGACTTCATCTCCGCAGTCATCGTGCTTGCGTTCAACTCCTCGGCGTACCTCGCGGAGATATTCCGAGCTGGCATCCAGTCCATCTCGAAGGGGCAGTTCGAGGCGGCCTCCTCGCTCGGCATGACGTACTGGCAAGCGATGCGGTACGTGATCATCCCGCAGACGGTCAGGCGCGTGCTGCCGACAATGACCTCCGAGTTCATCTTGCTGTTCAAGGACACGGCGCTCTTCGCGGCGATGGGCATCTTCGAACTCATGCTGCGCTCGCAGAACTTCGTCGCCCGTTCGGGCAACCTGTCTGCCTACGTTGTGGCTGCGACCTACTACCTCATCATCACGATTCCGCTCATCAACCTGGTCAGTCGACTTGAGACCAAGCTTGCCCAGTCCGAGTACGGCGTCCAGGCAGCGGCTCCCAAGAGGCGGGCCCGCCACAAGCCGGGCGCGATGCTCTCCGGGGCGCAATTTGAGTCAACCGCCGCGAAGCATGAATCGAGGTGAGCGCCGTGACTGAGCCCGTCGTTCGTATCGTTGACCTGCACAAGTCCTTCGGCTCGCTCGAGGTGCTCAAGGGCGTCAACATGGAGGTGCAGCGCGGCGAGGTCGTCGTCATTCTCGGGCCAAGCGGCTCCGGCAAGTCGACCATGCTCCGCTGCGTGAACCACCTCGAGGAGCCGACGAGCGGCGAGGTATGGCTGGAGGATATTCAGATCAACGCGCCGGACACCAACGTGAACAAGGTGCGCGAGCACATCGGCATGGTGTTCCAGAGCTTCAACCTCTTCCCACACCTTACCGCCAAGGGCAATGTCATGCTTGCGCAGCGCAAGGTGCTCGGTCGCAGCGAGGAGGAGGCCGCAAGAATCGCCGACGAACGGCTCGCGGCGGTGGGCCTGTCAGATCGCGTCGACTACTACCCAGCGCAGCTCTCCGGGGGTCAACAGCAGCGCGTGGCGATCGCCCGCGCCCTTGCGATGGACCCGAAGGTGATGTTGTTCGACGAAGTCACCTCGGCACTCGACCCGGAGCTCGTCCGCGACGTTCTCGACGTCATGAAGCGGCTCGCTAATGCGGGCATGACGATGCTCGTGGTCACCCACGAAATGGGTTTCGCTCGGGACGTGGGTTCGCGCGTCGTCTTCATGGACGGCGGGGTCATCGTCGAAGAGGGCGCGCCTGATGCGGTATTCGACAATCCCCAGAACGAGCGCACCAAGGACTTCCTCGGGCATATCGCCTAGGTTTCGCATGAACATACCCGCGAGGGCGCGCGCCACTGCCCGTCGCGGGTATCTTCTCATTGTCCGGCAAGACAAGGAGGTATCTCGATGGAGATCACGGTCAAGGGACGTCGTATGGAGGTTCCACCGGCGATGCGCGACTACGCTGAGGAGAAGATCGGTCGCGTCGCGAAGATCGTCGATCATATGCTCATGAGCGCCGAGATCGAGTTGTCGACTGAACGAAACCCCTCAATCGAGAAGAGCCAGGTCGCCGAGGTCACGGTCTTCACGAAGGGTCCGGTGATTCGAGCGAAGGAGGCGGCGTCCGACATGTACGCCGCCATCGATCTCGTTTCCGAGAAGCTCGAAAGCCAAGTGCGGAAGTTCAAGACGAAGATGGTCGACCGCCACAGGGGAGCTCCGGCGCCCGCGCCGGCACCCGCGATCGTCGAGGAGGTCGAAGACCGCGAGCCCGCGCTCGTGAAGACGAAGGTGCTCGAGGCCAAACCCATGTCCACCGACGAGGCGATCTTGCAGATGGAACTCCTTGGTCACGACTTCTTCGTGTTCACGGCCGAGGACACCGAAGGAACAAACGTCCTCTACCGCAGGCGTGACGGCGACTACGGACTCATCGAGTCGCGGTAGGGATTGACACCTGTTGCGGACGGATGCCGGGCGGCACTCAGCGCCCGGCTCCGGCTTTCTTGCGGAGCCTCGCGAACGTTGACACAATCGGAGCGACCAGATTAGATAGTGCAGGGTGTGCCGTACGGTACTACGTCACTATCGCAGCTTCTGTCGGACTACATGACGAACCTGGGGGCCCCCGAGTGGAACACGCAATCTCTCCGGCGACAATTGCCGAGATTGAGCTCGCGCTCTCTCAGGTGGCGGAGATCAAGGCCGCCCGCGTTGTCGTCTCCGACGAGGGCGCCATCCAGGAGATCCACGTCTTGGCGCTGCCCACCAAGTCGCCCAAGCAAGTGGTCCGCGACATCGAATCCACCATCATGGCTGCCTTCGGGATTGCCATCGATCATCGAATGGTATCGATCGCGCAGCTCGGTCAGGACTCGATGCCCGAGCTGGAGCAGCGCGACCGACCACGCGCGAGGATCAAGTCGATCAACGCCGACGTCACGGGGGTTCACGCGACCATTACGGTGAGTCTCGACCTCGAAGGGGATGCGTATGTTGGCGTCGCTGCGGGACCGGCGAGTGAGACCGCGAGGAAGCGGCTTGTCGCCCAGGCCACGCTGAACGCGGTCGAGGAGTACTTGCGTGGTACCATGAGCTTCGCACTTGAAGACGTTGAGATCGTGAAGCTTGGCCGGGAGTCCGTGGCGGTTGCGTGTGTGACGCTCGTCTCGTCCTTTGGCGAGCAGGCCCTCTCGGGAGCGGCGCTTGTACGAAACAACGACAAAGACTCGATCGTGAAGGCGACGCTTGACGCGATCAACCGCCGGATCGGCTTCTTGACAACCCCATAGACCTCAAGTTTGGACCAACGCCGTGAGAATCGGTTTGAACACTGTCGGCATAGTTACGAGCGGAGCGGACAGCGTTCTTCCATTGCTAGCGGGATGGGAGAAGACCACCAAATCATCGCAAAGGGGGTCTTCTCATGAAGCGTATTGTTCTCCTGCTCAGCTCGCTCGCCGCGCTTGTGCTCGGCGGCGGGGCCATCTTCAAGATCTAGCAAGCGGTTTGGACCACGGCGTTGGTCCAAGATTTCTTCCTGGTGATTCATGAGGCGTATTGTCTACTTCTCATCAGTCATCCTTCTCGCCGCAGCTTCCGTGGCGTGGGCCGCGGTCCGCCACCCGGTCGACGAGTGGGGTATCGTCTTGTTCTTGGGGCTACTGGGGTTCCTAATCGAAACCCTAGCTTTCGCTATGCCGATTCTTGGCTCCGTTTCTCTGTCATTCTCGGTCATACTCGCTGCGGCGCTATACTCAGGACCCTTGGGCGGTGCGGTTGCAGGAATCGCTTGCTCGCTGATACCCCGCGAGTTGAAAGAACGGAAGCCGCTGCTCAACATCGGCTTCAATGCCGCTCAGCTTGCCCTGACCGGCGTGGCAGCTGGCTTGGTGTACCTTGCGGCCGGAGGACTGCTCTGGGGCGGCACCGGCTTCAACGGAGCTGTCGACAACTTGCTGCCAACGGCCGCTTCGGCCGCCAGCCTCTTCACCGTGAACGCCACGCTGGTCGCTGTGGCAATCGCACTAATGACTCGTATGCCCCTCGGGGGCGTGCTTCGTCAACAGAACCTAGCCAGCTACCTGACAAGCTTCTTGGTCTTGGCGCTGATGGGGTTGGTGCTGGTTGAGCTAATGAGAGTCGCCACGGTCTTCAGCGTGGTGCTACTCGTGCTGCCCTTTGCGCTTGCGCGAGAGACGTTCCAAGTGTATCTGGAGATGTCCGAGGCTTATACCGATACTGTCCGTTCTCTGGTTGCGGCGCTTGAGGCCAAGGACCTATACACGCGCGGTCACTCAGAGAGAGTCGCCCGATACGCGCGCGCAATTGCGAGCGCGCTCGGCATGTCGAGCGCTCAGACTGATCGCATTGAGATTGCGGCGCTAATGCATGACATTGGCAAGGTCGGTATTGGGAAAGGGATTCTCTCTAAGCCCGGCAAGCTGACGGCTGAAGAGGTGAGAGAGATTCGGAGTCACCCTGCGACAGGAATGACAATCCTGAGCGACCTTCGCGTCCTCTCGGATCTCTCGCGCATCGTTGTGGCACACCATGAGAGATGGGATGGAAGTGGATACCCGAATGGCTTGTCGGGGGAGGCCATTCCCTTTGAATCTCGGATTCTCGCTGTTGCCGACGCTTACGACGCAATGACTTCCAACCGACCCTACAGGGGTGCTCTCTCGCGGACTGAAGCCGTCGATGAGGTTCAACGTGGCAGCGGCATTCAGTTCGACTCAACGGTCGTTGCGGCGTTCATGTCGTCACCGGAACTGGGAGGACATGAGAGCATCTCGAGGTCTGAAGATGATTAGCAGCGCTCTGCCGCCTCGGAGCGGTGAGCGTCGCGAGCTCCTCCTGGCGGGTGTTGGTGCCGCCTTCTTGGTTGCCGCCCTGGTCGGGTTCTCGTTACCAGAGGCCGACAGTATACTCGTGGTCATTCTCGGCTCGGCTGCCGTTCTTTTCTCGGCGGTCGCAATCACGCTTCCTTCGGGTACGGTTCTGCGTGTCACGGGCCTAGTGACTGTGGCAGCGGCCGCGCTATTGGGGTTTCACGAAGCCGTCATCGTGATGTTCATCGGATCGCTGCTGGGTCGAGCGAGCGCACGTTCTCTCTCTGCCGAGGACTTCGCCCATCATCTGATGGGGGCGCTGTACTCAGCCGCGCTCACGGGCGTAGCCGCCTTAGTCTTCAGTGGGTTTGCTGTCTGGCCGTCCTTGCTCGGCGGCCTGGCGACAGCAGTCGCGCCGCTCGCCGCAGGACTCCTGTACAGCGCTTTCGATCTCTTGGGGGCCGTTCTTTCGAATGTCGACAACCGCCCAGGGGGGGTCGGAGCTGCGCTCCTCGACGTCGCCCGTACCACGTACAGTCTGTACTTGGGTCAAGTGTGCCTTGGGGTGGTCGCGGTGCTCCTCTGGCCCTCAATGCGCGAGTGGAGCCTCGTACTGCTGACGGTGTTGGGGCTGATTCTGCTGTATAGCTTCAATCTCTACCTGAGAGTCCGCTCAAGCTACCAAGAGACAATTCGGGCCCTCGGCAGAGTGAGCGAGCTCTCCTTTCCCGCGCTCGATGGGCACGCCCAGAGAGTATCCGATCTGGCTGTTGCGGTTGGCGCACGGCTTGGCTGCAGCCCGCGAGAACTCGAGAACCTCAACTACGCTGCGCTTCTACACGGTCTTGGCCGCGTGGGCGAGGATATCGACGGTGACTTGATGGCAGAGACTGCTGTCCGGGCTGAGCGGGGCGCAGAAATCGTTGAGCGAATCCCGTTCCTAGCGGATACCGCCGACCTGATCCGGTATCAGGATGCATCTCCGGACCCATTCTCCGACGTCGCCCCGAGGGTACTCAAGATGGCCCATATCATTGGCGCGTGTGCCCATTACTCGCTCGCCTATCGCCTCGCAATAGACCGTGGCGAACGCGACCCGGTCTCCGCGGCAGTCAATGAGGTGGCATCGAGCAACCTGAGCCGTTCAGACGCGGACGTCGTGCGCGCGCTCGCGGCAGAAGTGGGCGCGACTCTGCCTGGCCGCAAGACTGGGTGATCTCGGCCTTTGTCTGGCGCGCACGGCTCGACGGCGTGTAATATGGCTGTACCTCTCAGGAGTCGGCCAAACACAGGGGGCCAAGGTGGGCACTTTCCTGGGTCGACGTCCTCCGCTATACGGACGGACCGTCCGGCGGGACTCGCTCTTACAGGCGTTTGAGCGCCTCAGACCTGGAATCGTTGTTTTGGAGGCGCCCGGCGGGGCAGGGAAGAGCACTCTAGCCAGCCAGCTTGCTGCAACGGAGCGCTTTGCCGTCACGCTTTGGCTGGATATGACGGGGACACAGTGCGACTGCCAGTCGGTTCATCTTGCGCTAACGTCGCCGGCTCTTCGCGAATCGCAGGACGTCGTGCCCTCTGGGGCTCTCCTGCCGCTCGGCGATCCCGCCTCAGTCGCTGTTGAGCTTCGCGAGCTGATCGCTGAAGTTGTTGGCGCGTCAAGTTGTTGCCTCGTCTTGGACAATGTCCACCTTGAAGCTTGCAGTTCAGAGGTAGGCCTCATACGCAGTGTCCTCGTGGAGTCTACGACGCCCGAAAGCTGCGTGATCATCACATCAAGGCAAGAGGGGGATGTGGGGCTCGCACCTTGGGACTCGGATGTCTGGTACGCGGATGGGCAAGACCTCAGCATGGATTCCTCCGAGGCGCTGGGTCTTGCGGGAATGCTCTCGGCGCCTGAGACTACCAGCGACCATGTGCAGGCCGCCTTGGACTTGTCACGGGGTCAGCCGGCGCTTCTCTCCCTGCTACTCCAGTACCCCCGGGCGATTCAATGGGTCGCAAGTGCAGACGCGGACTCCGCACTGCCGCTCGGGCTCACGCGCTGCATACAGAGACTGATCTCAGATAGCCTGTCTCCCACTGACGTGCGGGTAGTCTTCGCGGCGGGTCTTCTTGGCTGGGGATCCGAGGAGAGCCTCTTCCGGGTCGCCGGGATTCAAGCTGAGGTCGGAATGGTTAGCAGGCTGGCCCGCGCAGTGCCTCTGCTCAGTTCGCTCAACGACGATGGTGGCGGCCGCATGTTCCGGGCGCACGACCTACTCTTCACCGCGCTAACTGACTCGGGATTCCTCCAGACGCTAGGCGAGCAAGGAATCAAAGATCCCGTGGTACGCGATCTCTTCCGGAGCCGACGATATGATCGGCTGTTTGCGGTCCTTGAGGCGCTCGGGGATGCCGAAGCTCTTGTCTATTGGGTCGAGCGCGCTGGCTACGAACTAGTACTAAGCGGCTCGTTTCTGCTGCTCCGTCGAGCGCTGAGCCAGATTCCATTTGAGACTCGCCTTCAACGACCCAAGCTGCTCCTTGTCTCCGGCGCCATGCTCAGGCAGACGCACAAGCTAGACGAAGCCTTGACCGAGGTTCAAGCGGCGTGTCGACTAGTGACGGCGTCTTCAAAGAAGATCGATCCAGACTCCACCCTCCTTCTCGCCAGACTCCAAGCTGATCTGTCGCGCTTCGACGCGGTCGCGGAAACGCTGAAGCCGCTACTGGACGGACAGACGCCGGGTCTGGATGACGAGAGCAGGTGTCTTGCGCACGGCCTCATGGCAGCATCGTGCGCTCACTTGGGGCTGCGGCGTTTGGCAGCCGACAACGCACGAGAAGTGGAACGCATGTTGGCGTCGCGTACGCTATCTCCGGAAGTACAGGCACATTCCCTGAACTGTTGCTCCTTCGTGTATGCCTACGCTCTGAGTGACACCGCCTCTGCGAGCCGACTACTCTCGCGAGTCTGTTCACTTCCGGGGGTTCCGCTGGTGTGGCGTCTCCAAGCTCAGGGCAACCTCGCGACCTTCTTGTATGAGTCTGGTCGGCTTCATGCGAGCATCAAGCTGCTGCAATCAACCATCGCTGCATGCGAGGAGAATAGGCTCGCCCTGCTCCGCCTAGAGTACTTGGGGTCGCTTGCCGCCGCCCTCGCGGGGCGTGGCGATTACGATCAGGCAGAGACCTTGGCAGCTGAGGCGATTGATGGTGCGAGCATGCACGCGGACGAGTTCTCCGCGATGGCCAACCAGTTGATGAGAATCGCCTGGCGCCGGGCTCAGGGCAGGATGGATGAGGCGTTGGAGGACGCCGAGACCGCCAGCGCTGCCTTCGAGAGGCTCGAGTCCCCGAGTATGCGATGGTTGGCTGCGCTCGAGGTTGCTGCTTGCAGGCTCATCCTGAAGGAAGGGAGCGTTGCGCACGAGGGAGCTTCGAGGGTGAGGCAGGCCGCGGCCGAACTCGGCTCGGCTTATCACCTGCTTCGCGCGGACATGATTCTCGCGGAAATCGAGCGCGAAAGAGGCGAGTACGGCGCCGCAGTCGACCGAATCGCCTCGCAGGCAGAGTACATCGGCACCGAGAGCAGCAACTGGCAAATCGCCATGTACCTGCGCGCATTCCCCGGCCTGCTCGGTGTCTTCGCACAAGCCGTCGGCGCCGACAAGCTGCCGGGTCACATGCTCCGGATGGTCTTGCCGGAGCCAGCCCGGCTCGGGCTCGACATGGCGCGGACGATTCTCGATCCCGAGTCATTCAAGACGCTTGCGATTCGCACGCTGGGACTCGAGGACGCGGAGCAGTACCTCGCCGGCGATACTCGCCCCGCTCGACTCAGGGTCGGACTGTTCGGCGGCTTGACGGTGGTGACGCCAAACGGCGCGATTCAGGACGGCGACTGGCGCAAACGCAAGTCGCGTCTCCTGTTTGCGATGCTCGTCGCGCGCCGGGGTGAGGACGTTCCGAAGGATGTCCTGTTCGAGCGGCTCTGGCCGGAGATGGATGAGGACCGAGCGAAAAGCAACTTCTACGTGATCTGGAGCGCAATGAAGCGTGTGCTGTGCAACGGACCGCAGGTGGAAGAGTGCGCGTACGTTGAGCATCGAGCCGGCGTCTGCCGAGCTGTCTCCGACAGGATCCTGTGTGACCTGGACGAGTTCGACGCTGCCGCGGCCGACCTCCGCACTGCCGAGCGGGCCCGCAACATCCAGGACGCCATCGAGGCGGGGGAGCGGCTCTGCATGATCTACCACGGCGACGTGTTGCCGGGAGATCTGTACGACGACTGGTTCGGACCCCTTCGAGAGCGCTATCGCGACGCCTTCGGAGATGCCATGCTGCAGGCGGCCGAGCTGGCGGCAGACGGCGGCCAGACCGAGGCCTCGCTTCGGTTCATCCGCGCCGGCCTTGCGCAGGACCTCTGGCGAGAAGATCTGTACCAGGCGGCCCTCCGCTATCAGATCGCGAGTGGTCAGAGGAGCAGCGCAATAGAAACCTACCTTGCGTGCCGCACCAAGCTCGCAGACGACTTGGGGCTGGACCCGTCTGCGGAGACACAGCGCCTGTACGAACAGGTGCTCGCGATGGAAACCACGCACAACAGGGTCGTCCGGTACTGAACGCCGACGTGCACGACGGGAGCATCCTTGCTGCTGCTTGACGGCATCCTGCTCGGTCTTGTCGCCGGCCTCGTGGCTGGCGGCTCCCTGCGCCACCTCGGGAACACCCACCTGCGCGGAGAGGCGCTCATGCTTCTTCTCCTGGTCGCACAACTCTCGATTCCCGCGCTGGCCGAACGTCTCGACGTCCCAAAGACGCCCGCGCTTGCAGTCTGGCTTCTCACCATGGCCGGCCTCGTGTTTCTTGCGCTCTGGAATCGGAGCGTACCCGGGATGGTGCTCGTGGCGATCGGCATCTCACTGAACGTCCTCGTCATCGGCTTCAACTCGGGCATGCCCGTCTCGCTCGATGCGGTGAAATGGCTCGACCCCGCCGCCGTCCCGGCGTTTGACCTGCTCCACGGCCCCATGACCGCGCAGACGGCACTTGCAGTGCTGGCGGACGTCGTTCCCGTCCCTGGCCCCTCGTGGCACCGCGGCGTGGCGAGCATCGGCGACTTCGCACTCATGTTCGGCATCGCACTCTTCGTCCACGACGGAATGCGCCGCGTGTCCGACGCGGGTTGATGGCTGTTTCGATTCTGTTTAGGTCCACCTTCTACGATGAAGCCGATCCGGACACACCGGATTCCGAGACCGGGTTCGATCGGCTTCCAGGGGGGACTCGCGGGTTCATTTGAGCGGAGCGACGGTGAGGAGACGGGAGACTCCTGAGGGGCACCGAAGCAGCGCGATGACGAACCGGCCGTTGGGATCGTGGTCTCGGGTAATGGGCCCGTCTGCGCCATGCGTGCAGGCGGGCCCACTTGTGCGAACGAGGCTGGTTGGCGCCCACTCGGTTCGCAGCTCGGCAACGGCGGCCGGGGCGGCCTGAGCGGCGCGCCCCCTATGCTAGAATCGGTGTGCTCTTTTCGCCCACTCCCACACGTTCGTGAGGTCTCTTCCTGTGGCCAACTTCCTGACCAAGATCCTGACCCTCGGTGAGGGTCGTCAGCTCCGCGAATTCGAGTCCACCGTCGCCGAGATCGGCGCGTTCGAGCCGGCGATACAGGCACTCTCCGACGACGAGCTCAGGGCCAAGACCGCCGAGTTCCGTGCGCGGCTGGCGGACGGCGTAGAGCTCGACGATCTCATTCCCGAAGCGTTCGCGGTCGTTCGCGAGGCGGGAAAGCGCACGCTCGGCATGCGTCACTTCGACGTACAACTGATCGGCGGCATCGTGCTTCACCGCGGGATGATCGCCGAGATGAAGACCGGCGAGGGCAAGACGCTCGTCGCCACGCTGCCGGTGTACTTGAACGCGCTCAGCGGAAACGGCGTGCACGTCGTGACCGTGAACGACTACCTCGCCAAGCGCGACAGCGAGTGGATGGGGCGCATCTACCGCTTCTTGGGCCTCGAGGTGGGCATCATCCAGTCGCAGATGGACAACGCCAAGCGCGTCGAAGCCTACAAGGCAGACGTCACGTATGGCACCAACGCCGAGTTCGGCTTTGACTACCTGCGCGACAATATGGTCACCCAGCCAGAACACCGCGTGCAGCGCGGCCACCGCTTCGCAATCGTCGACGAGGTTGACTCCATCCTCATCGATGAAGCGCGTACTCCGCTCATCATCTCCGGTGCAGGCACGAAGTCAGCCGACGCCTACAAGTCGTTCGCGAAGGTCGTTCCGCGCCTCAAGCCCGAAATCGACTTCGAGCTCGACGAGGCCAAGCGCACGGTGGCTCCCACGGAGGACGGCATTCGCAAGGTCGAGCAGTGGCTCGGTATCGAGGACCTGTACGGCGACCCCTCCGGACAGCTCGTTAACCACTTGCAGCAGTCGCTCAAGGCCGAGTTTCTCTTCAAGCGCGACGTCGACTACGTCGTCAAGGACGGCGAGGTCCTCATCGTCGACGAGTTCACCGGCCGGTTGATGTACGGGCGGCGTTACTCCGAGGGGCTGCATCAGGCGATCGAGGCAAAGGAGAAGCAACACGTCCGCGAGGAGAACCAGACGCTCGCGACGATCACGCTGCAGAACTTCTTCCGCCTCTATGAGAAGCTCGCCGGCATGACCGGTACGGCAGTGACCGAGGACCAGGAGTTCCGCGAGATCTACAAGCTCCAGGTGATGGTCATCCCGCCCAACCGCCCCATGGTGCGCGACGATCGTAACGACCTCATCTACCGAACCGTCGAGGCGAAGTTCAGCGCTGTAGCGAACGAGGTCGTCGAGCGCTCCGAGCAGGGACAGCCATGTCTCGTCGGCACCATCTCGATCGAGAACTCGGAGCGGCTCTCGCGGATGCTCGCCAAGCGCGGCATGGCTCACAGCGTCCTCAACGCGAAGTTCCACGAGCAGGAAGCGCACATCATCGCGCAGGCAGGGCGCCTGGGCGCGGTCACGATAGCCACAAACATGGCCGGCCGAGGCACCGACATCATCCTTGGCGGCAATCCGGAGTTCCTCACCTCGGACATCTTGCGCGAGCAGGGGGTCCAGCCAGAGGACGCGACCGAGACCCAGCAGGCTGCAGCGCTCGAGAAGGCGAAGGTCGTATGCGCCGCCGAGCACGAGCGCGTTGTGACGGCGGGCGGGCTCGCGATCATCGGCACCGAGCGCCACGACTCGCGCCGCATCGACAACCAGCTGCGTGGTCGCTCGGGCCGCCAGGGCGACCCCGGCGTCAGCCAGTTCTACCTCTCACTCGAAGACGACCTCATGCGGCTCTTCGGGGGCGGTCGGATGGACCGCATCTCGTCGCTCATGGAACGCACCGAGCTGCCTGACGATCTTCCGATTCAGGCCGGCTTGGTGAGCAAGGCCATCGAGAGCGCGCAGCGCCAGGTCGAGGCGCAGAACTTCGCCGCGCGCAAGTACGTACTCGAGTACGACGACGTGATGAACAAGCAGCGCCAGGTGATCTACGGCGAGCGCAATCGGATTCTCGACGGCAAGGACATTCACGGTCGCGTCGAGGAGATGTTCGGCGAAGTCATCACGGGCCTGGTTGGGATGTACTGCCCCGAGAAGGCGTATGCCGAGGAGTGGGACTGGGAGGGGCTCGAAGCCGCGATCAAGGACCTGACCGGTCACGACCTCGTGACCGAGAAGGTCCGCAGCAGTGCCACAAATCCCTTCGAACTCGCGGATGTTCTGGCAGAGGGGGCGCTCGCAGAGTACAGCCGCAAGGAAGCCGACCTCGGAACGGAGATGACACGGGAGCTGGAGAGGCACGTCATGCTCCGCGTGATCGACACGCGGTGGATGAACCACCTTCTGGAGATGGACTACCTGCGCGAGGGCATCGGCCTTCGCGCCATGGGTCAGCGCGACCCGCTCGTCGAGTACAAGTCTGAGGCCTACGAGAGCTTCAGCGCACTTGTCGACGAGATCAACCACGACTTCCTGCGCACGGTCATGCACGCGCAGCTACTTCCGCCGGCAGCGCCTGCAGAGCCGGTCGTACGACCGGTCTCCTACACCGCGCCAAGTGAGCAGACCATCTTCGCGGGTGCCGCCAAGCAGGCTGCCGCCGCGGTGGAGGGACCGTCCGAGGACGCCATCGCGCAGGCCGCTGCGGTCGCTGGCAAACGATCGCCTTCGACGCGCACCGTGGTCAAGGACAAGGCTGACCCGTTTGCGAACGTCGGGCGCAACGACTCGTGCCCCTGCGGCAGCGGCAAGAAGTACAAGCACTGTCACGGCGCCAACGCATGACTCGGGCGGCCTGAGGCGCTGATCCGCCCAAGGCCGCATGCGTCCGAGCCGGTCCAGCCGATCTGACAGTGGGTGATTCCCGATGATCGAAGACAGAAGCCAAGACATCGCCGCCTTGCGCACGCGTGTCGCGCGCATCGCCGAGTACCTGCACCTCGATTCGAAGCGTGCTGAGGTGGCCAAGCTTGAGGAGCGCGCGGCAGTGCCGACGTTCTGGGACGATTCGACCACTGCGCAGCACGTCATGGCGAAGGCAGCTGAGCTTCGCGATGAGATCGTCGCGCACGAGTCGATCGTCGCGGACCTCGATGATGCGGAGGTGACCAACGAGCTTGCCGTCACCGAGGACGATGAGGAGCTCGCTTCTGAGGCGGCACGCCTGCTCACGGCGATCACGAAGCGGGCCAACGACCTTGAGCTCGGCTCGTGGTTCAACGGCGAGTTCGACCATGGCGACGCGATCGTGACGATAACGCCTGGTCAAGGCGGCCTCGAGGCCCAGGACTGGGCCGAGATGCTGCTGAAGATGCTCATCAAGTACGCGCAGTCCCGCAAGTGGAAGGTCGACGTGCACGACGCGCCTGCGGGTGTCGAGCTCGGCATCGATCGCGCGGTGCTCACGGTTCACGGGCGCAACGCGTACGGCATGCTCCAGTCGGAGGCGGGCGTCCACCGCCTCGTGCGTATCAGCCCCACGGATGAGAAGAAGCGTCGCCAGACGACCTTCGCTGCGATGGAGGTGCTGCCGGTCTTGCCCGACGACGTCGAGGTGGAGATTCGCGACGAGGATCTCCGCATCGACGTCTATCGATCCTCGGGGCCGGGCGGTCAGTCGGTCAACACCACGGACTCGGCGGTGCGCATCACCCACCTGCCGACGGGACTCGTCGTTACCTGCCAGAATGAGAAGAGCCAGCTCAAGAACAAGGAGACTGCGCTCAAGATCCTCCGGTCGCGGCTCTACGAACTCCAGCGGGAGAAGCGCCGTGCTGAACTCGAGGCGCTCAAGGGCGAGCGTCTCGACATATCCTTCGGCAGCCAGATCCGCAACTACGTGCTCTACCCGTACCAGCTGGTGAAAGACGTCCGCTCAGGCGTCGAGACGAGTCAGGTCGACAAGGTGCTCGAGGGCGACATCGACGAGTTCGTCATCGGCTACCACCGGTGGCGCGTCCACCAAGCCGGCGCCCTGGTCGCAGACGGGACCTCGTAGTGCAGCTGCTTGCCGATCTGCACACCCACACGGTCGCCTCGGGGCACGCGTACTCCACGGTAAGTGAGCTCGCCTCGGCTGCGGCAGCGCGCGGCCTCGAGCTCATCGCGGTCACCGATCACGGCCCGAGCGTGCCTGGTGGCGCGCATCTGTGGTACTTCTGGAACATGAAGGTGATGCCGTCCGTCCTCGGCGGGGTGCGTATCCTCAAGGGCTGCGAAGCCAACCCGAGCCTCACCGATGACAACGGCATCGATCTGCCCGACGAGATGCTCGCGTCGCTCGACTTCGTGGCCGTGGGACTGCATCCTGAATGCGGTTTCGACGACGGTGACCGCGCCAAGAACACTGAGGCGATGCTGCGCGTGATCGAGAACCCGCTCGTGGACATGATCACTCACCCCGGCAACGACGCGGGGTTTCCGCTTGACCGCGATGCGATCGTTGCAGCCGCGGTCGAGCACAGCGTGCTGCTGGAGCTCAACAACTACTCCTTCGACCACCGAAGCGGCCGCCACGCGTCGCTCGCAACCGAGCGTGCCTTCGCCGAGGCCGCATGCGACGCAGGCGCGCTCATCGCGGTGGGGTCCGACGCGCACTTCCACCTGCTCGTGGGAAGCTTCGAGCATGCGCTGGCTGTGGCCGAGGAGATCGGGTTCCCCGAGGAGCGCATCGTGAACCGCTCGGCGGATGCGGTCATGGACTTCCTGCACGCGAAGCGCGAGCGCCCTCGCCTCGACGCGGGGGGTGAGTGGTAGCGATGGTTGCCCGGATGTTCAGAGGCGTCCGTTCCGGCAATGTGCTCAAGAGCCGGCTTGCCCGCGATTACGCATTCATGACCGTCGGCATCCTCATCACCGCGTGGGGACTGAACGCGTTCACGATTCCCAACAAGCTCGCCGCCGGCGGCGTCTCCGGCCTCGCGACCGTCCTCTTCTACACCTTCAAAGACATGGGCTACACGGTGCCTATCGGTGTGCAGATGCTCGCGATGAACGCCGTCCTGCTTGCCGTCGCGGTCGCGCTCAGGGGCTGGCACTACGGTGCGAAGACCGTCTACGGCATGGTGGCGCTCTCGGTCGCAGTCGACGTCATGGCTCCCTTTGTGCCGCACCTTGCCGCTCACGACCCGCTGCTCGCGGTGCTCTACGGTGGTGCGATCACCGGTATCGGCATGGGGCTCGTGTTCAAGGCGCGAGGCAACACCGGCGGGACCGACATCGTGGCGCAGTTGGTTGCGGACCGGACGAACTTCAGCGTCGGGCAGGCGATCCTTGCGGCAGACGCGTTCGTCACCTTGGCCGCCATGATCAAGTTCGGTCCCGACCTTGCGCTCTACGGTGCTGTCGCTGTCGTGATCATGGGCCGCGTCATCGACCTCGTGCAGGAGGGCCTCTCGGTCGAGAAGGCCGCGTACGTGATCTCCGAGCGTTCCGATGAGATCGCCGAGGCGATCCTCTTGCAGCTCGGGCGCGGAGCGACCGGGCTCGCCGGGCGCGGCCTCTACTCCAAGCAGGAGCGGGAGATCGTACTCACGGTGGTCTCACGCAAGGAGATCGATGCGCTCAAGGCGCTGGTGAAGTCGGTGGACCCGGCGGCGTTCATGATCATCTCCGACGTGCACGAGGCACTCGGTGAAGGATTCAAGGAGATGGGGGAGTAGATGAAACGCATGCCGGACGCGGATGTGGTTCGTGAGCTTGCCCGACGGATGCGCTGCGACATTATCGAGATGCTGCACGCCGCCGGTTCGGGTCACCCGGGTGGGTCGCTCTCGTCTGCGGACATCGTAGCGACGCTCTACGCGGGGGTGCTCGACCACGACCCGGCGGACGCTCTCGCTGAAGGTCGGGACCGCTTCGTGCTCTCAAAGGGCCACGCGGCCCCGGTACTCTACGCCGCGCTCGCCGAGACCGGCTACTTCGGGCGGGATCACCTCGGCACGCTGAGACAGCTGGGCTCCATGCTCCAGGGCCACCCGGACTGCCTGAAAACGCCGGGTGTCGAGGTCTCAACAGGCTCGCTCGGGCAGGGTCTCGCGATCTCGAACGGCATCGGCCTCGCGCTCAAGCTCGACGAACGCTTTGAGCCGACGGTGTTCTGCCTGCTCGGCGATGGCGAACTCCAGGAAGGCGAGGTGTGGGAGGCGGCGATGTTCGCGCCGCACCACGGCCTCACGAATGTCGTTGCGATCGTCGACAACAATGGGCTGCAGATCGACGGCTCATGCACGGACGTCATGTGCCTCGGGGACATTGCGCGGAAGTTCGAGGCATTCGGCTGGAAACCCGTTGAGGTGGACGGCCACGAGGTCGAGGCACTCGCCGCCGTGCTTGCTCACGCCCGGACGCTCGCCGAGGGCGAGGGCCGTCCGGTGGTTGTCGTCTGTCACACCATCAAGGGCCGCGGCGTGTCGTTCATGGAGGGCAGTGCCGAGTGGCACGGCAAGGCGCCGAATGCGGAACAGACCGCCCAGGCGCTCGCCGAACTCGGCTGCGAAAGGAGCGCGCGATGAGCGACAGGCGCGCAACGCGGGAGGCCTACGGAGCCACCCTGGTGGAGCTCGTTGCAGCCGGCGCCGACATCGTCGTCGTCGAAGCCGACCTTTCGAAGTCGACGACGACGGCGACCTTCGAGAAGGCGTACCCGGACCGCTTCTTCAACGCCGGTGTCGCCGAGCAGAACATGATCGGGACCGCCGCCGGCCTTGCGGTCGGCGGCAAGGTGGCCTTCACCGGCAGCTTCGCGGTCTTCGCCACGGGGCGCGCGTACGACCAGGTGCGCAACACGGTGTGCTACTCGAGGCTGAACGTGAAGCTTGCGCCCACGCACGCCGGAATCACTGTCGGACCCGATGGCGGCAGCCACCAGATGCTCGAGGACCTCGCGCTCATGCGAGCGCTCCCCGGCATGCGAGTACTCGTACCCGCCGACTTCACGGCCGCGGCGAGCGCGATCCGACTTGCGGCGGCCACTCCCGGGCCCTTCTACGTGCGTCTCGGCCGGGCGGCGGTGCCGCGCATCCACGAGGACGGCTTCACGCTCGAGCTCGGCCGCGCGTACACGCTTCGCGTGGGCGCGGACGTGACCATCGCGGCGTGCGGCGTCATGGTCGAGCGTGCGCTCGGCGCAGCCGAGCTCCTTGCCACCGAAGGCATCAACGCCGAGGTACTCGATGTCGCGACGATCAAGCCGATCGACGTCGAGACGATCGTCGAGTCGGTCGGGAGGACCGGCGCCGTCGTCACCGCCGAGGAGCACTCGATCATCGGCGGTCTCGGCTCGGCTGTCGCCGAGGTCATCGGCGAGCGCGTGCCGGTGCCGCTTCGCCGCGTTGGCGTCCGCGATGTCTTTGGCACGTCCGGCGACCCGGAGGCGCTCATGGAGTACTTTGGACTCACCGCGGACGCGATTGCGGCCGCCGCGCGCGAGGTCATTGCCGCCAAGATGTGAACGGCTCGTGTACAAAGAGTGACGCAGCGCAGCGTGGCGCGGTTCGACGGCAGCTGCTTTGCTAGAATGGCTTGGATATGCTCACCGATGGATGGGGCACTGCATGATATCAATGCGGAACGTCAGCAAGACGTACACCGCTGAGCTGGCTGCGCTGAGCGATGTGAATGTCGACATCGAGCAGGGCGAATTCGTCTTCCTCGTCGGCCACTCGGGATCCGGAAAGTCCACCTTCATCAAGCTGTTGCTTCGCGAGATCCTGCCCACTGCGGGCGCGATCACGGTCGCGGGCCAGGACCTCACGCACATGAAGAGCTGGAAGATACCGTACCTGCGCCGCAACATCGGCTGCGTTTTCCAGGATTTCAAGCTGCTGCCGAACAAGACGACGTACGAGAACGTCGCGTTCGCGCTCGAGGTCATCGGCCGGAGCAAGCACGTCGTGCGCACCCAGGTGCCCGAAGTGCTCCGCCTCGTTGGCCTGGAGGACAAGATCGAGTCGTACCCCGACGAGCTCTCCGGTGGCGAGCAGCAGCGCGTCTCTATCGCGCGCGCGTTCGTCAACCGGCCGCCATTGCTTCTCGCCGATGAGCCTACCGGCAACCTCGATCCTGCCACCTCGCTCGGCATCATGAGCCTGCTGTCGCGCATCAACAAGACGGGGACTACGGTGCTCGTCGCCACGCACGACCGTGAGATGGTCGACTCGATGCGCCGTCGCGTGATCGCGCTTGAGAATGGCCGCATCATCCGCGACCAGGACCGGGGAGTGTACGGCTATGGCGATTAACCTCAACTACTTCATTCGTGAGTCGCTGACGAGCTTCCGGCGCAACTGGGTGATGAGCCTCGGCGCCGTGATCACCATCTACCTCTCGCTCCTTATCGTGGGCGTCTCGGTTGGCGGCAGCATGATCGCGTCGCAGGTCGTGAAGGACGTCGAAGAGAAGGTGCAGATCCGCGTGTTCCTGAAGGACGGCGCGGCTCCAGCCGATCTTGACGCGCTGCAGTCGGTGTTGGAGAAAGACGCCCGAGTGAAGTCCGTCACCTACACCACCAAGGAGCAGGCGCTCGAGGAGTTCGCGCAGACGATGTCCGAGAGCCCCGAGCTCGTGGACCAGCTGGAGACGAATCCCCTGCCGGCGTCGTTCGATGTGGACCTCAAGAAGCCGCAGGACGTCATCGCTGTGGTCGAGATGATCAAGGCCGAGCCCTCGTTCGCGGCGGTCGCCGATCGGCCGGAGGACCCAGAGAAGTCGCTCAAGTACGGGCAGCAGATCGTGAACCGCCTCTTCGCATTCACGCGCATCCTGCGTATCGTCGGCGTCGTGTTCATCGTGATGCTCGCCATCATCAGCCTCATCTTCATCAACAACACCATCAGGCTCGCGATCTACTCGCGCCGCAAGGAGATCGGCATCATGCGCCTGGTCGGCGCATCGAACTGGTTCATCCGGACGCCGTTCATGCTCGAAGGCGTGCTGCAGAGCCTCGTCGGTGCGGCGCTCGCGCTCCTGACGCTTGGGCTCATCCAGGCATTCGTGATGCCCAAGGTCGTCGATACCGTGTCGTTCCTCCCGGTGTCGCTCTCCGGGACCAGTGCGGTACAGATCGCGCTCCTCCTCGTGGTGGGTGGCATCATGATCGGCCTGGCGGGCTCGACCTTCGCGCTCCGCCGCTACCTGAGAGTCTAATGACATGAACACACCTCTGAAGCTGGCCATCGGCGCTGCCGTGGCCCTGATGCTCGTGACCGCTGCCTTCGCGGGCGGTATTGCCTACGACCGGTACGCCGCGGACCGCCTGGCGCTGGTGCCGGCGGTGGCCTCTCCGACGTCTCCGGAGAAGGCGGCCCGCGAGGTGCTCGGCATCATCAATGACGAGGCGCTCGACCCCAGCAACGACGCGTCGCTCACGGCCGGGGTGGTGCAGGGCCTGCTCGACGCGCTCGACGATCCCTACGCCAACTACTTCGACGCCAAGCATTTCGAGTACTTCGGCGAGCAGACTCGCGGGGACTTCTTCGGTATCGGCATCACTATCTCAGACCGTGACGGTCAGCCGTACGTGGTCTCCGTGATTGCCGGCACGCCCGCCGAGGCCGCCGGGCTCAAAGCGGACGACGTGATCGTGTCCATCGATGGTGTGAAGCGCAACAAGTGGGACCTCGACGAGGTGGTCAAGCGGGTGCGCGGGCCGGAAGGCACGACGGTCAAGCTTGAGATCATCCGCGAGGGCCAGAAAGCTCCACTGCCGTTCACGATCACGCGGGCCAGGATCGACGTGCCCAACCTAGAGCAGGAGCTCGTCGGCAAGGATGTGGGTTACGTTCGGCTCTACACCTTCAACGAGAAGAGCGTCGGCGATGTGGCGGACGCCATCGCTGCCCTCACGAAGAAGGGCGCCAAGGGCTTCGTGCTCGACCTGCGCGACAACCCGGGCGGGCTCTTGGACTCGTCGGTCGACATGCTGTCGCTCTTCGTGAAGGACGGCATAGCCGTTCGCGTCGAGGGCCGCAATCCGAGCTCGAATGCCGAGTACCGCGTGAGCGGCAAGACCGCGACGGACGCTCCGCTCGTCGTGCTCGTGAATGAGAACTCAGCGTCGGCGAGCGAGATCGTTGCCGGTGGGCTTCAGGACTACGCTCGCGCCACGATCGTCGGCGTGAAGACCTTCGGCAAGGGAAGCGTGCAGCAGATCGAGGAGTTGTCCTTCGGCGGCGCCATCAAGCTCACAATCGCGCACTACCTGACGCCCAAGGGGCGCGTCATCGACAAGAAGGGCGTTGTGCCCGACGTCGAGGTGCCCATGAAGGCGGAGTTGCAGGCCGAGCGGGCAACCGACGTGCAGTTCGAGCGCGCGGTCGAGGAACTCAGAAGGCTGATCTAGTACCGCGCCGCTCGCGCGGGCCGGGCGACAGCGTGTCTGGCGGAGCTAGTCTTCGTCGTCCTCTTCGTCCAGCACGACGAACGACTGCGGGTCGAAGACGTCGAGCTCAGGCACGCGCAGCGCACGGGTGTCGACCTCAGCCACATCCTCGGTCGCAACGAGCTCGAGCAGCGCACCGTCACCGTGGAGTTGGAAGCGCGTGCCGGTCTCCGTGGCAGTGAAGTCGAGGTAGCGGAAACTCGCCACGTTGAGAAACAGGCAGCCGTTCACGAGCATCGTCGAGGACTCGGGATCGGCCATGATCTTCACGAGCGTGCCGCGACCCTCTGCGATCACCTCGTCGTCGACGGTGTAGCGGTATGAGAACGCCTCGACAGTCTCCATGGCGCGAACCATGTCGCGCATCGTGGCGAGGGTGCCGGTGCCGATGAGACACGGGTTGAGGTCGCGCGGGTGTTGCATCCAGACTCCCAACGCTCGGGTGTAGAGTTGCACCATACAGAGATTCCTGCGCGTGGGCAAGCATGTCGCGTGCCGTACGACGGGGCTTGTCCGAGACGCAGGCGTGACGCCGAGGGGGCAGCCGTGCGACCTGAGAAGCTCGTCATGAAGGCGCTTCGAAGCGCCGCGCGCGCGATGACCCCGGAGGAAGTAGCGCTCTCGCTCGAGGAGGGCCTGTCTTCCGAGCGGACCGCCACGGTGCTTGCGGGGCTTGCGCGTTCGGGTGCCGTCGCCGAGCTTCCGAACGGGCGGTTCTTGGCGCTTCGGGAGCGCAACGTCCTCGTCGGTCGCCTCAGCATGAACCGCCGCGGCTTCGGTTTCGTGCGCACGCCCGTGGGCGAGGTCTACGTCGCGCCCCGGGACACTGCCGGCGCGCTCCACGGCGATACGGTCGCCGTCCGTCTCGACACGAAGCGCCACCGCGAGGGTCGCCGCGGCGAGGTCGTGCAGGTCGTCGAGCGCTCGCTCACGAGCGTGGTGGGCCGCTTCGAGCGGCACGGCGGCATGGGCATCGTCGTGCCGAGCGACTCGCGCATCAGAAGCGAGGTCATCGTTGACCCGAAGCAGGGTCCGAGCGCGAACCACAACGACATCGTCGTTGCTCGCATCACCCGCTACCCGACGACGCGTGACGCGATGCAGGGCGCCATCGAAGAGGTCCTCGGCCCGGAGACAGCGCCGGGCGTGGACGTCGAGATCGTCATCCGCGAGCACTCGCTCAAGACGCGCTTCGACGAGGAGGTCGAGGCCGCGGCGAACGCGCTCGGCCAGGATGTCGAAGGTGAGCTCTCGCGTGGACGCGTGGACGTGCGCGATGTCTTCACCATCACGATTGATCCGGTGGACGCCAAGGACTTCGATGACGCCATATCGCTCGAGCGGCGCGACGGCGGCTTCCGCCTGTGGGTGCACATCGCCGACGTCAGCCACTACGTGCCGTGGGCGAGCGTCATCGACGAGGAAGCGCGCGTGCGGGCCACCTCGGTGTATCTGGTCGACCGAGTGCTGCCGATGCTGCCGGAGCACCTGAGCAACGGGATCTGCTCGCTCAACCCGCGCGAGGATCGCCTGACCTTCACGGTCCAGATCGACTGCGACAAGACCGGACTGGTCGAAGGCTACCGGCTCTACCCTTCGGTCATGCGTTCCGATCACCGCTTCAACTACGACGAGGTCGACGAGTGGCTCAAGGCGGGCGCAGGCTGCCCGGATGCCGAGTCGAAGCTGCTGCTCGAAGACTTCCGCTCGCTCGCGGCTGCCATCCACACGCGGCGAATCGCCCGCGGTGGCCTCGACTTCGAGACGGTCGAGGCGCGGGTGCTGCTGGATGGCGAGGGGCATCCCACGGGCGTCTCGATTCGCAAGCGCACGGTTGCCACCAACATGATCGAAGAAGCGATGATCTTCGCGAACGAGGTCGTCGCCCGTCACATGCGCGACGCCAAGGCGCCGATGGTCTACCGCATCCACGAGGACCCCGACCCCGACGCGCTCGAGCAGGTTGCGGTCGTGCTGAAGGAGTTCGACTACCCGATCTCGGATGTCCACGGCGCGAGCCCGCAGACCTTCCAGCGCATCGTGAAGTTCGCCGAGGGGCGCCCTGAGGAGCTCCTCATCAACTCGCTCCTGCTGCGCGCACTTGAGCGCGCGCGCTATGCGGACTACCTCGTCGAGCACTTCGGGCTGGCCTCAGAGGCGTACACGCACTTCACGAGCCCCATCCGCCGCTACCCCGACCTCATCGTGCACCGGTTGCTCAAGGCGCAGCTCACCGGCACGCTCGGGAAGGAGCCGACCGCCAGCATGGTTGCCGAGCTGGGGTGGCTGGCTGACCACTGCTCGACGATGGAGCGGGAGGCGGAGGCCGCCGAGGATGCGTCGCAGCGCGTGAAGCTCGTGCAGCTCATGGGGGACCACCTCGGCGAGGTCTTCGACGGCATCATTACGGGTGTCATGGGCTTCGGCCTGTTCGTGCAGCTCGAGAACACCGCCGAGGGGCTCGTCCACGTCACCGCGATGGCTGACGACTACTACCAGCACGACGCTGAGCGCTTCATGCTCATCGGCGAGAAACGCGGTACTGTGTACCGTTTGGGGCAGCGCGTACGCGTTCGTGTGCTGGACGTGAGCATCGCCGAACGACGGATCGACTTCGAGATGGCGTAAGGTCCCGCGGCGGGTCCGCGCGGTGGCGCCCGTCACGCTCGGCGGGTACACTGTCATGACGTTTCTGTATGCAATGGAGGAGGCATTTCATGCGCCCTGAATCACTGGTATTCCTGCGCGAGATCGTCGAGGCACCGTCGCCGTCAGGCTACGAGCAGCCCGCAGCCCGCGTGTTCCGCGACTACGTGACGCCGCTTGCCGATGATGTCGCTACCGACGTCATGGGTTCGGTGCACGCCGTGTTGCGCGGCTCGGCTGACGGGCCGTCGGTCATGCTTGCCGGTCACATCGACGAGATCGGCTTCATGGTCACCTACATCACGGACGAGGGCTTCTGCGCCTTCGCACCCATCGGCGGCCACGACCCGCAGATCCTTCCGGGCGCGCGCGTGCACGTGCACACGGACGGCGGTGTGCTCCTGGGTGTGCTCGGCCGCCTGCCGATCCACCTCCTCGAGGAGGACGAGCGCAAGCAGGTCGTCAAGATGCACAAGATGTTCATCGACCTCGGCCTGCCAGCCGAGGACGTGAAGAAGCAGGTTCGCATCGGCGATCCGGTGACCTACGCGGTCGGTATGGAGGAGTACGGCGACGGCATGGCCGTCTCCCGTGCGTTCGACGACAAGATGGGCGCGTGGGTGGCTGCGGAGGTACTGCGACTCGTAAAGGAGGCCGGCGGCGCGAAGGGCGACTACGTCGCTGCGGCGACTGTGCAGGAGGAGATCGGGCTTCGCGGAGGGACGACCTCGGCGTACAGCCAGGACCCGGTCGTGGGCATCTCGATCGAGGTCACGCACGCCACCGACTATCTGGACGTCGACAAGCGTAAGCACGGCGAGGTCAAGTGCGGCGGCGGCCCAGTGCTCTCTCGCGGCGCCAACATCAACCCGAAGGTCTTCGCGCTCCTCGTCGAGGCTGCCGAAGCTGAGGGCATCCCGTACCAGGTCGAGGGCGCGCCTCGGGGCACCGGCACCGACGCAAACGCCATCCAGCTCTCGCGCGGCGGCAAGGCCGCTGCGCTCGTGAGCGTCCCGCTTCGCTACATGCACACGCCCACTGAGGTGCTCTCGCTCATCGATGTCGAGAACTCCGCGAAGCTCTTGGCGACGTTCGTACTGAGGCTGGAGCCGGGCACCGACTTCACCCCGTAGCACCATGCCACGCGACGAACGCCTCATCTCGACCAACAAGAAGGCCTTCCACGACTACTTCGTGGAGGAGACCTTCGAGGCCGGCATCGCGCTGACCGGTACCGAGGTCAAGTCGCTCCGCGAGAACAAGGCGAGCCTGCGGGAGACGTTCGCAACCGTCCGCAAGGGCGAGGTATGGCTGCATGGCGTGCACATCGCTCCCTACAGCCACGGGAACCGGAGCAACGTTCCGTCCGAGCGGCCACGCAAGCTGTTGCTGCACAAGAATGAGATCCGATACCTCATCGGCAAGACCAAGGAGAAGGGTCTCACCCTGATCCCGCTCAGGATGTACTTCACGCCGGCCAACCTCGTGAAGGTGGAGCTTGGGCTGGCTCGTGGCAAGAAGCTCTACGACAAGCGTGACGCGATCGCCGACCGAGACCAGAAGCGCGACGTAGAGCGCGCACTCAAGGAGCGCACGCGCGGGGAGTAGGCGCCGTGCGCACCCCGCTCGGCACGCGGTTCGCTCGTTGCACTGTCAGCGCAGGCGAGTATACTCAACTGCGCTCGATGCACGGCTCGTTGACATGCGTCGAAATCCGGGGGCGACTGGATTCGACACGATAGGTCTGAGGGGAGAAGCAGGCCGAGGTCTCCTCGCCTCGTTAAACAGGGGTAAAGACGCTCAAGCGTCGACAATGACTTCGCCCTCGCTGCCTAATCCGTAGCGACGCCGACCCGGTGTGAGTCCCCGCCACCGGTAAGGCGTCATCTCAGGGGACTGCCACGACGTACGCGGGCGGGAATGCCGTCGTGAAAGATCGGACCGCCATGGTACGCGCACGCACGTAGCCGGGTGTCGCGCGTCCCGAGAACCAACCGGCAACTGAGCCTGGAGATGCTCCCCAGGGGTCTTTCGTGGACCGGAGTTCGATTCTCCGCGCCTCCACCACCATCGTCCGGCAGCCCGTCGCGAGAAGCGGCGGGCTGCTTCGCGTTGTGCGCGGGTCGCGGCTCGCGGCGGCCCGCGCGGCTACTCCTCGCTCGCGTCCACCCGCCGCCGGAGTGCCTTGCGCCGTGCCTGCACCCGTTTCGCCGCGCGCTCGGTGGCGCGGACGCGGCGCGACTTGCGGGTGGCTACCCGCTCGGGAGCCTCGGCCTCAGCCTTGAGCGCTTCGAGGCGCTTCCGGAGCCGCTCCAGGCACGCGCGCTTGTTGAGGAGTTGACTGCGCTCGCGACGGCAGACCACGGTGATACCCGTGGGGCGGTGGCGGAGCCTGACGGCACTGTCGGTCGTGTTCACGCCCTGTCCACCCGGTCCAGTGGCGCGAAACGTCCACACGTCGCACTCGGCAAGAAGCTCGTCATTGGTGGGCGGGATCGCTGGAATCTCAGGAGTGTCGGCAGGCATCGGACATCGGCCTCCTCAGCATCATCATAGCCGCTCCGAATCGCGGTCGTGCCTCGGTCTTGCGCCTGTGGCATACTCTTGCCCATGCCGAATGACACCCGATACGGATTCCCGTGCTCCGACTGGGAGCAGGCCAAGGAGCAGGCGAAGTCCTTCCTCGTGACTCGCGCGCAGGAGCGAGGTACGACCACCTACTCCGAGCTCTGCGAGGTCGTCACGTTCGTCCACTTGCGGCCCTATTCGTTCGCGATGATGGCGTTCCTGAACGAGGTCTGCGCCGAGGAAGATGCCGAGCACGGCATCATGCTCGCCTCGCTTGTCACGCGCCGCGACACGGGACTTCCAGGCAAGGGCTACTTCCGTTTCGCCGCCAGCCTGGGACGCGACGTCCTCGACGAGGAGGCGTACTGGCGCTCGGAAGTCGAGCGCATCTACGCCGCCTTCGCCGACGAGGAATGACGGATGCCAGAGTTCGTTGCCGGCCTGCCCGGGTGGCTGAAGTACATCGTCATCACGTGGATTCCGTGGATCGAGCTACGGGGTGCCATTCCGCTTGCGATACAGCAGGCCGAGCAGGTCTACCTGCCGCTGATCCTGCTCGCCAACCTGGCGATCTTCTGGCCAGGCTTCTTCTTCCTGGAGTTCGTATACGATCGTCTGCCCGAGGGCGGTTGGGTTCATCGGAAGCTCGAAGGCATCCGGGTGAAAGCGCATCCGCTTGTGGAAAAGTACGGCGTCCTGGGACTTGCGGTGTTCGTGGCGATCCCTCTTCCGGGCACCGGCGCCTACTCGGGGACAGCGGCCGCATGGCTCCTCGACATGGAGCCGAAACGAGCATTCATCGGCGTATCGGCTGGCGTCATCACGGCGTTTGGGCTTGTGTGGGGTGCCTCCGAACTTGTCGCAGCGGGCATCCGGCTGTTCTAGACGCGCCGACGCGCTAGACTCGACGCATGCCTCTTCGACTCCCACATCGCGCCTCGCTGACCTTCGGGCTGACCTTCGTCCCGATGGTGGCACTCTCCCCGGTCGCGCGGGGTTCGTCCGGACCGGCGGAGGCGCTTGCCGCTGCGTGCCGGGAGCTCGATGCGGCGTTCGCGTTCGTGCCCGCGCGGGCGCCTTGGGCTCCGGCGGCGGTGGAGCTCCTGCTCGAAGCTGACGTGGGCGTGTTCTGGGCCGTCAGCGGGCCGCTCTGGGCGGTTCTGAAGCGTCGTGGCGTGACTGAGGGGCTTCGCGATACGCTCCTCGAGCCGGACGCGATCGCGCGCGAGATCGACGAGCTGCTGGAGACCGCGGACGAACTTGTGCGGGATGGTCTGGAACGAGGCGCGCGAGCCATCGTCATCGCTGAGGATCTTGCCGGGACCGAAGGCCCCCTCGTCGCGCCCGACTTTGCGATCGAGACGCTGCTGCCGCGCTATGCGCGCTTGGTGAGCACGGCGAGCGACGCTGGAGCTGCGGCTATTCTCCACTCGGACGGCGATATCCGGTCGCTTCTGGGTGCGGTCAGACGCGCTGGTTTCGCTGGGGTCCACGGGGGAGGCGGACTGCCGTTCGAGGGGTTCGAGCGTCTCTATTGGGCCGCACGCGCCGAGGAGCTGGCGGTTCTCGGCGGGCTCCAGAGCGTGGAGCTGACGGGCCTCGCGCGCGCCGAAGTACTCGGGAGCCGGGTTGGGCTGCTCGCAAGGGCGGGAGGACTGTTTGTCGCCGATGACGGGGGGATCACGACCACCGGCGAGAGCGTCGCGCTTGTGCACGCACTTGAGGCGGCTCGGTCCGCCGCGGGGTAGCCTTCACTTTGGAGTGGCCCGGCGTCGTACGTCGGTCCGCCGGTTGACCGAGCGCGGATCGCAAGAGCTAACACATATGATAAGAATCCAGAGGGCGCCCGACGGGGCGCCCTCTGCCGTTTCGAAGTCTCAGAATCGGCCGACTACTCGGCAGGAACCTCCGTGACGGCTGCCCGCCGGGGCAGTGGCATCGCGTCGACCACGAGGTCGATGACCTGCCGGACGTCGAGACCCAGCGAGTGAACCGCGTTCAGCTCTTCGATTTGCAGGCGGCAGTTCTCGCACGGGCACGCGAGGACGCTCGCACCGCTCGCACGCAGCTGCTCGACTTTCCTGGATCCGCTCTTCAGGCGGACGTCCTTGAACTCCTCCATGGCGACGATGCCACCGCCGCCGCCGCAGCACCACTGCTGCTCGCGGTTGGGCGCGAGGTCGACGAAGTCGTCCGTGATCGCACGCACGATTCGGCGTGGCTGCTCGAAGATGCCGCCGTTGCGCGCGATTTGGCAGGGATCGTGGTAGGTGACCTTCCCCTCGGTCCTACCTTTCTCGACGGTGATCCGCCCCTCGGTGATGAAGCGGTCGACCACCTCAAGGATGTGGCTTACCTTGAAGGGGAGCGGCTCCTTGGACCACGCCTCGTAGAAGAGCTCAAGGACGCGGTAGGCGTGTCCGCACTCGGGAACGACGATCTCCCTGACGCCCAGCCGCTTCGCCTCGTCGATGAAGCGTTTCGTGATGATGCGCGCCTTCTCGACGTCGCCGTAGAAGAAGCCGTAGTTGGCGGCCTCGAAGAATGAGAGCGTCCAAGACGCCTTCGCCTCGTGGAAGATGACGGCGGCTGGGCGAATCGAGTGCGCGCCGGCAAGCGCGACGTAGAGGATGTCAGCGCCCTCGCGGTCGTAGGGGATCTCGGCCGTCGGATCGCCGGTGATCTCGCGCACCTCGGCCTCGATGTCCTTGAAGCCGTCGATCATGATGTCGTGGAACATCTCGGCGTTTTCGCCCTTGAAGATGGCCGCGTCCGCGAGCTGCCCGAGCATGTCGTTGCCGCGGCCGGCGGCAATCAGGATGCCCTTGGCGACCGAGAGGATCCAGCCGGTGTCGATCGAGAACGGGCAGTAGTACATGCAGCGGCGGCAGCCGGTACATGCGTACGTGGAGTCGTAAAGCTCGTCCAGCAGGTTGTCATCGGGCTCGCGCGCCTCGTAGAGCGCGGGCACGAAGCGTCCTGCCGCGTCGAAGTACTTCTTGTAGATCTGCCGGATGAGCTCGGCTCGCCGGGCGGGCAGGTACTTGAAGTCGCCCGTACCGACGTACTGGTGGCACGCGTCCTTGCAGATGGCGCAGCGCGCGCAGATGTCCATATACTGCTTGAGCTGGCGGTTCATGCGCTTGTCGATGACGCCCGTGAGTGTCGTAATCTGCTGTGCCTCCACGCTACTCACTCCTCACCAGGTTCGCCGAGAACGCGCCGATCGCGTGCACGAGCTTGCTGAACGGGAAGTAGAGCAGAAACAGGTCCGTGAAGAGCATGTGCGTGCCGAGCGACCAACCGATGGTGCCGCTCATCAGCTTCTCCGGAATCGCGGGCCGGAACGCGAGCAGGCTCTGGAACCACGCGCGGTAGGTGTCGGCGTGCACGTAGCTGCCGTACACGAAGCGCAGGTGGTCGCCCATCATGACGACGCCGAAGAGCAGGAACAGCAGCAGGTAGTCCTCCGGCACGGAGAGGCGCTTGTACGGTCCGAAGGTTCGCCGGGCGATCCAGAAGACGACGGCGACGAGCATGAGTGTCCCTGCGATCGAGCCGGACCAGGCCGCGAACTGGTTCATGCCGTGCTCGCCCAGCCACTTGGGCAAGAACGGGAACTCGCGGATCATGCGCAGGTGCCCGACGAACGCGCCGAGCGCGGCCACGTGAAAGGCCATCGCGAAGCCCCACATGGCGGGTTCAATCCTCGCGGAGTGCGGCGCCACGAAGGTGTCCTTGAGGAGCTTCCCGAAACGCCCGGCCCTCGTCGCAGGCTTCGGGAACATCCCCAACGGTACCGGTGATTTGGGCGTGCGCACCCATGTCGCAATGCGCCACGCCATCCCGCCGATGAAGACGGCTAAGGCGAGGTACACGCCCCAAACTGCGGTTATCCGGAGGAAGGTCTCCATCGGGCGAGCGCTACTTGACGCGCTTGACGAGGAAGACGAACTCGCCGCCGACCTTCTCGGCGGACAGTACTTCGTTGCCGGTGGACTTCGCCCATGCGGGGATGTCCGCCATGGCGCCGGGGTCGGTCGCAACCGCGCGGATGACGCCGCCCACCGGCACGTTGCCGATGTTCTGGCTGACCTTCACCATCGGGAGCGGGCAGAGGAGGCCCTTGAGGTCGAGTTCCAGATCCACTTTGATGTCGTCGGACATGATGGTTCCTTCCTTGTCATGCCGCATCCCACGGCAGGATGCGGTCGTTTCCTAGATGAAGAGCTGAATATCGGCCTCTTGGGCCTTCAGCAGGAAGAAGCCCACGCCGACCGGATCCTGGATGCCATCGATGAAGGACTCCTTGGGGATCTCCATGACGTCCAGGGACATCTGGCAGGGGTAGAGCCCCACACCGAGCTCGATCGCCATGTCGCGCATCTGCGGAAGGGTCTGGACCCCGTGGTTGCCCATCATCTTGTTGAACATCCAACGGCCCATGCCACCGAAGGCGAACTTCGAGGGATGGCTCCTGGAGATGTCGCCGCCGTACATGAGTCCGATCATCTTGCCGAAGAGCGTGTTGCCGGTGCGGACGTTCTTCTTCAGCGCCCTGAGGCCCCAGAACGTGAAGAACATCGTCACGTCCATGCCCATCGCGGCCGCTCCGTTGGCGATGATGAATGCGCCAACCAGCTTGTCGAACTCCCCGCTCATCACCACCATCGCAAGGGCCTTCTTGCCGTTCTCGTCTGGCATTGCTCCTCCTCGGGGCGTTGATTGGACACATCAACGGCGCAGTGGCCGCATCAGCCGATTAGCTCTCGGGCGTTCCTGCCGCACGGGCCTGTTCGCCAAGGGACTCCTGCATGACCTCGGTGATGAGATCGAAGGCCTGCAGGATCTTAGGGTTTGCGAGGGAGTAGAAGACGCTCGTGCCCGAGCGGCGGCTGTTGACCACGCCCCGGGTGCGCATGATGGTGAGGTGCTGGGAGAGGGTCGCCTGGGCGATGCCGGTGCGCTCCGCGATCTCGCCAACGCTAACCTCGCCGTCGCGAAGCGCGTTCATGATCATCTGACGTTTGGCGTTTGCCAGCGTCTTGCAGAGATCCGAGTGCAGGCAGTAGAAACGTTCGTCGTCCACAGACCCTCCCAAGATGATGCGTACATTCGAATATGCGAATGTATTCACAGGCAGAGAATAAGCCTTCTTCAGCAACAACGCAAGAGCTTCACAAGGCCTGTCTCCACGGGCTGCCGCCAGCCGTGTTCTGGCTCTGCTTGCGTGCTAGGATGAAGGCGCGCGGTCTGCCGCGCGCCCGAGCGCGACTCACGGCTCATGGCCGGGAGTCCCCGCAGCAATGGGGAGGTGTGTGTGGCCCTCGAAGGTACCCTGAAGGACTTCTCGCTCGCGGACATGTTCCGCCTGCTCGGTTCGGGTAAGAAGACCGGCTCACTCCATCTCGAGCGCACCGGAGCCGAGGGCCGTGTGTGCTTCCGCGACGGGCGGGTCTACTACGCGAGCTCAAACTGGCACCGGGAATCCCTCGGCAGGCGCCTCGTGCGCTCCGGGGTCGTCTCGGAAAAGCAGCTCCGGCAGGCACTCGGCCTTCAGAAGATCCAGAAGCGCGAGAAGGCAGGCAGGAGACTCGGGCAGATCCTCGTCGAAGAGGGCTATCTGGAAGCGCACGTGCTCGACGAGTTCATCCAGGCCCAGATCAACGACACGCTGTTCGACCTCTTCCGCTGGGAAGAAGGCCAGCTGCGTTTTGAAGTCGGGGAGGCCTGCGAGGAAGAGGACATCGGCGTCTCGGTCGCCGTGGAGAGCATCATCATGGAGTCCGCTCGGCGACTTGAGATGTGGGAGCGTATCAAGGAACGCATCCCGTCACTCGACACCGAGTTCGTCATGGCGGCTGCGCCGGGGGACAAGTCGCTGGAGATTCACCTCAAGCCGCGTGAGTGGATGCTTCTGTGCTACTTGCATGGGGGACGCTCCATCCGCGAGCTCGTGGAGCTGACGGGCTACGACGATTTCGAGACCGCGAAGGTGCTCTACGGGATGTACGCGGCGGGGCTCATCGAACCCGTGGGGGGCAACGCCGAGACTCCGCTGGCGTGACGGCGGTTCTGTCGCGATGAGCGAGGGGTCGTTTCCGAAGGACATCACACCGTCTCAGTTCGAGCGGCTGCGCGACCTCATCCACACAGCCTCGGGCATCAACGTGGACGATGACCGTCTCGATGCGCTCCGCATCTCGCTGCTCGCACGCGGAACAAGGTTGGGCTGCCCGGACTTGGAAGACTACCTGCGCGTGCTTGCCACGGACAGGCGCGAGCTGGACGAGCTCCTCGAGCTCGTGACCATCAACGAAACGAGCTTCTTCCGTTTTCCGCAGCAGTTCGACGCGCTCCGCTCTGTCGTGCTGCCCGAGCTGCTGACTCGCGCCGAGCGTGAGGGTAGGCGGCTCCGGATCTGGTCCGCCGGGTGCTCGACCGGCGAGGAGGCCTACTCGATCGCGATGGCCCTCGCGGACGCCGGCGTGAGCGCAGCGGGGCGTGCGGTGGTGCTCGGCACGGACGTGTCGACGCGTGCACTCGAGGCGGCGCGGGCGGGCATCTACGGCAGGCGGGCAGTGGTGAACGTGCCCGCAGAGGTGCTGGCGCACCACTTCGAGGAAGTCGACGGCGGTTACCAAGTGAGACCCTGCGTAACAATGCTCGTCGAGTTCCGGCAGCACAACCTCGTGAGCGATCTCGGGCCAGAAGGTGCGCCGGAGCCGTGGGACGCGATCTTCTGTCGCAACGTCACCATCTACTTCCGGCTGGAGTCAACCGAGCGCGTCATCGCCCGCTTCTTCGACGCCCTGGTGCCCGGCGGCTATCTCTTCATCGGGCACTCGGAAACGCTCGCGCCGTTCGATACCGGGTTCGAGGTGGCCGAGGTGGGCGGCGTGTACCTGTATCGCAAGCCGCTGGACAGCGCGGCCGACACGGCACCGACCGGGCCGCGCACGCGCTCCCCGGCCAGCGCCGCGCCCCGCCGCCCTGTCGCCGACGCGCGCCCGGCCACGGTGCCCGCTTTGCTCGACGAGGCCCACCGCTACGCCGATGCGGGTGACCTCAGGGCTGCAGCCGCGGCCTGCGAGCGCGCGCTCGAGGCCGATCCGCTGCTGGTCGGCGCCCGGTACCTGCTCGCGGTCGTCCGGCAGCGTCAAGGGAGCACCGAGCGGGCGCTCGATGAGTTCCGGCGCACCGTTTACACGGACCCCGACTTCGCGCTCGCTCACCTGAGCATGGCGAACATCCACAAGGCCGAGCACCGCTGGGATGCGGCGGCGCGCGGCTACGAGAACACACTCGGCGCGCTTGCCCGCAGTCCCGAGGGGCCGTGGACCGCCTTCCTGGGCGGCTTCCGCGTGGAGCTTCTCGTGGCGTCATGCGAGCGCAGCCTCGCCGAGTGCCGCGAGGCATCCCGTCAGGAGCACGCGGTCGACCGCTAAAGTGCGGCTCCCACAAGGGCGATACATCTTCTGAGACGTTCCGCCCGGAGGGAGCACGGAAATGCCTGCACGCATTCTTGCGGTCGACGACAGCCCAACCGTCCTCGAGATGATCACGCAGATCCTCGAGTCCGGAGGATACAGCGTGCTCACCGCCGTCGATGGAGCCGAGGCGCTGGACACCGCGCGCGCCGAGCGTCCCGACCTCATTCTGCTGGACGTCATGCTGCCGAAGCTCGACGGCTACCGCGTCTGCCGACTCCTGAAGTTCGACCAGAACTACCGCGACATCCCGATCATCATGCTCACGGCCAAAGCCGAGGACCAGGCCATGGCAACTGGCATCCGCACCGGCGCCGACCAGTACCTCACCAAGCCGGTCGACCCCGACACACTCCTCTCGGCGATCGCTGCCGAGCTTGCCGAAGCGCCGGCGCGGTGACCCCCGTGGTCGAAGCCGTCGACATCACGCGCAGACTCTGCGACGCCGTCGTCGAGACAGGGCTCGTGACCCCGGGCAGGCTCGCTGAGGCGCAAGTCACCGCTTCATCGAGCGGCCGGCATCTGGGGGCAGTGCTCTCGCAGGCGGGGCTCCTGACGGCCCAGCAGGCGGCGCTCGTGCTGGAGCGCGACCTCGGCATTCCCCGCGTCGACCTCTCGAGCTACGCGCCGGAGCCCGCCGCACTCTCGCTGGTGCCGGCGGAGTACGCGATGGCCAACAATGTGCTGCCGCTCTTCGAGATCGATGGGGTGCTGACCGTTGCGCTCGGCGATCCGTTCGACGTCTTCGCACTCGGCGCGCTCGCGTCCGAGGCGGGCATCGACCTCGAGCCGGTGCTCGCCGCGCGCGCCGACGTCCAGGCCGCCGTCACGCAGTACTACGGCAGCGGCTCGAGGCCGCTCACGGGCGAGACGGGCGGTACTGAACCCGACGTGCCCGCGAGCATCGATGACGCGGGCAACCTTGAAGCTGAGCCGGATGCAGACGCCGCGCCGCTCACGGCCGAGTTCGACGTCTCGGCTCCCATCGACCTCGACGTACTCGCCGTGGCGGACACCGCACGCGCCGCGCAGCTGGCCGGTAACATCCTGGAGCACGCGGTCGCCGCAGGCGCCGACGCGGTGCATCTCGTGCCGTACAAGGACGACTTCTTCCTCGCGTACCGCGTTGCCGGGGTGCTCGAGCGAGTCGCGAGCGCGCCGCTCGCGCTCGAGGGGCCGCTCCTGAATGCGTTCCGTTCGCTCGGGCACCTGGCTGTGGCGACGGTTCCGGCCGCCCAGCTGGGGCGTACGCGCCTTCGCATCGCTGAGCGCGAGATCGTGCTCACGACCTCGGTGCTCCCGACCGTGTCGGGTCAGCGGATGGTGCTCTTCCTCGGGCGCGCCGCAAGCGCGGTCCCAACATTCGCATCGCTCGGGATGTCGGCGGCCGAGTCCAAGGCGGCCGAAGTGCTGCTCGACCGCGGCCAGGGGCTGCTGGTACTGTTCGCACCGGCCGGGCACCGCGCCAGCGACACCTACTACGCCGCGCTCTCGCATGCCGCAGACGCCGGTCGCACCGTCATCTCCATCGAGCGCGCGATCGCGCACGAGATTCCGGCGGTTGCACAGGTCCTCGCGGACCCGGCGTCGCCGACCGGCGCGGCGGGTATCTTGTCGGCCGGGATCGCGCAGGACACCGACATCCTCGCGCTCGAGGGGCTGAGCACCCCCGAGGAGATGCACCTCGTCGTGGAAGCGGCAGTCTCCGGCTGTCTGGTGGTCGTGACCGTTGAGGCCGCCGACATCGCGCACGGCATCCGGCACCTGTTCGAACTCGGCGCCGAGCCGCACGGGCTCGCCTCGGCGCTCGCGATCGCGACGGCGCAACGCACGGTGCGCACAAACTGCGAGCGGTGCACGGTGGAGGCAGACCGCGCCCGCCGCGATCGCCCGGCATGGCTCCCCAGCGACATCACGGCGAAGTCCGGCACCGGATGCGCGTCGTGCGAATCGAGCGGGTACGGCGAGCCGGTCACGCTCTTTGAGACGCTTGCGTTCACGCAGGCGCTCGGCGCGCTCGTGGCCACCCGACCGAGCGCCTCGGCGATTGCGACAGCAGCGGCCGGCGCCGGCATGCGTTCGCTCCTGGACGCCGGGATCGACGCCGTGCGCGCCGGCTCGGTGAGCGTCGCCGAGCTTACACGTGCCCTGCATCTCACGACCTCCGGCGATCGGTCATGACGATGCGAGCCCTCGTCTTCAACGCGGCGGGACTCCGCTACGCGCTGCCGATCGAAGCGGTGCGCGAGGTGCAACGAATCGTGGCGTTCTGTCCAGTGCCCGGCGCCAACGGCGGCCTGATCGGCATGTTCGAACTCCGCGGAGAGGTCGTTGCGGCGATCGACTTCGGCGAGATGGTCGGTCTCGGCTCCACCGAGCGCACTCTCGACACACCGATGATCGTCATGCAGTCCGGCGCTCACCGAGCCGCGCTCGTGGTCGATGAGGTCGAAGACGTGGTCGAGATGGACGATCGCACCATGCGCGCCGTGCCGGGACTGCACCCGCTTGCCGAGCGGGCCCTCGGGATGTTCAACGACGAGGGCGGGTTGCTGACCGTGCTCGATCCGGGCAGGCTCATGCCCGGTGTCCCGCTGTCGAGCGACACGGCCTCGCCGCCGGAGCCGCTGGTGATGGTGTCGTGATGCCCTCGCCACCGACGAAGGAGGGTCCGGCCTCCGCCGAGGTGCAGCGCATCCTCGACGAACGGGCGGCCGCGCTCGCGAAGGTTGATGAAGAGCCGACGTGTCCCGATACCGTCGGCCTCGTCCTCTTCCGGCTCGGTTCCGAGTGGTACGGCGCGCGCCTTGAGGAGGTGCGCGAGATTCGCACCGGGCTGGTGGCAACGCGGCTCCCTCGGGTTCCGGAGCACCTCCTCGGCGTTACGAGCATCCGCGGCGAGATCCTGTCCGTGACCGACCCTGCACGGCTGTTGGGCGTACAGCGCGTCGCCGAGAGGCACGCCGGGCGGTTCGAGAGCGGGATCATCGTCGAGACCGGCGGCCGGGCGAGCGTGTTCGCGGTCGACGAGGTTGGCGACATCGTCGACGTACCGGCCGACGCGCTGGAGATGCCGCTCGCAAGCGGCGACGTGCTCGGTCGGGCGTTCGTCACCGCCTCGGCCCTCGTCGGCGACCGCGTTGTCGCCGTGGTCGACGTCCAGGCCATGCTCACGCCGCTCGGCGCGACTCCGTGAAACGCAAGGAAGGACAGCCGTCATGCTCAAGCAGGTCCTGACAAAGATCCGTGGCTCCTTCGTGATGAAGTACACGCTCGTCGTGCTCGGCCTCGTACTGGTGCTGAATGTTGCCCAGATTGCCGCGAGCTGGGTCATGTTCGCCAAGCACCTGCCCGAGGGGACGGCGATTGCGAGCGACGTGGCGGTCGTGCTCGCCATCAACCTGGGGCTCCTCGTGGTGCTCCTGCTGGTCTTCAGCCAGGTGGGGAAGCGCTTCCTGCGCCCGCTCGGCGAAGTCGTCGCGAGCGTGCGTGCTGCGTGTGAAGGCGAGCTCGGACACAAGGCGCACGTGAGCTCGCCGGACGAGTTCGGCGTGCTCGCGCACTCGTACAACCAGCTCGTGGATATCCTCTCGTACCTCGTGGGACAGACCCAGGACTCGGCGGCGCGGCTCTCGCAGGCGTCCGCCGACATCCTTTCGGCCACGGAGCAGCAGGCATCCGGCTCCTCCGAACAGGCCGCGTCGATCAGCGAGACCACCGCGACGATGGAGGAGCTCGCGGCCACGTACCGGCAGATCGCCGAAAACGCGAGCCAGGTCGTTGAGATGGCGGATGCGTCGCTTGGGAGTGCCGAGTCCGGGCAGCAGGCGGTCGAAGCCACGCTGCAGGCCATGGAGCAGATCAAGGTGCGCGCGCAGACCTCGGCGAACAAGATCCTGGAGCTTGGGGAGCGGAGCCAGCAGATCGGTCAGGTGCTCTCGATCATCAACGGCATCGCCGACCAGACACGCATCCTCGCGCTCAACGCGGCCATCGAGGCAGCACGCGCGGGCGACGCGGGCCGTGGCTTCTCGGTTGTCGCCGCCGAGATTCGGAAGCTTGCTGAGTCTGTCGTGGAGTCCACGCGCGAGATCGGGGCGATCATGACCGAGATCCAGCGCGCGGCCGGCGAGCTCGTCCTGTCGGCCGAACACGAACTCAGCCAGGTGGACGGCGGCGTGGACCGAGCGCACGTGACGGGCGAGAGCTTCGAGCACATCCTCGATACCATCGAGCACACCGCGGTTGCCGCGAAACAGATCTCGGCGGCGACGCAACAGCAACGGAGCGCGACCGACCAGGTGGTCCGCGCCATGCGCGAGGTCGCGGCGGTGGCGCATCAGACCGCCGCCGGCAGCCGCCAGGTCTCGACCTCCGCGCAGCAGATGGCCGCCATGGCCCGCGAGTCCCGGCAGGTCGTCTCAGCGTTCCGCATCGTCGAGTGACGCCGCACGGCCGCGAGAGGACCGCCAAGATGGCCGAGTTCGATCGATCAGCCTTCATCGGCAAGTTCAAGGAGGAGGCTCACGAGTACCTCCAGCGCCTGAACGAAGGCGTGATCGCGCTTGAGGGCGAGCCGGAGAACCGCCCGCTCATCGATCGAATGCTGCGCGACGCGCACACGCTCAAGGGCTCGTCTCGCATGGTGGGGCTGCTGGAGATCTCGGACATCGCCCATCGGCTCGAGGACCTCATGGTGGGGCTGCGCGACGGCCAGCGGCCCTATACGCCCGAGCTCACCGACGGCTTCTTCGACGCGCTCGACGCCATCCTGTATATGACGGAGCACGCGCGTGAGGACGCCTCCGCGATGCTCGACGTCGCCGCACTCTTGGGCCGGCTGGAGTCGCTCAACGCCAGCACCGGCGATGACACCGCAGGCACTCTGGGCCTGCGAGCCTCCGCCGGAGATGCGACCGCGCCGAGCCCGACGCCGCCCGCGGGAGCGGAGGACGGCGCGCTGCACACGCGCGAGTCGTCGACGGTGCGCGTGAAGACCGAGCACGTCGACCGGCTGCTCAACCTTGTGAGCGAAGTCGTGATCGGGGACATCAAAGCCGACGAGCGCGAGCGCGAGCTGCGCGCGGTGGCCGTGCTCTCCGGCGAGACGAGCCGGCTGTGGGCGCGGCTGCGCGCGAGCGTGGCCAGCCTCGATCCCGGAGCGGCCGAGGCGCTGGCTCTGCACGTCGAGTCCCTCGATAGCGCGCTCGCCGAGCAGCGGAGCCGTCTGGGGCGGCTCACCGCAGCCTCGGCGGAGGACTCGTCGCGCTCATCGACCGTCGTGGAGGACCTCCAGGAGCAGGCGATGGCGCTCCGGATGCTGCCGGTTGCGACGGTGACCGCGGCGCTGCCGCGCGCTGTGCGCGACCTCGCTCGGCAGGCCGGGAAGGACGTCGAACTCGTCATCGAGGGCGGGGAGACCGAACTCGACCGCAAGGTGCTCGAGGAGATCAACGACCCGCTCATCCACATCGTGCGAAACGCGATCGACCACGGGATCGAGACGCCCGAGCGGCGCCGCACCGCGGGCAAGCCGCAGCGCGGGCGCGTATGCATCGCCACCCGCCAGGAGGGCGACCGCATCATCATCGAGGTCTCCGATGACGGCGCCGGCATCGACCCCGCCCGCATTCGCGAGGTGGCCGAGCGCCGCGGCTACGTCACGGCCACCGAGGCCGCTTCCCTCTCGGATCGCCAGGCGATGTACCTCATCTTCGAGCCGGGCTTCACCACGAGCTCCATCATCACCGAGCTCTCAGGTCGCGGCGTGGGGATGGACGTCGTCCGCGAGTTCGTCGTGGAAAAGCTCCGCGGCGCCCTCGACGTGGAGTCGACGCAGGGCGAAGGCACCACGTTCGGCCTCACCATCCCGCTCACCCTTGCACTCATTCGCGCACTGCTGGTGCGCGTAGACGGGCAGACGTTCGCGGTGCCGACGGTCTCGATCACCGAGACGCTCCGCATCGACCCCGCCGAGGTCATGCGTACCGAAGGGCATGACGTCATCAGGCGGGAGCGCCGCTCCATCCCGCTCGTCTCTCTGTGCGATGCGCTCGGCTTCGAGGCTGCGGGCGCAACGCCGCGCCGTCTACCCGTCATCGTGGTGGGACTCTCCGGCCAGCGCATGGGCTTCGTGGTCGACGCGATGCTCGGGGAGCAGCGCATCGTGATCAAGACGCTCGCGGACCAACTGGGTCGCGCCGAGATGGTCGCCGGCGTGACCGTCCTCGGCGCCGGCGAGGTCGTCCCTATACTGGACGTGTCGGCGCTCATGGCGCGCGGGCGCGAGATCTCGGGCTTCCGTTCCAGACGGCCGCAACCGGCCGTGCAGCAGCCACAGCGGAGGCACCGCGTCCTCATCTGCGAAGACTCGTTCACGACCCGTGAGCTGGAGCGCTCGATCTTCGAGGCGGCCGGCTACACCGTCGAGACCGCGCCGGACGGAGCGCAAGGTCTGGCCAAGCTCAAGGAGGGGCTCCGCGTCGACGCGGTTGTCACCGACGTTCAGATGCCGGCCATGACCGGTTTCCAACTGGCTCGCGCCATCAAGGCCGACCCCGCGCTCAAAGGCGTCCCCGTCGTGATCGTGACGTCGCTCGAGCGTGCCGAGGAGAAGGCCGAGGGCATCGACTCGGGCGCCGACGCCTACATCACCAAGTCCGTCTTCAACCAAGACACGCTGCTCGACACGGTCGAGCGGCTCATCGGGTAAGCGCGCATGCCATCGCAGGAAACAGGCACGCCGGGCCGGGACCACATCCGGGTGCTCGTCGTCGACGACTCTCTCGTTGCACGCGAGATGCTGAAGCACATTCTCGGCTCGGACGCCGGCATCGAGGTGGTCGGGACGGCAACCGACGGTGCCGAGGCGGTCGAGATGACAGCCGCGCTTCGCCCGGATCTCGTCACCATGGACATCCATATGCCGCGCATGGACGGGATCGAAGCGACCGAGCGGATCATGGCCTACACACCCACGCCGGTCCTGGTGGTCTCATCGTCCGTGTACGGCGAGGGTGTGGGGCGCGCGTTCGACGCGCTCGCGTGCGGCGCCCTCGATGTCGTGCTCAAGCCCGCACCGCGTGACTGGGCGGGCCTCGACGGTATCGCGCGCGACCTGGTGCGCCGCGTGCAGATGCTCTCGCGGGTGCGGGTGATCACGCACGTGCGCGGCCGGCAGGCCGGACGGCGCGCGGTCGCGGCACACGCCGAGCCTCATCCGGGATCTGTGGTCGCAATCGGCGCCTCGACGGGGGGACCGTCCGCGCTTCGCGTGGTTCTGGGCGGGCTTCCCGCGGGCCTACCCGCGCCGATCCTCGTCACACAGCACATCGCGGACGGCTTCATACCCGGCCTCGTCGACTGGCTGGACACCGCCTGCGCGATTCGCGTGCGCGTCGCCGAGGACGACTGCGCACTCGAGCCCGGCACCGCGTACGTGGCTCCAACCGGGCGGGACCTCGAGCTTGATGGAGGAGTGGCTCGGCTTGCCGAACCCGCGGTGGGCCAGGTCCACGCGCCGAGCGCCGACGTGCTGTTCAAGAGCGTCGCGCGGAGCTGCGGGCGCGACGCCGTGGGCGTGCTCCTCACGGGAATGGGTGCGGACGGGGCACGCGGCCTGTGCGCGCTTCACGATGCCGGCGCCGCGACCATCGCGCAGGATGAAGCGACCTCCGTGGTGTTCGGGATGCCGCGCGCTGCGATCGAGCTCGGCGCCGCCGGACGCATCCTGCCGCTCGGCGATATCGCAGGCGCGATCGCCGCGCTCGTCACGCCCTGAAGCTCGCTGGACGCGCGGGGAGTTGGACTATACTTGCCGCATGCCTGACATGCGCTCGCTTCCCATTGGTGTGTTCGACTCCGGACTCGGTGGCCTCACGGTCGTACGGGAGTTGGCGCGCACACTCCCCGAAGAACGCATCGTCTACCTTGGCGACACCGCGCGTTGCCCTTACGGGCCGCGTGATAAGGCAGAGGTGCGGCAGTTCGTCCTGGAGATCGGCGCGTGGCTTGCCGAGCGTCCGGTCAAGCTCATCGTGATCGCCTGCAACACGGCGACCGCCGCAGGACTGGCGCTCGCGCAGCAGGCGTTCTCGGTGCCCGTGGTAGGCGTCGTGGAGCCGGGCGCGCGAGCAGCCGTGATGGCGACGCAGAACCGGCGTGTTGGCGTCATCGGGACCATCGGCACCGTCCGCTCGGGCGCGTACAGCGCAGCGGTCCGGGCGCTCGACGCCGGGGTGACCGTGTACTCGGTAGCCACACCCGCCTTCGTGGACCTCGTCGAGGCAGGTCTCCTCATGGACGATGGGCCCTTCGAGGACTGGCTCTCGACGACCTCCGACGTCTTCATCCGGCCGTCGTTCTACGAGCTCGCGCGCGACTACCTCGATCCGCTCAAGCGCGAGCACATCGACACACTCGTGCTCGGCTGCACGCACTTTCCGCTGCTCTCAGCCGCCATCCAGCAGGTGGTTGGCCCGAAGGTGAGGCTCATCTCGTCTGCCGAGGAGACGGCGCGCGAAGTCGCCGACACGCTTTCAGCCCGCGACCAGCGCGTCGAGGCGCCCGCGACGGGCCCGCGCTACGAGTTTGTTACGACAGCCGACGCAGCCGAGTTTGCACGGCGGGGCAGCCGGGTGCTGGGCTTCGAGGCGGCGGACGTCCGCGCGATCGAGGTCCAGGAGCTCACGGGGCTCATGGCACCGGACCTGCGCGCGGTGCTCGCGCGCTTCATCGAAGAGGAGTCGCCGTGCGCCTGACCGTGCTCGGGTCGTCAGCGTCGTATGCGAGTGCCGGCCGCGCCTGCGCGGGCTACCTCGTGAGCGACGGGGCCACATCCCTCCTGCTCGACTGCGGGAACGGGACGATCGCCAATCTGGCGAGCGTGTTGGACCCGCTCGCGCTCGCCGCCGTGGTGATCACGCACGAACACATTGATCACTTCGCCGACCTGTACGCGCTTCAGGCGGCGTTGCGCTACGCACCCTCGGGGCCGGTATCGGCGCTGCCGCTCTACCTGCCCGCAGGCTTGTTCGAGCGTATCGGTGCGGCCCTCAACGATCACGGTCGCAGCGAGCTTGCCGAGGCGTTCGTGGTGCACGAGCTTGCTGCCGGCGTCCCGTTCGCCGTGGGCGACCTCACCATCACGCCGTACCAGGTCGACCACGTCGAGCCCACGTTTGCGCTCCGCGTGACCGACGGCGCGTGCACGCTCGTCTACACGTCCGACACGGCCCCGAGCAAGCCCGCCTTCGACGTCGCGCAGGGTGCCGACGTGCTGCTCGCTGATGCCACGCTCCCGGCGGAGTACGCTGGTCGTGCGCCGCATCTGACGGCGGGACAGGCCGGATGGCTGGCCCACGAGGCGAACGCGCGCGTGCTCGTGCTCACGCACCTGTGGCCGACGGTGGACCGCGAGGTCGCGCGCGCCGAGGCGCAGGCTGCTTTCGAGGGACGAGTCGTCATCGCCGAGGAGCTCGGCGTCATCGACTGCGAGGAGGGGTAGAGTGCAGCGTGCCGACGGACGCTCACCGAACGACCTGCGACCCGTCAGGCTCACGCGCCGCTATCTGCGCCATGCCGCGGGTTCGTGTCTGTTCGAGCTCGGCGATACGCGCGTGCTTTGCGCAGCCACGATCAGCGACACCATCGCGCAGTGGCGACGGGGCTCCGGACTGGGCTGGGTGACCGCCGAATACGCGATGCTGCCGGCGTCCACGCACACGCGAAAGCGCCGCGAAGTCTCGCTTGGCGCGCCCAGCGGACGTACACACGAGATTCAGCGGCTGATCGGCCGCTCGCTCCGGACCGTCATCGACATGGGCGGCTTGGGCGGGGAGGTCACGCTGACGGTCGACTGCGACGTCATCCAGGCTGACGGAGGCACGCGCACGGCGGCCATCACGGGCGCGTTCATCGCGGCCTATGACGCGCTCTCGACGTGGCGCGATGCTGGTCGGATCGCCGAGCTGCCGGTGCTGGACTATGTCGCCGCCACCTCGGTGGGCATGGTCGACGGCATCGTCATGCTGGACCTTCAGTATGAGGAGGACAGCAACGCTGAGATCGACATGAACGTCGTCGTTGACGGGCGTGGGCGCTTCATCGAGGTGCAGGGTACGGGCGAACGGGCACCGTTCGACCGTGAGCGTCTGGACACAATGCTCGACCTCGCCGCTGACGGTGCGAGCCGTCTGATTGCGCTGCAGAAGCGCGTGATCGCCGAGGACATCGAGGTCGTCGATGAGCGCTGGTGAGGTCGTGCGCGTCGTCGTCGCCACCGCCAATGTCGGCAAGGTCGAGGAGATCCGGCACGCGCTCGACATCCCCGAGTGGGAGTTCGTCACGGCGGCCGAACTGGGTGGCGAGCCGCTCGAGGTCGAGGAGACGGGGCAAACCTTCACGGAGAACGCGCTCCTCAAGGCGCACGCCTACGCTGACCGCTTCGGCTGTGCTGCGCTCGCCGACGACAGTGGCCTTGAGGTGGACGCGCTTGCCGGAGCGCCGGGTGTGCGCTCGTCGCGATTCTCCGGCGAGGAGGCCACCGACGCCGAGAACAACACGAAGCTGCTGCTGATGCTCGCGGCAGTGCCTGAGCAGGAGCGCACCGCGCGGTTCCGCTCGGTGGTCGTGCTCATTGAGCCTGACGGTGCAGTCACGGTGGCCGACGGGTCGTGCGAAGGGCGGATCGGCACCGCACCGCGGGGCTCTGGCGGCTTCGGCTACGACCCGCTGTTCCTCCCGGACGCGGCTCCGGGTCGCACCATGGCCGAGCTGACGCTTGCGGACAAGAACGCTATCAGCCACCGCGGTGCGGCGCTCGGAGCGCTCAGGGAGGCACTGCTGGCCCGGATGTGACGCTTCACATCCCGGCGGGCGGCTCGTGGATACCGATCCTGTTGCCTTCGGTGTCCCGAATGAAGGCGATCGTGCCGACCATAGGCCCCATGTCTTGCGGCTCCTGCAAGACTTCGCCGCCGGCCTCCCGCACGCGCGCGAGGATCGCATCGAAGTTGCCCGATGACGAGAGGTAGACCGTCGGGCCTTCGGCCCCGGGAGAGCCTCCGACGTAGAGGTCGAACGCCACGGGAGAGGCGTCGGGAACCGGAGCGCCGGGCTCGGGCGGCGTGCCGGGGACTGCTACGTCGCTGACGCCCGGCATCACATTTACCGGCATGCCAAGTACATGCGAGTAGAACGCGGCTGCGCGATCGAGATCGCTTACCGGGATATCGGCCCATACGATGATGTTCTCCATGACGCGCTCCTCAGGGTCGGGGTCTTCGGAGTTGTTACCCAATGAGGCATGTCATAGCGACCTGCTAAGGCTGTTGGTTGTCGCTCATCGGTTGCGCCTCTATACTAATTGTCTGCCTGAGCGGCTGATTCAGCCGCGAAGCAGGAGCGTCGGGCCGTGGCGCAGCTTGGTAGCGCACCTGCTTTGGGAGCAGGGGGCCGCCGGTTCGAATCCGGCCGGCCCGACCAGGATGCGGCCGTAGTTCAATTGGTAGAGCCTCAGCCTTCCAAGCTGATTGTTGCGGGTTCGAGTCCCGTCGGCCGCTCCATTGACAATCCAACGTCGGTGCAGGTACCGTAGCGCTTCGCGGCACCCTGGAGTCGACGAATGAATGCGCCCGTAGCTCAGTTGGATAGAGCGGGAGACTTCTAATCTCTAGGTCGGGGGTTCGAATCCCTCCGGGCGTGCCAGGCATCACGTGGTGGGTGTAGCTCAGTTGGTTAGAGCGCCGGACTGTGGCTCCGGAGGCCGCGGGTTCAAGTCCCGTTACCCACCCCAGAAGATACTCGGGGCCCCCTCGGCGGGGGCCTCGCGCGTCGAGGTTTTGCATTTCTGGAGTCAGACGGTAGAATGTCGTTTGCTTCGGGCCGTTAGCTCAGCTGGTAGAGCAGGGGACTCTTAATCCCAAGGTCATAGGTTCGATCCCTATACGGCCCACCATGCATTAACTCGGAAGCCGGTTCCTTCGGGGGCCGGCTTTCTGCTTTCTGGCTCAGGTTCTTAGGTCCACTGTTCCGGCTGCCGCGTCTGCCCACGGAGTTGCTAGATCTCAACGCGTGTTGACAGAGGCATTCGCCGCTCGGGTACCTATGACAAAGAGGGCCTAACAGGGGCGCCTTCGTTCAAGGGAGATCACCATGCTGTGGACCATCTTCGTCGTTCTCGTAATCCTCTGGCTTCTCGGTTTCAGCTTCCAAATCGGAGGCAGTTTGATCCACGCGCTGCTGGTGATCGCGCTGATTGTGCTCGTGTACAACCTGATAACGGGTCGTCGATCGCGCTAGAAGAGGCGGCGTTCTCGGGCAGGCCGGGAGGTCCATCTTCTCGCTTGGAGAACGGGCTGACATGCCGGAGTTCGACAGTTGAAGGAGGACCTGATGGCCGGATACTTCGAGATCACAGCTCGATCGGACGGGCAGTTCATGTTCAACCTGAAGGCGGGTAACCACGAGGTCATCCTCACGAGCGAGGCGTACACGACGAAGGCCGCCTGCATGAACGGCATCGAATCGGTGAAGACGAACGCGTCCGACGATGGTCGCTACCGCCGAACCACGACGCCCGACGGGCAGTTCCGGTTCGCCCTTGAGGCAGCCAATGGCCAAGCGATTGGCGCGAGTGAGTACTATGAGACCGCTACTGCGCTTGACCGCGGCATCGAGTCCGTGAAGAGGTCCGCCCCGGACGCGGAGGTCAAGGACCTGACGTAGCGCTCATGGGAATCGGGGACTCCGCTCGCCCGGACGTCCGGGACCGAGTTGGCTCCGACTGCGGGCACGAAGCGGATGATAGAGATGGCAGGACTTCCCGATCCGACGAAGACCCCGCACGAAGTTCGCCATCGACCAGGCCGATTCAGCCGAGGGGTCTCGGGATCAACTTCGCAGACAGAGAGGTGTGCAACATGAAGGCGACCAAGAATCTCGGGATGCTTCTGCTGTCTGTCTGGCTCATTGTGACGGGAGTACTGCAGGTGGTCAGTATTTCGATCCCGGGCGTCGGTACCGTATTGGCTGTGCTCGCCATCGCTGCTGGCGTGCTCATCTTGCTCGGACGATAGGCTTCGAGGCTTGATCGCCTAAGGGGACCGGCCGCAGATAGCTGCTCACGCCTGCGGGTGGTGGTCAGGCAATCAAGCCGGAGCGCCTCCACGATGGTCCACCATCGACAAAGGAGACCGCGGCAGCCGCGCCGCAGCCCCCTCTGGTCTTCTCCAGCCGCGTACTGACTTTCTCGGTCGAACCCCGGGGAGCGGCGTGAATGTCCCGGACTCAGGGGCTCGTGGTACTGGTGCTCGATCCCCCGGGGTTCATCATGCCGCTCCCCTGACCACTGCTAGATCCCCCGTTGTTCATCATGCCGCCACCGTCATTCGGGTTACCGTCCGAGTTGTCAGAGCTCGAGCATCCTGCAATCGTCACGACCAGAAGCACGCTGAGACAGATTGCGACCACGACCATCAGCGTCTGTCGATGCATAGCCACTCCCTTCCGTCTAGAGTTCGTACCCGATGCGAGGGCTCTCAATCCCGCGAAGGCGCAGAAGCGACTGGCACATGCTGCAGCACGTGTTGGCTACGGTCTGGGAATCGCGAGCCGAATACGGCACGGGCCCCGGCACGTACGAGACGCCTACGTCGCACGCAGCCGCCTAACCTGGATGTTCATGGGACACGGAGTCCTAGGGTCAAACGCCCAACCACGATGCGACGCATCAGCAACGGGTAGGATGGGACGTGTTACGCGGTCCTGGAGTCTTTGTTGGGGCAGATGGATGGACGGTTGGCGACAGGGTGATTCTCCCAAAGCAGCGGGACCCCAGATTCATCACTATCCGCCGCGGGGGCACGCTGGAGGACGCACGTCACCGACTTCTCGCCCTGTGGGCCGCTGAATGCGCGGAGCACGTGTTGCCCTTCTTCGAGACAGTGCGGCCTTCGGACCCGCGGCCCCGCGAAGCAGTGGACCAAGCTCGCGCTTGGGTGCGCGGTGAGATCACCATGTCCCAGGCGAGCACGGCGGCGGGCGGCGCGAACGCCGCTGCCCGAGACCTGACCGGTGCCGCGAGGCATGCGGCCTACGCCGCCGGCCAGGCCCCTGTGGTCGCTCACGTTGCGGCTCACGAGCTCGGTGCAGCAGCCTATGCGATCAAGGCCGCACGCGCCGCCGCTCCTGACGGCGAGTGTGAGAGGGCCGGCCGCGCCGAGTGCGAATGGCAGCGGACGCAGCTTCCTGACGAGATTCGAGATCTCGTGCTCGATGACGAGAAGCTGCGCAACGACATCTGCTGGGGCGTATTCGATTGCTGAGCGGCTCCGCGTGACGAGCAGTACGAAGGCCGAGTCGGAACTCGGCGGCCCACGTGGCGCTGGCTACCACCGTATGATCGAGGTGTCCGCAGCCGATCGAGTGGGTACGCCGGACGAGGCGGCGAACGTGGCCGCTCTCCTGATCGGGTCGGACGGCGCCTTCATCACCGGCAGTGACTTCCTCATGGACGGCGGAGTGACGGCGGCCTACTGGTACGGGGATCTTGCCCCCGAGTGAAAGCGTGAAGGCCGCACGACTAGTAGCGGCGGCTCAGGGGTGCGTTGCGGCAGTCATGCCGCAAGGAGGGGTCTGTCCCGCCGCGCCGCTTTCGATGATCAGGACGTCATGGTCAGCCATGTGCGCTGCCTCCTAGTAGGCGTGGTTCGTGCGGTCGCTCGCAGGACGAGGATTCGGTGGGTATGTACCTCTCGACCCCGACCGGGAGTGGGCAGCTGACGCAATGCCGAACCGACTGAGTCTTGAGACGAGTCCGTACCTCCGCCAGCATGCCGAGAATCCCGTCGACTGGTATCCCTGGGGTGACGAGGCGTTCGAGAAGGCGCGTCGTGAGGACAAGCCGATCTTCCTGAGCGTCGGCTACTCGGCGTGCCATTGGTGCCACGTGATGGAGCACGAGAGCTTCGAGAACGAGGCCACTGCGGCGCTCATGAACGAACACTTCGTGTCGGTGAAGGTAGATCGCGAGGAACGGCCCGACATCGACTCGATCTACATGGATGCGGTGCAGGCGTTGACGGGCCGTGGCGGCTGGCCGATGAGTGTCTTCCTCACGCCGGATGGCGTGCCCTTCTACGGTGGGACGTACTTCCCCGGCGCCGCCCGTCACGGGCTGCCGGGTTTCCTGGACGTCCTCGGGGGCGTGGCTGACCTCTGGGCGTCAGACCGGTCGAGGCTGCTGCAGGCTGCTGCGGAACTCAGCGTCGTGCTCACCCGACGCGCTGAAGCTGACGTGGACGCTCCGCTCGGATACCTGGACTCTCAGACGCTCGAGACGGCGATGCGAGGATTGCACCGCTCGTTTGACCGGATGAACGGCGGCTGGGGCGAAGCCCCGAAGTTCCCGCAGCCCGCAGTCCTGGAGTTCGTCTTGAGACGCCACCACGCAACCGGGGACGAGCGTCTCCTGGAGATGGTCACGCTCACCCTCGATGCCATGCTGCGTGGGGGAGTTTACGACCAGCTGGGTGGGGGCTTCCATCGGTACTCGACCGACGAACGCTGGCTGGTGCCGCACTTCGAGAAGATGCTCTATGACAACGCGCAGCTGGCAGCCCTCTATCTCCACGCGTGGCAGGTCACTCGCCACGATCGCTATCAGACCGTGGCCGCCGAGACGCTCGACTACGTCGCCAGGGAGATGCTGGATCCGGCTGGCGGCTTTTACTCGGCTCAAGATGCCGACTCCGAGGGCGAGGAGGGGCGCTTCTTCGTCTGGACTCCCGATCAGCTGCGCGCCGTCCTTGAAGCGTCGTCGCCCGATCCGGACGCTGACGCCGAGATGTTCATGAGGACCTACGGCGTCACTCGTGACGGCAACTTCGAAGGCCGGAACATCCTGTTCGTGAAGCGGACGCCCGCTGAGGTCGCTGAGGACTTGGGGGCAGCGCTCGTCGATGTGGAGGTGGGCGTTCGTCGGGCCCGACAGGCCCTGTTTGCCGCGCGCGACCGAAGAGTCAGGCCGGGACTGGACGACAAAGTGCTTGCCGCCTGGAACGGGCTGATGCTGGCCGCGTTCGCTGAGGCGGCCCGCGTTTTCGGCCGGGACGACTACCTCGCTATCGCCAAGAGGAACGCCCAGTTCCTGCTCTCGCAGATGCGGCGGCCCGACGGCCGGATGCTGCGCACGTGGAAGGGCGACCGAGCCAAGCTCAATGGCTATCTGGAGGACTACGCCGCAGTCGCCGGCGGGATGCTCCAGCTCTACGAGACGACTTTCGACCCGCGCTGGCTTCAAGCGGGCAGGGAGCTCGTGGACTCGATACTCGAGCACTTCGCTGACCCCCCTGGCGGATTCTTCGACACGAGCGACGATCACGAAGCGCTGCTGTTGCGCCCGAAGGGAGTGCAGGACGGCGCCCTGCCATCGGGGGGAGCGATGACCGCCGACGCGCTCGTCCGCCTCGCCGAGTATACGGGCGACTCCAGCTACACCGAGTACGCCGACGTAGCCGTCGCCAAGGTCCAGGGATCGATGGCGTGGGCGCCGCTGGGGTTTGCCCGGTGGCTCTCAGTGCTCGACATGATGCTCGCTCCGCCAGAAGCGCTTGCTATCGTCGGTCCTGATCCGGAGGCCATGCTGGACGTGGTTCGTCAGCGGTACCGCCCCAACGTGGTCGTCGCCGCCGCGCGTGCCGATGAGCCGTCGGGAGGCATCGCCCTCCTTGAGCATCGGGAGACCGTGGATGGACGCACAACCGCCTATCTCTGCCGGCAGTTCATCTGCAACAGGCCGGTGACCGAAGCGGATGACCTCTCCGCATTGCTGCGGGATCGTCCGACAGACGGACTTCTTCGCGCGGAAGCCGATGCCCCCAGCTCGTGACGGACGAGCATCAAACCGGGCCGTACCCCAGAATCCCAGACCGGGCGAAATTCCAATGTTTGGGATAGCGCGCCTCGTCAAAAGGGGTATATGCGCCCCATGGGGGGTATCCCATGGCTGTCCCAATGAGATTGTCGACGGCGTCTGAGGCCAACCCCACGGCCTCGCGGAGGTGATGGGCATGCTGAGCCTGCGTCGGGACGACAGCGCGAGCCTGAACTTCATCCTGTCGGCCGTGTTCTGGCTGATCATCGGGGTGAGCATGGGGCTCGTGCTCGCAATCGAGTTCGTCTTCCCGGACGTGTTCAAGGGAAGTGCGATCCTGGAGTTCGGCCGACTGCGCCAGGCGCACGTGAACACGGTACTGTTCGCGTGGCTTTCGGGTGGCATGATGGGGCTGTGGCTCTACGTCGTGCCGCGCCTGACGGGGCGAAAGATTTGGAGCGAACTCCTCGGAAACCTCTGCGCCATCGGCTGGAACATCGCGCTTCTGGTGGGCATCGTGGGACTGCTCCTCGGCTACACCCAGAGCCGTGAGTACGCCGAACTCATCTGGTACGTCGACCTCGCCGTGATCGCGGTGCTCGTCGGCAATGCCGTGAACATCCTCATGACGATCGCGCACCGGGTGGAGCCAAAGCTCTTCGCGAGCCTCTGGTACATCATGGCGACCGTCATCTTGTTCCCACTCGTCTACTTCATAGGGAACGCCATGTGGATGCCCCCGACCGGTGCGCTCACCGGCATCAACGACACCATCTTCAACTGGTTCTACGGTCACAACGTTCTCGGACTGTGGTTCACCACGGGCCTGCTCGCGATCATCTACTACATCGTGCCGCGGGAAGCCTCCACGCCGCTCTACAGCCAGTTCCTGGGGCTTATCGCCTTCTGGGGCATCATCTTCTTCTACACCGGCGTTGGGGCGCACCATCTGCTCTGGGCACCGATCCCGTATTGGCTGAAGACCATCGCGGTGGCCGAGAGTATCGGTATGGTGATCCCGGTTGTCGCGTTCATGTACAACATCATGCTGACGATGCGCGGCAACTGGTCGTACCTGCGATCGAGCGTGCCACTGCTGTACGCGATAACTGGCTCCGCCGCGTACGTGCTGGTCTCGTTCCAGGGCTCCAACCAGGCCATTCGCGGCGTGAACGAGATCACCCACTTCACGCAGTATGTACCGGGGCACGCCCACCTCTCGCTCATGTTCTTCGCGGCGTCCACGGTTATCGCGGGCGCCTACTACGTCGTGCCGAGGATCCTCAAGTGCGACCTGTACAGTCGCCGGCTTGCACGGGCGCAGTACGCGTTCTACACGATCGGGTTCGCGGCGTTCTTCCTTGCGTTCGTGTTCACCGGGCTCATTCAGGGGACGTCGTGGATCCACTCAGGACTTCCCGTGTGGACCGTGCTCCCTGGGCTGAGACCGTTCATGGCCCTTCGGATCATGGGCGGGACCCTCATCGTCACGAGCTTCACCATGTTCGCCATCAACATCGTGATGACGATGGTGAAGAGGGAGCCATCCCGCGTCCCCGTGCTGGTCAGGGAGCCTGCGCGGGGTGCAGCGGGACTTCCAGGCGCTGCCAGTGAGGGGGTGGTGACCCCATGAAGATGACATTCCGGGTGATCTTCTTCGGTGCGCTGGCGGTCTTCTTCGCGGTGGTCGCGGTTGCCGTCTTCACCCCGGTGGCGATCTGGCGACCCTCGGAGACCACCATCGCCCACCCGTACACTGCTCTCCAGGAGCAGGGGCGCAAGCTCTTCTACTCGAACGGGTGCAACTACTGCCACACGCAGTACGTGCGCGAGGTCGATAACGGCATGGGCGCCGTTTCCGCTGGCGGCAACTACTCGTTCGACAACCCGATGACGCTTGGCTCCGAGCGGACCGGCCCCGACCTGTCCTACATCGGGCGCAAGCGCAGCATGCAGTGGGAGATCGATCACCTGAAGCACCCGCGCGAGTACTCGCCGATGTCGATCATGCCCGAGTTCACGTTCCTCAGCGACACGGAGGTCGGGGCGATAGCCGAGTACCTCTACCACCTCGGTGACCGCAATGCTGCAGAGTTCATGATCCTGCCGCCGCAACCCTACGAGAACGCCGCGCCCCCGGCGCTCGGGTTCGCGCTCCAGGAAGGCGGCGACAACCCGAAGCCTCAGGGCTGGCCGACGTTCATCGCCTCTGGCATGTACGAAGGCAAAAAGATCTACACAGGCCACTGCCTCACGTGCCATGGTTGTGCGGGCAACGGACTCGGTTCGTACGGCGGCACGCTCATCGTCACGCCCGTGAACTTCAAGGAAGACCCGTTCCGCGACATGCCGGACGATCAGTGGTTCTGGCATGTGTCCGAAGGCGTGCAAGGGACGGTCATGCCGCCATGGAAGGAGAGCCTGACCGAGCAGGAGCGGTGGAACGTCATCCGCTACATCCAGGAGGTGTACGCGCAGACCTTTGAGCGCGATCCGGACGAGGGCGATCTTCCCGCAGAGTATGACCTCGCGAATCCACTCCCGATCAGCATCGATACCATCGACGCCGGCAAGCGCCTCTGGACCCGCGAGTGCGCTGTCTGCCACGGCGATGCTGCGCACGGCGAGGGCATCTACCGCGAGTCGATCGAGCCGGTCCCGCCCGACTTCTCTGCGCAGGCGGACTACGCAGACTTCACCGACGGCGACTACTTCTGGAGGGTCAGCGAGGGCGTGCCGTGGACTGCGATGCCAGCGTGGAAGATGCAGTACAACAGCACGCAGCGCTGGCAACTGGTCACGTACATTCGAACCATGTTCACCCAGAGCCTGGCCGCCCCGCCGAAGCCACCGGACACCGAGCGCTTCACGATGACTGAGGTCGAGCGCCGCTCTGTCATACCAGACACGGTCCGCTACGACATCGGCCGCCAGCAGTTCCTCATCCAGTGCTCGCACTGCCACGGGCTGGCCGGAGACGGAAACGGATGGGCCGGCTCCTACCTGAACCCCAAGCCCGCCGACCTGCGAAAGAAGCTCGGGCCGGACACGCTGACTTCGGTTCCGCAGTGGGATGGGACGCAGTTCGCGAAGATCACCAACGGGATCCGGGACACTGCCATGCCAGTATGGAACGAGTTCCTCGCTGAGAAGATGCGCTGGGAGGACGTAAACTACCTCAAGACCTCTTTCGCGGTGGGCGCCAAGGTCAACACCAGCGTCTACGGCACGGGTGAGGTTCCCTACAACTACGTACGGACCGACCCCGGCATCTTCCAGGGAGAGATCGCGACGATCGACCCGGCAGCCGGCGCTCCGCTTTACGAGAAGTACTGCGAGACCTGTCACGGCAAGGACGGCAAGGGGAACGGGCCGGGCACGCTGACACTCGCCAGCGGCTCCCCGGCCGCCTTCCCGCAGGACATGAACCTGCCGTACATCTTCTGGCGGATCCGCGAGGGTGTGAGCGGCAGCATGATGTACGGATTCCGGCCGCTTCTCACGGAGATCGAGGTCTGGAATCTGACGGCCCACGTCGTGAACCTCACCGGCGGAAAGTTCGGGGGGTGATCAGCCATGCCACTGGGACTGATAGTCGTCGTCGTGTGGATGGCCTTCGTGTTCCTCGTCGGCCTCGTGATGATGTGGTGGGGAATCTCTTCCGGCCAGTTTGCCGACGTCGAGGAGCCTGCGCGGCGAATGCTCGAGGATCGGGAGCCACTGCCGTGGCCCGACACTTCGCCGCATCGGAGGAGGTGGAACCGTGCCTAAGAACGTGCTCGAGATCTGGCCCCAGCTGATTCCGGTCTTCGTTGGGATACAGGTACTGGTCGGATTGGCTCTCGCGTTCTCGTTCCGCTACCGGACAGGTGCCGAGTCAGGACGCAAGGGGCACCGGGACGAGGACGGGGAAGCGGAAGAGCGAGTCAGTCCGGATGGCTGGATCCAGAGCTTCGCCGGCAGGATAGAGGAGGCCGGTGGAGGCCTTCCGCGCATGGGGCTCATCATCATCGTCGTGACCCTCGTGTGGTACTTCGCATACCTGCTGCTCTTCTGGGCCCCGAAGTAGGTGACACAGATGCCGTACGTGTATGAGGTCGCTTTCAACATACAGCCCGAGCAGATGACCGAGCTGCAGGTCGGCAAGTCACTTCGCCGCACTGCGAGCTACCTGAAGGCCCGGCTGCCGGGGCGTCACGGGTTCATCACGGCAGACGCCGCGTACTCTGTTGATAACCCTGACATTACCCGGGTCGTCTTCCGGAGCGAGTGGAGCGATTGGGAGGACGTGGAGCAACACCGCGAGTCTTCACTGCTTGAGGACAAGGTGATCAAGGAGTTCGATCCGATCTTCAGCACCGCGGACATGACAATACGGACCTACGCCAAGGTGGGAAGCGGACCGCTCCGCGGCTACTAGTGGACCACGACGGGCACGCCACGCACGCGGGGCACCCGGCAGGCGAGACCGCTCGGCCCATGCACATGCCGGGACACCAGCATGGTCAGCCGGCCGGCCCCCCGGCGCGTCGGGAGACCGCGTTCTTCGCCCTTGAGGCGTTGCCCTCGAAGCCAGTCGCCGATGATGTCGAAGCGACCCTATCGGCTGTGGCAGGCGTTCGCCGCGCTCAGCTGAACCTCGGCATGGGCCTCGGCAGGATCGACTACGATCCCCGGGTCGTTGGCATCGACGAGCTCGCGCACCGGCTCGAGGATCTGGGCTACCGCGCGACGCTGATGTCGACGCCGGGCGACGCGGCTGAGGCGCGTGCCGATGAGCGGCTGCTGATCCAGTTGCTCATTGCGCTCGCGTTCGGCATGCAAGTGATGGTCATCTACCTCGTTCGCCTCTACCCCGCGTACCGAGCGGCGGACTTCTCGCAGTCGGTGCGAATGATGCAGTACCTCGCATGGGGTCTCACCACGCCCGTTCTGTTCTACGGCGGACTCTCATTCCTGCGTGGCGCGCGCGCGGAACTGAAGGCGCGCGTCCCGGGCATGGACACACTCGTGGCGCTGGGGACCCTTGCGGCGTATGGCTTCAGCGCATGGGCCGCGGTCACCGGTAATCAGGCCACCTACTTCGACTCCGTCGCGATGATCGTCCAGTTCGTGATGTTCGGGCGTTACCTCGAGGCGGCGGGTGGGACGCGGGCGCGCAAGGACGTCCGCGGGCTGATGAAGCTGCAGCCCTCCCAAGCCTGGCTGAGCGGGGGCGCGGGGGCTCTGAGGCGGGTTCCTGCAGCGAGCCTCGTCGCGGGAGACACCATCGTGGTCAAGCCGGGCGAGCGCGTGCCCGCGGATGCGCGTGTACTCGAGGGCGGGGCAAGCGCCGACGAATCCCTGCTCACCGGCGAGTCGTCAGCGGCGCTAAAGGTCGCGGGCGACTCGGTGTGGGCCGGCACCGTCCTCGTCGAGGGGTCGGTCACTGCCACCGTGGTAAGCAACGCAGCCGCCTCGCGGCTCTCCGGCATACGCGCCCTCGTGGCCAACACGCTGCAGTCAAAGGCCCCCGTCGAGCGTATGGCCGACCGCGCTGCCGCGTATCTCACGGCTGCAGTCATCGTCATCGCGCTGCTTTCCGGAGTCGGCTGGACTCTGGCCGGTCGCTCCGGCGCGGAGGCGCTAATCGTCTCGGTCTCAGTGCTGGTGGTCGCGTGCCCGTGCGCGCTCGGCCTGGCGACACCCCTCGCGGTCAGCATCGCGCTCGGCAACTCGGCGCGAGGCGGCGTGCTGGTGCGGGACTCCGCAGCGCTCGAGACCGCAGGCACCGTGACTGATGTCGTGCTCGACAAGACCGGCACCGTCACGATGGCGCGCTTGGCGATCGCGGGCGTGCAGCCCATGGCGGACGAGGAGCGGAACGCCTCTGAGCTTCTGTGTTTGGCCGCAGCCGTGGAGCGCTTCTCCGAGCATCCCATAGCGCAGGCGATAGTGGCCGCTTGCGAGCGTCCGCCGGCCGCGCACGGGTTCCGCGCGTTACCAGGATCCGGTGCGTCAGCGACGCTCGAACCTGACGGCTCGACTGTGACGGTGGGCCGGGTGGAACTGATGCCCGAGCAGCCGCCGGCCATGGCGATGGCCGGCGCGGCGAGTCACGCCGCACTCGGCGAGACGGTCGTATGGCTTGCGCGGGACGCTCATGTGTTGGGCTTCATCGCCCTTCGGGATGAGGTCGACCCAACGGCAGCCGCCGCCGTCGCTCGGCTGCTCGCCAGGGGGTCACGGCCTTCGCTGCTGTCAGGCGATAGCACCGAGACCACGCAGGCCGTTGCCGCCGAGATCGGAGTGGCGGACTTCGAGCCACGTTTGTCCCCCGAGCAGAAGGCCGCGCGCGTTCAAGCACTGCAGCAGGAGGGGCGTCGCGCGGCAATGGTGGGGGATGGCGTCAACGACGCACCGGCGCTTGCGCGCGCGGACCTGAGTGTCACGGTGGCGGGAGGCTCGGACGTGGCGGGTGAAACGTCCGACGTTGTGCTCACTCGCCATGACCTCGGCCTCGTTCCGTGGTTTCTCGATGTCTCGACGGTCACGAGGCGCATCATCCGGGAGAACCTCGGCTGGGCGTTCAGCTACAACCTCGTCGCGGTGCCCCTCGCGGCTCTCGGCCTCATCACGCCAGGTATCGCCGCCGCCGCCATGGCCACCAGCAGCCTCATCGTGGTCGGGAACTCGCTGCGCCTCCGGCGGCTCATCCCGCGACTCTCGTATCGGGGACATCGCGTGAGCGTGCCAATCGCCGATGTGCAGGAGGCGCTATGACCGACAAGACCGTCGCCGAGAAGGCGCGGATCAAGCCTGGAGCCACGATCGCCGTCCTCAACCCCGTCCCCGGAGTCGTCGAGTCACTCGGACTGCCCGAAGACGTCACGTTCGTGGGGCCAACCGAAGCACAGCTCGTGTTCCTGTTCGTGAGCACGCGTGCGGAACTCGAGCGGCTGATGCGACCGGCGGTCGACGGACTCGCTCCCGGCGCGGCCATCTGGGTGTTCTACCGCAAGGGTTCGAAGGCTGCGGGGCTCGACATGAACCGGGACGACATCTGGGCGATCGCGGAGACGATCGACCTGCGGCCGCTCGGTCTCGTCGGCATCGATGACATGTGGTCCGCGTTCCGGCTCCGGCCTTCCCGGTAGGCTCAGCGCGGCTGTGCTCGGCTCGGCGCGCGGACGGCAGGCTCGGCAGGAGGAGGTGTCGCATGGCTCATGTTGCATGGCCCGCACTCCCGTACGAGGAGTGGGCGCCGACGAAGAAGACGCTGCAGATGTGCGCACAGATGCTCGGCAAGACGCGGCGGGCGCTCGCGCCGCCGCAGCCCGAGTGGTTGCATGCCTGTCTGTACCTCGACGCGCGCGGGTTCACGACCGGCGCCATGCCGTACGGCGAGGTGGTCGCCACGACTGGGATCGACGTCTTCGACTCGGTTCTGTGGATAGCAGCCAGCGACGGCCATCGCGCCGTCGTGCCGATCGGGCCGAGCCGGTGCGTGGCCGAGGTCTGGAGCGATTACACGACGGCGCTGGTGGACCTTGGGGTTCAGGCGACGCTGTGGGACCGGCCGCAGGAGACCGCCGACACGACGCCGCTCTCGGAGAACCGGCACAACTGCGTCATCGAGCCGGATCACGCGCAGCGGTTCCACCGCGTGCTCTGCAGTATCGACGGCGTGTTCGAGGAGTTCCGCTCGGCATTCTTCGGCAGGAGCAGCATCCAGTTCTGGTGGGGGGCGTTCGACTTCGCCGTGCTGCTCTTCACGGGAAACCAGCTTCAGGCGCCGGACGACCGGGGCTATATCATGCGCTACGACCTCGACGCCGAACACCTGAACGCGGGTTTCTGGCCGGGGGATGACAACGCGCCGGGCGCGAGCTTCTACGGGTACCTCGTCCCGCGCCCGGATGGCTGCGAGGTCGCGCCGATGCAGCCGGCGTACGCGGGCTGGGTCGAAGCGATGGAGGAGTGGATCCTCCCGTACGACGCAGTGAGCGAGTGTGACGATCCGCGCGGTGCGCTCCTCGACTTCCTGCGTAGCGTGTACGGTGTGGCTGTCGCGCAAGGCGGTTGGGACGCGAAGGCCTTCGAGTACACCGCACCGCCCCCAAGAACTGCCGGCTGACGCCCGCTGAGAGTCACGACGACGCGAAGAAGGCCCGCCTCGAATGAGGCGGGCCTTCGCGATTCGGCTCGAGCCGGGGGGTGCGTCGAGCCGAGGGGTGGGTTCTACGAGCCGAGCGTGCTGCGGGCGGAAACCACGAACGCGAGCTTCGGGCTGAGCGAGGTGGCGCGCTCGTAGGCTTCCTGGTCGCGACGGGCCTGCCAGAAGAGCACAGCCGCGGTCAGCATCGGACCGATGAGCGAGAAGGTGACGATCGTCCAGGCCACGGGCGTGAACTGGTAAATGACGGCCCACGCGACGGCCGCGACTGCGCCGAGCGCCAAGATGGCAGCGGTGAGACGCTCCCAGTACCAGCCGACGACGAGCGTTGCGAGCGAGGCGCCAAGCGGGATGATCGCGGCGAGCGTGGCGTCGCCGACGCCGCTCTGGCTGAGCGAGTACAGCTCGGCAAAGGTGGCGAGCGACCAGAAGCCGGCTCCGACGACCACGAATGCACGGGCGATACCGCGCTTGATGGCGATGCCAGTCGCGGCGTCCTTCGCCGGAGCGGTCGCCGTTACGGTTGCCGTCTCGGTCTTCCGGGACTGGACGATGTCGTAGGCCATGATGCCGAAGACGAGCGGTACACCAACGATCAGCGCCAACGTGCCGACGATGACTGCGATGATCAGGGCTGCGGCGAACGCGAGTTCCATGATTCTCAACCTCCCAGTACTCCGAGCGGGGGAGTCTTCCCGCGCTTCCATAACGGAGTGTCCCACCCTGAGCAGGGGCGCAGGTTCGCGGGCGGTTGCAGTCATGTTAGGGTTTCGTGAGCATTCGCGAGGGCTGGTCCGCATCTTCGAAGACCTACCGCAGGGCAGCGCGACCCTACGCGGCCGGCAACTCGAATCCGAACGTCGTGCCGGCGTCGAGTTCGGACTGCACGGAGATGATCGAGCCGTGCGCCTCCACGATCTCCTTGGCGATCGCCAGGCCGAGGCCGGTGCCGCTGCCCTCGCGCGCTGAGTCCGCTCGGTAGAAGCGCTCGAAGACGCGGTCGATCTCGTCGGGTCCGATGCCCGGCCCCTCGTCAGCGACCTCGAAGCGAACCATGCCCTCGTGCGGACGCGCGCGCAGGTGGATCGTCGTTCCCGCGGGTGAGTGCTTGAGCGCGTTGTCCGTGAAGCTGACAAGCACCTGCATGATGCGATCGCGGTCGGCCATCACGCTCACGCCGGCCGGCGCCTCGACGACCAGGGTGACGCCGGACTGGTCGGCGAGCGTTCGCATCAAGCCCGCGACTTCGTCAAGGAGCCCTGCCACCGGTTCGGGCGCTGGTTCAAGTCTGAGGTTGCCGGCCTCCAGCCGGGCGAGCGTCAGCAGATCCCCCACGAGGCGGCTCAACCGGTCGGCTTCCATCTGCATCGTGTGGATGAAGTCGTCCCGCACCCTCGGCACGTCCTTGGCGCCGTCCTCCAGGAGCTCCAGCATCCCTTTGAGCGCCGCGATAGGGGTGCGCATCTCGTGGCTTGCGTCGGCGACGAAGCGGCGTTGCGCCGCCTCCATCCGGTGCCGATCGGTGACGTCCGAAAGCACCAGCACCGCGCCGTCCACCGCGCCGTCAGGCTCGAGGAGCGGCGTGCAGTGGATGAGCACGATGTGTTCGCCGAGCGAAACCGTGTCCGCCGTGCTCTCGCCGGCGAGCGCACGACGCACGGCGCCGATCACGACGGCGTCTGTCGTCAGGCTCTCGATAGGGGCGCCCGGCGCCGCCTGCGCGGTCGTGCCGAGCAACCGTGCTGCCTCCGGGTTGACGACGCGCGTTGTTCCCGCCGGATCGAACGCGAGCACGCCCTCGGCCATGGACTCCACGACCACTGCGATTCGGCGACGGCTCTCCTCGACCTGGCCGAAGGCCTCGCCGAGCTTCTCGGCCATGACATTGAAGGACTCCGCGAGGTCTTGTATCTCATCAGGAACGAACCCGGCGGTCAATCGCTGTTCGAAGTCACCGGCCGCCATCGCCGCGGCGGCAGCGGACATCTCCCGGATCCGTCTGCTCATGAGCTCGGAGAACCCGAACCCGAGCAGGCCCGCAATCACGAGCGACGCCCAGAACGTCACCCAGAGCCGATCGCGTACCGACCTGAGAATCGCCGCGGGCTGGTCGGCGCTGCTGGCGGTGACGACGACCCCCTCGCGCGTGCCATCAGCGCCCTTGATCGGTTGCGATGCAATGACCCAGCCGTTCGCCTTGAGGTCGCTCGTCGCGTATGCGGTTTTCTCATCAAGTCCCCAGATCATGGCGGACTCGAGGGCGGCATCGGTCGGTGCGGCGTCGTACGCCGATTCCAGCAGGTCTCCCTCGGGCCCGTACACCCAGATGCCGCCACCGTAGATCGTACGGTACTCCGTGAGCACGCTGCGCACCGCCGCCGTGCCCCCGATTCCGATTGGCAGCGTCGGCTCAAGCCGCTGCGAGAGAGCCGAGGCGTTTCTGAGCTCGGTGGTCTCGGTCAGCCGCGTGAGCGTCGCCTTGAGCCCCGCCGACAGGGATCCCGAAAGAATCAGGATCGCGACGACGATCACCACGATGAAGACCTCGGTCTGCCAAAGGCGGATCGAGCCTCGGCGGCGGGCAGGCACGGGCGCCTACGGTTCTCTCAGGCGATAGCCGAAACCGCGCACCGTGAGCACGTAGTGCGGGTCCTTCTGATCCGCCTCGATCTTCTCGCGGATGTTGTGGACGTGGACGTCGACGGCCCGCTCGTCGCCGATCGGCGCCTCGTCCCAGATCGCCGAGAGGATGGCCTGTCGCGAAAACGCCTTCCCCGGGTGGCGTGCCATTAGGAGGAGGATCGCGTACTCGGACGTCGTGAGGTGCACCACCTGCCCGGCCATCTTGACCTGCCGCGACTCGGTGTCGATCTCAAGCTCATCGACCCTGATCTTCTCGGGCGGCGAGCCTTCCGCCCGCCTCAGAATGGCCTTGACCCTGCTGACCAGCTCGCGCGGCGAGAAGGGCTTGGTGACGTAGTCGTCTGCTCCGAACTCGAGACCCAAGACGCGATCCACCTCATCCCCCCGGGCTGAGAGCATGATGATCGGCACATCAGAGGTGGCGCGAAGGTCCTTTGCGATATCGAGTCCCGACTTGCCGGGCAGCATGACGTCGAGGATCACGAGGTCTGGCCGGACCTGCTGGAACATGAACTCTGCGCCACCACCGTCTCGGGCGAGGTGGACCTCGTAGCCCGCCTCGGTGAGCGCGTAGTCCACGATCTTGAGGATTGATTCCTCGTCATCGACCGCCAGGATCTTCTTCACGGGCGCGCACTCCCTCGCAACCGCAGTTCTCTCGCTACAAGCATAGCCCACGCCGACCGATTGGCCGCTAACACAACCCTAACAGGACGCCAATGATGCGTGAATTGTCACGATTTGGGGGACTGTTAGTGTCAGAACCACCGTAGTGACCCGCGGCGATGAAGGTGGTGTGAGCGCCATAGAAGCGATGAACTCGCACGAGGGGGTCGGTCACTCGAGACGTGCCCGCCGCGTGCCACACTTGATGACGGCCTTCACGGTGCTTCTCGTGCTCCTCGGTGCGTTCCTCGCGCTCACGTCGAGCGCGTTTGCCGGGCAGGCATCGTCCGGGGAGCTCGCGTTCTACCCCTGCGTGAGGTGCCATCCGGTGGTTCTTGGTCCCGACGGCAAGCCTACGAAGCCGCTTCCGATCGGGCTCGAGAAACATGAGATAACGCTCGAGAAGCACGACATTCTCGGTCAGGGTGACGAGGCGTGTCTCGCGTGTCACGACGTTCCGTCGAAGAACCCCGGGACGCTCCTCTTGCCTGATGGCACCTTCGTCGAGGTGAACGGGGACACGTCTCGCGTCTGTCAGCGGTGCCACTTCGAGAAGTACCAGCAGTTCAAGGCCGGCGTTCATGGCAAGAATCAGCCCAAGTGCACGTCGGCGGGTTGTCACGACGCGCACACCCCGTCCTGGATCTACGTCGCCGCCCTGCCCCCCTTCCAGGGGACGGGGATCGAAGTGAAGGCCGTGGGGGCCGGCCGAGAGCCGTTCAAGCCGCTGGCAGGTCCGCCCGTTCCGCCGCCGGTCGTCACTCCGCTCTGGTTCGCGATCATGGCGTCGATCGGGCTTCTGGCGTGCGCCGGTATCATCGGTAGTCTCTTCTTGGGAAGGTCCAAGCGATGAGCAAAGACAACAAGCTCGTCCGAGATGAGGAGAGGGCGCCGGAAGGGCTCACCCTCTCCCGGCGGAGCTTCATCGAGGGCATCGGTGCTACGGCGGGTCTGATTGCAGCCGGCGTCGTCCCTGCGCTGGTGTCATCGCTGCCGAAGGACGCCGAGGCCGCCGAGCATTCCACGGAGTTGACCGGCGACGCGGTGCTCGATCCCATCCTTGAAGCGGACCATGCCTACAACTACAGCAAGCCCGTCTACTACGCGGATCCGGCAGGCAAGCAGAAGTGGGCGATGGTCATCGACAGCAAGGCGTGCATCGGCTGCCGTCGCTGCGTCTACGCCTGCGTCAAGGAGAACAACATCGGCCGCGAGTCCGGCTTCACCTACATCGAGGTGCTCGAGATGGAGCCCGGCAAGATCGAGCTCGAGACCTCGAAGCTCCACTACGAGGAGGCCGGTCGCCCTGACCGCTGGTACATGCCGGTCCAGTGCATGCACTGTGCGAAGCCGCCATGCGTCTACGGCTGTCCGGTGAAAGCCACCTGGAAGGAGCCCGACGGCATCGTCGTCATCGACTACAACAAGTGCATCTCGTGCCGAAACTGCATGATCACGTGTCCCTACGATGCCCGCCACTTCAACTGGATTCGGCCGCAAGTCCCGAAGGACGAGGTCAATCCCGTGGTTCCGCTGGAAGAGAAGGCATTCGTGGTTGAGAAGTGCACCTTCTGCGTGCACCGCACGAGGAACGGCAAGACCACCGCGTGCGTGGAGGCCTGCCCGGTGGGGGCGCGGAAGTTCGGTGACCTCAACGACCCGGAGAGCGAGGTCTCGATCCTGCTCAAGACTCGACGCGTGTTCCGCCTCAAGGAAGAGGCAGGGACCGAGCCGATGATCTGGTATGTGGGGTGAGTGAGATGACCGCGACCCCAGTCGCGCGCCCAGGCGTGAAGCGCTTCATCGGCGTCGACTTCGATTTCGGTGCTCTTGGGAGTGCCGGTCGAGAGTACTGGTCCTTCGTTGCAGTACTCTTCATCCTCGCGGCCCTCGGCGTCACCGCATGGATCATCTTCCTGACCCAGGGCGCCGGTGTGATGGCCCAGCGCGACAACTTCACGTGGGGCCTGTGGTTCTCCAACTACATGTACTACGTCGGGTTGTCGGCCGGCGGTCTCATCGTATACGCGAGCGTGCACCTCTTCGGTGCCGAGCAGTTCCGACCCCTGGCGCGACTCGCGGTGCTTCAAGCGGGCGTGCTGGTGATGCTCGCGCTCCTAGGTGACCTGACCGACCTGATCCGGCCGTGGAGGACCTTCTGGTTCCTTGTGACGCCGAACCCCTCGGCCATCTTCGTCTACACGGGAAGCGCCGCAGCCATCTACATGGGAATCTGCTTCTTCGACCTCTGGGTCCTCATCACGGGCAAGGGCGGGGAGAAGCTCGCGCACAGGATGACGCTCATCGCGCTGCCGCTCGCGATCTACCTTCACACCACGACGGCGTTCGTGCTCGCGCTCAACAAGTCCCGTGAGCTGTGGAACTCGGCGGTCATGGTCCCGATCTTCCTGACGTCGGCGATCGCATCAGGTATCGCGCTCCTGCTCGTCGTCGCCTACCTCATGCAGCACTTCGGGGTCTTCAAGTTCAAGCCGAGCATGTTCCGCAGCCTGTCGACCTTACTTGCGACCGTCATGATCACCGACTTGTTCCTGTTGGTCGTCGAGGTCATCACGGTGTTCTGGCCGACGTCGGCGAAGACCGGTCACGTCGATCGCATGGCGCTCTTCTTCACTGGGTCGTACGCGTGGATGTTCATCCCCGTCTTCGTCCTGGGCATTGGCGCCTTCGCGCTCTTGGCAGGGCGAAAGAACCGGCATCGGCCAGTGATCCAGATCACCGCGTCGCTCATGTACGTTGTCGCCATCTTCTTCAAGCGGTATACCCTCATGGGCATGGGCTTCGCCATCGGCCCGCTCGGCCAGTACCAGCCGCCCTACCTGCCGAGCTTCGTCGAGATCTTCTTCTGGCTTGGACTCCTTGCCATCGGGCTCCTGTTCATGACGATCGGGGCGAAGCTCCTGCCGCTCAGGGTGCCCGAGGAGGAGCTCGAGAGACACGCGCCCTCGCACGCAGTGGCTTCCGCGACACGCGCCTCCGAGGCAGGGTGAGTACTCGGTGAGCGCGCGCCAGGCCTTGCCCGCGTTCGGGACGCGCACATTCCGCATTATCGGCATCATCGCGGTCCTCACGCTCGCCGCAATCGTCGTGGCCGTGATCCTCGCCCTGGTCGCGACGTCGACGCCGGAGTTTTACTCGCGCTACCACCTCTTGAATCGCCGCTACGTCAACTTGGAGGCGTCCGCACACGAGGGCATCGGGTGCCGCTGGTGCCATGAGACGCAGCCTGTCGCCAACGGCCTCGCGCTCATCGCGGACTACTACACGAGCTTCTTCAACACGGGTGATACGCCGACCTTCTTCAAGTTCGCACCGCCCCGCCGCGAAGCGTGCCTTGCGTGCCACGAGAACGACTGGAGCGCGGACGCCAAGCAGATCGAACGCATCCCCCATCCGGCCCACGTGCGGGTTGCCAGCGAGACTCGCGACTGCGTGGAGTGCCACAAGTGGACCGCTCACCTTGAGACGTACCTCGAGGATCACAAGGAGATGCCCTTCTCGGGCATCTGTGTCGCGTATGGCTGCCATGTGGGGACCAAGGCGACCGACCAGTGCTTCAACTGCCACCACGTCCTGCACGAATCGAGCGAGCAGTGGCGGACGGAGCATCCCAAGGTCGTCAAGGTCACGGGCGAGAACCCGTGTCTCGAGTCCTGCCACCAGGTAGCTCAATGCCAGCTCTGCCACACGACGGGGAAGCGTCCCGAGTTCTCCGGGCTCCCCATCGAGGTCGGCATGAAGGCGATAGAGAAGCTCCACGTGATGCCCGAGTGGACGGTGCGCTATCACGGCGAGGAGGCCCTCAAGGACAAGAGCCGGTGCCTGCGCTGCCATCAGACTCAGGGCGAGTGCGACGAGTGTCACCGGCAGCGCCCCGAGTTCCACGGCGCTACCGCCACCTGGATCGGCAGGCACGTGAAGTACGCGACCGGCCTCGACGATCCGCGGTGCCTGACGTGTCACGAGAAGTCGTGGTGCGAGGACTGCCATCAGCAGTTCAAGGAGATGGAGTAGGTGGCCCGCCGGGACGCCATGCGCGGCGCCCTCGATGAAGACAGCCCGGACACGCAGCCGCGCGGCACGCGCCGCCTTCTCAAGTGGGGAGCGATTGCACTCGCGGTCTTGGTGGTCGTCGCGCTTGTGCTGCCGGTCGTCTCCACGCTACAGCCCAACTACTACCGCCGTTACCCGGCACTCGTGCATCGCATGGACTACTGGCGTACATCGACGCACTCGCGCATCTCGTGTGCCGCGTGTCACGTGAATCCGGGCGTCCGCGGGTTCCTGACGTTCGCGGCGCAGTCGATTCCGGCGTTCTACTCACAGCTCATGCAGGGCCCGAACGACACGAACCTCCTGAAGGCGCCGAAGCGGGTCGCCTGCCAGAAGTGCCACACGAGCTATCGCAGCGTGGCGCCGAGCGGCGATCTTCTCATTCCGCACCGCGCCCATGTCGAGGTACTCGGCATGGAGTGCGTTACCTGCCACAAGGACCTCGTCCACTCGCTCAACCGCCGCGGGTTCAACCGGCCGGAGATGGAGGGGTGCGTCAAGACGTGTCACAACGGGGACACCGCCAGCGACGCATGCTCGGACTGCCATACCCGCAAGCAGACGCCCGCCTCGCACTCGCAGAAGGACTGGCTGCAGGTCCACGGAGCCGCAGCCGCAGCCGAGGACTGCGGCGTATGCCACGACTGGACTCCGGGCTCCTGTGCCGAGTGCCATGAGAAGCGGCCGGCGTCCCACGTCGGCAACTGGAAGTCCGGCCACGCGGCAAGTGCTCGCACGCGGGGCGAAGGGTGCATCGTCTGCCACGGTGGCAAGGAGTTCTGCGACCAATGTCACTGAGGAAGCAGCAACCGCCACGCATGCGCGGGATCGCTCGGCGGTCCCTTCGCGCCGGCTCGGGCGGGCGCAGACCGGGCGGCCGTCACGGGCTCTTGGCCTTCGGGCTTGCCGTCTTGGCGGTGCTCGTCCTCATCGTGCTTCCGGGCTATCTCGCCGTGCAGCCGGGCTTCTTCGACCACTTCCCGAACTTGAGCAAACAGTACAGACCCTGGTCGTCGTCGACGCACGCCGAGGCCGGCTGCGATGGGTGCCACGTCCCTCCGAAGCCTCTCGATCGCGGTCTCTATCGCGTGCGGATGGTCGGCGAGTTCTATGTCTCACTCGTCTCGAAGTCCCGCGTACCGGGCGTGTTCGCAACGCCCACGAACGATGCATGCCTCGCCTGCCACAGCGACCTTCGGAGCGTCTCACCGAAGGGCGATCTGCAGATTCCCCATCGGGCGCACGTGACGATCCTCAAGATGAAGTGCGTGGAGTGCCACGCCTACCTCGTTCACGAGCTCAGCCCGGAGGGCAAGCACACGCCGCCCATGGTGGAGTGCCTGCGCTGCCACAACGGCGACGTCGCCAAAGACGCCTGCTCGGCATGCCACACGCAGAAGGCCGCGCCGGCGAGCCACGCCTCGGCGGACTGGCTGATCCTACACGCGAAAGAGTCGGGCGATCCGAAGTGCGTGACATGCCACAAGTGGAAAGACGACTGGTGCGCGGACTGCCATCGTGACCGGCCGAAGTCTCACGACACCGACTGGCGTACGACGCACGGCGAAGCAACCAAGAAGCACCGCAGCTGCGAGGCCTGCCACGACGCGGCCTTCTGTGAGCGCTGCCACGGCGACGTCCCGCAGTTGAACTACGACCCGACGCTCAAGCTCGTCAGGTAGGGAGGGAACGTGGCGCCAGAAGCCATGGAGACGGGGGAGGGAAGTCGGCCGATGTCCGCAACCCGCCAGTCCGAGCGTCGCGGCATCCGCCGCATACCTGTCGTCGTGCGAATCGCCATCGGGGTCGTGCTTGGCCTGCTGGTGCTGGCAGTCGCATTCGACCTCGGGACCGCGTCGCCGAAGGTGTGCTCCTCGTGTCACGAGATCGTTCCGCGTGCCACGAGCTGGAACGAATCGGCGCACCGCGTTGTTGCCTGCGTGAAGTGCCACCAGCGGCCGACCACCTGGTTCGAGCTGCCTCAGCGAGTGATCGACCGCGGCCGGCTACTCTGGCGGGACGTCGCCGCGCATCGATCCGGGGACTACCGCGATCCCGTAGATGCGTCGGTCGCGAGCGCCTCCCCGGTCACCGACGAGGTCTGCCTGCAGTGCCACGATCCCAACCGCAAGGCGACATCGGGTTTCCGCATCCTCATCAACCACGCTGAGCACGCCAAGCGCAATGGGTCCTGCGTGTCGTGCCACGTACGAACTGCTCACCCGATCGCATCTCTGGGCACCCCGCTGTCGCTCATGACGCAGTGCTTCACGTGCCACGGCAAACCCGGGCAGCCGAAGGCATCGGCCGAGTGCGGCGTGTGCCACCCCGCCGACTACGAGCTTGTGCCTCCGTCCCACAAGGAGACGACGTGGGAGAACGGCCACGGGAGCGTCTCGCAATCAGACCCGAAGCAGTGCTCGATGTGCCACAAGCAGTCGTTCTGTGATGACTGCCACGGGCTCGCCATGCCGCATCCGACGGGTTGGGCCAAGGGTCCAGCCGGCCACGGGACGCTGCCCGAGAGCTCGAAGGCCCTCTGCGGGCGCTGCCACGGCAACACTCCCGATCTGTGCACGAGGTGTCACCACCAGGCATACGACCCGAAGAACGGCACGTGGCTCCAGCAGCATCCGCCGGTGGTGAAGAGCCAGGGCTCCGGCTCCTGTGAGGCATGCCATCCGGCGGCGTACTGCAGCTTCTGTCACACGAAGATCGTGGAGGACAGCGCGCCGTAGCCGGCCCGGCCGCGCCCGCAAGCTCCGCGGTGGATAGCCCGCGCAGACGCAGTCGGCGTAGACTGCACACAGCTGGCGTCGACGAACGCCTCGCGACCGAAAGGGGAGCACTGTGTCGCCGATCATCATGGTGAGCGTCTTTTCCCTGTTCGTAGCTCTCGTCATGTACTCTCTGGGCGCCGTCGGCGCGTTCCGAGCGAAGGCGGTGACGAAGAAGCACGCCACCTACCTGTGGATCGGCTTCCTGTTCGACGTCATCGCGACCGCCGGAATGGCGATCGAGGCTGGTGGGGTCGTTGTAACGCCCCTCTCGGGCCTGCTGCACACGGTGATCGCGTTTGCGGCGATGTTCGGAATGCTGGTGGCCGCGGTCGCGGCGACGCAAGCGGTGTCCAAGGCGCAGGATGCGGCACGCGCGGCCGTCGCCAGATGGGTCATCTGGCCGTGGGGCCTGTGGGTAGTCATGTTCGTGTGGGGATTCGCGACGCGCGGGCCCCGGGGGTAACGCGGCGCAGTCATCTCGAGCACGTCCCCGCACGGTCCCGTATTCGACGGGGCCGTGCGGTGTTCTCGCCCAACCTTCCGGCGACCAGCTGTGTCTGGTGAGTGGGTGTCGGCTTTGCTAGACTAGGACGCCGCATTTACGCGGGCGTGGCGGAATTGGCAGACGCGCCGGGTTTAGGTCCCGGTGGGGCAACTCGTGGAGGTTCGAGTCCTCTCGCCCGCACCATGCGGCCGCCAAGCCGGCTGCATTCCCCGACCACAGTCACAGGAGGATCGTTGGACACGAAGTCCGAACGTCTCGAAGGCAACCAAGTCATACTCACGGTGACGATCCCGGCCACCGATGTGGACGCAGCCATCGATGAGGCCTACAAGGACCTCTCCGGCAAGCTGCGCATCCCCGGTTTCCGGAAGGGGAAGATTCCCCGCCCGGTCATCGACACGCATGTGGGAAGCGAAGCGGTGCTCGCCGAGGCGCAGGAGGCCCTCGTCGAGGGCAGCTACGCCCGCGCGATTGCGGCCGAGGGCCTTCGGCCCATCGAGAACCCGGACATGGGCGAGCTCGATGCGCTTGTCGCTGGCGAGCCGTTCACCTACATCGCTGATATCGCCGTGCGACCCGAGATACCGCTCACGTCGCTCGATGACCTCGTCATACCGGCCGGTCCCGCGAGCGTGAGCGATGCCGACATCGACGCCCAGATCGAGAGCAGCCGCGAGCGGTTCGCCACGCTCGAGGTCGCCGAGCGCGGCGTCCAGCAGGGCGACTTCGCGCTCATCTCGTTCGTCGGCACGGTGGATGGAGAGGGCTACGAGGGCAACACCGTCGACAAGTACCTCTACGAGACGGGCCGCGGCCTCATGCCGGAGGAGTTCGACGCTGGCGCTCATGGGCGCTGCGGCTGGCGACGACGTCATCGCGGAGTTCGAGATTCCCGACACCTCGTCGAACGAGGAGTACGTGGGTAAGCAGGCCCGCTTCGAGATCACGGTTCACGAGGTCAAGGGCAAGGTGCTCCCGCCGCTCGACGATGAGTTCGCTGCCAGCGTCGGCGGTTTCGATACGCTCGACGAGCTCAAGGCTGACATCCGCCAGAAGATGGAGGGCAGCCGAGCGCTGGCTCGCACGCAGCGCATCGAGCTTATGGCACGCCAGCTTCTGGCCTCGCGCCTTGAGGGCGACGTTCCGCGAGTCGATGGTGCAGAGCCGAACGAGCTCGATGATCCGCGACTTCCTGGAGAACCTCGAGGAACGCAAGCTCTCGATCCAGGACTACCTGAACGCGACCGGCGTGACTGTCGACCAGATCCAGTCCGACATCGCTGATCAGGCTGCGCTTCGCGTTCGCGAGGAGCTTGCGCTCGAAGCGGCGTTCCGGATGCTCGAAATGCAGGTCACCGACGAAGACGTCGAGAAGGCGCTCGCGGAGATCGCGGGCGAGGACGGCGACATCGAGAAGGTTCGAAGCGACCTCGCGGCATCGGGTGCGACGCCGATCCTCACCGAGAGCATCGTGCACCAGAAGGCGCTTGAGTGGCTGCTCGGCACCATCACGGTGACCGAGGAGGAACCCGCGCCTGAGGGCGACGTCGCAGCTGCCGAAGCACCTGCTAAGCCCGCGAAGGCCGCGAAGGGTACAAAGAAGAGGACGAAGAAGACCGATGCCGCCGACGCCGAGCCTGCGCTTGACGCCGCCGGTGAGGAGGCATAGCCATGACCCACGACGCCCAGTCGCTGGTGCCGATCGTCGTCGAGCAGACGTCCCGAGGGGAGCGCTCCTTCGACATCTTCTCGCGCCTACTGAACGACCGCGTGGTCTTCCTCGGGCACGAGATCGACGACGTCATCGCCAACCTCGTGATCGCGCAACTCCTGCACCTGGAGAGCGAGGACCCGGAGAAGGACATCAACCTCTACATCAACTCGCCCGGCGGCTCGGTCACGGCCGGACTCGCCATCTACGACACGATGCAGTACATCCGCTCGGACGTATCGACCATCTGCATCGGTCAGTGCGCGTCCATGGCCGCCGTGCTCCTCACCGCCGGCGCGCCGGGCAAGCGCTTCGCGCTGCCGCACAGCCGCGTCCTCATCCACCAGCCGTGGGGCGGGACGCAGGGTCAGGTCACCGACATCGAGATACAGGCGAGGGAGCTGCTGCGCTTGCGACATGAGCTCGACGAGATCATGGCGAAGCACACCGGCCAGTCGGTTGAGAAGATCCACTTCGACACCGAGCGCGACAACATCATGATCGCCTCCGAGGCACTTGCGTACGGCCTCGTGGACGCCGTGATGGAGAAGCGCGTCGTGGAGGGCACGGAATAGCGATGGACCGCACCGAGAACCATGATCAGCTGACCTGCTCGTTCTGCGGGAAGCCGCAGCACCAGGTCCACAAGCTCATTGCCGGGCCGAATGTCTACATCTGCGACGAGTGCGTCGAGCTCTGCAATGAGATCGTCGATGAGGAGCAGGAACAGCAGCAGGAGCACGAGGCCATTGCGGTCGACGAGCTCCCCACGCCCAAGGAGATCCTCGCGCTCCTCGACGAGTACGTGGTCGGCCAGGACGGCGCAAAGAAGTCGCTTTCCGTGGCGGTCTACAACCACTACAAGCGCATCCGCTGCGCGCCGTGCGAGACCGACGAAGAGGTCGAGATCGCGAAGAGCAACATCATGCTGCTCGGCCCGACGGGCTGCGGCAAGACCCTCCTCGCGCAGACGCTCGCGCGCATCCTGAAGGTGCCGTTCGCCATTGCCGACGCCACCTCGCTCACCGAGGCGGGATACGTCGGTGAGGACGTCGAGAACATCCTGCTGAAGCTCATCACGGCGGCGGACTTCGATGTGGAGCGGGCCGAGGTCGGCATCATCTACATCGACGAGATCGACAAGATCGCCCGCAAGGCCGAGAACCTCTCCATCACCCGCGACGTCTCCGGCGAGGGCGTTCAGCAGGCGCTCCTCAAGATCCTCGAGGGCACCGAGGCGGCCGTGCCGCCGCAGGGCGGTCGCAAGCACCCGCAGCAGGAGCTTATCAAGATCGATACGACGAACATCCTGTTCATCCTGGGCGGCGCCTTCGTCGGCCTCGAGAAGCTCATAGCCGACCGCGTCGGCCGCAAGGGCGTCGGTTTCGGCGCCGAGCTCGTGGACGCTTCGAAGCACGACACGGGCACGCTGCTCGCGCAGGTACTTCCCGAGGACCTGCACCGTTTCGGCCTCATCCCCGAGTTCGTCGGCCGCATCCCGGTCTTGGCGCACGTGGGCGAGCTCGGCGAGGAGGAGCTCGTGCGCATCCTCACCGAGCCGAAGAACGCGCTTGTGAAGCAGTATCAACGCCTGTTCGCGCTCGAGGGCATCGAGCTCGACTTCACCGCCGACGCGCTCAATGAGGTCGCCGCGCAGGCGATCAAGCGGGGCACCGGCGCGCGGGGACTGCGCTCTATCCTTGAAGGCATGCTACTCGACTATATGTACGAGCTGCCGGGCCGCACGGATGTGGAGCGCGTCACGATCACCGTCGAGACCGCGCGCGGCGAGGCGCCGGCGCTCCTCACGCTTGCCGAGGCTGAGGCCGAGGCGCGCGAAGCGTCGGCGTAGCACAGTCCGGACCCGTGGTGTTGACAGGGCCCCGCTGGTGCAGGGCCCTTCGTATGCTCCCACGTTCGCAGCTCGCCGCCGCATACCGTAGAATCGCAGGCATCCAGCTGCCGGGAAGGACGAGTGTCGAATGAGCGAGCTGCCCAAGGCGTACGACCCCGACGCCGTCGAGCGCGAGGTCTTCGCATCGTGGATGAAGGGGGACTACTTCTCCCAGAGGCCGGTTCCCGGGGCAAAGGCGTTCACGGTCGTCATCCCGCCGCCGAACGTCACGGGCTCGCTCCACATGGGGCACGCCCTCAACAACACCATCCAGGACGTCATCATCCGGCGCAGCCGCATGACCGGCCGTCCCACGCGCTGGGTGCTCGGGACCGACCACGCAGGCATCGCCACGCAGAACAAGGTGGAGCAGATGCTCGCTGCCCGCGGCCAGACAAGGCACGATGTCGGTCGTGAGCGCTTCATCGAGCTCTGCTGGGAGTGGCGCGCCGAGCACGGATCGACGATCATCGGCCAGCTCAAAGCGATGGGCTGCTCGTGCGACTACAGCGACGAGCACTTTACGATGGATCCGCCGTACCAGCGTGCCGTTAAGCGCGTGTTCGTCCAGCTCTTCAATGAGGGTCTCATCTACCGCGGCAAGCGGATCATCAACTGGTGTCCGCGGTGCTCGACGGCGCTCTCCGACATCGAGGTGGAGCACGAGGAGATCGATGGTCACCTCTGGTACATCCGCTACCCGCTGAAAGATGCGGTTGGCGACCACGACCACGTGGTCGTGGCGACCACGCGTCCGGAGACGATGCTGGGCGACAGTTGCGTTGCCGTGCACCCCGACGACGAGCGCTATCGCGACCTCGTCGGAGCCACGGTCGTGCTCCCGCTCCTCGGGCGCGAGATCCCCATCGTCGCGGACGACTTCGTCGACCCGGCGTTCGGCACCGGGGCGGTCAAGGTCACGCCCGCGCACGACCCCAATGACTTCGACATCGGCGAGCGCCATGGGTGCGAGAAGATCAACGTCCTCGCTGCCGACGCCACCATCACTGAGGAGGGCGGACCCTACGTCGGTCTCGACCGCTACGAGGCCCGTGGGCGCGTTGTGGCCGATCTGGAGTCTGCCGGGCTGCTCGTCAGGGTAGATGACCACGTGCACGCGGTGGGGCACTGCTATCGCTGTCACACGGTCGTGGAGCCATGGCTCTCGGACCAGTGGTTCGTGGACATGAAGCCGCTCGCCGCTCCCGCGATCGACGTGGTCCGAGACGGGCAGGTGCGCTTCCACCCCGAGCGCTGGGCGAACGTCTACTTCCACTGGATGGAGAACATCCGCGACTGGTGCGTCTCGCGCCAGCTGTGGTGGGGTCACCAGATCCCGGTCTTCTACTGCGACGCGTGCGGCTCCATGCATGCGAGCGAAGACGACGTGACAGCGTGCCCCGACTGTGGCGGTCCCGTCCGTCAGGACCCCGACGTGCTCGACACTTGGTTCTCCTCGGCACTGTGGCCGTTCGCCACACTCGGATGGCCGGATCAGACCCCCGAACTCGCCTCGTTCTACCCGACGGCCGTGCTCTCCACCGCGCGAGACATCCTCTTCCTCTGGGTCTCGCGGATGATCATGCAGGGTCTCAAGTTCGCCGGGGACATCCCGTACTCGGAGGTCATCATCCACCCGACGGTGTTCAACGCCGAGGGCAAGCGGATGAGCAAGTCGCTCGGCACGGGCGTCGACCCGCTCGACCTGATGGTGCACTACGGCGCCGACGGCATGCGCTTCGGCCTCATGCTGCAAACGACCGGCAGCCAGGACATCAAGTTCGCCGAGGAGAAACTGCTCTCCAGCCGCAACTTCGCGAACAAGATCTGGAACGCGAGCCGGTTCGTGCTCATGAAGCTCGGCGATGACTACGTGCCGGGGCCACCGAAGGCTGCAACCGTGGCCGACCGCTGGGTTTTCTCGCGCCTCGCGGCGCTCGCCGACACCGTCGACCAAGGTCTGGACGTGGACATCGCCCGCGAGCGTGGAAGTGACGCCTTCCAGTTCGGGGAGGTCGCCCGGGCGCTCTACGACTTCTTCTGGAACGAGTTCTGCGACTGGTACATCGAGCTCGCCAAGGGCCGGCTTGCGGCCGGCGGGGGTGCCGCGCTCACGGCGAAGCGCAACCTCGTGTTCGTGCTCGACCGGGCGCTCCGCCTGCTCCACCCGATGATGCCGTTCATCACCGAGGAGATTTGGCGCCAGCTGCCGCTCACCGAGGCCGACAGCGCGCCCTCGCTGATGGTCGCGGCGTGGCCGACGGGGCTGGCGGAGGCGCGCGACGAGGGTGCCGAAGCATCCATGCGCACACTTCAAGAGCTGGTGACCGAGGTCCGCGCCGTGCGTGCGCGCTACTCGGTGTCGCCGAAGGTGTCGGTCGACCTCATCGTGCGCGCAAGCGGCGCGGCTGCGCTCCTCATCGAGTCGCAGCGCCACTACCTGCACGAACTCGCGGGGGTGGGGGAGCTCACGATCGGCGCCGCGGCCGTCAAGCCGCCGCACGCGGCGGTCGCCGTTGCCGGCGACGCAGAGCTCTACATCCCGCTGGAAGGGCTCGTCGACATCGCGGCCGAACGGGAGCGCGTCGCACGCGAGCTCGACCGCACGCGTGCAGAACACGAGCGGCTGACGAAGAAGCTCGGCAACGAGGGCTTCCTCGCGAAGGCCGCGCCGGAGGTCATCGAGAAGGACCGCGGGCGGGCCACCGAGCTCGAGCAGCAGCTGGCGACGCTCGAGGCGCAGCACGCCGATCTCGCGGACTGATGCGATGAGCGCCGAGCGCGCACTGAACTACGCCCAGGCGGTCGACCGCCTCGGGCGTGCGCTTGCGTTCGGCATCAACCCGTCGCTCGATGGCATCCGCGCGCTTGCCGCCGCCCTCGGATCACCGGAGGCGCGCTTCCGCTCGGTACAGGTCACAGGCACCAACGGCAAGACCTCGGTGACGCGGCTCGTCGCGGCGATCCTCACCGGACACGGTGCGCGCGCGGGCACCTACACGAGCCCGCACCTCGTCTCGTACACCGAGCGCGTCCTGATCGACGGCGAGCCGGTGAGCGAGGGACTCTTCGCAGCGGCGGTAAGCGTCGCGGCCGATGCGGCGGACACCCTTTCGGCGCGCGGCGCCGAGGCTCTCTGTCTGCCGACCGACGCAGTGGCCGCCTCCGTGACCGAGTTCGAGCTCATTACGGCAGCAGCCCTGTGGGCGTTCGCGCAGGAAGGCGTCGAGTGGGCGGCGCTCGAGGTGGGTATGGGCGGTCGCTGGGATGCAACCTCCGTCGTCCGCCCCGAGGTGGCCGTGATCACCGGCGTCGCGCTCGACCACACCGAGCGCTTGGGTGAAACCCGCGAGGCGATTGCCGAGGACAAGGCGCAGATCATCAAGCCGGGCTCGACCGCCGTGCTCGGTCCGGGTATCGTGGGTGTCGATGAAATCGTCGCAGCGCGGGCAGCCGCGGTGGACGCCCCGGTCGTGCGCGTGGGGGGCACGGCGTCTGATGTCACCTGGACAATCACGGTGGCGCCGGATCGTCCCGGCGGCTTGCTCGTGCTTGAGGTCCGCACGCCGCGCGCCGTATACCGAGGCCTGACACTCGTCGCACCCGCATACCAGGCGCCGAACGTGGCCGTCGCCATCGCCGCAGCCGAAGCCGCGCTCGGCGGCGCGCTTGACCCGCGCGAGCTCGCCGCTGCGCTGGCGCGTGTCACCTTCCCCGGCCGTTTCGAGCTCGTGCGCGAGGCACCGCCGCTCGTCATCGACGGCGCCCACAATCCCGAGGCGGCGGGGGTGCTCGCGGCGGCTCTCGCCGCCGCGTTCGCGGACACGCCGCCGGTGGCGCTCATCGGGATGATGGGGGACAAGGACGCCGGCGGCGTCATCCGCGCCCTCGTGCCCGTCGTCGCGGGCTTCGTGTGCACGCGGAGCGGCTCGGAGCGCGCGCTCGCCCCCGAGGCGCTCGCCGAGGTCGTGCGAGCGGAGGGCGCCGCGGTCCTCGGCATCGCGCCGGATGTGCAGGCCGCGCTCCCGCTCGCCGATGGGTTCGCGCAGGCGGTCGGCGCGCCTGGCGTCATCGCCTGCGGCAGCATCTACGTCGCGGGTGAGGTGCGGGGGCTCGTGCTCGGAGGGTGAGGCCCCGCATTGTGCCACGCGGCGTGCGATACGGTAGAATCCCGATAGTCGTGCTGCGAGCGCACGCGTCCGCATGCCGCTTACGCCCGCCGAAGGGACGCTGATGACCGAGCTCTTCGATTCGCTCTTGAAGCCGATCCTTAACAATCCGATCGTCCAGCTCGCGACGCGTCTGTGCTGGCTCTTCGCGGCCATTCTGCTCATCGCGCTGGTCTTCTGGACGTGGCGAGACGCCGAGCGACGCGGGGCGATGCCGTGGTTCTGGGCCCTCGTGGTGCTGCTCTTCAACATCCCCGGCTATGTCATCTACATGGTCGTGCGCCCGCCGGACTATCTCGAGGACGTGCACGAGCGCAACCTGGAGATTCAGTCCCATCAAGCGGAGCTCAGCCGGACGAATCCGACCTGTCCGGCCTGTTTCAAGCCCATCGAGAACGACTACCTCATCTGCCCGTCGTGCATGAAGAAGCTCAAGAAGGAGTGCATCAACTGCGAGCGACCGCTCAAGCTTGAGTGGGGGGTCTGCCCGTACTGCAGGACGCAGCAGTGATTCAGCCCGCATGGCGCTGCATCTGAGATGACGTCGGCCGCCCCGTTTGTGCGGGGCGGCGGCATCGGTGGAGGTTCGACATGGTTGAGATAGCAGTCACGCTGCCCGATGGCCAGAGCATCGCGGTTGCCCCCGGATCGCGCGTGATCGACGTCGCGACGGCGATCAGCCCGCGGCTGGCGCAAGCCGCCATTGCCGGCGTCGTGGATGGCGCGCTCGTGGACGTCTCGGCGCCCGTGCCCGCTGGCGCCCAGGTCCGGATCGTCACGGACAAGAGCCCCGAGGCGCTCGGCGTGCTCCGCCACTCGGCGGGTCACGTCATGGCGGAGGCGGTGAAGGCTCTCTTCCCGACGGCGCGCTTCGGCATCGGTCCCGCCATCGAGGACGGCTTCTACTACGACTTCGACGCCGACCGCCCGTTCACGCCGGAGGACCTCGAGGCCATCGAAGCCAGGATGCGCGAGATCATTGCCGAGGAGCTTCCCTTCGTCCGAGGCGAGCTCGACCGCCTCGAGGCGCTCGACGCGTTCGCGGCGCAGCCGTACAAGCGTGAGCTCATCGAGGACCTGCCCGAGGGTGAGACCATCTCGATCTACACGCAGGGCGCCTTCACCGACCTCTGCCGGGGCCCGCACGTGCCGCACACGGGCTGGATCAAGGCATTCAAGCTCACGAAGGTGGCGGGCGCGTACTGGCGCGGCGACTCGGATCGGCCGATGCTGCAGCGCATCTACGGCACCGCGTGGTTCACGCAGAAGGACCTCGACGCCTACCTCACGCGCGTCGAGGAGGCCGAGAAGCGCGACCACCGCAGGCTCGGCCGCGAGCTCGACCTGTTCCACTTCGACGAGATGGCCGGAAGCGGTCTCGTTCTCTATCACCCCAAGGGTGCGCGCGTGCTGCACGAGCTCATCGAGTGGCTGAGCGACGACCTCTACCGGCGCGGCTACGTCGAGATCCGCACGCCGCACGTGTACCGCGCCGAGGTGTGGAAGACGAGCGGACACTGGGACTTCTACCGCGACAACATGTACACCTTCAAGGTCGACGAGGGGGAGGGCAAGGAGCCGAGCGACTACGCCGTGAAGCCCATGAACTGCCCCGGCGCGGTGCTCGTCTACGCCGTTGATCCCCGCTCGTATCGCGACCTGCCGATGCGGCTGTTCGAGTTCGGCACGGTGTACCGTCACGAGAAGAGCGGCGTCGTGCACGGCCTCATGCGCGCCCGTGGCTTCACGCAGGACGACGCGCACATCTTCTGCACCGGCGAGCAGATCGTGCCGGAGGTCAAGGCGATGCTCGACCTCGTGAAGTACATCATGGACACGTTCGGCTTCGAGTACTCTGCGGAGGTCTCGACCAAGCCGGAGAAGGCCGTAGGCAGCGACGAAGGTTGGGAGCTCGCCACGAAGGCGCTCATGACCGCGCTCGAAGAGTGGGGTCTGCCGTACCAGATCAACGAAGGCGACGGAGCGTTCTACGGCCCCAAGATCGACATCAAGGTGAAGGACGCCATCGGCCGCATCTGGCAGCTCTCCACGATCCAGGTCGACTTCAACTTCCCCGAGCGCTTCGATCTCACCTACCGCACCGCCGAGAACACCGAGGAGCGCCCTTACATGCTCCACCGGGCGATCTTCGGGAGCATGGAACGCTTCTTCGGCATCCTTATCGAGCACACCGCGGGTTCGCTCCCGATGTGGCTCTCGCCCGTGCAGGCACTCGTCATCCCCATTGCCGACCGGCACCTCGACTACGCGCACGAAGTGCAGGCGGTACTCGGCCGCGCGAAGATCCGCGCCGAGGTCGCCGAGGACAGCGAGCCGATGCGGGTGAAGATCGCCAAGGCGCAGCAGCAGAAGGTGCCCTACATGCTCGTGGTGGGCGACAAGGAGATCGAAGCAGGCCTGGTCGGTGTGCGCGAACGCACGCAGGGCGACCTCGGCGCGATGGGGATCGACGGCGTTCGTCGAGCGTGTTATGAGTGAGCGCCCGGCGCAAGGGTAGCCGCGTGTGCCGCTGGACAACGCTGCGCTGCGCCGCGTATACTCGCACGGCTAATCGAATACCGATGAAGTGGGACCCCGCCCCTCGGGGTCGATGTGGTCCCCACCTTGCGGCGCACGAGCGTGCAGCTGTCTGGTCGAGAGGATCGACTCGGTCCCGGGAAACCTGGTCCGGCGTCGTTCGTATCGTCCCGACGGCAGAAGCCGCCGGGACGTTGTGTTTCACAGGAGTCAGGTGCGGTCGAACGGGTGACCGCCGATTGCGGAGGTGAAAGGCCTATTAGCGCGACCGATCCAAGGATCAACGAGCGCATTCGCGCGCCGAGGTGCAGGCTCATTGGGGACGACGGCGAGCAGCTCGGAATCTTCAACATCGGCGATGCACTGCGTATCGCCGACGAGCAGGGACTGGATCTTGTCGAGATCGCCCCGACCGCCGACCCGCCGGTCTGCAAGATCATGGACTTCGGTAAGTACCGCTACGAACAGGCGATCAAGGCCAAGATCGCGCGAAAGCACCAGACCACCGTGCAGGTAAAAGAGATCAAGTTCCGACCCAAGATCGACAAGCACGACTACGAGACCAAGAAGCGCCACGTCATCCGGTTCCTGGAGGCCGGCGCCAAGGTCAAGGTGACGATCATGTTCCGGGGACGCGAGATGGTCCACGCGGACCGGGGCCTGGTGATTCTCGAGCGACTGGCCGAGGACCTTCGGGAACTGGCCATTATCGAGAGTCACCCCAAGCTTGAAGGGCGCAACATGCTGATGCTGCTCGCGCCCTCGAAGAAGGAACCGCCGAAGGCGGAGAAGAAGGTAGCCGAGTCCGCAGTTGAACCGGCCGCCGACGAAACCGACACGACTGGCGCCGAGTAGCGGCGACAGGACACGGAGGAGTCGAGTACATGCCCAAGATGAAGACGCACAAGGGGGCCGCCAAGCGGTTCCGCCTCACCGGGACCGGCAAGATCAAGCGCGCCAACGCGTTTAAGAGCCACATCCTGGAGAAGAAGAGCCCGAAGCGGAAGCGCGCGTTCACCAAAGCCTCATTCGTCGATCCGGTCGACACGAATGTCATCAAGAAGAAACTCGGCATCGGCTAGACCGACGCTACGAGGATAGGGGAGTGATCGAGCATGCCTAGAATCAAGCGCGCGGTGAGCGCGAAGAAGAAGCGTCGGACGGTACTCGAGCAGGCCAAGGGGTACTACGGCAACAAGAGCCGCAGCTACCGCGCCGCCAAGGAGCAGGTGCAGCATTCGCTGCAGTACGCGTACCGTGACCGCCGCAACAAGAAGCGCGCAATTCGCCGCCTGTGGATCGCCCGCATCAACGCCGGCGCCCGCCTGAACGGGATGTCGTACTCGGCGTTCATGCATGGATTGAAGAATGCCGAGATCGCGCTCGACCGCAAGGTCCTGTCCGATCTCGCGATCAACGATCCGGCTGCTTTCACGAAACTCGTGGACATCGCCAAGGAGCGCCAGAGCGCCTAGCGCCGGACACGTGCACGCACTGACCGAGACCCCCGAGCCGTTCGGGGGTCTCGTCGCGTTCAGAGCCTGTTTCGAGGGCGTTCATGCCGCCGCGACATGATGGCGTCGGTGTCAGGAGACACCGACATACTCGTCAAGCGCCGCCTTCCCCCCGGTGGCACGATCGGAGGGAGCGCACCATGAAACGCACCACCACCATCATCATCGTGCTTGCCATCGCGCTGGCAGCCGGCCTCGGCACGGTCGGGGCGTACTTCACCGCGCAGACGGAAGTCCCCGACAACTACATCCGCGCGGGCTCCGTGCTCGTCTCCGCGGAACCCACGTCCGCGGCACTCTCGATCGATTCGCTGGCGCCGGGTGGCGTGACGGAGCGGGGCCTCACCGTGGCGAATACCGGGTCGCTGCCGTCGAACATCACGGTCACGGCGGCGAAGAAGGCCGGCATCACTGACTTCTACAATTCGCTCACATGCCGGGTCACACACGAGGGCACCCTGCTCTACGAGGGACCGCTCAACGCGCTTCGGACCGCGCCGGTCGCCCTCGGCGCGAGCGAGCGAGCGCGCCTGACGTTCGCGGTGGGGCTGCCGCCCGAGGCCGGCAACGACCTCTCCGGAGACTACGTTCGCCTGACGGTCTACGTTGACGCGGAGCAGACGCACTGATGGCGCTCACCGAGCGCATCACGCGTGTCGCTCGGGGCCTCCTCGGCGTGACCGCAGGCGCGCTGTGGCTGGTGGTCGCCCTCACGCACGGCGTGGCGATCGTGGGGGGCGGGTCGATGCGACCCGTCCTCCACAGCGGCGATATCGTTGTGTACCGCCGCGGGGCGCAGGGCGTTACCGTGGGGGACCTCGTCGTGTTCACCCACCCCGAGTGGTCCGGCGGTGTCGTGCACCGGGTGGTATCGATCGACGGGGACGGCAGCCTCGTCACGCGGGGCGACGCGAACGCGACGGAGGACGCTGAGCCGGTCTCACGCGACCGCGTGAAGGGCATCGCCGTAGTGGTCGTACCGAGCGGGAAGGCCGCCGCTCTCGCGAGGCAAGCGGCGAAGTGACACGAAACGGTTGGGATTCCACTGCCACGATGGCGCACCGTTTGCGTGCATCCAAGCGGCACGCAAGAAGGCGGCGGGGATGGTCGCGCCGCCGTTGACATCGGAAGGGGCACCGATGACGTACGTCGTCTTGGGGTTCGTAGCCTATGGGCTCGGGCTCCTCACCATGGGACTCTTGGCATCCGCGTCGCGGATCGATGAGTGTCCCACTCCCCCAGAGCTGACGCTCTGAACGGCTCGCTGCTGCCGCATCCGGACGTGGCGTGTGTGCTATACTCCCTCACCAATCGCACATGGAAGAGCGACGACGGAGAGGCACGTTGCACGGTTGCTGTCGGCAGGGACGGAGCCCCGAAGACTGGAAGGGCGCCGGGCGGCACGCAATGTGGTTCACTCCAGCAGCTGCAACCTGAACGGGTAGGCTCACCGCCGCCTCAGTAGGGGAGCCGGTACCCACCGATAACGGGCAGCCGGGTTGTGACCGGCGGCGGGTGAGAACGAGCGCTCGCGACGAGTGGGCGCACGGTGTGCGTCAACCAGGGTGGTACCGCGGGAGCCGCTTCCCGTCCTTGGAGGATTCAGGGACGAGGGGCGGCTCCGTTCATTCCGCGCAGAAGGAAGGACCTGCATGGCTATCGTCGAAGAGCTGCTCGAGCTCAAAGAAGACGCGCTGGCAGCCGTCGAGGGGGCCCGGGATCTGTCGTCGCTCGACGCGGTGCGCGTGGCGTATCTCGGGAAGAAGGGTTCGCTCACAGCGGTGCTGAGAGGCCTCGGCAAGCTTTCCTCCGAGGAACGTCCGCAGGTCGGCAAGGTCTCGAATGAAGTCCGTGCCGCAGTCGAGCGGGAACTCGAGGCTCGCCGCGCGGAGCTCTCGGCGACCGAGCTTGAGGCACGGCTCGTCGCAGAGGCCGTCGATGTCACGCTTCCGGGCCGGCACCGCTTCCCTGGCAAGGCGCACGTGATCACGCAAGTGGTCGACGAGATCGTCGCCGTCTTCACCGGCTTGGGGTATCGCGTGGCCGAGGGGCCGGAGGTCGAGCTCGACTACTACAACTTCACCGCGCTCAACCACCCGCCGGAGCATCCCGCTCGGGCCGCGACCGACACATTCTACGTGCGTGACCTCTCCGGCGAGCAGGCGGCCGTCGCCACCGAGTCCGACGTACTGCTCCGCACGCACACGAGCCCCGTCCAGGTGCGGGTCATGGAGAGCCAGAAGCCGCCGATCTACATCCTCGCTCCGGGCAAGGTGTACCGGCGCGATGTGGCGGACCCGAGCCACCTGCCCCAGTTCACGCAGATCGAGGGGCTCGTCGTCGATGAGGACATCACGTTCGGCGATCTGAAAGGGACCCTCGAGCACTTCGTGCGCGAGATCTTCGGTCCTGAGCGCCGGGTGCGCCTGCGGCCGCACTTCTTTCCGTTCACGGAGCCTTCGGCCGAAGTGGACGTCTCGTGCGGGATCTGCGGTGGCACGGGCTGCCGCTCCTGCGGCGGTGAGGGGTGGCTCGAGGTACTCGGCTGCGGCATGGTCGACCCCAACGTGTTTCGGTACGTCGGCATCGATTCCGAGCGCTACAGCGGTTTTGCCTTCGGCATGGGTGCCGAGCGGATCGCCGCCTTGAAGTACGGCATTCCGGACCTACGTTTGTTCATCGAGGGCGATATGCGGTTCCTCAGGCAGTTCTGATCGATAGCGGCGCCGCCTCCCGCGCGGCGATGACGATGGAAGGACGCTCACGCGATGCGCGTTTCCCTGAAATGGTTGAAGGAGCTCGTCGCAGTCGACCTCGCCGTCGAGGCGCTCTGCGACCGGATGGACATGACCGGCACCAAGGTCGAGGCCGTGCACAGTATCGGCGAGGCCTTCGACGGTGTCGTGGTCGGGCAGGTGCTCGCCAAAGAGCAGCACCCGAACGCGGACAAGCTCTCGTACTGCTCGGTCGGCGTCGGCTCGGCCGAGCCGCTCAAGATCGTGTGCGGTGCGCAGAACTTCGTGGTCGGCGACAAGGTGCCGGTGGCGATCGTCGGCTGCACGCTGCCGGGCGGCATCACCATCAAGCGCGCGAAGCTCCGGGGTGTGGAATCCGAGGGCATGATGTGCTCGGCCACCGAACTAGAACTGGGAACGGACGCGAGCGGTCTTCTCATTCTGCCGGCGGACGCGCCGGTCGGAGTTCCGTTCGCGCAGTACCAGGGCCTCGCTGACGTCGTGATTGAGCTCGAGGTCACGCCCAACCGTCCGGACTGCCTGTCGATGGCGGGTGTCGCCCGCGAGGTCGGCGCGATAACCGGGCACGCGGCTTCGGTCCCGGCCTCCCGGCCCACCGAGTCGGGCGTGCCCGCTGCCGACACGGTATCGGTCACCATCGAGGACCCGACGCTCTGCCCGCGCTACACAGCGCGTGTCATCCGCGGCGTCACGATCGGCCCCTCACCCGAGTGGCTCGTCGAGCGCATCGTGGCCGCCGGCGCGCGTCCGATCAACAACGTCGTCGACGTCACCAACTACGTCATGTTCGAGCTCGGGCAGCCGCTCCACGCCTTCGACCTGGCCACGCTCGACGCGGACGACGGGCGCGCCGCCATCATCGTGCGCACCGCCCGCACCGGCGAACGGCTGCGGACGCTCGACGGCCAGGACCGCGCGCTCGCCGAAGACACGCTGCTCATCACCGATCCGTCCGGCCCCATCGCGCTTGCCGGCGTGATGGGTGGCCAGACCACCGAGGTCTCCGACGCATCCGTGGACATCGTGCTGGAGTCCGCGTGCTTCGATCGCGCGTCTATCAGCAAGACGAGCCGGCAGCTCGGGCTCATGTCCGAGGCCTCGATGCGGTTCGAGCGCGGCGTCGATCCGAACCTTGCCGCTCGCGCGTCCGATCGCGCGGCGGCGCTCATCGCGGAGCTCGGCGGCGGCGCCGTCGCGCCCGGTATCGTCGATGTCTACCCCGAGCCGGCGGCACCCCTCACGTTGCCGCTGCGCATGAGCCGGATGAACGCGCTGCTCGGGACAGCGCTCGAGCCGGGGGAGACCGCAGAGATCCTGACCGCTCTCGGCTGCCTACCGACCCCAACGGATGACGGCTTCACATGCACGGTGCCGACCTACCGCCCTGACCTTCTGCGCGAAGTCGACCTCTTCGAAGAGGTGGTCCGCGTGTGGGGTATGGAGCGCGTCGAGTCCACGCTCCCTGGCGGCCGCCACCGTGTAGGCGGGCTCACCCCTTACCAGCGCCTGCGCGACACGATCGCGCGGTCGCTGAGGGCGGTCGGCCTGAATGAACACATCGGCCTGGCGTTCGCGGATCCTGCGGACGGCGAGCGCCTGGGCTGGACCCTCGGCCCCGACGAGCTGCCGGTCGCGCTCATGAACCCGATGTCTGAGGAGCAGGCGCTTCTGCGCTTCACGACACTGCCGGGACTGCTGCGGGCGGTTTCTCACAACCAGCGCCGCGGTGTGCCCGACGTGCACCTCTACGAGGTCGGCAACGTCTTCTGGACGGCCGCAGGCCGGAAGCTTCCGAAGGAGCGCCTTGTCGTGGCGGGTGCGCTCGCGGGCGCGTGGGAGCGTCAGGGCTGGAACCAGCCGCTGCAGCAGCTCGACTTCTTCGACGGTAAGGGCGTCCTGGAGGCCCTCATGGACGAGATCGACGTGGTGCGATGGCGAGTCCGTGCTGCCGAGCACCCGTGGCTGCAGCCCGGACGCGCCGCGGACGTCGTCGTCGGAGGGGACGTCGTCGGATGGCTCGGCGAAGTCGCTCCGGGCGTGCTCGACGCGTATGACGTCACGGGCCCGGTCACGGTGTTCGAGCTCTCCGCGAGGTCGCTCGCCAAGGCGGGCTCGGCGGCGGTGACGTACGCCGAGGTCCCGAGGCTGCCCGCTGTGACGCTCGACCTCGCGCTCGTGGTGCCGGAGGACGTCACGGCCGAGCGCGCGGAGCAGGCGATTGCCGCTGCGGGGCGACCGCTGTTGGAGTCCCTGAAGCTCTTCGACGTCTACCGCGATGAGCCCACGGCGACGGCCAAGCGGCTTCCCGAGGGCACCAAGAGCCTGGCGTTCTCGCTCACGTACCGTGCACCTGACCGGACGCTCAGCGACGATGAGGTCCGTCCGGCGCACGAACGGCTCGTGCGCAAGGTGTGCAGCGCGCTCGGAGCAGAGGTGCGCGGCTGACGAACGGACGACAGAGGCACGCATCTTCTTCCTCTTGGCTACGCGTGCGGTCATGTTCCAGAAATACTGCATATTAGTTGACTTGTATGCGACTATTTCGTAGAATAGAGCGGCGAACCCCCTAGAACGGAGTCATCGTGCCGTCTGCAGCGATCGTGGGTGCTGCCGGGTATGCAGGCGTCGAGCTCACGCGCCTCATTCTCGGGCATCCCGAGCTCGAGCTCGTGATGGTCACCTCTGCCACTGATGCGGGGCGCCGAGTTGACGAGCTCTACCCCGCACTCGCCCGATGCAACCTCGTCTACCGCGCCCCGAACCCGGCCGAGATCGCCGAAGCCGACGTCGCGTTCCTCGCCGTGCCGCACACGGCAGCGCTCGGGCTCGTGCCCAGCCTGCTCGGCGCAGGGACGGTCGTGATCGACGCCTCCGCCGACTTCCGACTGCGCGACGCCCATGTGTACGAGACCTGGTATGGCGTCCCGCACACGGCGCCCGAGTTGCTGGCCGAGGCCGTCTACGGGCTCCCCGAACTGTGGCGGGAGCGCCTGTCGGGCGCCCGGCTGGTGGCGTGTCCCGGCTGCTACCCCACGGCGACGCTCTTGGCCGCCGCACCCGCGATCGAGGCGGGCATCGTCACCTCGCCGCGTGTGATCGTGGATGCGAAGTCCGGTGTCTCCGGCGCCGGTCGAACTCCGGCGGCGGGCACGCACTACGCGCACGTGAACGAGTCGCTCCAGCCGTACAAGGTGACCTCCCACCGGCACACGCCTGAGATCGCACAGGGCCTCAGCGACCTTGGGCTTGCGAATCCGCGTGTCACCTTCGCGCCGCATCTGGTGCCCATGACGCGAGGCCTCCTCTCAACGGTCTACCTGAACGTCGATGAGGGAATCGATACGCAGACAGCGGTGCGTCTCTATATGGAGCGCTACGCAGACGAGTGGGCCGTGACCGTGCACCCCGCCGGCGTGATGCCCGCGACGGGGGAGGTCCGCGGCTCGAACCGGGCGCACATCGGTGTGGCAGTGGACGAGGCCGCAGGGGTGCTCGTCGCATCGTGTGCGATCGACAACCTGGTGAAGGGCACCGCAGGCCAGGCGGTGCAGTGCGCGAATCTCGTGCTTGGCCTCGATGAGTCGACCGGGCTGGCTGCGCCAGGGCCGGTCGTGTAGCGAGAGGAAGTCGATCCGTGCCGCATCCGGAATTCGCGTACGCCGAGGGGGGCGTGACCGCGCCTGCTGGTTTCATGGCCGCCGGCGTGAGCGCGGGACTCAAGCGCTCGGGCCGGCGCGACGTCGCGCTCATCGTCGCCGGGGAGGCCTGCCCCACGGCAGCGGTGTTTACCACCAACACCATGCCAGCGCCGCCGGTCGTCGTCTCGCGCGAGCACGTCGCTCGCGGCCGAGCGCGCGCGATCGTCGTGAACGCCGGCAACGCGAATGCGTGCACGGGCGCGCGAGGACTCGATGATGCGCGGGCGATGGCGCAGGCCGCTGCTGCCGCGCTCGGCTGCGCTGCGACCGAGGTGGTCGTTGCGTCCACCGGCGTCATCGGCCAGCCGATGCCGATGGAGCTGGTGCTTCCCGGCATCGACGACGCAGCCGAGGCGCTTGACGTGAACGCCGGGAGCGACGCCGCAGAGGCGATCATGACGACCGACACGTTCCCGAAGGAGCTTGCCATCACCTTCCCCATCGGAGCCGAGCGGTACACCGTGGGCGGGATCGCAAAGGGGAGCGGCATGATCCAGCCGAACATGGCGACCATGCTCGCGTTCGTGACGACGGACGCGCCGCTCGATGCACCCGCCTGTGACGCCGCCTTGCGCGCGGCGGTCTCGCGCACGTTCAACCGGATCACAGTCGACTCGGACACGTCCACGAACGACATGTGCTCGCTCATGGCGAGCGGCGAGGCAGGCGGCGAGCCCATCACCGCCGACGACGATCGCTATCCTGTGGTCGCCACAGCGATCGAGCACGTCTGCGCCGAGCTCGCGCGGATGGTCGTTCGCGACGGCGAGGGTGCAACGAAGCTCATCGATGTGACCGTGACCGGCGCCGCGAACGAGGCGGACGCGGAGGCCGCGGCATTCTCCATCGCGAACTCGCCGTTGGTGAAGACGGCCGTCTTCGGCGCTGACGCCAACTGGGGCCGTGTGGCTATGGCCGTCGGCAAGTCGGGCGCAGCCGTCGATCCCGATCGCGTGCGGATCATCTTCGCCGGCGTGCTGTCGTGTGAGGGCGGCACTGCCGTCGCGTTCGACGAGGATGCGGCAGCGGCCGCGCTTGGCGCCGATGAGATCACGATTGAGGTCGACCTCGGCTTGGGTTCGGGTGAGGCGACCGTGCTCACCTGCGACCTCACCTACGACTACGTGCGCATCAACGGGGAGTACCGCTCATGAGGGACGAGATCATGCAGGCCCTGCTCGTCAAGGCCACGACGCTCACCGAAGCGCTCCCGTGGATCAAGCGCACGTGGGGACGCACCGTCGTCATCAAGTACGGCGGCTCCTGCATGACAGATCCTGTTCTCAGAGGCTCGGTAGCCGACGACATGGTCCTCATGAAGCTCTTCGGCGTGAACCTCGTCGTCGTCCACGGCGGAGGGCCGGACATCACCGCATGGATGAAGCGGCTGGACATGCCGGTGGTCTTCCACGACGGGCTCCGCGTCACGAGCGACGAGGCGATGGACATCGTCAAGATGGTGCTCGTCGGCAAGACCAACAAGGAGCTCGTCAGCGCAATCAACCGACACGGCCACCACGCGGTCGGCATCTCGGGCGACGATGCCGAGCTTATCACCGCATGCCAGCTCGACCCGGAACTCGGGCGCGTGGGGAAGGTCACGAACATCGACACCAAGGTCGTGAACAACCTCATCGAGGACGGCTACATCCCGGTGATCGCCACAGTCGCCGCGGGGGAGGACGGCGGTTGCTACAACATCAACGCCGATCTCATCGCTGGCGAACTCGCCGCAGCGCTCGGCGCAGACAAGGTCGTCTTCCTTACCGACGTCGACGGCCTGTACGCCGACTTCGACGACAAGGAATCGCTCATCAGCGCGCTTTCGCTGGAGCAGGCGCAAGACCTCGTGGCAGGCGACCGGCTGTCATCGGGCATGATCCCGAAGGTCGCAGCGTGCATCCGCGCACTCCACGGCGGCGTGCAGCGCGCGCACATCCTGAATGGCACGATCCCGCACTCGCTGCTGCTCGAGGTCTACACCGACGCCGGTGTCGGAACCATGATCACGCATGACGGCGCCTTGGGTCTCGCGGATGACCGGACGTACGCTGCCTACGAGGGTGAGGTGACGCTCTAACATGGGCGCAGCCTTCGACAGGGCGCGCCAGCTGGACGACGCCTACATCATTCAGACGTACGCGCGAAAGCCCGTGCTCTTCGTTCGAGGCGACGGCATGCGGCTCTACGACGACGAGGGTCGCGAGTACCTCGACTTCGTGAGCGGTATCGGGGCGGTGAACCTGGGACACGCGCATCCGGCAGTGGCGGCTACGGTGTGCGAGCAGATGCGGCGGCTCGTCCACGTCAGCAACCTCTTCTACGTGGAGCAGCGTGCCGAGCTTGCCGAGGCGCTTGCGCGCCTCGCCGGAGGCGGGCCGTGGCGCACGTTCTTCGCGAACTCAGGCGCTGAGGCCGTCGAGGGAGCCATCAAGCTCGCGCGCCGCTGGGGCACGCGTGAACACGGCGCGGGCTGCACGACCATCGTCACGGCCGAGCGCTCGTTCCACGGCCGCACGCTGGCTGCGCTCGCCGCGACCGGGCAGCCGTCGAAACAGGAAGCGTTCGAGCCGCTCCCGACGGGTTTCGTGCACGTGCCGCTGAACCACCTCGATGCACTTCGCGCGGCAGTCACCGACGAGGTGTGCGCGGTCATGCTCGAGCCGGTGCAGGGCGAGGGCGGCGTGTTCCCCTGCTCTGAGGAGTACCTCGCCGGTGCGCGGGCGCTCTGCGACGAGCGCGGGGTGCTGCTCATCCTCGACGAGGTGCAGACGGGCTTCTTTCGGACCGGGCCCGCGTTCGCCTGGCAGGGCTACGGTGTCGCGCCCGACGTCTTCACACTCGCCAAGGGCATCGCCAACGGCCTCCCGATGGGCGCGCTCGTCGCCCGCGACGACATCGCCGCGGCGTTCTCGGTGGGCGACCACGGGTCGACGTTTGGCGGCGGTCCCGTGCTCGCGGCCGCGGCTCGCGCCACAATCGAGGGGCTGGAGACGCGAGCGGTGTGGTGAGCGCTCAGAGGCGTCTGGCGCCTACCTTCGAGCCGGGCTCGCCGCGATCGGTGCTGCACAGGGGAGCATCAGCGAAGTCCGCGGTCGCGGACTCATGGTCGGGGTCACGCTGGCTGCGCCGCATGCCCAGGAAGTCGCTGCCCGACTGCTCGACCGCGGCATGGTCGTCAATGCGATCGGCGATTCCATCCTGCGTTTCCTCCCACCACTCGTATGCAGTACTTCGGAAATTGATACACTTCTCAACGTACTGTCACACACGTTTGAGGAGATGTGATGCAGAGTCTACGCGGCCGCGACCTTCTGACGCTCGGCGAGATCACGCCGGACGAGCTCTATGCTGTGCTCGATCTCGCAACCGAGCAGAAGCGGCTCCTAGCAGCTGGCGGCTCCTTGCCGCCCGTTTCAGCACGCACGGCAGCGCTCGTATTCATGAAGCCCTCGCTGCGCACGCGCGTGTCCTTCGAGGTTGCCTGCGTGCAGCTGGGGATTCACCCGGTCATACTCGGTCCGGGCGACGCCTTCTCTCGCAGTGAGACCATCCACGACACCGTCAAGGTACTCGAGCGCATGGTGGATGCGATCGTCATCCGCACCTTCGCCCAGGCCGACGTGGAAGAGATCGCGCATTACGCATCGGTCCCCGTCATCAACTCGCTCACCGACGACTACCATCCCTGCCAGGTGCTCGCGGACCTGCTCACGATCCGGGAGCACAAGGGCACGCTCGCGGGGCTGAAGCTTGCCTATGTCGGCGACGGCAATAACATGGCCAACACGCTCATGCTCGGCGGTGCGCTCGCAGGGATGCGCGTGACGATCGGCGCTCCGGCGGGGTTCGAGCCAGCCGAGGCAGTCGTCGAGCACGCTCGCGGCCTCGCTCGGCAGTACGGGACCGGCTCGGTTATCGAGGTGGTGGGGGACAAGCAGGAGGCGGTGGCCGGGGCTGACGTGGTCGTCACCGACACGTGGGCGTCCATGGGCCAGGAGGACGAGCACGCGAAGCGCGTCGCAGCGTTCGCCAACTTCACTGTCGACAGTGCGCTCATGCTCTCTGCCGCGCCGGGAGCGGTCTTCATGCACTGCTTGCCGGCGCACCGCGGAGAGGAAGTCCAGAACGAGGTGATCGATGCGCCGTGCTCGGTCGTGTTCGACGAGGCCGAGAACCGACTCCACGCGCAGCGCGCGTGGCTTTCGCTCGTGCTCTAGCGCCGTCTTCGAGGGGTTGGACCAGTCATGAGAAAGCGACTCGAACGCCAGGAAGCGATCCGCAAGATCGTTCGCCGCGAGCGCGTGCGCACGCAGCGAGAGCTCGTCGATCGGCTGAAGCAACACGGATTCGAGTGCACGCAGGCCACCGTCTCCCGGGACATCACCGACATGGGGCTCAGGAAGCTCGCCGAGGGCGTGTACGTTCTCGCTGAGGACCTGCACCTCCAGCGGATGATCTCGGAGCTCGTGACGAGCGTCGTGCGCTCCGGCCAGCTCGTGCTGGTCAAGACGACGGCTGGGGCGGGACAGGGCGTAGCAGCGGCGCTCGATGCCGCCGAGCTCGACGAGATCCTTGGATCGATCGGTGGCGATGACACCATTCTGATCATCGCCCGGAGCGAAGCCGATGCGGAGGCCGTCACCGACAGCATCACGAAGTTCCGCGGGCACATCTGATTCGCTCGGACGCGGAAAGGCGGCACGGTGAGCAAAGAGAAGGTCGTTCTCGCGTACTCCGGCGGACTGGACACCTCGGTCGCCATTCAATGGCTGCGCGAACACAAGGACGTCGATGTCATCGCGCTTGCGATCGACGTGGGCCAGGAGCGGCAGGACCTGGAGGTCGTGCGCCGGAAGGCCCTGACGATCGGCGCCATCGAGTCCGTCGTGAAGGACGTCCGCGAGGAGTACGTGGAGGAGTTCCTCGCCAAGGCGCTCCGTGCGAATGCGCTGTACGAGAACAAGTACCCGCTGCTCTCGGCCATGTCCCGTCCTATCATCGTGAAGCACCTCGTGGAAGAGGCGCACCGGCATCAGGCGCGCTTCATCGCGCACGGCTGCACCGGCAAGGGGAACGACCAGGTGCGCTTCGAGGTGGGCATCGCTGCTCTCGATCCCGACTTGACGGTGCTCGCGCCGGTGCGCGAGTGGGAACTCAAGACGCGCGAGCAGGAGATGGAGTACGCCGAGCGGTGCGGTATTCCGGTGCCGACCACGAAGGCGAGCCCGTACTCGATCGACGACAACCTCTGGGGTCGCGCCATCGAGTGCGGCGTGCTCGAGGACCCCTGGGTCGAGCCGCCCGCGGACATCTACACGCTTACGGCGGACTCCCGCGGCGCCGCATGCGACGAGGCCGAATACGCCGAGATCACCTTCGAGCAGGGGCTGCCGATCGCGCTCGACGGCGAGGTCATGAGCTTCCACGAGATCATCAATGCCATGAACGATCTCGCCGGCAAGCACGGCTTCGGCCGCATCGACATGATCGAGAACCGCCTCATCGGCGTGAAGAGCCGCGAGATCTACGAGGTGCCGGGCGCACTCACGCTCATCACCGCGCACAAGGCGCTCGAGGACCTGTGCCTGGAGCGCGAAGTCCTGCACTACAAGCTCGGCGTCGAGCAGAAGTGGGCCGAGCTCGTGTACAACGGCATGTGGTTCTCCCCGCTTAAGGAAGCGCTCGACGGCTTCATCGACACCACACAACAGCTCGTCTCCGGCGATGTCCGCTTGCGGTTCTTCAAGGGCTCATGCGTGACGGTCGGTCGCCGTAGCCCCTACTCGCTCTACGACTACAACCTCGCCACCTACGACGCGGCGGACACGTTCGACCATGCGGCCGCCAAGGGCTTCATCGACCTGTGGGGACTCCCCACGAGGGTGTGGGCTCGTCAGCGCCGCAAGGTCGGCAAGGAAGGGGAGGTCTAAGTCGTGTTCGGTATCGGCGGTGCGGAGTGGCTGCTCATCGCAGCGGTGGCAATCTTCATGCTCGCCCCGGGTGCGCTCGTCTTCTGGCTCGGGTACCTCACCGGGAAGAACGCGGCGCTTCGCGTCGAAAGACCGGTCCCAGACGAGGATGACGTCGTTCCTCCCGCGAAGCCGAAGGTCCGCATTGCGCAGGGCGACCCCGATGTGACTGATGATGATGCCGATGACTGAGGACCCACGGAAGCGCGCGACGCCGTGGGGCGGCCGCTTCGAACACACGCAGGGCGCGTTTCAGCACGACTTCGGCGCGTCGCTCAACGTGGACCGCCGGCTGTATGCCGAGGACATCGCCGGCTCGATCGCGCATGCGCGGATGCTCGCGCACCAAGGCGTGCTGAGGCCCGAAGACGCCGAGGCGATCGAGCACGGACTTCACGACATCCTCGTTGACATCGAGGCTGGGAGCTTCGCGTTCGATCCCGCGGATGAGGACATCCATATGTCGATCGAGGCTGAGCTTACCCGCCGCATCGGGGATGCCGGTAAGCGGCTGCACACCGGTCGCTCACGAAACGACCAGGTGGCTACCGATATGCGGCTACACCTGAAGCGCGAGGCGCTCCGGCTCCTGTGCGCTGTCGATGCGGTCCGGGCCGTCATCCTCGCACGCGCCGAGCAACATGTCGGCGTCGTGCTGCCGGGCTACACGCACCTGCAAAAGGCACAGCCGGTCCTGTTCAGCCATCACCTGCTTGCGTATGCGTGGATGCTCACGCGCGACGCTCGCCGGCTGCGCGCGGCGTACGAGGCTGCCGATGCGTCGCCTCTCGGGAGCGCTGCCCTCGCCGGTACCACGTTCCCGCTCGACCGGCGCGGGGTCGCCGACGAACTGGGCTTCGCCTCGGTCATCCCGAACTCGATGGACGCCGTGTCCGACCGCGACTTTCTCGTCGACCTCACGTATGCCTGCACGCTCGGTATGGTCCACCTCTCGCGTCTCGCCGAGGAACTCATCCTCTGGTCGACGGAGGAGTTCGGCTTCATCACGCTCGACGACGTCTGGTCGACCGGCTCGAGCATCATGCCACAGAAGAAGAACCCCGACTTCGCCGAGCTCGTACGTGGGAAGACAGGCCGTGTGGTCGGCGACCTCACCGCGATCCTCGTGACGCTCAAGGGGTTACCGCTCGCGTACAACAAGGACCTGCAGGAGGACAAGGAGCCCGCGTTCGATGCGATCGACACCTACGCCGACTCGCTTGTCGCCATCGAAGGCATGCTCGCCACCATGCGCGTCAACACGGAGCGGATGCGCGCCGGCGCCGAGGGCGGCTTCATGGCCGCGACGGACCTCGCCGACTACCTCGCGTCGCACGGCGTGCCCTTCCGCGAGGCGCACGAGATCGTGGGCTCGCTCGTGCTCGCGTGCGAACGCTCTGGACGCACGCTTATCGAGCTCACGCCCGACGAGCTCACTGCCGCGTCGCCGGCGTTCGGCGACGACGCGCGAGCCGTGCTCGACACCGAGGCCACGGTGGCCCGCAGAATGACCGAGGGGGGGACGGCACACAGTCGGGTGCGCGAGCAGCTGGCGCTCCAGCGCGAGACGCTCGCCGCAGACCAGGTGTGGAGCGACGAGCGCGCTTAGGGCCTGCCGTGCGGCGTGCCGAACGCCGTGCCCGATGTACTCGTAGCCTGTGCCGTGAAGGGGCTTCGGTGGACCGCTTCGGATTCGACAATCGCATCCTGCTTCCGGCGTCGTTCTTCGCTCGCGACACTGTAACCGTCGCGCGCGACGTGCTCGGCAAGGTGCTGGTGAGCCGCGCGGGTGGGGTCCTCACGGGCGGCCGAATCGTGGAGGCCGAGGCGTACCTCGGAAACGACGACCCCGGCTCGCACGCCGCGACCAAGGGCATCACGAAGCGGAACGCGGTCATGTACGGCCCGCCAGGCTGCGCGTACGTGTACTTCACCTACGGGAACCACCACATGCTGAATCTCGTGACCGAGGAAGCGGGGACCGCGGGGGCGGTGCTGATACGGGCGATCGAACCGCAGCTCGGAACAGATGAAATGGCGCGGCGGCGCGGCGGGCGCTCGTTGCGCGAGCTCGCGAACGGGCCGGGCAAGGTTGCGCAAGCGCTCGGGCTTGACCTGACGGACAATGGGAGCGTGCTCGGCAGAGGGCGGGTCGCGGTCTTCGACGCGCCACCGCCGGGAGAACCGCTGGCCGTGAGCGGGCGGATCGGCTTGACGGTGGGGCACGAACGCACGCTGAGGTTCTACCTCGAAGGGAACGAACACGTATCGAGAGGGAGAACGGGGCCGCCGCGCACGGCGGGGCTGACCGGTCTCAAGGACGGGGCGCGCGCGCAGGGCGCGGGCAGACGGAAGGACGATGCATGAGACTGGGAGCGATCTACCGCGCTGCTGTCGACAAGGGGATGCGCGAGGATGCGCGAAGCGCGGAGGAGCTGCAGCAGGTGCTCGACAAGGCGCGCAGAGAGTACGAGAAGCTCGACGAGGCCGACAAGGAGTTCTTCGACCGTGAGCGGTTCGAGAACCCCTACTCCGACACGCGAATCTGCGCGGGCGATCCGGACCAAGAGATCCGTGGCCTCGTCGTGGGCATCGACATGGAGGTCGGGGAGGTGCTTCTCGCCGACCGGCTGCGCGAGAAGGGCGCCCCGATCGACCTGATCTTCGCGCACCACCCGGAGGGTCCGGGCTACGCGAACCTGCACGAGGTGATGTACATGCAGGCGGACCTGTGGGCCGCCCAGGGCGTGAACATCGCCGCGGCTGACGCGCTCATCGCGCCGCGCGCCGAAGAGATCAGGCGCCGCATCCTGCCGGTCAACCACTACCGTGCGATTGACGCGGCTCGGCTGCTCGGCTTCGCGTCCATGTCGTGCCACACGCCGGCTGACAACAGCGTCAACGCGTTTGTCCAGCGGCACATCGAGGCTGAGGCGCCCCGCACGCTCGACGATCTCGTGAAGTCGCTGCGGAAGATCCCCGAGTACGCGGACGCGGCCAAGAAGGGCTATGGCCCGCTGATCGTCCAAGGCACCGGGTCGCACCGGTGCGGAACGATGGTGGTTGACATGACCGGCGGCACCGAAGGGCCGGAGGCTGCCCTCGACAAGCTCGCGGCGGCAGGAGTCGGCACGCTTGTCGGCATGCACTACTCGGAGGAGCACCGCAAGCACGCCGAGGAGCTGAAGCTCAATCTCGTCATCGCCGGTCACGTGTCGTCGGACACGCTCGGCATGAACCTCGTCCTCGACGAGATCGAGCCGAAGAGCGTCGAGGTCATCTGCATGTCGGGCATGATCAGGGTACGGCGCTACCAGTAGAGGCCCGCGCGCACGCGGCCGCTCTTCAGGGCCAATCTGTTCGGGTGGCAGGAATGAAGAAGGCCCGGCAGGAGCGGGGCCTTCTTCATCACGGCTTCGGCGGATTGACCGTCCCCGTCGTGTCCGGCGGCGGGGGTGGCGGCGGATTCGGGTCCTTGCCCTTGGACACCACAATGGTGATGGTCGCACCGGTCTTGATGCTGGCGCCCGCCGCAGGGCTTTGGGAGATGACGATGCCCGAGGCCACCGTATCGCTGTAGGCGCGGCTGACAGACAGTATGTACGTCTCGCCCAAAGTGGCCAGCGTCCGGATCGCGTCCTTGGCGGCGGCCTCTGTGAGCCCGACGAGCTTCGCTGCCCTGAGGTTGGGAACGTCCCATGCTTTCTTCCACGTATACTTGGGCGCCTTCGCCTTCTTGAAGTCGAGCTTCGGCTCGTTCTTGAGCGCCTTGATCATGAAGTCGTGCCAGATGGGTGCTCCGAACGTGCCGCCGAACGCTCGGCGCCCGTGCACGTTGTTCATCGGACGCTCGGGCGTATAGCCCATCCACACCGCTGCGGCGAGTTGCGGCGTGTAGCCCACAAACCACGCATCGCGATAGTCTTGGCTTGTCCCGGTCTTGCCCGCAGCCGGCCGGCCTATCTGTGCGCGCGTGGCAGTCCCACCCGAAATGACGCCCTTCAGGATCGTGGTTGCGGCGTACGCGATCTCGGGATCGACCACCTGCTTGCTCGTGGGCTTGGCCTCGAAGATCGTCTCGCCCTTCGAGTCAATGATCTTTGTGATGGCGATCGGGTCGTAGTGCCGGCCTTCGTTCGCGAGCGTGCCGAATGCAGACGCCATCTCGAGCGGGCTGACTCCCTGGGTGCCGAGGGTGATCGACAGCACGGGCTGCAGCTTGCTCGTGATGCCCATCCGGTTGGCGGTCTCCGCGATGGCCTTGCCACCGAGTTCCTTGGCAAGGCGGGCAAAGGCGGTGTTCACGGACCCGACCGTCGCCTGCTGCAGCGTGATGTACCCTTTGCCGCCGCCGCCTTCAGCGTTGCGGACGATCCACGGCTTGGCGCCGGTCTTGATAATGGCGGGTACTGAGGAGTCGAGGCGGCGGTGGGGCGGCATGCCCGATTCGAGGGCGGTAACCAGCGTGAATACCTTGAACGACGAGCCCGCCTGGCGTTTGGCCTGTGTCGCGAAGTTGAACTTGTTCGTCTTCCAGTCGCGGCCCCCCACGAGCGCCTTGATGTAGCCGTTGCGCGGGTCCACGGCGACGAGCGCCGCATCCGGGTCGTTCTTCTTGTTGAGCACGCCGGTGACAGCCTTCTCGGCGTACGTCTGCAGGGTGGTATCGAGCGTCGTGTACACCTTCAAGCCACCCTTGAACACGAGGCCGGTGCCGTACTCGTCTTGGAGGAGCTTCTTCACATGGGCGACGAAGTACGGCGCCGAGTACACGCCCTGCTCGGCGAGTTCCGGCGCCCGCTGCAGCTTCGGCTCCTCGAGCCTGGCGGCGTCGTACTCGGCCTGGCTGATGGCGCCGTTCTCGAGCATCTTGGCGAGCACCCACTGACGGCGACCGATGGCGCCATCAAGGTTCGTGTACGGCGAGAGGCGGCTCGGCTGCTGAGGGAGTCCGGCAAGGAGCGCGGCCTCGGCCACCGTGAGGTCGGCGACGTGCTTGCCGAAGAAGGTGAGCGCTGCGGACTCGGCACCGTAAGCGCCCTCACCGAAGTAGACGGTGTTGAGGTACATGCTGAGGATCTCGCCCTTCGAGTGCTGCCGCTCAAGTTCCATCGCCAGCCAGGCCTCGCGTACTTTTCGGCGATAGCTGATCTCAAAACGCTCATCTGCGAGCACAGTGTTGCGGATGAACTGCTGCGTGAGCGTTGAGGCGCCCTCGCGGCGGCCGGTTGCGGCGTTCGTGATGACCGCGCGCACGAGTCCGACGAAGTCGACGCCGTTGTGCTCGTAGAAGCGTTCATCTTCCACGGCCACCACGGCCTTGAGCAGGTACGGCGAGATCTTGTCCAGGCCTACGACTTGACGGTTCTCGAGGTAGAGGTTCGCAAGGAGCTTCTCATCGGCCGAGTAGACGCGTGTGGTCTGCGGGACGGTGAACACCGTCGGATCGGCGATATCGGGGAGGTCGGCCGTCCAGCTGTCGATGAGGGCGGCGCCGCTCGCGACACCCGCGATCGCGAGCACGATGACGAGCAGGATGGCGAGCCCGCAGCCCCCGACCAAGAGCTTTGGTCCCGCGTGCGTCTTGTGGCGACGATTCCGGGTTCGTGCGGACATGGCGGTCCTTTCCGTCGCCCGCCATTGTCGCCTAGGACCGTGCCCCCTGACCAGCGAGTACGCGGCGCCGTTGATGAATAGTCGTTTGGTCTCGCGTTCAGGCGCAGGGTGCGGTGTATACTACTCCGGCCGCTGCCCGCCCGTTTTACGCGAGGCGGCACGTCCACAGGAAGGATCGCGCGATGACGGAGCCGGTGCCCCCACGTGCCGTGGAGTTGCTTGCTCCAGCCGGGAGCGAAGCGGCGCTCATCGCTGCCGTGAACAACGGCGCGGACGCGGTCTACGTGGGCCTGCGTGAGCTCAACGCGCGCCGTGGCGCGGACAACCTCGACCTCGAGGGCCTTGAGCGCGCGTGCCGTTTCGCCCACCTGAGAGGCGTGCGGGTCTATCTCACGGCCAACATCCTTATCATGCCTGAGGAGCTTCCCGGCGCGCTCGCCATGGTAGACGCAGGATGGGCGGCGGGCGTCGATGCCGTGATCGTCCAGGACCTCGGCCTCATGCGCTCCGTCAGGCAAGCGCTTCCCGAGGTACGTATGCACGCCTCTACGCAGATCAACGCTCATGCCCCGGATACGGTCGATGTGTTCGCGTCTCTTGGCGTGTCTCGCGTGACCCTCGCGAGGGAAGTGCCGCTCGCCGGTATCGCCGCAATCGTCGATGCGTCACCGGTGGAGATCGAGAGTTTCGTGCACGGAGCGCTCTGCTACTGCTACTCGGGACAGTGCCTGATGTCGTCAGCGATCGGCGGGCGTTCGGCGAACCGCGGGCTCTGCGCGCAACCCTGCAGGCTTCCGTACACCCTTGTCGGCGATGGCGGCGAAGCCGAAGTTCCCGGACGCCACCTGCTCTCACCCAAGGATCTCGCCGGCATAGCCCATCTGCCCGCCCTCATCGCGTCCGGCGTCGCGGCGCTCAAGATCGAGGGGCGGATGAAGGCGCCCGAGTACGTGGCGGTCGTGACGCACGTGTACCGCGCAGCGCTGGACCGCGCGCTCGCAGCGCCAGACACGTTTGCGGTGACCGATGCCGAGTGGGCACTGCTGGGCGAAGCGTTCAGCCGCGGCTTCACCGACGACTACCTCGTCGGCGAGAGCGGCAACGAGCTCATGAGCTACCAGCGTCCGAACAATCGCGGCGTCCTGGTCGGGCGCGTGACCGCGGCCGGCGACGCCTGGGCCGAGCTTGCGCTCGAGCGGGCGCTCGACGCCGAAGACACCATCGAGATCTGGACCGGCCGGGGCCGGACCGGGCAGCGGGTGGGCGAGCTCACGGTCGACGAGCATGCGCGCTCGAGCGCACCGGCGGGCAGCCGAGTACGTCTCACGCTGGCCGAGCGGGTGGCTGAGGGAGACCGCGTCTTCCGGGTCGCGCACGCAACGATTCTCTCTGCCGCACGACGGACGTTCGAAGGCTCGGGAATCTCGGAGGTACGTGCAACGCCCGTGGTACTGGGCGTCGAGCTGCACATCGGTCAGCCGCTTCGCGTGACGGCGACCGCCGGTGGCGCGAGCGCGTCTGCGGAGGGGCCGGTCGTCGAGCCGGCACGCACGAAGGCGGTCACCATCGACGAGGTCGTCGACCAAGTCGGCAGGCTCGGCGGGAGCGGCTACGAAGCCGAGCGCTGGGACGTCGACCTCGATCACGGCGTCGGCATTGGCTTCTCCGCGCTCCATCACGCGCGCCGCGACGCGCTCACAGCACTCGACGCGGCGCGGCTGCGGCCTTGGGCCGATCGGGCGGCGCGCAACCCTGCACTGCCGCAGCCGCCCGCGCCCGCCCGCTCGGCAGCCCGCGTCGAGGTGGTCGTCTCGGTCCCGAATCTCGAGCTGGCGCGGGCCGCGCTCGAGGCGGGCGCGGCGAGCGCGCTCCTGCGCGTCACAGCAGCCGACGACGTGGAGGCGCTGCCGGACCGCGTCGAGGCGCTGCTGCCGCGGATCGCGACCGGAGACGAGGCCGCGAAGCTCCTCGGCTGGGCGCGGGCGGGGGGCCATGTCACGGCTGGAACGCTCGGCGCGCTGCGAGACGCCGCCTCACTGGGCGCGACCGTGGCAGCCGACTGGACGCTCAACACGACGAATGCGTGGTCGGCAGCTACGTTGGACGACCTCGGTGCTCGCATGGTCTGGGCCTCACCGGAGCTCTCGGGTCGGCGGCTCAGGGCCCTCGCGGAGGCGTCGCCGGTGCCGGTCGGCGTGCTTGTCTTCGGCCGCCTTGAACTGATGGTTGCCGAGCACTGCGTGCTTCGCGCGATCGGTCCCTGCGATCGGCGATGTGACCGGTGTGCCCGGCGTGCCGGGAGATGGGTGCTTCGCGACCAGAAGGGCTACGAGTTCCCAGTCGCAACGGACCGCTCGGGTCGCGCCCACATCGCCAACTCAGTGACGCTTGACCTGACGCGCGCGCTCGACGAGGTTCTGGCGGCAGGCGTGAGTGCGGTCCGGATCGAGATCACGGACGAACCTGCGTCCGAGGTCGCGCGGGTTGTGCGTGCGATTGTCAGCGCGGTCGAGTCGGTGGCAGCGGGTGTCGCTCCGCCGGCAGAGTCGGTGGTATCACCCGCAACGAGCGGGCACTTCTTCCGCGGCGTACGCTGACCCGCGGCGCAGGTCCGGTTCTACCGGACCTGCAGCTGGGCCGTCGTGCTTTCCACATTCCCGCTGTCGTCGGTCACCCAGAGCGTCACGACGTAGGCTCCGGCCGATGCGTAGGCATGCATGACTTCAACCCCTTCGACGAGGGGCGCTCCGTCCCCGAACTCCCATGCATAGGTCTTGATCGAGCCGTCGTCAGTCGACTGCGCGCCGTCGAACGTGACCGTGTCACCGACCTTGGGCTGCGGGGGCTTGTATGAGATCACCGGGGTCGGGGCCGTGTTCTTCGGAGCGCCACGGGCGACGGTGATGGTGACCACCGTCTGTGTGGTGCCGACGCTTTGCGCGGGCGGATCCTGCGCGATAACGGTGCCGGCAGCCACGGTCGCGGAGTCCTGTTCTTCCACCTTGAAGAGCAGGAGGAGCTGCTTCAGGAGCGCGAGCGCAGCGTCCTTCGTCATTCCCACGAGGTTCGGCACGGTGATCTCGGTCGGCTGCCGGTGGAGCTCGCACTCCCCAGGCAGCGCGCCCGCCAAGAAGAGCGCGTTTCCGGTCTTCGTGCAGGACGCACCGGCCTTCTGCCCGGACTCCAAGCAGATCGAGAGCGTGGAGAGTCCTTGCGGTCGTTTGAACTCGGTCCTCTCGCGCCCCTTGAGCGCTTCCTTCATGAAGGCTGCCCAGATCTCAGCGGGGAACGAACCGCCGGTGACCTTGCGTCCGTGAATTGAGGTCATCTCGCGCTGTGCATCAGCGAATCCCACCCACACGGACGCGACGAGGTCGGGCGTGTACCCGACGAACCATGCGTCGCGGTACTCCTGCGTCGTGCCCGTTTTGCCTGCCGCCGGGCGGCCGATCTTCGCCTTGGTGCCGGTGCCGCCGGAGATGACGCCCTTCAGCATGTCCGTTGCGAGGTACGCCACATTCGCGGGGATAGCCCGCGCCTCCGTCGGCTTCGCCGTGCCGAGGACCGTTCCCTCGGCGTCCTTGATCTCGAGGATGCCGTGGGCCGACATCCGGATGCCCCCGTTGGCGAGCGTGCCGTATGCGCTTGCCATCTCAAGCGGCGAGACGCCGTTGTCGAGGCCGCCGAGGGCGACTGCGGGCACGGGGAGGATCTCCGTGCTGATGCCCATGCCCTTGGCGGTCTTGACGACCTTCTCGGCACCAACATCTAAGATGAGCTGTGCGAACACCGAGTTGACTGAGTCCTCGGTTGCCTCCCGCAGCCGCATCGGCCCCTTCCGGCCACCGGAAGCACCGGTCACCTTCCAGGTCTGGCCGTTGTCGAGCCTGAACGTGCGGGCGCCGCACTCGAAGGTCTGCTCGGGCAGGACGTCGTTCATGAGGCCCGCCACAAGAACGAACGGCTTGAAGGCCGAGCCCGGCTGGCGCCTGCCCTGGACCGCGACGTTGAACTGTTGGGTGGCGAAGTCCCGTCCACCGACCATGGCGACGATCTCACCGGTCGCGGGATCCAGAGCGACCAGGGACGCGGAGGGATCGCCCGTCTTGTCGAGCGAGTCAGCGACGGCCTTCTCGGCGGCCGCCTGCATGGTGAGGTCGAGCGACGTCGTGATGTGCAGGCCGCCGCGGTAGAGCAGGTCCGCGCCGAGCTCCTCGGTGATTGCGGCCTTGACGTATTCCACAAAGTACGGCGCGAGCGCGGAGACGTCCGTTCGCTCGGCAAGGGTGAACGGTTCTGCCTTCGCGGCCTCGGCGTCGGCGTCACTCACGTAACCGAGCTCGGCCATCTGCGTCAGCACGGTCGCGCGACGGTTCTTCGCGGCCTCGGCGTCGAGGATGGGGGAGTAGCGCCCCGGCGACTTGATCACACCGGCTATCATGGCGCACTCGGCCAGGTCAAGATCGGTCACATCCTTGCCGAAGTACGTCTGCGCGGCGGTCTGCACGCTGTATGCGCCGTGTCCGAAGTAGATCGAATTGAGGTAGAGCTCCAGGATCTGGTCCTTCGTGTAGCGGCGCTCCAAGCGGTATGCGAGCACCGCCTCCATGAGCTTGCGCTTGAGCGTCCGCTCGGACGTGACGATGGCGACCTTCACGTACTGCTGCGTGATCGTGGATCCGCCGTGCAGGACGTTCGGCCGAGTGATGTCGACCCACAGCGCCCTGAGGATGCCGAGCGGGTCGACGCCCCGGTGCTCGTAGAAGCGCTGGTCCTCGGTCGCGATGACGGCCTGCCGCAGGTACGCCGGCATCGCCTCAAGCTTGACGTCAGTGCGGTTCTGCTCGGCGAAGAGCTCCGTGATCACCATCCCGTTGCGGTCGGTGATGACCGTCGTCTGGTCGCGACCCTTCAGGGGCGCGCCCGGGTCGGGCAGGTGCCTCACGATGCTCGCGTACACGATGCCGCCGGCGACGGCGACCATGACGAACGCGATGCCGGCGGCGATGAGCAACCGCTTGAGCCATACACGCTTGGGGGAGTCCGGCGTCGGCCTCCCGCCCCGCGCCGTTCGGGTCCGCGACGCGCGGGCCGACGGCGGACGTCCGGGCGTTCGGGACACTCGCGGCATCGCCTGCGTCGCGTCGGGATCGACCGGCGGCCTAGGTGCGACGCGGCGCCGTCCCGCCGGCTCCGGCGTGGTTCGTGTGCGTGGGCGCGGGACGGGTCGTGGACGGTCCGCGTCCGAGCGACCGTTCGCGCCGTTCCGATGTCCGTCGTTGCGAGCCATGTCACATCCAAAGGTGAGGTGTTGCCGCGCCTGAGGCGGCACGCGTGACCGAGCAGCGGCGCTCGGTCACGCAGCATTGAGGTCACCGGGGGCTGGCTGTTCGTCGTGCTAGTATGACGAACAAATGTCGGGCCAGCCAAGTTCGGACGGCGCCACGGTTCGGCAACGGTGCCGCCCGGTCACATCTGTTCGAGGAGCCCCGAGTGACGACGCCTGAGGCGCAGCTGCACGTCATCAAGAGCGGCATCGCGGACCTGATTCCCGAGGCCGACCTCGTTCGGAAACTCGCCCGCGGCGTGCCGCTGCGCATCAAGCTCGGCGTGGATCCGACGGCGCCCGACCTGCATCTCGGCCACGCCGTACCACTGCGGAAGCTCCGGCAGTTCCAGGACTTCGGCCATACGGTCGTTCTGATTATCGGTGACTTCACGGCGCTGATCGGTGACCCGTCGGGGCGGAACACGACGCGCCCGCAGCTCACGCGCGAGCAGATAGATGCGAATGCCGAGACATACGTGGCTCAGGCGTTCAAGATACTCGACCCCGCTCGCACCGAACTCGTCCGCAACTCGGACTGGCTGGCGCCGCTCACCTTTGAGGGCCTTCTGAAGCTTGCCGGTCGTTTCACGGTCGCGCGTATCCTCGAGCGCGATGACTTCGCCAAGCGGCTCGCGGCCGGAGAGGGGATCTCGCTCCACGAGTTGCTGTATCCGCTCGCACAGGCCTACGACTCGGTCGCGATCAAAGCCGACGTCGAGCTTGGCGGCACCGACCAACTGTTCAACCTGCTCGCCGGGCG
>CAWFNW010000003.1:590000-665461 GCA_963817405.1 uncultured Actinomycetes bacterium
CGACTTGGGCGCTGTCTCAACCGTAGACTCGGTGAAATTGTATTATTCGTGAAGATGCGAATTACCCGCGGTAGGACGGAAAGACCCCGTGAACCTTTACTACAGCTTGACATTGATCTTTGGTTTGTCGTGTAGAGGATAGGTGGGAGGCTATGAAGCCGGGACGCCAGTTTCGGTGGAGCCACCGTTGGAATACCACCCTCGACAGGCTGGAGGTCTAACCTTGCACCGTTATCCGGGCAGGGGACCGTGTCAGGTGGGTAGTTTGACTGGGGCGGTCGCCTCCTAAAATGTAACGGAGGCGCGCGTAAGGTCCGCTCAGAACGGTTGGCAATCGTTCGTAGAGTGCAAGAGCATAAGCGGGCTTGACTGCGAGACCTACAAGTCGAGCAGATACGAAAGTAGGCTCTAGTGATCCGGCGGCTCAGAGTGGAATGGCCGTCGCTCAACGGATAAAAGGTACTCCGGGGATAACAGGCTGATCTTCCCCAAGAGTCCACATCGACGGGAAGGTTTGGCACCTCGATGTCGGCTCATCGCATCCTGGGGCTGGAGTAGGTCCCAAGGGTTTGGCTGTTCGCCAATTAAAGCGGTACGCGAGCTGGGTTTAGAACGTCGTGAGACAGTTCGGTCCCTATCCACCGTGGGCGTAAGAGACTTGAGAGAAGCTGTCCCTAGTACGAGAGGACCGGGATGGACGAACCTCTGGTGTACCAGTTGTCACGCCAGTGGCACCGCTGGTTAGCTACGTTCGGTATGGATAACCGCTGAAAGCATCTAAGCGGGAAGCCAGTCTCAAGATGAGGTCTCTCACTGGGTTAACCAGGTAAGGCCCCTCGTAGACTACGAGGTTGATAGGCCGCAGGTGTAAGCACAGCAATGTGTTCAGCCGAGCGGTACTAATCGGCCGAGGTCTTGATCTTCTATTCAGAATTCTCGTGATCGCTATACAGCTCTCAGGGTGCGGTACGCCGCACTGTGCGGGCATTGACAAGCGCAGATCGTGCTCAACACGATCCGGCAAGAGTCGCCGGGTGTGTTCAGTGGTTAGGGCGGAGGGGGTACACCCGATCCCATTCCGAACTCGGAAGTTAAGCCCTCCAGCGCCGATGGTACTGCCCCGTAGGGGGTGGGAGAGTAGGACGCCGCTGAACACTCCCGACGACTCTTTCTGTTTCGTGGGGTGGCACGCTGGGTGCTAGAATCTGCCACCGGGCCATGGTGCCCGTTGTGGAACCGGCCGATTCCCTCCGCGTGTGCGGGGGAGTTCAACGAAAGGGGACCCTCATGAAGGAGCGCGTCCAGGAGGTTCTCGACAAGATCCGCCCCGCACTGCAAGCTGACGGCGGCGATGTCGAGCTCGTCGATGTCGAAGGTGGCGTCGTGAAGGTCAAGCTCGTCGGTGCGTGCGCCGGCTGCCCCATGTCGCAGCTCACGCTCACCAATGGCGTCGAGCGCATTCTCAAGCAGGAGATCCCCGAGGTCGAACGCGTCGAGAACACGCTCTAGCACAAGCCCCTCAGCAACGACTGAAGCCCCGATCGCGCGCTCTGCGATCGGGGCCTCGTGCGTTTCCCGACAGTCGCAACGACCGCTCGGCGCCAGTCACTCGGCTCATTGTGCCGTTCGTCCGACAACCGTTGACGCACTACATATCGCGTAGTTACTCTATTCGAACGCAAGATGTTGTGTTGCGTGGATGCGTTTCACAGGCGCTGTCACTGCGCCGACGGGGGAGCGACGACACCGCTGTTACGAGGGAGGATGGACGGCATGGCCGACCGCACGATCACCGGCACGTACCCGACAACGATCGACGAGACGTTGTCTCCCAATAGCCTCAAGGTGCTTGAGAGGCGCTATCTGAAGAAGGACGACTCCGGGAGCCCGGCCGAGAAGCCGTCGGACATGTTCGTCCGGGTTGCCGAGAACATCGCCTCCGCGGAAGCCGCCTATGGTGCCACGCCGGAGCGAGTCTCTGAGGTCGCCCGCGACTTCTATGACCTAATGACCTCACTCGAGTTCCTCCCCAACTCACCCACGCTCATGAACGCCGGTCGCGAGCTGCAGCAGCTCTCTGCATGTTTCGTGTTGCCAGTGGCCGACTCGATGGAGTCGATCTTCGAGGCAGTCCGGGACACCGCCATCATCCACAAGTCCGGCGGCGGCACGGGCTTCTCGTTCTCGCGTCTACGGCCGGCTGGCGACGAGGTGCGCTCAACGCAGGGCGTCTCGTCTGGCCCGATCTCGTTCATGCGCGTGTTCAACCAGGCCACCGAGGCTGTCAAGCAGGGTGGCACGCGCCGGGGCGCCAACATGGGCGTCCTTCGAATCGACCATCCGGACATCCTAGATTTCGTGAAGTGCAAGGCGGACGGCGACTTTGCGAACTTCAATATCTCGGTGGCGCTTACCGAGGCGTTCATGGACGCGGTTGCGGCGGGCACGGACTACGAGCTTCACAACCCGCGCGACGGGGCACCCGCGGGCACCCTCAACGCTCGCGAGGTCTATGACCTTATCGTCGAGATGGCGTGGGCCACCGGCGACCCGGGCATCATCTTCATCGACCGCATGAACCGCGACAACCCGACGCCGCAACTCGGCGAGATCGAGTCGACGAATCCCTGTGGCGAGCAGCCGCTGCTGCCGTACGAGGCGTGCAACCTCGGCTCGGTCAACCTCTCGCGTCTCGTCTCCTACAGCGAGGGTGGCCCGTCGCTCGATTGGGACCGCCTCGCAGACGTCGTTCACCGGGGCGTCCTCTTCCTCGACGACGTCATCGAGGTGAACGAGTACCCGCTCGCCAAGATCGGCGAGCTCGCCCGGGGCAACCGCAAGATCGGGCTCGGCGTCATGGGCTGGGCTGACCTGCTCATCATGCTCGGCATCGGCTACGACAGCGACGAGGCGATAGCGCTCGGCGAGAAGGTCATGGGCTTCATCCAAGCCGAGGCGCGTTCCGCATCAATGAAGCTTGCCGAAGAGCGCGGCGTGTTCCCGAACTTCGAAGGGTCGGTCTACGACACCCCCGGGGGGCCGCGCCTGCGCAACGCCACCGTGACCACCATCGCTCCCACGGGCACCCTCTCGATCATCGCCAACTGCTCGTCGGGCGTCGAGCCGCTCTTCGCCGTGAGCTACGTGCGCACGGTCATGGACAACGACCGGCTCATCGAGGTGAATCCTGCATTCGAGGACATCGCCATCAAGCGCAACTTCTACAGCCGTGAGCTCATGAGCGTAATCGCCGAGCATGGCTCGGTTGTGGGCATCGACGACGTGCCCGAGGACGTCCAGCGCGTTTTCGTGACCGCACACGACATCGCGCCGGTGTGGCACGTTCGTATGCAGGCCGCGTTCCAGCGCTACACCGACAACGCGGTCTCCAAGACGGTCAACTTCTCGAGCGACGCAACGATCGAGGACGTTCGCGGGGTGTACGACCTCGCGCACGAACTCGGTGTGAAGGGTGTGACGATCTACCGCGACGGGTCGAAGGACAATCAGGTCCTGTCCACGGGGAAGACCGGCAAGACGGCGTCCGCCGAAACGCCGGCGCACGTTGAGATCGAGCCACGGCCGCGCCCGCTCGTCACGACCGGACGCACCGAGAAGATCCAGACGGGTTGCGGCAACGTGTACGTGACCATCAATGCAGACGAGAACGGGCTGTGCGAGGTCTTCACCTCCATGGGCAAGTCGGGAGGCTGCGCCGCGTCACAGTCCGAGGCCCTGTCGCGCATCATCTCGATGGCACTTCGGGCCGGCGTGGACTCGACCGCTGTCGTGAAGCAGCTCCGCGGCATCCGCTGCCCCAGCCCGGCGTGGACGCAGGGCGGCAAGGTGCTGTCGTGCGCCGACGCTGTCGGCATCGCGCTCGAGCACTATCAGGAGTGGACGGCGACCGGTACGTCTTCGACGGTGATCTCCAAGACAGTGGACGCCCTTGACCACCTCGCCGGTGCGTGTCCTGAGTGCGGTGGCTCCCTCGAGCACGAGTCCGGTTGTGCCGTCTGTCGCGCCTGCGGCTACAGCAAGTGTGCCTGACGGGAGCGTGGCGGTGTGGTTCTCTCTGATCGATCGATCGTAGAACAGCTCCAGGCGGGCCGGATCCGCATCGAGCCGTACGACCTGCAAGACGTGCAGCCGTCAAGCGTGGATCTTCACCTCGGGAATCGCTTCCAGGTGTTCCGCAACTCGCGGTACCCCTACATCGATCCGACTCGCGAGCAGGCAGGCCTCATGGACCTGGTCGAAGCCACGATTGAGGAGCCGTTCGTGCTGCACCCCGGGGAGTTCGTGCTTGGGGCGACGCACGAGCGGGTCACGCTCCCCAACGACATAGTCGCCAGGCTGGAGGGCAAGTCGTCCCTCGGGCGGCTGGGACTGCTGATCCACTCGACGGCGGGGTATATCGATCCCGGGTGGGACGGCACGCTCACGCTCGAGCTCTCGAACGTGGCGAACCTCCCCATCGTCCTTACGCCGGGCATGCCGATTGGCCAGGTCTCCTTCATGCGCATGTCCACGCCAGTGGACCGCCCGTACGGGTCGCCGGGGCTGGGCTCCCGCTACCAGGGGCAGATCGACCCGACGCCAAGCCGGAGTCACTACCCGCGATAGGGACATGCCTCAGAGCGATCGCTGCGACGTGACCGGGGGCGGCTAGAGGCACTCGGTCACTCTGCTGACGATCGGCGCCGGAACGAAGCCGGCAAGGTACTTACCAGCACGCGACTCCATGAACGGCAACCACCGCAGCTTGCGCGCGATGTTGGATGCGATTGGCGCGACGCCGCGGGTGTAGACGTCGAGCGCGCTTGAGGCTTCGCCTACGGCGACGGCGAGCCCGGCCGCGCGCCCGCTGTTGACCGCGTACGAGATGCCCTCGCCCGACGTTGGGGACATGAAGCCTCCGGCCTCGCCGGCGAGGAGCACCCGTCCTCTTCCAGGGACCACGTCTTGGGGCGAGCGGACACAGAGTGCCGCGGCTGCCTCGCGCGCGACGCTCGTTCCAAGGGCCGGGAGTGCCTCCCGGAGCACGGCGAGCACGGCGTCGTGCTTCTCGCCCGGCCGCTTGGTCTTCGGGTAGAAGACCGAGCCGACGATCGCGACATCTCCTTTGGGGACCACGTAGGCATACCCGAAAGCATCTCCGATGTCGCGCATGTAGACGCAGTCGAAGTACGGCTCGAGCGGGCCGTTCAGCTGCACGAAGTCCTGGAGTGTGACATACGTTGCTGTGCTTGCCACGCCCAGCGATCGTCGTACCTGGGAACGCGCGCCGTCAGCGCCGACGAGGTTCTCGCACGCGACCGAAGTCGTCCCGTCGCCGCTCCTCAGGAGTGCGGAGACCCGGTCACCCGCCTGCTCGATGTTCCTGAGGGCGCACTCGGCGACGACTTCGACGCTTGCCGGCAGCAGGCCGAGGAGCCAAGCGTCAAAGCCTGCTCGGTCGACGTTGAGAAACTCCAACGATGTTGCGCGGCGGATATCGCGGTCCCAGTCGTGGTAGCGGAAGTTGACGTGCGATGGCGCGAGGACGATGGAGGGTGGTACCTCGCCGTACTCGCCAAGTGTCAGAAGCGTATGGTGATGGAGCATGCCGCCGCAGCTCTTGGTGCGCGGCAGCGAACCCTGCTCGACAAGAAGGACGCTGCCGACCTCGGCAGCGTGCACGGCCGCGAGGATGCCCGCCGGACCGGCGCCCACGACGACCGTTCGGTAGGTATCACTCGACGGCAGCGCCACGCGCGTCTCCGCATCTGTCGGTGGTCAACGGCCGCGATGCGACCCGTCTGTGCATGGTACCCTAGGACCCGTTCATTTCGCAGGATGTCCGGGCAGCGAAGGAGGCGTCGGTGACGGGATGCTGGAGCACGCGCGGGTGCGATGCAGAGATGCAGGCGACGTGCCCGCATGCCACGGACCCGACCGAGAAGTGTCCTGCCGAGTGCTTCTACGCCAAGTGCGGCAGGGCTACTCACAGGACGACTGGCGACCCCGCGCTCATCTTCGAACCCTTCATCGACCGCGATGCCGCCATCAAGGAGCCGTGCATCTACTGCGAGTTCTTCCTGACCCGGGGTCCGCGGGTCGGCTGACGTGTCCGCGTCCGGCGATGCGCGGCGCGCCGTCGCGCGTGAGCTCGCTGCCTACGGCGCGGAACTCGCCGCCGAGCGAGCCGTGCAGGTCGGCGGCGGCTTCACAACCGGTGCCGCAGCGAACGATCTCATCCTGACGCATCCGGAGGCCTTCCTCATCGGCGTTCTCTTCACGCAAGGCGTTCCAGCCGAGCGCGCATGGGCCGGGCCGTGGCTCCTATCGGAGAGGCTCGGGCATCTCGACCTCACGCGTCTCGCGGGCGAGCCGGACCGTGTGGCTGAGGCGTTGGCGCGGCGGCCGGCGCTCCACCGCTTCGTGCACACACTCCCGCGCTGGATCTCGAGCGCGGCGGCACGCCTGCTCGCGGAGTACGACGGAGACGCGCGGCGCATCTGGCCCGACGGCGCTCACGTGTTGGAGGTGACCGAGCGACTGTTGGCGTTCGACGGCATCGGCGAGAAGAAGGCGGCGATGGCGGTCGACCTGCTCACCCGCGCGCTCAACGTGCCGCTCACCGGCATCGAGTGTGGCACGGTCGCCTACGACGTTCATGTGCGCCGAGTGTTTCTGCGGACAGGGCTCATCGATCGCGACACGCTGGCTTCGGTGAACGAGGCGGCCGCGGCGGCGTGCCCCCAAGCGCCCGCGTCGCTCGACCTGCCCACGTGGCTTGTGGGACGCCAATGGTGCCGGCCGCGGCGGCCGGAGTGCGATCTCTGCAGGCTCGGGTCGGTCTGCCCTCGGCTCACACACCTGAGCGCCGTGGGCGTGGGCCTCCGCCGCTCCTCAGCCGAGTGAGCGGAAGAGCAGTCCCGTGATGAGTTTCGGATAGAAGTACGTCGTCTTCTGCGGCATGACTTCGCCGCCGAGGGCGACAGTCCGCAGCTGGTCCATCCGAGTTGCCCTCATGATGACTGCCACGTCCGCACCGCCCGGCATCGCAAGCGCCGCCCCGACCTCCTTCGCGAAGGAGAGCCGCTCGAGCGTGCTGCGGTCCTCGATGCGTATGCCGAGGAGTGGTCTCAAGATGAGTTCCTGGGCGACCGCGACGTCGAGGCGCTTCCACGCGGGGGAGGCCGGCGCCTCGATGAGATCGGCTGCATCCAGCCCGACCCGAAGACGCGCGATCTGTGTCGCGCCATCAGCGGTCTTGATGAGAAACGCCGGACGGTCGTCGCCGGGCAGGTCGTCCGCGCCACCCGGGGTGAGCTCGAAGTGCTCTGCGAGCGCGGCCCAGAACGCCGACGCGTCGAAGGTCCCCTCGGCGCGGGCGAGGCGGTGCGTCGGCAGCACGACGAGACCCGGGTCGTCCATGTTGACGAGCGCCATCATCGTGAACTCGTAGTCAGCGTCAGGGTCAGCCGACGCGCCCGCGAGCGCTCGGCGCTCGTCGCGGTAGGCGAGCGCAGTGGTGTAGCGGTGGTGACCGTCTGCGATGAACACCTGCAGCGGGTCGAGCAGCGCCTGCAACTCGGCGATTGCCGCCGGGTCCCTCAGCGCGTGCACCCGGCTCACGACGCCGTCGGCGTCGTGAGCTTCGAGGAGGAGCGGCTGGGCGTGCGCCGCCTCGAAAAGTCCGTCGGTCGCGCCGTCCGGGTCGGAGTACATCCCGAACACTGGGCTCAGGTTGGCGGCACACGCTCGCGTAAGGTTCAGCCGGTCGTCGATTGCTTTCGGGAGTGTTCGCTCGTGGGGGAGGACGACGCACTCGTCGAACGCGTGCAGGCGCACGGCACCGATGAACGCGCGCCGCGTCACCGGACGCCCGGCGTGCACCCACGACTGCTCGAGAACGTAGACCGCCGGGGTCTCGTCGGTCACGAGCACGCCCTCCTCGATCCAGCGCCGCCAGAGCTCTCCGGCTCGGGCGTAGCGGCTGTCGGGAGCGGTCGGGTCAGCGGAGCCCTCCGGAAGGTCGATAGCGACGACGTTGTGGGGCTCTACAGCAAGCCGCGCGCGGAGGGGCGCATCGATGACGTCGTACGGGGGCGCGACGAGCGGCGTGATGTCGCTGGACGGGCCTGCGGCGTAGACGACTGCGCGGAACGGAGCGATCGAAGCCATGCGATGACCGTCCTTTCGGAGGTACGGCGCGGGGACCTAGGGCGCAGTCTAGCGGAGCCGGACGGCCTGGGCCAACGCCGAGTCCGCCGTTCAGCCAATCAGCGCCCGGAAAGCGACGAAGAGGGCGATGCCGGCGAGTGTGGCGCCGAGGAAGCTGCGTGTCTTATAGAAGACGTACGCGGTGGGGATCGCTGCATAGAGGTACGGGTTGGAGGCGGGGGGCAGCCACGAACCGTTCGGGCGGAGCACCTCCACGACGACGAGGGCTGCGAGTACGGACACCGGGATGAACGAGAGCCAGCGGAGGACGGGGCGCGGTAGCTCGAGGCGCGAGAGGACCGCGATCGGCAGGAGCCGCAACGCGTAGTTGCTGATGCCCATGCCGATGATGACGGCCCAGATGTACCGGTCGGTCATCGGTAGACCGCCGCCCCGATGGTCGCCGCGGTGATCGCTGCCGCGACCACGAACCACTTGCCCGGCAGGACGAGCGCGAACAGCACCGCGAGCGCGGCTGCCGCGACGCCGATGAACAGGTGGCGCCGGCTCTCGATCTGCCCGATGAGGAGCGCCGCGAACATCGCAGGCATCGCAAACTTGGCACCGAACCGCGACGGGTCGCCCACGAACGTGGCCGCGAGCGCACCCACAGATGTGCCGATGACCCAACCGACCCACGACACCGCCCCGACCCCCGCCATCGACCAGCCATCGGCACGCCCCTGACGGTGATCATCGGTGTTGACCGCAAACGTCTCGTCCGTCACGGAGTAGGCGAGCGCAGCCTGACCGACAGTCGGGATGGCTCCCATGTGGGTGGAGAGCGATGCCCCGAACAGCACGTACCTGAGGTTGACGACGCCGGTCGCGGCGAGCACGCCGAACACGCTCTCTCCAGCGCTCATGAGCGAGAGGCCGATGAACTGCCCTGCGCCGGCAAGTGCGGTCGCCGAGCAGGTGATCGCCTGGATCGGCGTCAACCCCTCGGTGGTGGAGAGAACGCCAAAGGCCATGCCCACGGGCAGGTAGCCGAGAAGGATGGGAAGACCAAGACGTACGCCCCGCCAGAAGCTCGTCGGGGCGTCGGGTGACTCGGATTCAGGTCTCGGGGGACTCGCCAGCATGGCGGGTATCGTAGCACAGGGGTTCGGCCTGGCACGGACGAGGTACAATACCAGTAGCGGACCGCGCAGGAGGTGAGAGCGATGGAATTCTCGCTCATATGTCCGAATGATGGACGCGTCGAGCTCTCCTTGGAGGACATCTCGGCGGTCGCGTTCCGCGATCCGGAGTCCGTGGACGTCATGTTCACCTGTCCGCAGTGCGGGCACGCGCTCCAAGTCTCGATCCACGTTCCGAACATGCTCATGGCGGTACTGGAGATCGCGCGCGCCGTCGAGGCCGGCGAGGACCCCGAGGCGGACGCTGCCCACAGCGCATCCGAGCCGGCTGAGTCGGCGCGCGAGCGCGTGGCCCGCGAGCGTCTTCAGGAGTCGTACTGCGAGTACTTCCGCCGCCAGCTGTCGCGCGTGCGCTGCGTCGAAGACCTGCTCGCGGAGATCGACAGCCGCTGATCCCGACGGGTCGGCCCGAGCGATCCTTCTAGCGCCAGCTGCTCCGGTAGCGCGGCCGCCGTGCGCGCTCCCACATGGCGACGAGCGCTGCGACGACCAGCCCCGTCGCAAAGCCGCCGATGTGCGCAAACCAGGCGACGCCGCCGCTCGCGACGTGGCCGAGCGACGCGACGCCGTTGCCCAGCTGCAGCAGGAACCAGAAGCCGATCACAAGGAACGCGGGAAGACGCGCGACTTCGATGAAGAAGAAGATGGGTATGAGCGTGACAACGCTGGCGCCCGGATACAGGACGAGATAGGCCCCCAGAACTCCGGCGATGGCGCCGCTCGCCCCAACCGTGGGAATGTCGACCGGACCTGCTGCGGCGACCTGCGCGAGCGCCGCAGCCACGCCGGCGGCGAGGTAGAAGAGCGTGAATCCCGCATGCCCGAGCCGGTCTTCGATGTTGTTGCCGAAGATCCACAGGTACAGCATGTTCCCGAGCACGTGCAGCCAGCCCCCGTGCAGGAACATCGACGTGAGGACGGTCGTGAGTTCCCGCGGATCGAGCGGGTTCGCAAGGAACCGGGCGGGCACAAGCCCCCACTGGGAGATGAACGCATTCAGCGCGCTGTCGCCAAGTGTCGCCTCGAAGAGGAACACCGCAAGGTTGGCGACGATGAGCAGGACCGTCACCCATGGGAACCGCCGGGTGGGGTTGTCGTCTTTGAGAGGGATCACGCGTCGCCTCCGCTGGCATGAGTGGTAGCATTGCTTTGGTATCTCGCTTCCGGAGTGTAACGCACGCACCTCCGCGCGGTGGCGTGAGCCGCGCACCCCGAAGCCGGGGCGATCTAGCGGGCAGGAGTTGTGAAGGAGGCACCAATGGGGTGGCTATTGGCAGTACCCGTTCTCGCGGTCGTTGTCGTGTTCGCAGGCATCGGCATCTACAACCGGCTCGTGACGCTGAGGAACCGCGTCGACAACGCCTGGTCGCAGATCGACGTCCAGCTGCGCCGCCGCTACGACCTCATCCCGAACCTTGTCGAGACCGTGAAGGGCTACGCGGCACACGAGCGCGAGACGCTCGAGGCCGTCGTTGCCGCTCGTGGCGCTGCCATGAGCGCACAGACGGTGGCGGAGCACAGCCAGGCGGAGAACATGCTCACCGGCACGCTGAAGAGCCTCTTCGCGCTGGCTGAGGCCTACCCGGACCTCAAGGCGAACCAGAACTTCCTCATGCTGCAAGAAGAGCTCTCAGGCACCGAGTCGAAGATCGCGTACGCCCGGCAGTTCTACAACGACTCGGTGATGTCGTACAACACCGCGACGCAGACGGTTCCGAGCAGCATCGTCGCCGGCATGTTCGGCTTCAAGCAGCGCGAGTACTTCGAGATCGAGGCCGCAGCGGCCGAGCCCGTCCAGGTCAAGTTCTAGCGCCCGGCGCGCTCGCATGTACGACCAGATCGCTTCGAACAAGTTCCGGAGCGCAGCGCTTATCGCGGTCTTCGTGGTGCTCGTGCTGGCCCTCGGGTACGTGTTCGGCCAGGCGACCGACTGGGGGTACGGCGGGCTGGTGCTCGCGCTCGTCGTGTCGTTTGCGATGGCGTGGGGTTCTTACTGGTACTCGGACAAGATCGTGCTTGGCATGAGCCGGGCCAGACCCGTGGACCGCGAGACCGAGCCGTACCTCGTGAACACCGTAGAGGGGCTGGCGATCGCCGCCGGCCTCCCCACGCCCAAGGCGTACGTCATCGACGACCCCGCGCCGAACGCGTTCGCCACCGGCAGGAACCCCCAGAACGCCTCGATCGCGGTGACGTCCGGGCTCGTGCAGAAGCTCGATCGGCTGGAGCTCGAGGGCGTCATCGCGCATGAGCTGTCACACGTCAAGAACTATGACACGCTCGTGCAGACGCTCGCCGCGGTGCTCGCTGGGACCGTCGCGCTCGTCTCTGACTGGATGCTTCGCTCGTTCTTCTGGGGTGGCGGCCGGCGGAGGGACTCGAGCGAGGGTGGGGGAGGTCAAGGGGTCTTCGTCCTTGTCGGCCTCGTGCTCGCCATCCTCTCGCCGCTCTTCGCCGGACTCATCCAGATGGCGATCTCGCGCAAGCGCGAGTACCTCGCAGACGCGAACGGCGCGCTTCTGACCCGTTACCCGAAGGGGCTCGCCGACGCGCTCCGCAAGATCTCGGCAGACACGAACCGTCTGGCGGTCGCCAACAAGGCCACCGAGTCGCTCTACATCGCGAACCCGCTCAAGGACTACGGCGCCGGTGGCTTGAACGCGCTCTTCAACACGCATCCGCCCATTGCTGATCGCATCGCGCGTCTCGAGGCGATGTAGCATGGCGGCCTTCGCCTTTCCGGACTTCAACCCGGTCGCGTTCTCGATCGGCCCGATGGAGGTCCGCTGGTACGGGCTTGCCTACGTCGTCGCCTTCATCGGCTCAGCGCTGCTGCTGAGGAGCGTCAACCGCCGTTGGAAGGTCGGCCTGACCAACGACCAGCAGGTTGACATCGTGCTCGCGGCCGTGATCGGCGTGATCGTCGGCTCACGGCTGGGCTACGTGATCTTCTACGGCGGCTCCGAGTACTGGCGGGAGCCGCTTCGGATCCTCGCCACCTGGGACGGCGGCATGTCGTTTCACGGTGGCCTGGTCGGGATCCTGACGGCCGGCTGGTTTGTGTCGAAGCGCATCGGCGTGCCGTTCCTTCGCCTGTGCGACATCGGTACGCTGGGCGCACCCATCGGCTTCTTCTTCGGGCGTCTCTCGAATTTCGTGAACGGCGAACTGTGGGGTCGCGTCACCGACGTGCCGTGGGGCGTGGTGTTCCCGAGCGGCGGACCGCTTCCGAGACATCCCTCGCAGCTCTACGAGGCGTTCCTCGAGGGGTTCGTGATCTTCGTCGTGATGAACGTGCTCGCGCGGCCCAAGCGGCCGGACGGCTTCATGCTGGGAACGCTGCTGATCGTGTATGGCGTCTTTCGCACGGCGGTCGAGTTCGTGCGGGAGCCCGACGTCCAGCTCGGCTTCATCCTCGGCCCGTTCAGTATGGGACAGCTCCTGAGTGTGCCGATGATCGCGATCGGGGCGTGGCTTGTGTGGCGCGCGCATCGGTCGGGCACGCAGGTCGACTCCGTCTGAGGCGATCCGGGGCGCCGGGGATCAGTCGTTGCCCGTAGGGCCGGCCGGCTTCCAGCAGGGCTCTTCACGCTGCAGGCACTTGACGGCCTCGCTCGGCTTGAGCGGGAGCAAGGGGTCTTGGGCGGTGCAGAGGAAGCGCGGGAGCTTTCCCAGCACGTCCTTCACGTCCGAATCCGCGTACGGGTCCTCGTCAGGCTGTTCGAGTATGTGCAGCAGTCGGCAGGTCACGGCGTGCTCCTCGTCCGTGCGGCGCGTGCCACCAGTGTAGCGGCTGCCCCGCACAAGAGTGTATCGGCGCGGTGACGCCCCGACACACGCGTTGACCCTTGTCCGACAGTGTCCGTAGACTGGGCGATGACCAAGGAGGCCGTCCCTGATGACCCACCGCCGCTCCATCCGCTCTCTGCTCGTTGTGCCCTTGATGCTCGGTATCCTGATCGCTGGCGGCTGCGCCAAGGCAGATCCCGGCGCTATCGTGTCGTACTGGCCGAAGGCCGAGCGCGAACGGACCGTGGCCAAGCCCATTGAACCGCCGAGCTGGCCGTTGACCGGTCTCCCCGCGCCCGATGCGGACGCCGTGAAGCAGCGCATCATCTCGGCGAAGATCGAAAACTCGCCGGCGGCACGCCCGCAGACAAACCTTCAGCACGCCGATGTGGTGTACGAGAGCATCGCCGAAGGCGGGGTCACGCGCTTCAACGCGATGTTCCACTCGCAGATCCCCGAAGACGCCGGCCCTGTGCGAAGCGCGCGGCTTTCCGACATCAACATCGTGCCCCAGTATGGCGCGCTCTTCGTGTTCTCCGGAGCAAGCACCAGCGTGAACAGCGCCATCCGTAAGACGAGCATAGAGAACCTGAGCGAAGACGCCGGCGTCAGCTACCCGTACTACCGGAGCAGCCAGCGAGCCGCCCCCCACAATCTCTTCGTGGTGTTCAGCAAGGTGCGTGAGGAGGCCAAGCGGCGAGGCATGCCCACGACGCGGGACAACAAAGGGCTGGTCTTCGACAAGCGCGCGAGCGCGGAGTCGACCCCCACGGTGACGAGCATCGACATCCCGTTCTCACAGGCGAACCGGGTGCGGTGGACCTACGATGCGAAGTCGAACACCTACCGGCGAGAGAACAACGGCAAGGTCCACACCGACCGAGCCACCGGAAAGCAGATCACCGCGTCGAACGTCGTCGTCCTCTGGGCGAAGCACGAGGCGGCGTCGCGTGACAAGTTCGGTTCGGTCACGTATCGAATCGTGCTGACTGGCACCGGACGGTGCTCCGTCTTCCGCGACGGACAGCGCTACGACGGCACGTGGGAGGCCGGCTCCGACTCGCCGCCCACCTTCAAGGCCGAGGACGGCGCGCAGATCAAGCTGACGCCCGGGAACACGTGGATCCAGGTCGTACAGACGACCGTCAACATCACCATGAAGTAGCGCGGGCAGGTGATGGACCCGAGCAAGCCAGCCGCTCGGTCCGGTTGTTCACCCGCCAAGGCATGCGTAGAATGTAGAGTCCGAACCCGCTCGGGTGTCTTCGTGCGCCCGATACTCCAACGACGAGGAGCGAGAAGCGTGAGCGATAACGCCAGCACGACAACCGGGACCCTCCGCGTGAAAACGGGCCTCGCCGAGATGCTCAAGGGCGGCGTCATCATGGACGTCGTCAACGTCGAGCAGGCGAAGATCGCCGAGGACGCGGGCGCGGTGGCCGTTATGGCGCTCGAGCGCGTCCCCGCGGACATCCGCGCGGCTGGTGGCGTCGCGCGCATGGCCGACCCGACGATCGTTGAGAACATCGTGGGCATGGTATCGATACCGGTGATGGCCAAGTGCCGCATCGGCCACTTCGTCGAGGCCCAGGTGCTGCAGACGCTCGGCGTGGACTACATCGATGAGTCCGAAGTGCTCACGCCGGCAGACGAGGAGTACCACGTCAACAAGTGGGACTTCACCGTGCCGTTCGTGTGTGGCTGCCGGAACCTGGGCGAGGCGCTTCGGCGTATCGGCGAGGGCGCCGCCATGGTCCGCACCAAGGGCGAGCCGGGGACCGGCAACGTAGTGGAGGCTGTACGCCACATCCGCCAGGTCACCGACGAGATCGGTTGGCTGAACGGGCTCCGTCCCGAGCAACTCTTCACGGCAGCGAAAGAGCTCCAAGCGCCCTACGAGCTCGTGAAGTGGGTTGCCGAGAACGGCAAGCTGCCGGTGGTGAACTTCTCGGCCGGCGGCATCGCGACACCCGCGGACGCGGCGCTCATGATGCAGCTCGGCTGTGACGGCGTCTTCGTCGGGAGCGGCATCTTCAAGAGCGGCGATCCAGCCAAGCGCGCTCGCGCCATCGTCGAGGCGACCACGCACTTCGAGGACGCGGACATCATCGCTCGCGTCTCCCGCGACTTGGGCGAGGCAATGGTGGGCATCAACATCTCGGACATCCCCGAAGCCGAGCGGATGCAGGAGCGGGGCTGGTAGGGTGCGTATCGGCGTCCTCGCCCTTCAGGGCGCGTTTCGCGAACACATCATGATGCTGGAGGCGCTTGGCGTCTCGAGCATCGCCGTGCGTCTGCCCGAGCAGCTCGGCGAGGTCAGCGGCCTCATCATCCCGGGCGGCGAGTCCACGGCAATCGGCAAGCTGATGGCCACCTATGGCTTCTACGACGCTATCCGGCAGCAGCACAGCGCCGGCATGGCCGTTTGGGGCACGTGTGCCGGAGCCATCCTGGTGGCGCGTACCGTGCTCGACGCGCTGCCCGACCAGGAGACCCTCGGCCTCATGGACGTGAGCGTGCGCCGCAACGCCTACGGGCGACAGGTGGATTCGTTCGAGGCGGACCTCGATGTGCGGGGTCTACCCGATCGCGACTTCCGGGGCGTCTTCATTCGGGCGCCCTGGATCGAGGCGGTCGGCCCCGACGTTCAGGTGGTTGCCGAGCACGACGGACACATCGTCGCAGCGCGCGAGGGGGACCTCCTCGCAACGGTCTTCCACCCGGAGCTCGCAGGCGACCCCCGCATCCATCGCTACTTCCTCGACGACGTCGTCGGGACCTGACCGCACCGAAGGAGGCCTCACGATGTCCGGACACTCGAAGTGGGCGACCACGAAGCACCGAAAGTTCGCGCAGGACGCCAAGAGAAGCGCGCTCTTCTCGAAGCTCTCGCGGAACATCACCGTGGCGGCCAAGACGGGCGGCGACCCCAGCCCGGAGAACAACGCCTCGCTCGCGGCTGCCATCGAGAAAGCGAAGGGCTACTCGCTGCCCAAGGACAAGATCCAGGCTGCCATCGAGAAGGCCTTCGCCGCCGGCGCGGACAGCGCCGCCTACGAAGAGATCGTCTACGAGGGCTACGGCACGCACGGCGTGGCGATCTACATCGAGGCGCTCACCGACAACCGCAACCGCACGGCCGCCGACGTCCGGTCAGCGTTCACGCGGGCGGGCGGCAATCTCGCGGCGACCGGTTCGGTCGCGTTCCAGTTCGAGCGCAAGGGCGAGATCACCATCGACAAGGCGTCGTCTCCCGATGAGGAGGAGCTGCTGATGCTCGTTGCTGACGCGGGCGGCGAGGACCTCGAGGACAACGACGACGAGTTCGTCGTCGTGACCGCGGCAGGGGATCTGGCGAACGTGCGGCGCACACTGCTCGGGGCCGGCGTCGCCTTCCGCGGAGCCGAGCTGACGATGCGTCCCACGACCCCCGTCTCGGTGACCATCGAGGTGGCGCGCAAGGTGTTGCGGCTCGTCGATGCGCTGGAGGAGCTCGATGACATCCAAGAGGTCTACCACAACATGGAGATGACCGAGGAGCTGGCGGCAGCGCTCGACGAATAGGAGCCTGTCTCGGGAGTGAGCAGCGACCGCGCGGGCGTCGATCCTGCCCGAGCTTCACACGTGTCGCACCCGGTGCTACCCTGAACGTATGTTCGATTCGCCCGATGGGAGGGACCGCGCGTGATCATCCTGGGCGTCGATCCCGGGCTTGCCAACACGGGCTGGGGCGTCATCGAGCACGTCGGCGGGCGCTTCCGCTGCTGTGCCTACGGCTGCATCACCACGCTCGCCACGGAACCGCTTCCCAAGCGTCTTGCATCGATCCACACGGAACTCGCACGCGTGATCGAGCGCTTCGGTCCCGCCGAGTGCGCCATCGAGAGCGTCTTCTTCGGTTCCAATGCTCGCTCCGCCTTCGCAACCGGTCAGGCCCGTGGCGTAGCGGTGCTCGCGCTCGCCGAGCGGGGCGTGCTCTTGGGCGAGTACAGCCCGGCGCAGATCAAGGGCGCGGTCGTGGGTACCGGCACCGCAGAGAAGCCCCAAGTGGCGTACATGGTGCGCGTGCTGCTCGGGCTCGACCACGAACCGTCGCCGGACCATGCATCCGATGCGCTTGCCGCGGCGATCTGTCACGCGCATCTGAGGCGTATGGCCGCGCTCGTGGAGGCCGTCCAGTGATTGCGCAGCTGACGGGCCGCGTAGCCGCCAAGATGCCGACAGCGGTCGTCATCGACGTTGGCGGTGTCGGCTTCAAAGTCGCGATGTCGACATCCTCTCTCGTCGCCCTGCCGGCTGAAGGCGACGAGGTCACCGTGCACACACACCTCTACGTGCGCGAGGACGAGCTCTCGCTCTTCGGGTTCGAGAGTGCCGAGGAGAAGTCGCTGTTCGAGCAGCTCATTACGGTGAGTGGTGTCGGGCCGAAGGTCGCGCTCTCGGTACTCTCGGCGTTTGCCCCAGACGCCTTTGCCGACGCGCTTGTGCATGAGGACGTCGCCCGGCTCTCGAGCGTTCCGGGGATCGGGAAGAAGACCGCGCAGCGGATGATTCTCGACCTTAAGGATAGGTTGAGTGTTGGCGGCGCACTGACCGTGACGAAGGCAGCACAAGACTCGGCTACCGAAGTACATGCCGCGCTGCTCGGGATGGGCTTCTCGTCGGCAGAGGTGGCTGCCGCGCTCGGCGGCTACGATGGCCCTGCCGGTGACGTGCAGGCGCTCTTGAAGTACGGCCTGCGCCGTCTCGGGGGCGGCGTGTGAGTACCGTCTGGGAACCAGACGACGCTGCGGCTGAGCCGGAACGGCTCGTCAGTGCGGGTTTCACCGAGGACGACCTGGAGATCGACCGGTCCCTTCGCCCCCGGATGCTCGGCGAGTATCTGGGCCAGAGCCGGGTGAAGGAGAACCTGAGCGTGCTCATCGACGCGGCGAAGGGCCGCGACGAGCCGCTCGACCACATCCTGCTCTCGGGCCCGCCGGGGCTTGGCAAGACCACGCTGGCGGGCGTCATCGCGAATGAACTCGACGTGACGATTCGCACTACGAGCGGACCGGCGATCGAGCGTGCAGGCGACCTCGCCGCGATCCTCACCAACCTGCAGGAGCGCGACGTGCTCTTCATCGACGAAATCCACCGACTGAACCGCGCGGTGGAGGAGGTCCTCTACCCCGCGATGGAGGACTACGTCATCGACATCGTGATCGGGCAGGGCCCTGCCGCGCGCTCGCTCCGGCTGGATCTACCGCGATTCACGCTTATCGGCGCGACCACACGCACGGGGCTGCTCACGGGGCCGCTTCGCGACCGGTTCGGCATGGCGTTCCGGCTGGAGTACTACACGCCCGACGAGCTCGCGGCAATCGTTCGCAGGAGCGCGCGGATTCTGTGCGTCGAGGTCGACGACGATGGAGCAGTGGAGATCGCTCGGCGGTCGCGTGGAACCCCCCGCCTCGCGAACCGCCTGCTCAAGCGGGTGCGGGACTACGCGCAGGTCCGGTATGACGGCCGCGTGAACGAGAATCTCGCCGCCGAGGCGCTCGCGTTCTTCGAGGTCGATCACATCGGGCTGGACCGTATGGACCGTGCCATCCTCGAGACACTCGTGCACACTTTCAGTGGCCGGCCGGTCGGGCTGGGAACGCTTGCCGCTGCCGTCGGCGAGGAGACCGACACGCTTGAGGACGTCTACGAGCCGTACCTGTTGCAGCTCGGGCTCCTCGCGAGGACGCCGAAGGGTCGCCAGGCGACGCCGCGGGCCTACGAGCACCTGGGCGTCAGGCCCCCCGTTGTGGGCGGCGCACAAGGCGGGCTGTTCTAGCGCCAAAGCCGCTGGCGCATCTGTTCGACAGCATCGCGGGACGCTGACGAACGTGACCGAGGAGGACCGCATGTTCAGTGCCGAGAACCTGCCCGGAGTGATCATCGGGCTCATCATCATCGCCGCGGGCACCTATCTCGGCGTGCGCGGAGCGATGAAGCGTCAGGAACGAGAGTAAACGATCGAGGCCCCGTCGCCGGGGCCTCGATCGCTCAGCCGGCCCCGCGGGTGCGAGGCGCACGCGGCGGCGTCAGAGCGTGACCTCAGCCGCCCACAGGCCGTGAAGGTTGCAGTGCTCGATCGCGCGCACGACCGTTCCGGGATCGAGGTCGACGGCGACTGACACGACCGGAGCGGTGACTACTGGCGACAGATCGAAGCGCGCTATGGGCGCCCCGTCGGCGGCGATCTCGATCCACGCGATGTAGTGGTCGGGCTGGTTGGGGTGGGGCACGTCCCAACCGACGGTCACGTCGATGACGAGAGCGTCCTCAACGCGTTTCACCTCGATGTGCGGCGTGTGCTTCTTCTCGAAGTCGCCTGCCGTGGCAAGATCGGCGACATGGTTGATGGGGCCCAGAATCGGGGCGTCCGGCATGATGGTCCTCCTTCGCAGATCGGGGTCGGTGTGCGCAAACAGGCGCATGAGGTACATACCCCATGGTGGCCAGCACTCGCCGGTGAGCGAGCGATAGCACGGAGGTCTGTATGGCAGCACTGAGCCCGCATCTGCTCGACCGGGATGACGCCGTCATCGTCATCGTCGACGTTCAGGAACGGCTCGCGAGCGTGATGCCTCGTCGGGACGAAACGATCGGCGCCATCGTGCTGCTCGCGCGCGTCGCAGGTGCTTTGGGCGTGCCGGCGATCGCCACTCGGCAGAACCCGAACGGGCTCGGCGACATCGTTCCCGAGATCGCGGAGGTGGTCGCGACCGACGCGCCCGTCATCGACAAGACCGCATTCTGCTGTTGCGCCGAGCCGTCGTTTCTTGCCGCGCTCGACGCGACCGGTCGCCGACAGGTCGCGCTCGTCGGGATGGAGGCACACATCTGCGTGGCGCAAACCGCGCTCGCGCTCTTGGAGCGCGGTTACTCGGTGCACGTCGCACGGGACGCTGTGTGTTCGCGTCGCGATGCTGACAAGGATGGCGCGCTCAGTCGTCTGCAGGCGGCAGGCGCCGAGACCACCAGTGTGGAGAGTGCGGTGTACGAGCTCGTCGGACGGGCGGGGACCGACGAGTTCCGCACGGTGCTTCGGTTCGTCAAGGAGCGCGACGCTGCCCCTGACGGAGCTGTCGTCGTGCGGTAGACTGTGTGCTCGCGCCGCGCTTCTGACCGCGACGGGCCGAATCCATGATGCGACGGGAGCGACGCACGTGCTCAGTGACATCGAGATCGCCCAACATGCGACCATCCGCCCGATTCGTGACGTCGGCACCGAACTCGGCCTGACCGCCGATGAGATCGAGCCGGTCGGCAGAGTCAAGGCGAAGATCTCGCTGTCTGCACTCAGCCGCCTTGCCGACCGTCCCGACGGGCGCTATGTCGTCGTGAGCGCGATCACGCCGACGCCGCTCGGTGAGGGCAAGACGCTCACGACGGTGGGGCTGGGTCAGGCGTTCAGGCGTCTCGGCACCACCTGCATCACCACTATTCGGCAGCCGTCGCTGGGACCGGTCTTCGGCATCAAGGGCGGCGCCGCGGGCGGTGGTTATTCGCAGGTCGTGCCCATGGAGGAGTTCAACCTGCACTTCACCGGTGACTCTCACGCCGTAGCCGCGGCGCACAATCTGTGCGCCGCGTTCATCGACAATCATATCCACCAGGGCAACACGCTCGGCATCGATCCGCACTCGGTGACATGGCGTCGCGTCGTGGACATCTCGGACCGCGCGCTGCGAGACATCGTGATCGGCCTCGGCGGGCGGGGAAATGGCGTGCCGCGACAGAGCGGCTTCGACATCGTCGCGGCGAGCGAGCTCATGGCCGTCCTCGCGCTGGCCGAGGGCCTGCACGACCTTCGCGCGCGCATCGGCAGGGTTGTGGTTGCGAGCACGCGCGACGGGCGCCCGGTCACCACCGAGGACCTGAAGGTCGCGGGTGCGATGACCGTTCTCATGCGCGAGGCGATCAAGCCGAACCTGCTGCAAGACCTTGAGGGCGGGCCGGTCATGGTACACGCCGGGCCGTTCGGCAACATCGCGCACGGCAACTCGTCCATTATCGCCGACCGTATCGCCTTGAAGCTCGCGGACTTCGTGGTGACCGAGGCGGGTTTCGGCGCGGACCTCGGCTTCGAGAAGTTCGCCAACATCAAGTGCCGCGCCTCGGGGCTGCGTCCCGACTGCGCGGTCGTGGTCTGCACGGTGCGCGCGCTCATGATGCACTCGGGCCGCTACACGATCCGGCCGGGGCACCCGCTCGATCCCGGCCTCATGATCGAGGACCTCGAGGTCCTGACCGAGGGCGCCTGCAATCTCCGCAAGCAGATCGCGAACGTGCGGGCCTTCGGGGTACCCGTCGTCGTGGCGGTCAACCGATTCCCGACGGACACAGACGCCGAGCATGAACTCATCCGGGCCATCGCGCTCGACGCGGGCGCGTGCGCCGCCGTCTCGCACACGATGCACGCGGACGGCGGGGCGGGCGGTGTGGAGCTCGCGCAAGCCATCGATGCCGCGGCGAGCGGCGGCTGCGAGAACACCTTCTCGCTCACGTATCCGGACGAACTTCCCATTCGCGAGAAGATAGAGGCGATCGCCACCCGCATCTACGGCGCCGACGGCGTGGACTTCTCGTCCGCGGCGGAGCGCGCCATCCAGGTCTTCGCGGGCATGGGCTTCGAGCGGTTGCCGGTCTGCATGGCCAAGACGCACCTGTCGCTCTCTCACGACCCCGCACGCACCGGTTGCCCGACCGGGTGGCGGCTTCCGGTACGCGACGTACGGCTCTCGGCGGGTGCGGGATTCTTGTACGCGCTCTGCGGCGACGTCATGACGATGCCCGGCCTCCCCAGCCATCCGGCGGGCGAGGGCATCGACATCGATGCCGACGGCAACATCGTGGGGCTCTCATAGCACCGGACCCGCTCTCTCGGCATACCGATGGCGGGCAGTCCGAACCAGCACGACTGGAGGAGTGACGCGTGGACACTACTGCGACCATCATCGACGGCACGGCGGTCGCCGCCTCGCTGGAGGAGAGCACGCGAGCCGCCGTCGCGGAGCTCGCGGAGCACGGCATCACGCCGGGGCTGGCGGTGGTTCTCGTCGGTGACGACCCGGCCTCGCAGTCATACGTGACGATGAAGGAGCGGGACTGCGCGCGCGTGGGCATCCGCTCGTTCGACACACGGCTTCCTGCGTCCACAACGCAGATGCAGCTTGAACGGACGGTCGACGCCTTCAACCGCGACCCTGCAGTCCACGGCATTCTCGTGCAGCTGCCGTTGCCCGCACATCTCGATACCGAGGCGGTCATCGAGCGCATCTCGCCCGAGAAGGACGTCGATGGCTTCCACCCCATCAACATCGGCCGGCTCGTGCGCGGGCTGCCCGCCTTCCACGCGTGCACGCCCGAGGGCGTGATGGAACTGCTGCGCGCGTACGACATCGCCCCCACCGGCAAGCGCGCTGTCGTGGTCGGCCGCTCGGTCCTCGTCGGCAAACCGATGGCACTGCTGCTCATCGAGGCCAACGCGACTGTGACGGTCTGCCACTCGCGCACCGTGGATCTGCCTGCGGTCTGTCGTGAGGCGGATATTCTCGTGGCGGCGATCGGACGTCCGCGGATGATCGACGAGCGGTACGTGAAGCCGGGGGCCGTGGTTATCGACGTCGGCATTAGCCGAGTGGACGACAGGCTTGTGGGCGACGTCGCGTTCGACCGCGTCGCGCCGCTCGCGAGCGCGATCACGCCGGTGCCGGGCGGTGTTGGGCCCATGACGCGTGCGCTGCTCCTGAAGAACACGGTCGCTGCCGCGCGGGCACGGTTGTCGTAGAATGTCCCGACGATTCCCCCACGATCCGACGGCAGGTGACTCTATGCGCAGGCTGCAGCTGACACTCGCGCTCTTGGTTGTGTGCGGAGCGCTCCTGATCCCCAGCGCCGCACTCGCGCGCGTAAGCGAGTACCAGGTCCAGTACAACGTCAGCGGCGAGTCGGGTGTCGGACAGCTGATCGTGAGCGTCGTCCTTTCGCCGGAGACCACGCTGCCCGCTTCCGTGCAGGTCCCGCTACCGGCTGGTGCGACGGTCATGTGGTCGGGCGAGATCGTCGGCCAGGACCCGGCGGCCGACCCGTTCCGCGAAGCGGTCGTGACCGCCACGGATGGGGGGCTCATGGCCACCTTCACGCTGGAGCAGGTGCGTATCGCGCAGGTCGAGGCGAACCTTCCCGCGCCGACAGTCTCAGGCAACGAGGTCAGCTCGGTCCTGAACTGGGTGAATACGGGCGAGGAGGCTCCCTACACGTTCGGCGTCGTGCTGCCCGCGGGTGCCGGGAACGTGAAGATCAGCCCGGCAGCAGGAGACAAGCCGGTGACGAACGAGGCGGGCGAGATGCTCTACGCGCTCTCGCCGGTGCGCCTGGCTGTCGGGCAGGCCTTCGCAATCGACGTGCGCTACAGCACGGGCGGCGGCGGTGGCACGACGTCGACCGTGCTCATCATCGCGGCGGTGGTCTTGGGCATCGCCCTCGTGACGCTGCTGGTCGTGCTCAGCGTCCAACGCGCGGCAAAGAATTCGGCGGGGGTGGCGGGCGACGCCTCATCTGCATCGTCGTACGCATCTCCCGAGCCACTTCGGGGACCGAGCGTGGCGCCGCCCCGAACCGCGCCCGAGGGCCAGCCCGGGACGTCCGAGCCCGAGCGTGACGGGGATGCTTTCTTCACCTTCGACTAGGCCGCTGGGGGCGTGCCGCGACTCGCTTGCGGACTGTCAGGTTGTGGTACTATCTGGCTCGGAATCGGGCGTAAGCCCACGGGATTTGCGGAACGGTTTGCCCGCGTCATCGGCGTCATCGCGCACTCCGCCTTTGGTCGTGTCGCGTGAAGCGGTCGGATCACCGGTCAAGCGCGCCGCACGAGCAGGGGCCCGGGGGACTCGGGTCGAAAGGACGGATCTGCATGGCTGAGGGCACCGTGAAGTGGTTCAATCCGGACAAGGGCTACGGCTTCATCTCTCGCGAAGACGGTGACGACCTGTTCGTCCACTTCAGCGAGATCCAGATGGAGGGGTTCAAGACGCTCGACGAGGGCGCGGCTGTCGTCTTCGACGTCACCGAGGGTCAGAACGGCAAGCCTCAGGCGAGCAACGTCCGCAAGGCCTAACGCACGAGACTGAGACAAACGCCGAGGGGCGGCCCTGCTCAAGGGCCGCCCTTTCGATGTGCAGCACACGCCCCTGACGCCGGCTGTCGCCGAGCGGACCTCCGAAATTGCCGTCGTGACCTTCGCGCGGCCGCGGGGGTAGAATCACCGCCATGACACGCGTAGCCCTCCACGCCTGCTGCGGTCCCTGCCTGCTCGAGCCGTACGACGAGCTCGCGTCGCGCGATGACGTGACCGTGGTGTATGCCAACCCGAACATCCACCCGCTCTCCGAGTACCGGCACCGCCGAGACACACTGCAGGCGTACGCGGACGAAAACGGCATCGAGGTCATCGAGGTTCCCTACGATCCACGCCTCTGGCTCGCCGCCACGGCCGGGCTTGAGGCCGACCAGCCCGCCCGGTGCGAGGCGTGCTTCCGCCTCAGGCTGGGACTCGTCGCGAATGTCGCAGCCGAGCGGGGGATGGACGCCATTGCGACCACCCTCACCGTGAGCCCCTATCAGGACGCTGTGGTCCTCGCGGTGGTCTGCGGTGAGGTAGCACGCGCGCATGGGCTCGCATATGTGGGTCGGGACTGGCGTGACCGCTATCCGGATGCCACGAAGCGTTCCCGCGAGGCCGGCATGTATCGGCAGAACTACTGCGGATGCCTGCTCTCCGAGGTCGAAGCGGATGCGGCTCGCGCGAAGCGTCGAGCGGAACGTCGCGCCGCGAAAGGCTAGCGGTCCCCGCCTCGCGCGCGACCACTGGGACTGGCGCGTGGCTGCTCAACCGTCTCCAGTGCGGAATCCGTGCGCTACACTGTGCCGGTACCGGCCATGGTAGGGGAGAGGGCGCGCTCGTGCGGACTGACGACTTCGACTACGAGCTTCCGAGCGGGCTCATCGCCCAGCATCCGATCCAGCCGCGAGACGCCTGCCGCCTGCTGGTCCTCGACCGAGCGAGCGGCCAGATCGACCACCGCACCTTTCGCGACCTGCCGGAGTACCTGCGGGCCGGCGATGTGCTGGTCGTGAACGAGACGCGGGTCTTACCCGCTCGGCTGCGCGGCGCCAAGGACGAGACCGGCGGTGCCGTCGAGGTTCTGCTGCTGCGGCCCCGTTACGAGGACACCTGGGAGTGTCTCGTGCGCCCGGGGCGTCGACTCAGGCCCGGTGCCCGGATCGTCTTCGGCGAGGGCCGATTGAACGGTCTCGTCGTCGATGTGCTTCCCGACTCCGGCGGGCGCCTGATCCGCTTCACACCCTCCTCGGGCACGTTCATGGAGGCGGTCCACGAGCTCGGTGAGATCCCGCTGCCACCGTACGTTACGGAGTCGCTCGACGACCCCGAGCAATATCAGACCGTGTTCGCAACGGACGAGCACAGCGTCGCGGCGCCGACCGCCGGGCTGCACTTCACGCAGGAGTTGCTCGACGACATCCAGCGCGCCGGCGTGCATCTCGCGAAGGTGGAACTCGACGTGGGGCTCGACACCTTCCGCCCGGTGTCCGTGGACGACCCTCTCGAGCACCGCATCCATACCGAGCACTTCCGCGTTCCCGAAGGGACGGCCGACGCGGTGAACGCCGCGCGGGCACGGGGCGGGCGCGTCGTCGCGGTGGGAACCACAAGTGTTCGCGCGCTCGAGAGCTCGCTTAGCGAGGACTCGGGATCTGTGGAAGCAGCGGCGGGCCTGACCGACCTGTTCATCCTGCCGGGGTTCTCGTTCGGGGTCGTGGACATGATGATCACGAACTTCCACGTCCCGCGTTCGACGCTGCTCATGATGGTGAGCGCGTTCGCGGGTCGGGATCTCATCATGCGCGCCTACGACAGCGCACGGCGGGAGAAGTACCGCTTCCTGTCCTTCGGCGATGCGATGCTGATTCTCTGAGGCTCCTAGCGGGTCAGGGGAGCAGCTGCCACCACGTCCAGTTGGGGTTGCCCGCCGCAGGGTCCGCCGGCGCCGTTCCGGGCGCTACGGCGAAACCGTCCTCGATCCGCCCGCCAACCGGCACATATACGCCGCCGTCGAGATCGTCGGTACCGAGGTACCGAAACGTCGGCGAGCCGTCTGCCTCGGTCGGCGGCGCGAAACGCGAAGGGAGCGTCGGCCAGATTCCGTACGCGTCGAGCGTCCCGCCGCTGGTGAGCTGATAGGGCATCCCGCCGAAGGAGCGGATGACGGCCTCGAACGACGTGAGTGAGCCGGGGGTCCGCTCGATGAGGATGCGCGTCCGATCGGAACGCACGTACCACGCCGTGAGCGCACCGGCGGGGCCGCCCGTGTCGAAGCTGCTCGCGACCACGCCGGCGGTCGTGAGGGCCGAAGGAGCGACGCTCGCCGGGCCGGCGAGCCGGAAGACCCGGCCGTCGAGCGCCACGTACGAGGGAGCCACGCTCGCCGCAACGTCCGCCGCCGCGCGCTCGTCGCCCGACGCGCCGTTCTCGGGCGTTGTCGTGGCTGCCGAGCCGCTGAGTGCCGCCTCGGGTGGACGCGCCGCGTCCTCGGCGGTCTTCTCCCTGCCAAGTCGGCTGATGCTGAGGCTGAGCACCGTGACGGAAACGACCACGACTGCGGCGGCCGCGACGTAGGCAGTCAGGCGGGGGAGCCAGGCGACGCGGCGGCTTACGGCGTCGGGCGCCACCGGGGGCCGTGCCGACGCCTCAGCGCGCTCGGCACGGAGCCGGGCGGCCTCGTCGCGCGCGAGGACGACGAGCGATTCCACGAGCTCAGGAGGTGCCGACGGCGATGCTGTCGGCCCGCTCAGGGCGATCACGTCGCGGAAGCGGGCACAGGCGGGGCAGGTGTCGCAGTGCGTCTGGGCCTCGATCACGCGGACCGCGTCGTCGTACGCGCCATCCGCCGCGGCGGAGAGGAGCTCCTGGATCTCGGAGCAGTTCATCGAGCACCCTCCTCCGCCGGCTCGAGAATGGCCGTGAGCGCGCGTCGCGCCCTGAACACGCGGGATTTGACCGTGCCGACCGGCACGCCGAGCGCCCGGGACGCGTCTTGGTAGCTAAGCCCGAACAGCGTGACTGCGCCGAGCGCGTCTCGCTCCTCGGGAGGCAGGGTGCGTATGGCCGCTTCCACGGTACGAGAAGTGACGACGTCGTCGGCAAAGTCGCGGACGGACGGCGCATCGAGCGTTACCGGGTCAACCGGCACCGGCCGCCGTTTGCCGGAGCGCGCCATGTCGAGGCACACGTTGCGCGTGATACGGAAGACCCACGTTGACAGCGCGGAGCGACCGTCGAACGAGCCGAGCGAGCGGAACACCTTGACGAACACCTCCTGGGTCGCATCCTCTGCGGCGCTCGTGTCACCGAAGAACCGCAGCGCGTGACCGTACACGGCGTCCACGTTCGTCCGGACGATCTTCTCGAACGCGCGCTCATCGCCGGCCAGTGCGGCGGTGACCACGGTCTGTTCCGAGCGTTCGCTATCCTGCACGGTCGTTCCTTTGGACGCGCGGGTGCATGTCGGAGTTCTGAGGGCAGTCTACCGCTCCGGGGCACCTGATAGAATCTGCCGCATGACACTCCACTCGTTTGACCTCATCGCTTCGGATCCCGGCACCGGAGCGCGAAGCGGCATCTTCCACACCCTGCACGGTCCCGTGCCAACGCCCGTCTTCATGCCGGTCGGGACCCGGGCCACCGTGAAGGGTCTCGTCCCCGACCAGCTGCGCGATCTCGGCGCGCAGATCGTGCTCGCCAACACCTACCACCTCTTCCTGCGACCGGGGAGCGATCTCATCGCTGAGGCTGGCGGTCTGCACCGCTTCATGGGCTGGGACCGGGCGATCCTGACCGACTCCGGCGGTTTCCAGATCTTCTCGCTCGCCGACACGCTCAAGCTGGACGACGACGGTGTCACGTTCAAGAGCATCGTCGACGGCGCGTGGCACCGGTGGACGCCTGAAGGAAACATGTGCGTCCAGGAGGAACTCGGCGCAGACATTGTGATGCAGCTCGACCAGTGCCCGCCGTATCCGGCCGAAGAGGCACAGGTCGCCGAGGCGGTACGGCGCTCGGCGGCGTGGGCCGCCCGCTGCAGGGTGGCGCACAACCGAGAGGATCAGGCGCTCTTCGGCATCGTGCAGGGCGGGGTGTACGGGCATCTTCGCGCGGAGAGCGTCGAGCGGCTCGCTGAGATCGGCTTTCCCGGCTACGGCATCGGAGGGTACTCCGTGGGGGAGCCCCACGAGCTCATGCTGGAGTCGCTTGGGCCGGTGTGTGCCGCGCTGCCGGCGGACCGGCCCCGATACCTCATGGGCGTCGGCAACCCCACGACGATCGTCCGGGCCATCGCTCTCGGGATCGACATGTTCGACTGCGTGCTACCCACTCGGACGGCCCGGCTGGGGACCGCGTTCTCGTCGGAGGGGCGCCTGAATCTGAAGAACGCGCGCTTCGCCCGGGACTTCGGACCGCTCGATGGCGCGTGCACCTGCTCAACGTGCTTGCAGCACTCTCGGGCGTACCTTCGGCACCTCGTCAATACGAAGGAGATGCTCGGCGCGATCCTCCTCACCATTCACAACCTGCACTTCTTGCTGGATCTGACGGTACAGGCGCGCTCGGCCATCGAGGCAGGGACGTATGCGGCGTTCGTCGCGGCATGGCTCGACGGACCGGGGGCCGACGACTACTGACGTCCCTGAGGCGTTCGCGCGCTTGCCATTCGGCCCACGTCGAGCCCGCCCCGGGTGCTATCATGGGTACCCGTAAACGCGCCACGCCGGACGGGTGTGCGTCCGGCCATCGACGGAGGTCCCTATGCCCGAGCAGTATGGCTCGCTGTTGTCGTTCGCGGTGCTTGCCCTTGCGTTCTACTTCCTGCTGATCCGTCCGCAGATGCGGCGCCAGAAGGAGCAGCAGGCGCTCATCAAGTCGCTCGCGGTCGGGGACCGCGTCGTGACGGTCGGCGGCCTCTTCGGCCGCATCGTCGCGCTTGCGGACGACACAGCCGACATCGAGATCGCTGACGGTGTCGTCGTCACGTACGCTCGCTCGGCTGTGGCGAAGAAGGTCGACGCGTAGCTCCTCGCGCGTCAGCGCGGCTCGCCGGCCGCTTTCAGGTTCGACAACATCGGCAGGGTGGTTTACGCTCCCAAACGCTGTGTCTGCGCCCCGGAGGGCGCTTGACGGCTGCGAGGGACCGATCGGCACGGGATTCTCGACTCGAAGGGACGGACGGAAGCGAGTATGGACTCCAAGACACGCAACATCGCGGCGATCGTTGCTGTGGTGGCTCTGGTGGTGGTGTCGGCGTGGCTCTTCCTGCCAGTCGACAAGAAGATCACGCAGGGCCTCGACATCCAAGGAGGACTCTCGGTCATCCTGACCGCAAAGCCCACGGATGCGCAGCCACTCACTGAGTCAGGCATCGACCGTGCCGAGACGATTCTGACCGAGCGCGTGAATGCGCTCGGGGTCAGCGAGGCGACGGTCCAGCGTCAGGGCGAGAGTTCGTTCCTGGTGCAGATCCCCGGCATCCGGGACTCCAAGGAAGCACTCAAGGCGCTCGGCTCGACGGGTCGCCTCGACTTCGTCGATCTGCGGAGCATCGAGACGAGCGCGCAGCTCGAGTACGGCGTCGTGCTTCCCGAGGGGAGCTACGAGGCCACGGCGGTCGTCCTCTCGGGGGCCAATGTGAAGACGGCCGGTGTCACGGTCGATGAGAGCAACCGCCCCGCGGTGTCGCTCGACTTCGATCCGATCGGACGCGACGCGTGGGCTAAGTACACGACGGCCAACGTCGGGCAGTACGTGGTCATCCTTCTCGACAACCAGGTGCAGTCGGTCGCGCAGATTCGCGAGCCGATCACCGACGGACAGACGATCATCTCGGGCTCATTTACGGCCGATGAGGCGAAGCGCCTCTCGGCGGTGCTCCAAGCCGGTGCGCTGCCGTTCGCGCTCGAGTTCTCGGACTCGCGTTTGGTGAGCGCCACCCTGGGTCAGGACTCGCTCAACAAGGGTCTCATCGCCGGCCTCGTCGGCCTGGCGCTCGTGGGCATATTCATGGTGGCCTACTACCGCGGGCTTGGCGTGGTGAGCGCGGCCGCGCTCCTGATCTACGGCGCGTTGCTGCTTGGGGTGCTTGCGGTGCTCTCGGCGGTCGGCGCGTTCTCGGTCACGCTGCCGGGCATCGCCGGTATCATCCTGACCATCGGCGTGGCTGCCGACACCTCGATCCTCATCTTCGAGCGCTTCAAAGAAGAAGTGGAGCTCGGCAAGACATACCGCAGCTCCGCCAAGTCGGGCGTGCGCCACGCGATCGGCACAAGTATCGACGCCGACATCGTGACGCTCGTCTCGGCGATCGCCCTCTACGCGCTTGCGCTTGGGCCGGTACGCGGGTTCGCGTTCACGCTGATCCTCGGTATCGTGCTCGACCTGGTCGTGGCGCTCCTCTTCACGGGCCCGATCGTCAGGCTGCTCGCCGAATCGTGGGTGCCCAAGATGCCCCGCCTCTTTGGCGTGAAAGGCGGTGAGCACCGTGTCTAAGCTCCACATCAACTTCCTCGGTGCGCGCCGTATCTTCTTCATCATCTCTGGTGCGCTCGTCGTCGCGAGCGTGATCGCGCTCGCGACCGTCGGGCTCAACTTCGGTGTTGAGTTCCAAGGCGGCACGATTGCCACGTTCGGCGCCTCGCAGGGCGCCACGGTCGAGACGGTGCGGGAAGCGCTCATCGCCGCAGACGTCGCCGATGCGCAGAACGCCACCATCCAGCAGACCGACAACGGCGGGTTCATCGTCCGCACCGCCGAGAAGGATATCGCTGTCGCGGAGCAGGAGATGGTCGCGGTCGCCGACAAGCTCGGCGTCGCGCAGGCCGACGTGAACGTGACGACCATCGGCGCAGGTTGGGGCGCAAACGTCACCCGCTCGGCCATCATTGCGCTGATCGTCTCGATGATCGGTGTGCTCGTGTACGTGTCGATCCGTTTCGAGTACAAGATGTCCATAACCGCGATCATCGCCCTTGTTCACGACGCGCTCGTCGTGCTGGGCATCTACATCATCGCGGGCCGCGAAGTCACGCCGAACACGATCGCCGCGCTCCTGACCATCCTCGGGTACTCGCTCTACGACACGATCGTCGTGTTCCACCGCATCCGAGAGAACACGTCGAACGTGGGTAAGCGGAGCTTCATGGAGATGGCGAACGACTCGATCAACCAGGTCTTCATGCGGTGGATCAACACGGCGATGACGCAGATCATCCCGGTCATCTGCCTGCTGCTGTTCGGTGGCGAGACGCTCCGCGACTTCGCGTTCGCCATGACGTTCGGTCTCATCTCGAGCGCCTACTCATCCGTCTTCCTCGCAAGCCCGCTCTACGCGGTGTGGAAGGAGCGCGAGCCCCGCTACCAGGCGCTCAAGAAGAAGTACGAGGGCAGGGTGGCGAAGGCGTCGTAAGGCGCCCATACACGATGTATCAGTCGAGGCCGACGCGCGGGTGCGTGTCGGCCTCGACGAGTAGAATGGGCCCATGACGAGCTGCGACAGAAGCGAGTGGACGCCGTTTCGGCCGGATGCCGCGGTCGTCGCTTCGCTCGCCGCGGGGCTCGGTGTGTCGCAGGTCACGGCTCAGGTCCTCGCTGCGCGCGGCATCGTTTCCGTCGATCAGGCGCGGGCCTTCCTCTCACCATCGCTCACGCGCGACTGGCCGGACACTGCGGCCATCCCCGGTCTCGCCCAGGCTGCGGCGCGCGTCGCGGCGGCGGTTCGCGTGGGCGAGCGCATCGTCGTCTTCGGTGATTTCGACCTGGACGGCATCTCGGCCGCGGCGACGGCGACGCTCGGACTGCGTGCGCTCGGCGCCGACGTCACGGCCACCGTGCCGCACCGCTTCCGCGAGGGCTACGGGCTCACGCCCGCGGCCAACGAGCGTCTCGTCGCCATGCATCCGGATCTCGTGGTGACGGTGGACTGCGGCATCTCAGGCGGGCAGGAGGTCGCGTGGCTGCGCGCGCGCGGCATCGATGTTGTCGTGACGGACCACCACGAGGCGGGCGAGTGCATGCCTGAAGGTGTGCCCGTCGCCGATCCCAAACTGTCGCCGGACGGCCCGGAGCTCGCGGGTGCTGGCGTGGCACTGGCACTCATCCGTGCGGTCGGGGAGCTTGTGGGACAGCGTGAGTTGTGGCGCACGCTCACTGATCTCGCGATGCTCGGCACAGTCTCTGACGTTGTCCCGCTCACCGGCGCCAACCGTGCGCTCGTGGCCGACGGCCTTGCGCGGGCTCGCGAAGGGCGCCGGGTGGGCATTACGGCGCTTGCGACCGTGGCCAGCATCGAGGTCGGCGCTCTCTCGGCGGACAAGATCTCCTTCGGGCTTGCCCCACGGCTGAATGCAGCGGGGCGCATGGCGGACCCGGGCATCGCGCTTGAGCTTCTGATGACGGAGGACGCGGCCGAGGCCGACGAGCTCGCGCGCGCGCTCGACGAGCACAACCGCCTCAGGCAGGCTGCCGAGAGCGACCTCATGGACGCCGCACTCGCGGAAGCGGAACAGAGTTTCGCGCCCGGCGACCGGCTCCTCATCGTCGCGGGCGATGGTTGGCACGAAGGCGTTCGCGGCATCGTCGCGTCGCGCCTGGTCGGTCGGTTCGGAGTTCCGGCCGTCGTGATCGGGCTCGAGGACGGCATCGCCCAGGGCTCCGGCCGATCGGTGCCGGGCGTGGATCTCTTTCAGGCGCTCAGCCCTGTCTCCGAGCGCCTCATCCGCTTCGGTGGCCATGCGGCTGCCATTGGTCTCACGCTCGCCGCAGATCGGCTTCCGGAGGTGCGCTCGGCGCTCATCGACGCACTTGCATCGGTCCCGTCGGACGCTTTCATCAGCCGATTCGATATCGACGCGGTCGTCCCGCTCGATGGGATCAGCCGCGAGCTCGTCGCCGAGTTGGCGCGGCTCGAACCATTCGGCTTCGCGAACCCGCGCCCGGTGTTGGCCGCGCACGGGGTGTTCCTCAACGGTCGCCGCGCCGTGGGCAAGACCGGGCAGCACCTCCGCTTCACCGCCTACGACGGTGTCGCCGCGGTGCCCGGTGTCATGTTCCGCTGTCCGGACACCGCCTCGCTCGTATCGACTGAGTCGGCGGTCGATATCGCGTTCGAGCTCGAGGTCGATGCATGGCGGGGGCAGGAGCGCTTGCAGCTGCTCGCCCGCGACATCCGGCCTCACGCTATCCCCGAGGCGGCGCCGGCCGCGGACCTCGTCGAGGACCTATTCGGGCACGCGGACGAGATCCTCGCTCGCGAGGAGTACGCGGGCATCGGCGAGGCCGACGCGTTCCACACCAAGCTCGCGGGCGTCACCTTCGAGGGACGCCAGTCGGTGCTCGAGGAGCTCAGTCCGGGGACGCCGCTGCGCATCGAGCGGCAGCCCGACAACGAATTTGACCCCAACGCGTGCGCGCTCTTCGAGCCGTCGGGCAGGCAGGCGGGCTACTTCAACCGTAGGCTGGCGGCGGTGCTGGCGCCGCTCATCGACGCCGACGTGGAGTACGACGTCAGCGTCACCGAAGTGACCGGCGGCGTCGACGGCGCCGCGCTCGGCGTGAACGTACTTGTCTCCCGTCACGATGCCGTGGAGTCCGATGCGGAACTTGCCGAGGCAAGCCGGGAGCGCCGCCGGAGCCTCGCCGCGCTCGATCCGGCATCGCTCGACGCCGCCCTCGTCACGCAGTTCATCGGCGATCGTCCGCTCCACCGCGCGCAGACGGATGCACTCGAGCTGCTCGTCGCAGGTACAAACACGCTCGTCGTGATGGCCACCGGCCGCGGCAAGTCGCTGATCTTCCACGTCCACGCCGCCCGCCGCGCGATCGCCGAGGGGGTCGCGTCGGTCTTCGTCTACCCGCTTCGCGCGCTTGTGGCAGATCAGTCATTCCACCTGCAGGAGACGATGTCAGAGATCGGCGTGATTGTTCGTACCCTCACGGGTGAGTCGGCGCCCGGTGCGCGGGATGAAGTCTTCGAGCAGCTGAGCGCGGGCGAGGTCGACATCGTCCTCACCACGCCGGAGTTCCTCGAGCACCACGCACAGCGGTTCGCCGAGTCCGCTCGCGTTCGGTTCGTGGTGATCGACGAGGCGCACCATATCGGTCGCTCGGGTGCCAACCACCGCCCGGCGTACCGGCGGCTCGCCGCCGCGCTCGCCACGCTCGGCGACCCCGAGGTCGTCGCGGTCACCGCCACTGCCGACACGGACACCGCGGTGGCCATCGGCGAGGTACTCGGCATCACCGAGACCGTGCTGGATCCCACCGTCCGTGACAACCTGCGGGTCGAAGACCGCCGCGCCGCCGCAGACAAGGCCGCGATCGCAGCGGGGCTGGCGGCGCAGGGGGATAAGGTGATCGTGTACGTGAACGCCCGCGAGACGAGTATCGAGCTCGCAAAGACGCTACGCGCACGCGTTCCGGGGCTGACGCACGCGGTCGCCTTCTACAACGGCGGCATGACCCGCGCCTCGCGCCACGCCGTCGAGCGGGCATTCCGCGACGGCACGCTCCGCGCGATCGTCGCCACGAGCGCGTTCGGCGAGGGCGTCAACATCCCTGACATCCGCCACGTGGTGCTCTATCACATGCCCTTCGGGGCGGTGGAGTTCAACCAGATGTGTGGACGTGCGGGCCGCGATGGCGAGCCGGCGCACGTTCACCTGCTCTTCGGCCAGCGGGATGCGCGCATCAACCGGGTCATCCTCGAGTCCTCTGCCCCGCCGCGCGATGAGCTTGCGGCGCTCTACGTCGCGCTTCGGGACTGCGCAGGAGCCACTGCCGAGCCGATCGAGGTCTCCAACGCCGAGCTCGCCGAGCGGGTCAAAGCGCGCCTGCCCCGCTCTCGGATGACCGAGCGGGGGGTCTCCGCCGGGCTCGGCGTCTTCCGCGAACTCTCGCTTGTGAGCGGCGAGGGCGCCGGCTCGTACCGCCGGCTGCGACTCCTGCCCGCGCCCGAGACCAAGCTCGATCTGGCCGCATCAGTGCGCTACGCCGAGGGGCTGCAGGAACAAAGCGAGTTCGAGGCGTTCTGCATGTGGGTCATGGACGCCACTCCGGAGGAGTTGCTGCATACCTTCAATCGTCCTATCCTGCCGGAACAACCACCGGGCGCCGACCCGGTCGGCGCGTAGGGTCGGAGGAGCACGTGGCGGCCACCCTCCAGGGCATCCAGGCACAGCTGAAGAGCTACAACCCCCTAGCCGACGTGAGCGGCCTTGAGGAGGCGTACGCCTTCGCCGTCGAGAAGCACGCCGGTCAGATGCGCAAGTCCGGCGAGCCGTTTGTGAGCCACCCCACGGAAGTCGCGATGATCCTTGCGGGACTCAACCTCGACACCGCCACCTTGCAGGCGGCACTCCTGCACGACGTCGTCGAGGACAGCGGCGTCAGCCTGAAGGAGATCCGGGAACGGTTCGGCCCAGAGGTCGCCGCCCTCGTCGACGGGGTGACCAAGCTCGGCCGGATCAAGTTCACCTCCCTCGCCGAGGCTCAGTCACAGAACCTCCGCAAGATGCTGATCGCCATGGCCAAGGACATCCGCGTCATCCTGATCAAGCTCGCTGACCGGTTGCACAATATGCGGACGCTCGCCGCCCTGCCGGCCGAGAAGCGTCGCGAGAAAGCCATCGAGACGATGGAGATCTACGCGCCACTCGCGCACCGTCTGGGCATTTCGCAGATGAAGTGGGAGCTCGAGGACCTCGCCTTCTACTACCTCGAGCCGAAGAAGTTCCACCAGATCCAGCGCATGGTCGCTGAGAGTCGCCAGGCGCGGGAAGCGTACCTCCAGCAGGTCATCCAGCAGCTGACCGATGAGCTTCTGGCGATCGGCATCACCTCAGAGATCTCCGGGCGGCCGAAGCACCTGTACAGCATCTACCAGAAGATGTCGCACAAGGGGAAAGACTTCAACGAGATCTATGACCTCATCGCGCTCCGAGTCATCGTCAGCTCGGTCAAGGACGTCTATGGTGCGCTCGGCACCGTGCACAGCATCTGGCTCCCGGTTCCCGGGCGCTTCAAGGACTATGTGGCGATGCCCAAGTTCAACATGTACCAGTCGCTGCACACGACCGTCATCGGACCTGCCGGGCGGCCGCTGGAGATTCAGATCCGTACCGAGGAGATGCACCGCACCGCCGAGTACGGCATCGCCGCGCACTGGCGCTACAAGGAGGGCGGGCGGACCGACGAGGCGTTCGACGAGCGGCTCGCGTGGCTCCGGCAGATGCTCGAATGGCAGACCGAGCTCAAGGACCCTCGGGAGTTCATGGAGGCTCTCAAGATCGACCTGTTCGAGGACGAGGTCTTCGTCTTCTCGCCAAAGGGCGACGTGATCTCGCTCCGCCGTGGCTCCACGCCCATCGACTTCGCCTACGCCATCCACACAGAGGTGGGCAATCACTGCGTCGGTGCGAAGGTCAACGGCTCGATCGTTCCGCTCACGTACGAACTCCAGATGGGCGACCGGATCGAGATCCTCACCGCCAAGAACGCGTCGCCGTCGCGCGACTGGCTGAACATCGTCAAGACCTCGTCCGCGCGCAGCAAGATACGGGCGCACTTCTCGAAGGTCACCCGCCAAGACGACGTGCAGGCGGGCCGGGACGAAGTCCTCAAGGCGCTTCGCAAGCAGGGGTTGGGTTTGGGGAGCCAAGGCGTCGCGAAGGCTCTCGAGGCGGTCGCGAAAGAAGCGAACCTCCAGTCCGGCGACGACCTGCTCGCAGCGGTCGGCGGCGGCAAGCAGAGTGCGAAGCAGCTCGTCACAAGACTCATCGGACACTTGGCCGTGGACCAGCGCCCGGCGCAGAAGGCCGAGGAAGAGGCGACTCGCGGGCTGCTGCCGAACCAGCCGATGATCGCGCCGCGCTCGAAGCGCCAGAAGCCCGGCGGAGGCGTGAAGGTGGTTGGCATCGACGACCTCCTCGTGCGCCTCGCGCACTGCTGCAATCCGGTACCCGGCGACGACATCGTCGGCTTCGTCACGCGGGGGCGAGGGGTCTCCGTTCACCGTGCCGACTGCCCCAACGCGGTCGAACTCGTCAGCATCAGCCCCGAGCGCATCCTCCAGGTGGAGTGGGACACCGGCACCTCGACTACCTATCAGGTCGAGATCCTGATCGAGGCGCTCGACCGCACGCGGATGCTGCAAGACGTGTCGATCGCGCTCGCCGACGCCGGTGTGAACGTGCTGTCTGCCGCGATCTCTACTGACCGGCAGGGGGTGGCGACCATGCGCTTCCTATTGGAACTTGGCAGTATGGAGCAGCTCACCCGGGTGCTCGCTACCGTTCGCGGCATCGACAGCGTCTTCGAAGCACGCCGCGCGCTTCCCGAAGGTTCCCGTCCGAAGAAGCCGCGCTCGTGAGGCTTCGGCGCCTGGTTCTCGGCATGCTCGACACCAACTGTTGGCTCGTCGACGGCGGTTCCGGCACGCCGGTGCTGATCGTGGACCCCGGCGACGCCCCCGAGGAGATCCTCGCCGAGGTCGGCGACGCCCCCGTGGCGGCGATCGTGCTCACGCACGGCCACTTCGACCACATCGGCGCGGTTCGCGCGCTCGTGGAGGCGACCGGAGCGCCGCTGCTCGTGCATGAGGCGGACGCGGCCTCGCTGCTCACGGCCGAGGGCGCCGGCGGGGCCGTCTTCGGGATGCCGTTCACCGCGCCGCCTGCGCAGCGCCTGCTGCACGAGGGCGACCGGGTCACGGCCGGCGACGTGGAGCTGACCGTGCTCCACAGGCCTGGTCACACGCCGGGGTCGATCTGCCTCGGCGGCGAGGATCATCTGCTCTCCGGCGACACGCTCTTCGCCGGAAGCATCGGCCGCACCGACTTCCCCGGCGGTGACATGCAGGCGATGCGCCGCTCGATCGCGCGCCTCTCGACGCTCCCGGATGAGGTGCTCGTGCACCCCGGCCACGGGCCCGACACCACCATCGGCCGCGAGCGCCGCGTCAACCCGTACTTCCCCCGAGCGTAGCGCCCGTCGACCGTCGCGCCGTCGCCGCTCGGCGAACGCGCGGGGGCCATCCCGTCGCGTGGCGGCGCGTGCCCCGTTCGGGTAGACTCGGAAGCCGCACCGACCCTCCAAGGAAGGCCCCGATGAACGCACGCGCCCCCAAGGGCACCACCGACATGCTGCCCCGCGTTGCGAGCGCCTGGGAATACTTCACGCGCACCGCGCAGGAGCTCTTCGCCCGGTACGGGTACGAGCCGATCTACACGCCGCTCTTCGAGCACACGGAGGTCTTCGCACGCGGCATCGGCGAGGCGACCGATATCGTCTCCAAGGAGATGTACACGTTCCTGGACCGCTCGGAGCGCTCGCTCACGCTGCGCCCCGAGGGCACGGCGAGTGTCGTGCGCGCCGCGATCGAGCACAATCTGGTACCGCAGGGTTCGGCCGCGAAGCTCTACTACTCGGGTCCGATGTTCCGCTATGAGCGCCCGCAGAAAGGCCGCATGCGTCAGTTCTGGCAGATCGGCGTCGAGGTGCTCGGGGCCGCCGAGCCAAGCGCCGACGCCGAGGTGATCCTGCTCCTCGTTCGCTACTACGAGGCACTCGGGATACCCGCCGAGCGGATGCGCCTCCTGGTGAACTCGATGGGGGACGAGAGGTGCCGGCCGGCGTACCGCGACCGGGTGGCTGCCTTCATCCGCGAGCACGCTACCGATCTCTGTGACGAATGCGTCCGCCGGGCGGAGGGCAACCCGCTCCGAGCGTTCGACTGCAAGAATCCCGGCTGCGTCACGGTTATGGCGAACGCGGCGCTCTTGCGTGACAGCCTCTGCGACGACTGCGCCACCCACTACGCCGCCGTCAAGGCGAGTCTTGAGGCGCTCGGTATCACGTATGAGGAAGCACCGCAGCTCGTGCGCGGCCTCGACTATTACACGCGCACCGTCTTCGAGGTGCAGGTGGACGAGGGCCTCGGCTCGCAGAACGCCATCGGTGGCGGCGGTCGCTACGACCGCCTCATGCAGGAATACGGCGGGCCGGCGACGCCGGGCCTCGGCTTCGCGCTCGGCTTCGAGCGCACGCTGCTCGCGCTGGAAGCAGCGGGTGTCGAGATCCCTACGACCGCTCGCTCGGAGGTCTACGTGGCCGCAGTCGACGCGAGCGTGCGCGAGGCGGCGTTCGAGCTCGCGCAGGCCTGCCGCGATGCGGGCATTGCGACCGAGCTCGACCACCAGGCGCGCAGCCTCAAAGCGCAGTTCAAGCAGGCGGACCGCCTGGGCGCGAAGCTCGTCGTCGTGGTCGGCCCCGACGAGCTTCAAGCGGGCGAGGTAACGCTCCGCGACATGATGACGAAGGCCGAGGAGCGCGTGCGCGTCGCGGACATCGCGGCGCACGTCGGCGCGCTGCTCGCCTGATCGCGAACGACCCAACAAGGGAGGACCCCACCCATGCTCGACGCCCGATACTCCATCCGCAGCCACGTGGCCGGTGACCTGCGAGTCGCCGACATCGGCGAGACCGTGACGCTCGCCGGCTGGGTCCACCGTCGGCGCGACCACGGCGGGCTGGTCTTCCTCGACCTCCGCGACCGGAGTGGCCTCGTGCAGTGCGTCTTCGACCCCGACGCGAGCGGCGTCGCGTTCGCGACCGCCGAGCAGGCGCGTCCCGAGTGGGTCGTGAAGCTCACCGGCGCCGTGCGCCACCGCCCGGACGGCACCGTGAACCCCAACCTCGCCACCGGTGAGGTCGAGGTAGTCGTCACCGCGGCGGAGGTGCTCAACCGAAGCGAGACGCCGCCGTTCGAGATAGAGGCGGGCATCGAGACCGACGAGGCGCTGCGCCTGAAGTACCGCTACATCGACCTGCGCCGTCCCGAGATGCTCGATGCGCTCCTCATGCGTGACCGGGTGGCCCAGCGCTTCCGCAAGTCGCTCGAGCAGCGCGGCTTCGTGGAAGTTGAGACGCCCATCCTCACGAAGTCCACGCCCGAGGGCGCGCGCGACTTCATCGTCCCCAGCCGCATGAACGCGGGCCAGTTCTACGCGCTTCCGCAGTCGCCGCAGCTTTTCAAGCAGCTGCTCATGGTCGCCGGTGTCGAGCGCTACTACCAGATCGCCCGCTGCTTCCGCGACGAGGACCTTCGCGCCGACCGCCAGCCCGAGTTCACGCAGGTCGACATCGAGATGTCGTTCGTCACGGCCGAAGACGTCCTCGCGATGATGGAGGACGTGATGCACGAGGTGATGCGGGAGGCCGGCGCGGAGTTCGCCACGCCGCTTCGCCGGCTCACGTACGCCGATGCGATGGACCGCTACGGCTCGGACCGACCCGACACGCGCCTCGGTATGGAGCTCCACTGCCTCAAGAGCGTGTTCAAGGACTCGGAGTTCAAGGTATTCGCAAGCGCACTCGCGGCTGGCGGCCGGGTCAAGGGCCTCAACGCGAAGGGCGCAGGTGACTGGAGCCGCAGCCGCATCGACGCGCTCAACCAGCTTGCCATCGACAGCGGCGCCAAGGGCCTCGCGTGGGTTGCTTTCACGAGCGACGGCGAGGTCCGCTCCCCGGTCGCCAAGTTCTTCACCATGTCGGAGATGGCCGCGCTGACGTCCACGCTGGCCGTCGAGCCGGGTGACCTCGTGTGCATGATCGCCGACGCGCACGACACCGCGAACGAGGTGCTCGGCACCTTGCGCCTGCGCCTCGCAGACGAGCTCGAGCTGCCGCGCGAGGGCTACGACGCGCTCTGGGTCGTGGACTTCCCGCTCTTCAAGTGGGACGCGGACGAGAAGCGCTGGAGCGCCAACCACCACCCCTTCACCCGTCCGTTCGACGAGCACGTCGCGATGCTGGAGAGCGATCCGGGAAGCGTGCTGTCGTACTCCTACGACCTCATCATCAACGGTCTTGAGATCGGCGGCGGTACGCTCCGCATCCACGATGCCGAGCTGCAGAAGCGCGTCCTCGACGTGCTCGGGCACGACCTCGCGGTCGCGCAGGAGCAGTTCGGCTTCCTGTTGGAAGCGCTCACGCTCGGTGCGCCGCCGCACGGCGGCATCGCGCTCGGGTTCGACCGCCTCGTGATGGTGCTTGCGGGTAAGCATTCGATCCGCGACGTCATCGCGTTCCCGAAGACATCGTCGGGCGCGTGCCCGCTCACCGGCGCGCCGGAGGCGGTCACCGCGCGGCAGCTCAAAGAGGCGCACCTGCGCGTCGACTGATTGCGCCGCCACTGGTCGAGTCGTCGGTAGCACGGGTCAGATGTGGGTGCTACGATACTAGTGCTTCGCCTTGCGACGCTTCGGCTACAACGGTCGAACCAACACTTCTTGTACGGGAGCCCTATCATTGTCCGGCTGAATGGTATCCCCTCGGGGAAGCAGGATGTCGGTCTGCGGGCACCCACCTGCTGAGGCAGGTTCACCTGCCGAAGCGCGCGAGGCGGGGTTGTCAGTATCCATGGGCCGAAAGGGTCGTCATGCGCAGAACCGCTGTAGCTCTCGTCTTCGCACTGATCGTGCTCACGCTTGTCGGCTGCGGCGGCGCCGCCAAACCAGAAACGGTGGAGCCGACCACCACGCAACAGCCGACAGCGCCCGCCATCGCGGTCGAGCCGGTCATCGATCGGTCGCCCATCGAATCGGGCTACCCTGCGCCGTTTCCCGCGATGAAGGACATTGCGCTTCCCGAGGCCGTGCAGCAGAAGCTTGACGCCAAGCGGCCCATGCTGCTCTTCTTCTACGACTCGGCCCAAGAGATCTCCGCACCCCAGCGCGGAGAGGTCGACGCGGTCATGCGCGAGTACCGCGGGCTCATCGATTTGGTCACGTTCGACGTGACCTCCGGCAAGGCCGCCGCACCTGGCGATGCCGCGCAGGCTGCTGCGGCGTTTGCGGCCCAGCTCGACATCAAGAGCACCCCCTACATCATGCTCGTGAACCAGGATGGCGTGGTCACCTGGCGCTGGCTCGGCTATGTCGACAGCGAGATCATCGGCCGGGAGGTCCTGAGCGCCACCGAGTAGCGATGGCGGAGGACCTCTTCAGCGATACTACTGCAGCCGCGCTTCAGACGGGCGCCCCGCTCGCTGCTCGCATGCGTCCCCGCACGCTCGACGAGTTCGTCGGACAGCAGGACGCGGTAGGGCCGGGGACCGTGCTTCGCGCTGCCATCGAGAGCGACACGCTCTCGTCGCTCATCCTGTACGGCCCCGCCGGGTGCGGGAAGACGAGCCTCGCGCGCATCATCGCGGGCGTAACGCGCTCGCACTTCTCGGAGATTTCGGCAGTCTCGGCAGGCGTTAGCGACGTGCGCTCGGCAATCGAAGGGGCGAGAGACCGGCTGTCGTTCTCAGGACAGCGGACGATCCTGTTCATCGACGAGATCCACCGCTTCAGCAAGTCGCAGCAGGACGCGCTGCTGCATGCGGTCGAGGACCGTCTGCTCACGCTCATCGGCGCCACGACAGAAAACCCGTTCTTCGAGGTCAACGCTCCACTCATAAGCCGCTCGCGGGTCGTGGTGCTCGAGCCGCTCACCGACGACGACGTCTCGCAGATCGTTCACCAGGCGATCGAGGACACGGAGCGTGGCTACGGCGGCACGGTGGCGCTCGATCCCGAGGCCGGGGACCGCATCGTGCGAGCTGCCGGTGGGGATGCCCGCGCGGCGCTCACCACGCTCGAGCTCGCCGCAAGCGTCGCTACGCGGGACGCAGACGGCCGTCGCGTGGTCGGCGTCGATGAGGTTGCGGGCGCGACGCAGACGCGCCAGCTCACGTACGACAAGACGGGCGACGCCCACTACGACATCATCTCGGCGTTCATCAAGTCGATGCGGGGGAGCGACCCCGACGCCGCCGTCTACTGGCTCGCCCGCATGATCCACGGCGGTGAGGACCCGAAGTTCATCGCCCGCCGGATGCTCATCTTCGCGTCCGAGGATGTGGGCATGGCCGACCCCCGCGCGCTTCTCGTCGCGCACGCCGCAGTGAAGTCCGCGGAGTTCATCGGCTGGCCCGAGTGCCGCATCAACCTCGGCCACGCGGCCGTCTACCTGGCGCTTGCGCCCAAGTCGAATGCGTCATACGTCGCCATCGACGCCGCGCTCGCGGAGGTTCGGAACGGTCCGGCGCGAGCGGTGCCCGACCACCTCCGGGACCGGCATCGCCCGGGTGCCGACACGTACCCGGCCTACCGCTACCCGCACGACCATCCGGGCGCCGTGGTCGAGCAGCAGTACCTGCCGGACGGCCTTGCTCGCGGGCGCTTCTGGCGGCCGACCGAGCGCGACATTTGCGGTCGCCTGGTGGGCGACGGGAAGCCTCCCGAAGCGTCGTAGGGACTGCCCCTCGGCAATGTCCGGCGAGTGGTGCCAGCTTTGCTACACTGGTCGCACCCGCCAGCCACGTCGCGAGAGATACTCCATGGACACTGCTTCGGTGCTCGGCATCGTGCTCACCGTGCTCGCAATCGCGCTTGTGGCCTTTGCGATCTACGTGCTCGTCGTCGCGCTCCGTCTGGCGCGTGAACTCCAGACCACCACGACCGAGCTGCGGACGCGGCTCGTGCCGCTCATCGACAAGGCGGACGCCACGCTCGACATCATGAGCGCCGAGCTGCTGCGCGTGGACGGCATCGTGACCGATATCGAGCAGGTGTCGGGCGCGGTGAGCTCGGCCAGCGACGTCATCCGCGGCCCGGTGAGCGTGGTGCATGGGCTCGGTGCGGGCATTGCACGAGCGTTCTCCCGAGCGCGCCGCAGCTAGCGTCGCGCCTTGCCAGTGGTACACCGACGGAGGATCTGATGGCTGCTGAACTCGTTACCCTGACCGTGCCCAACCGGAGCGACTTCGCCAAGACCGTGCGCATCACGGCCGCCGAGCTCGCCAGCCGCGTCGGCATGTCCTACGACGACGTCGACGACGTTCGGATGGCAGCCGAGGAGGCGTTCGTCTACGCGAGCCTCCGCATCGCACCGGAGCAACCCGTTACGTTCACCTTCGACGTGGGGGAGGGCAAGCTGACCATCACGGTCGGACCGTTCGACGCTTCGCCGGACGAGGGACGCGACTCGGACCTCGGGGCCCGCTACGCGACGTTCATCCTCGAGTCCGTCTGCGATGAGGTCGACGTGCTTCGCGAGGGTGCGGCGTGTTCGCTCAAGCTTGTCAAACGCGCCGTGGGCGCGGAGGTCTGACCGTGCCGCGTACCACTCGGCCCGAAAGCCGACGGCTCGTCTGGGACAAGGCGCGAACGCGCGAGCTCTTCGCGCACTACCGCATGCACCAGGACGAGGAGTCGCGCGACGAGCTCATCACGATGTATCTCAACTTAGTGAAGTACCTCGCGAGCCGCTTCCGCAACCGCGGCGAGCCCATCGACGATCTCGTCCAGGTCGGAACGATCGGGCTCATCAAGGCCATCGACCGGTTCGACACCGGTCGGGACGTCGAGTTCACGACGTACGCGACGCCGACCATCATCGGCGAGCTCAAGCGCTACTTCCGGGACAAGGGCTGGGCGATCAAGGTTCCTCGGCGGCTCCAGGAGCTCTCGTTCCGCGTCAACCAGGCCGTCGATCGCCTCACCCAGGACCTGCAGCGGTCGCCGACGATCCTCGAGATCGCCCAGTATCTCGGCGTCAGCTCCGAGGAAGTACTGGAAGCGATGGAGACCAGCGAGGCGTACAACTTCGTCTCGCTGGAGGGGGACCGGACGAGCGACGGGCCCGACTCGTTCAGCATCCTCGAGTACATCGGGCGCGATGACCAGCTGATGGCGGTCATCGACGACCGCACCACACTTGCCGAAGGATTGAAGGCGCTGACACCGCAGGAGCAGCGCGTGCTGTACCTGCGCTTCTTCCAGGGCCTGACGCAGACCGAGATCGCCGCTCAGCTGGAGATCTCGCAGATGCAGGTTTCGCGGCTGCTCAGACGCACACTCCGCGTGCTTCGCGAGAGCCTTGTGGCAAGGGAGGTGTGACCGTGAGGCGTGATCGCTTGAAGCGCGAGCGATGGACGTCGGTCGCAATCACCGCGTGGGCGCTCATCGGCGTGCTGCTCCTTGTCGCCGCGGGCCTCTGGCTGCTCGGCAGAGTCTCCGGCGCGCTCGTGCCGTTCCTGTTTGCTATCGTTATCGTCTACCTCCTCCGCGGGCCGGTCGTGATGCTCGAACAACGCGGGCTCAAGCGGGGCCTTGCCGTCGGTCTCTGCTACCTTGCGGGCTTCGGTATCTTCGCGATCCTCGGATTCTTCGTGCTGCCGGCTCTGTACGACCAGGTGAGCCAGTTCGTCACCGAGTTCCCGAAGTACTACGACGGCGCCTTCAAGGTGTGGGCCGACCTGCAGCGACAGTACCAGGCAGTGCAGGCTCCCGCATGGATGGACAAGGCGATCGCCGACCTCCGCGACAGCATCGCCAACCAGGCAATGGTATGGTCGACTGCTGTCGCCAAGGGACTCCTCCAGGTGGGCAGCTCGGCCATCACCCTCATGTTTGACGGACTCATCGCGTTCGTGCTCGGATTCTGGCTGCTCAAAGACCTGCCGGAAATCAGCCGCGAGCTAACGCTCCTCGGAGGGCCGGAACGCGAGCATGAAGCTCGCGTGATCGGGCATAAGGTTTCGCAGGTCTTGAGCGGCTATCTGCGCGGCCAGCTCATTGTGTCGCTCACGACGGCGGTTATCGTCTCCATCGGCCTGACCGTCCTCCGCGTCCCCTACGCCCTCGTCCTCGGCTTGATGGCCGGCGTGCTCAACATCATCCCCATGCTCGGCCCTCTCATTGCGGAGGTCACCGCGGCAATCGTCGCCATCTTCGTGAGCCCGTTACTCGCGCTCGGCGCGGTCGCGGTCATCCTCGTTGCGCAGCAGGTCACGGACTATTTCGTGACGCCGCGCGTCATGTCCGAGCAGGTCGACCTGCATCCGGTGCTCGTGATATTCTCGCTCCTCGCCGGTGGCACGCTCTTCGGCCTCCCGGGACTCCTGCTCGCAATCCCGGTGGCGGCGACAGCGAAGGGCCTCTTCGTGTACTACTTCGAAAAGTGGACAGACTCCACGCTCACGACCGAGGACGGTGCCCTCTTCCGCCAACGGAAGACGGACGACGATTCCGGCGATGCCGATTCCGAGTCCGCGAGCGACAAGACGATCGAAACCGAGGAGACGACCTAGGTGAACTCCGCCGAGATCCGCGAGAGCTTCCTCTCGTTCTTCGAGAGCAAGGGCTGCAGGCGGCTGCCGTCCTCGTCGCTCATCCCCGACGACCCGTCCCTCTTGCTCACATCGGCGGGCATGGTGCAGTTCAAGCCGGTCTTCCTAGGGCTGCGGGACCTCGGCTTCACACGCGCCACCACCTGCCAGAAATGCGCGCGTACGACCGACATCGACATCATCGGAACCACCGGTCGCCACCACAGCTTCTTCGAGATGCTCGGCAACTTCAGCTTCGGCGACTACTTCAAGAGCGAAGCGTGTGCGTGGGCGTACGAGTACTCGACGCAGGTGCTGGGCCTCGATCCTGAGCGCATCTGGTACTCGATCTACGAGGACGATGACGAGTCCGAGGCGATCTGGCGCGACGAGGTCGGTATACCCCCCGAGCGAATCGTGCGCATGGGTGCGAAGGACAACTTCTGGTCCGCCGGCCCTACCGGGCCGTGCGGGCCGTGCTCGGAGCTCTACTACGACCAAGGTCCGGAGGTGGGCTGCGGGAGCTCGGAGTGCGCGCCGGGCTGCGACTGTGACCGCTTCCTCGAGTACTGGAACCTCGTCTTCATGCAGTACGACCGAGCCGAGGATGGCACGCTCACACCGCTCCCCAAGCAGAACATCGACACCGGCATGGGGCTCGAGCGGGTGGCGACCATCTTGCAGGGCGTTCACAGCAACTTCGAGACGGACATCCTCCGGGGCGTCATGGCGCTCGCCGAGGAGGTCAGCGGCGTGGCGTATGGCGCCGCCGAGAAGACCGACACCTCGCTTCGTATCATCACTGACCACGCGCGCGCGGTGACCTTCCTCATCTCCGACGGCGTGCTCCCGAGCAACGAGGCACGCGGCTACGTGCTCCGGCGGCTGCTGCGCCGCGCGGTGCGGCACGGGCGTCTACTCGGCGTCGAGAAGCCGTTTCTCGTGCGCCTCGTCGATGAAGTCGTCGCACGGATGGGTGAGGCCTACCCGGAGATCGTCGAACACCACGACCTCGTGCAGCGCATCGTCGCGGCCGAGGAAGAGCGGTTCGGCCAGACGCTTCGCCAAGGGCTCACGTTCCTCGAAGAGGCGATCGAGCGCGCGCGAGAGGACGGCCGCGTCATGCTCGATGGCGCGCGCGCGTTCGCGCTGCACGACACGTACGGCTTCCCGGTCGAGCTCACGGTCGAGATTGCGCAGGAGGCGGGCTTCGAAGTCGACAAGGCCGCCTTCGATGCGGAGATGACCGCGCAGCGCGAGCGCGGCCGAGCGGCCGTGAAGGACGACTCATGGACGGCCTTCGGCAACGCCTTCGCGGAGATTCCCGGTGCGGCTGACGCCGAGTTCGTCGGGTACGCGCAGAACGAGAGCGACGCGACCGTGCTCGGCATCGTCGTCGGCGGAGCGTCGGTACCGTCGATCGCGGCCGGCCAGGCGGGGGAGATCGTGCTGTCCGCGACGCCGTTCTACGGCGAGCAGGGCGGGCAGGTTGGCGACACCGGGACGATCACGGGAGCCGGTACCCGCTTCGCCGCGAGTGACACACGAATCCCGATGCCGGGCATCTTCTCGCACATCGGCACCCTTGAGGAGGGCACGCTCTCGGTGGGTGACGCCGTCCACGCCGTCATCGACGTCAAGCGTCGCGAGCGCATCCGGCGCAACCACACGGCCACGCACATCGTTCACTGGGCGCTCCGCAAAGTCCTTGGTGAGCACGTCCGGCAGTCGGGTTCGTACGTGGCACCCGACCGCTTCCGTTTCGACTTCACGCACTTCACCGCCCCGAGCGACGAAGAGCTGCGCCGCATCGAGGACATGGCGAACCGCAAGGTCATGGAGAACCACCCGGTCCGCAACTACGAAACGTCACTCGCCACCGCCCGCGAGCTGGGCGTGACCGCGCTCTTCGGCGAGAAGTACGGCGACATCGTGCGAGTGCTCGAGGTCGGGAACTTCAGCAAGGAGCTCTGCGGCGGCACGCACGTTGCCCGTTCAAGCGAGATCAATCTGATCAAGTTCGTGTCTGAAGGCAGTGTCGGCGCCAACCTGCGACGCATCGAGGCCGTGACGAGCTTCGACGCCCTCGACTACGTAGAACGCCTCGAGCATGAACTCCTCGAGACGGCCTCCGAGCTCAAGGTGAACAAGTTCGATGTCGCCGAGCGGACAGGAACGCTCGTGACTCGGATGAAGGAGCTCGAGACCGCAGTCAAGCGCGGCAAGAGCCAGCTTGCGACCGCCGACGTGGAGGCGTTCGTCGCTGCCTCCAGGGACGCAGGCTACCCACTGCTGGTGACTCGCGTTCCGGACGTGGATGTCACCGGCTTGCGCGACGTCTCGGACGTCGTGCGCGCTCGCTTGGGCGGCGGCGCCGTGGTACTCGCAACCGCCGATCCGGACACCCGTGCGCCGCTCCTGCTTGCAGCAGGCAGTGCTCCTGCGGTGGCAGCCGGCTTTAACGCCGGAGCGGTCATCAAGGCGATGGCGCCGCACATCAAGGGCGGTGGCGGCGGCAAGCCGGAGATGGCGCAGGCCGGTGGCAAGGACGCCTCGGGAATCGACGCGGCACTGGAAGCAGCCCGAGCGATGCTCGGCATCAACTGACGGTGCGGCTCCTTGGTCTCGACATCGGAGAGGCGAGGGTCGGCGTTGCGGTCTCGGACGCCGAAGGCGCCGTCGCCTCACCGCTGGTCGTACTGGACGCGCGCGCGCTTGCCCGTGACATCGGCCCGCTCAAGCGCCTCGTCGAGGACTACGAGGTCACCGGCCTCGTCGCGGGTCTGCCACTGACGATGGCGGGCGAGGAGGGTCCTCAAGCCATTATGGTGAGAGCGACGGCCGAGCGGATTGCGGGTGCGCTCGGCATGCCGATTGCGTATGTTGATGAGCGGCTCTCGTCGAGCGCGGCAAGTCGCGCCATGACGGGGTCGGGAGTGAGTACTCGCGGTCAGCGCGGGAAGCTTGACATGGTGGCAGCGGCGTACATTCTGCAGGGCTACTTGGACTCACAGCGGAGGTTCGCATCCGATGACGCGTAGGGGCACCGATCCGGACCCTCGGCGAGGCGGGCGGCACGCTGCCGGCTCGGCGCGCACCTCGACTCAACCAGACTCGTCGGTCGGCGAGGTGCGCGCCGAGCGGGCCGCGCGGACGGTCGCCGCGGCCCCGAACCACAGCAGGCGAAAGTCGCTGGCCGCCCTCGTCGTTCTCGTGCTGCTCGTGCTCGCGGTGGTTGTGCCCGCGTTCGGCGTGTGGAGCGTCTTCTTGCGTTCGGAAAGCGACGTTGCCGCCGGCAGACCCGTGACCGTCGAAATCCCCCGAGGCTCGGGCACGGCGGCGATCGCCCGGATCCTCGCGGACGCCGGCGTAATCGAGAACGCCTCCTACTTCCGGCTTCGCGCGCGCTACGAGGGCATCGACCAGGACCTCAAGCCGGGCGTGTACGAGCTGATGACGGGCATGCCGTACGAGGATGTCGTGAAGAGGCTCGTGAAAGGTATCCCCGTCGAATACACCGAGGTGACGATTCCCGAGGGCTACACGGTAAAGCAGATCGCCGCACGTCTCGAAGCCGAGGCGGGCATTCCGTCCGCGGAGTTCCTGCAGATCGCAACGACGGAGGCCCCATCCTTCGCTGCCACGCGCCCCTACCTTGCGGACGTAGAGAACGGCACGCTTGAGGGTTACCTCTTCCCGAAGCGCTACCGCATCGTGAAGGAGAGCACCGCGCGCGACGTGGTGGAGCTGATGCTCAAGCAGTTCGACACCGAGATGGCCCAAGTCGACCTTGCCTTTGCGGCGAGCAAGAACCTCACGAAGCACGACGTCGTCATCATCGCCTCGATGGTCGAGCGGGAGGCGCAGGTGGCCGCCGAGCGCCCGCTCGTCTCCTCGGTCATCTACAACCGGCTGAAGCAAGGCATGCTGCTTCAGATCGACGCGACGGTGAAGTACCTTCTGCCCGAGGGGACCACGCGGGTTCTCTACGCCGACCTCGAGATCGACAGCCCGTACAACACCTACAAGTACCCGGGGCTGCCCATTGGACCGATCTCCAACCCCGGGCTCGACTCGCTCAAGGCGGCTGCCGCGCCCGCCGATACGAAGTACCTGTACTACGTGCTCACCGGGGCTGACGGATCGCACACGTTCACGTCGACGTACGCAGAGTTCCTCAAAGCAAAGAGCAAGTCCTGAGAGGTGGTCCCGTAGGGTTATGGAAGAGCGCTCCGAGTCACCAACCATCCGGATCGAGGGTGCGTCCAAGAGGTACTCCGCCGGTTTCGGGGGCGAGTCTCGGGAAGTCGTCCGGGATGTGGATATCATGGTCCGCGCCGGGACGATCCACGGCCTCTTGGGTCCAAATGGGGCAGGAAAGACCACCACGCTCAAGATGCTGCTCGGTCTGGTCCGGCCAAGCGCGGGCGTCTTCCAGGTGCTCGGCGCCGACTCCTCCAAGCCCGCCGGGCGCGCGGCGGTCGGGTACCTGCCCGAGCAGCCGTATTTTCCCCAGCACATCACTGCCGCGCAGGTGCTCGCGTTCTACGGGCGGCTCGCCGGCATCACGGGGGAGGAGGCACGCCGCCGCACGCCCGGGCTGCTCGCGCGTGTGGGCCTTGAGGGGCGGGAGCGGACCACAGTCGACAAGTTCTCACGTGGCATGCTCCAGCGGCTGGGTATCGCACAGGCGCTCCTCAACGAGCCCCGCGTCGTCGTGCTCGACGAGCCGGCATCCGGCCTCGACCCGGTAGGTCAGCGCGACGTCAGGAACCTGATGCTCTCGCTGAGGGATGAGGGCGTCACCATCCTCCTCTCATCGCACCAGCTCTCCGAGGTCGAAGCGGTATGCGACGAGGTCACCATCATGCACGGCGGCCGCGTTGTCGCCGAAGGCGATATCGACACGCTTCTCAACGTGAGCGGGCAGACCTCCGTGCGCGTTCGCGGCTTCGACAACGGGCTTCCGGAACGCGTCGCCGCGCTCGCGAGCGAGGTCGCGATGAGCGGTGGGATGTGGCAGTTCTCCGTTCCGGACGGCTCGGTGCGCACCGTGGTAGATGCCGTGGACGAGGCCGGTGGCGCAATCGTCGCGATCCAGCCCAAGCGGGCATCGTTGGAGGACTACTTCTCAGCGCTGCTCGCATCGACGGCGAAGGAGGTGTCGGCATGAAGCCCGCGCCCATCGCCGCCATCGCCGGCACCGTTGTCGCGGACTCGCTTCGCCGCAAGGTCGTCTACGTTGTGCTCGTCTTCGGTGCGCTGCTCGCGTTCGCCATCCCGTCACTGCCGGACTACGGTCTCGGCGTGGAAGGTTCGGTCTACCGAGAAGTGGCACTGGCCTTGGCGTTCGTGACCGGGCTTGTTCTCGCCCTCTCACTCGCGGCAAACCGTATCCCCGCCGAAGTCGAGCGGCGCACCGTCTACAACGTGCTCGCGAAGCCGGTCGGACGCGCCGAGTACGTCCTCGGGACGTGGCTCGGCATCTTCGCGGTGCTCGCGGGGTCCATCGCCGCGTTCACCGTGATCGAGCAGGTCGTGGCCATCATCGTCCTCGGAGAGCCGATGTGGCTGCTCTGGCAGGGTGCGCTCGCAGTCCTGCTGGAGATGGGCGTGATCGCAGCCTTCGCGGTCGCGCTCTCCACGGTGAGCGGGCCGGTCGTCGTGGTGACCGCCTCCTTGGCGGTGCTCTTCGCTGGGCATGCACGCAGCACGCTTCTCGGCGGGGAAGGGGCGCTCGCGCTCAAGCCGTTCGTGCCGTCGCTCGACGCGTTCAACATCGTAAACCCCGTAGCGCACGGCTCCGGCGTTCCGCTCCTCTACCTGGTGAGCATGCTCGTGGTCTTCTTTGGTCTCGCGGGCGCCTCTCTGATAGCGGGCAGCGCGCTGCTGTCGCGGAGGGACCTCTAGTGGTGCTCGCGTCCACACGCTCGTGGCTGGTGCCGGCGCTCGTTGTGGGCGCGCTCGTCATCGCGCTTGCGGGTCAGGCCGCAACCGACGCCCTCGCACCGTCGCAGCTCGGCGACTCAACCATGAGTTCGCTCGGCATGGCGTCGATGTCCTATCTCGCCGGGATCCGGACGTTCGCCGGATCGGTTCTGTGGAACCGCCTCGATCCCGTCATGCACCAGTACTACGGAGGCGTCTCTCTCAAGGACCAGCGCTACATGCTGAGCACGATCGCCGCCGTCGAGTGGTTGTATCCGACGCTCGAAGATCCTTACTACGTCGGCTCCTGGCTGCTGGCCGAGAACGGCAGGGTGCCCGAGGGTTTGGCGATGGCGCGCCGCGGCCTCGCGGAGCTGCCGCGCTCGGGGACGCTCCATGCCGGCTACGCGCAGTTGCTGCAGTTGCACGGCGGCCTCGACGAGGCGGTCAACGAGGGCAAGGTCGCGATTGCTGAAGACATGGAGTGGCGGAGTCCCGGGGATCAGCTCGACGCGTATGCAACGGTCGAGCAGGTGTTCCGTGCAGCAGGGGAAGAGTCGCTCGCCCGCCAGCTCGCCGCGCGCATCGATGAGATCGACGCGGCCATCGGCCACACGGCCGATTCCGACGTGCACGATCACAACGGTGACGGGAAGCCCGACCACTGACAAGGAGGCTCGTGCTTTCACTTAGGCCTGACGAGTACCTGACCGACGTGCTCGCCATCGACCTCGAACGCCTTCGTCACGACGGCATCGAGGCGCTCATCATGGACCTCGACAACACGCTCCTTCCCCGGGACACGGGCATCGTGCCGCCCGACGTCGACGCCTGGGTGCGCGCCCTCCCGGATGCGGGTTTCCGCGTCTGCTTCGTGTCGAACAACTTCCACGAGCGTGCGCTCGAGGTGGCGCGCGAACTCGGTCTGCCGATCGTTGCGAGAGCCGTCAAACCGCTCCCGTTCGCGTTCTTCCGGGCCATGAAGACCCTCGGCGCACGGCGCCGCCACTGCGCGGTCGTGGGCGACCAGTACTTCACCGATATTCTCGGCGGCAAGCTCGTGGGGTGCCACACAATCATGGTTCTGCCGCAATCAGTATCTGATCTGCCGCACACGCTGGTGCTTCGCAGACTGGAGAGGCTCATAATGACCGGAGAACGACCGCGGAGCGCGACAGGGGGAGCCGACGCTTGATGAGCATCGACGGAAGCACACGTCTGGCTGGCGTGATCGGGTGGCCTGTCACGCAGGCACTGTCGCCTGCCATACACAACGCGGCGTACGCTGCGATGGGTCTCAACTGGGTCTACCTGCCGCTGCCGGTCGCGGACCAGCGGCAACTGATGGTCGTCGTGGAGGCGCTCAAAGCCCTTCCGTGCGTCGGGTTCAATGTCACCATGCCGCACAAGCAGGCCATGCTTGAGCTCTGCGATGAGACCGCCATGTTCGCGCAGCTCGCCGGCTCGGTGAACACCGTGCATTCCGTGGACGGCCACCTCGTGGGGTACAACACCGACGGGCGCGGAATGCTCGAGGCGCTGCGTCTTGAGGCCGATTGGTCGCCGGAGGGGATGCGGGTCGTGGTGCTCGGTGCGGGCGGCGCGGCGGGCGCGGCTGTCGTGGCGTGTGCTGTGGGTCGTGCCGCGCATGTGACGGTGGTCAACCGTGACATGGCCCGTGCCGAAGCCCTTGCCGCGCGTGTTGAGCCGGGCCTTCGGTCGACGCAAGTTCTCACGGAGGCTGCCGGTCCCGATTCGCGTGAGGCTGTCGAGGCGGCCGATCTCATCGTCAACGCCACGCCGTTGGGTATGGCGCCAGGCGATCCGAGCCCGGTCCCCGGAGAGTGGCTGCGCGCCGGTCAAGTCGTCTTTGACATGGTCTATCATCGACCGTCGACCGCGCTTCTCGACGCCGCACGCCAGGCTGGCGCGACGGCCCTCGGGGGTCTCGGCATGCTGGTGAGTCAGGGGGCGCTCGCCGTGGACATCTGGACCGAGGGCGCGAATGACCCAGCGCCGCGCGACGTGATGCGCGCGGCTGCGGAAGCCGCGTTCGCTCGTGCGATCGAAGCGGAGGCCGAACGATGATGGCGGCATCGGCCAGCAGGCTCGGCGCGATGCTCGTGCAGGCGGGTGTCATCACCGATGCCCAGCTTGCAGACGCGCTTGCCGCCATGGGCGAGGGGACGCTCGTCGACGCGCTCGTGAGCCAGCGGGTGACAACCGACGTTCGCATCGCGGAGGCCATCGCGGATCGGTACGGCTACGAGTACGTCGATCTTGGCGCGCTGGAGGTCGACCACGCGGTGTCGCTCATGATCTCCCCGGAGCTCGCGCGCCGTCACCGCGCCCTACCCATCTCTATCGAGGACGACACACTCCTCGTGGCGATGATCGACCCGAGCGACATCCTGGCACTCGACGATATCCGCATCATGACCGGAATGCACGTTCGCCCGTGCGTCGTCACAGACTCAGACCTGCGGCAGACCGTCGACCGGGCGGCCAGCATGCAGCAGGACGTCGACCACTTGGTCGGCGATATCGGCGATCTCGGCATGCGCACCGACGCGACCGAAGCGGAGGCCTCCTCCGACGAGGAGGCGCCCGTCGCCAAGATCCTGAACGCCGTCGTCTCGGAGGCGATACGCCAAGGCGCTGGCGACATCTTCATAGAGCCGCTGGAGAGAGACGTTCGCATCCGCTACCGGGTGGACGGCGTGTGCCGCGAGGTCATGCGGAGCCCTAAGAAGCTCCATCGCCAGCTCATAAGCCGAATCAAGATCGACTCGGGGATGGACATTGCCGAGCGGCGCATCCCGCAGGACGGCAGGTTCGGCGTGACGTTCGACGGCAAGGCGGTCGACTTCCGCGTGGCCGTGCTCCCTGCCGTGAACGGCGAGATGTCGGTCATGCGCTTGCTCTTCAGAGACTCCATCATGCTGTCGCTTGAGGAGCTCGGGTTTCTCGAGGAACCCATGAGCAGGCTGCTCGACGCACTGTCCAGGCCGTACGGCGCCATCCTGGTGACGGGACCGACCGGTTCGGGCAAGTCGACGACGCTCTACGCAGCCATCAACAAGACCACGCGCCCCACGGTCAACCTGATCACGGTCGAGGACCCGGTCGAGTACCGGCTGGAGGGACTGTCCCAGGTCCAGGTGAATGAGCGGGCCGGCCTGACGTTTGCGGGCGCCTTGCGCTCGATCCTTCGCCAGGACCCGGACGTCGTGATGGTCGGCGAGATCCGCGACAAGGAGACCGCGACGATCGCCATCGAGGCGGCGCTCACCGGGCACTTGGTGCTGTCGACGCTCCACACGAACGACGCGCCTTCGGCGCTGACTCGTCTCACGGAGATGGGCGTCGAGCCGTTCCTGTCCGCATCAGCAGTCAACTGCGTGCTCGCGCAGCGCCTTGCGCGCCGACTGTGTCCCGAGTGCAAAGAAGCCTACACGCCGCCCGCCGAGTCGCTTGATCGGGTCGGCTTTGCCTACGATCCGGAGGACCTTCCGACGCTCTACCGCGCACGCGGCTGCAACCGGTGCAACAACGTCGGCTATCGGGGTCGGATATGCCTCCTCGAAGTGATGACGATCAGCGAGCGCATCGAGCGCGCCTGTGTGGATCATGCCTCCGTTGATGAGATCAGACGAATGGCGATAGAAGAGGGGATGACCACGCTCAGGATGGACGGCTTCGAGAAGGTTCGCATGGGAGTGACGTCCATCGAGGAGGTCCTGCGCGTGGTCGTCTGACGCCCGGCTTCGTGTTGTCCGACCCTGGGCGACGTGCGACACTGACGGGGCCGAGCGACGGATTGGGGCTTCGTACGGTGTGCCCGCCCTCGCTGGGTCTAGACGGAAAGGAGGTGCTTCGACGTGGAACGCACGGTGGGCGACTACTTCGTCAGCGATACTGATGACGCGTTCGCGGCAGCGGACGACTCTGTGCTCAGGCCGATCGTCGTGCCGGTCGCTGCTCCCGTTCGTCTGCCGCCGCCCATGCAGGCGTCTGTCGAGACACCCGCGACAACAGTGCCCCCCGTCGGTGGAGAGGTCACGGCACCCGAGCAGGTCCCAACCACCCCTGAAGCGCCACCCGTGCTCCTGTCGCCGTCATCCGCACCAAAGGGAGAATCGCGCGGCCAGCAGCTCGCACGCGTCCTCGACGACCTGATCGGCGAGGACTCCAGCATCCATGCAGCCGCGTTGGTGAGCCTCGACGGTCTGACGATGGCATCAGCACTGCCGCCGGGCATGGAGGCGGATCGCGTCGGTGCGATGTCGGCCGCCATCCTCGGCCTAGGCGAGCGGGCTGCCGCCGAACTCGGTCGCGGGCAGCTCGCCGAGGTGATCATCGAGAGCGCCGGTACGTCTGCGGCGGCAGCAGCGTGGAACGCTCACGCTGTGAGCGCCGGCCCATTCACACCAACCACAACCAGGAGACTCGCATGAAGACATTGATCCGCATCGCCGCTGTCACCGCGGCCGCCCTCGGCCTCGCGGCCCCGGCGCTGGCCGCCGACCTCAAGGTGGGGTTCATCACCTCGCTGTCGGGGCCGGTTTCGTCGCTCGGCATCCCGTATGGCAAGGGCATCCAGGCGGCCGCCGCCTACAAATCGGAGATCGGCGGCCGGAAGGTCCAATTGATCCAGCTCGATGACGCTTCCGACCCGTCGACGGCCGCACGCAATGCGCGCAAGCTGATCGACGAGGACAAGGTGGACGTGATCATCGGCACCGCCGGCTCGCCCGGCGCGCTGGCCATCGCCGCGGTTTCGCGCGAGACCAAGACACCGCTGATCTCGATTGCCAACGCCAACCTGCCGGGGCCGGACGGCGCCTGGATGATCACCATTCCACAGCCCGCGCCACTGATGATCGGCGCCGTGGTCGAGCACATGAAGAAGCAGGGCATCAAGAGCGTCGGCTACATCGGTTTTTCCGACGCCTGGGGCGACCTGGTGTACGACTCGCTGAACCAGGCCGCGGGACCCGCCGGCATCAAGGTGCTGACCAACGAACGTTACGCGCGCGCCGACACCGCCGTCACCGGGCAGACGCTGAAGATCGTGGCCGCCCGCCCCGACGCCGTGATTGCCGGCGGCTCCGGAACACCCGGCGCCTTGCCGTACATGGCGCTGGCCGAGCGCGGCTACAAGGGTCCGATCTTCGGCACCCATGCGCTGATCAACCCCGACTTCATCCGCGTGGGCGGTGCGGCTGTCGAAGGCCTGATCGCGCCGACCGGACCGGTCGTGGTGGCCGAGCAATTGCCGGCCAGCAACCCGATCCGCAAAGTCGCAATGGACTTCCGCGCCGCCTATCAGAAGGCCAACGGCGTCGCGCCCAGCGATGCGTTCTCGGCCTATTCGTTCGACGCCTGGCTGATCTTCGCCGACGCCGCCGGGCGGGCGCTGGCCACCAAGGCCGAGCCGGGCACGGCGCAGTTCCGCGAAGCCCTGCACGACGCCATCAACAGCACCAAGGAACTGGTGGGCACACACGGCGTGTACAACTTCAAGCCCGACAGCCGCTACGGCTCCGACGAGCGCTCGCGCGTCATCGTCAAGCTGGAAAAGGGCCGGTGGAAGCTGATCCCCTGAAGACCCTCGGGCAACGATGAAGACGCCGCACACCCGGCCATCCAGCTCTTTCCGTGAAGCCGTTCAACAACAGGAGACAACCGTGAGAAAGATCCTTATCCGTGCTGCATTGGCTGCCGCCGCTCTCGCGCTTGCGGGCGGCGCGCTCGCCGCCGACCTGAAGGTGGGCCTGAGCGTGTCCCTGTCGGGACCGAATTCCTCGCTGGGCATTCCCTACGCCAAGGGCATGCAGGCCGCGATCGCCTACAAGCCGGAGATCGCCGGCCACAAGGTGCAATTGATCGTGCTGGACGATGCCTCCGACCCGACCACCGCCGGGCGCAACGCCCGCAAGCTGATCGAGGAAGACAAGGTCGACGTGTTGATGGGCACCTCCGGCGTGCCGGCCGCCATCGCCATGGCACAGGTCGGCAAGGAGCTGAAGACGCCGATGATCGGCCTGACGCCGATCGTGCTGGACCCGGCCGAAAACCAGTGGTTCGTCACCGTGGCGCAGCCGACGCAGTTGATGGTCGACGCGGTGGTCGAGCGCATGAAGCGCAACGGCGTCAAGACCGTGGGCTACATCGGCTTCACCGACGCCTGGGGCGACCTGGTTTACAACGCGCTGATGAAGGCCGCCGGGCCGGCGGGCATCAAGGTGGTGAGCAACGAGCGTTACGCCCGCGCCGACGCCTCCGTCACCGGGCAGGTGCTGAAGATCGTCGCCCTGCGTCCCGACGCCGTGATGACCGGCGGCGCCGGCACGCCGGGCGCGCTGCCGTTCCTGGCGCTGGCCGAGCGCGGCTTCAAGGGCGGGGTGTACGGGCAGCACGGCCTCATCAACCCGGACTTCATCCGCGTCGCGGGCCCCGCGGGCAATGGCGCGTTGATGCCCACCGGGCCGGTGATCGTTGCCGAACAGTTGCCGGCCGACTATCCCACCCGCAAGATCGCGCTGGAGTTCCGCCAGGTCTTTCAGAAGGTGAACAACGCGCCGTCGACCGACGCCTTCTCCGCCTATTCCTTCGACGGCTACCTGGTGTTCGCCGATGCCGCAACCCGCGCCATGACGACCAAGGCCGAGCCCGGCACGGCGCAATTCCGCGCCGCGTTGCGCGACGCGATCTTCAGCACGAAGGAGGTCGTCGGCACCCACGGCGTCTTCAACTTCAAGCCGGGCGACCTGTACGGTGTGGACGAACGCGCGCGGGTGATCGTCAAGCTCGAAAACGGTCAGTGGAAACTGGCGCCCTGAACCGCACAGTCCCGGCCGCCGCCGCGGCCGGGCGACAACCGGAGCAATCCTGAATGACATGGGACGTGGCGCTGATCCTGGGCATCGACGGCCTGGCCAATGGTGCGGTGTACCTGGTGGCCGGGCTGGGACTGGTGCTGATCTTTTCGGTCACCCGGGTGGTGTTCGTCCCGTTCGGCGACGTGGCCGCCTTCGCGGCGCTCAGCCTGGCGGCTTTCGAAACCGGCCGCCAACCCGCGACCATCGGGCTGGTGCTGACGCTCGCCGCGCTGGCGGTGATCGTGGAGACCTGGGGCCTGGTGCGGCGGGGTGAGTACCGCCGCATCCCGCGCGCGCTGCTCGGCTGGGGCTTGTTGCCGGCGCTGCCTTGCCTGGCCGCCTGGGCCATCAGCGGCCATGCGGTCCCGTCGGCATTGCAGATCGCCGTGGCGGTTCTGCTGGTGGTGCCGATCACACCGCTGGTCGCGCGGATCGCGCTGCAGCCGATCGCGGACGCGTCGGTGCTGGTGCTGCTGATCGTGTCGCTGGCCCTGCATTTCCTGCTGTCGGGCCTGGGCCTGTTGTTCTTCGGCCCCGAGGGCTCGCGCACCGGGCCGCTGGTCGGCGGCGCGCTGACGCTGCCGGGCGGCTTTCCGGTCAGCGGCCAGGTGCTGCTGATGATGGCGTCCGCCGTGGTGCTGAGCGCGATGTTCTATCTGCTGTTCGAGCGCACCGTCGCCGGCAAGGCGTTGCGCGCGACGGCCGTCAACCGCGTGGGCGCCCGGCTGGTGGGCATCCGGCCGGCGCGCACCGCGCTGCTGGCCTACTGCCTGGCGTCGCTGCTGGCCGGCCTGATCGGCGTGCTGGTGGCACCGGTCATGACCATGTACTACGACTCCGGTTTCCTGATCGGCCTGAAGGCCTTCGTCGCCGCCATCATCGGCGGCCTGGTGAGCTACCCCCTCACCGCGATCGGCGCGCTGGCCGTGGGCGCGGTCGAAAGCTTCGCCTCGTTCTGGAGCGGCGCGCTCAAGGACGTGATCGTGTTCAGCCTGCTGATCCCGGTGCTGATGCTGCGCTCCTTCTTCATGGCGCATGTCGAGGAAGAAGTCGAGGAAGTCGACCGATGAATCCCCGCAACCGACAACTCGCGCTGGCGGGCGTCGTGGTCGCCGGCCTGGCGATCGCGCCGACCCTGTTGGGCAACTTCGCCGTCTCGCTGCTCAACGACATCGGCATCGGCGCCCTGGTGGCGCTCGGCCTGGTGCTGCTGACCGGGGTCGGCGGCGCCACCTCGTTCGGCCAGGCGGCGTTCGTCGGCATCGCGGCCTACGCCACGGCCTGGCTCACCACCGTGCATGGCGCGTCACCGTGGCTGGGATTGCTGTTCGCGCTGGCGCTGACCGGCGTGGCCGCGCTGGCGATCGGCCTGCTCACGCTGCGCCTGGGCGGCCACTTCCTGCCGCTGTCCACCATCGCGTGGGGCCTGTCGATTGCGCTGCTGTTCGGCAACATGGACGCGCTGGGCCGGCACACGGGGATGTCGAACATCCCGCCGCTGCGCATAGGCGCCTGGTCGCTGGTCGATGCGCGCTCGATGTACTACCTGGTCTGGGTCGCTGGTCGGCCTGGCCTGTCTCTTTTGCTACAACGTGCTGCAATCGCGCACCGGCCGCGCGATCCGCGCCCTGCGCGGCGGCGCCATCCTGCTGGGCAGCGTGGGCGCCGATGCCTTCCGCGTCCGGCTCATGCTGTTCGTCATGGCGGCCCTGTTGGCGGGGCTCGCGGGCTGGCTCTATGCCCACATGAACCGCTTCGTCAGTCCCTCGCCCTTCGACGTTCGCGCCAGCATCGAATACCTGTTGATGGCCGTGGCCGGCGGGCTGGGCCATCTGAGCGGCGCACTGGTCGGCTCGGCCCTGGTGCTGATCCTGAAGAACGGGCTGCAGGACCTGCTGCCGCAGCTCACCCAGCGCGGCGGCCAGCTTGAGGGCGTGGCATTCGCGATCCTGTTCATCGTGCTGCTGCACCAGGCGCGCGGCGGGCTGATGGGCTTCGTGGCCCGCTGGACCCGAGGCCGCTTCGCGCCGCCGCCGGAAGCCGTGCCGGATGCGACGATGGAGCCCTTGCCCCATCGCGCGCTGCCGGCCACCGGCGCCCCGGTGCTGGCGGTGACGGGCGCTGTCAAGCGCTTCGGCGGCCTCATCGCCGTGAACGATGTGAGCTTCGAAGTGCGCGCCGGCGAGATCGTCGGCCTGATCGGGCCCAACGGCGCGGGCAAGTCGACGATGTTCAACCTGGTCACCGGCACGCTGCCGATGACGGCCGGGCGGGTCGAGTTCCTCGGCGCCGACATCACCGGCCAGTCGCAGCAGCACATCGCCCGGCTGGGCATCGCACGCACCTTCCAGCACGTCAAATTGCGGCCGCACATGAGCCTGCTCGACAACGTGGCGCTCGGCGCACATGCCCGCGGTCGCGCGGGGCTGATGGCCGCCGGCCTGCGGCTGGACCGCCGCGAGGAAGCCCAGATCCGCTCCGAGGCGCTGCGCGAGCTGGCGCGCCTGGGCCTGGCCGGCCGCGCCCATGAACTGGCAGGCAGCCTGCCGCTGGGAACCCAGCGCATCCTGGAGATCGCCCGGGCGCTGGCCGCCGACCCGGTGCTGCTGGTGCTGGACGAGCCGGCTGCCGGCCTGCGGCGCAAGGAGAAGAAGGCGCTGGCCGAGCTGCTGCGCAAATTGCGCGGCGAGGGCGTGACCATCCTGATCGTGGAACATGACATGGACTTCGTGATGAAGCTGGTGGACCGGCTGGTGGTGATGACCTTCGGTTCCAAGCTGGTCGAGGGCACGCCGGCGGCGGTGCGCGCCAACGTCGAGGTTCAGACGGCTTACCTGGGCAGCGTGGTCGAGGCGCCGGCGGCCGTGCCCGCTGCGGCGCCGGCCGATTCCGTGGCGAGGGCGGCATGAGCCGCTCGGCCGTTCCGGAGGCTCATGGCACCGCAGCCCGCCGGGCGGAGGTTACCCAGTGAGCGACATGCTGGAGATCCGCGACCTGCACGTGTCCTACGGCCAGGTCGACGCGGTGCGCGGGGTGAGCCTGTCGATGGCGCGTGGCGAGATCGTCACCGTGATCGGGCCCAATGGCGCCGGCAAGACCACGCTGCTCGGCGCGGCGATGGGCCTGCTGCCGTCGCACGGCGTGCTGCGCTTCCAGGGCGAGGACCTGACGGGCATCGACGTCGAGGCGCGGGTGGAGCGCGGGCTGTGCCTGGTGCCGGAAAAGCGCGAACTGTTCGGCGAACTCACGGTGCTGGACAACCTGGTGCTGGGCGCCTACGCCAAGCGGCTGTCGGCGGGAACGCTGCGCGGCCGGCTCGATTCGGTGTACGCGCGCTTTCCGCGCCTGGCCGAGCGGCGCAGCCAGCGCGCCGACACGCTGTCGGGCGGCGAGCGCCAGATGCTGGCGCTCGGCCGGGCGCTTGATGTCGGCGCCGCGCTTGCTGATGCTCGACGAACCCAGCCTCGGCCTCGCGCCGCTGGTCGTGCGCGAGATCCTTTCCACGGTGCGCGCCCTGCGCAACGACGGCGTGTCGATCCTGCTGGTCGAGCAGAACGCGCGGGCCGCGCTCGAGACCTCCGACCACGGCTATGTGCTGGAGACCGGGGAGATCGCGCTCAGCGGCGCGTCCGCCGAACTCGCCAGCGACCCGCGGGTGCAGGCCACTTACCTGGGCGGCGGCACCGATGACGATGAGTGAAGCGGGTTTGACGGTCTCGCCGTTGCCGCCGGCCGAGCGCACGCTGCCGGCGATGCTGCGGCGGCAGGCCGAACGTTTCACGGGTCGGCCGCTGCTGGGCCTGGCCGGCAGCACCTGGTTGCACCAGGATGCCGCCGAGGCGGCGGCCCGGCGCGCGGCGGCGCTGCAGGCGGCCGGCGTCGGCTTCGGCGATCGGGTGGCGCTGATGTGCAGCAACCGGGTCGAGTTCCTCGAGACATTCCTCGGCTGCGGCTGGCTGGGCGCGGTCTCGGTGCCGATCAACACCGCCGCCATGGGCCCGCAGATCGGCTACTTCCTGGCCAACAGCGGCGCGCGGCTGCTGGTGATCGAAGTCGCAGTTCGTCGCCGCGGCTGGCGCAGGCCGACCTGTCGCGCACCGCGCTGCAGTCGATCTGGGTCGTCGGCGAAGACGCGAGCGCCGTCGCAGCGGCGATAGCCGGCGTGCCGAGCCGGGCCTATCCGCCCGCCGGCGAGGGCGTCGAGGCCGCGACCGTGAATCCGGGCGACCCGCTGGCCATCCTCTACACCTCGGGCACCACCGGCCCGGCCAAGGGCGTCATCTGCCCGCACGCGCAGTACCACTGGTGGGGCGTCAACAGCGCGCGGGTGCTGGGCGTGGGCGCGACAGACGTGCTGTGCACGACGCTGCCGCTGTTCCACATCAACGCGCTCAACACCTTCGCCCAGGCGGCGCTGGCCGGTTGCCGCGTGGTGTTCGAGCCGCGCTTTTCGGCCTCGGGTTTCTGGCCGGCCATGCGCGCGTCGCGACGCGACCGTCGTCTACCTGCTGGGCGCGATGGTGCCGATCCTGCTGGCGCAGCCGGCGAGCGACGACGAGCGCGCGCACCGCGTGCGCATCGGCCTGGGCCCGGGCGTGCCGGCGGCGGCGGGCGCGGCCTTTCGCGAGCGCACCGGCGTGAGCCTGCTCGAAGGCTACGGCTCCACCGAGACCAATTTCGTCATCGCCACGCGCGCCCGGGGCGCCGTCCAGCGGCCTGATGGGCCGGTTGCAGCCGGGCTTCGACGCGCGGGTGGTCGACGAACACGACGTCGAATTGCCGCGCGGGCGAAGCGGGCGAACTGGTGCTGCGCGCCGACGAGCCGTTCGCCTTCGCCAGCGGCTATTTCGGCATGCCCGAGGAAACCGTCAAGGCCTGGCGCAACCTGTGGTTCCACACCGGCGACCGCGTGGTGCAGGGCGCCGACGGCGCCTTCCGCTTCGTCGACCGGATCAAGGACGCGATCCGCCGGCGCGGCGAGAACATCTCGTCGTACGAGGTCGAGCAGGTGCTGCTGGCGCCATCCGGCGGTGGCCGGCGTGGCCGTCTATCCGGTGCGCTCGGAACTGGCCGAGGACGAGGTGATGGCGGCGCTGGTGCTCAAGCCCGGCGAGCGCCTCGACCTGGCCGTGCTGGCGCGCTATTGCGAGGAGCGGCTGCCGTATTTCGCCGTGCCGCGCTACGTCGAGCTGATGGACGACCTGCCGCGCACCGAGAATGGCAAGGTGCAGAAATACAAATTGCGCGAACGCGGCGTGACGGCCGCGACCTGGGTGCGCCCCGGCAGTGCCGGCACCGGTCGCTCGAAGCCGGGCGGCACTCGTTGAACCGCCCACCCCTCCAGAAGGCGGCGCGCGTCAGCGCCCGTTGACTGCCATTCTTCATCTCCCGACTTCCATGCATCCGACACCGTCACCCACTGCCTTCCGGCGGCCGCGCCAGATCCGCTTCAGCGACTGCGATCCGGCCGGCATCGTCTTCTATCCGCAGTACTTCGTCATGTTCAACGACCTGGTCGAACAGTGGGTCGACGAGGAGCTGGGGATGGGCTACCGCAGCCTCATCCTGGACCGGAAGGTCGGCCTGCCCACGGTGCGGGTGGAGGCCGATTTCCGCGCCGTCAGCCACATGGGCGACGCCGTGACGCTGTCGCTGTCGGTGGAGCGGCTCGGCGGCCGCTCGCTGACGCTGAACCTGCACTGCCAGGGCGCCGGAGGGCGCGATCCGCATGCACATGCGCCAGGTGATCGTGACCACCTCGCTCGTGACCATGCACGCGATCGACATACCGTCCGACCTGCGCGCGGCCATCCAGCGCGCCTGCGGCGCGGCCGGCTGAAGGCAGCCGCGTGCGGCACTGCCGCTACGCCGCCGGCCGGCCGTAGCGCGCCGTGAACGAAGCCTTGGCGATGGTGTTGGCGTTGACCATGAAGCCGGCCAGCGCCGCGGTGGCATCGTCCGGGATGTCGAGCTTGTCGGTCTTGAGCGCGTGCACCGTGAAGACATAGCGGTGCGGCTTGTCGCCCGGTGGCGGGCACGGGCCGCCCCAGCCCGCGAAGCCGTAGTCGATGCGCACATGGCGCGCGCCCTTGGGCAGCTTGGCGCCGCCGGCCGCGCCGGCATCGGACGGCAACTCGCTCACCTTGGCCGGGATGTCGATCACGAACCAGTGCCACCAGCCCGAGCCGGTCGGCGCGTCGGGGTCGTACACCGTCACGGCGAAGCTCTTCGCATCCGCGGGCGCGCCGCTCCAGCGCAGCGTGGGCGACTTGTTGTCGCCGGTGCAGCCGAAGCCGTTGAACTCGAAGCTCTTGGGCATCAGGGCGTCCGGGGCGAAGTCGGGGCTGGAGAGAACGAAGCCGCCGGACGAGGTGGGTGGACTCATGCTGGACTCCTCGAAGTGGGGGAGCCTTGATGCTACGCCGGTCGCGGCGCTGTCAGCTCGAGCTTGAGGCCTCCGCGTTCGCGGGTCCGCAAACGGCCAGTCCACGTGTCGGAAGATCGCGCACCATAGGCCTTTCGCCATCAGCCCATGAGTACCCCACTGCCCCGCTCCTTCACCGCCCTGGCCGCATCCAACCTGGCGGCGCAGTCGGCCGAGCAACTGAGCCTGGCCGCGGTGCCGCTGGTGGCCGTGCTGGCGCTCGGCGCGGGCCCCGGCGAGACCGGCGTGCTGGCGGCGGTGCAGACGCTGCCGTTCCTGCTGCTGTCGATTCCGCTGGGGCTGTTGGCCGACCGGATGTCGCGCCGGCGCCTGATGCTGTGGGCCGAAGGGCTGCGCGCGCTGTCGTTGCTGGCGCTGCTGGCCATGGTGCTGTCGAACCGCTTGTCGATTGCCGGGCTGGCGATCCTGGGCTTCGTCGGCGCCCTCGGCACCGTCGGCTTCAGCGTGGCCGCGCCGGCGCTGATTCCCGCGCTGGTGCCGCGCGAACAAGCTGGGGCAGGCCAACGGCCGGATCGAGCTGGCCCGCAGCGCGGCCTACGCGGCCGGGCCGGCGCTGGCCGGCGCGCTGGTCGCGTGGGCCGGTGCTTCGTCGGCCTTCGTGCTGGCGGCGATGCTGTCGGCCAGTGCCGTCGCGCTGCTGTGGCGGTTGACGGAGCCGCCGCGCCCGCCGCTGCCGACCCGCCATCCACTGCTGGAGATCCGCGACGGCGCGCACTTCGTCTGGCGGCAGCCCTTCCTGCGCCCGATGCTGCTGACCGGCGTGGCCTGGAACATTTCCTGGTTCGTGCTGCAGGCGGCCTATGTGCCCTACGCCGTGCGCGTGCTGGGGCTGAACGCGCAGATCGGTCGGCATGACGCTGGCCATGTACGGCGCCGGCATGGTGGTCGGCGCGCTGGCGTCGTCACGCGTGATCGGCGCGCTGCCGTTCGGGCGCGCGATCCAGCTCGGGCCGGCGGTCTCGGTGCTGGCCGCCTTCACGATGGTGGCCACGCTGTTCCTGCCGACCGGCGTGCTGGCGGCGACATCGTTCTTCCTGTTCGGCGCCGGACCGATCATGTGGACCATCACGTCGACCACATTGCGCCAGAGCATCACGCCCGGCGCCATGCTGGGCCGGGTGTCGTCGGTGTTCCTGGCCGTGAACGCCGGCGCCCGCCCGGTCGGCGCGGCCCTGGGCGCGCTGGTCGGCGCCTCCTGGGGCGAAGCCGCCTGCCTGTGGCTGGCCGCGGCCGGCTTCGTGCTGCAGGCTGCGGTGATCCTTGCGTCGAGCCTGAGCGGGCTGCGGCGGTTGCCCGCGCCTGCGCACTGAAGCCGAGCGCCTGGGCGCGGGCCGGTCAGGACAGGTGCTTGCCCACGATGCCGGCCAGCTCGAACATCGTCACCTGCGGCTTGCCGAAGACCGGCAGCAGTTTGCCGTCGGCATTGATCGCACGCTTGTTCTTCGCATCCTGCAAGCCGTTGGCCTTGATGTAATCCCACAGCTTCTTGATGACCTGGGTGCGGGCGATCGGTTCGGCGCCGATCACGGCGGCCAGCTCGGCGCTGGGTTTCAGGCCGGCCACCGCGTCTTGCGCGGCGCCTTGGCGCGGCCGCCGCCTTCTTGGCCGGCACCGCCTTTTTCGCGGCGGTCTTCCTGGCCGCGACCTTCTTGCCCGGCGCTGCCTTGGCCGCCTTGGCCGGCCGGCGTGTATTTCGCCGCCGGTTCCTTGGCCGCTGGTCTTGCCCGCGGCGGTCTTGCGCGGCGGGAATTTCGAAGTGCGCGGCTCGAATTCGAAGTTCACCTTGCCCGCCTCCGCGTCCCAGGCCAGGAAGGCCTTGAAGGCACGGCGCGTGCGCATCGACACGAACTTGTCCAGCAGATCGGTCTTGCCGGTTGCCAGCAGCTTGGTCATCTGCTCGCGCGCCACCGGTTGCTGCAGGATGATCTTGCCGCTCTTGAAGTCGCAGCTCGGCTTGGGCTGCTCGCTGCGTCGGCACGGATTTCTCGCAGACGTAGTTGGCGCCCAGCTCGAACACGCGCGCCGCCGCACTTCGGGACAGTTGCCGAGCGGCTCCTGGCCCGCGAAGTCGACCAGCTCGCCGGTCTGCGACGGGTCCTGCTCGTTGCCGAAATCGAACTCCAGCTTCCAGTTCTTGTCCTCGTCGCTGTACTTCAGCGCGATCTCGGCGGTGAAAGGCCAGCCGGCCTTGGAGCGGAAGCCGTCGAGCGGACCGATCTTCTTGTCGCGCAGGAATTGCTCGACCTCGGCCGGCTCGAACGCGCGGCCGGCCGGCAATTTGGTGAACGAGAAGCCGCAGGGCTGGGCGCCGGGCTTGCCGATGCAGGTGTAGCGCCGGTAGTTCTCCTGCACCACGCCGCCGCAGTTGGGGCAGGGCGTCGCCAGGGTCGCGTAGTCGCCCGGCACCGTGTCGCGGTCGTATTCCTTGGCCTTCTTGACGATGCGCTCGGTCATCTCGGCGATCTCGCGCATGAAGGCGTCGCGCGAGAGCTTGCCGTGCTCCATCTGCGCCAGCTTGTATTCCCATTCGCCGGTGAGTTCCGGCTTGGACAGCTCCTCCACGCCCAGGCCGCGCAGCAGCGTCATCAGCTGGAACGCCTTGGCCGTGGGAATCAGCTCGCGCCCTTCGCGGAACATGTACTTCTCGTTGATCAGGCCTTCGATGATGGCGGCGCGGGTGGCCGGCGTGCCCAGTCCCTTTTCCTGCATCGCTTCGCGCAGTTCGTCGTCTTCGACGAACTTGCCGGCGCCTTCCATCGCGCCCAGCAGCGTGGCTTCGCTGTAGCGCGCCGGCGGCCGGGTCTTCAGGCCCTTGGCCTCGACCACTTCGGCGCGCACCATCTCGCCCGGCTTCACCGGCACCAGGCTCTGGCCCTTGTCGCCTTCCTTGGCGCCGTCCACCTCGTCGGCGGCCTCCTTGCCCCAGATCGCCAGCCAGCCCGGCTTGACCAGCACCTTGCCCTCGGTCTTGAAGCTGTGGCCCACCGCCTGCGAGATGCGGGTGGTCACCATGAATTCGGCGCTGGGGAAGAACACCGAGAGGAAGCGCTTGACCACCAGGTCGTAGAGCCGCTGCTCGGCGTCCGACAGGCCGCTGGGCGCCTGCAGGGTCGGGATGATGGCAAAGTGGTCGCTGACCTTGGCGTTGTCGAAGATGCGCTTGCTGGGCTTGACGTAGTTCTCGTCCATGGCCTGCCGGGCGAACGGCGCGAGGTGCTTCATGCCGCTGCCGGCCAGCATGCCCATCGGTCTGCTTGACCACCGGCAGGTAGTCCTCGGGCAGTGCGCGCGAATCGGTGCGCGGATAGGTCAGCGCCTTGTGCCGCTCGTACAGGCTCTGCGCCAGCGCCAGCGTGGTCTTGGCCGAGAAGCCGAAGCGGCCGTTGGCTTCGCGCTGCAGCGACGTCAGGTCGAACAAGGCAGGCGAAGCCTGCGAGGTGGGCTTGGATTCCTCGGTGACGGTGGCGGCCTTGCCGCGCACCGCGTCGGCGATGGCCTGGGCTTCGCGTTGCGACCACACCCGGTCGGCCTTGAGTCTCGGCGTCGTCCGGATCCTTCTTCCACTTCGGATCGAACCACTTGGCCGGGTATTCGCCGGCCTCGGCCAGGAAGCTCGCGTGGATTTCCCAGTAGTCGCGGCTGACGAACTTGCGGATCTGCTCCTCGCGCTCCACCACCACCGCCAGCGTGGGCGTCTGCACCCGGCCCACGGTGGTCAGGAAGAAGCCGCCGTCGCGCGAATTGAAGGCGGTGAAGGCCCGCGTGCCGTTGATCCCCACCAGCCAGTCGGCTTCCGAGCGCGAGCGCGCCGCGTTGGCCAGGCCCTCCATCTGCTTGTCGCTGCGCAGGTGGGCGAAGCCGTCGCGGATCGCCTGCGGCGTCATCGACTGCAGCCACAGGCGCTGGACCGGCTTGCCCAGCGGCTTGGCGCCGCCGGCGTACTGCTCGATCAGGCGGAAGATCAGCTCGCCCTCGCGCCCGGCGTCGCAGGCATTGATCAGCTCGGCCACGTCCTTGCGCTTGGCCTGCCGCACCACCGCGTTGAGCCGGGTCTTGGTCTTGTCCACCGGCTTCAGGTCGAAATACGGCGGAATGACCGGCAGGTGGGCGAAGCTCCACTTGCCGCGCTTGACGTCGAACTCTTCGGGCGCCTGGATCTCGACCAGGTGGCCGACGGCGCTGGTCACGATGTACTTTTCGCTCTCGAAGAACTCGTCGTGCTTCTCGAACTTGCCGGATCCGGGCGTGAGCGCCCGCACGATGTCCTGCGCCACTGAGGGCTTCTCGGCAATTACCAAAGTCTTCGTCATGCTGACCATTCCATCCCATAGAACCAGGGCCGGGCTTCCAGAATCCCGGACCATCCTTACAATCGGCGCTTCTCGCGCGCACGCACACGCGCGCACGTGTGCATATTCAAATTAACAGAGTTTTTGTTCATGGCAGAAAAAGCATTGAATGGCGCCGGGTCGGCTTCCTCCACGGTATCCGGCGCGGCGCCGGCGCCAGCTCCCGCGCGCCGGATCCAGGTCCGGCGCTCCGGCGTGCACGGCAAGGGGGTCTTCGCCCTGCAGAATATTGCCGAAGGTGAAACCATCATCGAATATGTGGGCGAAGTGATCAACTGGAAGGAGGCCCAGCGCCGCCATCCGCACGATCCCAAGGACCCCAACCATACGTTCTACTTTCACGTGGACGAAAAACGGGTGATCGACGCCAAGCATCGGCGGCAACTCCGCCCGCTGGATCAACCACTCGTGCGATCCCGAACTGCGAGTCCGACGAGGTGGACGGGCGGATCTTCATCAAGGCCCTGCGCAACATCAGGGCCGGCGAGGAGCTCAACTACGACTACGGGCTGATCATCGACGAGCCCTCACGCGCAAGCTCAAGGCCGAGTACCCCTGCTGGTGCGGCTCCAGGAACTGCCGGGGCACCCTGCTGGCCCCCAAGCGCAGGCAACCCAAGTGAACTCCAGCCGCCCGCTGCCCGGTGACGCGCTCGCCGCGCGAGCGACGCGGCACTGGCCGACGGGCACCCGCAGCTCGCTGGCCGGCCGAGGCGATCTGGGAGGCGGTGGCGCCGCTGGTGCCCGGGTTGACGGTCGAGGTGCTGCCCGAGATCGACTCGACCAACACCGAACTGATGCGCCGGGCGCGCGCCGGCCGCATCGACCCGGTGCTGCTGGTGGGGGAGCGGCAGACCGCCGGCCGGGGTCGCCTGGGCCGGGGCTGGGACAGCGAGCCGGGCAAATCGCTCACCTTCTCGCTGGGCCTGCCCCTGGCGCCGGCCGACTGGTCCGGACTGTCACTGGCGGTGGGAGTGACGCTGGCCGAATGCCTGGATCCGCGCATCCGATCTGAAGTGGCCCAATGACCTCTGGTTCGACGACCGCAAGCTGGCCGGCATCCTGATCGAGACCGGGGCCACCGGGTCGGACCATCCGCTACGCGGTCATCGGGGTCGGCATCAATCTCGCGCAGCGGCCGTCGACCGGGCTGGCGACGCGCCCGCATGGCTTGGCGAACTGCTGCCTGGCTGCGAGAGCGGCGCGGTCCTGCTGCGGGTGGCGCCGCCGCTGGTCGCGGCCGTGCTGCGATTCGAGCGCGAAGGCTTTGGCGCGTTCAAGGGCCGCTTCGATGCGCGCGACGCATTGAACGGCCGTGCCATCGTGCTCTCCGACGGCACGGCGGGCGTGGGGCGGGGCATCACCGACCAGGGCGCGCTGCGGGTTCAGACCGAGCGCGGCGTCACCACGGTCAGCAGTTCCGAGGTCAGCGTGCGGCCGCGCGACTGAGCACGACATGCTGCGACTCATGGTGCTGCTGCTGCTCCTGGCGAATGCCGCTTTCTACGCCTGGTCGCATGGCGCCATGCGGGACCTGGGCCTGGCGCCGACGCAGCAGTCCGAACCGCAGCGGCTGGAGCAGCAGATCCGCCCCCAGGCGATCCGCATCCTGCGCGCTGACGAGGCACGGCGCTGGAACCGGCCGCCAGCCGCGTGGCGAAGGCGGCCGAGTGCCTGCAGGCCGGTCCCTTCGAGGCGGTCCAGGTTGCCGGGTTGAAACAGGCGCTGGACGCGCTCCCCGCGGGCTCCTGGAGCCTGGAGCCCGTGGTGGACCCGGGCCGCTGGATCATCTACATGGGCAAGTACGCGACGGCCGAGAACACCGCGCGCAAGAAGGCCGAGCTGCGCCAGCTGGGCGTCGCGTTCGAACCCTCGTCCGATCCCGCGCTCGAGCCGGGCCTGTCGCTGGGCGGGTTCGCCAGCGAGGCCGAAGCCAGCCAGCAACTCGAGTCGTTCCTGCAGCGCGGCGTGCGCAGCGCGAAGGTGGTGCAGGAGCGCGCCGAGACGCGCGGCCAGCTGCTGAAATTTTCGGCGGTGGACGACAGCCTGCGGCCGCGGCTGGACGAGTTGCGGCCGGCCCTCCCAAGCAAGCCCTTGCGGCCCTGCCGCTGATCGCAAGGAAACCCGATGTCCCTCAAGCTCTATTTCGCGCCCGGCGCCTGCTCGTTCGTTCCGCATGCCCTGCTGGAGACCGCCGGCGCGCAGTTCGAGCCGGTCATGGTCAAGCTGCACAAGGGCGAGAACTACAGCGCCGACTACAAGGCCCTCAATCCGCGCTCGCAGGTGCCGGTGCTGGTGGACGACGGCGAGGTGATCACCCAGATCCTGGCGATCGTGACCTGGCTGGACCAGCGTTTTCCCGAGTGCCAGTTTCTGCCGCGCGACCCGATGGCCAGGGTTCGCGTCATGGAGACGCTGGCCTGGATGAACAACACGGTGCATCCGACCTTCACCCACGTCTTCATGCCGCACAAATTCGCGGCAGTCCCGAAGCGCAGGCCGATATCAAGGCGTTCAACGTGAATCTCTACCAGGGCATGCTGGGCGAGCTCGAGGCGATGGCGGCGCAGGCGGCTGCCGAGGGCCGCAGTTTCCTGCGCGGCACCTTCGGCCCGCTCGACGCCTACTCGCTCACGCTGCTGCGCTGGGGCGGCTTCGCCGGCCACGATCCGCAAGGCTTTCCGGCCTTGTGGTCGCTGGTGCAGCGAGTGGCGTCGCTGCCGGCGGTCGCGCGCGCGATCGAACGCGAGCGCCTGCAGCTGAACGTCTACAAGGCCGCCTGAGCCTCGGCGTCCACCGGCGCCGCGCCACGGCCTGTCTCGCTCACGACGAAGCGGACCTTGACCCGGGTGCCGGGCGGCACTTGGCCGGGGTGCGCATCCTCGAGCGTCACTTCGGCGTTGTGCTGGCGGGCGATCTCCAGCACGATCGGCAGGCCCAGGCCGGAGCCGTCCACGTTGGTTCCGAGCGCACGGTAGAACGGCTGGAACACCAGTTCGCGCTCGGCGGCGGGATGCCGGGCCCGGAGTCCTCGACCTGCAGCAGCAGCACATGGCCGAACGGGTCGGCGTGCACCCGCGCGGTGATCACCCCGGGGTGCTCGGCGCTGGAAGGCGTGTAGTTGATCGCGTTGTCGAGCAGGTTGCGGATCATTTCCGCGAGCAGCGTCGGATTGCCCTCGAGCCGCACGCCCGGCGCGCCCGGCTGCGCGCCGTCGTAGCCCAGGTCGATGTGACGATCCATGCTGCGCGGCACCGAGTCCTGCACCACCTCCCGGGTGATCTGGGCCAGGTCGCAGGGCTGGCGCGCGACCACCTGCCCGCCGCTCTCGGCGCGCGCCAGTGCCAGCAACTGGTTCACGGTGTGGGTCGCACGGATGCTGGAGCGGCCGATCTGCTTGAGCGACTGCTTCAGCTCCTCGGCATTGAAGCCTTCGCGCTGGGCCAGGTCGGCCTGCATGCGCAGGCCCGCCAGCGGCGTCTTCAACTGGTGCGCCGCGTCGGCCAGGAAGCGCTTCTGGGTCGCGATCGAATCCTTCAGCCGCGTCAGCAGGTCGTTGATCGAGGACACCAGCGGCGCGACCTCGAGCGGGACGGTCTTGTCCTCCAGCGGGCTCAGGTCGTCGGGCTTGCGCGCGCGGATCCGCTCCTCCAGCTGCGACAGCGGCTTGATGCCGCGCACCAGCGCCAGCCATACCAGCAGCACCGCCAGCGGCAGGATCACGAACTGCGGCAGCATCACGCCCTTGATGATCTCGGTGGCCAGCACCGAGCGCTTCTCGCGCGTTTCCGCCACCTGCACCAGCGCCGGCTGCGCGCCGGGCAGGTCGAGCTTGACCCAGGTGTACGCCACGCGAACATCCTGCCCGTGGATCTCGTCGTCGCGCAGCAGCACTTCGCCGGGCTGCGGGCGCTCCTCCTCCGGCGGCAGCGGCACATCGCGCTCGCCGCTCAGCAGCTCGGAGCGGGGCCCCAGAACCTGGTAATAGACCTGGTCGGAGTCGTCCGCGCGCAGCAGCTCACGTGCCGGTTGCGGCAGGTTGAACACCACCCGCTGTCCCTGCACTGTCACCAGTTGCGCCAGGGTCTGGACGTTGTACTCGAGCGCCCGGTCGAACGGCTTGCCGGCGATGCTCTGCGCCACCACCCAGGTCAGCGCCAGGCTGACCGGCCACAGCAGCAGCAGCGGCGTGAGCATCCAGTCCAGGATCTCGCCGAACAGGGAACGTTGCTCGCGCTGGAAGATCTTCAAGGCAGGGTCCCGAACGCGGCCGATCGAAGCCATGCCTTCAGGCCTTGATCTTCTCGAGGCAGTAGCCCAGGCCGCGCACGGTGGCGATGCGGATCGGGCCCTTCTCGATCTTCTTGCGCAGGCGGTGGATGTAAACCTCGATCGCATTGGTGCTCACTTCTTCGCCCCACTCGCACAGGCGCTCGACCAACTGGTCCTTGCTCACCAGGCGGCCGGCGCGCTGCAACAGCACTTCGAGCAGTCCCAGCTCGCGCGCCGACAGCTCGACCATCTTGCCGTCGATGGTGGCCACCCGCCCGGCCTGGTCGTACACCAGCGGCCCGTGCTTGATCGTGCTGCTGGCGCCGCCCATGCCGCGCCGGGTCAGCGCGCGCACCCGGGCCTCGAGCTCCTGCAGGCTGAACGGCTTGGCCATGTAGTCGTCGGCGCCCAGGTCAAGCCCCTTGACCCGCTCCTCCACCGCGTCGGCGGCGGTGAGAATCAGAACCGGCAGGGCCGAGCCGCGGCCGCGCAGCTTGCGCAGCACTTCCAGCCCGTGCATGCGCGGCAGGCCCAGGTCCAGGATCAACAGGTCGAATTCGGTGTTCGGTGAGCAGGGCGGCGTCGGCCTCGCTGCCGCTGGCCACATGGTCCACCGCGGCGCCCGAAGCCCGCAGCGTGCGCAGCAGGCCGTCGGCCAGCACCTGGTCGTCTTCCGCGATCAAAATCCGCATTGACTTGTCTCCTGATGTCCGGCTGACTGCCCCGGCGCCTGCGCTGAAATTCTAGGCTGCCGTCGCGGTTCAGGCGCCGGGGCCAGCATAAGCCTCCAGGCCGATCATGACCACGGTGGCGACCTCGGGACCCACCTCTGCGCGAAACTCGGCTTCGGCCTGGGCCACTGCTTCGCGGAAAGCCTGCAGCCAGGCCAGCCCCGATGGTGTGAAGCGGATGCGCCGCGCCCGGCCGTCCTGCTCGTCGGGCGCGCGCGCCACCAGGCCCCAGGCTTCGCACTGGTCCACCAGGTCGCCCATCGCCTGCTTGCTCATGCCGGCCTGCTGGGCCAATTCGGTGAGCCGCGAGCCCTCCAGGGCCAGATGGCGGGTGATGTGGATGTGGGCGCGCTCACCTGCGAGCGGGCAGGCTTCGGCGATGGACAGCGCCAGCGGG